>NZ_JBHVOI010000001.1:0-1678831 GCF_042887885.1 Streptomyces sp. NPDC057900
GAGCGGGTACTGCAGCGGCAAGCCGCTGCAGAGCGATCCGCCTTGCGCAAGCGCAAGGCGGATTCCCGCGCAAGCGCGGGAATGGAATTCCGCAAGCGGAATTCCTGGAGAGATTCAATTCGCGCAAGCGCGAATTGAAGGCACCCGCGCAAGCGCGGGTGCCTTGGCTGGCTGCGAGGGATGCATCGCGTGTGGGTCTGTGTAGTGACTGGAAATTCGCAGTTGCAGCGGGAGTGACGGGGTGTCGGCTCGGTCGGGTGCCGGCCTTGGCGTGGTTACGGGCTCCGCTGCGCTCCGCCTGAACCCCTACCCCGTCTTCGGGTGCGCCTGTTAGGTGTCGCTGACTCTCACCTGATACAGCTGCGGGAGGAGTGGGGATCGGTCGTGTTTGGCTCTGCTCTTCGGAGCTGAGCCACGGTGGATGCATCATAATGACTCACTGTGTAGGGTTTGGCATCAGATGCTGTCTCCCCCTGATGTGATCGGTTTTCAGAGAATTCGTTGGTTACACTCCCGATGAATAGGATCTGCTAATGAATAGTGAAATGCCTTGGATAGCGGAAATCGAGAGATGGGTGCCAGCGCACCAAGCCGTGGAAGTCAGCGATTATGAGGCGCTCACCGTGCTTCTGGATGCTGGGACCGATCCGAACGAGGTGTGTTTCGGGCATACGCTGCTCACTCATGCCGTCGAGGTCGAGGGCGACAGTCATCTGCAGTCGGGGCACCCTTTGAACACCGCTGCCACGGCGATCCTGCTGGCCTACGGCGCCGACCCGCGGCTGACGGCCGAGGACGGACGGACTCCCCTGCAGGTTGCACAGGACTACGACCATGTACTGGCCGAACGCCTGCTTCAGCGCCTCCCGCCAGCCGATCCGGAGCCCCGGCCCCAGGGCAAGGAATGAGGACCAGCCGTGAAACTACGTGACCATCAGGTCGAGGCCGTCGATGCCATCGTGCGCGGCCTCGACGTCCCACCAGAAGGCATCCCTTCTCGTGGCCTGCGCGGGCAGGTCCACGCCGCGTGCGGCACGGGTAAGACCCTCATGGCAGCCGTGGCGGCGCGGCGGATCGTTTCGCGTGGGCGGGTGTTGGTGCTGGTGCCGACACTCGACCTCCTCGCGCAGACGGTGAAAGCATGGCATGAGGCTGGGCACAGAGGGCCGGCTGTCGCGGTGTGTTCGCTGCAGGATGATCCGGAGCTGTGGAACCTCCGGGTCCGCTCCACTACGAACCCCGTACAGCTGGCCCTGTGGCACGGCACGGGGCCCCTGACCATCTACGCAACGTATGCCAGCCTCGGAGTCCTGGCAGAGGCCTTCGAAGGCGCATACGGCCAGCAACTCGCCCCGGTAGACCTCGCGGTAGTCGATGAGGCCCACAGGACGTCGGGCTCGATGGGCAAGGCGTGGGCGGGCATCCACGACCAGAGCGTCATCCCTGCGCACCGTCGGCTGTACTTGACGGCGACGCCGCGGATCTGGGAGGAGCGACCGAACCGGGAAGTCGCGGAGGGGGTACGTGACCCGCTGCCGCCTGAGATGGCGGCCTCCATGGACGACGAGAAGGTCTTCGGACCCGTCCTCTACAAGCTCTCGCTGGCGTCGGCGGTGTCGCGCGGTCTTCTTGCGCGGTACCAGATCATCGTCCTGGAGCTCCAGGACCCGGTCGTCACCCCGGAGCGGCTGATGGGCGAGGAGCGGCGCAGCGAGAAGGTCCGTGGGGAGCGCCTAGGGGCGCTCCAGGCCGCGCTGCTGCACACGATGGCGCAGCATGACCTGTCGACGTGCATCACCTTCCACCACCGGACGATAGAGGCGCAGGCGTACGCGGAGGGCCTTCAGCGCGTGGCGGCGAAGCTGCACGCGGATCAGCCCGAGCAGTACCCCGCCCGGATCTGGGCGGACTGGCTGTGTGGTGAGCACGTACCGGAGCACCGGCGGGGGGTCCTGGGTGGCTTCGGGTCCACCGCGCTGCGGGCCGTCCTGTCGAACTGCCGGGTCCTGGGCGAGGGCGTCGACATCCGGGCCGTGGACTCGGTGGCCCTCCTGGACCCCAAGGGCGCGCCGCACGACATCGTCCAGGCCGTCGGCCGGGCGCTGCGTCAGAAGCCCGGACAAGGGAAACTCGCCTCTCTGATCGTGCCGGTATTCCTCCAGCCCGGTGAAAAGCCGGAGGATATGTTCACCTCGGGTTCGTATCGGCCCTTGGTGAAGGTGCTGGAAGGTCTGCGCGCTCATGATGAAGAGGCAATCGAATTGCTCGCGATTCCGCAGGAGCCTCAGAAGGACATCGCGCAGCCGTCCGAGTACATCGGTCCGCCGCCCGGGGAAGGTGAGGAAGAATCCCGTCTGCTGCTCCGTTTTGCGGCTCCGCGTGATCCGGTGATGGTCGCGGAGTGGGTTTCCTTCAACGTGATCGACACGGAGCGTCAGGACTGGGCGCGCGGCTGGGCGTCGCTGAAGAAGTTCGCGGAGCGTGAGCTGCACGCGCGGGTTCCGTACGGGCACAAGGAGGGTGCGTACCCGCTGGGGCAGTGGGTCGCTGAACAGCGGCGGGCGTACGGGGCGGGGCAGATGACCGGCCGGCGCGCGCAGCGGCTGGAGAAGCTGGGCATGGTCTGGAATCCGGCCGATGAGCGGTTCCAGGAGAACCTTCAGGCCGCGAAGGCGTACTACGAGGAGCACTGGACGCTGTGCGCGCCCCGGCACGCGACGGCGCTGGACCGGCCGGTGGGGCAGTGGCTGTCCAACCTCCGCCGCCCCGGTGTCCTGGAGGGACACCCCGAGTGGGAGACAGTGCTCAAGGAGGTTGATGAGGACTGGAACCCGTCATGGCCGCCCGAGTGGCAGCGGCACTACGCCGTGGTACGGGAGATGCTCGCGGAGGAGACCATCCTCGCGTACATCGAACCCGGGGTCACCGTCCACGGCATGGACATCGGAAAGTGGCTCGCCAAGCAGCGGAAGCCCGAGGCCTGGACTGCGCTGAGCTCCGGGCAGCGCGAGCGCCTGGAGGCCATCGGCGTCGTACCGGTCGCGGCGGAGCTCGAAGCGCCGGCCAAGCCGTCCACCCCGACCCTGAGCACCTTCGAGAAAGGCGCGGCAGCCCTGGCACAGTACAAAGCCCGCACCGGGTCTGTAACCGTACCCAGAGCCCACGAGGAACGGATCGTGATCAACGACCAGGAACACCTCGTCAAGCTCGGAGTGTTCCTGTCCAACAGCAAGAGCCGCCGGGACAAACTCACCACCGACAAACTGGCCACCCTCGCCAACCTCGGACTCGACTGGGCAGCCACGGAACGAGCGGCGTGATGAGCACGAGCGACCAGGAGACCGGCGAGCAGTGGGTGCGGGGCGCCGTGCGGCGGCACGCCCGCACCAGGGCCTTCCCGGAGGCGGAGGGACGTCATCACTGCTGTGCTGGCCGACCCGGGGGTTGCAGGAGGGGCGGGCCCGGGTGGAGGTGGCGGAGACGGAGCTCGGGATGGAGCTGTTCACTCGTCTCCAGCCGTTCCAGGACCGCTACGACCAGGCCGTGCGCGACGGCGACGTGGACGGGCTCACCGAGCTCTGCGGGGGCAAGCACGGTCGTTGGGGGCAGATCTGCGTTCTGCCCGACGGGCACGAGACCTCGATGGAGGAACCGCACTGGGGCCGTACCAGCGAAGGCCGGCCGATAGCTTGGGAGGCAGCGCACCCGACGACTGGTGAGCGGTGGCGGTGCGAGCAGCGAAGGCCCCCGGGGCGCAGGGCGGCCCGGGGTCTTTCGCTGTCCGGGGCCAGCGACACCGCTCCCAGGCCCTACACGCACTGGGGCGCAATGCCCGGGGGTTCTGAGCTGCGGCATCGTACTGGTGTGCGTGTAAGCCCTGGGATCTTGGGCCGCTCCCCCTAGTGCTACCTGGTGGCTGGGCGCGGCTCGGGCGCAGTAGGGCGCGCAGCTCGCGACCCGCAGACTCCAGGCACTTGCCGCCCTCGCGCGGGCGTGGGCGGCGGGCGTGCCGAGACGCGGCAGGCCCCAAGGAGTTCCTGGGGCCTGCCGCGTGCTTCGTGGGTTGCGGGATCAGGCGGGAGGCAGGCCCGGGAGGACAATCCCCGTGTATGCGGCGAGCACGCTTCCCAGTGCTCCGCTGACGACCGGAGAGTTGAGGATGCCCATGACGGAGCTCCCCCACCGCTGGAGCCTGCCAGGGTCGGGCGAGCCACTGGCGGCCTCGGCTTCGATACGTGTGGCGAGCTGGGTGAACTCGATGACCTCGTCTTCCGGCAGGTCGAGGATCGGTGCGGCTTGGCGCAGGGCTCGGGCGAGCATGACGACCGCCGCAGGGTCGATCCCGTCCTTGTTGGTTGTGGCGTTCATGGTGAAGTCGCGGCTGTTCGCGGCGATGTTGCCCGTGTTCTCGCCGATGTGGAAGGTGATATTGTCGCCAGGTTTCGGCTGGTTGACGTGGTCTTGCACGCTTCCTCCTGCCAGGGCGCAGCTGGCGCCCTGGGGTGTGATGGCGACCCTGGCGGGGTCGGTGTCGATGGCTTCGATGAGATCGTGCTCTGCCATGTAGGAGAGCGCTTGGTGCAGTTCGGTGCCGGTGATCTCGGCTCCGGCGAAGTACGAGCCGGGCGTCGCGAGGAACAGGGACGGGTTGATGGGCCTCTGGTCGCCTGCGGTGTCGTAGAGCCATCGCAGGAAGGCGTTCATCGTGTGGCGCAGTCGGGCGGCGCGGTCCTTCTGAAGTTTCTTCAGCCGTTGCACGGCGACGACACCTTCGTCGGTAAGGTGGACGTCGGTGGCCCCAGTCATGTCGCGGGCGATCTCCACCAGGCCGTGTTGCTCAAGTTGGAGAGCGAGGACGGTGGGATCTTCGTCTTCGAGCTGGTGTTCTTCGACGAACCGAGTCACGTCGACGTACTCGGCTGGGCGCTGTTGGTGGTTGGTGTCCAGCCAGATCAGCACTTGTGCCAGGTAGGCGCTGTCCTCGATCGCCCCGCTGTGGTTCAACTCGCCTCCAGATGTGCTGCTTTCGGCCTGGATATGCACACGAGGAGAATTGCGCCGCGCGGCCTGCTCCAAGCTCTTCTTCAAGCCCCCGACGTATGCCTTCGAAAACTTGTCGAAGGCACGGGAGCTGATGCCACGGGCCACGTTGCCCTCCTGTCTCAGGTTTCTCACAGCAAGCGTACGGAGAGGGTCTGACAGTGAACCGTCCGCTCGTGTGTCTCCCGTTTCGCTCGCGTACTGAAAGAACCTTCGTCAGGGCTCTCTACGGGTTCTGGATCCCTTGCTCTACCGCTTCCAGGGCAAGCCGTCGGACGTCGGGGGAGTGGGTGAGGCTACGGATCGTGGACAAGAATTCCTCCGTGATACCCCGCACTGCCCCGCGGTCGGGTACGGGGGCCTCAGCAGCCGCCTGAAGCTCGCTCGTCTGTGCCAGCAGCGCCTGCTGCTCCCCTGCCTCCGGGGTCAGAGCCGGGGTCAGTTGCCGGATCAGGCTGACCACTGCCAGGACCTGTGCCGGGTCGAAGCTGGCCGGTGTTGTGGAGTTCTGGGTGACGCTGGTGCTGTTGGCTGCGATGTTGCCGTTGTTCGTGGCGATGTGGAACGTCACAAGGCCGTTGTCCCTGCGGCGGACGTACGCGCCGACGTCCCCGTTGTACCCCTCCACGCAGTCCTCACCGACCGCAGTGATCTCGGCCAGGACCAGGCCAGTCATCGGATCGAATGTACCGCCGCCTCGGATCAGTCCGTGCTGCTCCAGGTATGCAGAGGCTCGGTCGATCTCGCCCTGGGTAAACCGCACGCCCTGGTCCACGGAGAAGCCGTCGTCCGAGAGCACGTCCATCACGTTCGGCATGGGCTCGCCTGGACCCTGTTGCTGTTTCTGGTGCCACAGCCACTTCAGCAGAGCCGTGCGGGACGCGTTGAGGTGAACCACCGGGTCAGGGAACGGCGCGGGCACTGGCTTCCCGCCGGTGATGTTCCGGTGGGCCTCCTGCAGAACTTGGTGCACCTGTCTGCAGGTCTCGCTTACGTAGCCGCGCAGGTCAGTGACATGCTCATAGCTCATGACACGCTGCGGGACGTCCATCCTCCAGCTGCCGTCCGGTGCTCTGCCGGACGAGCCGGACCAAAACGGTTCTTCGAGGCAGGTGCCCGGGACCATGCGGATGATGCGGGGATCCATCTGCGGGAGTGCCCGCTGAAGGTCCTCTGACGTCAGGGAGACCTCTGTGACCTCGTTCGGGGAGCGCGGGGTGTTCCGCCACAACGCGATCATGTGATGGAGCACCTGGAGAAAGGGCTCCCCTAGGAAGTAACGCGCTTCGTCCAGTGCCCAGGGTGCGGCGACCGTCAGCTTGATCCGGGTGTCCTCCGTGAGGATGCGGGGGACCGCCGTGGTGAAGCCGTAGGAGAGCGCTGCGGATCCGGAAGCCCCGACCCGCGGCAGCGAGTCGAGCACGCCCCAGGGATCCGCCATGCCAAAGGATTTCGCCTTGTATTCCACCCAGTCCCACATCGGCCATAGGCCGTCAGGATCTGCCGCCTGCTGGGTTCCGATCATGGCGAGCAACGCGATTTGCTCGCGTTCGAGTTGTACTTCTGTCAGGTCGTGCACGGACATGTTGTCGATGTCCCCCGATGAGGCGATGTGCTGATACTAAGGGGACGCTAGCGGACACAGGACGTCGCCGTCAGGGCACGCGGACCACTGCACCGGAGGTGAACCACTGCACCAGTGTCGCCGCTGCGTGGACGCCAGCGCGGACGGTTTCCAGGGATCGTTTCGTGCGAACCGGACAGGGCCGGTTCGCGGCCTTCGGCGGGCCGGGGCGGTCAGTCGGGGTCGGTGGTACCGGCGCGGGGCCGGTTGCGGGCCCACTTCTTGAGGTCGCCGACGCGGTAGAGAAATTCGGCGCCGCGCTTGTCGACGGGGCCGGGGGAAGTCCGGGTCGTTCTGGCGGGCCCAGCGCATCGCCTTGAGGCTGGCGACGGCTTCCGACAAGTGGTTCGCGTACGCCTCGCGCAGGCCGACCACCGCGTCGTCCGGGTCGGTTGCCGGGGCCGGGTTCGCCGGCGGCACCGTGGTGTCGGCGGCCTGATCGGCGACTCCGGCACCGGCAAGTCCCACCTGCTCATCGCCCTCGGTACCGAGGCGGCGATGGCCGGCTACCGGGTCAAGTACGTCCTCGCGACCAAGCTGGTCAACGGACTCGTCGAGGCCGCCGACGAGAAGCAGCTGACCAAGACTATCGCCCGCTACGGCCGCGTTGACGTGCTCGGCATTGATGAGCTCGGCTACATGGAACTCGACCGCCGCGGCGCCGAACTCCTCTTCCAGGTTCTGACCGAACGGGAGGAAAAGAACAGCGTGGCCATCGCCTCGAACGAGTCGTTCTCCGGCTGGACCAAGACCTTCACCGACCCGCGTCTCTGCGCGGCCATCGTCGACCGACTCGCCTTCGGCGGCAACATCATCGAGACCGGCACCGAATCCTACCGCCTCGCCACCACTCGCGCCCGCGCCGAACAGCAGGCCGCTGCTGGCTGATCACCGAGGGGGGCCGGGTTGGTGCCAGCCCTTCAGCTCTACCTCTTGCCAAGGTTTCCGAAGGCGCGCGGCACCCACTGATGGAGCTGGGTGCCGAAGGCCGCTGCCGATGTTATGTCGAACGCCGGTATCTGCCCGCCGTCGTCGATACCGTCGAAGTAGTCCACGTCAGCCCAGCCGCCCCGGAACAGCACCACGGACAGCCCAGCGTCCCCCGGGCCGTCGATGAGCACGCCGATGGATACGGGATCACGCACGAGCGCCCTGTCAGTCTCAAGCTGCCGAGGCCACGGCGAAGTTGCGTCCATCCACGTCACCTGCCCAACAGTGAGACCGGCAGCCAGCCACCCCGCAGCCCGCTCAGAGATCACTGCGGCTGCCTGATCAAGATCGATGACACGCTCCATGAGCGGATCATGCCCCACTCCGACGGACGGTTCCACCGACTTCCACACACCCTCCGGCCGGGCCGCACACCCCCGAGCCGACTCCGGTGCTCTCAAATCTCAGCGACATTTTCAGAGCGCCCTGCCATCAACCGCTCTTGGAAGCCACCGACAAACGCTCTCTGGTCTCACCTACGCAGCCAGGATCAAAATGCTCAAGCGCCAGATGTTCGGCCGGGCCGGCTTCGCACTGCTCCGCAAGCGAATCCTGTTGGCTAACTGATCGATGTTAGATGCGTGCGATAGCTTCCACACATGGGTGTCTATCTGGTGAGCGTCGGCGCGGAGGAATGGTTCGGTGGCGAGAAGGACGAATGGGGCCAAGTGGCTTCGGCCCTCGATGCTGAACTCAGACGGCGGGGCCTGCCGCCCTACGAGGACGTCCCCGCAGAGTCGGACTTCGCACCTGGCTCAGGACAAGCTTTCGAGGAAAAGCTGACCCCCGACATGACCGAGTTCCTCGCCTTGTGCCAAACACACCTGTCGCGAGAGGAATCGGAGGTTCTCTGCGGCTGGACCGTGCTCGTGCCCTTCTCGCTCGATGACGCGATCTGGTTGCCCATCGAATCCGGCGACCACGAGTCCATGGTCGCCGGCGCTCCTCAGGTCCTACCGCTCGCCGAGAAGCTGGCCGCATCCATCGATCTGCCAGCAGAAACCCCAGCAACATGCGACAACCTCGACCTGAGCACGTGGTTCAGGCAGCAAGCAAAGGAACTGGCCACTACTCGAACAGGACCGTGGACCAAGGACCTGGACACAGCCTTCTACGTCGCACTGTTCCTGCGCGCTGCACAGCACACAATCCGACGCGGCTGCCCCATCGTCTGCGCCTGAGGCCCCCTTCGGTCTCACCGGTCTCACCGGTCTCACCGGTCTCACAGCGAGGATCACGCACCGTGCACGCGTCACGGAAAGCGTGCCAGTACCCGTACTCGTGGACAAAGCCACAGCCGTGTCCGTGGCTACCGACCCGTATCAACAACTGGATCAACTGACCGTGGATGTTGACATCGACCATGCTGACCAGCTGCTGTGGCCGTCGCCAGGCGTTGAGCTGACAGGGCGTGCAGCCCTCGGCCAAGTGACCGGCGATCTGGCTCAGCCGTTGGTGCCCTCCCATCTTCGGAAGGGCACTGGCCCGGACTCCAGGGCCGGCCAAGCCTGGCCGGCTACTGACGGCGGACGGCTTCTTAGCCTGCCCCGAGCCTGCCTCCGGGGTCGTCTGCGCGGCCGACGCGGCCGCGTGATGGCTTGGGTGGCGGCGGGTAGTCGTCGACGTTCATGGAGTTGTGGAGGCGTGCGGTTTTGGTGGTGAGGCGGAGGAGGGCGCGGCTGGGCCCTGCGGGTAGGGCGGAGATCAAGCGGGCGCCCTGGGCCAGTCCGTGCACGCCGAGACGTGAGTTGGGGATCAGGGTCTTCGCCGCGCTCAGCGCGGCCGCGCGACTGCCGCGGACGTACTCCGCCATCGCGCGCTCATAGGCGGGAAAGGCGCGCTCGTGGTCACCGTCCGTCCGCGCCAGCTCCGCGGCGAGTACGTATGCGCCGACGACGCCCAGGCTGGTGCTGCCGCCGACGGCTGGGCCGGGACTGTAGCCCGCGTCGCCGACGAGCGTCACCCTCCCCCGTGACCAGTTGTCCATGCGGACCTGGGTGATCGAGTCGAAGTAGAACGCCTGGGTGCGGTCGAGCTCGTCCAGCCAGCGGTCCACATCGGGGTGCAGGCCTTCGAACGCACTGCGCAGCAGCTCCTTCTGCCGGGGTACGTCGTGGTGGTGGCCGAGTTCGGGCTCGCTCCGGAACAGGAACAACACCCTTGCGTCACGGAGGTGCCGTGCGCCGTACATGCCGGCGGTGCGGCCGACGCCGACGTGGATGGAGAGCTCGCCGTCGAGGCCGGAGGTGTTGGGGAGGGTCAGCACTCCGAAGGAGGCCCCGATGGAGGTGCTGAAGCGGGGCTCGTCGCCGAAGGTGAGGCGGCGCACGTTGGAGTGCAGCCCGTCCGCGCCGACGACGAGATCGAAGCGGCGCGGCGCGGCGTTCTCGAACCGCACATCGCCGTCGGGCGAGATCGCGGTGATCGAGTCGCCGAAGATGTACTCGACGTCGTCACGCGCGGCGTCGCAGTAAATCTCGCTCAGGTCGTCGCGCATCACCTCGATATGGCGGTCCGAGGTAGCGCTGAAGATCTTGGAGAGGTCCACCCGGACGGAGCGCCGTGTGCCCTCCCGGTAGACGGTCATCCGGTTGGTGCCGGTGGCCCGTTCCTCGATCCGCGGAAGCACGCCCATCTTCTCCGAGATGTTCATGGCGGGCCGGAACAGGTCCACCGCGTGACCGCCGGTCCGGCGCGGTGTCGGCGCGCGCTCGACGACGGTGACAGAGAAGCCGTGCCTGGTGAGCCAGTAGGCCAGAACCGGACCGGCGATGCCGGCGCCGGAAACGAGAATCCGCATGGCTCCCCTCCTTGTCATTCAGCCCATCCGCACGGCGTGGATGGTGGTGAAGGGCAGTAGGGAAGTGGCGGTACGCGGAGGATCCTCAAGTATGGGTGAGTGTCCGAGACCGGGCAGCAACTCGACTGTCGCCCCCGGAACGGCCCGGTAGTCATCGGCGGATGAGGATCGCCATCTGCGGTCGTCCTCGCCGAAGATCACCAGGAGCGGTTTACCGAGGGCCTTCAGTCGGTCCGGGAGCGCCTGCTGCTCCAGGTACTCACGGGTGGCCTGCATCGTCGCGGTGAGTGTGTGGAGGGTCATACAGCGCACCTCGTCCAGGAGTTCGGGCGGGATCCGGTAGCCCGCTCGGCTGAAGCCGGTGCTCGCGAAGGAGCGGATCTGCTCGTCGGTCGGCGGCCACTGCGAGAGCCCGGCCGAGTCGGGCTGCGGTGCGATAAAGGCGTTGAGGCTGGGTCCGGTGTTGACGAGCGCGAGCGCGGTGACCAGCTCCGGTCGCTGTTCGGCGAGGGCGGTGGCGACCACGCCGCCGCTCGAATGTCCGACAACTATGGCATGCTCGACGCCGAGCCGGTCCAGTACCACGCCGGCCCGGCGTGCCTGGTCCGGGAGCGCATAGCTGCGGTCGGTCGGTTTGGCTGACCGGCCGTGCCCGAGGAGGTCGATCCGGATGACTCGGTGAGATCCGGTCAGCAGGGGAACCAGCGGGTCCCACGAGCGGGTCGAGGATGCGGACCCGTGGATGAGCAGGAGTGCGGGGGCGTTGCGAGGGCCGTCCTGGCAGACGTGTATGTCGCCGCCGTCCAGCGCCAGGGCCGCGCTCTCGATGGTCTGGGCGCCGTCATTCATGTGCGGTCCGCCGTCAGATGCAGTCATGAGCTCACTGTCGCCGCCGGTGCCCATCGGCGGATTGGATAAATGTTCCCCTCGGCCGTTCACGTAACATGAAGAGATGCGGACCTTCACGCACGGTACGGCTGTGTGGGACGTCGCAAGCCCTCAGCGTCCCAGCGGGGTGGCCGGTGTCGCCATGGCCGGGTTCCGTGTCCGTGACTTGGACACGCTCCGGATGGTCCCGCACCCGGCCGTGACGCTGCTCATCGAGTTCGGCGCCGGGTCGCCCGTCCTTGACTGTGCCGCGGGTCAGCAGCGAGGAAGCGTCGTGGCCGCGCCCGGGTTCGGGCCCGGAGGCGCGGTGTGGGCGCGGGGAGAGAACGTCGAGTGCCTGCAGGTGCGCCTGTCCCCGGTGATCGCACGCGCAGTTCTGGGCACCTCCCCCGCCGACCTCGACGGCGCCCCCGTGTCCTTGGGCGACCTGTGGGGCCGGGACGGGATCCGGATCCGCGAGCAACTGGGCGATGCCCCGTCCTGGCCGGAGCGATTCGCGTGGACGGACGCACTGCTGGCCCGCCGGTATGAGGCGGGGCCGCCGGTGGACCCGGAGGTGGCCTGGGCCTGGCACCGGATCGTAGGCAGTCGTGGCCTGGTCCGGGTAGACGCTCTCGCGGCCGAGGTCGGATGGAGCCGAAAGCGCCTGTGGTCCCGGTTCTGGTCCCAGCTCGGTCTGCCGCCCAAGCGCGCCGTGAAGCTGGTCCGCTTCGACCACGCCGCCCACCGCCTGGTCGCGGGTGAAGGCGCGGCCCGAGTCGCGGCCGACGCCGGCTACGCCGACCAGTCCCACCTGCACCGTGACGTCATGGCGTTCACCGGGGCAACTCCCGCGGCCGTGGCCTGCGAGCGGTTTCTCGCCGTGGACGACATCGCGTGGCCCAGCCGTGGAGTCCCCGCCAAGCCTCACGTTCCAGGGATCTCCGGCTCGGTCGCCGGCCGGGGGTGAGAAGGGTGATGCTGTGAACGTCGCCTCGGTCACCCGCGCCGGGCAGCGCGGCGGCCCGGAGGCCCGGCGGCGCGCAGGTCCATGGGCGCCGACCATACCGGTCGAGCCGGACCGTACCGGCTCCCGCCTGGAACAGCGCCCCGCCACCGTCGCTCCGCCCCGGGCGACCTTCAGGGCCATACGAAGCAGGATGGCCTCCCAGTAGTAGGCCTGCTGACGCGTGGCAAGACGGGCGCTCAACGCCCGTACTGTGGCTGACGTCGATGAGGGCTCGGTTTCGGGGCGCCTGGCTGCACCACGACGTCGGCGCCCTCGCCCCCGCCGTCACCTCGTACCAGGTGAGGGCGACGTCGCGGCGACGGCCAGATCCATCCGGTGCTGAGTGACGAACCGACCGGACCGGGCGTAAGGATCACGGCCTCCTCGGTGCGCTACGAGCAGGTACGACGTGCCGTAACGGTTCGTTCAAGATCCCCCCGTACACGACTGCAGTAGTTCTCGGTTTCCTCCTTGGGCGTCCGGGCCGCATTCGTCGCGATGGCCGGCCCGTGCTCAGCGCCAGGTGTGCCGAGCCGTGAAGCCCAGCAGTTCCCGGCTGCGCGTCGTGTCGAAGAACGCGTCGTGGCCGCTGAAGCCCTCGCGTACCCGGGTGTCCGGGTGGTGTGCGGCGAGCAGGTTGAGGCTCGGCTCCAGGGCCGCGCTGTCGGGTGCGCAGATGTTGATGACGTGGTGGCCCTCCAGGTCCGCGTCGAGTGCCGCGGCCACGGAGGCGGCGGCGTCCTCGGTGTGCAGCCAGCCCCATAGTTCGCGGCGGTTGCCTGCCGGGTCGCGGTGTACCTCGTCGAGGCGTTCGCGGAGTCGGTCGCCGGCGCCGACGAAGGGGAAGCGGAGCATGACGGTGGTGGTGCCCCAGCGGCGGGTGGTGAACGCGGCGGCCTCCTCCGACATGACCTTGGACAGGCCGTAGGAGTCGACGGTGAGGTTCGGGTGTTCCTCGTCCACCGGCACGTAGGCGGGGTGCAGGTCGCGGTCGGCCCAGGCGAGGCCGACGGCGGAGGCGCTGGAGGCGGCCACCACGCGGGGTACTCCGGTGCGGCCCGCCTCCTGGTGGACCAGGTAGGCGGCGAGGAGGTTGGCGCGCAGCGTTTCGTCCTCGGCGACGATGCCGGGTGCCGGGTAGGCGGCGAGGTGGACGACTCCGGCGAGTCCTGCCTCCCCGGCCGTCTCGCGGGCGGTGGCGAAGCACTCGGTGACGGTCTTGGCTTCGGCGAGGTCGCCGGTCACGAAGGCCGCGCAGCCCTCGTCGGTGTCCCCGTGCTCGCGGTCGGCGCCGACGACGCGGTAGCCGGCGCCGATGAGGTGGGCGACGACCGTGCGTCCGATTCCGCCGGCCGCCCCGGTCACCAGGACGGTTGCCGTCGGGGCCGTGCCGGCCGTTGTTGTCCGTTCGGTTCGCTCGCTCATCCCTTGACCGCTCCCATCAGTCCGTTCACGAAGTAGCGCTGTGCGCAGAGGAACAGGGCGATCACCGGTACCACCATGATCAGTGCCGCTGCCATCAGCGAGTTGTACTGCACGACGTTGGAGGACTGCATCGTCTGGAGCGCGATCGGCAGGGTGTAGCTGTGCGGATCGTTCAGGGAGATACGGGTGAGCTGGTACTCGTTCCACGTGGGGATGGCCGTGAGCAGCGCGATCGTGACGATCGCGGGGCGGGCCAGGGGCAGGTAGATGCGGCTGAAGATGCGCAGTTCGCCCGCGCCGTCCATGCGGGCCGCCTCGCGCAGCTCGGTGGGGACGGAGTTGAAGGAGTTGGTGAGCATGAGGATCGCGAGTGGGGCGCTGCCGTTGACGAAGGGCAGGATCAGGCCCCAGTGGGTGCCGAGGATGCTGAGCTTGCTCTCCAGCAGCACGATGGGCAGCAGGGTGACGACGCCGGGGACGAAGAGCAGTACGAGGAACAGTCGGTACAGCCATTTCTTGCCCGGGAACTCCAGCACCGAGAAGGCGTAGGAGGCGGCCGAGTAGATGACTACGACGAGGACGGTCGTGAGGGCGGTGACCTTGACGCTGTTGAGGAAGTAGTCGAAGAAGTCGAGTTTGTTCCAGGTGTCGCTGAAGGTCTGGAGGGTGGGGTGGTGCGGGATGAGGTGCCCGCCCTCCTGGACCTCCGCGTTGGTCTTGAAGGCCGCGGACACCATCCACAGGAAGGGGTAGACGCTGACGGCGGCGTAGGCGGCGAGGACGATGCCGACGATGATCCGGCCGATGGGCCTGCGGGTTTTGGTGCGGCTGGTGCGGGCGGTGCGGCCCGGGGCGCCGGTGCGGCGCGGGGTGCTGAGCGCTTGGCTGCTCATCCCATCCTCCTCATGGCCCGCTGGTTGATGAAGGCGACGACGAGGGCCGCGATGAACAGGAGCCAGCCGAGGGCGCTGGCCAGACCGAGTGTCGGGGAGAGCTCGTTGAGGAAGGCGAGGCGGTATGTCTCCAGGCCGAGCACGCTGGTGGAGTCGCCGGGGCCGCCGTTGGTCATGATCAGGAAGGACTGGAAGCCCTGGAGAGAGTCGCGGACGTTCAGCAGGATCACGACGACGGTGATGGGCTTCATGAGCGGCCACACGATGGTCGTGGTGGAGCGCAGCCAGCCGGCGCCGTCGATCTGGGCGGCTTCGAGCAGGGAGCCGTCGAGGGACTGGAGGCCGGTCAGGTAGAGCAGCATGGCGACGGGGACGGCGGACCAGACCATGACGACGATCATGGTGGGGAGGGCGGTGTGGGGGTTGCCGAGCCAGCCCTGGGGTTCCTGGAGGGAGCCGAGTCCGACGGTCTTGAGCAGCAGGTTGATCGCGCCGCCCGGTTCAAGGATGTAGTTCCATGCGAAGTACACGGCGATGCCGGTCGTGACGTACGGCAGGAAGTAGATGGAGCGCAGGACGCCCTGGAAGCGTTTGACGGAGTTGAGGACGAGGGCGAGCGGGAAGGCGACGAGGACTGTGAGGAGGGGTACGCCGATGACGACCCAGAGGGTGTTGGTCGCGGCCTTCTTCACGATCGGCCAGTAGGTGGGGCTGCCGCCCAGCAGGTCGGTGTAGTTCTTGAAGCCCTTCCAGTGCCATTCGGGCCAGAAGCCATTCCACTGGGCGAAGCTGAGCGAGAAGCCGTAGATGATCGTGTAGACGCCCATGAGGGCGAACAGGAGGATCGCGGGGGCGACGAAGAGGTAGCCCCAGGCGGCCTGCTTGCGCTTTTCGCGCATTCTGCCGAGGGGTCCGCGTCCGCGGGGTGCCCCGGCCGCGGGGCTGTTGCCGTCCCGGGGTCCGTTCGCGGCGGGGCGCGCGCCCCGCACCGTACCGGTTTCGGTGGTCATTTCTTCTGCTCCGCCCAGTAAGACTTGATCATCGAACTCATCTGGGCACCCGTGCTTTTCGCGGTGCGCGATTTCAGCGGGGTGAACTGGGCCAGTACGGCGCCGACCTTTCCGGGGTCGTACAGGCTGGGCCGGTAAGCGGTGTATCCGGCGTTGTACGCCTTCGCGCCGGAACCGAACGCGGTTTCCATGGAATTCAGGACGGGTCCGAGTGTTTTGCTCTGGTTCTTGTCGAGAGCGTTCGGTGGTACGTCGAGTGCCTGTTTTCCGAAGTCGGCGGCGATTCCGTCACGGGAAAGGAACTTCAGCCACTTCAGAGCCTCGTCCTTGTGTTCCGACTTCTTGGTGACGGAGAGGCCGGTCAGGGAGAACGGGGAGAGCTGGAGGTTGGGGATCGCGGCGTCCTTGGGCGGGGGCACCGGGAAGGTCATGAGGTTGTCGGCGTCGTAGCCGTTCTCGGCGAGGAAGGCGAGGGTGTAGGTGCCGCCGATGTCGAAGGACGCCTTGCCCTGGGCGAAGGCGAGGTCGGCCTCGTCGATGCCCTTGGACTGGGTGCCGGGCACCCAGTACGGGGTGACCTGGTTGTAGGTGTTCAGGACCTTCTGGCCGTCGGCGGAGGACCAGCCCTTGGCGGCGTCGGGGCCGAAGAGCGCCTCGAACCTGTCCTTGCCGAGCATCCCGTAGGCCATGGGCTGCATCAGCCATTCCAGGGCGGTCGAGGGCTGCTTGATACCGATGGTCATCCCGCCGTTGGACGGGTGGGCCTTCTTCATCTTGGCGAGCGCGTCGACGAAGCCCTCCCAGGTGGTGGGCGCCTCGGTGATGCCGGCCTGTTCGGCGCGGCTCTTGTTCATGTAGACGACGCCCTGGGTGCCGACGGTGAGGGGCACGCTGAAGCGCTGTCCCTTCTCGACGCCCTGGGTCTTGGAGCCTTCGGTCAGCGAGTTCCGGTAGACGTCCTCCGTGACGGTGCCGTCGGCCAGGACCTGCGGGAGGTACTGGTCGAGCCAGGTGCGGTCGACGTCCTTGGAGAGGTCCTCAAGGATTCCCGCGCCGCCGAAGGCCAGGTCGTCGCCGTTGGCGTGCACTTCGAGTACGTCGGGCAGGTCGTTGGTGCGGGCGGCGGCCTGGATCTTGGTCAGGAACGCGTCGTCCGGCGTCACCGCCTGGATGTTCACCTTTGTCCCGGTCTCGGCGGTGAACTTCTTGGCGGCCGCCCGCAGGGCGGCCACATGGGACTGTTTAAAGGTCCACATGGAGAGTTCACCGCGCCCGGAACCATTCCCGTCGCTCGTCCCGCACCCCGCGAGCAGTACGCCCATGACGGCGACCGAAGCAAGAATCGAGGAGCGGCGCGTGGTCGGGAGAAATCGTTTCACGTTCCCAGCGCCTTTCTTGAGAGCTGTCCGTTCAGCTCCTGCCGTAGCAGCACATGGAATCTAAATCGACTTGATGTACGATGTCAATAGACGTAACTACACGGAAAACAATGAGAAACCACAGCCGTGTCACCTTCCAGGAGGACCTCCATGACTCCACCGGAACGAGCAGCGGACGCGGTGGCTCCGCGCTCCCCCTCGTCCCCCTCACCGGACGCCGGCACCTTGCCCGGTGCCACCCCGGAGCCCGGTGAGGTGCTCGCGCCCGCTCCGTGGGCCTCGGCCGACCCCGACGCGCTGCGCGTTACGGCCGTACGCACCTTCCTGTGCGCCCCGCAGGGTTGCCCGTACGTCATCGTGCGCGTCGAGACCAACCAGCCCGGACTGTACGGTCTGGGCTGCGCGAGCGATCCGCAGCGCACCCTCGCGATCCGCTCGGTGGTCGACGACTACTACGGGCCGATGCTTCTCGGCCGCGACCCCTCGGACATCGAGGACCTGCACCGGCTGCTGCTCAACAGCGGCTACTGGCGGGGCGGTTCGATCGGGCAGAACGCGCTGGCCGGGGTGGACGTCGCGCTGTGGGACATCAAGGGCAAGGTCGCGGGCCTGCCTCTGCACCAGCTGCTCGGCGGCCGGGCCCGGCAGGCCGCGGACGCGTACACCCACGTCGACGGCTTCGAGGCCGGGGAGATCGCGGAGAAGGTGCTCGCCGCGGCCGAGGGCGGCTACCGCCACGTCCGCGTCCAGGTCGCCGTCCCCGGCACCGACACCTATGGCACCGCCCCGCGCGACGAGGCCGAACGGCGCCGCCGGGCGCTGCGTTCGGGCAGCTGGGACTCGCTGAGCTATCTGCGTCACGTGCCGCCCGTCCTGCGCGAGATCCGTGAACGGGTCGGCCCCGACGTCGAGTTGCTGCACGACGCGCACGAGCGGCTCACGCCCTCGCAGGCCCGCGAGCTGGTCCACGAGGTCGAGGACGCGCGGCTGTTCTTCCTGGAGGACGCGCTGGCGCCCGAGGACGCGGCGCACTTCGGCCAGTTGCGGGCGGCCGGCTCGGTGCCGCTGGCGGTCGGCGAGCTGTACCACGACATCGGGATGTACCTGCCGCTGCTGGAGGCACGGGTCATCGACTTCGCGCGCATCCGGATTCCCACGCTGGGCGGGCTGACCCCGACCAGGAAGCTGGTCGCGGCGGTCGAGCTGTTCGGCGCGCGCACGGCGCCGCACGGTCCCGGCGACGTGAGCCCGGTGGGCATGGCCGCCAACCTCGCGCTCGACATCAGCTCCCCGGCCTTCGGCGTCCAGGAGGCGGCGACCTTCAGGGAGGCGACCTGCGAGGTCTTCCCGGGCACCCCGGTGCCCGAGAGGGGGCGGCTGCATCCCTCGCCGCTGCCCGGTCTCGGCGTGGATTTCGATGAGTCGGCAGCCGCGAAGTACCCGGTGACTGCGCCACTGGAGCACGATCGCTGGGCGCTGCTACGCAACACGGACGGCAGCGTGCAGCGGCCCTAGCGAGCGGTACGCACGGGCGCGGCCCACGCGCCCGTACGCGCATGGCCGAGGGCCCCGACGGAGCGGTTGCGTCGGGGCCCTCGGCCATGCGGAGGATGCTGGTAATGCGAGAGGGAACGGCGGGCTCAGCGCAGCAGCAGTGACATCGGCTGGGCCGACAGGCTGCGGTCGAGGACCAGGGAGGCCGCGCCGACGGCGGCGACGTTCTCGCCTATGGCCGTCGAGGTGACCGTCGTGGGGTGGCTCTGCTTGACGAACGGGGACTGCGCGACCATCGGTTCGATCACGGCCAGGAGCCGGTCGGCCAGCAGTGTCCAGATGGGGCCGCCGAACACGATGGTGTCGGAGTCCAGCAGGGTCGCCGCCGCGCTGACCCCGCGTCCGATACGTACGCCCCAGCGATCGATGATGCTGCCGGCGCGCGGCTCGCCACCGGCCGCGAGAGACGCGAGGTGCTGCAGGCTGCGCTGCGCGTCCTGCGGGTCCGTCGGCGTGAACTCATGTCCCAGTACGGCGAGTTCGATGGCCTCTTCGACGAGGGCGCGGGTCGAGCAGGCGGCGCCGAGCCCGCCGACCTCGCCGACGTTCCCGGACGAGCCGCGCAGCACCGTGTCGTCCACGACCAGGCCCATGCCCGAGCCGGTGCCGAGGTAGAAGAAGAGGAAGTTGCGGCTCTCGGTTGCCGCGCCCGACCAGCGTTCCGCTACGGCGGCGGCGATGACGTCCTTGTCGAGCAGGGCCGCGTAGCCGGTCTCCTCGCTGAGCCGGTCGCGCAGCGGGACGCTGCCCCAGCCGGGGAGCTCGGGCGGGTCGACGACGAGCCCGCGGGTCACGTCGATGGGGCCCGGTGCCGCGATGCCGAGGCCCAGGACCCGGTCGCGGTCCACGCCGGAGTCGCCGACCAGTCCGCTCACCGAGGCGGCCATGCCGGCCATGACGGTGTCGGTGTCGCCGCCGCGCGGGGTGGGTTCGCTGCGCTGGGCGACGACTGTGCCGAGCAGGTCGAGCAGGACGTAGGTGATGACGGCGGGGTCGAGGTGCACGCCGACCGCGTAGCGCGCGCCGGGCGCGACCTGGAGGAGGGTGCGGGGTTTGCCGCTGCCGCTGCTCTGCTTGCCGGTCTCGTGGGCGACGCCCTGGTCGATGAGGCGGCGGGTGATGTTGGAGACGGTCTGCGCGGACAGCCCCGTGGCCTCCGCGAGTTCCACGCGGCTGAGGCCCGCGCGGTCCCGGCGGATCGCGTCAAGGACGACGGATTCGTTGAAGTCGCCCATGCGGGGCAGGTTCGTGCCGCGCCGGATCGACGCCTTCCCGGCACTCGCCCTTTTGCTCGTCACTGTGGTGTCTCCTGGACGTCTCCCGCTCCCGAGGAGGACCGCGGTCGTCCGTGCTCTCGTCCCCCGGGTGCGTCGAATCGGTGGAATTCTACCGGCCGTCGGCCGGTAGCCGTCGCCGTACGCGCGCCGCGGCGGGGTCGGCCCCGGGGGCGCAGCCGCGTACGGCGGCCGGTGGATGGCGCAGAGGAGGTGGCACGGGCCGGTGCCGCCGTCCCGTTGCGTGCCGCCTCCCCTGCGCCCGTCGGGGGTGGCGCTTCCCTGTCGGGGGTCGCGCCCGTTCGCGTCCTCGCCCTCAGAGCTGCTCGACCAGGGCGAGCGACCAGGGGGCGAGGACCGTGTCGAAGCGCAGGACACCGTCCTGGCCGGCGAGGACGGTGCGCACGTCGGTGGCGCGGGCCTGCCGGTCGATGTGGGCGAGCTGTTCGCGGGTGGGTGCGGCCGGGGAGCCGAGCTCGCGCCAGGCGCCGATCGCGTTGCCGTGCTCGGCGTCCAGCACCTCCACCCGGAAGGGGGCGCCCGCGGGCAGACCGGCCAGTTCGAGGGCGAGTCGGCGGGGGGTGCCCTTGGCCTGGGTGGTCTCGGCCACCTCGCGGCTGTCGAAGGAGGCGGGCACCGACTTGGGTTCCTCCTGCGGGTAGTGGTGGACGAGCGCGGTGAGCCTGCCACTGGCCGCGTGCCGGGTCAGGACGTGGTCCTCACCGCGTTCGATCAGCTCGTCGCCGAGCGCGTGCAGCATGCGGTAGGCGTGGAAGGTGGGCTTGGGGATTCCGGGCAGCGTGATCATGCCGAAGCCGCCGTGGAACAGCTCGTCGCCGGCCCCGCCCTCCTCGAACACGTCCGTGAAGGTCCAGTACGACAGCGAGTGCACGGTGTCGAGGGAGTGGAGCAGCGAGCGCGTCACGTAGGTGGCCGCGGGCAGTGTGTCGTGTGTGTGGTCGCGCGGCGAGGAGGACGAGGACCACTCGGTGAGGTGGATCTCGGCGTCCGGGTAGGCGCTCTTGGCGATGAGTTCGCGCAGCAGCGCGAGGTCGACCGGGGTGGCGTCCTTGCCGCGGGTGAGCTTCTCGCCCTGGCCGTGTTCGTCGAGCGCCCAGTCCGTGGGGTACGGGTGGGTGGAGACGAAGTCGACCCGCAGCTCGCGCTCGACGCAGAAGTCGAGGAACGCCTGCATCCACACCGGTCGCCATTCGAGCTCGTCGATGTCGTCGCGGCCGGCCACGATGCGCCGGGAGACGTCCTCCGACTCGCCGCCGAAGCGCTCGTCGGGTACGAAGTTGGAGGTCGCGGGGCCGCCGACGCGCAGCTGGGCGTCCACGTCCTTGACCGCGCGCGCTGTCACCTCGTACAGCTCGAAGTACTCCGAGCGGGTGCCGTGGAAGAAGCCCCAGAGGTTGGCCTCGTTCCACACCTCGAAGTACCAGGAGCGGACCTCGTCGAGGCCGTAGCGGGTGATCCAGTGGCGGGTGATGCGCGCGATGAGGGCGCTCCACTTGCCGAGGTCCGTGGGCGGGGAGCCGTGCGCTCCCCACCAGAAGACGGTGTTGGTCTCGCGGGCCAGGGCGCGCGGGCTGAAGCCGAACTCGACGAAGGGGCGGACCCCGAGGTCGAGCAGGAAGTCGAAGAGCGCGTCGACGTACTGGAAGTTGTAGACGGGTTCGCCGTCCTCGGTCTCCGTGTAGACGAACATGTCGTCGTGGAAGAGCCCGTGGAAGCGGATGTACTCGAAACCGCAGGCTGCGTGCGCCTCGGTGAGCTGGCGCTGCCAGTCGGCGCGCAGACCCTCGTTGGCCCGGCCGGCGCCCACGACACGGCTCCAGTAGTGCGGCAGCGGCGTCGAGGGGGCGTGCGCGAGGGCGCTGACGGAGATGTCGCCCGGCATGATGGTCCTTCCGTCCTGGCGTGCGGGTTCCTCATTAAATCAAAATGATAGACATAAGGCCAGTGAGGCGAGCCGACGCGACGAAGCACCCCGCGGCGGCGCGAAAGGGGTGCGGCGGCAGTTCCCGGTGTCGTGGTCCCCGGGGTCTTGTCGTGCCCCTGGCGACACGACTATGTTGCCGGGGCGCCTGTTGACGGAGGGGCGGACTGCCGCCGCCATACCTCTCCCACTCCAGCGGACGCGGAATCCGTGCGCGGCCGCGCCCCTGGGGACGGCCGCGCCGATGAGGCAGACCGAGAGGGCATCCCCCATGAGTATCTCCCGACGTACCTTCGTCCTGTCCGGCGCCGCCGTGGCGGCCGCGGCGGCTGGTGGTGTAGCTGCCACGCAGGCCGGCGCGTCCCCCGCCCCCGCCGCGAACCCGGCCTCCTCCCCCGCGGGTGATGTGGTCGGCAAGATAACCGTCGGCTACCAGGGCTGGTTCGCGTGCAAGGGCGACAGCGCCCCGATCGACGGTTGGTGGCACTGGAGCCCCGACATGAGCAAGGCGCCCGCGCAGGGTGCGAGCAGCGCCAAGTCCTGGCCCGACGTTGCGGACTACACGCACACCTACCCCACCGCGATGGCGGACCTGAACGGCGGCGGCAAGGCCGCTCTGTTCTCGTCCTGGGACCAGCAGTCGGTGGACACCCACTTCCGCTGGATGCGGGAGAACAACATCGACACCGCCGCGCTCCAACGCTTCAACCCCTTCAGCCCGGAGGGCCCCACGCGTGACGGAATGGCGCAGAAGGTGCGGCAGGCCGCGGAAGCCAACGGCCGGAAGTTCTACATCATGTACGACGTCACCGGCTGGACCTCGATGCAGTCCGAGATCAAGCAGGACTGGACCGAGAAGATGAAGGCGCACACCTCGTCCAGCGCCTACGCGAAGCAGAACGGCAAGCCGGTGGTGTGCGTATGGGGCTTCGGGTTCAGTGACGACGCCCGCCCCTTCGATCCTGCCCCGTGCCTCGATGTCGTCAACTGGTTCAAGGATCAGGGCTGTTACGTCATCGGCGGGGTGCCCACTCACTGGCGCACCGGCACCGAGGACTCGCGGGCCGGCTTCGGGGACGTCTACCGCGCCTTCCACATGATCTCGCCGTGGATGGTGGGCCGTATCGGCAGCGCCGAGCAGTCCGACCAGTTCTACCGCGACATCAACACCCCCGACCAGGCGGACTGCGACGCGCACGGCATCGACTACCAGCCGTGCGTGATGCCCGGTGACCTCCAGGAGGGGCACCGGGCCCACGGGGACTTCATGTGGCGGCAGTTCTACAACATGAAGCGGGTGGGTGCGCAGGGCATCTACATCTCCATGTTCGACGAGTACAACGAGGGCAACCAGATCGCGAAGACGGCGGCGACCGCTGCCGACGTGCCGTCCGGCTCCGGGGTCAAGGCTCTGGACGAGGACGGCACCACCTGCTCCCCGGACTACTACCTGCGGCTGACCGGCGACGGCGGGCGCATGCTCAAGGGTGAGCTCCCGCTGACGGAGACCAGGCCCACCCCCACCACCGTCTAGCCGAAGGGCAGTTGCGGCACAGCGCTGATGGCGGATCGGACACGGCACCCTCGCGGATCTTGAGGCGTAGACACCCTCATGATCCGCGAGGGGTCGTGTTCGTCTGCCTCCGGGGCAGCACTCCGGGGCCTGGCTCCACTCCTCCCGAGCCGACCGGGTCCGCACCTGCTCCGAGCGGCCCCTGATCGCCGTCCGCCACGGAACCCCGCTCCCCCGTGACGTCGCCCCTCGCGTCCGTCACCGACTCTCAGCTCCGGTCGGGCTCCCCCTGGCCGCGTGCGATCTCCTTCACCTTGGCGACGGCGTACCCCCAGCCCTGCGCCACCGTCGGTTTGGCCGGTACGGCGATCTCGTCGGGGTTCGTGAGTACGTCGAGGAGAACGGGCCCCGGTGTGTCGAGGGCTCGTCGTACCGACTCCTCCAGCTCGTCGGGATCCGTCACCCGGATGCCGGTGATGCCCATCGCCGTGGCCACGGCGGCGAAGTCGGGGTTGTCCAGCTCGGTGCCGAACTCGGGCAGGCCGGCCTGTTCCTGCTCCAGCTTGACCATGCCGAGGCGCCGGTTGTCGAAGACGACCAGTTTGACGGGGAGCTTGCCGGTCTTGAGTGTCATGAGGTCGCCGAGCAGCATGCTCAGGCCACCGTCGCCGCAGAACGCGACCACCTGCCGTCGCCGGTCCAGGCTCTGGGCGCCGAGTGCGTGCGGCATGGCATTCGCCATGGAGCCCAGGTTGTACGAGCCGAGCAGGCGCCGCTCGCCGCGCATCTCCACGAACCGTGAGAGCCATACCGTGGCCATTCCGGTGTCGGATGTGAAGACCGCGTCATCGGCGGCGAGCCGGTCGACCGTCGCGGCGAGTGCCTCGGGCCTGATGCCGTGTTCCGGGTTGTCGAACGCGGCGCGGAGCCGACCGGCCGTCCGCTCGTCGTGCTTCGGATCGGCCAGCCGGGCCTGGCCGTCACGCCACGTCTCGAACTCCTTCCGGGCCTTGTCCAGGTGCTTGCGGTCGCGGCCTTCCTCAGCGCCGAGACACGTGAGCAGATCGCGGACCGTGGCGGCCACATCGCCGACGAGGCCGGCCTGTACCGGGACCCGGCGTCCGATGTGGGTGGGTTCGGTGTCCACCTGGATGACCGTGCGCCCCTCGGGATACCACTCGCGATACGGGAAGTCCGTGCCCAGCAGGAGGAGCGTGTCGGCCTCCCGCATCGCGGAGGCCGCTGCCGGGTTGCCGATCAGCCCGGTCTGGCCGACCTGGAAGGGATTGCCCTCGCCCTCGAACCCCTCCTTCGCCTTCAGGGTCAGCACCATCGGAGCGGCCAGACGGTCGGCGAGCGCCAGTACGTCCGCGCGGGCCGCGCGGGCTCCCCGGCCGACGAGGAGTGTCACGCGTCCGCCGCGCTCCAGGAGGCCGGCCGCGTCGCGGACGGCGGACTCCTCGGGCCGCGTCACCGCCCCGCTCAGGGAGAAGCGGGCCTCGCGGTCCGTGCTCAGCTTCCGGTCGCCGATGTCGGCCGGCACGGTGAGCACGGCGACGCCCTTGCGGCCCACGGCGTTGCGGACGGCCGCCTCCAGCATCTGCGGCAGCTGGTCCGGGGAGGAGACCGTGGCACGGAACACCGCGACATCGCTGAAGAGAGCGTCGTTGTCGACCTCCTGGAAGGACTCGCTGCCGATCTCCGCCAGCGGAACCTGTCCAGCGATCGCCAGAACGGGAGTGCGGCTCTTGGCGGCGTCGTAGAGCCCGTTGAGCAGGTGAATCGAACCCGGGCCGACGGTTCCCATACAGACGCCTAGGCGGCCGGAGAGCTGGGACTGGGCACTCGCGGCGAACGCCGCGGCCTCCTCGTGGCGGCATCCCACCCACTCCACGTCCTCGGTGAGCCGGATGGCCTCTGTCAGTGGATTGAGCGCGTCTCCGACAACACCGAACACCTGGCTCACGCCGAGTTCGCTCAATGCGTCGACGATGACGCGGGCAACGGTACGGGGCACAAGGTCCTCCTGGTCAGACGGTGAAGTGATCGGGGTCCGCGGCTTTCCAGTCGGCGGCCCAGGACGAAGGGGGCTCGGCGAGGAGCTGTCCCGGCGCGAGCCATTCGTACATTTCGTCGAAAGAACGCAGCGTGTAGGGGTCGACGCGTCGCTGAAGCATGTGCGGACGCAGGTGGTCCGGATCCGTGACGCCCATGGAGGCCATGATCTGGAGGGCGCCGGCGACCGTCGCCTCCTGGAACCTCTGGACCCGCACGGACTTGTCGGCGACGTTCAGGGCGCGTGCGCGCCGGGGGTCCTGTGTGGTGACACCCGTGGGACAGGTGTTGGTGTGACAGCGCTGCGCCTGTATGCAGCCCACCGCGAACATCATCGCGCGGGCCGAGTTCGCGTAGTCGGCTCCTTGGAGGAGCCTCTTGACCAGGTCGGACCCGGTGGCGATCTTGCCGCTGGCGCCGATCTTGATCCGGTCCCGCAGGCCTGCGCCGACCAGGGCGTTGTGCACGGTGAGCAGACCGTCGGTGAGGGGTGTGCCGATGTGGTCGGCGAACTCCAGCGGGGCGGCGCCCGTGCCGCCCTCTGCCCCGTCCACGATGATGAAATCCGGTGTCGTTCCCTCCTCCACCATGGCCTTGCACACGGCGAGGAACTGCCGCCGCGAGCCGGGGCAGAGCTTGATTCCCGCGGGTTTGCCCCCGGCGAGTTCCCGCATCCGTGCCACGAAGCGGACGAGTTCACGCGGTGTGGAGAACACCTGGTGGTACGGGGGCGAGGTCACCGTTTCTCCCTGGGGCACGCCTCGTACCCGGGCGATCTCCGCGTTGACCTTCGCCCCCGGCAGCACACCGCCGATGCCGGGCTTGGCGCCCTGGGACAGCTTGAGCGACACGCACTTCACATGGTCGTGTGCCGCCTTCTCCGCGAACTTCCCGGCGTCGAAGCCGCCGTCCTCCGTCCTGCATCCGAAGTAGCCGGTGCCGATTTCCCAGACGAGGTCTCCCCCGGGCCGCAGGTGGTAGTCCGACATGCCGCCCTCGCCGGTGTCGTGGGCGAAATCGCCGCGTGCCGCACCGGTGTTGAGGGCCAGGACCGCGTTTGCCGAGAGTGAGCCGAAGCTCATGGCGGAGACGTTGAACAGTGCCATGTCGTACGGCTGGGTGCAGTCGGGGCCGCCGATCCTGACCCGCGGTGGTGTCCGGGGTACCTCGCAGGGCGCCATCGACGGGACGAGGAATTCGTGGCCGGGTTGGTAGACGTCCCGCTCCGTGCCGAACGGCTCCTCCGCGTCCGTGCCCTTCGCGCGTTCGTACACGAGGCTGCGCACGTCCCGGTCGAAGGGGCGGCCGTCGTAATTCCGCTCCACGAAGTACTGCTGGAGTTCGGGGCGGATCTTCTCCAGCAGGAAACGCGCGTGCCCGATCACGGGATAGTTGCGCAGCACCGAATGGCCGCGCTGAGTGAGATCCCATGTTCCGAGCAGGCCCAGGAGAGCGAGCAGCACAGAGGCGGTCCACCACCACGGTGAAATCCATACCGCCGCGCTTCCCGTTCCCAGAGCCGCGAGCAGGGTCAGACCAACAGAAACGATTCGTATCACTGCAGTCGGATTGCCCGGTCCGGGCAGGTCACGCCACCGGGCTTCCCCAAGAGAGTCCAAAAGATCGCAGGGCGGTCTGTACCTCCTCTGCCTGCTGTCTCCCGCACGGTGACGCCGCCTCTGCCCGGTATCGAGGCGGCGTCACCGTCTTCCGCTACGGCATGGCCGGTGTCCGTGGGGCGGGCAGGTAGCCCGTGCCGTGGAAGTACGTCAGGTAGCGGATCAGGATCTCGTCCGTGAGGGGTTTCTGGTGGATGCCCACGGCCGCCGCGGCTTCGGCCGTTCGGCGGGAGTCGAAGCGGCGGAGGTCCTTGGCCTCCGGCCGGCTCCGGCCTTCGTCGCCGAGGAACAGTTGTGCCGCGTTGTCGGGCTGCGCGGATACGCGGGCCTGCCAGTGCGGCGCGGATACGGTTCGCAGCCCGTGACCGAGCCGGGCGGCCGCTTCGAAGACGCGGTCCAGGCCCGGCGCGTCCGGGTTGGTGAGGTGGTACGTCTGCGCACCGACCGGGCCGGACAGGGCGAGGGCCACGACCGCGGCGCTGACGTAGTCGACGGGCACCCAGCCCGTCGAGCCGTGGGGCAGGTCGGGCACCGCTCCCGCCTGGAGGCAGCCCTTGATGAGCTGCCACAGCAGGTCGCGGTCCTGGCAGGCGCCGGTGGCGGTGTCGCCGCTGATCCGGCCGGGGCGGTGGACGGTCACCGGCAGGCCGCGTTCGCGGGCCAGGCCGACGAGTCCTTCGGCGACCCATTTGCTCTGCCCGTACCCGTCGGGCAGTTCGGGCGCGGGGCCCGTCGGCGTCGACTCCGTGATGGTGACGGGATCGGGGCCGGACGCCGGGGCGTATACGCCGGTGGTCGAGATGTAGTGCATTCCGGGTGAGGCGGAGTCGGCGAGCAGGCGCAGCAGCTCTTCGGTTCCGGCCACGTTCGCGTCGCGCAGATCACCGTACGCGGCGGCGAAGTTGACGCGTGCGCCGTTGTGCAGAACCGTGCCGAGGCGGCGGACCAGGGCGGTCCTGTCCTCGGGTGCCAGGCCCAGGCCCGGGGCGGCGAGGTCGCCCGGAACGGCGTGGACGAGGTTCTCGTACCGGGGGCGCCACAGGCCGTAGCGCTCCAGGTTGGCGCGCAGCCGTTGGGCGGCGCTGTGGCTGTCCCGCGCCCTGACGAGGCAGTCGACGGGCCCGTCCGTCGTCTCGATGAGGTCGCGCAGCAGGAAGGCGCCGAGGAAGCCGGAGGCGCCGGTCAGCAGGGGTCGGGCGGACGGGCGCAGGGGGCGGCGCGGGGCGGGCGGGAGAGACGTGGTCTGCCGACGGGTGCCCGAGATGTCCTTGGGCAGCCGGACTTCGGCGGCCAGGTCCGGTGTGCCGGTGTCCGCCTGGTCCTCCTCTCCCGTCGCGCGCCCGAGCAGACGGTCGATCCCTTCGACGGTGGGTGCGGCGAACAGGGCTCGCAGGGTGGGACGCCGGCCGCATCGCTCACCGATGCGCCGGGCCAGGGTGACGGCGAGCAGGGAGTGGCCGCCCAGGGAGAAGAAGTCGTCCGTGACGCCCACCTCCGGCACGCCGAGTGTCTCCGCGAACACCTCGCACAGTGCGCGTTCGCGGGCGGTGCGCGGTGGGCGGCCGCCCGCCGGAGCGGCGCGGTGGGGGGCGGGCAGTGCGCGCCGGTCGGTCTTTCCGTTGGGGGTGACGGGCAGGGCTGCGAGGCTGAGGTGGGCGGCGGGGACCATGTGGTCGGGCAGGCTCGCCGCGAGGTGTGCGCGCACCTCGTCCTCGTCCGGGCCCGGCGCGCCGTCCACGGGCACGGTGTAGACGACGAGGCGGCGGTCGCCGGGCCGGTCCTCACGGACGGCGGCGCAGGCCGCGGCGACCCCGGGCATCGCGGCGAGGACCGCCTCGATCTCTCCGAGTTCGATGCGGAAGCCGCGGAGTTTGACCTGGTCGTCGACCCGGGAGACGTAGACGAGCTCCCCCTCGGCCGTCCAGCGCACCAGATCGCCCGTGCGGTACATGCGGCCCCCCGTGCGGTCGAACGGGTTGGCCAGGAACCGGGACGCGGTGAGCGCGGGCCGGCCGTGGTAGCCGCGGGCGAGTCCCGCCCCGGAGACGTACAGCTCTCCGACCACGCCGGGCGGTACGGGGGCCAGCCGGTCGTCCAGGACGTGGACCGTGGTGCCGTCGACCGGGGCTCCGATGGACACCGTGCGGTCGGGCGCCAGGGGCCCGTCCGGGTGCTGGCGGCCGCTCATGGTGGCGCAGACGGTGGTCTCGGTGGGTCCGTAGGCGTTGACGAGGAAGCGGTCGCGCGCCCACGTGTGCACCAGGGCGGGCGGGCACGCCTCGCCGGCGAGGACCATGGTCGTGCCGGCCGGCAGTGAGTCCGGCGGCATGACGGCGAGTGCGGCGGGTGGCAGGGTGAGGTGGGTGATGCCACGCTCGCGGGCCAGCGCCGCGAGGGTGGGGCCGGGCAGCAGTGCGTCGCGCTCGTCGATCTCCAGGCAGGCTCCGGAGAGCAGCCCCATGCAGAGTTCCCAGAACGCGGCGTCGAAGCTGACGGACGCCATGTGCAGGACCCGGCTGCCAGGGGTGACGTTCAGCCGGTCGCTCTGGGTCCTTGCCATGGCGCCGACGCCCCGGTGGGTGACGACGACGCCCTTGGGCCGGCCGGTGGATCCGGACGTGTAGATGACGTATGCGGGGTGTGCCGGTCGCGGAGCCGTGCCGGTGCGGGCGGTCGCCGGGGCGCAGTCGCCGAGCTGGTCGGCGTACAGGTGCGGCACTGCGGTCCGGGGAAGGCGGCGGTGGATCGCGGGGGTGGTGAGGAGCAGGCGCGGGGCGGCGTCGTCGAGCATGTACGACAGGCGCTGGGCCGGGTAGTCGGGGTCGAGCGGTACGTAGGCCGCTCCGGTCCTGAGGACGGCGAGCAGCGCCACCACGAGGTGGTGGGTCCGGGGCAGGGCGACGGCGACGCGGTCCTCGGGGCCGATGCCCTGTGCGGCGAGGTGGTGGGCGAGGGTCTCGGCGCGGGCGTCGAGTTCGCCGTAGGTGAGGGTGGTCGCGGCGTCGCGGACCGCCGGGGCGTCCGGGGTGCGCCGGACCCACCGGTCGAAGAGTTCGGGGACCGTCGACCCGGTGTGGTGCTCGGCGGGCCCGGTCCCCCAGTCGGCCAGGCGGGTGTGTTCGGCGACGGTGAGCACGTCGTAGGTGTGCAGGGGGCGCTCGGGGTCAGCTGTGACGGCGTCGAGCAGCAGGACGAGCCGGTCGGCGAGGCCGCGGACCGTCGCCTCGTCGAAGAGCTCCGTCGCGTAGTCGACCGCGGCTCGCATGCCGTCCGGGGCGCCGCTGTCGTCGTACGTCTCCATGAAGGTGAACGACAGGTCGAACTTGCTGACCCCGGCGGCGACCGGTACGCCACTCACGGCCAGGTCCGGCAGGTCCATGGCGGCGGCGGGCGTGTGGTTCTGGAGGACGAGCATGGTCTGGAAAAGGGGGTGGTGGCTCTCTGAGCGCGTGGGGTTGAGCAGTTCCACCAGACGCTCGAAGGGGACGTCCTGGTGTGCGTACGCGGAGAGGTTGGAGTCCTTCACGCGGTCGAGCAGTTCGAGGAACGTCGGATCGCCTGTCAGGTCCGTGCGGAGCACGAGGGTGTTCACGAAGAGTCCGACGAGGTCGGAGGCGGCTTCGTCGGTGCGTCCGGCGACCGCCGTGCCCAGCGGGATGTCGTCGCCGGCGCCGTGCCGGGACAGTACGGTCGACAGGGCGGCCTGGAGGACCATGAAGGCGCTGCATCCGCTGGTCCGGGCGAGTTCCGCGACCCGCGCGGAGGTGGTGGAGCCGACGGCGAAGTCGTAGGTGGCTCCGGTGTGCCGGGGTACGGCCGGGCGCGAGCGGTCCCACGGCAGCTCGACCATCTCCGGAAGGCCGTCCAGTGCGGCTTTCCAGTAGTCCAGTTGGCGCGATACGACACTGTCCGGGTCGTGCTCGTCGCCGAGGAGGCGGCGCTGCCAGAGGGTGTGGTCGGCGTAGTCGACGGGCGGTGCGGGCAGTGCGGGTTCCTCGGTGCGGACCCGGGCCCGGTAGGCGGCGCCCAGGTCGTGGGCGAGAGGGGCGAGGGAGGATCCGTCGGCGGCGATGTGGTGGATCACGAGCACCAGGACGTGGGCGTCGTCGGCCAGACGCAACAGGGTCGCCTGGAGCGGGAGGCGGTGTTCGATGTCGATCGGCTCGGCCGCGGCGGCTCTGATCCGGTGGTGGATCTTGTCCTCGTCGATGGCCTCCCACGCGAACGGAAGGCGGACGTCGTCCGGTGCGGTGATGTGCTGGTGCGGTCCGGTGTCGCCCTCGGGGAAGACCGTGCGCAGGGCCGTGTGCCGGCTGACGACGTCGTGCAGGGCCAGGCGCAGGGCCTCCGTGTCGAGCGGTCCTTCGATGCGTACGGCGAAGGGGATGTTGTACGTGGAGGAGGGGCCTTCGAGCCGGTGGAGGAACCACAGCCGCTGCTGGGCGTACGAGAGCGGAATCGTGGCGGGACGTTCCTGCGGGGTGAGGGCGGGGCGGGGCGGGCGGCCCGATTCCGCCAGGGCGGTGGCGAGTGCGGCGACGGTGGGGTTCTCGAAGAGGGTGCGAATCTCGGTCTCGGTGTCCAGGGCGGCGCGGACTCGGCCCACCAGTCGGGTGGCGAGCAGTGAGTGGCCGCCGAGGGCGAAGAAGCTGTCGTCGATGCCGACGCGTGCCACGCCGAGCACGTCGGCGAAGAGACCGGCGAGGATCTCCTCCATGGCGCCGCGCGGCGCCCGGCCCCGTGCGGCGGGCGTGCTGTCCGGCCTGGGCAGGGCCGCCCGGTCGAGCTTGCCGTTGGGGGTCAGCGGCAGCGAGTCGACCGGCTGGATGACGGAGGGCACCAGGTAGGCGGGCAGGTGGTGTCCCACGTGCGCGGCCAGCCGGTCCGGGTCGGGGGCGGGCCGTCCGGGTGCGGGGACGACGTAGGCGGTGAGGGTGCGGTCGCCGGGCAGGTCCTCGCGGACCAGGACGCAGGCGGCGTGTACCGACGGGTCGGTGCGGAGCACCGTCTCGATCTCGGCGGGCTCGATGCGGTGGCCGCGGAGTTTGATCTGCTGGTCGGTTCTGGCCACGTAGTGCAGGAGGCCGTCGGCGTCCCTGCGTACGAGGTCGCCGGTGCGGTACATGCGCTCCCCGGCGCCGGTGAACGGGTCGGCGACGAATCGGGTGGCGGTGAGGCCGGGCCGTCCCAGGTAGCCGCGCGCCACTCCGGCGCCCGCGATGTACAGCTCGCCCTCCGCGCCGGGCGGTACGGGTCGCATCGCCGCGTCCAGGACGTAACCGCGCATGCCGTCGAGCGGCCGGCCGATCGGGGCCGCGCCTGTGGGAGCGTCGCCGGGGCGGACGCGGTGGAGGGTGGCGAAGGTGGTCGTCTCGGTGGGGCCGTAGACGTGCAGGACGGTGGTGCCGGGGTGGTCTGCGGCGACGCGTTGCGGGATCCCGGGTGCGGCGGCCTCACCTCCGGTGGCCACCGTACGCAGCAGGCCGAGGGCGGCCGGGTCCGCTTCGGCGAGGACGTTGAACAGGGCCGTCGTCAGGAACGCCGACGTCAGGCCGTGCCGGTTGACGAGGTCCCTGAGCACGGCGGGCTGGAGCGTGCCTTCGGGTGCCACGACGACGCGGCCCCCGTTGAGGAGCGGGGCCCAGATCTCGAAGGTGGAGGCGTCGAAGACGTACGCCGAGTGCAGCAGGACGGCGTCGGCCGCGCCGTCCTGCCAGGCCCGGTGCGCGGCGAGGGCGGTCACGTCGGCGTGGGTGACGCCGACGCCCTTGGGGAGGCCGGTGGAGCCGGAGGTGAACATCACGTACGCGAGCCGGGCTCCGCCCGTGACCTCGGGAAGAGCGCCCGGTCCGGCCGGGTCCCCCGGCCGGACGCGGCCGGTGGCGTCGACCCTCAGCACCGCTGTGTCCGGGCCGAGTTCACTTACCCAGGGGTGTGTGCGAGTGCTTTCGTCGACGATCAGGACACGTACGGCGGCGACCTCGGAGACCTGGCGGAGCCGTTCCACCGGCCAGCGCGGGTCGAGGGGCACGTAGGCGGCGCCCGCGCGCAGGGCGGCCAGGGAGGCGGTGACGGTGGCGGCCGAGCGGGCCACCAGGATGCCGACGCCGTCCTCCGCGCCGGTCCCTGCCGCGGTCAGGGCGCCGGCGAGAGTGTCCGAGAGGTCGCGGAGCTGCCGGTAGGTGAGCTGCTCGCCCGCGCCGGACACGGCCACCGCGTCCGGGTGCCGGTCGGCGTTCCTCGCCACGGCGTCCGGGATGCTCATGTCCGGTGCTTCGCAGGCCAGTTCGGCGCCGCGCCCCTGGGAGATCAGGGTCTCGCGCTCACCGTCCAGGAGGACGGGCACGGCGTCGGCGGGGCGGTCGAGCCCCTGTGCCATCGCCGTCAGCAGGCGCCGCGTGCGGGCGACCGCCTGGGCGACGTAGTCGTGGTCCAGGACTGCGGCCCGGTAGCCGAAGGTGATCCTCAGGGTGTCGCCCGGGGCAATGGTGAGGGTGAGCGGGTAGTGGGCGGCGTCCGTCCCGCTGAACCCGGTGACGGCGAGGCCGGGCAGTCCCCGTTGCGCGGTGCGCAGGGCCTCGTCGTCCATCGGGTAGTTCTCGAACACGGTGAGGGTGTCGAAGAGTTCGTCCAGCGCGGTGACTCCCCGGATCTCGCTCAGGCCCACGTGCTGGCTGCCGAGGAGCCGGCCCTGTTCCTCCTGGAGCCGGGTCAGGAGCGCGGCCAGGGTTTCGCCGGGCTCGGGGCGCAGCCGTACGGGCACGGTGTTGATGAACAGGCCGATCATCGACTCGATGCCGGGGATCTCCGGCGGCCGGCCGGACACGGTGGCGCCGAACACGACGTCGGGGCGTCCGGTGAGGTGGCCGAGCAGCAGGCCCCAGGCGCCCTGCACAAGGGTGTTGAGGGTGAGGCGGTGGGCGCGGGCCGTTTCGCGGAGCCGGGCCGTCGTGGCCGCGTCCAGGTCGAGCACCAGGGTTTCGGGCAGTTCCGCGGAGTCCGGCGCGCCCGCGCGGCCGGGTCCGGCGATCAGGGTCGGTGCCTCGATCCCGGCCAGGGCGGTGGACCAGGCGCCGAGGGCTGCCGCGCGGTCCTGCTGGGCGAGCCAGCCGAGGTAGGTGCGGTAGGGGGTGACGCGCGGCAGGGTGCTGTCGTCGCCCCCGGTCGCGTACAGCTCGAAGAGCTCCCGCACGAGCAGCGGCATCGACCAGCCGTCGAAGAGGATGTGATGGCTCGTCATGACCAGGCGGTGGCGCCGCGGTGCGGTGCGCACCAGGGTGAACCGCAGCAGGGGCGGGGTGGTCAGGTCGAAGCGGCGGGTGCGGTCGGCGGCGAGGAAGGCGGTGAGGCGTTCCTCCGTCGTGCCCGTGGAACGCGTATCCGTCAGGTCGAGTTCCTCCAGTGGTACCGGCACCTCGGCGGCCACGGCCTGCACGGGCTCGTCCAGGCCCTCGTGGAGGAAGCCGACCCGCAGGTTGGCGTGTCTGCGCAGCAGGCTGCCGATGGCGGCGCGCAGCGCGGGAATGCCGACGGGGCCTTCGAGGTCGAAGACGAACTGCGCGGTGTAGACGTCCACGGCGTGCGAGTCGTAGAGGGCGTGGAAGTGCATGCCTGCCTGAAGCGGCGTCAGCGGTAGTACGTCCTCCAGCTGGAAACCGGTCACTTGTGTCCACCCCACTTGTTCTGCAGTCGGTCGATCTGGGCCTGGTTGAGCGACACCAGGGGAAGGTCGGACGGTGTGTAGCCGCCCGCGTCGGGCCGTTCGGCGTGGTCCGCGATGGCGCGCAGCGCCCGCGCGAACGCGTCGGTCAGCGCCCCCACGTCCTCCTCCTTGAGGAGGTCGCTGGGCCAGGTCCAGCGGGTCACCAGCCGTGGGCCGTCGGGCAGGTCCTCGGTGTGCGCGTTGATGTCGAGGACGTGGTGCACGGGCATGTCCGGGTCCTGGCTGCGCGGCCCGCCGCCGTCGAGGAGTACGTCCCAGTCGGCGCCCGCCGCGCCGTCCGGGGTGCTGTGTGAAGCGGCATACCGTCCGAGGTAGTTGAAGCCGATCTGAGGGTCGATGCCGGTGGTCAGGCGGGGGCGGGTCGCCGGGTTGAGGTGGCGCAGCATTCCGTGGCCGACGCCGTGGTCGGGCACGGCCCGCAGCTGTTCCTTGACGCGTTTGACCGCGCGTTCGATCAGTGCGGCGTCGAGCCCTCCCGGCCTGCGGGCATCGATGGGTCCTGGGTCGAGCCGGACGGGGTAGAGGCTGGTGAACCAGCCGACGGTGCGGGAGAGGTCGATGTGGTCGGCGATCTGCTCGCGGCCGTGGCTCTCCAGGTCGATGAGGACGCCGGTGCCGGTGGGCGCGGGTGTGCCGGGGTTCGCGTCCCGTTCCGCCCGCCAGGTGCGGACGGCGAGGGCGAGACCGGTGAGCAGGATGTCGTCCACCCCCGCGTGGAAGGCGCCGGGGGCGGTGGTGAGCAGCGGCTGTGTCCAGGAGGCGGGCAGGTGGGTGACGAGGGTGCGGGTGCCGTCGGCGGTGTCCAGATGGGGGTCGAGCGGCCGGTATCCCAGTTGGGGGTCGGGGGTGCTCAGTACGTCCTGCCACAGGGGCAGTTCGGCTTCCCGCTCGGTGCTCCGTGCCTGGGAAGCGAGGAGGTGTGCCCAGCTTCGGTAGGACGTGGTGACGGCGGGCAGGGCCGTTGCGGGGGTCTCCTCCGCGGTGCCGGCTTCGGTGACGGCCTGCCAGGCGCGGGCCAGGTCCGCGGCGAGGACGCGCCAGGAGACGGCGTCGACGGCGAGGTGGTGCACGACGAGCAGCAGGCGGCCACGGGCCTGCGGTCCGGCGTCGCACCAGACGGCTTCGACGACGTTCCCTTCCGCGGGCCGCAGCCGCTTGCGTACCTGTTCGCCGGCCTCTGTGGTGGCGGCGCGGGCGGCCTCGGCGTCGAGACCCGCGATGTCGACGCGGGTGAAGCGGTCGCGGGCCGGGACGGCGCCGGGCGGCAGGGCTTCGAGGGCGGGTTCGCCCCCGGCCGGTCGGGTGATGCGCAGGCGGAGCATGTCGTGGTGGTCGATGAGGAGTTGGAGGGCGGCGATGAGCGTGTCCTCCTCGGCTCCCGCAGGCGTGCGCAGTACTCCGGACTGGTTGTAGCCGTCCGTGGTGCCGGGCCGTTCCAGGAGCCAGGCGGCGATGGGTGTCGGCGGCATCTCGCCCGTGCCTCGGTCGGCCCGCGCGGTGGTGTCGTGGTCGAGCGCGGTGGCGGCGGCCGCGATGGCCTCGGGGGTGCGGTGGACGAAGACGTCGCGGGGTGTGACTCCGAATCCCGCCTCCCGGACCCGGCTGACGAGCTGGATCGAGAGGATGCTGTCGCCGCCGAGCGCGAAGAAGTCGTCGTCCGTACGGACGGCCGGGGCGCGCAGGACGGAGGCGAAGACGTCGCACAGGACGCGTTCCCGATCGGTGCGCGGCTGCCCGCCCGGCCGGGTGGCGGCGGGGCGCGCCGGGGCGGGCAGCGCCCCGCGGTCGGTCTTGCCGTTCGGCAGGAGCGGCAGCGCGTCGAGGGCGACGAAGACGGCGGGCACCATGTACGGCGGCAGGGCGGAGGTGAGCCGGGTCCGCAGTTCGCTGTCCGTCGGGCCGGCGCTGTCATCGCGCGCGTCGGGAACGGTGTAGGCAACCAGGCGCCGCTCCCCCGGCCGGTCCTCGCGGACGACGGCGCAGGCGGCTGCGATGCCGTCGAGGCCGGTGAGCGCGGCCTCGATCTCGCCGGGTTCGATGCGGAAGCCGTGCAGCTTGACCTGGTCGTCGGCGCGCGAGACGTAGGTGAGCAGCCCGTCGGCGTCCCGTTTGACGAGGTCGCCCGTGCGGTACATGCGGCTGCCGGCGGGGCCGTACGGATCCGCGACGAAGCGGGTGGCGGTCAGACCGGGGCGCCCCAGGTAGCCGCGGGCGAGACCTTCACCGGCGATGTGGAGCTCTCCGGTGATGCCCGGCGGGACCGGCCGGAGCCCGGCGTCCAGGACGTAGGCGCGGGTGTTGTCGACGGGGTGGCCGAGCGGCACGCCCGCCGCGGTGGCGGCTTCCTCGCTCCGGTGCCGGTGGGCGGTGGCGTCGATGGTGGTCTCTGTCGGTCCGTACAGGTTGTGGACCTCGGCGCGCCAGGCCTGTCCGATCCGCTCGGCCAGGGACGTGGGCAGGGGTTCGCCTCCGCACAGGACGGCTCGCAGCGTCGACGGCGCCTCCTCGGGGCCGGTCTCGGTGAGGACGGCCGAGAGGTGCGAGGGGACGAACTGCGCGAGGGTCACCCCGGCGTCGCGCATGCGGGCGAGCAGTCCGGCGGGGTCGTGGTTGACGGCGGGCGGCACGGGGCAGGTGGAGCCGCCGTGCAGCAGCGGCAGCCAGGTCTCCCAGACCGAGGCGTCGAAGCTCGGGGAGGTGCGTGCCAGGACCCGGTCGTCGTCGGTGAGCGCGAGGTGGCCGGCCATCCAGGCCATGTGGTTGGTCAGGGACGCGTGGGTGACGACGACGCCCTTGGGGCGGCCGGTGGAGCCCGAGGTGTAGATGACGTACGCCGCGTCGAGCGGGTCCGGTCCGGCGCCGGGCGGGGCTCCGCGCCCTGTGGACCACGCTGCCCGGTCGTCCAGCGCGAGGCAGGGGACGGACGCGGCGTACCGCGCGGCGCGTGTGGTGCCGTGGGTGAGGAGCAGCGCCGGGCGGGCGTCGTCGAGCATGTAGGTGATCCGCGCCTCCGGGTACTCCAGGTCGACCGGCAGGCAGGCGGCCCCGGCCTTGGCCACCGCCAGCATGGCGACGACCTGGTCGGCTGTGCCTTCGAGGGCGAGGGCGACGAGGTCGCCTCCACCGATGCCCCGGTCGTACAGATGGTGTGCCAGGTCGTCCGAGAGGGCGTCCAGTTCGCTGAAGGTGAGACGGTGGGCGCCGTCCCGTACGGCGATCGCCGCAGGGGTTCTGGCGGACTGCCCGCGGAACGCCTCGGGCGCGGTGCGCGCGGTCAGGGTCCGGGCGGGGCCGTGTGCGGCCCGCTCCAGGCTCTGCCGCTCGGCCGTCTCCATGACCTCGACCGCGTGGACGCGACTGTCGGGCTCTGCGGCGAGTGCGGTGAGGAGACGGGTCAGACGTGCGGCCAGGGTGTGTGCGGTGGCGGGGGCGAAGAGTTCGGTGGAGAACTCCAGTACGCCGTCGAGTCCCGCGGGCCTGCCCTCGCCGTCGCGCGTCTCGGTGAAGGTGAAGGTCAGGTCGAATTTGCTGATGCCGGTGTGCACGGGCTGCCCGGTCACCGTGAGACCGGGCAGCTCCACCGTGGTGTCCGCCTGGTTCTGGAGGACGAGCATGGTCTGGAACAGTGGGTGGTGGTTCTGAGCCCGTACCGGGTCGAGCGCGTCCACCAGCCGCTCGAACGGCACGTCCTGATGGGCGTAGGCGGCGAGGTCGAATTCCCTGACCCGGTCGATGACTTCGGCGAAGGTGGGATCTCCCGACAGGTCGGTGCGCAGGACGAGGGTGTTGACGAAGAAGCCCACCAGATCGTCCAGGGCCTCGTCGGTGCGCCCTGCCACGGCGGTGCCGAGCGGGATGTCCTGACCGGCGCCGTGCCGGGAGAGCAGAACCGACAGCGCGGCCTGGAGCACCATGAAGAGGCTGCTTCCCCGGGACCGGGCGAGTTCCGCGAGGGCCCGGTGGGTGTCCGCGTCGACGGGGAAGGCGTACGCGTCGCCGCCGTACGCCGTGACGGCGGGGCGCGGCCGGTCGCACGGCAGGTCGAGCAGGTCGGGGGCCCCGGCGAGTGCGGTGCGCCAGAAGTCGAGCTGGCGGGCCGCCTGGCTCGACGGGTCGTCCTCCGCGCCGAGCAGCGCGCGCTGCCACAGGGTGTAGTCGGCGTACTGGACGCCGAGGTCCGTCCAGGCCGGTTCCTCGCCCTCCGCGCGTGCCCGGTAGGCGTCGCCGAGGTCGCGGGCGAGCGGGGCGAGGGACCAGCCGTCGCCCGCGATGTGGTGGACGAGCAGCACGAGTACGTGGGATTCGGCGTCGAGCCGCAGCAGCCTTGCCCGCACGGGCAGTTGGGTGCCGATGTCGAAGGTGTGCGCGACCTCGGCGGTCAGTACCTCGTCCAGGCGGGCGGGGTCGGTGTCGCGGGGGCTCAGGTCGAGGTCGGCGCCACCGGCGTCGAGGACCAGCTGGCGCGCGACGCCGTCGGTCTCGGGAAAGACGGTGCGCAGGCTTTCGTGGCGTTCGACGACGTCCGCGAGGGCGCTCTCCAGGGCCTCCGCGTCGAGTGGGCCGTCCAGGCGCAGCACCAGCGGCACGTTGTACGTGGCGCTGGGCCCCTCGAACCGGTTGAGGAACCACAGGCGTTGCTGGGCGAAGGAGAGCGGCAGCGGATCGGGGCGGTGCGGAGCGCGCTCCAGCTGGTTCCTGGCCCTCTCCGCGCCGTCCAGTGTGGCCGCGAGCGCGGCCGGCGTGGGGTGCTCGAAGACGGTCTTGACCTGGACCTCGACGGCGAGCGCGGTGCGGATGCGGGCGGCCAGCCGGGTGGCGAGCAGGGAGTGGCCGCCCAGGGCGAAGAAGTCGTCGTCGGCGCCCGCCCCTTCGAGGCCGAGCACATCGGCGAAGAGTCCGCAGAGGATCTCCTCGCGCGCGGTACGGGCGGCGCGCCCCCGGACCGGTGCGTCGTGCGCGGGCCGCGGCAGGGCGCCTTGGTCCACCTTCCCGTTCACGGTCAGCGGCAGGGCGTCCAGCAGGACGAACGCGGAGGGCACCATGTAGCCGGGCAGGGACCGGCCGACGGCTCGGGCGAGTTCGGCTGGTTCGGGACGCGTCCCGGCCGCGGGCACCACGTACGCGACGAGCCGCCGGTCGCCCGGGGTGTCCTCGCGGACGACGGCGAAGGAGTCGGCGACACCGTCGCAGCAGGCCAGCACGCCCTCGATCTCGCCGAGTTCGATGCGGTAGCCGCGCAGCTTGACCTGGCTGTCGGCGCGGGTGACGTAGGCGATCTGTCCGTCGGGGGTCCACCGCACGAGGTCGCCGGTGCGGTACATGCGGCCGCCCGACGGGTCGAACGGATCGGCGACGAACCGGGTGGCGGTCAGGCCGGGGAGGCCGGTGTACCCGCGTGCCACGCCGCGTCCGGCGAGGTACAGCTCGCCCGTGACGCCCGGCGGGACCTGGCCCAGGGAGCCGTCGAGGACGTACAGCCGCATGCCGTCCAGGGCGCGCCCGATGGGTGGCGGGCCGGACGGCAGGCCGGGCGCCACGTCGTAGCGGGTGGCGAAGGTGGTCGTCTCGGTGGGGCCGTACACGTGGAGGACGCGGGTACCGGTCGCGGTGCCCGCGATCCGCTGCATCGCATCCGGCGAGGCCAGTTCCCCTCCGGCGCAGACGAGCCGGAGGCCGGTGAAGGCACCCGGATCGGTCTCCGCGATCACGTTGAACAGGGCCGTCGTCATGAAGACCGCGCTCACTCCGTGTTCCTGCACGGCATCGCCGAGGGCGCGGGCCTCCAGGACGCCGTCCGGTGCGACGACGATCCGCCCTCCGTTCAGCAGCGGGGCCCAGATCTCGAACGTCGACGCGTCGAAGACGTACGCCGAGTGCATCAGAACGGCGTCGGCGGCGCCGCCCTGCCAGGCGGAGTCGGCCGTCAGCGCCACCACGTCGGCGTGCGTGACACCGACGCCCTTGGGCAGACCGGTGGAGCCGGAGGTGAACATCACGTAGGCGAGGGCGCCGGGGCTCCGCACGGTGGCGGGGTGTCCCGGCTGCTCGGGCGCGCCGTGGAGGATCCGGCCGAGCCGGTCCACGACCACGACCGGGATCCGGCGCGCGGTCTCGGCCACCCAGGGGGAGGCGAGGGCGTTCTCGTCGACGACGAGGACCCGCACGTCGGCCACCCCGGCCACCTGTTCCAGCCGCTCCGCGGGCCAGCGCGCGTCCAGCGGGACGTACGCGCCGGCCGCGCGGACCGCGCCGAGCGACACCGTCACGACCGCCGGTGACCGGGAGAGCAGTACGCCGATCCCGGTCTCGGGGCCGACGCCCAGGCCGGCCAGGGCGCGGGCCAGTCCGGCGGAGGCCAGGTCGAGTTCGGCGTAGGTGAGGGCGCCGCCGTCGCCGGTGACGGCCACGGCGTCCGGTACGCGGTGGGCCTGGGCCGCGAAGAGCGCGGGCAGGGTGGCGTCCTCGGTGTGCGCCGGCAGGGCGCCGCCGGTCCCCCGGCGCGTGACGCGGGCGTGCTCGTCCGGTGTCATCAGGTCGTAGCCCGACAGGGGCAGGGCGGGGTTCGCGGCCGCCTGCTCCAGGAGCCGGACCAGGCGGTCCGCGAGGGCTTCGACGGTGGACCGGTCGAAGAGGGCGGTGGCGTACTCGATCCCGGCGCTGAGGCCGCCGTCGCGCTCCTCGTCGAAGGCGAAGGTGAGGTCGAATTTGCTGAGCCCGTTGTGGACGAGCCGGCTCTCGACGGTGAGGCCGGGCAGTGCGGGCAGGGCGGTCTCCTGGTTCTGCAGGACCAGCATGGTCTGGAACAGCGGGTGGTGGTTCCGGGCCCTGACGGGGTTGACGCTCTCGACGAGACGCTCGAAGGGCACGTCCTGGTGCGCGTAGGCGGCCAGGTCGAATTCCCGCACGCGCAGCAGGAGTTCGTTGAAGGTGGGGTTGCCCGACAGGTCCGTGCGCAGGACGAGCGTGTTGACGAAGAACCCGACCAGTTCCTCCAGTGCCTCGTCCGTGCGGCCGGCGACGGGCGAGCCGAGCGGGATGTCGTCGCCCGCGCCGTGCCGGTGGAGCAGGGTGGCCACCGCTGCCTGGAGGACCATGAAGAGGCTGCTTCCCGACTCCCGTGCCAGGCGCAGGAGCCGGGCGTGGAGGGCGGGCGGTACGTCGAAGGTGTGGACGGCTCCCGCCGGGTCGGTGGTGACCGGGCGCGGCCGGTCCAGCGGGAGGTCGATGAGGCCGGGCAGGCCCGCGAGGGCGGTGTGCCAGTGGTCGAGTTGCTGCCGCAGGACGCTCCGGGGCGCGAGACCGTCGCCCAGGGCGGTGTGCTGCCAGAGGGTGTAGTCGGCGTACTGGAGCGGGGTGCCGGTCACCGGTTCGGGTTCCCGGCCGGTGAGGCGGGCTTCGTAGGCCTCGCCGAGGTGCCGGGCGAGCGGGGCGAGGGACCAGCCGTCGCCCGCGATGTGGTGCAGGACGAGCACCAGGACGTGGTGGCCGGGCGCGGACCGCAGGAGGAGGGCGCGCAGCGGCGGGTCCGTGATGACGTCGAACGGTTCGCGCACGGCGGCCAGGACCGCGGCCTCCAGATCGGCGGGCGCGGTGCTCACGACCGGCAGTCGGGGGGTGGCGGTCCCGGCGGGAAGGACCACCTGGTGCGGTACGCCGTCGCGTTCGGGGAACAGGGTGCGCAGCGCCTCGTGCCGCTCCACGACGTCACGCAGCGCGGCACGCAGGGCGTCGGTGTCCAGGACCCCGTCGAGTTCGAGCACGAGCGGAATGTTGTAGGCGGAGCTGGGCCCTTCGAACCGGTTGAGGAACCACAGGCGCCGCTGGGCGTAGGACAGCGGCAGCGGATCGGGCCGCCGCACCACGGGCACGACCGGCGGGTGGGTCCGGCTCCGGGTGTCCAGGACGCGGGCCAGGCCCGCGACGGTCGGGTGCTCGAAGAGGGTGCGTACGGCGATCTCGGCACCGAGGACGGCGCGGACGCGGCTGACGACGCGCATGGCGAGGAGCGAGTGCCCGCCCAGCTCGAAGAAGCTGTCGTGCAGTCCCACCAGGGGCCGGCGCAGGACGTCGGCGAAGACTCCGGCGAGCAGGCCTTCCCGGAGGGTGTGCCGCCCCGCTCCGTCGGTGTTGTCGGAGCCGTGCGGGGGTTCCGGCAGGGCGCGCCGGTCCACTTTGCCGTTGGGCAGGAGCGGGAGGTCGTCCAGGATGACGACGGCGCCGGGCACCATGTAGTGCGGGAGGCTCTCGGCGAGGGCGTCGCGCAGGGTGACGGGGCGTTGGGCCGGGTCGCCGGTGACGGCGTAGGCGACCAGGCGGCGCACGCCCGGTGTGTCCTCACGGATCACGGCGCAGGCGGCGGTGACGGCGGGGATCGCCAGCAGTGCGGCCTCGACCTCGCCCGGCTCGATGCGGAAGCCGCGCAGTTTCACCTGGTCGTCGGCGCGTGCGACGTAGTCGAGGAGACCTTGGTGGTTCCAGCGCACGAGGTCGCCCGTCCGGTACATCCGCGCGCCCTTCCCGTCGAACGGGTCGGCGACGAACCGCGCGGCGGTCAGGCCGGGGCGGTCGAGGTAGCCGCGGGCGAGGTTGGGGCCCGACAGGTACAGCTCACCGGTGACGCCCGGTGCGACGGGCCGCAGCCGGCCGTCCAGGACGTAGGCGCGCATGGTGTCGACGGGGCGGCCGATCGGCACGGTCTCGTACGGGGTGGCGGACTCCGCGTGCCCGTCGTTCCCCGGCACGTCGATCCGGTGGGCGGTGGCGTCGATGGTGGCCTCGGTCGGCCCGTAGAGGTTGTGCACGTCGGCCCGCCACACCTCGGCGGCCTCGGCGGCGAGAGCGCGCGGCAGCGGTTCGCCACCGCACAGTACGGCGCGCAGGCCGGGCAGCGGCGCGGCGTGCGCCGCCTCGGTGAGCACGAGGGCCAGGTGGGAGGGGACGAACTGGGCGAGTGTGACGTCGAACCGGCTCATCCAGGAGACCAGGGCACGGGGTTCGGTGTTGGCGCCGTCCGGCAGCAGGCAGACTTCGGCGCCGTTCATCAGCGGGAGCCAGAGCTCCCACACGGAGGCGTCGAAGCTGGCGGAGGTACGGGCGAGCACCCGGTCGTCCGGAGTGATCGCCAGGTGCCCCGCCATCCAGGCCATGTGGTTGGCGAGTGCGGCGTGCGGGACGACCACGCCCTTCGGGCGGCCGGTGGATCCCGAGGTGTAGATGACGTACGCGGGGTCCGCCGGGTGGGGCGCGTCCGGGATGCGCCCGGCACGGCCCGTGGCCGGGGCGGCCGGGGCGTCCAGGGCGAGCCAGGGCACGCCGCAGTCGGACAGCTCCGCCTGGACGTCCGTGGTGCCGAGCAGCAGGACGGGGCGGGCGTCCGCCAGCATGTGGCGGATACGGGCGGCCGGGTACTGCGGGTCGACCGGCAGGTAGGCGGCGCCGGCCCGGAGCACGGCCAGCATGGCGACGACGGTGTCCACGGAGGGCGGCGCCGCGATCGCCACCCTGGTCTCACGGCCCGCGCCGCGTTCCCGCAGGAGGTGGGCGAGGGCGTCGGCTCGTGCGTCGAGCTCGGCGTACGTGAGGCTCGTGTGCGCGTCGCGCACGGCGACGGCGCCGGGTTCGCGCGCGGCCCGTTCCCGGACCGCTTCGGTGACGGTGCGGGATGGCGGGGGCCGCTCCGCTCCGCGTCCCTGTTCCAGGAGGCGGTCCCGTTCGGCGGGGGTCAGCGGGTCCAGGTCGCTGATGGGCCGGTCCGGGTCTGCCACGGCCAGGGTGAGGACGTGGGCGAACCGGGCGCACAGGGCGCGTGCGGTGGCGGCGTCGAAGAGGTCGGTCGCGTACTCCAGGTAGCCGCTGATGCCTCCGCCCGCGTCCGTGGCGCCCAGCAGCGGGTCCGGGGCGGCGCCGCGCGGTGGGCCGGCCTGTCCGCCGATCCCGGCGGATCTCGTGCTCCCGGATTCTTCCGCCGGTCCCGGCACTTCGGTGAGCGAGAACGTCAGGTCGAACTTGCTGCCACCTCGGTGCCGCGACCGGTCGTGGACGGTGACGCCCGGCAGATCGAGACTCGTGCGCTCCTGGTTCTGGAGGACCAGCATGGTCTGGAAGAGGGGGTGGTGGTCGCCGGACCGTTCGGGGTTGACGGCCTCCACGATCCGCTCGAAGGGGATGTCGCCGTGGCTGAGGGCGGCGATGCCGAACCGCTTCACCCTGTCCAGCAGTTGCCGGAACGGCGGGTCGCCGGACAGGTCCGTGCGCAGGACGACGGTGTTGACGAAGAAGCCGACCAGTTCGTCCAGGGCCTCGTCGGTGCGTCCGGCGACGGCGGTGCCCAGCGGGATGTCGGATCCGGCGCCGTGGGCCTGGAGCGTCACGGCGAGGGCCGCTTGGAGCACCATGAAGGGCGTGCAGCCCGCGGTGCGGGCGAGCCGGGTGAGGGCGGCGTGCGCGGCGGCGGGCAGCTCGAAGGGGACGGCGTCGCCCCGGTGGCTGGGCACGGCCGGGCGGGGTCGGTCGAGCGGCAGGTCCAGCAGGTCGGGGGCGCCGTGCAGCGCCTCCTTCCAGAACCCGGCCTGCCGGGCGCCCAGGCTGTCCGGGTCGCTGTCGTCGCCGAGCAGCCGGCGCTGCCAGAGGGCGTAGTCGGCGTACTGCACGCGCAGCGGGGCCCAGTCGGGGGCTCCCGCGCCCTCGGTCCTGGCGCGGTAGGCGGCTGTGAGGTCGCGGCTGAGCGGGGCGAGGGACCAGCCGTCCGCGACGATGTGGTGCAGGACGAGGACGAGGACGTGGCGGTCGGGTCCCGGGCGGAGCAGATGGGCGCGGACCGCGGTGTCGCCCGCGAGGTCGAAGGGTGCGGTGGTCAGGTGACGCACCGTCTCCTCGGCCCAGGTGCCCGCGTTGTCGTCGGCCCCGGGCTGTTCGACGGGGAGGGGGACGAGCGAGGCGGCGGCGTCCGCGTCCAGGACTTCCTGGCGGGCGATGCCGTCGTGTTCGGCGAAGACCGTGCGCAGGCTCTCGTGCCGGGCGACCACGTCGGCGAGGGCGCCGCGCAGGGCGTCCGTGTCCAGGGGGCCGTCGATTTCGAGGACGAGCGGGACGTTGTAGCTGCTGTCGGGGCCCTCCGCCCGGTTGAGGAACCAGAGGCGCTGCTGTGCGAAGGACAGCGGCACCGCGTCGGGACGGGGCTGCGGGAGGAGGAGCGGTCTGGTCGTACCGGTGGTGTCCAGGACCGTGGCCAGGGAGGCGACGGTGGGGTGGTCGAAGAGGGTGGCGAGGCCGAGTTCGGCACCCAGGGCGGTCCGTACTCGGCCGGTGAGGCGGGTGGCGAGCAGGGAGTGGCCGCCCAGGGAGAAGAAGTTGTCGTCGATTCCGACCGCCGCCATGCCGAGGACGTCGGCGAAGAGACCGGCCAGGACCTCCTCGTAGGGGGTGCGCGGGGCACGGCCCCCTGACGTGACGGCGCGGGGCGCGGGCAGAGCCCCCCGGTCGACCTTGCCGTTGGCGTTCAGCGGCAGTGCGTCCAGTGTCACGAACGCGGAGGGCACCATGTACGCGGGCAGTGCGCGGCCCGCTCTGCGGGTCAGGGCGGATGCGTCCGGCCGGGCACCGGGAGCCGGTACGACATAGGCGACGAGCCGGCGGTCACCCGGTATGTCCTCGCGGACCACGACGCAGGCACCTCGTACGTCCGGGGCGGCCAGCAGGACGTTCTCGGTCTCGGCCGGTTCGATGCGGAACCCCCGGAGCTTGATCTGCCCGTCCGCACGCCCGACGTACTCGATGTCGCCGCGGGCGGTCCAGCGCACCAGGTCGCCCGTGCGGTACATCCGGCGGCCCGACGTGTCGTGCGGGTCGGCGACGAACCGGGTGGCCGTCAGCGCGGGGTTGCCCTGGTAGCCGCGGGCGACGCCGTGGCCGCCGACGTACAGCTCCCCCACGACACCGGGCGGCACCATGGCGAGGGTGTCGTCCAGGACGTACAGGCGCATCCCGTCGAGGGCCCGGCCGATGGGCGGGACGCCCGTGGTGCCCGGGGCGACCGGATGGCGGGTGGCGAAGGTCGTGGTCTCCGTGGGGCCGTATACGTGCAGGACGCCGGTGCCGGGCGTCGCGGCGGCCACCCGCTGCATCAGGTCCGGCGTCGCCGCCTCACCGCCGGTGGCGACCACGCGGAGCCCGGCGAACGCGGCCGGGTCCGCCTCGGCCATCACGTTGAACAGGGCCGTCGTCAGGAACAGCGCGGTGACGCCGTGCCGCTCGACCGTGTCGCGGAGGACCCGTGCCTCCAGGACGCCGGCGGGCGCCACGACCACGCGGCCGCCGTTGAGGAGCGGTGCCCAGATCTCGAAGGTGGCGGCGTCGAAGACGTACGCCGAGTGCATCAGCACCGCGTCGCAGACGCCGCCCGTCCAGGTGCGGTCGGCGGCCAGCGCGAGGACGTCGGAGTGGGTGACGCCGACACCCTTGGGGAGTCCGGTGGACCCGGAGGTGAACATCACGTAGGCGAGCCGGTCGCCGCGGACCGCGCGCGGCAGCGGTCCCGGCCGCGGCGGCGCGCCACGCAGGACACCGCCGAGCGCGTCGAGGACGATCAGCGGCATACCCGCGGCTGTCCGCTCCCGCACCCAGGGCTGACGGGCCGTCGCCTCGTCGGCCACCAGGGCGCGTACGCGGGCCGCTTCCCCGACGCGGTCGAGCCGTTCGCCGGGCCAGGCCGCGTCCATCGGTACGTACGCGGCTCCGGCGCGTACCGCGCCGAGCGTGGCGGACAGCACGGCCGCGGAGCGGCCGATGAGTACGCCGACGCCGTCCTCGGCCCCGATGCCCCAGCCGGCCAGGGCAGCCGCGAGGTCCTCCGCCGTCCCGGCCAGCTCCCGGTACGTGAGCGTGACGTCGCCGTCCACCACGGCCGGGGCGTCGGGTGTCCGGCGTGCCTGCGCGCCGAACGCGTCCGGGAGGCTCGATGCCACGGTCCGCGCCGGCACGGCAGCACCACGCCCTTGCCGGCGGAGGACCTCGGTGGCGGTCTCGTCGAGGAGCGGCAGTTCGCGCAGCGGGAGGTCGTGGTCCGCGTCGGCGAGAGCGGACAGGAAGGAGACGACGGCCTGCTGGAGCAGCCGCACGTCCTGCGGCTCGTAGCGCTCCGGGTCGGCGTCGAATCCGATCAACGGCCCCTTGTCGTCGGCCCGTTCCGAGACGAAGAAGGACACGTCGTCGGCCGGTCCGACGGACAGCACGCGGGAGGCGCCGGGGCTGCCGGCGAAGTCCAGGTCGTAGTCGTAGCCCATGATGTTGACGACGACACCGGTCAGGCGGGCCGCGTCGTCGGTCATGTTCAGCTCACGTGCCAGCTGTTCGCGGGAGAACCTGCGGTGCCGCAGGGCGCCGCGCATCTCGGCGGCGACGGCGCGTACGAGAGAGCCGACCGTCATCTCGGGGGTGACGGTGAGGCGCAGCGGCAGGATGTTGGAGGTCATGCCGACGATGTGGCGGAGTCCGCTGTGACGGCCGTTGGAGGCGAGGCCCACGGTGACGTCCTGTGTTCCGGTGGCCCGGCCGATGTAGGCGGCGACCGCGCTCACGAGGACGGCGCTCCAGGTGGTGCGGTTGGCGGAGGCGATCGTGCGCAGGCGGTCGCGGACGGCGATGGGCAGCGTCTCGCCGGTGTGCAGCCGGATCTCCGGTGCGTCGGGGGTGGCCGACGGCGGTGCGTCGGGGGTGGCCGGCGCAGGTGCGGCGGTGCGTCGGCGGATGAGCGCCCGGCCGGCGTGCGCGTCCGCTCTGTCGCCCGGTCCGTGCGTGTCAGCGGTGCCGGGTGTGTCCGACGCGGCGCGATCGGCGACCAGGTCCGCGAACCGGCCGGTCCAGTAGGCGCGGTCGGCCTGGTAGCGGTCCGATTCGCGGTAGGCCTCCTCGTCGGCGACGAGATCGCGCAGGGACGCTGCGGGCACCTCGGCCGTGTCGAGGTTCTCGCCCCGCACCGCGCGACCGTAGAGATCGGCCACGGTGCGGGTGAAGACGGAGCCGCCGAGGCCGTCGACGGCTATGTGGTGGAACCTCACGTACCAGTAGTGCAGTCGGTCGCTGACACGGAGCAGCGCGAAGTGGTGGGCCGGGGCCTCGATCGTGTCGACGGCGGCCATGTCGTCGGCCAGGTAGCGCTCGACCGCGCCGATGGGGTCGTCGGCTTCGGACAGGTCGACCCGGCGGAGCAGGCTGGTCCCGTCCGGGGAGCGCCGGACGACACGCTGGCGGACCGCGCCGTCCTCGGTGACGTACACGGTGTTGAGGCTGTCGCACAGTGCGGCGGCCCGGTCGAGCGCGGCGGCGAATAACACCTCGTCGAGGCCGCCCCGAACCTCGACGCATTCCCCGATGTTGTATTTCGGGCTCTGCGGATCGACCAGTTGCCCGTACCAGACCCCTTGTTGAGCCAAGGTCGTCCCGAACAAATCTTCGGGAACAGCCCCTGCGGAGTCGGAGTTGTTTTCGCGCATGGCGGATCACACCTTTGGGGAGAGATTTACGGGGGACGGAGAGGGCGCGACAAAACCACCCGCGCCGACGCATCACATTTGGGCGACGGCGGACAGATGAAATCACGGAGAAGCGTCGCCGAACCCATGGCATCGACATGGTGGAGTCCCTGTCGGCCCGGTGGATCGACAGGCACACCACCGACTTCACGCATCGAGGACGATCCGCGAGTCAGTCCATTAATGATTCACGAAAGCCAAACAAGGGCGACATGATCGCTCATGGGTCAGACGTGAATGATTGCCGCTCCAGCCTGATCGATTCTGCTCGGTTGCGAGCGAAGACGATCGGACTGGAGCACCGGAACATGCCCGCCCCAGGTGGTCGCCTACGGCGGCGTCAAGGGCTCGGACGCCCTCCTATCCGGCGTCGGCCTCCATCATCCGCACCAGGCTGGTGGGCCGCATATCGGTCCACTCGGCCTCGATCGCGTCCAGACACTCCTGACGCGATCCTTCCGGGCCGCCCACGCTCCAGCCGCCCGGGATTTCGATGTGCGCCGGCCACAGCGAGTACTGTCCCTCGCCATTCACCAGCGTCACGAACCGCCCCGACTCGTCATCGAAAGGATTGGTCACGACCGTCCCCCCACTTGTTCTCGCACTTTCCACGACATGTTCATCAGCCTTTTCTGGCACGCCGCAAATCGATGTCCACAGCGACGCACCGAACCGACCGCCCCCTCACGGTGCGATATCCAGACCATGCGGGGCGAAGATTCGTTACGCCTCGGGATACCGACGTTGCACCGATGACCGAGCCGGATCCCCCCGACTTGGCTCGCTCACGCCAATCACAATAGAGGACATTCGACGGCCGAAGACGCAAATTCAGCCCTTTGCCCGCGCGTACCCAATGGGACCGCAACGGCCGGGACACCGCCGAGACATATGCCAGGGGAATCACAACAGAAACATTCAGCCATCCCATGTCCCTATTGTGTGAGTATCACCGAATACGACCCGATCGAATTTGGATAGTCGGTGGCGTACGCCAGCTGACGTTCTGGCACACCGAGATCACACCGCGCTCCCGTGCGCCGGGGTACGCGCCCCACCTGCGCCCCCCGTCCCACCCAGCCAAAGAGAGCCAAGGGCAGAGGGGGTGCCCGTCGTCCGGCGTGAGACCGGCCGGGCCGGACGCGCCAGTTCGCCGCACTCCCGGAGGGCCAACGCCTCCGGGAGCGCTCAGGACACGGCCTCCCCACGCGCCGCCCCGGTCCGCGCCGGTCAGCTCCTGGACCCCGGTGCGGCGGTTGACCACGCGAATCCCTCGGCCACGGCGCTGCCGGCTTCGGCGTTTTCGGCGGCCGCCACGTACCGGACCACTTGTCTTCGAGTCCACTCGAAGGTGTTGTCTGGCGGGAGATGTTGTCCGAGCGGATGACGGGTTTCTGGAGGAGCACACCATGACGCAGAAGATCTGGTTCATCACCGGCGCCTCGCGCGGCTTCGGCAGGGAGTGGGCCGTGGCCGCCCTGGAACGCGGCGATTCGGTGGCCGCGACCGCGCGCGACCTCTCCACGCTGCATGACCTTCGCGAGAAGTACGGAGAACGGCTGCTGCCTCTGCGCCTCGACGTGACGGACCGGGACGCCGACTTCGCCGCCGTGCAGCAGGCGCACGAACGGTTCGGGCGTCTGGACGTGGTGGTCAACAACGCCGGTTACGGCCACTTCGGCCTGGTCGAGGAACTCACGGAGGCCGAGGCGCGGGCGCAGCTGGACACCAACCTGTTCGGGGCCCTGTGGATCACCCAGGCGGCGCTGCCGCTGCTGCGCGAGCAGGGCAGCGGCCACATTCTCCAGGTCTCCTCCATCGGAGGCATCAGCGCCTTCCCGCTGGTCGGGATCTACCACGCGTCGAAGTGGGCGCTGGAAGGCATCAGCCAGGCGCTGGCGCAGGAAGTGGCGCCGTTCGGCATCAAGGTCACGCTGATCGAGCCCGGTGGCTTCGCCACCGACTGGGCGGGTTCGTCGTCGAGCACGTCCGACCCGTTGCCCGCGTACGCCGACTTCCACAAGGAGGTGCAGGAGCAGCGCCGCAAGCGCGTCGGCACGCCTGGCGACCCGGCCGCGTCCGCCGCTGCCGTGCTGGAGATCGTCGACGCCGACGAGCCGCCGCTGCGCTGCTTCTTCGGCTCGGCGCCGCTGGGTATCGCCAAGGCCGACTACGAGCAGCGGCTCGCCGTCTGGGAGAAGTGGCAGCCCGTGGCAGAGCTGGCGCAGGGCTGAGCCGGGGCCGGTGACCTGGCCATCGCGGCCGCCTCACTGTTGGACACGACGTCCCGGATACGGGAAGCGGTTCGCGTCGCCGCTACGCGTCTCCGGCCGCGGGGGCCGGGGGCGCAGCCGGTCGTTCGATGGTGAACGCGCGGGTGACCGGGTTGACCCGGGCCGGCAGCACAGTCCCCGGGGTGGCGCTGCCGAACCGGTACGCCGGGACTTCGTTGCCGCACTCGAAGGATTCGAAACCGGGGCCGCTGATACGCGTCAGGAGCCGGACCTGGTGGTGGTCGTCGTTGGTCGGCGGGGCTGAGGCGACCGCCAGGACCACGGCGGTCGCCTCGACGCCGAGGGCGGCGAGCTGGAGCGTGGCCCGCCGTTCCTCGCGGGCGAAGAGGAGGGTGGACAACCCGGCGCAGGCGATGCACGCCGCTGCCAGGGCGAGGCCCGCGCCGGCCCACGCCCACCCCGCGCCGGTCTCACCGAGGTCGGCGACAGTGCGGACGGTGACATAGACAAAGGCCCCTCCCGCACCGAGGAACAGGACCGCGCCCACAGTGAACGCGATCGCTGTGATCACCGGCCCCTTGGGGTCCAGCAGGACGGGTTCGTGGGCGCGGGCGATGGCCATGCTCGCACCCTAGGGGCTGTCCGGGAACGCCGTGTTCGGCAGTCCTTGGAGACCTGTCGCGGTCCGGACAAGGTCGGCGACGGCTCTGGACCTGCTGTGCGGTGGCCAGGCGATCACGGTGGTGACGGTCGGCGCGTCCAGCACGGGTACGGCCGCGAGGTCACTGGGCAGTTGGGCTCGGCACGACTCCGGGGAGACCGCGCAGGCACGGCCGAGTGCGACGAGTTGCAACAACTGCGCGTGGTCGCGGACCTGCGGGCCGGGGCCGGGCGGGTAGGTGCCGTCGGGGTCGGGCCAGCGCGGCAGGGGCAGGCCCGGCAGATCGGTGATTTCGGCCATGCGCACATGGGGCCGGGCAGTGAGCGGATGTCCGGACGGCAGGACCACGACCTGCCCCTCCGTGGCGAGCTCTTCCGCGTCGAACCCGGCCGTCGAGTCGAACGGCCGGTGCAGCAGAGCCACGTCGGCCCGGCCCTGGCGCAGGAGTCGTTGCTGCTCGGACGGGCCGCACAGGATGACGTCGATGGGGACCGCGCCGGGTTCGGCGGCGTACGCGTCGAGCAGTTCCGCCAGCAGTTCTCTGGACGCGCTGGCTTTCGTGACCAGGACCAGGCCGGGGCTGCCGGTCGAGGAATGTGCGGCACGGCGGGCCCGGCGTTCGGCGGCGTCCACCGCTTCGAGGGCCGCTCTGCCCTCGGCCAGCAGCACCGCGCCGGCCTCGGTCAGCGTAACGGTGCGGCTGGTCCGATCCAGCAGCGCCGCCCCGAGGCGGCGTTCGAGCTGCTGGATCGCCCGTGACAGGGGCGGCTGCGCGATCTCAAGCCGCTGTGCGGCTCGCCCGAAGTGCAACTCTTCGGCGACGGCGACGAAATAGCGCAGTTCCCGGGTCTCCATATCGCCACGGTACCCGGGATCGATACCCTGACGGTATCGGTGTCCACCCTGTCGGTCTTGGACTCGGCCGGGCCGCGAAGGCAGCATTGACCCCATGAGCGAACGGACAATTGCGCTGGTCACCGGCGCGAACAAGGGAATCGGCTACGAGATCGCCACGGGCCTGGGCGCCCTCGGCTGGAGCGTCGGTATCGGCGCCCGCGACGATGAGCGCCGTAGGTCCGCGGTGGAGCGGCTGCGCGCGGCCGGTGTCGACGCGTTCGGCGTACCGCTGGACGTGACCGACGATGCGAGCGTGACCGCCGCCGCGCGGCTGATCGAGGAGCAGGCCGGGCGGCTCGACGTGCTCGTCAACAACGCGGGCATCACCGGCGGCATGCCGCAGGAGCCCACCCAGGTCGATCCCGACATCATCCGGACGGTCGTGGAGACCAACGTGATCGGCGTCGTCCGGGTGACCAACGCGATGCTGCCCCTGCTGCGCCGCTCCGCCTCGCCCCGGATCGTGAACATGTCCAGCAGCGTCGGCTCCCTCGCCCGGCAGTCGGGAACCGCCGCCGAGCAGACGACGGGTCCGGTGGCCGTGGCGTACGCGCCGTCCAAGACGTTCCTGAACGCTGTCACCCTTCAGTACGCCCGGGAGCTGGACGGCACGAACATCCTGATCAACGTCGGCTGCCCCGGCTACGTGGCGACCGACCTCAACGGCTTCCGCGGGGTGCGTACCCCGGAACAGGGCGCCGCGATCGCCGTCAAACTCGCGACCCTGCCCGACGGCGGCCCGACCGGCAAGTTCTTCGAGGACGCCGGTGAAGTCCCCTGGTGACCCGCGTAGGTCGGAGTCGGAGAGTGAGCACGGGCGTCGGGGCATGCTCCGGACGGCTGCCGGGCCCGGCATCGTCGCGGCGGCCCGACCGGGTTACTGGAGTCCGGCCCGGTCCGGCTTCGGGGCGTCGCTCGGGCCGGACTTGTGGGGCGCGAGCGCTGCCAGGAGGGCCGTGACCACAAGGTCGGTCGAGGCCGCCATGTTCACGGCGTCGGGCGCCAGCAGCCACTGCACCTGCAGGCCGTCCATCACTGCGATGACGGCGTTGGCCGCGTCGTCGGCCTTCTTCGCGTCCTCTTCCGGCAGGTCGCACGCCTCGCGCAGCGCGTCGGCGACGAACGCTCGCAGCCCCTCGTACCGGTCGCGGAAGTAGTCCTGCGCCGGATGGTCGTCCGTGACGGACTCCGCGGACAGCACGGCGTAGAGGCGGACGATGCCTTCGCGTTCGGCGTTGCGGTGCGCCGTGTCGACCAGGTGGCGCAGGAAGTCCAGTCCGCGAGGACGGTCGGGGCCCAGTTGCTCGATGTCCGTCTGGTCGCGGAGTTCGAGGACGCTGGTGAGCAGGAGCGACTTGGACCGGAAGTAGTGCAGGACCCCTGCCTGGGTCAGACCGGCCCGGTCGGCGATCTCGGCGAGCGAGGCGTTGTTGTAGCCGCGGGCGGCGAAGGCGTCCGTCGCGATGTGCAGGATGTCCCGCTGCCGCTTCCGGGCTTCCGGGCTTCGGGGCGTGCGGGGTGTGGCCGCTCGGCCCGGCCCGTCCGCTGACTGGTTGCTCACCGGCACAGCTTAAGGGCTGGGATTTTCGGTACGGGGGCTGAGCCCGCGCCGCTGACCAGGGGCCCGTCGGGGCAGCGGAGGAAAGCCGGGACCAACCACTTACTAACCACTTAGTAGGTGTGCTTCTATATCGCCGTCATCCCAAGGAACTCGCCCCGCCACGGCCGGAAGGGATGCGGCACGGCCTCCCCGCTCCTGCCGTCGCCGCTCCCGGCGACGAGGCCCTCCCCGGGCTTCGTCGCCGCCGGCACGAGCGACACAGCCGAAGGAGAGCCGCACATGTTCCACGCCAGTCCCCTACGCCCACGGACGCGCGCCGCGGGCGCCGCCCTCGTGATGGCCGTGGCGGCCGTCGGCCTGGCCGGCAGCGGTACAGCCGCGCAGGCCGCAGACCCCACGGCACAGGTATGGGTCACCACCCCCGACGGCGGAAAGAAGCTCTCCGCCGAGGGCACCGTCCCGTTCGACGGATCCGCGCAGCCCGTCGACATACGCATCGATGGCACGAACAAGGGCCAGCGGTTCACCGGGGCCGGCGCCTCGGTCACCGGCGCCTCCGCCCACCTCATCCAGGGCCTTCCGCAGGAGAAGCGCGACGCGCTCATGGCCTCGCTGTTCTCCACCGGCGGCGACGGCATCGGCCTCAGCTACCTGCGCCAGCCCCTCGGCAGCAGCGACTTCAACGCCGACAGCAGCCTCTACACCTACGAGGACACGCCCGGGTCCTTCTCCATCGACCGGGACAAGGCCGAGATCATCCCGGTCCTCAAGCAGGCCACAGCGGTCAACTCCTCGATCCGCTTCATGGGCACCCCCTGGACCCCGCCCGCCTGGATGAAGACCAACAACGCCCTCAACGGCGGCAGCCTCAAGCCCGAGAGCTATCAGGCGTACGCCGACTACCTGGTCAAGGCGATCCGGGCATACGGGCAGCAGGGCATCACCCTCACCGACCTGAGCGCCCAGAACGAGCCGGAGTTCGCGGCGAGTTACCCGTCGATGACCATGACGTCGTCGGAGCAGGCCGAATTCTTCAAGGTGCTCGACCGCGCTCTCACCTCGGCCGGTCTGCCCACGAATCTCCTGGCGTTCGACCACAACTGGGACCACCCCAACTACCCGATCGGTGTGTTCGACGGGACCCGGGGCATCAACCGGGTGATCGGCGCGGCCTTCCACTGCTACGGCGGAACTCCCGCCGCGCAGCAGCAGGTCATCGACGCGGGGAAGCGCGTCTTCTTCACCGAGTGCTCCGGCACCGAGAGCGCCGACCGGTCCACCACCTTCGCCGACACCCTCAAGTGGCACGCCGAGAACCTCGTCGTGCAGAACATGCGCAACGGCGGCGAGACGGTCATCGACTGGAACCTCGCCCTGGACCAGAACGGCGGACCGCACCAGGGCGGCTGCGCCGATCGCTGCAACGGGGTCGTGGAGATCGCGGGCGGCAACGTCACCCGCAACGCCGAGTACTACGTGCTCGGTCACGTAAGCAAGTTCGTCAGGCCCGGCGCCACCCGCATCGGCTCCACCAGCCAGGGCAACGGCGGGGTGGAGAACGTCGCCTTCCAGAACCCGGACGGCACCCGTGCCGCGTACGTCGTGAACACCGCTTCCGGCGCGCAGCGGTTCTCGCTGACCGACAACGGCAAGTCGCTCGTCTACACGCTGCCCGCCGGCGCGGTCGCCACCTTCGTGTGGAGCGGCGACGGCGGAACGACCGTGCCGCCCGCCGAGGGTTCCATCGATCCGGCCGCCTGGTACCGGGTGAGGAACATCGGCAGCGGTGGCTGCCTCGACGCCGCCGACTGGGGCACGGCGGACGGGACCGCGCTCCAGCAGTGGAGCTGTGGCACCGGAGCCAACCAGAGCTGGCAGTTCCGGCCCGTGGGGGACGGCGCCTACCAGGTCGTCAACCGGCACAACACCAAGGTGTGGGACGTCGACGGCGGCCCCGGCGCCACCGCGGCGGGCACCAGGGTGCACCTGTGGACATATGTGGGAGGCACCAACCAGCAGTGGAAGGCGGAGTCCGCCGGCCCGGCCGGGCGGTACCGCTTCGTCGCGGTCAACAGCGGCAAGTGCCTGTCCGTGGACGGCGCCTCCACCGCGGACGGCGCCAGGCTGTCGCAGCGGGGTTGCGACGGATCACCGGCGCAGACGTTCTCGCTGGACGGCTGACGCGCGCGGTCCGGGCGGGCCGCGGCCGTCGGGCCACGTCCGGCAGCCGCCGGAACGGAGGGGCCCCCGCGAGCAGGACGACTCGCGGGGGTCCCTCCTGGCATATACGACACAAGATGTCGGGTTTCCGATCGAGCATGGGCGGACGGGTCGGCGTCGACAACAGGGCGCGGGCCACGCCATGCGGACAGACAGGGAACTCCATGGGATTCATGCCCGAAACACCGGAACCGGACCTCGAAGGGAAGATCGCCCTGGTAGCGGGTGCCACCAGAGGTGCTGGGCGCGGCATCGCGGTCCGGTTGGGCGCCGCGGGCGCCACGGTCTACGTCACCGGGCGCACGACGCGTGAGCGGCGCTCGGAGTACGACCGGCCCGAGACGATCGAGGAGACCGCGGAGCTCGTCACCGCGGCGGGCGGAACCGGTATCGCGGTGCCGACCGACCACCTGGTGCCCAAGGAGGTCCGGGAGCTGGCCGGGCGCATCGATGCCGAGCAGGGCCGACTCGATGTCCTGGTCAACGACATCTGGGGCGGTGAGAAGCTGTTCGCGTTCGACGAACCGGTGTGGGAGCACGACCTCGACAACGGGCTGCGGCTGCTCCGGCTGGGCGTGGAGACCCACGCGGTCACCAGCCACTTCCTGCTGCCGCTGCTGGTGCGCCGGCCCGGCGGGCTCGTGGTCGAGATGACCGATGGAACGTCGGCGTACAACTCGGCGCGCTACCGCAACTCGTACTTCTACGACCTGGTCAAGAACAGTGTGCTGCGCATGGCGTTCGTGCTCGCTCACGAGTTGAAGCCGCACGGTGGAACGGCGGTGGCGCTCACCCCGGGCTGGCTGCGCTCGGAGATGATGCTCGACGGGTTCGGCGTCGCCGAGGGCAACTGGCGCGACGCGCTGGCAGAGGTGCCGCACTTCGGTATTTCCGAGAGCCCTGCCTACATCGGGCGGGCGGTCGCCGCGCTGGCCGGCGACGCCGACGTGGCGCGGTGGAACGGCGAGTCGCTGTCCAGCGGGCAGCTCGCACGGGAGTACGGCTTCACCGACCTGGACGGTTCGCGTCCGGACTGCTGGCGCTTCCTGATCGACTCCGAGAACACGGACGAGCCGGTGGACGCCGACCTGTACCGGTGATGCCCGCCGCTCGGGCCGGGCCGGGGCGGCGGACAGCGGTGGCTGTCCACGCCCCGGCCCGGCACCGGGCGGCGCACTCCGACGCCGGTCCGGGCCCGCACCGGGTGGCTACAGGCGCAGCAGCACCGCCCGGGTCCCCAGCGTCGGCACATCGATGGTCGTCGCGCCCCCGGTGTCCGGCTCCAGGGGCGCGCCGGCCGCGCCGAGGTAGTCGGCGGCGACCGTCTCCGTGACCGGGAAGCCCGGGGTGATCCGGCAGGCGACCGGCTCCTCGGCATAGGACTGGAGCCTGACCAGCACCTGTCCGGGGGCGGGAACGGTGAGCCCGACGACGCGAACCCTCGGGTCTCCGACGGTCAGCAGTCCGTAGCAGGCCGCCGGTTCCCCGGTCTGCTCGCCCAGGGCGCGTACGGCGAGGAGCGGGCGGCTGCCGGTGGCCGCGGTGCGCATACCCAGCTCGGGTCCGGTGGTGTGCGGGGCCTCCGCCACCGCCACGCTATAGCGGAACACGTGGTCGAAGGCCTGCTCGGAGGGGAAGTTGGTGTCCCAGATGTTGTTGTGGACCCAGGAGAAGAGGGTGCCGGGTTCGTCCTGGGCGAGCGACTGCGGATAGGGCGCGTACGGGATCGCGATTCCGCCCACCTGCACGAGCGGGGCGTCCTGGGTCGCCACCGCGGCGACCACGGTGTCCTCCTCGAAGCTCACCCAGCGCCGCACCGCGCGCATGTGCTGTGCGGACCCCGGCACGGTCGGCAGAGCGGTGCCCGTCATGCCGCCGGTGGCCTCCATCCGGACGGCCGGCTGCCGCATCGCGAACGGGAAGGCGAAGAACGCGCTCTCCTTGGTCAGGGTCGCGGGCTTCACGATCCGGTTCTCCAGATCGATGCGGGCCTGCCCGTGCGGGAGGTGGACGCGTACCCGCAGCTGTTCCGTGCCGGCCGGTGCGCACTCGTAGACCAGTGTCTCCCCGGTGGCGTCACGGAAGCGGTCCACCAGCGCGGCCGGCGGGGCGGCCGTGCGGGAGGCGAGGAGGTGCATCGAGCCGTTCGCGGTGGTCTTGCTCGACTGGTGGTTGAAGCCGCCTGCCGTGGCGTACTCGTCGTACACGTAGCCGTTGAGGCCGAGGGTGGCGTCCTGACGCACCAGTTCCCGGCCGGTGCGCTTGTCGGTGACCGAGCTGATCCACGCCGACCGCAGGTCGACGCTCACCCGGAGGAACTCGTTCTCCAGGACGGTGGGCCGCGTGTCGTCGCCCGCGTGGGCGGGTGGGGTCCGCTCCCCCGCGACGATGTCCACCCGCACCGCCCCGTGCGCGGGCACATCAATGAGCTGGAACAGGAGGAAGCGGCCGGCGGCCCGGTGCAGTTCGTTGGTCTGCGCCTCCTCGGTGTGTTCCAGCGGTGAGCCGTCGCGCGCGTCGAGCACCCGGACCGGGTCCTCCAGCGGGACCGTGCTCTCGGGGAGGAAGAGCCGGACCGTCTCCGAACGGGTCCAGCTGCACGTGTTGGTGACGTAGAAGCCGGCCAGGGTGCCCGCACGCGGCGCGAGCCGGCCGCCGAGGGCCGCACCGGCACCGTCGAGGAGGGTCTTCGCGTCGTCGTGGGCGCGCAGCGCCTGCGCGTACTTCCAGTGCCACTGACGTTCCCCGGACGCGTGGCCGTGGTCGCCGTGCGTCCACGGGTCGCCGCCGCCCCAGGTGTGCTCGTTGAACAGTGAGGCCGCCCGGTACACCTCGGGAGCCGCCGCGGTGATCCCGGCGCCCGCCGCGCCGAGGATCTCCGCGTGCCCGGCCACCGACTGGGCGTCGGCCAGTGCCGCCTGGCCGTCACGGGTGGCGGCGAGCGGGACGGCACCGGCGCCGACGCCGTCCACCCACCAGTCGCTCCAGTCGCCCTCGAAGGTCTCCAGCCGGTCGCCGTACCGGGCCTCCGCGTCGGCGAAGAAGTCCTCGTTGCGTGAGGTGCGAAGGGTGGGGAAGGCCCACTCCTCGTTCCACCGGTTCACGGTGTCCGCGATGACCCGGCGCGGCGGGCCGTTGTCCGCGAACTTGCCCAGCACCCGCAGGTGCAGGATGTCCCAGGGATACGGGTCGCCCTTGAACTCCTCGTCCAGGACCGGGAAGCCGGGGATGCCGCGTCCCTCGTGCGGGTACTGGTGGGTGGCCAGCGCCGACAGGTAGTGCGGCAGGAGGTCGTCGACCCGGTCGAAGGACTCGTCGAAGCCCAGGATCGAGCCCTCCATGTACGCCAGCCCGTGCGGGGTGTCCGTGCGCCACACCAGTACGCCGCGGCCGCTCGGCGCCTGCCACCTGAACAGCCGGGGCAGCTCTCCGCCGCCGGTGTGGTGCGGGACTGCCCGGCCGGCCCAGTTGTGGGCCACCGAGAGATAGCGGATGCCGCTGTCCGCGAGTACGTCGGGGAGCCCGACGACCTGACCGGGGACGTCCGTCTGCATCGCCGTGGTGATGTCGATGCCGTGCCGCTCGCGCAGCTCCCTCACAGGGCGCAGCAGTTCGTGCAGCTCGTCGGTGGAGCAGGTCTCCGTGTGCAGGTTGAACGGCATCGCGGTCAGCTCGATACGGCCCTCCCGCACCCGCTCCAGGAACCGGGCCACCTGCTCGGGCGGGCGGTTCGCCGACCAGTTCTCGAAGCTGAAGAAGCCCTCGACCGCCCAGCGGAACATCGAGGCGTCGGGCCGGTCGTCCGTCGCGCGGCACAGTTCGAGGAGGGAGTCGAGGTACTTGCGGCCCTCGGCGAGCACCGTCCCCTGCGGGTCGGTGTAGCCGATGTCGAGGTGGGCGTGCTGCACCAGGTGCAGCGTCCAGTGCCGCTGCGGGGTCAGCAGCACCTCGACGTGCTCGCCGGGTGCCAGCTCGGGCAGTTCCACCTGGACCGCGAGGGGCGAGTCCACCTCGGGGACCAGCAGCCGGGTGTCGCCGTCCGGGCCGGGTATCAGCTCGCAGCGCACGGACGTACCGGACAGGGTGGTGACGTGGGCCCGTGTGAGGGGGCGGCCTGCCCCTACCCGTACGGACTGCAGGAGGCCGCCGTCGCCGTCGTGGCGCAGGAGTGGCTCGCAGGAGAGCCGGACGGGGTGTCCGCCGAGGACTCCGGTGGCGCTCACGCCGCGGTCGCGCAGGATGTCGCGGGCGATGTCGGAGTCCCACCAGGAGGGGCGGGACAGGTCGGGGCGGGGCATGGAGAGGGTTCTCCGCTCTGGCGTGGTGCCGGTTCGGGGGGTGCGGGACGTGGAGGGGCGGACGGCAAGGGGGCGGTCAGGAGCCGTCGGTGGCCAGGCCCGCGAAGATCTGGACCATCGCGGACTGTTCGAGGGTCTCCGCGGGAGCGGAGGGGTCGTAGTCGCCGCCGCCCGAGGGCTGGAAGCGGAAGAGACCGTTCGACGGGTCCCGGTTCTCCTTCCAGACGCGCTCCGCGTAGGCCTTCTCCACCTGCCGGTAGGCCTGGCCCGGGTGCGCCCCGGACAGGGTCCGGAGGTTGTCGAAGTAGATCGCGTTGAAGATCGCCGGCTGGTCGTGCAGTCGCTCGCCCTGTTTCCAGTACGCGAGCGAGCCGTCCGCGTCCTGTACGGCGCGCTTGAGGTAGGAGCGGTCCCCGGTGACCTGGTAGAGCGTCGTCGCGGTCCCGATCATGGCTCCGGAGTTGTAGCTCCACAGGGTGGGGTCGACGGTTCCGTCGTCGCCCCGGCTGTTGCGGTAGAGCCCCGGTGACTCGCGCAGGCAGGACCAGTTCCACTCGTACCACTTCTGGGCGCTGGTCAGGTAGCGGCTCTGGTGCGTCTCCTGGTTCAGGCGGGCGGCGAGTTCCGCCGCGAGGCCCGTCACGTTGGCGGCGCGCATGGTGTTGGCCGGGGAGTCGACCCAGTCCATCCCGCCGGGGCACTCCTTGGCCGGGTCGTCGTCCCAGCCTCGGCTGACTATGTCGAAGGTCAGTTCGGCCCGGTGGAGGTAGCCGGTGTCTCCGGTGGCGCGGTACTGGTCCAGCAGGGAGAGGCCCACCACGGAGTTGTCGTCGTAGAAGACGTCGCCGCCCTGGCCGAGCGGTGCGGGGAGGTACGAGTCGTAGCCGGGCCGGCCGTCGCGGGGCTCGAAGTAGAGCTCCAGGGTGGCGAAGCGCTCGGCCGCGTCCGCCGTGTAGTGCGCGCCCTCACCGGGGAGGCCGGCCATGTCGACCGTCGCGGCGGCCGCCTCGCGCATCGGCCACAGGTAGGAATGGGCGTTGTCGGTGCTCTGGCGCGGGAACTTCTCCTGGTACAGGCCGTGGTTCTCCGGCCCTTGGTACAGGTGCTCCTGGAGCGCGTCGTACGTGTGGACCGCGCGGTCCTTCCACGGGTCCGCTGCCGGCAGTGCGGCGGCGGGCGTGGGGCACAGGGCGGCGCACAGCAGCGGGGCGGCGGCCAGCGCGAGGGCGGTGCGGGCGGGGATCTTCACCGGGGTGCCTTTCGGGGGTCGGCTCGGGGCGTCGGAGCGGGGGCGGGTCCTTGCCGTCTCGGCGGCCGGGCTCAGCCGAGCTTGAGACTGCTGACGAAGAACCGCTGAGCGGAGAAGAACAGGACGACGGTCGGCAGCGAGACGAGGAGCGCTCCGCCCAGCACCACCGGGGGCCCGACGTTGGAGTAGTTGCCCTGGAGCTCGGCGAGCGCGGCCATCACCGGACGGATGTTGCGGCTGGTGGACAGGGTGATCCCGAAGAGCAGGTCGTTCCAGACGGCGACGAACTGGAAGACGAACGCCGCGATCATCGCGGACCTGGACAGCGGCACGTGGATCTGCCAGAAGACCCGCCACCAGGACGCGCCGTCCAGCCTCGCGGCCTCGATCACCTCACCGGGCAGGGTCTGGGCGAAGTTGCGCATGATGAAGTAGGCGAACGGGATCGCCACCGCGACATAGACGACGAACAGGCCGATCTGCGCGTCGTAGAGGCCGGTGCGCGCGTACGCGAGGAACAACGGCCGCAGGAAGACCTGGAGGGGCAGCAGGGTGCCCGAGTAGATCAGCCAGAACCACAGCGCCTTGCGCTTCACGGGCATGATCACGGTGGCGAACGCGGCGGTCGTGGCGACCACGATCGCCGCGGCCGAGCTGGTCACCGCGTAGAGCAGGCTGTTGCCCATGGCGGGGCCCAGCCTGGCCCGGGTCCACGCCTGCGACATGTTGTCGAAGAGACCGAAGCCCCCGTGCGGCAGCCAGTGCGGGCTGCCGCCGTACTCGGCGGCGGGCACCATCGCGTTGACCACCAGCAGCCAGGTCGGGACGGCCCAGAGGAGGGAGACCAGCACCAGGACGGTGTTGCGGACGGCGGTGCCGGCGGTGATACGGCGGGTGGACATGCTCATGCGCCTTTCGGGGTGAGCTGGCGCCGCAGATACAGCCACGAGGCCAGCAGCACGATGACGGTGAGGACGACGGCGACGGCCGCCCCGGCGCCGGGACGCAGCGCGAGGAACGTCTCCTGGTACATCGAGACCGCGAGCGTCTCGGAGTTGCGGCCGGGGCCGCCCTGCGTCAGCACCCAGATCAGGTCGAACGACTTGAGCCCGTTGACCAGGCTGCTGCCGACGACGATCACGGAGACGGTCCGCAGCTGCGGCATGACGACGTACCAGAACTTCCGCAGCCCGTCGGCCCCGTCGAGGGACGCGGCCTCCAGGGTCTCCGGTGGGATGGTCTGCAGACCGACCAGGAAGAGGATCACGGCCACACCGGTGGACTGCCAGGTGTTCGCGACGATCATGACGAGGGTGTTGCCCGGCCATTCGAGCAGCCAGCCCTGGGCGAACGAGCCGAGGCCGAGCGCCTGGAGTGCCTGGTTGGCCGCGCCGTCCGTGGTGAGGATGAAGTTCCACACGACGGCCACGGCGGATCCGGAGATCGCGTACGGCAGGACCACGAGCAGCCGCGCCACCCGGGACCACCCCGACCCGTTGGTCATGACGGCGATGCCGAGGCCCAGGACCAGCGGCAGGGCGACCGTGCCGACCACCCACATCAGGGTGTTCTCGATGGATTTCGCGAGGACCGGATCGCTGAGGAACAGCCCGTAGTTGGTGAACCAGCTGAAGCCGGACACCCGGCCGTCGCTGAAGAAGCCCCGGTACACCGTCACCGCGAACGGCGTGAGGAGCAGGGCCGCGACGAACAGGACGGCGGGCGCCAGGAAGCCCGCTCCCGCAGCCCGGTCCCTCAGCCCGCGCGGGGGTGTGCGCGGAGGGGGCGTGGGTGGCGGCGCGGATGAGGAGGCTGCCGTGGGACGCCTGTCGACTGCCGATGTCATGATTCGTCCTTGTTCCAGGCCGCCCACTCCTTGGCGGCACGGCTCGCCATACTGCGCAGCGTCGCCTCGGGTGACATGGCCTGTGTCATGAAGGCTCCCAGGTCATCGGTGTTCCCCTGCATGAGGTTGGGCGGCCCGGACTGTCCGTAGCGGGGCAGCTCGGTCCAGTGCTCGCGCAGCGCCCTCTTCCTGAGACGGGCGAGGACCGGATTGGAGGTGACCGCCTCCGGGTTGGCCGAGCCGTCCTGGAGGAAGTCGGTCCAGACCCGCTGGACGGACGGGTCCAGCCAGTGGCCGGCGTTGGCCATGGCGGCGTCGTGCGACACCGCCTTCTCCGGCACGGCGAGGACGCCCGCCTCGGTGATGACGGACCGCTTCGTGGAGGCGTCGACCGGGGGCAGGACGAAGGCGTCGAAGCCCTCCCCCGGTTTCATTCCCGCCGCCGCCAGTCCCTGCGACTGCCAGGAACCGTGCAGGAACATGCCGACCTTGCCGGTCTTCAGAGCGGCCGGGCCGTTGTTCTGGTCGAAGTCGGCCGGGGTCATCCAGCCCTTCTTCATGAAGTCCTGCCAGATCTGCATGGCCTTGTGCGCCTGCGGATCGGTGTACCGGGCCCGGCCCGCGATCAGGTCGGCGTAGAAGGCCGGGTCGACCTTGCTGATGAGCTCCTCGAACCACTCGTACGCGGGCCAGTTGCCGCTCTGCGTGGCGACGAACGGGGTGACGCCGGACTTCTTGAGCACCTCCGCGTTGTGCAGCAGTTCGTCCCAGGTCCCGGGCGCCCGCAGCTTGTGCTTCTCGAACACCCGCGTGTTGTAGAACAGCACGTAGTACGACTGATAGAGGGGCACCCCGTACACGGAACCCCGGTAGGACATCGCGTCGCGCAGGGACTTGGTCACCCAGCCCTTGCGCTCGTAGGCCTCCCACACCCGCGTCAGATCAGTGAGGCTGCCGGTACGGGCGAGCTGTTTGAGGTTGTAGCCCGACTGCCACTTGATGAGGTCCGTCGCCTTGGTCGTCTGCAGGGAGATCTGCGTGACCTGGGTGTAGGCGGTGGGGTTCGGATTGGACAGCGGGCGCAGCGCGTAGCCGGTGAGCTTCTTCAGTTCGCGTCCGGCCGCGACGTAGCCCGCGTCCCAGGTCGCGTTGTCGTTGGCCAGTGACGTCGTGCCGGGTATGGAGGCGGTGCTGTCGCCCCGCGCGCAGCCGCCGGCCAGCACGGTCGCGGCGCCGGCCCCGAGGCCCGCCAGCACGGTGCGTCGGCGAAGCGGGGGAGACGACTGCTCTGTCGTCCCGCCGGTTGATCTCATGGGTTCACTTCCCTCTGGATCCCGCCGGGGATCCGTGGCTCTGGGGTGCGGTGTGGAGATCCACCGGATGCACGTACGCCGTTCGTCTCCGCGCTCCGGGTTGCCAGGATGTTAACGACACCATGAGTTTGAGACAAGGGTTTCTCGCGCGCTTAGACAAATCCGCACTTCAACATGGGTGCTAAGGGAATGCCATCTTGCAATTCTTGTTCGCATGGAGTGTTATCGATACCATTCACCCGCTTGCCGGTCCCCCTACTCAGGAGCATCTGTGCATCAGCCGCGTCCCTACGAACGCAACCCTCGGTACACCGCCACTGGCGGAACCGTCGTCACCGGCTGGGCGGCCGCCGCGGCGGACGTACCGACGGCCTCCACCGTCCTCGCCCTCGACGGGCCCGCCGCACTGGACTGGGAGGGGGCCGCCGGCTCCCTCGCCGCCGCCCTGCGCGCCCGGGGCGCCGAGGTCGCCCTGTGCGACGTGCGTGACCTCTGGTCCGCGGCGGCCGTCGAACGGCTCTGCGTCCCGGGCCCGGACGCGGACCCGTTCTTCCTGCCCCTCGCCGAGTTCTCGATGGGCGACCTCTTCGAGACGCCCCCGCTCCAGCGGCGCCCGCGCGCCGGCGTCCTGCTGGTCTTCGGCCCCGGAGCCGCCCTCGCCGAACCTGACCTGCTGTGGTGGGCCGACCTGCCCAGGCGGTACGCGGAGGAGGCGATCACCCGGGGAGAACTGCCGCTCGGCACCAACCTCGGCCGTCCCGGAACCCCCGGTGAGCTGCGCAGCCTCTTCTACACCGACTGGCCGGTGGGCGACCGTCACCGCGACGCGGTCGCCCACCGGGTGGACCGATGGGTCGACCTGCAGGGTGAGCGGGGCCCCGCCTCGCTGGACGGCGACGCCGTGCGGGCCACGCTCGCCGCACTGGCGACCGGCCCCGTCCGCACCCGCCCCTTCTTCAACTCCACCCCGTGGGGCGGGCAGTGGGCCGCGCGGGAGCTCGGCTTCGAGCCACGGGGCGGCAACACGGCCCTCGGCTACGAGCTCATCGCCCCCGAGGCCGGGATCCTGGTCGGCCAGGACGAGGCGGCCCAGGTGGAGATCCCCTTCCAGCTGCTCTGCGAACTCCACCCCGAGGAGTTCCTCGGCACCGATGTCCACAGCCGCTTCGGCACGTCCTTCCCCATCCGGTTCGACTACCTCGACACGGTCGGCGGCGGCAACCTGTCCCTGCACCTGCATCCTCGGGAGCGGTACATGCGGGAGACGTTCGGCTGGCCGTACACCCAGCACGAGACGTACTACGTGACCGCGAGCGAGCCCGGCGCACAGGTCTATCTCGGGCTGCGGGACAGTACTGACGTGGACGTCATGCGCAAGGAGGTCGAGGCGGCCGCCGCGGACGGGCTTCCGCTGCGCGTCGAGGACCACGTCATGAAGCACCCGGCGGACGCGGGGCAGCTGTTCATGATCCCGGCCGGCACCCCGCACTCGTCCGGCGAGGGCAACCTCGTCCTGGAGATCAGCGCCACGCCCTACCTCTACTCACTGCGCTTCTACGACTGGCTGCGCAGGGGCGTCTCCGGTGCGCCGCGGCCGCTCTCGTACGCGCACGCCTTCGCCAACCTCGACACCTCCCGGCGCGGCGACGACGTCCTGAAGGACCTCGTCCAGCAACCGCGGACCCTGCGCGAGGGCCCCGGCTGGCGCGAGGAGGTCGTCGGCGCGCTGCCCGGCATGTTCTACGCCGTGCACCGCTTCGTGATCGAGGGACCGGAGGCCGCGGAGGACGACACCGAGGGCCGCTTCCACATCCTCAACGTCTCCTCCGGTGACGGCATCGTCGTGGAGACCGCCGGCGGTATCCGTCACGACCTCGCCTTCGCCGAGACCCTCACCGTGCCCGCGTCCGTCGGCCCCTACCGGCTGCACCCGGTAGGCAGCGGACCGGTGCACGTGGTGAAGTCCCTGGTGACGCCGGTATGAGCCACGTTCCCGTGCTGGAGATCGGCGGCACGCATGTGACGGCCGCCGTCGTCGACACCGAGGCGCGGCCGCCCGTCCCCTTCTCCGCCGTACGGCAACCGGTCCCCGCCGACGCGCCGGCCGGTGAACTCCTCGACGCCATCGCCGCGGTCGCCCACCACATCGACGTCCCCGAAGCCGCTCGCTGGGGCGTGGCGATACCGGGCCCCTTCGACTACGCCACGGGCGTCGGGCGCTTCCGGGGAATCGGCAAGTTCGAGTCGCTGCACGGTGTGGACGTGGGCGCGGAGCTGCTCGGCCGGCTCCCGGGGGCCCCGAGCGGCATCAGTTTCGTCAACGACGCCGATGCCTTCGCCATCGGCGAGTACCGGGCGGGCGCTGCCGCCGGCCGGGGCCGGGCCGTATGCGTCACGCTCGGCACCGGCGTCGGCTCCTCGTTCCTGGACGGGGGGCACCCGGTCGTGGAAGGCCCCGATGTGCCGCCCGACGGCAGGGCGCACCGGCTCACCGTCGACGGGCTCCCGCTGGAGGAGGTGGTCTCGCGACGGGCGATCCGCCTGTTCTACGCCCGGACCGCCGCCGTGCCGGACACCGGGCGGCTCCCGGACCTCCCGGACGTGCACGACATCGCCGGCTCGGCCCGCGCAGGGGACGCCCACGCCCTGCGTACGGTCCGGCACTGCTTCGGCGCACTGGGACGGGCGCTCGCTCCCTGGTGCGAGCGGTTCCGGCCCGACCTCATGGTCGTCGGAGGATCGATGACCGGCTCCTGGGACCTCGTGGGGCCTGCCATCCGGGCAGGCTTCGATTCGTGGGCACCGGGGACCGCGCCCACAACCGTCACGGCCATGCGTCCTGCCGACGCGCCGCTCATCGGCGCCGCCCACTGGGCTCTGCACAGGTCCGCCACTCCCCCGGTACCGACCTAGGCCCGTCTTCGAACCGCCGTCTGCCGGGCGACGCCATGCACGCCCCCGTCCTCCGGGCGGACGACGATATTTCGCGGACACTCCCTAGAATGACGGCGTTCGCGACCCACCGGCCATCCGACGACCCCGCAGGAGAACCCCTCATGGCACAGCACCGGTCGGGCGACGGCGCCGCCCCGACGATGCGCGACGTGGCCGCCAGTGCCGGTGTCAGCGCCATGACCGTCTCCCGGGTGCTCAAGAACGACGCCCGGGTCAGCGAGACGGCGCGCGAGCGCGTGCTCGCCGCCGTCGAGACACTCGGCTACCGGCGCAACGAGACGGCGCGGAGTCTGCGGCTGGGCGGCAGCGGGATGATCGGACTGGTCGTCACCAACCTCGCCAACCCGTTCTACTCGCGCCTCGCGCTCGGTGTGCAGGAGGTGGCGTCCGAGCACGGTCTTCGGGTACTGCTCAGCAACACGGCGGAGCAGGTCGACAAGGAGCGCGGGCTCGTGGAGGACCTGGCGTCCCGTCAGGTCGACGGCATGATCGTGGTCCCGGCGGGCAGCAGTCACCGTCATCTCGCGCCCGCGGCGCTGCGCGGCATGCCGATCGTGCTGGCGTCCCGGCCGCCTGCCGGGATGGACGCCGACTGCGTCCTGGTCGACGACTTCGGCGGCGCCGAGCAGGCCACCGGACAGCTCATCGCGGACGGCCACCGCCGCATCGGCTTCCTGGGCAACCCACCCGCGCTGTACACCGGAGCGGAGCGGTTCCGCGGCTACTGGGCCGCGCACGAGAGCGCCGGAATCGAACCGGACGAGAGCCGGGTGCGGCGCGGGCTCACCGATGTGGCCACCGCGCGGGCCGCCGCTCTGGCACTGCTCGACGCGCCCGACGCGCCGACGGCGCTGTTCTGCACCAACAACCGTCTGACGCAGGGTGCCATCCGCGCCGTGCGGGAGCTCGGCAGGCCGGTCGCTCTCGCCGGCTTCGACGACTTCGACCTCGCGGACGTCCTCGGCCTGCCGCTGACGATCGTCTCGTACGACGCCGACGAGATCGGCCGGCGTGCGGGCCAGATGCTCATCGACCGGATCAACGGCACGGCCACCGGACCGATCCCCGCCCGCAGGACCGTCGTCCCCACCCACGTCATCCGCTACGGGACGCACTGACCCGACCCTGCCACCCCGCTGCCGCCCCTTCCGTGGCACCGGCATGCCCTTTCGCCTCCCCCGCAATCCCTCACGGAGGACCCATGCACCACGACCGAACCGTCACCGAACGCCGGCTCGCCCGCGTACTGGACCAGCGCCTGCGGCCCGCGGTGTACCGCGAGAGCCTGCCCCTGGACGTCGCGATGTGGAACGTCAGCGGCGAACCCGTTCCCGTGTCCGAGGGAATCGCCGCCCCGTACGAGCCGGTCCACAGCGGTGCGCTGTGGGGGCCCGCCTGGTCCACCAGCTGGTTCCGGATCAGCGGCACCGTCCCCGCCGCCTGGGCCAGGCAGCGGGTCGAGGCAGTGGTGGACCTCGGCTTCGGCACCACCCAGCCGGGGTTCTCCGCCGAAGGCCTCGCCCACCGCGCCGACGGAACGCCGGTCAAGGCCCTCAATCCCCGCAACGCCTGGCTCCCGGTCACCGGAAAGGCCGAGGGAGGAGAGGAGTTCACCTACTACATCGAGGCCGCCGCCAATCCGGTCATCTTCGACTCGGGTACCGACGGCGACCCCTTCGTCCCGACCCCGGCCGGTGACGTCGCCCCGTGGCTGCGCGGCGGGACGGCCGCGGGTGAGCCGCTCTACCGGCTGAACCGGATGGACCTCGCCGTCTTCGACACCGACGTATGGGAACTCGTCCAGGATCTGGACGTCCTCTCCGGCCTGATGCACCAGCTGCCCGAGGACTCCACCCGGCGCTGGCAGCTGGTGCGCGCCGTGGACCGCGCCCTGGACGCCGTCGACCTCCAGGACATCGGCGGCACGGCGGCACGCGCACGCGAGGTCCTCGCCCCCGCCCTCGCCTCCCCCGCGCACGCGGGCGCCCACCGGGTCTCCGCCGTGGGCCACGCGCACATCGACACCGCCTGGCTCTGGCCCGTACGCGAGACGGTCCGCAAGGCGGCCAGGACCGTCTCCAACGTCACCGCCCTGATGGACGACCACCCGGACTTCCGGTTCGTCATGTCCCAGGCGCAGCAGCTCGCCTGGCTCAAGGAGCAGCGGCCCGAGGTGTTCGCCCGGGTGGTCGAGAAGGTGCGTACCGGACAGTTCCTGCCCACCGGCAGTCTCTGGGTGGAGCCCGACACCAATCTGTCCGGCGGGGAGTCCCTGGTGCGGCAGTTCGTGCACGGGAAGCGTTTCTACCTGGACGAGTTCGGGGTCGAGACGAAGGACATGTGGCTGCCCGACACGTTCGGTTACAACGCGGCCCTGCCCCAGCTCATGAAGCTGGCCGGCATCGAATGGTTCCTCACCCAGAAGATCTCCTGGAACACCACCAATGCCTTTCCTCACCACACCTTCTGGTGGGAGGGCATCGACGGCACCCGCGTCTTCAGCCACTTCCCTCCCGTCGACTCCTACAACGGTGATCTCTCAGGCGCCGACATCGGGCACACCGAGCGCAACTTCCGGGACAAGGGCGCGGCCAACCGTTCGCTCGTCCCCTTCGGTTACGGCGACGGCGGCGGTGGCCCCACCCGCGAGATGCTGGCACGGGCGCGTCGGCTGGAGGACCTCGAAGGCTCGGCCCGGCTGGAGATGGAGGGCCCGGCGGAGTTCTTCACCAAGGCACGGGAGGAGTACGCGGACGCCCCCGTCTGGGTCGGCGAGCTCTATCTGGAGCTGCACCGGGGAACCCTCACCAGCCAGCTCGCCACCAAGCAGGGCAACCGGCGCAGCGAACACCTGCTGAGGGAGGCCGAGCTGTGGGCCGCCACCGCTGCCGTGCGCACGGGCCGGCCGTACCCGTACGAACTGCTCGACCGGGTGTGGAAGACCGTGCTGCTGCATCAGTTCCACGACATCCTGCCCGGCACGTCGATCGCCTGGGTGCACCGCGAGGCCGAGGAGGCGTACGCGGAGGTGGCCCGTGAGCTCGGCGAGGTCATCGACACCGCCCAGCGCGGCCTGGCGGCGAACGGGAGCGGGGAGGCGGGGGGTGAGACCGTGTTCAACGCGGCGCCGCACGCCAGGGACGGTGTGGCCGCACTCGGCGCCTCACCGCGTGCACGGGCCGCCGGCCCGGTCGCCGCCCGGCCCACGCGGGACGGCGGGTTCGTCCTGGACAACGGCCTCGTACGGATCACCGTGGACGCCCGGGGCCTGGTCGTCTCCGCCGTCGACCTGACGGCCGGGCGCGAGGCGCTGGCGCCGGGCACGGTCGGCAACCTCCTCCAGCTCCACCAGGATTTTCCCAACCAGTGGGACGCCTGGGACGTCGACGCGTTCTACCGCAACACCGTGCGCGACCTGACCGAGGCGGACGAGGTCAGTGCGGTGCCCGACGGCGTCCGGATCGTGCGCAGGTTCAACGACTCCCGTATCACCCAGGTGCTGCGCCTGACCGAGGGCAGCCGCCGGCTCGATATCGAGACCGATGCCGACTGGCGGGAGTGCGAGAAGATCCTCAAGGCCGCCTTCCCGCTCGACGTACGGGCGGCGGAGTCCAGCGCCGAGATCCCCTTCGGTCATGTCCGGCGCCCCACGCACTCCAACACTTCCTGGGACAACGCCCGGTTCGAGATATGTGCCCACCGCTACCTGCACGTCGCGGAGCCCGGCTGGGGCGTGGCCCTTGTCAATGACTCCAGCTACGGCCACGATGTGACGCGGGACGTACGCCCCGACGGTGGAACGACCACGACGGCACGGATATCGCTCCTGCGCGCCCCGCTCTTCCCCGACCCCGACTGCGACCGGGGGGAGCACCGTCTGCGCTACGGGCTGGTGCTCGGCGCGGACATCCACGACGCGATCCGCGAGGGCTATCACTTCAACCTGCCCGAACGTGCCGTCCCCGGCGGCGCGGCTGTCGAACCGCTGGTGCGGATCGATGGGGACGGTGTCGTCGTCGAGGCGGTCAAGCTCGCGGACGACCGCTCCGGCGATGTGATCGTCCGCCTCTACGAGTCCGCGGGCGGACGCGTCCGGACGACCCTCAGGGCCGGCTTCCCCGTGGCCTGCGCGGGGATAACGGATCTGCTGGAACGGGAGCTGGAGGGTGAGCCCGCTCTGTCCTTCGACGGGTCCGAAGTGGAGCTGTCTCTGCGCCCGTTCCAGATCCTGACCCTTCGCCTGGTGCCCGGCGGCCACGCGATCTCGGCGGCGGAGCCGGGGTGAACCCAGGAACCTCGTTACTTGCCGGGGGTGTCCGGGAAGGATGCCTCGTCGCGGTCCGTGCCGTCGGTGATCCACCATCTGCCCCCGCCGAAGAGGGCCAGTTCCGAACGGCCGTCGCCGTCCCAGTCGTGGACGGTGGCGAGGGCGCCGTCGGCGGGGCCGTAGTCACCCGGCACGGAGCGCTTGGTGGCGCGCCAGGGCTTCGACCCGAGCCCGTGTTCCGAGCCGCCCCGCAGCACCTCGATCCGCGCGTCCCCCGTCTCCTTCTTCCTGGTGAGCTGTACGGCCAGGTCGTCGCAGCCGTCGCCGTTGAAGTCTCCGGTGGCGAGCTCGGTACCGAAGCCCTCCTTGTAGTCGCCGCCGTCCATGGTGACCCACTTCCCCGGTTCCTTCCCGTAGCGGACGCTGATCCGGCCGCGCCGGTGGGGGGTGTCGAGCTCGTCATCGCTGTCGACGAAGCTCCGGCCGATGGCGATGTCCTGCCGCCCGTCGCCGTCGAAGTCACCGAAGACGACGTTCTCGCCCTCGGGCAGCCGCTCGGGCTCCTTGCTCAGGCCGCCGGCGGTGGGGGCGCCGCCGGTGAACAGCAGGGGCGGGTCCCAGGGAGAGCCGTACAGCGCGAGATCGGTGGCGTGGTCGTCGTTCGCGTCCCCGGCGACGAGCACGGGGGACGCGCCCTCGTCGACCGGGCTGGGGATCTCCACGGTCCTGGCGGGGGCGCCGGAGCGGTTGAACGGTCCCTTGAGGAGGACGAGTTCCTGGTCCTCGTTGGAGAACCTGAAGACCACGAGGTCGGTGTGGCCGTCCCCGTCGAAGTCGCCGGCGATCGGCGCGGTGCTGTATCCGCTGCCCGGCAGCGGGACTCGTCCGTGCGGTCCGCCGGCCCGCGGGCCCTTGGAGCCTCCCCACAGGATCCGGGCGGCGCCGCTGACGACGAGGTCTGCGTGGCCGTCCCCGTCCAGGTCGGCGACCGTGGGCTGCCACGGGTCGTCGCCCGTCTGGATGTCGTCCGGCATACCGAGGTCGTCGCGGTCGAGGACGGTCGTACGGTCGTGGTCCGGGCCGTGCCGGGAACCGGGCACGACGACCACGTCGAACCTCTCCGTGTCGGAGTTCTCGTACACCAGATCGGCGTAGCCGTCCCCGTCGAGGTCCAGGTCGGGGTCGGGCTTCGCGGGCGTGTCCTCGCGCACGGAGTCGGCCGAACCGGCGGGTCTGCAGGGGCTGCTGGGCACCGAGCGCGGGCCGTCGGACGGAAGTAGGGCGAGATAGGCCACCACCGCGATCGCCGCGACGGAGCCCGTGCGCAGGTGGCGGAAGAACGGACCGCCTGCTGTCGAAAAGTACATCAGCCCACTTCACGGGCTTGGACGACGCCCGCACAAGGAAGCCGATCACTTTGTTACCGGGGTGATGCACGACGGTCCGCTCCGCCTCAGGTGGCGGGTGGGATTCGATGCGCCGTGACGTAGCGGGCGGGGTCGTTGCGGTAGGTGGTGTTCCAGTGGCGTGCGGTTCGCTCGGCGAACGTCTCGTTCGTGTCCAGGATCTCGTCCAGCGGGTCGAGGAAGGCGAGCACCTCGGGTTGTTCGAGCCCGGCCCGGACACGGGCCCGCAGACCTGTGCGCGCCAGGCTGAGCAGGTGGCCCGCCAGCTCCCGGACGGTGTCGCCGCCCAGCCGGGTGGCCAGCCCGTCCGTGGGCAGGGCCTGTTGTGCGGCGTTGCCCTCCTCGGGTGTGTAGTGCCCGAGGAGCTCCCAGGCGGCGGCGCGCGAGGGCGCGTGATAGGTCAGCCCGGTCCACAGGGCCGGGACTGCGGGAATGTGCGGATACGGCGGGCCGTCCGGCGCGCGGGTCTCCAGGGTCCGGCGGACGCGGACGGTGGTGTAGACCTGGTCGAGGTGGGAGAGCCAGTCGTCCCAGTCCGGAGCGGTGCCGTCGTCGAAGCCCTCGCGGAGGTGGTGCGCGAAGGACTGAGGGCCGGCGAGGCGGTAGCCGCCGGGGCCGTGGCGGTAGATCATGGGCAGGCCGAGTGCCCAGTCGGTGAGGGCCTCCGCGGTCAGCGGGGTCCGGAGTGCCGGGCCCGGGGAGCCGACGCGCCTGGGGTCCATGCGGAGCCAGTCGCGGCAGCGGTGGGAAAGGACCCCGTCCAGTTGTCCCGCGTACAGCGGCGAGTTGACGAGCAGCGCGGCGACGACGGGCGAGGCGGCGACCTGGACGCGGAGCTTCGCGGCCAGGTCGTCCTCCGAGAGGTAGTCCAGGGTGGTCTGGGTCGAGGTCGACAGCTTCATGATGTGCGGTGCCCCCTCGCCTTCAGGGCCGAGTCCGGCGAAGTACGTGCGCATGACTCCGCCGCGCACGGTGGGTACCCAGGTGGAGGTGTCGGCCCGGTCGAAGGGGAGGTTCCCGCCGGGGACGATGGCCAGTCCGTGCTGCTGGGTGAGGGCGGCCAGGTCTTCCATGGTGCGGCGCATGCCCGTCACGAGCGTGACGAGGTCGTCTGCGGGAGGGGACGAGAATTCGAGCTGGCCGCCGTGTTCGAGCGTCAGCTTCGTCCCGTCCGGGAGGTGGGCTCCTGTCAGGACGTCTCCGGCCCTCTGTGGCGAACCGCCCCACTCCTGTACCACCTGCCGCAGGAGGGCCGCCATGCCGTGTGGACCGTCGTACGGAGCGGCGAGCCCGGTCGTCTCGTCCAGCACACCTGCCTCGACTTCGAGGCCGATGCGTTCGCGCGTGCCCGGAGGGGCGAGGAAGGCCTTGTGGAGGTCCGGCATGTGCAGGGTCGGACGCGTGCGGCTGTTCTGCGGGTCTTGCGTGCTCATGACGTCACTCCTTGCCTGATGAGGTCTTCCTCTGCGCGGCGCGCGTCCGGCCCTGCCTCGGTGGCGGACAGACGGTCGAGCACGCGGCCGACGGCGTGCAGCGCGGACTGGGCGGCGCCCTGCATCCACGCGTGGGCGGCCGACAGGTGCTCGCCCGCGAAGAAGAGCCGGGGGTTGCTCTCGGGGTGCGGTGCCGCGAGGCCGCCGAGGTATCTGGTGTGCTCCCCCGGGGCGAGGTAGGCGAAGGACCCGCCGCTCATACCGGGCTGGTTGTCCCAGTCCCAGTGCACGATGTCGTCGATGTCGTCGCAGATGCCCGGGTGCAGCTGTTCCAGGCTCCGCATCACCACCCGGTCGCGGTCCGCGGGCGTCAGCGTGGTGAAGCGCCGCGCGTGTGGGCCCCAGAGGTAGGCGCCCGTGAGTACGCCCGGCTCGTGCGAGAGCTCCGCGCTCCGGGCGGTCAGCCGCGGGGACGAGTTCGCACCGGCGAGGGGGGCGGGGCGGGCGTTGTCCGACGGGTACCAGCACTGCTGGATGGGGAGATCGGTGAAACTGCCGCCACCGTAGATGCCGTCGTTGATCTCCCAGCCGCGCCGGCGGAGGTGCACCAGGGTCTTGGTGCTGCTCGCGTACGTGAGACTGCGGACCGCTCGGGCCTGCCGGTGGGGCAGCTCCGGGGTGATGGCGATCTGGTCGAGGGTGGTCAGCGGGACGCAGGCCATCACGGCGTCGTACGACTCGTCGACGGTCCGGCCCACACACTGACCAGTGATCCGCGCCGTGTCCGAGAACAGCTGGACGGCGTCGATACGCGTGGACAGCCGGAGCGTGCCCGGCTTCAGGCGGCGTACGAACTCACGGATCAGCGTATCCATCCCGCCATTGATTTCGAGGGGCGCGGCGTGGAAGAGACCGAAGTAGTCGACGAGCACTTCGAGGAGAGAGGCGTGCTCGTAGTGGACCAATCCGCTGGTGTGTCCGAGCAGGTCCCAGACGTCCTGGGAGAATTCGCGGCGTGCGAACTGCCACAGGGAGGTCGACATCAACTCGTCCAGGGCGGCGTCCCTCCAGTCGCCTTCCAGAACGCTCATCTGCTGTGCCGGAGAGAGTGCGTCCCACGCTGTACGCAGCACATCGTCCAACCACGCTCTCGGTCCGTTCCGGCCGGCCGCGTCGATACCGTAGGCCGAATACAGTTGCCGCACCTGACTCAATCGCACCCGCCGGCCACGCAGGTGGTAATACCCGTCCGGATTCAGATTGATGAAGGGGCGGGTCCCCAGCCCGAACTCCCGCACGTAGTGGAGCACGCATTCGTGGTTGCCCGGGATGCGCATCGCGCCCACATCGGCGTATGTCCCGTCCCAGAACCGGTGCGTGCGGACCCGGCCCCCGGGGCGTTCTGCTCGTTCATAGATCACGGCGTCCACCCCACGCCGCTGGAGTTCATAGGCCGAAACCAGCCCCGCCAGCCCGCCGCCGATGATTCCGACACGCGCCGGGGAAGACCGCTCAGCCACACGTAATTCATCCGGAAAAGCAAAGCATCGGTCGAACAAACCCTCACACTCCCCTTTTTGTTGACCTTCCGAAAACCGATGGTCCGCGCCCGCGCGACAATGCCCGCCGAGACCGCGAGCACAGAATATGAATGGTCATCAGCACTGCGGCCGAAACGCTCGACCGCTGATGACTTCGCCCGGAGACCGGACCCGTTTGCCCCAAGATCTCGTAACACGATCTTGTGACCTCAGATTCTGCATCGTCGCCACACGGCTGCCTGCTCGCTCGCGATACTTGGACCATGGACAGCTACGAGGGCACCGCGACGTTTGAGTGGTGGGCCAATCGGTCGACCTGTCAGGGCAGGCTTTGTGTGCGGGTCGCGGTCCGTGCCGCCGGAGACACCTGGACGTCAGAGGCGACCCTCGAATCTCCCCTGGCCACGAAGGACAGGGAGAGCTTCGACTTCCTGATGCAGCTCGATCCGCACTTCACTCTGCGTTTTGACGACGCGAGCACGGTGCTGGTCGAGGTCGCCGAGGCACGGGCGACAGACCGAGTGACCGCTGTGCATGAGGTCTCGTCTCGAACCTGAGGTGACGGTTGAGGTTGTGCATCCGGGCGATTTTGGGCATGGCGTGGTGGACACCGTCCGGGAACGCGGCCCCGTGGCTCGTCGCGCGCCCAGATTTTTTCACACGAGTGCGGCCATGCTTTGCGCGAAGCGGGGCATCCGGACCTTGTCGCCAGCCAGACCCCTGCTGCGGTGTCGGCCTGGAAGTTGACCCATTCTAAGAGGAGTTGGCCTTGCTGCTTCCCACGCCCATGGACCTGCGTACCGCGCTGTCCCGCTACGCCGACGCGGTCATTGATGACCACCGCCATTCCACCTCGGACACCGCCCGGCGGCACGAAGACACGGCATACACCCTGTGCATCATGACGGGTGCCAACGAAGTGAGGCGCGCTCTGGCCATCGCCGATGCACTTCTCCGGACGAGCACCCCCGCCGCAGGAACGGCACACGGCGATGCGAGCCAGCCGGCTGACGGCCTCCCCAACTGTTCAGAGGCCCTTGCTTCCTAATGCTCTTGTCAAGCGGCTGTAGTCGCTGAAGGTGCAACTTCGTAGCATCGGTCACGGATCAAGGGCCAGATGACGTTGACGCGCCGACGGGCGAGGGCGAACACGGCCTGGACGTGGTTCTTCCCCCTCGGCGCGTTTGCGGTCGTAGAGCCTCCGCGAGTTCGGGTCGCACTGAACGCTGACGAGCGCGGAGGCGTAGGGGACCCGTTGAAGTCGCAGCTCCTCGGCCGGGATGCCGACCAACTTGGCAAGCGAAGCATCGTCACCGGCACACTCGGCCTTCTCCCCACCGTGCTGGTGGCCGCGGCCGGCGTGCAGGACTCCGTGGCCGGGACCGCCCTGCTCGACCAGCTCGCCGCTGGCCATCCAGGCATCCGCAAGGTGTGGTCCGCAGTGGCCTGGCTTGCCGGTCACGGTGACCGAGGAGGGCCGCACCGCGCTGGCCCGTAGCCCCAGCACCGGTGCCGCCGATACCCGGCACCTGGCCGACACTCCCCTCTCGCAGACAACGTTGAACCGGGCACCCACACGGAGATCTGTACTCCTGCCGAACTCGGCCAACAGCTGGACGACTTCAAGCCCGTGGACGGCCAGGCGCAGCCCGGCGTGCGTACTCCGCCTGTGCCGGGCACCTTCGCCTGCCGGGCCCGCACCCGCGCGAGGTCCCGATCCGTGCCCGCCTTCTCCCCGTCCCGGTCACGCCGGGGCGTGGACCCGGTCAGACGACCATGACCCGACGCCCGCGTGTGTGGCCGGCCTGGCTGTCGATGTGGGCCGCCGCGGCCTCGGCGAGGGTGTACGACTTCTCGACCGGGATGTGGAGCCTCCCTCGCGCGATGAGACGGGCGGCCTCAGCAAGCGCCTCGGGCACGCTCCCGGCCACGCCGGAGAACCGGACCCCGGATTCCGGCGCGCCGAGATCGGCGATGGAGACGACCCTCTCCGGATCCCCTGTCAGATCGACGAGCTCGCGGATCACTCCCGAACCAGCCAGGTCGAGAGCGGCGTCGACCCGGCCGAGCTGCCGCACCCGCTCGGCCCAGCCCTCGCCGTACGTGGTGGCGAGGGCGCCCAGGCCCCGCAGATACTCCTGGTTCGAAGGACTGCCCGTGCCGATCACCGCGATGCCGCGGTCGCGGGCGATCTGCAGCACGGCCGACCCGACTCCCCCGGACGCCCCGCTGACCAGCAGCGTCTGCCCCGGCAGCACACCGACCTCGCGGATGACGCGCAGCGCGGTCTCCACCACGGAGGGGTACCCGGCCGCCTCTTCGAAGGAAAGTCCCTCGGGCATCCTGGCCCAGGCTGACAGGACGGCGAACTCGGCGTAGGTACTGGAGCCCTCGCCGAACACGTGGTCGCCGATCTCGATCCCCTCGACGCCCTCGCCGACCTCGTCCACGACCCCCGCGGCGTCCAGCCCGACTCCGGCGGGCAACTCGGTCGGGTGGGCGCCCAGGACCTGTCCTTCCCTGATCCGCCAGTCGACGGGGTTCACACCCGCCGCCCTCACGGCGACGCGTATCCGGCCGGGACCGGCGTGAGGCTCCTCGGCATCGATGAGTCGCAGGACGTCCGGACCGCCGAACTCGGCGAAGTTCACTTTCTTCATACCGAGAACCTAACACTAACGGTTAGCTTTTTGAAACGGTTAGGAATTACTACCTGCTAGCGTCGAGGCATGACCACCGTTGAGTCCGGACGCCGTGAGCGCAAGAAGGCCGCGACCCGCCAGAAAATCGCCGACACCGCCCTCCGGCTCTTCCTGGAACGCGGGTACGACGCGGTGGGCATCCGTGACGTGGCCGCCGAGGCCGATGTAGCCGTCACCACCCTCTTCTCCCACTTCGCCTCCAAAGAGGCTCTGGTGTTCGAGCAGGACGCGGACTTCGAGCAGCGCCTCACCCAGGCGGTCACCGGACGGGCGCCGCACGAGCCGCTCCTCCCCCCGCTGCGCCGCGAGATCCACGCCCTGGTGCGCCACTGCACGGCGGACGGCAACGCCCCGGTCTGGCACATGGTCGTCGGGTCCCCCGCTCTGCGTGAGTACGAGGAGTCGATGAGGCTGCGCCATGCGGAGACGCTGGCAACGGCCATTGCCGCCGATCCTGACCTGGCACGGACCGCGACGGCCTGCCGGACGATCGCGAGGTTCGTGATCGACGCGTACGCACTGGCCCGTGAGGCGCCCGATCCGCAGGCCGCGGTGGACGAGGTCTTCGAAATGATCGAGGCGGCGTGGCGCGTCACCTCCCCTTAGGGGTCCGTCACTGCCGAGGGGCAGCGTCCCCCGCAGAGTGAGGTCGGGGGGCTTCCCCGGCTTCCCCGACCCGATCGAGGCCGTCCAGGAACGGATCCACTGTCGCCTCGGGGAGGCGCTGACGTGTCTCTCGCCGGTCGGCCGGCTGCGGCCGCGCGACCCGGCCCTGGCCGTGGAGCAGCTTCTCGCCCTTCGCGCCAGCCCGATGGCGGTGCGCCTTGCCGCTCCGCCACCCTCGCCCGGGCGCGAGCGGAGGCTCACAACCCGTTCGCCGTGAGGATTTCCATCAGTTTCGGCTTGCGTTTGAGCTCCCTGCGGAGGGCGGCGAGGAAGTGGGTGAAGGTCTCCGGGGTGCCGAGGCGTTCGTGGCAGGCGCGGATACTGCGGAGGAGGCGGGCGATCTCGTGATACGCGCGGTCGCCGGTCGACTGTTTGAGGGGTTCGAGCCGGCGGAGGTAGACGGCGAGCGCGTCGGAAGGGCGGTAGTCCCTGATGCGGTCGGCGAGGGGGAGGAGTTCGTGATCGTAGACGTGGCCTACTGCGGCCTCCCACGCCGCGTCGGCCTGGCCCGCGTCGAGCAGGATGTCGACGCGTACGCGGACAGGGACGCGGGCGTCGTCTCGCAGCAGGGCCAGCGCGGCGTCGCGTTCCTCCTCGCCGCGGTTGCAGGCGCGGCCCGCCGTGTGCAGGGAACGGAACGCGGCGAGGGAGATGTGGGACCGGAAGCCGTCGCGGCGCAGGGCGAGGGCCTCTTCGTGGCGGCCGGTCCGCGCGTAGCGGGCGCAGAGCCACTCGACGAGCTGAGGGTCCTTCCCACTGGCCGGCAAGCCGCGTTCGGCCCATTGGAGGGCATCCCCGGGGCGCCCGGCCGCGTCCAGTTCCCGGGCGATCCGCAGGTGGCTGCTGCCGTCGGGGGCGGGGGTCGCGCCCCAGAACGCGACGAGACCGTCGACGTCGCCGCGCGCCTTCAGTAGCAGTTCCACCAGGCGGCCCGTCTTCTTGCCGGGGTCTTGCCGCCATGCCTCGGTCGCCAGTTCCATGGCACGGTTCAGGCCGGTCGCGCCGAGGACGTCGCGGTAGTCGGCGGGGTCGGCCGAGGTCTTCTCCCCGTAGGGACCGAGCAGGTGCCCGACGAGCCAGCGGGCCGTCGGCTCCGGTTGCGGGCCGGCCGCCCGGCTGGCGCGCAGGTGCAGTCCCTCAAGCACACCCATGGGCTCGTACAGGCATGCGAATCCGAGCGCGTGCTCGTAAATGCCGCTCAGTCGCCACAGCACCCAGCGGATCCCATCGACGGCTTCCGGCACCCGTTCTGCCGCGATCAGCGCGCTCAGGATGATGCCCGCCTCCGCCACCCGCTCGCCGTATTCGACGGCGTTCGCGGAGTCGTCGTTCTCCTGGTCGTACTCCCAGTCCCCGGGGTCGAGCAGGCTTTTGACGCGGTCGCGGATCTCCGCGTGGCCGACCCGGGCGACCTCGGCCCGTAGGCGCAGGCGCTCGCGAACGCCGGGGTCGGCGGCCGACTCCTCGGCCAGCAGGGCGAGCAGGGCGTCCCGGTCCAGCGTCGCGAGCCAAACCGCCGCGTCGTCGCCGGGCAGATTCGGCGACCGGGCCTCGGCCGCGGGGCCCGGTACGGCGTCCGGTACGGAGTCCGCGTTCGAAGGCATCTCCGGGGCAGTTTGCCGCAGGGCCGCGAGGCCGACGGCGACGCAGTGCTTGCAGAAGTGGCCTTCGGCGCCGTACGGACAGGAACAGGTCCCCCTCACCTCGGCCTTGGGCCCGGCGACGAGTTCGATGCAGTACCTCTCCCGGCCCGGCACGGTGGCGCGGATCGTCCCTTTGGCGATGTGCAAGCCACTCACCGCACCCGCGTAATCCTTACCTCGCTCGAAAGACGTCGGCCCGGCGGCACTCCTCAAGGAGCCCTCACCAAACCCCAGTTGCATGCCCGTCATCTCCGCCACCCGTACATTCAAACGGATGCCGCAGCCCGGGCGGAACACCTCGTCCCGCCCACCCGCAGCCGAAAGAGAATCAGCTGGAGAAGGCCGTGAGGAGCATCTCGACGATTACCCGCCGGCGGGCAGCCGACAGCATCCCCATGTCAACTGATCCGGTCCGGGCTACGACGGTGCCATAGCTTCAATAGTCACGCGTGCGCAGCACAACGGCCGGCAGCCCAAAGGAGACGAGGTCCAAGTCGGGTAGCCGGTCAGGTCTCGGCGGGAAGCTCACGGAAGTTTCCGTTCCGGGCGGGCGAGCTTCCGGATCAATCGGACGAGGTCGATCCAGACCAAGGTGCCACCCGATGCGCCGCCGTCTGCCTCTGCCGCGGCCAGCACCGGCCAGGGGTGCGCGTCCCGCCGGCCGGTCGAGGCGGCTACCGCTTGGCGGCCACGAACCCCCACTGGTCGACCGGCACGCCGACGGCGGGCTCATCGGGGCGCCACAGGCTGATCGAGCCGAAGCCCGGCTCCACCAGCTCAAGTCCGTCCGCGAAGGTCGCCATGATCTCCTTGGGACGCGAGATGTACGGCATGGCACCGCCACTGGCGTACTCCTCGGACCCGGCCTCGGTCTCCGGAGTTCCGATGGTGTCGCACAGCATCAGGTGACTGCCCGTGGGCAGCACGTCCAGGTAACTGCGGAGCAGCGCCGCGGCCTCGTCGGAGTCCGCGACGTGTCCCAGCGTGGAAAGGACCATGACGGCCACCGGCTGGTCGAGGTCCAGCGTCCGGGCAGCCTCACGGAGCACCGTCTTCGCGTCGGTCAGGTCCGCGTGCACGTAGTCGGTCGCGCCTTCGGGCCTGCTGGTCAGCAGGGCACGTGCGTGAGCCAGGACGATCGGGTCGTTGTCGACGTACACGATGCGTGCCGTCGGCTCGACGTCCTGGGCGACCTCGTGTGTGGCGTTCGCCGTCGGCAGGCCGGTGCCGAGGTCCAGGAACTGCCGCACCCCTGCCTCACCGGCCAGGTAGCGGACCGCTCGCGCCTGGAACGCCCGGGAGGCGCGTGCTATCTCGATGATCTGCGGGTACAGCTCCGCCATTTTCGCGCCGAGCCGACGGTCCACCTCGTAGTTGTCCTTGCCGCCCAGCCAGTAGTTCCACACCCGTGCCGAATGCGGTGTGCTGCTGTCGATTCCGTCCACCGGCGCTTGGGTGCCCTGCTCGTCAGTCATCGGTCCTCTTCGTTTGTCACATGAGTTGCGCGGACGACGACCGCGCACGCCCATGCTTCCTCACCAGCAAAGTCCGCACCAGCCACAAGGGGGATCAACTCCCCGGCAGCGAGGGGGAACAGGGCGGGGCGCGTACAGGATCTGCATCTGCTGCGATGTGCAGGAGTGCCGGCCCAGAGAACAGGGAGGGCGCCTGTGAACTCGGCGCCGACCAGGCCCTGACCATCCTCCGTGAGGAGGACCCGTCGCGGCCGGGGCGAGGTCCTGGAGACCGCTCCGGTCACGGGGCAGCAACGGCTCGGTCAACGCCCACAACCAGGACGTGTCAGCAAGCGGGATCAGTACCCCTGGCCGACCAGGAAGGAATCGAAGTCGAGAGCGAGTGAGCGGGCTTCGGCCAGATGGCCCTCGTTCGCGCCGTCGACCAGCGCGAAGATGCAGATGCCCTGCTGGGTCCGTACCACCCACATGCTCCGGTCGCCTTCACGGAGCAGCACCAGGCCGAGTTCGGTGCCGGTCACCGCGTCCGTGACCTGGTCCAGGCTCTCGCGGCGCCACACGGCCTCGCCGATGCCGAGGAGCGGAGCAGGCGCGTCCGCTTCGCCGGCCGTCCACAGGGCTTCGAGGCGGGACGGGTCCAAAGCGTGTGCACCCGGTTGTACGCGGGCCTCCTCGGCGGGGGCGAAGTGCGGTCGGCCGTCCTCGCCGTCGCGGCCGGCCATGGCGAAGAATCCTGATTCGGCCGAGTGGACCGCCGCCGCCCGGACGGCGGGGAGTTCTTCACCGAGAGCGAAGTGGGTTCTGAGCACATCGGCCCATTGCTCCGTCACAGGAGACATCGATAGTGACCTTCCGTTGGCATCGCTGCGGTCCAAGGGCCTGTTCGCCTGACGAACCTGCCCAGGTCGCCGCAGGGGCGGGCGCGTTGGGCGGCCCACCCCTGCGGCAATGACTCTCCTGCCCACTAATGCGCAGATCAGACGGGGTGCGCGGCAGACTGGACGGTGAAGTACCTCTCCTGCCCGTGTCCCGCCCTACTGGCCCGGCAGCATCGCGCGTGCGGACTCGGCGGCTGAGTTCACTGCCCGGCCGGCACCGCTCACTGCGTCGGACGTGCTCGCGCCCACCGCTTCGATCGTCGAGTGCAGATGTCCGCCCGCCTTGGCCGTGGCTCTGTGGGCCTTCTTCCGGCTGGTGTGCACCGCTGTGCGGGCGCGGTAGGCCGCCGACGGTTTGCCGTGGGTATCGGCGGCGGCGAGCAGGAGCGCGCCGAACAGGCCGACGCGCCGGGCGAAGTGGAACCGCTGGTCCTTACGCAGTTCCGGGTCCTTCTCCTTCCACCACGCGTGCTCGGCGAGAGTGGTCGGCACGAGGCTCGCGGCCAGGACGAGTGAGGCGGAACGGGGGAAGCGGCCCAGCGCGAGCGCTCCGCCGGCGACGATCTGAGCGGCGGCGTTGAGCCGGACCAGTCTCAGCGGGTCGTCAACGGTGACACCGAACTGCCGCGCCCGGGAGGCGGTGCCGGCGGCGAGGGGGCGTGGGCTGCGCAGCGCGTGCCCCGCATCGGTGATGAACGGGGTGGCCAGCAGCGGGCGGGCGATTCTTCTCAGTACAGCCATGCGTCTCCGTCTGCCCGTGGAAACAGGCGGCATACACGGTCATACGGCATCGACTTCCACGAACGGGTACAGGCAGGCGTGCCCGCGTGTGTGAGGTGTTTCGGGTGTTCCCCTGCTCTGCGCCTTTTCACAGGCAGGGGGTCTGCCGGCGAGTTCTGGGGGCACATGCCGATCGGACGGTGGGAAATGCCATCCACCACGCTGGCCGCCGCGAGGCGGGACACACAGGGGAGTTTCAATGCCGATCGCCGTGCCGGGAAGACCCGCCGAACTGCCCGGTGCGGGCGTGTCCGGGACCTCGCGGGAGAGCAGGGCCTTCACGCTGCCCCGCGGTCTGCGGGGTACGGCCGGCCGGATCGCCGCATTCACCGTCGGGCAGGCAGCGCTGATGGTGGGGGCGGGTCTGCTCATCACCGGCCCCGCCGCGCATGTCTGGCCGATGACCGCCGAGGACCGCGTCGACGAGGGCTTCGAACATCTCCGTACGGGCGCCCTCACCACCGTGTCCTTCGTCTTCTCCGAAGCCGGCAACACTCTCACGGTGATCACCATCGCCCTGCTGGCGTGCCTGGGGCTGGTGCTCATACCCCGGCTGCCGATGTGGCGCCAAGCGGCGTTCCTCGCCGTGTCCGTCTCGCTCCAGGCACTCGTCTTCCTGGTCATTACCCTGTCGGTGGACCGTCAGCGGCCGGACGTGCACCGGCTCGACGCCTCCCCGCCGACATCGAGCTACACCTCCGGCCACACCGGCGCCGCCACCGCGCTCTACGCGGGTCTCGCCTACCTCGCCCTGTCCAGGATGCGCGGCCCGTGGCGCAGGATCACCGGCGCCTTGCTGCTGCTTCTGCCGCTGCTGGTCGCCCTCGCCCGGCTCTACCGGGGTATGCACCACCCCACCGACGTGCTCGGCGGCCTGGTCAACGGCAGCCTGTCGCTGGTGATCGTGGGGTGCGCGCTGTTCGTCCGGCCCGAGGTGGTCGCCGCGCCCGCCGAGCGGCCGGGGCGTGCCGCGACGGCGGGCGGGCACACCGCGGACGTCCCGGGCCCCGTCACCGTCATCGTGAACCCGACGGTGACCGGGCCGCGAGAGCAGCAGGCCCTGCGTGCCGTCCTGGAGCGTCACGGCCATCACGAAGCGGAGTTCGTGGAGACCACGGCGGACGACCCGGGCACCGGCCAGAGCGCCCGGGCCATCGCGGGCGGTGCCGGGCTCATCGTGGTCTGCGGAGGCGACGGCACCGTGCGCACCGTCGCCGACGCCGTGGCGGGCAGCGGCGTCCCGCTCGCCATCGTGCCCAGTGGCACGGGCAACCTCCTCGCCCGTAACCTGCGCCTGCCCCTTACCTCGACCGAGGCGCTGGACGCGGCGCTCCGCGGCGTCCCGTGCCCCGTCGATCTGGCCCGCATCGAGGGCGACGACTTTCCCGCCACTCACTTCACCGCCATGGCCGGGGCCGGACTCGACGCGGCGATCATGGAGAAGACCGCCGAACGTGCCAAGTCCGTCCTGGGCTGGCCCGCTTACGCCCTGGCCGGGGTCTCCTCCCTGACCACGCCCCCCATGCGGCTGACGGTGCGTCTCGACGGGGCCCCGGCCCTGCGCCGGACCGCCCGGATGGTACTTGTCGGCAACATCGGCACCGTGCAGGGCGGCGTGACTCTGCTGCCCTCCGCACGCCCCGACGACGGCCTCCTGGACCTCATGATCCTGGACCCGCATGGTCCCTCCGGCTGGCTGCGGGCGCTCGCCAAAGTGCTGCGGGGCCGTGAGGGAGCCCCGCGCCCCACCCGTCTGCCTGCCTCGGAAGGGGAGGCAGGGGGCCTCCTCGTGGAGTACTTCACCTTCCGCCGGGCCGAGCTGAGGTTCGAGGCGCCGCACCCGCGTGAGATGGACGGCGATCCCGTCGCCCCGGGCAGCCGGCTGACGGTAACTGTCGCCCCGGGCGCCCTGAGTGTCATGCTTCCGCGGGACGAAGCCTGATGGGCACCGTCGTCAAGGTCCCGGTGACCCGTGACATGTCGGGGGACGACCTCTCCGCCGATGAGGCGCTCCAGTCTCTGCGCCGATACGGCCGCTGGCCCTTGGTGCGCGATTCCTTCGTCCGCTTCCGCTACGCCGACGGGTTCAGCCATTCCCGTGCGCTGGCCCTGCAGACGGTACTCGCCCTCATCCCGATGGCCATCGCGTTCGTGGGTCTCTCCTCGACCCTGCACACCGAGAGCATCGGGCGCCTCGCGGAGCTGACCATTCATCAACTCGCCTCGGGGCCGAGCGCCGAAGTCGTCGACGACGCGCTACGGCGTAGCCGCAAGGAGGCGGGTGACGGCGCGGCAGTCGCCCTCTGGCTGGGACTGGGCTTCTCGCTCGTCAACGTCACGACCGCGATGTGCCAGATAGAACGCGGCGCCAACCGCATCTACGGCAACGAACGCGACCGCCCCTTCCACCGCAAGTACCTGCGCGGCCTGGTGATGTCGCTCAGTGCCGGGCTGCCTCTGGGGCTCGGGTTCGTCGTCATGGTCGCCGGCCAGGACCTGGCCACCGCCGCGGTCGGCGTCTACCACCTCGACAGCGAGGCTCAGTCGGCCTGGAACATCCTGCGCTGGCCCTTCGGCCTGCTCCTGGCCCTCATCTCGGCGAGTGCCATCTTCCGCCGGTCACCCCGCCGCGCGCAGCCCGGCTACACCTGGCTGGCGTTCGGCTCCGCCGTCTACCTGGTGCTGTGGACGCTTCTGACCTGGCTGTTGAGTCTCTACCTCCAGCTGAGCGGGTCCTTCGACACGGTGTACGGGCCGCTCAGCGCCTTCATGTCCCTGCTGCTGTGGGCCTATCTCACATCCATCGCCCTGTTCCTCGGCCTGTCCTTCGCCGCCCAGCTGGAGGCGTCACGGGCCCGGGTGCCCGGCCCGATCCACGCCGACCCGGGAGTCTGAATGCCGGTGCGCACCACCGCTCGACATTTCCGCGAGAGCCGCCGTCGCGCGGCCGACCGCCGTTTCGGCGTCCACCTGCTGGGTGCGATCGCCGTGGCCGCCGCCGCCTCGGTCCCTTTCGGGCTGCTGCTGGTCCTGGTCAAGGGCCGGTGGGGACCTCTGCGCCGGATTGACGAGGGCGCGGCCGAGAGCCTCCATCGCACCGCTTTGGAGCACCCCGGCTGGACGACCGTCCTGCGGTTCCTCTCCGACCGTGTGTGGGATCCCTTCACGCTGCGGACCTTGGTCGCGCTGCTCACCGTATGGCTGCTGTACCGCCGCAGCTGGCGGCTCGCCGCCTGGTCGGCGGCGACGGCCGTGGCCGGGGGGCTGATCGGACTGCTCGTCAAGTCCGTCGTCGAGCGAGCCAGGCCGACGCTGGAGGACCCGGTCGCGCACGCACCCGGATTCTCGTTCCCCTCGGGGCACGCGATGACCGCGACCACCTCGTGCGCCGTGCTGCTGCTGGCCCTGCTGCCGATGGTGCCGCGCGTCTGGCGGCCCGTCTGTTGGGGGCTGGCCGTCGTGTCGGTGATCGGTGTCAGCTTCACTCGTGTCGCGCTCGGGGTCCACTGGTTCAGCGACGTGTCCGGAGGCTGTCTCCTGGGCCTGGCGGTGGTGGCGGCCACGTCCTGGGCGTTCGAGTCCTGGCGCGCCGACACGGGCCGGGCTCCGGCCCCCGTGGGTGAGGGGCTGGTACCCGAACTGACCGAGCCCCACCCCGAGGCGGGCACCCGGTCCGGCAGCCGAGCCGACCGCTCCGCCTGACCGGCGGCGAGTCCCCGGCGGTCGGGCGGCACGGTCTCGGCTTGTTCCGGAAGACGATGAGCCGGCCCCCGCGCGGGCCGGCCCGGTGCAGCGGCCCCGAGCAGGGCGTTCGAGACTCCGTTCGGGGCCGTGGCACCATGTTCCGCATGACGACGAACCGAAAGGTCCATGCCGCGTAGTCGGCCGGGACGAGGCCGTGCCGGCGCCGGCCTCCACCGGGCAACGGGCGCACATCCCGTCATCGACGGCCTGTCCTCGCGCGCCCTGTCCGAGATCAACGAGCTTGAGCGCACCCGGAACTACCTGCGGCCGGGCAATGTAAGCGCGGCTCTGGCCCTGTGGAAGGACTACGCCCACCGGCCAGAGCGCGCTCTGTGGCACGCCTACGAGTGGGGCGACGCGCACTTCGACTGCTGCGGGGACCCCTTCGAAGGCCGAGCTCTCCTCGACACGGTAATGCGGGCCCTGTCGCCACGTAGCGCCCGCGAGCTTCGAAAGCTCGTCAGCCGGTGGGACGCCGGCTGGGACATACCGCCCTAGAGCCCCGCCAGTTGCCTCACCACAACCTCGGCTGCCCTTGCATAGCGGTCGGGCTCGCCCGAGTGAGCCCGACCCAGTGGACCCGCGCTCTCGCTGTGCGCGACGAGCCTGAAGATCAGTGCACGGACCAGCATCTGCGGCCAGTCACGATGATCGCCGCCAACCGTCAGCAGGTCGGACGGAAGGTCGAACCACAGCAGCCCGTCTGCGACCACGATCGCCTCGGCGAACGCCGGCGGCCGCCAGTACGGGGAAAAGTCGATCACGACGGGCACTTGATCCGGAGCGAACAGGACATTGCCCGTGAGGTCGCCATGGATGAGCTGAGCTGTGTCCTGCGTAACCGGGCGCCTCAGCTCCAGCAGGGTCGAGAACGGTGCGGCGAGGTCGTCGATCACGTCGATGTCCTGCTCGCCCCACGCGACTCGGTCAGCTACAGCCCACGGGTGCACATGCCGATCAAGGAATGCGGGCCGGGGCAAATGCCGCAGAGCCTTGTGGAAGGCCCGACCGGCACTGAGGACACCGGTCCAGTGCCCCTCCGGTCCAGGTTGACCGGCCAGGAACTCGCTGGCGGCCCAGCCGTCTACAGCGCTTCGCCCGTCGGTGGCCCGCAACGGCAGTGGAACGCGGAAGCCACTGTCTGACGCCAGCTTCTCGTACAGGGAAGCCGCCCACTCGACCTCGTCGTCCGTGCCCTCGGCGGGCTTGAACACAAACCCACCGACGAGGACGCTTCGCCCCTGCCCACCTGTCAGCGGGAGCGCAGAACCCTTCACACCAAAGGCATCAAGGACCGCAGGGGCCGGCACGGCGTTGCTCGGAATTTCATTCACGCCGGGCATCCTGCCGACGTCATCGCGCCTGGCGCACCTTCTTTTCGCCCAACCCCATCCGTCACACGGCACTGGGATGATCAGCCGGACAGGCCCTGGCCGCGGGTGTGGCGGTCGTTCACGTTGTGTCCTCATGAAAGGACGCCGTGGTCGTCACCGGTGGCCGGCTCGTCGTCACCAGCACGGGCACGATCACCTCCGGCCGCTTCACCGGCTGAGCGGGAGTGTTCGTCAAGCGGTAGGAGGATCGTGCCTCCTTCAGCTGGTGCCGGCTGTGGCGAGCAACACGGCCAGGAGGAGCTGCGCGCCCCACTGGACGCCCAGCGCGACGCCACGGACCCCTGGGGAGCGCCGAGTACGGGGCAGCGGATTGAGCGCGGCAACGAGGCCGGAGACGAGTGACAGCACGAAGAGTCCGGTGAGCACCTCGGTGGGCGGCAGTACCGTGCATTCACCGCCGTCGTAGCAGGAACCCAGCGTAGGACTCACGGAAACGGCCGGCGCAAGTGCCGAACCCGGTACGAGCAGCACGATCCCGAGCCACGCGCAGATTCGTACGCGGCGGGTTCGCGGAGAGACCGGGACGCGGTCGTCAGTGGCCGAAGCGCTGTATGTCATCCCACCAGCCAACCGGGACAGCGAACCCTCGGCATCGGCAGATCTACTCATCTGCCGATGAGTAGGCCACCTGAACCTGTCGAACGTGCGCCGAGTCCGGCGCCGGTCGTCGGTGCGACGGTCACGGGGACCTGCACCACGCGTTGGTCCGCCGGACGCCGGACCCCCCGCGTCCGTGACTTCGCCGCACCCGGCCGTGCGCACGCCCGATGCTGGAGCTACGCTGCGATCGATTTGCTGGAATCGCGCTGCGATCTGGGGGAGTTGGAGCTGTGGTGGATCGCATACTGGCCGATCGATACCGGCTTGTCAGGCTGCTGGGACAGGGCGGGATGGGCGAGGTCTGGGAGGCCCGCGACGAGGTACTGGGGCGGGCGGTCGCCGTGAAGGTGATCTCGGTGCTCGGGGGCGGTGGCAGCAGCGCCGACGAGGCACGCGCCCGCTTCCTGCGTGAGGCGCGGATCACCGCCGCGCTGCAACATCCGCACATCGTGACCGTGCACGACCTGGGCACGGCGGCCACCCCCGAGGGGGACACACCGTTCCTGGTCATGGAGCTGCTGCGCGGCGAGGGCCTGGAGGCCGCCGTCCGGCGCGGGCCGGTCGGCGGGGCGGAAGGGGCCCGCTGGGGCGTACAGATCTGCGAGGCCCTCGCCGAGGCGCATGCCGTCGGTGTCCTGCACCGTGACATCAAGCCCGCCAACATCTTCGTCGCGTCGTCCGGTCGGGTGAAGGTCCTCGACTTCGGCATCGCCCGAGCCGCCGACCCCTCGGCCGCCGACGGCCGGCTGACCCGCACCGGGCTCGTCGTCGGCACGGCCGCGTACATGGCGCCCGAGCAGGCGCGCGGCTACCCGGAGCAGCGCAGCGACCTGTACGCGGTGGGCTGCGTCCTGTTCGAACTCCGCACCGGACGGCTGCCGTTCAGCGCGCCCGACACCCTCGGGTTCCTGACCGCGCACCTCAACGATGCGCCGCCCGTGCCGAGCAGCGTGGGGCCGGGCGTCTCAGCCGCCTGGGACCGGTTGATTCTGCGCCTGCTGGCGAAGGATCCCCGCGACAGGTACGACTCCGCCGCCGAACTCGCCGACGCGCTGCGCGAGTGCGAGGGCCGGGCCGCTCCCACGGGGCCTGTGCCGTCCCCGCGCCCCGGGCAGGCGGACACCGTGGTGCCGCCCGAGGCGGCTCCCACCGTCACGGCCACGCGTCCCGACACGCCGGAGGCGGCCGGTCGCACTCCACTGAGCCGCCGCGGGCTCCTCCGGCGCGGCGGCGGAATCGCCGCGGTGGCCGCGGTCGGCGTCTCCGCCGGCGTCTACCTCACCGGCAGCCCCGAGCAGGGGCCGTTCTCCTGGTCGTACGACCCCGGCTCGGACAGGGCGGGGTACGACCAGCCCATTCGGTCCGGTGGACGCTGCTTCGTACCCGCCCATGACAGTGCCCTGATCCAGGCGTTCGATCTCAACAGCGGCAAGCATCTGTGGAAGCGCGACCTCGGCCTTGAGTGGCCTCTGCACGGACGCTCGGAGACGGTCGCGCTCGGCGGCGGCGACACCGTGGTCGCACTGGCCCAGCTGCCCGAGGATCTCATTCCGGTGCTGTACGTCCTCGACGGCGCCACGGGCAGGACCCGTTGGAAGCTGGAGGCGTACGACAAGGACGACCGTGACCTGCACGTGCTCGACCGGGGGCTGGTCCTCTTCGGCAGTGACGACCCCAACGAGCAGCACATCACGGCCTTCGACGCACGCACCGGGAAGGAACGCTGGAGCCAGTCGGTGTCCGGGCCGGGAGACATAACGACGATCGGCGATCTGGCACTGGTGGGCTCGACGGCACTCGACGGCGCGACAGGAAAGAAGCTGTGGGAGCAGCCTCGCATGAACCTGTACAGCGACCTCGCGGAGTACGTCGGCGCGCCGCGGCGGACGGACGACGCGGTCCTCTTCCATGAGCACGGCGAGAAGCAGCGCGTCGACCTCGTCCTGCGCAGCGCCCGCACGGGTGGGGAGAGGTGGCGCGTTCCCCTGTCCGAGATCAAGGCCTCACCCGGCAGCAACGGCACCACGCAGGGGACTCCCCCGGCGGCGCCCCTCTCCGGCACCACCCTCCTCCTCCCACGGCTTGAGGGCGAGCGCGGCAGCCTCACGGCCATCGATGTCCGCACCGGGAAGCAAAAGTGGGCCTTCAAGGGGGAGGCCGGCTCCGGGGAGCGCCAACCCGAACCGGTGTCCACTCCCGGCGGCTTCGTCCTCCCCACACCTGACGGCGCCGTCTGTCTCCGTGCCGAGGACGGGACGGAGCGCTGGCGGTCGAAGGGTGGAGCGGACCTCAGGATCGACTCCGCGGGCAACTACACCATGATCCGTCACTCACACACCGCGAGACTGTTCCAGCATCGGCAGGCGGTCCGCATCCTCCGTTCTGCGGACGGCCACACGCTGTGGGAGGGCGAGTTCAAGTCGAGTATCCGCAAGAGCGCTCCAGTCGCCTCGGGCCGGACGCTCGCCTTCCTGGACCCTCAGGAGACGCTGCGCGCCGTCCGTCTCACGGGCTGATCCCGGCGGGGTCCGAGAACGCCCGCCCCCTCGTGCACGGCTGACGCCCGCACGAAACCGACCGAGAACAGGCCATTCCGCCCCGGCATGATCGTACTGGCCGATTTCGGCGTCGCCCCGCCGTTAGTGGTGACGCTAGGTTCACTCGCGCTCGGCACCATCACACGGCCAGACGACACCGGCCGGTCCCGCGTGCGCGGGTCGGCCAAAGGGGGAGAACAGATGATGCGTCACATACGGTGGACCGGCCGCTTAGGCAGAGGACTCATCGCCTTCACGGCCGCGACTGCCACCGGGATCGCCGCCATGAGTTTCACCGCCACACCGGCAGCCGCCGCACCGGCCGCCACCACCGCCGCTCAGACGGAACTCGGTGACGCCTGCACCGCCGCCGATCTCGGCAAACGCCACCCGTTCATCCGGAGTGTCGAAGTCGCCCCGACGATCACACACTTCAAGGGCTGGTACGTCACCGACGGCTCGCTGGGCTCCCAGACGGTCGAGACCAGCACCCAGACGGTCATCTCGGTGTCCGTCGGCCAGAAGACCAGCATCGAGAGCAGCTTCGAGGTCGAAGCCCTCAGCAAGGCCGGCGCGTCCGTGGGCCTGGACGTGCAGATGTCCTACACCTCCACCGGCAGCACCTCGAAGTCGATCACGTGGAACTTCCAGAAGCCCGGCTACTACGCCCTCTACGAGGGAACGAAGAAGGTGACCGGCGAGTACGGCAGCCTCAACTGCAACCGTGTCGACCTGGGCGGCGGCACCTTCGGTCTGAAGTGGGTGGAAGGCCCCAGCAACGGCAGCTACACCACGTACACGACGCTCGAAGAGGGCGCGGTGCGCTGCGAGGACGCTGTGCCGGCCAACAGCATCATGCGCAAGGCCCAGGATCTCCTCGACTGCGGGACCCCCGCGGCCAGTGCCGAGCAGACACCGGCGACGAAGGCCACCGCGCCGGCCGAGGCCGGGAAGGCCGCACGGGCCGGGAAGGTCGCAGCGAACGGGAAGGCGGCGGACCCGGATGCGACCGGCCCCTCCGTCGGCGCCAACGTCGCACCTGGCTTCACCTGCGACGAGGGCTACTACAAGATCGGCACCGCTGACCGGGCCCTGTTCTGGACCGCGCCCGGCTTCCTCCAGGGCGACAACATCCAGCTGAAGCCCTCCACGGTGCTCAGCCTGAACCTGGACCAGTGGCAGCTGTGCCACGGGCCGGACAACAACGGCGTCTCCGAGCAGATCCTCGTCAATCACTCAAGCAACAAGTGCCTGGCCATCGCGGAGCAGACCGCGGCCGACGAGGGGTCTCCGCTGGTGCAGGCCGACTGCAAGTCGGACGACCTCCAGCGATTCTACATCTACCGGGATGTTCCCGGCTCGGACAACATCGGCGTCCAGAACAAGTACACCGGCTACATGGTCGGGCACGACCGCTACGCCGAGGGCCAGCCGCTGCGTCAGTACAGCAGCGGCAGGCAGGACGGCTCCGGTACGTACGTCCTGGTCAAGGCCTGACGCCTCCCCCGGCCCGATGTGATCCGGACTGACTCCGGTCGCCGGAAGTCGCCTCGTATCAGGCGACTTCGGGCGACCGGGTCCCGCCTCACGAGCCTGCCGCAGGAGAGCCTGTCGCGCTCAGCCCCTCCGTGGCGGGCACGTCACCGGACGCCATCCGCTGGGTGATGCGGTCGAACAAATCCGTCAGAGGCTCGCTGACGTGCCGGCCGAACTCGGTGAGCCCATAGGTGACCTGGGGCGGCGTCGTCGGCTCGACCTCCCGCCGGACCAGACCGTCCTGAACCAGTGCGCGCAGGGTCTGGGAGAGCATCTTCTCGCTGACGCCCCGAATGCTGTCGCGCAGCTCGTAGAACCGAAGGTCGTTGCTCCGCAAGGAGATCAGCACCCAGATGCCCCACCTGCTGGTCACATGGTCGACCATGTCGCGCGCGGGGCAGTCGGTGTGAAACACCTCATACCCGCCGTGCGCACCGGCCTGTGTGAGCTGCGTGCCTTCCCTCATGTTCGGAGCTTACCTCCAGGTATGTTCTTACGAAAAGTAAGCCCGTCTCCTAGCGTCAATTCCCGCAGCGCACAACCGACTAGGAGTCTGAACATGATCGTGGTGACCGGAGCAACCGGCAACGTGGGCCGCCCCTTGACGCAGGCCCTGGCCGAGGCCGGCGAGCAGGTGACGGCGGTGTCCCGGCAGGCGGCGGCGGTGCCGGACGGGGTCCGGCATGTGGCGGCCGACCTGGCGGAGCCGGCAAGCCTCTCCCCCGCGCTGGACGGGGCGAAGGCACTGTTCCTCCTGCTGTCCGGCGACCTCCACTCCCCCGGCGCCAGGCCGTCCGACATCATCGACCTGGCCTCGGCCTGCGGGGTCGGCCGGGTCGTCCTGTTGTCTTCGCAGGGCGTGGCGACCAGGCCGCTCGGCGCCACGCGGATCGCGATGCGCGCGCTGGAGGACGCGTTGCGTGGGTCCGGTATGGACTGGGCCGTCCTGCGACCGGGCGGCTTCGCCTCCAACGCCCTGGCCTGGACGGAGTCCGTCCGCACGCAAGGGACGGTCGCCGCACCGTTCGGGGACGTCGGAGCTCCGATCGTCGACCCGCTGGACATCGCGGAGGTCGCGGCGGCCTGCCTGCTGGACGACCGGCACTCCGGGGGAATCTACGAGCTGACCGGGCCCGAGGTGATCACGCCGCGTCAGCAGGCGGCGGCCGTCGCCGCCGCGCTCGGCTCGCCGGTGCGCTTCCACGAACTCACGCGCGAGGAGGCCAAAGCCGCGATGACCCGGTTCGTGCCGCCGGAACTCGCCGACGACACCCTGGACATCATCTCCGCTCCGAACCCGGCCGAACTGCGGATCAGCCCGGACGTGGAACGAGTCCTCGGGCGCGCCCCGCGCCCGTTCAGTGACTGGGTCGCCCGGAACATCGCCGCTTTCCGCTGAGTGATCGCTCGACCGGGGCCTCGTGCGATGCCGTACGACCACGGCCGCACGGGGCCCTTAGGATCTCCGGCATGGCGACACGACTTGTGCAGATCAACATGAAGGCCCATGACGACTCCGCGCTCGGCGGGTTCTGGGCAGAGGCACTCGGTTGGGGTATCCACAGCGAGGGCCCCGGCGTGACCAACCTCGAACCCATCGGCTTCGCCTACCCCGACCCCACAGCCGTCTGCATCGACATTATCGCCCGCCCGGAACCCAAAACGGTGAAGAACCGCGTGCATCTCGATCTGGCCACCACCTCGACCGCGCATCAGGCCGAATTGGTCGCGCGGCTGAAGGGTCTCGGCGCGACGCTCGCCGACGTGGGTCAGGGCGACGTCCCCTGGACGGTCATGGCCGATCCGGAGGGCAATGAGTTCTGCGTCCTGGAGCCCCGCCCGGTCTACCGAGGCACCGGGCCGATCGCCGCGGTGGTCGTCGACTGCGCCGACCCACTAGCGATGGCCCGGTTCTGGGGCGAAGCGACGGACTGGACGGTGCACGAGGTCACCGACGACCACGCGAGGATGCGCTCCGCCAAGGACGTGGGCCCCTACCTGGAGTTCCTCCGCACCCCGGACGCCAAGACGGTGTGGAACCGCGTCCACCTCGACGTCTCGCCCTACACCGGTGACGACCCGGCGGCGGAGGAAGCCCGGCTGCGCGCTCTGGGCGCGACCGCCCCCGACTACGACCGGTCCGCGATCTCCTGGACGATCCTGGCCGACCCGGAGGCCAACGAGTTCTGCCTCCTCAGCCCTCGCTGACATCGCGCAACGGGAGCGGCCAGGCCCTTTCGGGCTGTCCCCGGGGGCCGCTCGGCTCAGGAGGTCACTCAGCCGGGGTCATAGGGCGGCGCGCCCGGCCGGCAGCTTGCCGATCAGCCCGGCCGCCGCCGGCCGGGCCGCTGTGACGGGCCCCTCCCGCACGACGCTCGCCAGCACGCCGAGCTGGGTCACGCTCAGCCCCGTCGTGTGCTGCCCCGATTCCGTGCGCAGCCGGGCCCGCAGTTTACGGAGTGGAGGAGCCGGCGCCAGAAGGCGCGTCGTCGGGCGCGGCCCTCGTGTGATGCTGGCGTCATGACTGATCACCGCCCCGCGATTGCCGTGGTCCGCTGGCCGGGCTCCACCCCGCCGACCGTGGACGGGGTGGCCGCGCTGCTGGCGGCCTACCATCTGCTGACGGAGGCCGAGAAAGGCGCACCGGTCGCCGGTGTGGCCGGGCTGCCGGAGCGGTACCGGGCAGAGGTCACAGACCCCGGGGCCGCGTTCGCGGGCGATGTCCTGCTGGTGGCTCTCCTGGGGGACGCCGCCGTGGGCTGTGTGGTGGTGACCTCGCCGGCCGACGGGCAGGCGGAGATCAAGAGGCTCTGGACCGACCCCGGGTTCCGCGGCCGGGGCATCGCGTCCGCCTTGCTCGACGCCGCGCTGGCCCGTGCCGCGGAGATCGGCGCGGACACCGTCCGGCTCTCGGTATGGGCATGGCGGACCGGGGCCATCGCCCTGTACGAACGGCTCGGCTTCACCGTCGCCCGGTCGTGGGACGAGCGGGATCAGCTGGTGTGCATGCGGCGTGCCGTACATGAGGCTCCGGGTCCGCGCTGATCCGCTCCGTCACACGGTCACGAAACGTCCTCCTCCTGCGCGGACTCCTCGAAGTGGACGACGCCGTCCTCGTCGAGGCGAGGGTGGATGACCTCGGGATCCTGGGTGTTGCCGTCGGAAGGGCGTGGGCCTTCCGGTCCGTCGGGGCCCCAGCGCAGCAGGCGGCGGGTGCGGACGATCCGGAGCGCGGTGCCCGGGACTTCGACCTGGTTGAGCCGGCCCGCGCGGAGCCGGTCCGCGGCCTGCGCGAATGCCGCCAGCTCCGCCGCCGCGTCGTCGTCCTTGGGGACGGCGGTGTGCGCGTCGACGTCCCGGCCGGCGTCGTGGGCGATCAGGCCCCGCAGGCGTGGTCTGAACCACATCAGGGAGAAGTACAGCGTGACGCGTGCCTCGTGGGCGGTCACGTGCAGGGCGCTGCCCGGCCTCCAGGCCCTGTTGCCGGACCGCTCCACGACCTGGAAGGCGGCCGGCATGAGCAGGACATCGGGGTGGCTCTCCACAGCCCGGACAGAGTCGCCCAGCACGGAGTCGGGGAACCTGCCTCCGGTGTAGACGAGCGAGCGCAGGGACAGCCGCTCGGAAGCCTGGACGGGGGAAAGGGGTGCGTCCGGGTCAAGCACCAGGTCGGCGTCGACCCTGGGACCGTGGATGCCGGGGCCCCAGTCGGGGGTGAGGGGTTCGGGGTCGGTCGGCCGGGGCGTCTCGATGTCACCGTTCGCGTCCATGCCCGCGTACTCCTCGGCCCTCACGACGCGGTAGCGGGTGTCGAGCACGGTGAGTTCGTCGACGCGTTCGCTCTCCAGCCGGGCAACCGCCGCCAGCAGCGCCCGCCGTTCGGCCCTGTCCTCGGCTTCGTCCTTCGCCCGGAACCAGAGCAAGGAGTTCAGTGAGTCCCGGGCCTGCTGCGGACAACCGTGGGTGACCTCCACGGCCACCCGCCACCGCCGCCCGTCGCCCGGGCTCTGCGTGGCCACCCCGAACAGCGGCCCTCTGACGGCCAAGGTGCTGTGCAGCGCCGCGTCGAGAGCGTCGGCCTCCATCGCCGCCTCCACGGGCTCCACCGGCACCCTCACCACCACTGGCCGGCAGGCCGGCCCCACACCCTTTTCGTTCATGTCCCTCATCCTGACGGCAAGGGAGCGCCCGCGTCCTGGATTCACCGGCTCGGTCGAGTGGGTGGATGCTTGTCGCATTTTCCGGTCCGCCTCCGACCGCGGGCCGGGGCACGGCCGGGCGCGGCCGGAGGCGGACCGGCTCAGGTGGCGGGGTGGGCGGCCAGGAATTCGGGCAGCGTCTCGGCGGTGAGCGGGTAGTAGTCGGACAGCCGGGCGCCCTCGTCGAGGCGGCGGCGCGCGAACTCCTCCCGATCCTGATGCCGGATCGAGTCCTCGGCCAGCGGCACCGCGCTGTGCTGCGGGACCACGACGGCCCCGTCCTCGTCGGCCACGATCAGGTCACCGGGGGCCACCAGGACGCCGCCGACCCCCACCGGGACGTTGAACGCGGACGGGAAGAGTTCGGTCTGCGAGGCGTAGTGCGGGGTGACGCCCGTGCACCAGATGGGGACGCCGAGCGCGCGCACCCGGGCCGCGTCCCGGATCCGCCCGTCCACGACGATCCCCGCCCCGCCCTTCAGCTTGAAGTAGCGCACCAGCATGTCGCCCAGGCAGCCGGTGTAGTGGCTGCCCTGGGCCGAGACCACGAGCACGTCGCCGGGACGGATGGATTCGAGGACCTTCCACAGCGCGGTCTCCCGCTCGGCGTCCTCCTGCTCGGCACCGTTGAAGACGTCCTCGCGCCTCGGCAGGAACTGGAGGGTGACGGCACCTCCGGTGATCTGTACGTCGGGCTCCCGGTGCAGCGGCACCGGGCCGTCGATGAACGTCCGTGTGATTCCCATCTGGTGGAGCTTCGCGCAGGCCGTGGCCGCGCTGACCTCGCCGAGGGCCTCCACCATGCGTGCGGTGGGCCGCACGTACTCCGAGGTGTGGATCGGTGCACGCATCGACGCGTACGTCCGGATCTCCTCTGTCGACGGTGCTCCGTGATCCCGGGTCGGGTTCATGCTTTTGCCTCCGTACACAGCGCCAGTGACATCATCGCCTATCGATGGTAGATAACAGTTAATCGATTAGTACTGTCAATGTGTCAGGAGTTTTTTCGTGACCACCACGTCACCTGGCTGGTTCGAAGCCGAACGCTTCGGGCTCTTTGTCCACTTCGGCCTCTACAGCCTGGCGGCACGTCATGAGTGGGTGCGTAGCCGGGAGTTGATGGACCAGGAGAGCTACGACCGCTACCTGAGCCGCTTCGACCCGGATCTCTTCGACGCGCGGGCGCTGGCACGGGCCGCCAAGGAGGCGGGTATGCGGTACGCGGTGCTCACCGCCAAGCACCATGACGGTTTCTGCCTGTTCGAGTCGGAGTTGACCGGCTACTCCTCGGTCCGGGTGAACGGGCGCGATCTGGTCCGGGAGTTCGTGACGGCGATGCGGGAGGAGGGGCTGCGCGTCGGTCTGTACTACTCGCTGCTCGACTGGCACCACCCCGGCTTCACGGTCGACGAGCACCATCCGCTGCGCGGCACAGAGGCCGTGGACGAACCGCGTGACATGAACGCCTACCGTGCCTATCTCCAGGGGCAGGTGCGGGAGTTGCTGACCGGGTACGGGCAGATCGACCTCCTCTTCTTCGACTTCACCTATCCGTCGAAGACCTCCGAGGACTGGGGTGCGCGGGAGCTGATGGCCATGGTCCGCGCCCTGCAGCCGGACATTCTGGTCAACGACCGGCTCGGGATACCCGGCGACTACGTGACCCCGGAGCAGTACCAGCCCGAGCGGCCGCTGGAGCGCGACGGTGTGCCGGTGCGCTGGGAGGCCTGCCACACGCTCAACGGTTCGTGGGGGTACGACCGCGACAACCACGACTACAAGGATCCCGCGCTGCTGGTGCGGATGCTGGTGCAGTCGGTGGCCTGCGGCGGGAACCTCCTGCTGAACGTCGGGCCGACCGGGCGGGGCGCCCTTGATCCGCGCGCACGTGAGACCTTGGCGGCGATCGGCTCCTGGGCGGTGCCGCACTCGCGCTCCGTGCACGGGGCCGGGCCGAGCGGTCTGACCCCGCCCGCGAATGCCCTGTACACCCGGCGCGGCCGTCACCTGTATCTCCATCTGCTCGCCTGGCCGCTCAGGCATGTGCACCTGCCGGGACTGGCGGGGCGGGTCCGGTACGCGCAGTTCCTGCACGACGGCTCAGAGATCGGCTTTCACGAGGTCGACGGCGCCGGTCACGAGCACACCAACATGACTCCCCCGGGCGAGCCGGCCGGGACGCTGACCCTGACCCTGCCGACGGCCCGGCCCGACGTACTCCTGCCGGTGATCGAACTGGAACTGGACGAGGACCCCGACGCCGCCGAGAACGGGGAGGTCTAGGCACATGACGACGGAGACTCTGGGGGCGTCGTTCCGCTCGGCGCTCGGCCCTGAGCTGGCGGGGCTGCTGGGCGATCCGGCGGGCCGGGTCGGAGTACCGGACGTGACGTGCCGGGAGGTGTGGGACGGGGTGCCGGACCCCGTGCGCGAGCGGGTGATCGCCGGCGCGCGGGCCGAACTGGCACGCCCCGAGCCTCGGCTGACCGCGGGGGCCTGGGCCCGCGCGGCGCGCGACGGGGAGAGGGGCGCGTACGAGGACCGGGCCTGGGAGCTCCAGGAGCGGATCTCCCGGCTGGTCCTCGCGGCGGTGCTGACCGGCGAGGTGGCCGACGCGACCGACGCCGGAGAGGTGTGCCCGTATCTGGACGCCGCGGTGGACGGTCTCGTGCGGTTCGCGGAGGCGAGCACCTGGTGCTGGGCCTCGCACGACCGGTTCACGGCGGCGCGCGGCGAGGTGGTGCCCGATGCGGACGAGCCGTATCTGGACCTGGGGGCGGCCGAGGTGGCGGCGCTGTTCGCGTGGGCGGACCACGTGCTGGGGCCTCATCTGGAGCGCCGGGCCCCCGGGCTCCGCCGGCGGCTGCGGCGGGAGGTGGACCTTCGGGTCCTGGCCCCGTTCGAGCGGGTGCGGGACTGGCGGTGGATCGGCGCCGACGGCAACGCCAACAACTGGAATCCGTGGATCCACAGCGCGGTACTGGCGTCCGCGCTGCTGCTGTGCGAGGACGGGGCGCGGCGGGCCGGTCTGGTGCGGCTCGTGGTGGAGGGGCTCGACCACTACATCGCGGTCCTTCCCGACGACGGGGGCGTGGACGAGGGGATCGCGTACTGGTGGGCGGGGGCGTGCCGGGTCCTGGAGGTCCTCGATCTGCTCGCCGGAGTGGGCGGCCCCGCGCTCGACGCACGCGAGCTCCCGCTGCTGGCCCAGCTGCTGAAGTACCCGCAGCGGATGCACCTGGGCGGGAGCTGGTACGTGAACGTGGGCGACGCCCCGCCCCGGCTGTCCGGTGACCGGCCCTGGCACGTCCCGTACCGGTGGGGTGTGCGTCTGGGCCGGCCAGAGACGTCGGCGCACGCGGTGGCGGGCGCCCGGCTGGAGGGCGATCCCGCGCCGCCCCGGGCGGGCCTCGGCCGTGCGCTGGCGGCGCTCGCCGATCCTCGGTGGTGCGGCGCGGTCGCCGAGGAGTCCGCTCCGGATGACGGCTCCCCGTGGCTGGCCCGCGAGGTGTGGCTGCCTCGTCTTGAGGTGCTGGTGGCGCGTCAGGAGGCCGCTTCCACGCGGGGGCTCACGCTCGCCGTGAAGGCGGGCCACAACGGCGAGCACCACAACCACCTCGACGTCGGTTCGTACTGGGTGGCGATGGACGGCCGGCCGCTGGTCGTCGACGCGGGCCGGCCCCGGTACACCACGCAGACGTTCGGGCCCGACCGGTATGAGGCGTGGCCCTTCCAGAGCGCGTGGCACAACGTCCCCGAGCCGGGGCACCCGCAGTCCCCCGGGCGGGAGTTCACCGCCCGCGACGTCGCCGTGCGGCTCGATGGCGAGCGGAGCGTCCTGGGCGCGGAGTTGAGCGGGGCCTATCCGGCCGGTCCGCTGAGCAGCTGGAACAGGACGGTGCGTCTGGTGCGTTCGAGCGGGTCGGCCGTCCCGTACGTGGACGTCGAGGACACCTGGCGGGGGCGGCTTCCGTATGTACGGATCCGGCACCTGCTGTCCGGTCACGTCGAGTTGGGGGACGGGTGGGCGCGGGTGACGGCGGATGGTTCGGGAGTCGTCATGCACTGGGACGCCGCCCTCGCCGACGCCTCGACAGAGCGCGTGGAACTCGACGATCCCCTGCTCAGCGCGAGTTGGGGCGCGTTCCTGACGCGGATCACGCTGACCGTGCGGACTCCGGGCAGCGCCGGGAGGGTCGTGGTGCGGTGGGAGCCGGCCACTTGAACAACAGGTTACGGCAGCACTCTTGAACATTGTGGGATGCCAGCCATAGCATCAGCAATCGATAGACGATTAGCGAAGAGCGAAGGCGTCCCGACCCCGCGTCTCCAGGGTCCGTGGCCGCCGATCGCCCGCCGACGCCCGCCGGCCTTTCCGCCCGGCGCGGCGCGGCACCCCACTCCACCGCGCATCATTTTCGACCCGTACTTCCCGACCGACAGTAGCTATCGATTATTCACGACTACGCAACGGAGCGTGTCCGATGAAAGCAGTCTGGCGCCGTGTTTGCGCCTTCGCCGCCGCCCCCCTGGTGATGGCCTCGGCCGTCGCCTGCGGCGGCGGTTCGTCCGACGAGAGCGCGGGTGGCACCACCACTCTCCGCGTCATCGTGAACATCACGCCGAACCTGACGGAGAAGTACTGGAACGACCTCTTCGCCCGGTACGAGCGCACCCATCCCAAGGTGAAGGTCGATCTGGAGCTGACCGGCACCATCTCGGCGAACGCCAAGCTGACCCAGGACCTGGCGGCCGGCGACCCGCCGGACGTCGCCCAGCAGATCACCCCCACCGCCGAGACCGAGTCCCTCTTCGCCGACCTCTCGGACCAGCCGTGGACGGCCAAGACGCCGCTTGCCGACGAGTACGCCCTCGGCGGCAAGCGATACGTGGTCGGTGTCGGAGAGCAGATCCAGTCGCTGGTCTTCTACAACAAGCAGGCCTTCACCAAGGCCGGGATCGACGCGGGCTCGATCCGCACCCTGGACCAGTTCACCGCCGCGATGGGGAAGCTGAAGAAGGCCGGGTACGAACCGCTGCAGACGGCCGGGCAGTGGGTGACCGGCAGCCAGTTCTCCATGATGGCCGACGCCGGCGTGCTCACCGCGGAGCCGAAGTGGACGGCCCAGCGCATCGCGGGCAAGAACTCCTTCGCGGACAGCGGCTACGTCGACTACTTCGCGCAGTACAAGAAGTGGATCGACGCCGGTTACCTGAAGAAGAGCGCGCTCGGTCTCACCTACGCCGACGGGCAGACGGCCTTCCTCAAGGGGAAGTCCGCCATGTACATCATGGGGTCGTACTTCGTGCCCGCCGCGGACGCCGCCAAGAAGAGCGACGAGATCGGCGTCTTCAGCATGCCGACCGACGGCGCCTACCCGTCCGGCCAGTTCGGCAACATCTCCAACCCGTACGTCGTGATCGACAAGTCCCGGCACAAGGCCGAGGCGACGGACCTGGTCAAGTGGGCCGTCACCGACCCGGAGGCGATCAAGAGCCAGCTCGCCGCCGACGGCAACCTGCGCGCCGGTTTCAGCTACAAGATGTCGAGCCTCGGCACGTCCGTGCAGAAGGTCCTGGACAAAACCCCCTCGGTGATCGTGAAGTCCGGTGCGAACCAGCCCATCGCCGGGTTCAGTGACGAACTGAACAAGCAGGTCCAGTCCCTGTACACGGGCACCTCCGCGGAGGACGCCGCCGGCGGATTGGACAAGTGGTGGAACTCGCAGCGCTGAAGCGTCCGGGGCCGCTCGACGACACCGCCCCGGTCATCCCCGCTCCCCCCTCGCCGACCGGCCGGCGCAGCGCCCAGGTGCGCGCGGCGGCGGTCTCGATCGGGCTGATGGGGCCGGCCGTCCTGCTGTACACCGTGCTGACGGTCGTCCCGGTCGGTGTCGCGATCTATCTCAGCCTCACCGACTGGGACGGCTTCTCCTCGGTCTCGTTCATCGGGCTGGACAACTACCGGCACCTGTTCGACGACCCCAGTTCCTCGCAGGCCTGGTACGTGACCGCGGTCATCGCCGTGTCCGGCACCGTGTTCATGGTCGGGCTCGGTCTGATCTACGCCCTGATCCTCAAGGGCCGCTCGCGCTCCAACTCCTTCTTCCGGGCCGTGGGTTACTTCCCGCACGTGATCAGCGCCCTGGTCCTCGGCTATCTGTGGGCGGCCATCCTCGGCACCAACGGGGCCATCAACAACACGCTCGCCAAGTTCGACATCGAGCCGATCGGCTTCCTGTTCGACGAGAAGATGGCGCTGATCTCCCTGATCGCCGTCATCGTGTGGGCCGGGTTCGGTTTCAACGTGGTGCTGTTCGTGGCGGCGCTGCAGACGGTGCCCGCCGAGCTCCTCGAAGCCGCGGCGATCGACGGGGCGACGAAGCGGCAGACGAACCTGCGGATCGTCGTTCCCATGATCGCTCCGGTGGTGACCGTGGCGACCATCCTGAATCTGGTCGGCCTCATCCGCGCCTACGACATCATCGTCAGCCTCACCGGCGGCGGCCCGGCCGGATCCACGCAGACGTTCACCTACCTCATTCTCGCCCGCTCCTTCGAGGGCACGAAGGTCGGTTACGCGACGTCCCAGGCGGTCTTCCTCATGATCGTGTCCGCCGTGCTCGCCCTCGTCGTGACGGCGCTGCGCAACCGCCAAGATCAAGCTGCGACAGGTTAGGAGCCAGTGGTGGTCGTAATGGAGGCAAAGGCCCGAGAGGCGAAAGCCCACAGGACCAGGACGAAGCCGCCGCCGTCGGCTCCCGACGGGCTGCCGGGCCGTACCGATCAGGGCGAAGGCCGTTCACCCCTGCGCTGGATCATGCTCGGCGGGCTGCTCTTCGTCATGATGGTGCCGGTCTATCTGCTCCTCGTGAACGCGTTCAAGTCGCAGCAGGACATCCTGGACAGCCCCTTCGGCATCCCGCTGAGCAGGCTGACGCTCAAGCACCTGTCGGCCGCGGTGACCAGTCCGCAGTTCAACGTCATCGGAGGCTACGGCTTCACGCTCTTCCTCGTTGTGATGGTGGACGTGCTGTGCATCCTGCTGGCGGGGCCGGCGGCGTACGCGATCGCCCGCAGCCTGAAGAAGCGCACACAGCTGGTGATGCTGTACTTCCTGGCGGGGACGTTCATCCCGGGTGCCGCCGTGATCATTCCCGTGATCTACGTGCTCCGGGAGATCGGCCTGGCGAACACGGTGACCGGTCTGATCGCGCACGACGTCGCCTCGACGCTGCCCGTGAGCATCTTCCTGTTCGTCGGATTCATCCGCACCATCCCGGTGGACATCGACCACGCGGCGACGATCGACGGCGCGGGCAGGTACCGGACGTTCTGGACCATCATCTTCCCGCTCATGCGGCCCGCGGTCGTCACCGTCCTGATCCTCAACTCCATCGGGATCTGGAACGACTTCGTGAGCCCGCAGATCCTGCTGAGCCCGTCGTCCGGGCATTACACGGTGACCACGGCGATCTACGCGGGCATCAGCCAGTACTCGACGGACCTCACGAAGGTCTTCCCCAACCTGCTGCTCGCCATCGCCCCGGTGGTCATCTTCTTCATCTACATGCAGCGCCACATCATCAGCGGCCTCACCGTGGGCGCCGTGAAGGGCTGACCATGCCGGGCGCCCCCCTGAAGGACAGCTGAAGGACCCCAGAAGGACCGAGAAGAGGACCTGGAATGCCCATCCCCCCAGCAACTCCGGTACCACCCCTCCCACCGACGCCGGGGAGGGCACGCGGCCCGCAGCCGCGTACCCGACCGTGGCAGGCGGCCACCATGTTCGCGGCACTGTGCATGGTCATGGCCGGCGCCCACCCGGCCGCCGCCCAGGACGGGCAGACGTACTACGTGGCGACGAACGGCCAGGACACGGCGGCGGGCACCTCGGCCGCGCCGTTCCGCCACATCCAGCGCTGCGCCGACCTCATGCAGCCGGGCGACACGTGCCTGATCAACTCGGGTACGTACGAGGAGACGGTCGTACCCGCCAACTCCGGCACGGCGCAGGCGCCGATCACCTACCGGGCCGCACCCGGCGCCCAGGTGACGGTGAGCGGCGCCTCGCGGGTGACCGGCTGGCAGCCCGTCACCGCCGCCGACGTCACCGCGATCGGCCAGGGCGACCCGTACGCGCCGGACTCCGACTTCGCCGACGCCGTCGCGGCCGGACACGTCTACTCCACGGATGTGGACCTGGGCAGCGACGTGAGCACCGTGCAGGTGTTCACCGACAAGGCGATGGACGTCGAGGCCCAGTGGCCGTACCCGGGTCTCGACCCGCTGGACCCCGTGCTCCAGTACGCGGGGGCCGGAAGCGCCGACGCCACGATCGCCGACCCGGCCCAGACCCGTCCGGCGGGCTACTGGAACGGCGCACGGGCCCTCACCGGCTACTGGTACGTCTCCGCCACCGCCAAGGTGACCGGCTCGACGACCGGCTCGGTGACCCTCGACGCGGCGCCGCCGTGCGTGCACAAGGTGGTGCCGCAGGAGACGCGCTACGCGCTCGCCGGGAAGATCGGCGAACTGGCCCATCCCGGAACCTGGTTCTACGACCCCGCCGCCCATCGCCTGTACGTGTACAGCACCGACGACCCCGGCAGCCACACCATCGAGGCCAAGCGCCGCACCCTGGGCTTCGACCTGACCAACGCCAGCCACACCGCGGTGGCCGGTGTCGGCCTGTTCGCCACGACGGTCAAGACGGGCGCCACCACCACCGGCGTCACGCTCGACGGCATCAAGGGCACCTACCTGTCGCACTACACGGACATCACCAAGGGCGCGACGGACTGCGGCAGCACGGTCACCCGTGGCGTCGGCGACAGCGGCATCATCGTGGACGGCACGGGCAACAAGGTCGTGAACAGTGATCTGTCGCTGAGCGCGGGCAACGGCATCGCGCTGCGCGGACAGAACAACACCGCGAGCGACAACGTCATCCACGACGTCGACTACATGGGCACCTACGCGGCCGGTATCGCCGTGCAGGGCAACAGCCAGACCGTGACCCACAACACCATCTCCCGGGTCGGGCGCAGCGGGATCAACCTGCAGTGGAACAGCGTGGCGGGGCTCAACCCGGGCAAGGACGTCATCGCGTACAACGACATCTCGGCCTACGCCCGGCTGAGCCTGGACGTCGCCGCGGTCTACACCTGTTGCAGCGCCGACATGATGGGCACCTCCATCGACCACAACGTGCTGCACGACCCGGCGCCGAAGACGAGCTCCTCCACGTTCGGCATCTCCGGTGTCTACGCGGACAACGGTCAGAGCGACCTGGTGATCGCGAACAACGTGGGCTGGGGCAACCGCGAGGGCACGGTGATGCTCAACGGGCTCGGGACGGGCTCGCACGACAACGGCGTCTACAACAACACGGGCGGTATGACGCTGTTCTACGTGAAGGGGCCCGACCAGTCGACGGGCACGAAGATCTACAACAACATCGGGAAGATCGCCGGCATGGACGGCGCCACCGACGGCGGTCTCGTCATGTCGAACAACCTGCCCGCGGAGACCGACCCGCTCTTCGTCGACGCGGCCGCCCGGGACTACCGCCTGGCCGCGGGCTCTCCGGCCAGGAACGCGGCGATCGCGCTGCCCGGCATCAATGACGGCTCGACGGACCCGGCGCCCAGCCTGGGCGCCTACCAGTACGGCGCCCCGAAGTGGACGGCGGGCGCGCGGCGCTGACGTTCCCGCGCAAAGGGGGAAGGCCCGGACCTCTCGGTCCGGGCCTTCCCCCTTCTGCCTGCGGTACATCAGTCGCGGGCGGTGGCGGCCTTCCCGCGCGGCTTCTTCGTGGCGCGGCCGTCCGGAACCGGACCCCGGCCGGCCGCGTGGTCGGCGAACGCGATGGCCGCCCCCTCGCCGTCCCCGTCGCGCAGCAGGCTGACCAGGCGGCCGTGCTCGTCGGCCATCGCGGACCAGTCGCCGGCGAACAGCGGGTCGGAAATGGCCCGCAGGGTGCGCAGACTGGGCTCGATGACCTCCCACATCCGCTCCAGGAACGGATTTCCGGCGGCCTGGCTGACCAGTGTGTGGAACTCGATGTCGGCGTCCCTGAAGACACCCACGTCTTTGACCGTCACGGCTTTGCGCATCCGCTCGACCAGCGCGTCGAGTTCGCTCAGCTGATCCTTCGTGATGTGCTGCGCGGCGAGCTGAGCAGCGAGCCGTTCGAGCGGCTCGCGGACCTGGCGCGCGTATTCAGCGTCCTGTTCCGAGATTTCTACGACGAAATGCCCGCGACGCGGCACATGCATCAGCAGGCCCTCCCGGGCCAGCTGTTTCACCGCCTCCCGGACGGGCGCCTGGCTGACCCCGAGCCGTCGCGCGATCTCGGACTCGACCACGCGGTCGCCCGGGGCGAGGTCACCGTCGACGACGGCCTGCCGCAGCAGCTCGTACACCTGGTCGGAGATCAGGGCCTTTCGGAACCGGTCCTTGTTGGTGGCCAGTGTGGAGTCGAATCCCGCCGACGCGTTCGATGCCATGAATTCCCATTCCTGCGTTGGGGGAGGCCAGTTGGGACACTATACGCGCTCATCGCCTATCGATGGAATGCGCGTGCTTTTCCCCACTGCTTCCCCAGCCATTCCAGTTTGACGACTTCGTGGGCGGGGCCGCCACCCTCATGATCATTGAACGGGTACGCCCGTATCTCCTTGTCGGCCTGATCCACATTCCGCAGCGCGCCGTAATGGTTGAACGCCGCGTACACGGTGGAGGGCGGACAGATGTGGTCCATGAGCCCCACCGAGAACAGCGTAGGGGCGTTCGCCCGGCGCGCGAGGCTGACCGCATCGAAATAGGCCATGGTGCGGCTGACGGTCGCCGCGTGCTCTCTGCGCGACTTCACGAACTGGGCGACCTCTGCGTACGGCGGCTTGTCCGTGAGCGTCGTGGCGCGCGGGAAGTGGCAGAGGAACGGCACGTCGGGCAGGACGGCAACCAGGTCGGGGACGAGTCCCCCGGCGGCGAGCGCGATGCCGCCGCCCTGGCTGGTGCCGGCGACCGCGACGCGGGCGGGGTCGACCTCCGGGTGGCTGCGGACCGCTGCCACCGCGCGCACCGCGTCGGTGTACAGGCGCCGGTAGAAGTAGCGGCGCGGGTCGAGCACCCCGCGGGTGAGGAAGCCCGGGGCGGCGATGTCGCCGGACGCGGGGTCCGTGTCGGGGGTCTCGGAGCCCTGGCCGCGGGTGTCCATGACGAAGTGCGCGTACCCGGCGTCCGCCCACAGCCGCCACTCGTGCGGGGCCCCGCGACCGCTGTTGTAGCCGAGGTACTGGACGACAGCGGGCAGCGGTCCCGTCCGGGTCACCGGCAGATGCAGCCAGCCTCGTACGGGGCTGCCGCCGTATCCGGCGAAGGTGACGTCGAACGTGTCCATGGTGGCCAGGCCGTTGTGCACGGGGGTCCAGGTGACCGCGACGTCGTCCGGGTCCTGTTGGGCGAGTGTCTCCTGCCAGAACGCGTCGAAGTCCGCGGGTTCGGGCAGCTCTGGACGGTATTTCTCCAGCTCGTCGAGGGGCAGGTCGAAGAAAGCCATGTCGAATCTCCGCGTCGGTCGGGCCGGCGGGGCCGGCTGCGAGCCACTGTCATCGCCTATCGATCATCGAGAGAATCGAATCAGGGTGCCGCGAAGGCTGTCAACCGCGCAGCCGGTACACCCGCTCGGCGGTGGTCCGCGAGAGCTGCCGGTCCTGCGCGGGGGTGAGGTGTGCGAGTCCGGCGCGCGAGGCGGCGAGCGATCCGGCGCGGGTGCCACGCGTCAGACAGATGGGCCAGTCGGAGCCCAGCAGACAGCGCTGCGGACCGAGTGTGTCCACCACGTGCCTTACCAGGCCCGCGAGTTGACTGTCGGGAACGCCGTGCTGCTGGGTGAGCAGGCCGGAGATCTTCACATGGACGTTGGGTACCCGTGCGGCGCGTTCGAGGTCCGCGTACCACTCCCCCGGATCACCGGTGACCAGGTGCGGCGGGTTGCCCAAGTGGTCCACGACCACCGCGAGTCCGGGATGGCGTTCGGCCACTTCCGCGGCGGACCTCAAAGCACCCCGGTACAGGTTGAGTTCAAGGGCGAGCCCGGTCTCCGCCAGCACCGTGACCAGGGCACGGGCCGGCTCGGGGGTGCTCGCCCAGTCCGGTCCGCCGAGGCGCATTCCGTTGGGGCGGGTGTCGCCGGACTCGTCCAGGAGCGCGCGGAACGCGTCGGGTCCGGCTTCGCCGTGGACATGGAGGTTGCCCACGTAACCGGCGATCAGGTCCGGCCGCCTCCGGCGCAGTTCCCGCAAGGCGTACGTCTCTGCGGCATCGCCCCGTGAGGCCTCCACGAGGATCGCGCCGGCCAGGCCGAGCCCCGCCCCGGACGCGTCCAACTCGGCTTCCGCGTAAGGCCGGTGCAGTGGTGTCCCGGGGCGGATCCACGGGAACCCCTCGGCCGGGTCCCACACATGGACATGGCAGTCGATCACGATCGTCCTCCTCATATCGGCCGGGTCCGGCGTATTGACACCTCGGCCGTATGCCGGTGAGTCTAGCCATCGGCTATCGATGGGCGATTATCTGAGCCCGATGGTCCTGATGTCGGTTCGAAGGCAGGAGTCGTGAATGCGCGGGGTCGACAGGTCGAACGGGGCGCCGGCAGCGCACGGGCCGGTGCTGTACGCGGTCCGGCCGGTGACCGAGGTGCCCCGGTGGGCGCTACTCGAAAGGGAGTTGTTCGCCGCACTGGACAAGGCGTGGCGGCTGTTCTCCGACCGCTACACCGAGGACGACGGGCGGCTGGTCTTCCGTGACCGGCTCGGGGTCGGACTCGACGGCCGGGACGGCGTGGACGACTTCTACGAGCCGTTCTTCAACTGGCCGACGCTGTACCTCCTCGGCGGCAGCGCGGACCTGCTGCCCGCGGCGCGCCGGCACTGGCGCGGGGTGACAGCGCAGCTCACCGAGATGAACATGCTGGTCGACGGGTACGAGCGCGGCTACGACTGGTTCCACCAGGGCGAGGGCCTGCTGCTCTTCTACGGCCTGTGCCTGGCCGACCCGGCCGACCCGGAGCTGCGCCGACTGGCGGCGCGGTTCGCGGACCTCTACCTGCCGGACGGGCCGAACTACGACGCCGGCCACCGCATCGTGCGCGCCCCGCACAACGGTGCGGAGGGGCCCCGCTGGGGGTTCGCGGACGAGGACGCCTTCTTCCCGTGGAGCCTCGCGCTGCGCCCGTACGGTCTGCCGCTGGACGGCATCGACGGCGTCACGCACTTCGACGAGCTGGCCGCCGACCCGGAGCGGGCGCGCGCCTACGGCCGGGCGATGTGGGACCGGATGGGGCGCGGCGACACCCTGGTGAACCTGGCCGCCACCGGGCTCGCCACCAACGCGTCCCTGCTGACCGGGGACCGCCGCTACGCCGACTGGGTCGCCGCGTACACCGGCGCCTGGCAGGAGCGGCTCGCCGGGCGTGACGTGCTGCCGGACAACGTGGGGCTCGACGGAACCGTCGGCGGGCACCTGGGCGGCCGCTGGTACGGCGGCCACTACGGCTGGTCCTGGCCGCACGGACTGTCCTCCGTCGCCTCCGGCGCCCTCGTCGGCGCCACCAACGCGGCGTTCCTGACCGGCGAGCGCGGCTATCTGGACCTCGCCCGCAACCCGCTGGACGCGGTGCTGCGCCAGTCCGAGCAGCGCCGCCCGGACGAACGGGGAACGCTGGGCGAGCGCTGGGATCCGCACCTGCGGTCCATGACCGCGGAGCGGACCCTGATGGTGCCGCAGCGGCACAACGACTCCGGCTGGTTCGACCACACCGTGATGCCCACCCAGCTCCCCATGGCCCTCTGGCACTTCAGCCGCGAGGAGTCCGACCGGGAACGCCTCGAACTGCTCAGGGCCGGTTCCGGCTGGGACTGGTCGGCCGTGCACACGCAGCGCATCAAGGACGAGGCGGGCCACGAGGAGCCCTGGTACGAGTTCCTGCACGGGCGCAATCCGGACTTCCCCGAGCGGATGCTGAGCTCCGCCCTCGCGTCCAGCGCGGAGCGGGTGGCGGCGATCGAGAGCGATCCGCTGGACCCGGCCACCGGCCCCGACGCGCTGGGCATCCACCACTGGCAGCACCTCAACCCCGTGGTCACGGAGGCGCTGCTCCAGCTGACGACCGGCTCGCCGCAGATCCTCTACAACGGCGGCCTCACCCATCTGCACCTGCGCTACCACGACGCCACCGAGCGCCGCCCCGGACTGCCGTCCGACACGGCGGCGCTGGTGACGGACATCCGGCCCGGCAACACCGTGGTCGAGCTGGTGAACACCGGACCGTCGGCGCGGTCCCTGCTCGTACAGGCGGGCGCCTTCGCCGAGCACCTGATCCGGACGGCGCGCGTGGACGAGGGAGCCCCGGTGCCGGTCGACGGGCCGTACTGCCGCGTCGAACTTCCCGCCGCGACCCGCGTCCGGCTGACCCTGACCATGTCCGTGCGCGGCGCCCGTGCGGCCTGCGCGTCACCTTGGGAGACGGCGTGAGCGACGCGTTCTTCACCGGAGACCGGGGCGCGACCCGGCTGCCCTTCGAGCTGCCCCGCCTCGGCATCGGCACCGCGCCGCTCGGCGGCCTGTTCACGGAGGTGAGCGAGGAAGCGGCGGCGCGGACGCTCCGCGCGGCTGGCGACGCCGGGATCAGCTACTTCGACACCGCGCCCCGCTACGGCCACGGCCTCGCAGAGGAACGGCTCGGCCGGCTCCTGGGGCCCGCCGGGGTGAGCGAGCCGGTGCTCTCGACGAAGACCGGATGGCTGCTGCGGCCCCGGCCCGACGGCTCCCCGGGCGAGGTCGTCCCCGACTGGTCGGAGCGCGGCATCCGCGCCTCCCTGGAGTCGAGCCTGACCCGCCTCGGCCGCTCCCACATCGACATCCTCTATCTGCACGACCCGGACAACTTCCTCGACGAGGTGCGGCGCACCGCGTATCCGGCGGTACGGCGGCTGCGCGAGGAGGGGCTGGTGCGGGCCATCGGCTTCGGCATGAACCACAGCGCGCCGATGGCGGCCCACGTCGCGGAGTACGACGTCGACGTCGTGCTGATCGCGGGCCGGTTCACCCTGCTGGACCACGAGGCGCTGGGAACCCTGCTGCCGCTGTGCGCCAAGACCGGCACCGCGGTGGTCGTCGGCGGCGTGTTCAACACGGGGCTGCTCGCGGACCCCTCCCCCGGCGCCATGTTCAACTACCGCCCGGTCCCCGAGGAGACCCTCGCCCGAGCCCGGCGCTGCCACGAGCTGTGCGCCGCCCACGACGTGCCGCTGACGGCGGCCGCCGTGCAGTTCCCCGCCCTCCACCCGGCCGTCACCTCGGTCGTCCTCGGCTGCCGGTCCGCCGACGAGGTCACGGCGAACGTGGCCGCCGCACGCTTCCCCGTACCCGCCGAGCTGTGGCGGTCCCTGGCCGACGAGGGCTTCGTACCGCGGGAGCTCGTCCCGTAACGGGCCGGCGGCGGACCGCCGCACACCCCCTCTCCCCTCGTATCCCGTCGCGTTCCACAGAGGAGTCCCCTACCGTGCGCGAAGAAGAGACCCGGCACGACATCGTCGTCGTCGGTGGCGGGCTGGCGGGCGTCTGCGCGGCCGTCGCCGCGGCCCGGCTCGGGCGCCGTGTCGCCCTGATTCACAACCGCCCCGTCCTGGGCGGCAACTCCAGCAGCGAGGTGCGGGTCTGGGTATGCGGGGCCACCGCACACGGGGTGCACCGGTGGGCGCGCGAGAGCGGCATCATGGGCGAGCTGTACACCGAGAACCAGTACCGCAACCCGGAGGGCAACCCGTACTACTGGGACCAGGTCGTCCTGGACGCGGTCCTCGCCGAGCCCCTGCTCGACCTGTACCTGAACACCGACGTCCGCGAGGCCGAGGCGGACGGCCCGGCCGACGCGCGCAAGGTGCACAGCTGCACGGGCTGGATGATGGGCTCGGAGCGTCGCATCACCTTCCGGGCGGAGCAGTTCCTCGACTGCACGGGCGACGGGCTGCTGGGTCATCTGGCCGGGGCCCGCTACCGCATCGGCCGTGAGGCGCGCGCCGAGCACGCGGAGCCGTGGGCGCCGGAGGAGGCCGACGACGCGCTGCTCGGCTCCACGATCCTCTTCCACACCAAGGACGCCGGACACCCGGTCAAGTTCGTGGCGCCCGCGTACGCCCGCGACCTCGCCGCCACCCCGATCCCGCGCAACCGGGTGCTGCGCACGGGCGACAACGGCTGCGACTACTGGTGGATCGAGTGGGGCGGGGAGCTGGACACCGTCCACGACAACGAGCGCATCCGCGACGAACTCCAGGGGGTCGTGCTCGGGATCTGGGACCACATCAAGAACTCCGGCGAATTCCCCGACGCGGAGAACCTCACCCTGGAGTGGGTCGGCAGCCTCCCCGGCAAACGCGAGTACCGGCGCTTCGTCGGCGACCACGTCCTGACCCAGCAGGACATCCTGGAGCAGCGGTCCTTCGAGGACCGGGTCGCGTTCGGCGGCTGGTCGGTCGACCTGCATCCGGTCCAGGGCATGTACGCGGACGAGCCGGGTGCCCGCCAGCGGTACGCGGACGGCGTCTTCCACATCCCGCTGCGCTGCCTGTACTCGGTGAACGTGTCGAACCTGCTGTTCGCCGGGCGGAACATCTCCGCGACGCACATCGCGTTCGGCGCGACCCGGGTGATGGCGACCTGCGCCACGCTCGGCGAGGCCGCGGGGACGGCTGCGGCCCTGTGTGTCGGCACCGGGCTGTCCCCGCGCGAACTGGCCCTGAAGGAGCCGGAGTCCGTGCGGCGCACGCTGCTCCGGCAGGACGCCTCCGTCATCGGGATCGCCGACGACGACCCCGGCAACCTGGCGCTCGGCGCGGTGGCCACGGCCTCCTGCCACCTGTCCCGGCTGGCGGCCGAGCCGACCGCCGCGGAGCCCGGTGAGCGGTACCCGCTCGACCGGGACCTCGCGCTGCTCCTGCCGGCGGATCCCTCCGTGGAGGCGGTCGACCTGCTCGTCCACGGCGACTCCGCACCGGCGGAACTCACCGTCGAGCTGTGGGACACCGGGCGCCCCGAGAACGCCGTGCCCCAGGGACACCTCACGACGACCACGGTGGCGGTGCCGCCCGGCGGACCGCACTGGGTCACCGCGCGCTTCGGCCACCGACCGCCGGCCGCGCACAATGCCGTGGTCATCGTGCGCGCCCTCCCCGGAGCCGCTCTGGTCCTCGTGCCGCACCGCACCGACGGGGTGCTCGCGCTGCGCCGCAGGGCCGAGGGGGACGCGGCGGTCGACCACGACATCCCGGAGGAGGAGGGGCAGGCCGTGCTGGAGTGGCAGGCCCGCGGCCTGCGCCGCCACACGTTCTGCTTCCGGCTCTCCCCCGACACCCGGGCCTTCACCCCCGCCCAGGCGGTCGGCGGATTCCAACGCCCTTACGGCGGACCGAACATGTGGTCCTCCGACACACTGCCCGGCGCGGGTACGGACACCACCTGGCTGCGGCTGGACTGGGACCGGGAGCAGACGCTCACCGAGGTACGTGTGGTCTTCGACGACGACGTCGACGAGTACCTCAACAACCTGCACAGGCACCGCACCCCGTTCGAGGTGATGCCGGAGCTCGTACGCGCCTATCGCGTACAGGCGCTGGCACCGGACGGGACCTGGGCCACGCTGGTCGCGGAGGCGGCGAACCGGCGCCGCCACCGCGTGCACCGGCTCGCCGCCCCGGTCGGCACCCGTGCGCTGCGCCTGGTGGTCGACGCGACACACGGCGCACCACGCGCACATGTGGGCGCGCTCAAGGCGTACGGCGAGGCCCGCTGAGCCATTCGTGCACGGCGAGGGCGGTCGTGCGGGAGTGTTCCTCCAGTACGGTGAAGTGGTCGCCGGGCACGGTGACTTCGGTGTGCGGCAGGGTCCAGCCGGCCGCCGGCTCGATGCCCGGCAGCGGGTCCCCGGCGCGGACGAAGAGCGTGGGTGCCGACAGCTCCGCCGGTTCCCAGCCGGAGAACCGCTCCAGATATCCGGCCATCGCCGTGAGCCGGTCGGATTCGGCCGAGGCGAACCGGGCGGCCTTGTCGAGCATTCCGACGGTCATCGCGGAGAGAGCGGGCCCGTCCTCGGCTCTGCTTCCGCTGTCGCCGGGGAAGGTGTCGATCAGGACCACGCCGGACGGGCCGGTACCCGTGCGTTCCAGGTGCTCGGCGACGGCGTGTGCCACCCAGCCCCCGGCCGAGCGTCCCAGCAGTGCGAACGGCTCGCCGTCCGCGCACGCGAGGACGGCGGCGGCCTGCGCGGAGACGAAGGCCTCCAGTGTGGCGGGCATCGCCTCGTGCGGCAGGAATCCCGGGTTCGGCAGCACAGAGGCGTGCCGCCGGCCCTGGAGGGTCAGCCCGAACCGGGCGTACTCGTGCGGGCCCGACAGCGCGCTGAGTGCCGGGAAGCAGATCAGCCGGGGCAGGGCGGGCCCGGTGGCGACGGTGACGGGCGCGGGCGGGGTTGCGAGGGCTTCCGCGCTGTCGAAGACCTCGCGGAAGCGGGAGGCGATCGTCAGCAGTGCCATGCCGTCCCAGGCCCTGCCCCGTGCGCAGGCCGTGCGGAAGAGGGCGGACAGTGAGTCGGCGCCGCCGCCGGGTGCCGTGCTCCCGGTCGGTTCCCCGCCCGTCGCACCGGCCGGTGTCGCGGGCGCGGTGGCGGGTGTCCGCGGGGCAGTCCGGGAGAACTGCTCCGCCAGGTGGGCGGCGACCGCACGCGGTGTGGGGTGGTCGAACAGGAGCGTGACCGGCAGGGCCAGCCCCGTCATCTTCGCGAGCCGGTTACGCAGTTCGACCGCGGCCAGTGAATCGAGGCCCAGCTCCGCCAGTGGCCGGTCCGCCTCGACCGCGGACTCCCCCTCGGTGTAGCCGAGTGCGGCCGCGGCCTCCTTCCGTACTTCCGACAGGAGCAGTGCGCCGTGTTCGCCGGAGGGCGTGGCGACCAGCCGTTCCGGCAGGGAATCGCCGCCCCGCGGCTCCGGGAGGGCCCTGCGGACGGGCCGGTGGCCGGGCATGCGGGAGAGCGGCGCCCCGGGGGTGGCGCTCGTCTCCGGGTTCAGCCGGGCCGCGACCAGGACCGCGTCCCGGCTGCCGACGGCGGTGTCGAAGAGCGCGAGGCCTTCTTCGGTCCGCAGCGGGACGAGGCCGGTACGGGCCATCCGGCGCAGGTCCGCGCCGCGCAGTTCCGCGGTCATTCCGCCGCTCTGGCGCCAGGGGCCCCAGACGAGGGAGGTGCCGGGCAGGCCGATGCTCCCGCGGTGCTGTGCCAGCGCGTCCAGGAAGGAGTTCGCCGCCGCGTAGTTGCCCTGGCCGCCCGATCCGAACACCCCCGCCACCGAGGAGAACAGGGCGAAGACGGCCAGGTCGCTGCCCCGGGTCAACTCGTGCAGAGCGAGCGCCGCGTCCACCTTCGGCCGCAGCACACGGTCCAGGCGCTCCGGGGTGAGCGCCGGGATCACGCCGTCGTCCAGCACGCCCGCGGTGTGCACCACACCGGTCAGCGGATGCCTGTCCGGGACGTCCGCGAGGAGAGCGGCGAGCGCGGTGCGGTCGGCGACGTCGCACGCGGCCACCGTCACCTCGGCACCCAGCTCGGCCAGTTCCGCGCTCAGTTCGGCGACGCCGGGCGCGTCGGCGCCGCGCCGGCCGACGAGCAGCAGGTGGCGTACGCCGTGCTCGGCCACGAGGTGGCGGGCGAAGGAGACGCCGAGGGAGCCCGCGCCTCCGGTGATCAGGACGGTCCCCTCGGGATCCAGCCGGCGCGGCGGTCCTTCGTCCGCCGCCGTCCGGGGGGCCGGTACCAGTTCGGGTACGTACGCGACTCCGTCCCGCAGGACCGTCTGCGGTTCCGGGCTCGCCAAGGCCCGCGCCAGGGCTTGTGCGGATGCGGGGCTGTCGTCGGTGTCGACGAGTGCGAAACGGCCGGGGTTCTCCGTCTGGGCCGAGCGGATCAGGCCCCATACCGGCGCGCAGACGAGAGTGTCGTCGCCCGTCGCGGCGCGGCCGTCCGCCTCCGCCCCTGTGACGACGGCGCCCGAAGTGACGACGACCAGACGGGAGTCGGCCAGGCGTTCGTCGGCCAGCCAGTCCTGGACGAGCCGCAGCGCCCATCCGGCGGTGCGGTGCGCGGCCGCCGCGCGGTCCGCCCCGTCCGTCCCGGTGAGCGGCGGGGTGGCGATGACGACGGCCGGTGCGTCGGCGCCCGCGGAGGCGACGTCCGGGTACGCCGTGGGCCCGACGTCCGACCGCAGGAGTGTCTCGCGCAGTCGCGGGCCGGGCTCGCCCAGGAGACCCCAGGTGGCCTGCGCGGTGGATGCGGCGGCGGGCGCGGGCAGGGGTGTCCAGTCCAGCCGGAACAGGCAGTCGTCGTGCGCCCGGACCGCGTTCAGCTGTTCGCGGGGCAGTGGTCGCAGGATCAGTGAGCGCACCGTGGCCACCGGGGTTCCGGAGCCGTCGGCCAGCTCCAGCCGTGCCCCGTTCTCCGCCGTCGGGGAGACCCGCACCCGCAGCCGTCGGGCACCGGAGGCGTGGAGCCGTACACCGCTCCAGGCGAACGGCAGGGACACCCCGCTGTCGTCCGGCGCGGCTCCCGCGAGCATCAGGGTGTGCAGCGCGGAGTCCAGCAGGGCCGGATGCAGGGTGAACCGGCCGGCGTCGCTGTGTTCCCCCGGCGGGAGCGAGACCTCGGCCAGGATGTCGTCGCCCAGCCGCCAGGCGGCCCGCAGGCCCTGGAAGGCCGGGCCGTAGCGGAGCCCGCCGTGGGCCAGCCGGTCGTAGAAGTCCTCGCCGGACTCCGCGTCGAGCGGCAGCGGGACGGCGCCCTCGGGCGGCCACGGGCCGGGCGCGGCCGGTGGCTCCGGCAGTTCCTGGGGCGCGAGGGTCCCGGAGGCGTGGCGGGTCCAGGGCCCGTCGTACCCGGGGGTGTGCGGCCGGGCGTGGAAGGCAACGGCCCGCCTGCCGTGCGCGTCCGGCCGTGCCACCTTCACCTGGAGCTCGACCGTTCCGTCGCGGGGCAGCGACAGGGCCGCGGTCAGGGTGAGTTCCTCCAGGACGGGGGCTCCCACCCGGTCTCCCGCGTGGACCGCCATGTCCACGAACGCCGTCGCGGGCAGCAGCACGGCGCCCAGCACCACGTGGCCGGCCAGCCAGGGATGGCCGCCGAGCGACAGCGGACCGGTCAGCAGCAGACCGTCGTCGTCGGCTGTCGACGTGGCGGAGCGCAGGAACGGATGGGACGCGGTGTCCAACTCCGCCGTGGCTTCCGGCCGGTCGGCTTCGAGCCAGTACCGCCCGCGCTGGAAGGCGTACCTGGGCAGTTCCGTACGGCGTGCGCCGCGTCCGGCGAAGACCGCGTGCCAGTCGATGCGCACACCCTGGGCGTGCAGTGCGGCGGCGGTGTTGAGCAGCGCCTCGGCTTCCGGCCGGCGCCCGCGCAGGGTGGGGACGGCCAGCGGCTCCGGCGCGGCCGCGTCCGTCGTCGGCGCGGGCGCGAAGGTGTCACCGGACAGGCAGTCACGCACCATGCCGCAGAGCACGCCGTCCGGACCGAGTTCCACGAAGTGGGTCGCGCCGCGCTCCCGCAGGAGCCGCACCGAGTCCGCGAACCGGACCGGACGGCGTACGTGGTCCACCCAGTGGCCCGGCGAGCTGAGTTCCGCGTCCGTGGCGGGCCGGTCCGTCACCGCGCTCACCAGGGGAACCACGGGCCGGGAGTAGCCGATCCCCCGGGCCACCTGTGCGAACGCGTCCAGCATGGGTTCCATGCGTACGGAGTGGAAGGCGTGGCTCACCCGCAGCCGCGTGGTCTCGCGGCCCTGCCCGCGCCAGTGCGCCATGGCATCGAGCACCGCGGTCTCGTCGCCGGAGAGGACCACCGAGCTGCCGTTCAGCGCCGCGATGTCCACGTTCCCCTGCCGGCCGGCCAGGTACGCGGCGATCTCCTTCTCCTCCGCCCGCACCGCGGCCATCGCCCCGCCCTCGGGCAGTCCGTCCATCAGACGGCCCCGTGCCGCGACCAGTGTGCAGGCGTCGGGGAGGGAGAGCACCCCGGCGGCGTGTGCGGCCGCCAGCTCTCCCACGGAGTGCCCCGCCACGAGGTCCGGGCGTACGCCCCAGGACTCCAGCAGCCTGAACAGCGCCACTTCCAGGGCGAAGAGCGCGGGCTGCGCGTACCGAGTGGTGTGCAGCAGGCCCTCTCCCTCCGGTCCTTCCGCGTCCGCGCCCGCGTCCGTGAACACCACCTCCCGCAGCGGCTTGGGGAGCAGCGGATCCAGCAGGGCGCAGGTCTCGTCGAAGGAGCGGGCGTAGACGGGATGGGTCTCGTACAGTTCCCGGCCCATTCCGGCGCGCTGGCTGCCCTGACCGGTGAACAGGAAGACGACCGGGCCCGCCGGGCGGGGGCCGCCGGTGCTCACTCCCGGTCGCTGCCGCCCTTCGGCGACGGCGTCGAGGGCGGCGAGCAGCCCGTCCCGCTCTGCGGCCACCACCACCGCGCGGTGCTCGAAGGCGGCGCGGGTCGTGGCCAGGGAGAATCCGAGGTCCAGCAGGCTCGTACCGGGGCGGGCGGCCACTTCGGCGCGCAGCCGTCGGGCCTGTGCCCGGAGCCCGTCGGCGCTCCTCGACGACAGCGGGAACGGCACGGCCCGCCCCGGGGTCTCCCGTCCGGCCGGGAGGCCGCTGTCCGGGGACTGCCGGTCCTCCTCCGGCGCCTGTTCGAGTACCACGTGGGCGTTGGTCCCGCTGATCCCGAAGGACGACACGCCCGCCCGCCGGGGGCGGCCGGTCCGGGGCCACGGCACCGGGCGGGTCAGCAGTGACACCGCCCCGGAGGACCAGTCCACCCTCGGGGTCGGCTCGTCGGCGTGCAGCGTACGGGGCAGCACCCCGTGCTCCATCGCCTGGACCATCTTGATCACGGCGGCCATGCCCGCCGCGGCCTGAGTGTGCCCGAGGTTCGACTTGACCGAGCCCAGCCACAGCGGGTTCTCCCTCGGCCCCGACCGCCCGTAGGCCGCGAGGAAGGCCTCCGCCTCGATGACGTCGCCGAGCCGGGTGCCGGTGCCGTGCGCCTCGACGGCGTCGATCTCGGCGGGCTCCAGCCGCGCGTCGGCCAGGGCCTGCCGGATCACCCGTTGCTGGGCCGGTCCGTGCGGTGCGGTCAGGCCGTTGCTCGCGCCGTCCTGGTTCACCGCGGAGCCGCGTACCACGGCCAGTACCCGGTACCCGGCCCGCCGGGCCTCGGACAGCCGGGTCACCAGCACCATTCCGGCGCCCTCCGCCCACCCGGTGCCGTCGGCTGACGCGGCGAACGCCTTGCAGCGGCCGTCGGCGGCCAGCGCGCGCTGTCTGCTGAACTCCACGAAGGAGTTGGGCCCCGACATGACCGTGACGCCACCGGCCAGTGCGAGCGCGCACTCGCCCCTGCGCAGCGTCTGGGCCGCCAGGTGCAGGGCCACCAACGACGACGAGCACGCCGTGTCCACGGTGATCGCGGGCCCTTCCAGGCCGAGGGTGTAGGCGATGCGCCCGGAGGCGACGCTACCCGCGTTCCCGATGCCGAGGTGGCCCTCGACCTGCTCCGGTGTGCGGGCGAACCGGTCGGCGTAGTCGCTGTACATCAGCCCGGCGTACACGCCCGTGGGTGTCCCTCGCACCGAGCCGGGGTCGATTCCGGCATGTTCGAAGGCTTCCCAGGCGACTTCGAGGAGCAGCCGGTGCTGCGGGTCCATCGCCAGGGCCTCGCGGGGCGAGATGCCGAAGAACGCCGGGTCGAAACGGTCCACCCCGGACAGGAAGCCGCCCTCACGCACGTACGTCCGGCCGACCTTCCCGGGGTCCGGGTCGAACAGCCCGTCGATGTCCCATCCCCGGTCGGTGGGGAACGGGGTGATGGCGTCGGTCCCGTCGTCGACGAGCCGCCACAGGTCCTGCGGGGACTCCACACCGCCCGGAAAGCGGCACGCCATCCCGACGATCACCACGGGGTCGTCGTCCGTGCCGTCCGCGTGTGTACGGGCGGACGCGTCGCCTGCCTGTTCGCCGGTGAGCCGCGCCCCGAGGTGGGCGGCCATCTCCCGTGCGGTGGGGAACTCGAAGGCGGCGGCCTCGGAGAGGGTGAGGCCGGTCGCCGCCGAGAGGCGGCCGGCCAGCACGGTCGACGTCAGCGAGTCGAGGCCCAGGTCGCGGAAGGCGGTCCCCGGTTCCACCTCCTCGACGGCGCAGCCCAGTACGGCGGCGACCTCGCCCCGCACCAGAGCCGGCAGATCCACCGCTCCTGCCCCCGGGGGCGAGGTGGTGCCCACCGCCTCCTCCAGGGGCCTGGCCGGCAGCTCTGTGAGCGCGTACCTCCTGGTCTTCCCGGAGGCGGTGCGCGGGATGCCCGCCACCTCGTAGAGGGCGGCGGGGACCTTGAACGGTGACAGGTGCTCACGGCAGGCGGCCAGGACCGCTCGCCTGTCGAGCGAGCCGGGCGTCCGCGGCACGAGGTAGGCGACCGGCACCTCACCGAGTACGTCGTCGGGCCGGCCGGCCACGGCGGCGTCCTTGATCCCCGGCAGGGACAGCAGCACCGCCTCCACCTCGGAGGGGTGGATGTTCTCGGCGGCGCGGATGATCAGCTCGCTGACCCGGCCCGTGATGGTGACCTCGCCGTCGCCGTCGATCCGGGCGAGGTCGCCGGTGCGGTACCAACCGTCGCGCAGGACCTCCGCGGTGTCTTCGGGCCGGCCGTGGTACCCGGCCATGACCCCGGGCCCGGAGACCCACAGCTCGCCCTCCCCCGAGGCCTCGCCGTTGCTCGCGCTGCCGTCGCCGACACGTGCCCGGGTGCCCGGGAGGACCCGGCCGCACGAGCCCGCCGGACGGGCGGCGCCGGGCACCGGCATGGTGACGGGCCCCGCCTCCGTGCTCCCGTAGTGCTCAAGGAACGGGACCCCGCACGTCTCCTCGAAGTCCCGCCGGAAGGCGGGCGCCGCTGCCACGCCTCCGCTGACACAGCCACGGAGCGCCGGGGCCCCCAGCCCTTCGTCGCGTACGGCGTCGAGGAGCTTGCCGTACGTCGTCGGCACACCGGCGAGCAGGGTGAACGGGTCGTCCGTCCGGCGCAGTTCAGCCAGTACGTCCGGCACGGAGAACCTCGGCAGGAGGACGGCGGACGCCCCGGTCGCGGCCACCCCGATGACGCAGAGGATCTGGCCCATGGCGTGGTGGAGGGGCAGCGGCCAGAGCAGCCGGTCGTCGGACGACATGCCGAGGACGCCGACGAGACCGGCGTCCACGGTCGACAGGCGGTTGCGCTGGGTGGACAGCACGCCCTTGGGGCTGCCGGTCGAGCCGGAGGTGTAGAGCAGCCATGCCGCCTCGTCGAGCCCGAGGTCGTCCGGAGCGGGGACCGATGGTTCGGTGGCGGCCAGGTCCTCGTAGCAGAACGTGCCGGCGGTATCGGCCGCCGCGCCGTCGCCTCCCGCGTGGACGAGCACCACGGTCAGGTCAGGGCGTTTTGCCAGGAGCGGCCGCAGCGTGCCCAGATGAGGCCGGTCGGTGAAGACGACCCGGGCTCCGCTGTCGTCCAGCATGTGGGCGAGCTCGGCCCGGGTGCTCCGCGAGTCCATCGGCACGCCGACCGCGCCCGCTCTGGTGACGGCGAGAACGCTCTCCACGGCTTCGACGCGGTTTCCGAGGAAGATCGCCGCCCGCTCACCGTGCGGCAGTCCGAGTCCGGTGAGCCCGCCGGCCAGTCGGCCGGTCCGCGACTCCAGCTCCGCGTAGGTCACCCGGGACTCGGAGTCCTGGAAGGCGACCTTGGAGCCGATACCGCGCGCGTGCTCCCTGAGCAGCTCGGACAGTGGCCGGATCGGGGCTACGCGTGAAGTCACCGGGACGAACACATCCTCTTCGGGCGGTAGTTGATGTTGGTCCAGTATGGATCGGCAGTCGGGTGAACCCGTCACCCTTTCGAACCAGGCGTGTTGGCGGGTCGCGGCGGTCGGAGCGCCCGGTGGCCGGCGCTTTCCCGTCCGTGCCGCTCCGGTACCTGTTCCGCTTCCCTCGGTTCGGACCGATGCTGACCCTTTTCGCAGCGGCCTACAGCGGATCCGCGTCTGCTGCCGCTGTCCAGCACAACTACCGCATCGCAGCGTCGACTTGTCTGTCGATTCCCTCGCGAACGGCCTCGGGCTTCGCCGCTCCGCTGCCCGCGACAGTTGCCGCTGGAGCTGACGCCGCCGCCCGGAGTGGCGGCGTTGGTGCGTGCCGCTGCCGGTCAGTCGCGGCGCTCGCGCTCCTGCTCCAGGAGGGCGTCGAGGTCGCGGAGCCTGTCCAGACCTCGCACCGCCCAAGTCATCCGCGCGTTGCGCTCGAACCGGTCACGGTGGCGGTGCAGGAGGTTCCAGTATCCGGCGGTGAAGGGGCAGGCGTCCTCGCCGACCCGTACGGACGGGTTGTACCGGCAGGGGCCGCAGAGGTCGCTCATCCGGTCGATGTAGGCGCCCCCGGACGTATAGGGCTTGGTGGTCATGCGGCCCCCGTCGGCGTACTGCGACATGCCCACCACGTTCGGGACCATGACCCAGTCGTAGCCGTCGACGAAGCTGCGGTGGAACCAGTCGGTGACGGCCCGGGGATCCCAGCCCCGTTGGAGGGCGAAGCCGCCGAGGATCATCAGGCGGGGAATGTGGTGGGTCCAGCCTGTCGTCCTGACCTGTTCCAGGACGTGGGAGAGGCAGTTCGCCCCGGTGCCTTCCGGAGACAGGTCCGTGAACCAGCCGGGCAGTGGCTCGTGGTGACGCAGGAGGTTGCTCGCGCGGTACTTTTCGTCGAAGTACCAATAGACGTGCCAGACGAACTCGCGCCACCCGGCGATCTGCCGCACGAACCCCTCGGCACTGTTGAGCGGCACACCGCCCGACCGCCATCCGGCCTCCGCCCGCTCGACGCATTCGGCGGGGTCGAGCAGCCCGAGGTTGAGCGACGTGGACAGCAGACTGTGGCTCATCGTCGGGTCCCCGGCCAGAACCGCGTCCTCGTACTCCCCGAACGTGGCGAGCCGGTGCTCCACGAAGCGGCGGAGTGCGGCGAGCGCCTCCCGGCGCGTGGCCGGGAACACGCGTGGTGCGTCATCGCCGACGAACTCCACGTCCCCGTCCCGCGACCACCGGTCCAGGTCGGACCGCACCTCGTCGTCGATCTCGCTCTCCCGGGGCCGGTACGGCGCCGGGACGCCCAGCTCGGTGACGCCGCGAGGCGGGGGCTGCCGGTTGTCGTGGTCCAGGTTCCAGCGCCCGCCGGCGGGCCGGTCGCCCTCCATCAGCAGATCGTGCGTCCGGCGGACCCACCGGTAGAAGTCCTCCTGACGGAGCTGCTTCGAGGCGCGGCTGTCCGCCCAGGTCTTGAAGTCGTCGTGGCTCACGAGGAAGCCGCGCGCCGGCAGAACCCGCACCGAGGGCAGCCCGCGCACGAAGGCGTGGGCCGCACGGGATGTGGGGTGGTGGACGGTCACCCGGGCGTCGCCCACCGCCTCGCGCAGTCCCTGCCGGTAGGTATCCGCCTTGACGTACCGCACCCGGTCGCCGAGCTCCGCTGCCCGATGGCGCATCGCCGAAAGGAGCAGGTGCGCCTTGGCGCGATGGAAGCGCCTCCTGCGGAGGACGTTCCGGGACTCGATCATCAGCAGCGGCGCGTTCCGGTGCGGGCCGCCGTTCGCCGGGTCGATGAAATGCGGGCCGAGCTGATCACCGAACAGCCAGTGGGGCGTGCCGGATTCTTCCTTGCCCATGCCGAACGCTCCCTTGAAGGACTGCTGCCCGGCCCATGACACGCGGTGCCCGCCGGACCGGTCCGCACCGCGCGCTTCCCCCAAAGATCAAAGCGCACGACGGCGCGGGACGTGGGCCGCACACGCCGTCGCCCGTACCACCGGCTCCGTTATGCCCGCATCGACTTACCAAGCGCATTTCCTTCCATACGGTGACATCATGTCGTCGAACCGCATGCGTCAGCCGCGTATGACCATTTCCGAAGCCGCCGATCCGCAGGAGTTCCCGTGTCGGACCGAAAGCCCGTCCTGAGCGGCCGTACAGCCGTGGTGACCGGAGCCGCGCGTGGCCTCGGTGCGGCCGTCGCCCGCGAACTGTCGGAGCGAGGCGTCCGCCTGGCCCTGCTCGGCCTGGAGGGGGACGAGCTCGCCCGGACCGCCGCAGGACTGCCCACGGAGTCACTTCACTTGCACGTGGACGTCACCGACGACGACGCGATGGTCCGCGTCGCCGAAGAGGTGGGCCGTCGTCTGGGTCCCGTATCGGTCGTCGTCGGCAATGCCGGGGTGGCGGAAGGAGGCCCTTTCGTCGACTCCGACCCGGACACCTGGCGACGCGTGATCGAGGTCAATCTCGTGGGCAGCGCGATCACGGCACGGACGTTCCTGCCACAACTGCTCCGCACCCGAGGTCACTACCAGCAGATCGCCTCGCTCGCGTCCATCGGCGCCGCGCCGATGATGAGTGCGTACTGCGCCTCCAAGGCGGGCGTGGAGTCGTTCTCCCACTCCCTGCGCGCCGAACTGGCCCCCCGCGGGGTGAGCGTGGGCATCGCGTATCTGAACTGGATCGACACCGACATGATCCGGGACGCCGACCAGCACCGCGTGCTGCGCGAGCTCCGGGCCCATATGCCCCCACCGGCGCGCAGGACCTACGCCCCCGAGTACGTGGCCCGTCTCGTGGTCGGCGCGGTCGAACGGCGGGCGCCATCCGTATATGTGCCCGGGTGGCTCCGGGGTGTCCAGGCGGTGCGAGGCGGTCTGCCGGGGCTGGTCTCGCTGCTGACACGCCGGGAGCTGACGCGGTCGCAGTTCGAAGCGACGGGACTGCTGGGGGCCGGCGGACGCGCGGCGGAGGGATTCGGGCCGACGCACGCCTGACACCCGGGCTCACCTTCGTGGCCGGTCCGCCGCGGCTCACCGGCCACGAAGGCGGCGCACAGAACGCGGGCCGCGCAGCGCGGCCCGCGCGGCGTTCGCGCCGGGGGCCCCATGAACCCCACCGCCGGGGTGTGCGGAGGCTGAGGCGAGGTAGAGGCCCTTCACCGGCGTCTCGGGCCGCCCGGTACCCGGAGTCGGCCGGAACACCAGTTGCTGGTGGGCGGCAGCGGTCCCGCCGTTGATCGCGCCGCCGTGCAGATTGGCGTCCATGGATTCAAGGGTGGGCGGTGCGAGGATGCGCCGGGAGGCGATGAGGGAACGGAATCCGGGGGCCCGCCGTTCCACCTCGGCCTCCATGCGGTCTGCCATCGCTTCCTGTTCTCGGCTGTCCCACCGCCCCGTCAGGTCGTCCTCACCTGCGTCCCCCTTGATCAGGTGCGGGACATGGGTGTAGGCCCACGCCGATTCGGTGCCGGCCGGTGAACGGGTGGCGTCGGCCGTGGTCATCTGCCCGACGAGGAGGAAGGGGTGGTCGGGAACCCGGCCCGTCGCGATCTGCGCGGCGAAGCGGGTGAGCCCGTCGACGCCGTCGGCCAAGTGGATGGTGCCCGCCGAGCCGGCCTCAGCGGCGGTCCAGGGCACGCGGCCGGTCAGTGCCCAGTCGACCTTGAACGTCGCGTAGTCCCACTGGAACCCGTGCAGGTCCTTCAGCAGCCGGTCGGGGAGATACCGCGCGTCGACCAGTTCGCCGTAGAGCGCGGGCGCGGACACATCGGCCAGCACCGCACGGGACGCCGGTACGGACTCCCCTTCCGCTGTGCGTACGCCGACGGCTCGTCCGCCGCGTACGACGATCTCGTCGACACGCTTCCCGCAACGGACCACGCCTCCGTGCCGCTCCAGCCGCCGTACCAGAGCGGCGGTGAGCGCGCCGGCGCCTCCGGCCGGCACCGGAAATCCGTAGGTCTGTCCGAGCATGGACATCAGCCACCCGAAGCCCCCGCTGCCCGCCGCTTCGGGGCCGAGGTCCGCGTGCAGCGCGTTGCCCGCGAGCAGGAGCCTGGCGGCCTCGCCACGAAACTGCTCCTCCCCCAGACGACGGACGGGCAGCAAAAGCGTCCGTGCCAGACGCAGACCACCGGCCGCCCGGAGCCTGGCCGCCAGGCGCACGGCGGGCCGCACCGGCGGGAAAGGGGTGAACAGTGCGCGCAGAAGGTCCGGGCCCAGGCGGCTCCACGTGCCGTACAGGTCGAGCCAAGCGGCACCGTCGCCCGCGGCGAACATGTCCAGGCCCTCCGCCGTCTCCTCGGCTCCACGTTCGAGCAGCGCGCAGCGGCCGTCCGGCAGCGGATGTGCCAGGACGCGCGGGGCACGGCTCCAGCTGAGCCCTTCAGCACGCAGGTCCAGCCCCGCCAGTACCGGGGAGGCGGCGGCCAGCGGGTAGAAGGCACTGAACAGGTCGCTCACGTAGTCGGGATGGACGCCCCGGTCACTACGGACCGCGCCGCCCGGCTCCGGCTGCGCCTCAAGTACCTCCACGGTCCATCCCGCGTCGACAAGAAGGTTCGCCGCCACGAGACCGTTGGGCCCCGCGCCGACCACCACCGCGTCAGGCATCGATACCTCCACGTGCTCGCCGTTCCGGGAGACCTGGGCGGGCGTCAGCCGACCTTGTGCATGCTCTGCGAGGCTGTCTCGACCGTGTCGGCCAGTCGGGCGAGCATGCTGCGGTGGCGTAGTTGGATCAGCGCGTCCGCTGCTGTGTTGTGCAGCTTCCCGGCCGGTCCGCGCAGCGGGTGTTCATCAATGGTCACCAGGGCGTTGTCACCCCACGGCCGGACTTCCAGGGCGATCCGGGCCGTGCCGAGCCACCCGCTGTCGACCTCCAGCTCCAGCACTCCGGGAGGCTCGCAGCGCCGAACGACGGTGCTTCCGGCCACCGACCACGGGCCGACCCGAACGGTGTACGTGATGCTGGAGCCGACCTGCGGCCACTCTCCGCCCTCAGGACGCGATTCGGACGTCCCCACCACCCAGTCCGCGTACCGCGTCCCGTCGGCCAGAACCGCCCAGACATCGTCCACGGGGCTTTCGATCAATCGATGTCGTACGGCCATCGGTCCTCCACGTGTCGTCGGGCGGGCGTCCGCTTCCGCCGGGCCGCTCGGGCACCGTGCTCAGGGGATGAGCAACGTTTTGATCATCCCGTCGCGCTTGTCCTGGAAGGTCTTGTACGCCTGCGGCCCCTCTTCGAGCGGCAGACGGTGCGTCGCGAAGTCGTCGACGCCCAACGGGTCCTCATCCGTGAGCAGCGGGAGGATGTCGTCGACCCAGCGTCTGACGTTGGCCTGCCCCATCCTGAGCTGGATCTGCTTGTCGAACATGGTCAGCAGGGGCAGCGGGTCGGCCGCGCCGCCGTACACGCCCGACACCGAGATCGTGCCGCCCCTGCGCACCACGTCGATCGCCGCCCGGACGGCGGCCAGGCGGTCCACGCCCGCCGATTCCATGAGCCGTTCCGCCAGAGCGTCGGGCAGCAGCCCCACGGCCCCGTGCGCCGCTTTCGCCACGGGTGCGCCGTGCGCCTCCATGCCGACCGCGTCGATCACCGCGTCGGTGCCCCGTCCGTCGGTGAGATCGCGGATGGCGTCGCCGAGTTCCTTGCCGTGCCGGCGCAGGTCGAGGCAGAGCACCCCGTCGGCGGCGGCGCGGGACAGCCGGTCGGGCACGAGGTCGACGCCCACCACCGGGCCGGCGCCCCGGTGTCTGGCGATCCGCGCCGCCATCGCGCCGATCGGCCCGAGCCCCAGAACGGTGACGGACCCGCCGGGCGGGATCGCCGCGTACTCCACGGCCTGCCAGGCCGTGGGCAGTACGTCGGACAGGTAGACGAACCGGTCGTCCGCCGGCCCGTGCGGCACCTTGACCGGCAAGCTGTCCCCGAAGGGAACCCGCAGCAGCTCCGCCTGGCCCCCGGGGACCTGGCCGTAGAGCTTGGTGTAGCCGAAGAGGGCGGCTCCCATGCCCCGCTCGCGGACCTGCGTGGTCTCACACTGGGAGTGCAGCCCCTGGTCGCACATGTAACAGTGCCCGCACGAGATGTTGAAGGGGACGACCACACGGTCCCCGGGCGCCAGGGAGGTCACCTGGGGGCCGACCTCCTCCACGATGCCCATGGGCTCGTGGCCGAGAATGTCTCCGGGGTCGAGGTAGGGGCCCAGGACTTCGTACAGGTGCAGGTCAGAGCCGCAGATGCCCGTGGACGTGATTCTGACGATGATGTCCGTCGGGTCCTCGATCCGCGGATCCGGAACGGTCTCCACCCGGACGTCTCTCTTGCCCTGCCAGGTCAGTGCGCGCATTGCGAATCCTCTCAAGAGGAACTTCGGGGACGGCTCCGTGATCGTGAGGGCTCAGCTCTACTTACTGTCGCGCCCTTCATGGCTCGGCGCATCGCGGCAGGCGACCGCGTCCCGGGCCGTCTCGACCTGGGTGGAGGAGTGACCGGCGGGTAGGCGCGCGCGGGCCCAGGGCATAGGTACGGGCGTGAGCGAAGAACAGAACAGCCACCCGGACACCGCGCACCGCCGTCCCGAAGGCGTGAGCGACAAGACGGTCGAAGCGCTGGGCGCCCTGTCGAAGGCCCTGGAGACCACCGAGCGCGCCCGCGGCGCGCTGTACGAGTTCCACCAGCTGACCGGCAGCGCCGACTTCGCCGTCGGCGACGCGGTGCGTCTCCTGCGCGAGGCCGGCCACGACGAGGACGCCGACCTCGTCGAACGTGAGCTCCTCGGCCGCGACGTCATCCCCGGCCACTGGACCTTCCAGCTCATCGAGAGCTACAACCGGACCTACTACCGGCCCTTCACCGAAATCGAGCAGCAACTGGTCCACAGGCTCGCCCGGGGCCGCGACCACCTGTACGAGGCCGAGCTGAAAGGGGCGCGCCGCCCCCTGGGAGGCACTCCCGGCACCACCACGCACACGGGCTGAAGGCTGTCGCAGAAGGTGGGTACGGGCAGACCGGCTCGGGGAGAGGTCCACTGCGCGTTCCCGGCCATTTGCCATCGCGGTCATGCCTTGCGTTTCGGTGGGCAGGTGTGTCCCGAACCCAGGGAGGCCGCAGTGAAGCGTAATCGGATTGAACTGGCCGAGGTACTGGCAGCCGCGGAGGACGCCGCGCCGGTCGGCTCCCTCGATGTCGTGGCGGGGCTCCTCCGCGATCACTTCGGCGCCCGGTACGTGAGCTTCCTGTTCGCCGACGCCGGCGGCAGTCGTCTCCTACGGGTGAGCGACGCGGCCGCCAGGCCGTCGGAGCGCCGTGCCGAGCCGGTTCCCCTCGCCGGCAGCAGCCCCTACGACAAGGTTCTGCGCACCCAGAGACTGGTGCAGGCCGCCGAGGGCGACCGGGAGCGGCGGGTACTCGCCCCGGTCAGCAATCGCGGCGACACGGTCGGTGTCCTGGAAGTGTTCCTCACCCAGGTCACGCCGGATGTGCTGGAGCAGATCGAACAGGCCGCGCGCGCCCTGGCGTACATCATCGTCGCCGACCGCCGCTTCACCGATCTGTACCACTGGGGCAACCGCACCGCCCCGGTCGGCCTGGCCGCGGAGATACAGCGCCAGCTCCTCCCATCGGCCGCCTCCTGCGAGGCAGCCGAGTTCGCCCTCGCCGGTGCCCTGGTGCCGGCCTCCGACATCGCCGGTGACACGTACGACTACAGCCTGGACCACGACACTCTGCATCTGTCCGTCACGGACGCCATGGGGCACGACGTCGACGCCTCGCTCATGGCCACGCTCCTGGTCAACGCGTCGCGCGGCGCCCGTCGCGCCGGGGCGGACCTCTCCGAACAAGCGCGCCAGACCCACCAGGCCCTCCTCGACCACGGCAGGCGCACCTTCGCCACCGGCCAGCTCCTGCGCATTGCCCTGGACGGGTCCCGCGCACAGATCGTGAACGCCGGCCACCCCCGGCCGCTGCGGCTGCGCGACGGCCGGGTCGACGAGCTCCGACTTGCGGTGAACCTGCCCTTCGGCGTCGTCGGGCAGGGCCCGTACCAGGTGCAGGAGCTCGACCTGCGGCCCGGCGACCGCTTGTTGCTGTACACCGACGGCACGCAGGAGCGGGAAGCCGCATCCGTCGACCTGCCCGCCCTTGTCCGTGACACCGCGGCCGAGCACCCCCGCGAGGCCGTGCACGCTCTCGTCGCCGCGGTGACGGACGCCTACCACGGCGCCCCCAGAGACGACGCCACCTTCATGTGCCTGGACTGGCACGGCGCTCGCACGGGAGAGCGTCCCGGCCCGGCAGGGGCCGCGTTCCGCCCCTTGTGCGGCGGAGAAAGAGAAGGCGGCGTCTGACTCACCCGCGCCTGCGAGTCGGACTTCCGAGTCACTCAGAAGTCGCGCTCCGCAAGCCGGCCGCAAAGGCGGGCCGACTCCGCGGGACAAGAGGCATCGCCGTACGCAGACCGTGACCGCCGGAGTGGCGGCCGACTCGCACACGGCCCATGGTGGACAGGCGACGATCAGTCGTCGCCACTACGAAGTCGAGAGGCGGCCATGGCCGTACCACTTCGCACGAGGCCACGACGCATGCTGACGGTGCCCGGCGTCTACACCCCGCAGCACGACACGCACCTCCTTATGCGGGCCCTGGCCAGGGAGAACATCAGCCCCGGCACACGCGTACTGGAACTGGGGACCGGCAGCGGCGCGCTGGCAGTGCACGCGGCCCGACTGGGCGCCCGGGTCACCGCCGTCGACGTCTCCCGCAGGGCGGTGCTGTGCGCCAGAGTGAACGCCGCACTGCACCGCAGCCGGATCACCGTCCGGTACCGCGATCTGTCGGCTCGCGACACGGGACGGTACGACATGGTGATCAGTAACCCCCCGTACGTTCCCTCGCCGACCGCTCTGCCGCCGTTGCGAGGCAGAGCGCGTGCCTGGGACGGCGGCCCGGACGGCCGGGCCGTCGTCGATCAGGTCTGTACCACCGCCGCAGCCGTTCTGCGACCGGGCGGAACACTGCTCATGGTCCATTCGAGGATGTGCGGCGCCCAGACGACGATCGATGTCCTCGCACGGGCGCGCCTCGACGCGGAGGTCGTTGACCGCGAACTCATCCCCCTCGGCCCCGTTCTGCGCTCCCGCCTGCCGTGGCTGCGCGATCAGGGGCTGCTGGACGACGAAGACCAGGACAAAGAGGAACTGGTGGTTATCCGTGCGCGACAACGCTGACCCCCGCCGTGTCCGTCTCGAACGCAACGGACCCCTCCTGGTGGAGGGGCCCGTGACCGTCACCGGGCACGACGGCGTGGCTGTCACCTCCGAGCGCTTCATGGTGGCGGTGTGCACATGCCGTCGCAGCCGCCGCTACCCCTGGTGCGACACCAGCCACCGCAGCCGCCCTGCCCGGGCCGAGACCGACGCCGTCACCGACCCGGACGCGGGTGGGGCGGCATGACAACCTCTCCCTACCTCGAATCCCGTGGCATCAGCCCGGCGCTGCCCGCCCCACGCGGTGTTGTCTCGCGCGGCGTGCTGTCGGCCTTGCGGGACGGGCACGCGCCCCTGGTGGATCCGGAGGCCGTTTCCGGCGCCGATCCGTACGGGGACGATCTCCAGCTCGCGCTCTATGTGCTCTACGAGCTGCACTACCAGGGATTCGACGATGTCGGCAACGACCGCGAGTGGGATCCCGACCTGTTGCGGCTGCGCGGCGCACTCGAACACCGCTTCCTGAGCGCCTTGCGCACGGACGTGCCGGGCGAGGCCGACGCGCACGAAGCGCTCGCCAGCATCCTCACCGAACCGGCCGTTGACGACGGCACCGGCGTGAGCCACTTCCTGCGGGACGAGGGCCGGCTCTGGCAGGTCCGGGAATACGCGGCGCTGCGCTCCCTCTACCACCTGAAGGAAGCCGACCCGCACGCCTGGGTCATCCCACGGCTGCACGGCCGCGCGAAGGCCGCGATGGTGGCGGTGGAGTACGACGAGTTCGGCGCCGGACGCGCCGAGGACATCCATGCCCGGCTCTTCGCGAACCTGATGGACGACCTCGGCCTGGAACACGCCTACGGTCACTATCTCGACGCGGCCCCCGCGCAGGGCCTGTGCACGGTCAACGTGATGTCGCTGTTCGGTCTGCACCGGGCCTTGCGGGGCGCTCTCGTGGGGCACTTCGCCGCGGTGGAGGTGACGTCCTCGCCCGGGTCCCGGCGGCTCGCCAAGGCGATGCGGCGCACGGGTGCCGGACCGGCCGCGGCGCACTTCTACGACGAGCACGTCGAGGCCGACGCGGTGCATGAGCAGGTCGTCCGGCACGAGGTGATCGACCCGCTCCTGGCGGCCGAGCCCGGTCTGGACGCGGACGTGGCCTTCGGCATCCAGGCCACGGGTCTGCTCGAAGACAAGCTGGGTGCGGTGTTGTTGGCGGCCTGGCGCGGCGGCCACTCCGCCCTGCGCGTCCCGTTGACGGCGACCGCGAAGCAGCCCCTCATGCTCGGTGATCAGCGGAAGACGGTTCCTCATGATCACCGAGCATGAGGGGCCGGGTTCCCTCGTGGTTCTCGCCAACTTCGTCTCCCCGCTGGCGGTAGATCTCCGGGAGGAGTCGATCCTGCGTCAGTGGTCGGAGCAGGCACCGCGCAAACGATGGCTCACCCGGCCTGGCGATGTCCTGATCACACCGGCCCCCCTCAGTGATCCGTTCCGCCGCTACGTCTTCCATCGGTTGGGCGTACCCGACGGCTCCGTGGCCATCATCGTCGTGCCGGACACCCCCCACGTACCGATGGCCGAGGCGCTGGCCGAGCACGGCCTGCTGAAACCGCGGCCCTGGGTCACGACCACCTGTGAGGGAGCGCGGGCCCTCGCGGTGCCCGATGTCTTCGCCGACCCGGCGCCCGGCGGCGCACCGGCGGACGCCTCGGCGCCGACCTACCATCGGCGCCGAGCGGTCCGGCTCATCCCCCACTCCCTGCCAGGGCGTCATCCGCTGGGCCCGCGGGCCTCACTGAACGCGACGCGACCTCTCGGGAGAGCCCTGCTCCTCGTCGTCATCGCTGTCGTCGTCCCCCGGCACGTAAACATCAAGAACCTTGATGTTGATCTCAACAACTTCCAGCCCGGTCATCGTCTCCACCGCGTCAGTGACATGGACGCGGATCTTCTTGGCGGTGTCCAGAATGAGAGTTCCGTAGTCGACCACGATGTCGACATCGACGGCGGCCTGCTTCTCGCCCACCTCGACCTTCACTCCGCGGCCAGGGTCGTTGGAGCGGGACACCTTGTCCCGCATCGCCCCCACGGCCCGGGAGGCTCCACCGCCGATGGCATGGACCCCATCGGTCTCACGTACCGCTATTCCGGCGATCGTGGACACCACGGTGTCCGCGATGACCGTCGTCCCCTTGGTTCCGCCCGACGATTCGTTCGATCCGAGCGCCGTTCCGTTGCCATTGCCGTTCGTCGCCATGAGTACCTCGCAGCGAGAGTTCCGAGAGGGGCAAACCGGATTTGGCGGACGTTTCCGCCACCCGTGCCCCCTTCCACCGTGCTCCAAGATCCCCACGTACGCCATTCGAGTGCCCTGGCGGCGCGGCGCATTCGTGTCGCCCTCCCCGGCTCGGCCCTCAGTCGCGCGGCAGGAGGGAGCCCAGGGGTCCGAGATCGAGGTTGAGGTCTTCCGGCCGTACGCCGTGCTGCTCGCAGAGCTCTGCCATGCGCTGATCGAGCATCATCAGCGTCGTGCCGATCTCATCGGTCTGTTCGTCGGTCAGGTCCCCTTGGTCGATGCGCCGCAGGGCTTGCCGCTCCATCAACTGCCTCAGCAGTTCGACCACCGTGAGGACCAGGGTGACCAGATCGCGCCCCATCTTCTCGGAATCCAGGTCCACCCGTGAGCTCGTCACAGCGGCCCGCTGTCGCCCCAGGGGGCGGGAACACGCTCGTTGACCGACGACAGCAGCGCATGGAGTGAGACCCGTACGAGGGGTACGTCGGCGATCGCGATGACCAAGTCACCGCTCACGACCACCCCTGTCCCCAGGACACGGTCCAGCAGATCGACCAGTGGCACGCCGATCGGACCGCTCAAGCCGCCGGGGGTGTCCCAAGGGACCGCTTCACGCGTCACGGACTACACCTCTCCCACGAAGGAGTAAGGCACCCAGGGCCCCGAGACCTCGATGTGCGCACCGGTACGTTCTCGCAGGCCGGCGACCAGCAGGTCCAGCTCTGCGGCCCGGCTCTCCTCGACCAGATAGGTGGCGTTCAGGACCTGCACGCGATGGTCATCACGGGCTCCGTCGCCGTGCGGCCGCAGGCGACGGGACTCCGTGGCGAGGCGGCTCACATCGGCGTCCACGGCATCCGCGACCCGCAAGGAGTCCACCTGTCGCTGCTCACGCCGCGACTGCAGGTTCCGCTTGCGCTCCAGGTAGGCTCTGCCCGCTCCAGGGGCCGGGCCTTTCCCTTCTGCGGTCACAGCCGTCCGCTCCTCTGCGGTGCCATCGCCCGTGCTCCGCGGGGCGGGCGCGTAGACCTTGATTCCCCACTCGGCGTGATGCGCGATCCGCGTCAACGCCCTGCGAAAGCGCGTCGACTCACCGGCGAGTGCGAGTGCGGCTCTCTCGTCCCCGTTGTACAACGTGGCCAGCGGCAACGGGACTGTGGGAAAGCGCGTGGCGACCGCCGAAACGACCTCGTGGTGAGCACGCGCGTACCGTTCGAGTTCAGCCTCGTCGGTCAGCCGTTCCTGCCAGGCCTCGTCCGTGAAGTCAGCCCCCCGAACGGTCTGCACGATCGCTGTGAGCGAGCCGGTACGGAGGCAACGCACCGGTCCGTCCCGCGAGACTCCGGCGAGCCCGTCAACGTCGGGGTCCCCCTCCGTGTGGCAGACCGCGAACACGTAGGTGGCGTTCGTCTCCGATGTCCCTGTGCTGCACTCCGTCATGAGCCCCTGTTCTTCCTCTCCGTGGCTCGTCGCGGTTCCGGCGATGTCTCTTCGGTGCGCGATTCGAGTGCTTCGAGCCGCGCCCGCAGCTCGCGGTTCTCATCCCTCAGGGCGTCCTTCGCCGCGCGAGAGCTGAGCGCGGGGTCGGTCTCCCACCAGTCGATCCCGGCCTTCTTCGCCGTGTCCACGGACGCCACGAAGAGCCGCAGGCGGATGGTGAGCAACTCGATATCGAGAAGGTCGATCTTGATGTCCCCGGCGATCACGATGCCCTTGTCGAGAACGCGCTCCAGGATGTCCGCCAAGTTGGTGTTCTGCGGTCCGGCCACGGGATAGGAAGCATCCTGTCGGAAGTCGAGATCAGTCACTTCGTGCTCTCCGTGATCGCTGCTTCGCGGACCCGGTCCGCCTCCTGCGCGGTGCCTCTTCCTCTTCTTCCTCTTCCTCTTCTTCCTCCGGCTCGTCCTCCTCTTCGTCTTCGCCTTCCTCCTCGTCCTCGTCGGTCAGCGGGTCCTCGTCCTCTTCATCCCACTCGTCCTCGTCTTCGTCCTCGTCCTCGTCCTCGTTTTCGTACTCCTCCCCCTCCGGGTCCTCCTCGTTCTCCGCCTCTTCCTCTTCCATGGCCTCTTCGTGAGATACGACCACTTCTCCGTCGCGGATCTCGCCCCGCCACCCGTCCGGCTCCTCGTCCGTGAGCGTGACGTACCGCTGGAAGTGCTTGAAGTCGAGCCGGATCCGGCGTCCTTGCACACGCCAGAGGTTGCCCGTCTTCTCGAAGAAGCCGGACGGGTAGTACTCAATGACCAGAACGATGCGGGTGAGGGACGGTGCCAGTTCGTGGAAGCTCACCACGCCCCGTGTCGTTCCCTTGGCACCCTCGGATGTCCAGACAATGCGATCGTCAGGGACCTGTTCCTGGACCGTTGCCTTGAAGCTGCGCGAGGAGGGCCCCACCTTGACCTTCCAGTCGCTCGACATCTCCTCGTCCATCGAGACATCCTGCACGCCCTTGGCGAAGCTGCTGAACTGGTCGTACTGGGTCCAGTAGTCGTAAGCGGTGCGCAGCGGTACTCCCACATCGAGGACCTCGATGATGTTCATGGATTTTCCGCCGCTCGCCTTGCGCTTGCCCTTGCCGCCTCCGAAGGCCTCCTTGGCCTTGTCCACGACGTTGTCCTTGGCACCCTTGGCCTTCTCCGACACGAACGCCTTCACCGGGGAATCGCCCTGGAGTATGCGGGAACCGATGGCCGGCAAAGAGCCGCCGTTCTCGGCTACATCGGTCAACTGGCCGGTGACATCGGTCAGCTTGTCCCCCGCCTTCTCCGCAAGCTTCTCCACCTGCGTACTGAGGAAGTTGGAAAGCTCGCTGCGGAGTTTGTCCATTCCGGACTCTTCGGCCTCTTCGGTCTCTGCCGATTCAGGCTCTGCTTTCTCCGTCCTGGCCATGACTCGCTACCTCCGACCGCTGTTGCGCTTGGATGCCGCCCGCTTCGACGATGACTTTCCTGCTGCCGTCTTCTTGGCCGCCGTCTTCTTTGCCGGGGCGGTCTTCTTGGCAGCGGCCTTCTTCGCCGAGCCGCCGGACTTCTTGGCTGCCGCCTTCTTGGCCGGGGCGGTCTTCTTCGCGGCGGCCTTCTTCGCCGAGCCGCCGGACTTCTTGGCTGCCGTCTTCTTGGCTGCCGCCTTCTTTGCCGGGGCGGTCTTCTTCGCGGCGGCCTTCTTCGCCGGAGCCGTCTTCTTGGCCGGAGCGGTCTTCTTGGCCGGAGCGGTCTTCTTCGCTGCGGCCTTGTCGGTCCGAGGACGCCTTCTCGGCTGCTTCTCCTCCGGCTCCTCCTCGGGTTCTTCCTCGGGTTCTTCCTCGGGTTCTTCCTCGGGTTCTTCCTCGGGTTCGTCCTCGTCCTCGTACTCGTCTTCGTCCTCTACCGGCTGCTCACCCTCGTCGTCACCCTCCTCCGGCTCGTCCTCGTACTCTTCGTCCTCGTACTCGTACTCGTCGTCCTCGGCGCCCTCGTCCTCGTCGCTCGGGGGTTCGAGGAGACGAGCCGTGCGCTCGCTGATCGAGCCGGCCAACGTGCTCATGCTGCGGTTGGCGGCGGCGGTCACGGCCTTGCGCCCCGCGTCAAGAACCTCGCCCCTGAGCTGTTCCTGCAGTTCAGCCACCTGGGGGACCTCACCGAGTCGGCGCATACCCTCTGCGGCGATTTGGCGGGGTTCCAGACCGAAGCGCCGACCGGCGAGGTAGGTCGCGACGCTCAGAGCCACTCGCCCCTTTTTGGTCCGGCCCAGCACATAGCCGCCGACTACTGCGACCGCGAGGGTCAACTTCGTCTGATCTTCCATGAGCTCGTCACCTTCGATCACTCTGTGCCAGGCCGACCCGTACGGCGTGCAGGCGGTCAAGCAAGCGTTCCTCTTCGCGTTCGAACTCCTCCAGGCTGATGTCTCCGGATTCGAGTTCCTGGTTGAGAACAGCCAGCTGCGTACGCAACACGGCAGGGTCGTGCAGCTCGCGCTCGGCAGCGTCATTGAGCTTCTCCGCCACCCAGACCACGCCGCGTACCGGCGCGATCGGGAGCGTGAGCAAACCGGTGATCAGCCCCATGTCATCCGCCGCCCACGAGCGCGGGTCGGGCCTCCGCCGAAACGAAGCTGTAGCAGGGAAGCGGGCCGACGGGCCGGATCTCCGCATGGTCACGAAAAGCAGCGCCCAGGCTCCGGGCCCGCGCGAGGAAGGCCTCGCTCCCGGAACGGTCGACAAGGAAGGACTCGTTCAGCACACATCCCGGAACATCGGGCCCCGCGACGGCTGCCCGAGCGGCGGGTGCGAGCTCGCGAAGGATCTGCTGCGCCGCGGCGGCTGCCCGCCTGCTGAGAGCAGCGGCGATGGCCTCGCCCAGCCGGAGGCTGGCCTCGTAGCCCGGGGCTCTCCGAGCGGCCGCACGGAGTTTCCGCACGCTCGTGTCCTCTGCGACGAGTGCTTCCAGCGCGTTCTGCGCGGGAAGCACCTTCACATTGATCTCGACGTGTCCCGCGAGCCGGTCCAGGGTGGCGGCATACCCGGCTTGCTGAGCTGCCAGCTGAGCGAGGACCGACCGCTCGTCCGCCGCGACCATGCCGAACCGCATGGGCAGCACCGGCCCGTCGTCGGCCAGGCGCATCAGGAGGTCCTGGTGTGCCAGCAGATCACGTCGACGGGCGCGCAGTTGCGGCGGCGCGTCGCTGACGACCGCTTCGAGCAGGCCGTGACTGATGACCCGGAGGGCCGCCGGTGGCGATCCGACGCCGACCGCGTCCTTCGGAAGCGCCGTCGCTGCCCGCAGGATCGCGTAGACGTAAACACCCTCGGTTGCCACGGTCGCGCTCATGCGTCCGCGCGCCGTCGTCGGCTCTCACTGCTGCGGGCAGGTGCGCGTCGCTTCTTCGGACGCGCCTGCGGCTCGTCCTCTTCCTCTGCCAAGTCGTCATCACCGCCTACTGCTTTGCGTACGGTGTTGCCCACGGTCTCCACGGCGTTGCGCGCCTTGCGCTTCCCCACCGACTTGGCCACACCGCCGCCCAGAAGCTCGGGAACGGTGGTGCTGCCGGAGTCGCGCTCCAGGTCGAGCCGGTTGCACGCCTCCGCGAAGCGCAGGTACGTATCCACGCTCGCGACAACGATGCGGGCGTCGATCTTCAGGATCTCGATGCCGACCAGCGAAACCCGGATGAATACGTCGATGACCATGCCGCGGTCAAGAATGAGCTCCAGTACGTCGTACAACGTTCCAGCGCGGGGCGGGCAGGCCACTACCTCGTCCGTGTAGGTGGTCGCGGTCATCGAAAGTCCTTCCAACAGGGAGCAAAGCGCGGGTTACTCGTCGGCTGCACCGCGTCGGTAGCGCCGGACCCTGCGGTATTGCAGGAGTTCGCCGTCCCGGTCCAGCTGCACCTCGTAGGAAGCGAGGAGGCTTGTGGTGTCGGGGATCCGTGGCACTTCGAGAACATCCACCACCACGCACCAGCCGTCGTCCTCGCGCCGCACCGCGGAGACCCCCTCCGCGGGGTGGCCGATCAGCCCCTCCAGGCTCTTGCTGGCAGCGCGAGCCGCGTGCTCCGGCCCCCGCGCCGGTCGTCGGGAGCGGGAGGCGGTCGCCGTCTTCGAACTCCCGGCGTGTGTGCGACGTTCTTCTGCCATAAGGCCAGTCTCGTCACTCACGTCGGCCGCGCATCTTGAGCGGTTCCATCGGAGTGCGTGGGACGAGGACCGGGGCGTCCGTCGACGTCTCCAGCGGTATACGGGGGCGGGGCCTCGGCGCATTCCTCGGATTCGCGCGGGCGGCGAACGCCGCACGGAATCAGGGGTGACGGCATTGCCAGTCGGAACGACCGATCATTCACATGGCACGGACAGCTAACGCTGTTCTTCCGCGAACGTGAGCGCCTCGCGATGCTTATCGAGGCCTTCCCGCCCGTCCCGCGCTCGCAAGGACAGGTCCGAGCACAGTCTCCGCGCCATCTCGCGTGCGTCGTCCCGCGGCGCCGCCCCCTCGACGTACTCCAGAAACCCCAGCAACGCCTGCACCTCGCCGCTGCGCAATGCCACCTCGACGACCTCTTGCTTCTCGGCGGTCAGGGCCTTCACCACACGCCTCTGACAGGCGTCGATCCGCAGGCATTCGAGTCGGCTGTCGTAGGACGATTCCGTACTGCCGGTGTCGGTGTCGGTGTCGAAGACGGCGAGCCGCTGAAGAAGCGATCCCGGGTCCCCGTGCGGAGCGCGATAGAAGGGTCGCTCGTCGCTCCCCGAGAATTCGGCGTCCAGCTGGACCTCGGAGAGGAAAGCGGCCACCCGGCCGGGGTCCGGTGTCAGCCCGCCGCCCATCCATCGGGCCGACTCCATCAGCGTCCGGCCGGCCCCCTCCGGGATACAGAAGAAGCACCACCCCGACACGCCGCACCAGAGGAGCCCCGCGTCCCGGCCCGCGCCGAACGCCTTTCGCCGGAAGGCATGAGTGAACTCCACGCTTCCTTCCACGTCGGCCCCGAACGCGTCCTGGGTGGGGTCGTCGTAGGCCCCGTACGAGGAAATGGAGGAAACCGGGAGGCCTTCGTCGAGAAGCCTTCCGGCGACAGCCACCATGTAGTGGCCTATGGCAGCTTCGAGGTCGTCCCTCATCTGCTGCGCACGGTTTTCCTTGTACACCACGAGGGTTCTCCTGATCTGGCTCCGGCCGCGGGTCCTTCCTTCAAGCCGGTTCCCAGAAAACTGCAGTTCACACGGGGTGCGGCGCACCTGGCTCCGCGTCGCCGTCTCTGGCGGGACCGAGGCGGGCCCCTCTCGGATCCCGCCCTTGCGGACCGGGCTGCAGGAGGGCTTCCCACCACAGGGCGCACCGGTTCGTGCGGTCCCTCCTGCGTATCCGCCGGCTTGTGCGCATGCTGGATGGACGATGCTGTTCTGCTCGCCCTCGGGCCGGCACCGGTTCGAGGTGGTGCACACCAACAGATGAGGCGGTGAGCCCTGTGAAGGCACTCGTCTACCAGGGGCCGCGGGATGTTGCGGTTGCCGATGTTCCCGATGCCAGGATCGAACGTCCGACAGATGTGCTCGTCAAGGTCACCTCGACCAATATCTGTGGGTCCGACCTGCACATGTACGAGGGCCGGACCACCATGGAGACGGGGCGGATACTCGGCCACGAAAACCTCGGAGAGGTAATCGAGGCCGGCGCCGGGGTGGACCGCGTAAAAGTGGGCCACCGCGTCTGCCTGCCGTTCAACGTCGGCTGCGGATTCTGCGCCAACTGTGAGCGCGGTTTCACCGGCTTCTGTCTCTCGGTCGACTCCAGCACACCCGGCGGAGCCTATGGCTTCGCGGCAATGGGGACCTACGCCGGTGGCCAGGCGGAGTACCTGCGGGTCCCCTGGGCCGACTTCAACTGCCTTGTCCTCCCGGACGACGCCGCGGAGAAGGAGAACGACTACGTGATGCTGGCGGACATCTTCCCCACCGGCTACCACGCCACAGAACTGGCCGATGTCTCGCCGGGCGAGTCCGTCGTGGTCTACGGGGGCGGGCCTGTCGGCCTCATGGCGGCCTATTCAGCTCGTCTGCGCGGCGCGAGCCAGGTTCTGGTCGTGGACCGGCAGGCCGACCGGCTCCAACTCGCCGAGCAGGCCGGAGCCACCGCGGTCGATGATTCCGAGGGCGATCACGTGGAGCGGATACTCGACCTCACCGACGGTGGGGCCGACAAGGGCTGCGAATGCGTCGGGTACCAGGCCCACGACCCGCAGGGCGAAGAAAAGCCCGAGGCGACCATGAACGACCTGGTCGCTTCCGTGAAGGCGACCGGTGCCATTGGAGTCGTCGGAGTGTTCCTCCCCCAGGACGACGGCGCTCCGACCGAACTGACACGCGAGGGCAAGCTGCCCTTCGACTTCGGCCAGTTCTGGTTCAAGGGCCAGCGGATCGGGACCGGTCAGGCCAATGTGAAGGCGTACAACCGCTACCTCGGCCGGCTCATCCAGCACGACAGAGCGAAGCCGTCCTTCATCGTCTCGCACGAACTGCCTCTGGACGAGGCCGCGAACGCGTACCGCCACTTCGACGACCGCGACGCGGGATGGACGAAGGTCGTCCTCAAGCCCTGAACCTCGCCGCGCGGGCGCCGGGCTCGGGTGGCCTGCAGGGGTCACGGCAGGTTGGAGTCCACGTAGCCACCCGCAGGGCGCCGCCCGGGGTGGCGGAGGCGTGCGAGAAGGCCAGGTAGACCACCATGTGGGCGATCTCCTCGGGCTCGAAGAGGCGCTGGAGCAGCGACTGGGGTCGGTGCGTGCGTATGAACTCGTGCTGCGCCTCGTCCCACGCAATCACCAGACTGGCCAGCAGCCCCACGGCGCACCGAGGCCCACGGCGACCGTCGACGTGCTGAGCATCATCGCGATGGTGCTGGGAGTCATCCCGCTCGTCTTCTGCCGACCGTCTTCGGCGTGGTCGCCCTGGTCCTGGCCGGAGTCGCCCAGATCGTCCGGCACGAGCGGCTCGCGGTGATCGCCATCGTGGTCGGCGCCGAGGGTCTGGTCGGCGGCATGGTGCTCGGGGCACTGCTGGCGTCATGACGGTGCGGATCCTCGGCGGCCTCATCACGGTCCGGATCCTCGCATCGGGCCGGCACCGGGCCATGTCGTCCCGTCACACGAACCGTGCCGGCTACCAGCCAGCTTCACTCCGTTGCAGGCCGTGCGGCAGTCGGATGTATCAATGCCACTGCTCGGCGTTCTGTACTCGGCTCGACTAGGACTTGTCCGGCCGATCATGTCAATGTCCCGTGCCCGGCTCGTTGTGCTGGGCTCAGATTCCCCGGGCAGCTTGTGCCGGAACCGCGCCAGATGTCCGGTCACCCTCACATCTCCATGTGATCACACGCTTGACCTCAATCGCGCTTGAGGTATGACGATGATCCACATGACCACAGAATCCACATCCCACGCGGCAGACATCGAAGCGATCGACCGGCTCGTCGCGACCGTCGAGCACTCCCAGCAGAACAAGGACCCCGAAGAGTTCCTCAGCCTCTTCCACCCTGACGCGATCTGGACGACGGCCCACGGCAAGGTCCTCATCGGCCTCGACATGATCTCGGAATTCACCCGCAAGACCCTCCCCACGGCAAGCTGGGACGGCAAGGTCACCTACGAGGTGGTCCACGTGCTCTTCATCCGCCCCGACGTCGCGGCAGTCAAGGTCCGTCAGCGTTACCTGACCCCGGGCGAGGAGAGCGAGGGTGCCCCGCTGTACGTGCTCTCGAAGCAGGCCGACGGCCGCTGGCTGATGACCGCCTGCCAGAACACGCCGGTGGTCACCGACTAGCTTGCCTGTCGTTCATGTTCGGGGCCAGATCGCGAGGGCTGCCGCAGTGGCGATGCCGAGATGGATGTAACGGCGCTTGTCGTAGCGGGTGGCCACCGCCCTGTACTGCTGCAACCGATTGATAGCCCGTTCGACGGTGTTGCGTTTCTTGTACCGCTCCTCGTCGAAGCCGGGCGGCCGCCCGCCGCGTGAGCCTTTGCGCGGCGGGCGGCCCTGCTGTCTGTCTTCTCCGGGATCGCGTGCCGGATGCCCCGGCGCCGCAGATACTCGCGGCACGAGCCGTGGCCGTATGCCATCTGTGCCGCGGGGCTGTCAGGCTTCCTGCGCGCTCTGCCCGGTCCGTCCGTGGGACGCGAATCTTCTCCAGCACGTGCCTGAACTGCGTGCAGTCCGCCCGCTGTCCCGGTGTGACGATCAGGGAAAGCGGGCGACAGCGGCAGTCCGCACTGAGGTAGGGCTTCGTGGTGAACCCGCCCCGCGAGCGGCCCCGGCCCTCACTTCCTGCACCACCTCCGCCAGGCGGGCGACAAGGCTCTGCCATGGCGTTTCGCCCTGGTGTTCTGCCGCCGTGTCCCCCTTTGAGACGGGGACCGGCGGTGGTTCGGTGCGGGCGTCGGCGGCATGCTGATGTGCCCGCACGATGGTGGAGTCGACGGAGATGCCCCAGTCGATCTCGCCTGCGGCATCGGCCTGGACCTGCTGGAGCAGGCGTTCCCAGGTCCCGTCGGCCGACCACAGGCGGTGGCGTTCATAGACCGTCTTCCACGGGCCGAACCGTTCGGGCAGGTCCCGCCACTGAACGCCGGTCCGCACCCGGTGCAGAATCCCGTCGATCACCTGCAGGTGATCCCGCCACCGGCAGCAACGTCTGTTGCTGACCGGCAGGAACGGATCCACTCTGGCTTTCCACTGATCAACAGCTCGCGTGAGCGACGACGGCGGGCCCCGGACATGGCTCGGGTCCCGCCGTCGCACAGGCCGAAGTCAGCACATCGACCGGTCGACGCCTCCAAGCGGCGAGACCGTGCCGCTCACTTCCGTCGTCACTCTGATCTCCACCTGCCTGCGGGCGCTCCAGGCCCGGCAACTTCAACAGGTCAGCCGTAACCATCTGGTATCCGTTGCCGAGGACCCGTGACCTACGCATGACGAGCGCACCAGCCCCAGACCACGCACACTCGGCCGCAGACCACCGCCTACCTCCACGGCAGAGCGACAGCCTGACTTCACATCGACCTGACCCAGCTCAGAGACGTCATGCGCCCTTCGCTCCAGGGCTTTTCAGGGACTTTATGTCGCCCAAAGCAGCAACCTACTGAAAGACCAGGAAGGGCCTCTGACGCAGGTCAGAGGCCCTCCTCAAGGCAAAGCCACCGGTGGCGGCAGACGAGTCGACCTGTACGACCACCGCACCTCACCCGGGCCGCCGCGATGACCACTGGCGAACTGTCCGACTGGGAACGCGAGTTCTACGGCGCCAGCCGCCGCGCGGACGCGGCCCCCATGTTCGGCCTGGACGCGGCGTCCAACACCGTCGCCTACGCACGCGAGGTGGGCCTGCTGGACGAGGCGTTCGGGGAGAACCTGGAGGTCGCGCCGGCCTCGGCCGCCCTGCTGCGCGCGGCACGGCGGGTCCGACTGATCACGGTCACCGGCGGCGCCAACTTCCCGTCCTCGCGGACCTACCGGCCGCTTCCGGAAGCGGCTGGAGCTCGGTCTGGGTGGCGTCGCTGGTGCTGCCCCGGCTCCTACCGGCCCGTCGCGGAGTGCCTGGAGTCCTTCGGACTGGTCACGGAGAAGGCCGTCCCCCACACGTTCGTACAGCGCCGCTTCACCGGTCCGCAGGAGCGGCGGTTCGCCGCGAGTCGGTGACGTCGGACGGCAAGGACCCCCGGGAGAAAGAGACGGACGGCCATTTCCACACCGCTGCCCATCTCCCCCGCCCCGCCCAGGACACCGTTTCGTTCCCGGTCACCGACCTCGTGCGCTCTTCCTGAGTGGCCCACCTGCCTGAGGCGGGGGCGGCCGCAGCGGCTACGTCCGTGGCCAGGTCACCAGCAGGCGTTCCGGGCTGCGCGAGGTGGTGCCGACCCGCCAGTGGACGGACTCCGGCGGTTGGGACAGCCGGAGCTCCGGGAACCTGGCCGCCAGGCGGTGCAGGGCCAGTTGGAGTTCCGTCCGGGCCAGCCAGGCGCCCAGGCAGTAGTGCGGGCCGGCGCCGAACGACAGGGTGGGGGCCTCCATGGGTGCGAACAGGTTGTCCGCCGTGCTCGGCGGAAAGACGGCGGGGTCGCGGTTGGCCGTGCCGCAGTCCGCCAGGACGACCGCTCCGGCCGGGATCAGTACGCCACCGACCTCGACGTCCTCGGTGGCGCGGCGGGTGCTTCCCCGGTCGTCGCCCAGGGGGATCAGGTGGAGCAGGCGGTCGGCGAGCGTGCCGGCCTCCTCCTCGGAGGCCGCGAGGAGCGGCCAGGCCTCCAGCCTCTCGGTGAGCAGGTAGAGGAGCGAGTTGCCGAGCATGGTCATCGTGCTGTCGTGTCCGCCGACCACCAGCCCGCAGACCAGGCTGACCAGTTGCGCCTCTGGGATTCCTCCCTCCTCATCGGCGGCCCGTACCAGGCCGCTCACCAGATCGACCCCGGGTTCACGCCGCCGTGCCGCCAGGAGCTGTGCGCCGAACTCGGAGAACTCGGCCATGGCGGCGCCCACTTCGTCACCGCTGCGGGAGCCGTCCGTGAAGGCGTGGTCGCTCCAGTGCCGCATCCGCTCCCGCGCGGACTCGTCCAGCCCCATCAGCCGGCTGATCACGGCCACCGGCAACGGCAGCGTGAACTCCGCGACGATGTCCACCTGGCCTTCGCCCCGCGCCAGTCCGTCCAGCAGCTGTTCGACGATCGCCGCGATCCAGGGCTGCCACCTGGCGACCGCTCGCGGAGTGAACGCGCGGCGCAGGGTGCGGCGCAGTCGCAGGTGGTCGGGGCCGTCCTGGTTGAACATCAGGTCCGGGTCGTTGACCAGCCCCGGCGACTGGGTGACGGAGGGCCCGTCCGGCGCGTACAGCTCGGCACGGCCGAACCGGCTGTCGCTGAGTACCTGTTTGACATCGGGATACCGGCTGACCAGCCAGGCCGGCGAGCCGTCCGTGAGCTCGGTGAGCCGCGGCGGGCCCGGGGTGCCGAACTCCATGCGGTGGAGCGGCGCCAACAGCGGTTCGGGACCGGCACTGCTGGCGGTGCTGACTGCGGTGGACAAGGTACCTCCTGGCTGTGTGTGTTCGACAGGACAGCGGACGAGTGGAAGGCCGGGCCGGGGAAGGGGGACGGCGGGGGGGGCCGGCCGGGCGGTCACAACTCGACCAGCACCTTCCCGAGGTTGGCCCCTCGGTCGTGGTAGAGACTCCCGTAGGCTGCGGGAATGCGGTCGAAGCCGTAGTGAACGGTGTGGTCGCAGACCACCTCGCCCCGCCGGACCCGTTCGCCCAGCTCGGTGTGGAGCGTCTTCCAGTTCTCTTCGGTGAACCACTCCAGGGAGAAGATCCCGCGCACGGTGGCTCGCGGGAACATGATGTACGGAAGGAGCCGGGGTCCCACCGCGTCGCGGCCGACCTGGGTCGCCCACTGCCAGCACACCGCTACCTGGCTGCCGACGTTGAGCAGGGAGAAGACCACGTCGGTCACGGCACCGCCGAGGTTGTCGAAGTAGCGGTCCACGCCGTCCGGAGCCGCCCGTGCGAGCGCCTCCCGCACGCTGTCGGCACTGTCGCCCTGCCGGTAGAGGACGACTTCGTCGAACCCCAGCCGCGACAGGTACTCCGCCTTCTGCGGGCTCGACGTCGTGCCGACCACCCGGGCGCCCGCGATCCGCGCGAGCTGGCCGACCAGCGTCCCCACCGCGCCGGAGGCGCCGCTGATCACCATCGTGTCCCCCGGTCCGGCGTCGAGGAACGTGGCGAGTGTGCCCCAGGCGGTCATGCCCGGACCGCCCATCGCGCTCAGTGCCGTCGCCAGGGGCAGCGCGTCGTCGTACCAGCTCGGGTCGAGCCGGCGGAAGGCGGGGAAGACCATCGGGAAGGTCCCCGTCTGCCAGAGGGATTCCTCGCCGGAACTGATCAGATGGGAGCGCCAGCCGCCGAAGCCCTGCACGAGATCGCCGGGCCGGTGCGCCGCGCGCGGTCCGGCATCGAGCACCTCCATGATCGAGTCGGCGCCCATGTGCCCGCCCAGCGGGGTGTCCAGAGCGATGCCCTGGAGGTAGGGATCGACCGAGACGTAGAGCGTTTTGAGCAGCATCTCGTCGGGTGCGAGGTCCACGTCGATGTCGCGGACGACCTTCTCGTAGATCCGGTCCACGTCGGGAGTGCCCTCGACGTGTTCACGGACGACCCACTCCTTGATCTTCACTTCTGCTCCTGTTCCACACGGGTGGATCCGGACCGGGCCGCGGGGAGCCCCCCGACCGGAATGACGAGATGGGTCGGCGGCGGCCGGGTCTCATCGAGGGAGGCGGTGAACGCCCTGCGGTCGTCGCGGCAGACGAACTGCATGACGTGCCGGCCCGCCGCGGCCGCGCGGATCAGTCCGCCCGTGGTCGCCCAGACACCGGACAGGTAGAAGTTCTCCAGGCCCGGGAGCCCGGGGCCGTGCTTCTTGATGAGCTCCTCCAGGGTCTCGCCGCTCTCCACGAACGGTTGCCATCCAAGGACCGTCCCGTCGTGGTTGCCGGTGTACCTGACCTGGGTGAGGGGGCTGGACACGTCACGTACCGCGATGGCGTCCTCCAGGCCGGGGTACCGCTCCTCCAGGAACTTCACGAGCGCCGTGCGTGCCCGCCGTTTGGCCGCGTAGTAGCCGCGGCCGTGCCGCACGGGGAGGGTGTGGAGCTCCTGGCCGCCGCGGCTCCGGGTGATCTGTTCCGGGCCTTCGTCCAGGGCCCGCCAGGGGGCGATGTCGCAGAAGTAGGTGGCGTAGACGATGGTCGTCCCGTCCGGCGAGAGCTCGGGGTAGTGGCGGCTGCGGAACTGGACGTTGATGCTGCGGTGGCGGATGCCGGTCAGCTCGGCCGCCTGCGCCTCGTCCAGCAGGTAGGTGGTGCACGGTTCGCCCTCCGGGAAGGGCCGTTTCAGACCCAGGAAGAGAGTGAAGTAGCCGGGGAAGACCATGCCCGGTTCGTTGAGGGTCTCGGTGTAGAGCCGTCGGTAGGCGTCGTTCAGATAGCGGCCCTTCAGGAGTTTCATCATCGTGGTGGGTCCGTCGCAGGCGGACACGATGATGTCCGCGCGCAGTTCCCGGCCGTCGCTGAGCCGGACGCCGACCGCCCGGTCGTCCTCGACGAGCACCTCCTCGACCTTGGTGTTGTACGTGACCCGGCCGCCGAGCCTCAGGTAGCGCTGCTCGATCGACTCGGCCAGGCCTAGCGAGCCGCCTTCGGGGACGCCCGCGGAGAGGTTGGCGTGCGAGGCGAGCTGGAAGTGGGTCGGCAGTACGGGGAACGCCGGGTGCTTCTCGTACAGGACGAAGTTGAACGCCTCTCGCAGCAGCGGGTCCTTGAACCGGGCCGAGTACTCCGACATCAGCACCGAGATCGACTTGCGCACGGCGTTGAAGTACGGGACGAACGACGCCAGCATGCGCCATCGCTCCACCCGCCCCATCAGTCCCACCGGTTTGAGGAACGGGTAGACGGCCAGCGCCTTGCGGAAGGAGCGCAGCTGGCGGCAGAACTCTCTGATCTGCTTCGCGTCGGCGGGCGAGAGTTCGGTGAGATGGTCCTGCAGCCGGTCCGGGTCGGAGTAGAAGTAGACCGCCCTGCCGTCCTGCCCCCGCACGATGTTGAAGACGTCGAAGTGGCGCACCTCCTTGCCCTGGAGCGCGCCGAGCTCCAGCCAGATCTGGTGCATCTCGTTGCCGGGGCCGCTGCCGAGCATCCAGCTGACGCAGGCGTCCAGGGTGAAGTCGCCGCGTTCCCAGGCGGTGCAGCACCCTCCTGGGATCTCGTGCATCTCCAGTACCTGGGAGCGGTAGCCGTTCATCTGCGCGTAGCAGCCGGTGGAGAGGCCGCCGAGCCCGGCACCGATAATGATCATGGTCTGTCTGTCGCGCGGCTCCCGCGCCGCGGACCTCTTCGTCTGACTCCTCTCTGTCCTCACGCGCCGGTTCCCTCCTTGGAGGACCACCGGTCGAGCTGGGGCAGCTTGCCCAGCCTGTCCGGGTGCCAGGGGGCGGTGCCGCCGCTCTCCCAGGCCTTGAACGGAAGGCCCAGCTCCGCGCACAGGTACTGGGTGGCGAAGCGGCCGGTGGAGGCGGCACGGATCAGGCCGCCCATGCCGACCCACTGACCGGCCATGGAGAACCCGCTGAGTCCGGGCAGCCGCATCCGGTCCTTGCCGACCAGGCCCGCGGAGACGTCGTCGGCGTCGGAGAACGCCTTCCAGGCCAGGATCGAGCCGTTGTGGTTTCCGGTGTAGCGCCGGGTCGTCGCCGGTGAGGCCACGTCCACCAGGTCGATCCGCTTGGCCGTGCCCGGCCAGAGCCGCCCCAGGAACCGCCGTACGAAGTCGGCCACCTTGCGCTTCTGCGCCCAGTAGGCCTTGCGGTCGCTCTGGCGCAGCGCCTTCCAGTAGGTGTAGTCGCTGAAGTAGGTGCAGTGGACCACGGACTTGCCCGGCGGTGCGAAGCCGTCGGAGTAGCGCGAGCGCAACTGGACCACCAGGCTGTTCTGGAGTGCGCCGGGCAGTTCGGCGGCCTCCTCTGGCCGCAGCAGGTACGTGGTGCTGTGGGCGTCCCCGGCGGGGAGATCGCCATGGACGCCGACGAACGCGGAGACCACGGCGGGGAACAGCGTTCCCGGGCGTTCCAGCAGTTCGGTGTAGAGCTTGTCGATCCTCTGGCCGGTGTATCTGCCTCCCAGCAGCTCGTAGACGGTGGTGTGCCCGTCGGCGGCGGACACGATGTGATCGGCGTAGTAGCGCCTGCCGTTGCGCAGCTCGATGCCGACGGCCCGGCCGCTGTCCACCAGCACCCGCTCGGTACGGGCGCGGTAGGTCACCGTCCCTCCGAGCCCGGTGTACCGCTCCTCCACGGAGCGGGCGAGGCCGAGCGAACCGCCCTGCGGGAAGCCCGCGTTGCCGTGGTAGGCGCTGGCCATGTTGAACAGGTACGGGAGCAGGGGGAAGCCCTCCGGGTCCTGGAAGAAGATGTTCCGGAAGGCTCTGCGCAGCAGCGGGTCCTCGAACCGGTCCGCGAACCGGTGCATCGGGGTGGCGGCGGTGCGCCAGAAGAGGCGGAACGCCGGCAGTACGGTGCGCAGTGTCGCCGCCCGCTCCCGGACGGTCCGCAGGGCCGGTGCGGTCAGGAACGGGTAGAGCTCGATCTCCGTGAACCTCCTCAGGTCACGGCAGAAGGAACGGATCAGCCGTGCGTCGGCGGGCGATACGCGCAGCAGGTGTTCCTCCAGCCGGGCCGGGTCGTTCCAGAAGGTCACCGACCTGCCGTCCTCGTCGACGACCTTGTTGAACAGTTCGAAGTTCCTGACGGTCTTGCCGTCGAGCGCGCCCAGCTCGCGCCAGACCTGGTTGGCGTCGTTGCCCGCGGCGGTGCCGATCAGCCACTCGATGCAGTAGTCGAAGAGGTAGCCGTCGCGGGACCAGGCCGTGCAGCATCCGCCGGGCAGCACGTGTTTCTCGAAGATGCGGGTCCGCATCCCGCTCATCTGCGCGTAGCAGCCCGTGGACAGGCCTGCCACGCCCGCGCCGATGACGATGACGCGGGGCGCGCTGCCGGGTGTCCGGTGCGGGCTGTCCCAGTCGTCCTCATCCGGCATGGTCGGCGTCCCCCGTGAGAAGGGCGCGTACCAGGGCGGCGTTGCGCGGGAGGTGTTTCGGGTCGAGCATGTCGGCGTGTGTCCCGGAGCCCCGCAGGACGTGGGTCCCGCCGGTGGAGCTGCCGTGCCACGTGCCAGGGGCACCGACGGCGTAGAGGCCCGCCTTCTCCTCGTCGGTGACGACGCCGACCGAGGCCGCCACCGTTCCGGTGTTGGGGGTTCTGCCGCAGAAGCCCACATACTCGGCCGCGTGCTCCAGGACGGTCTCGGCGACGATCTCTGAGCCGGTGTGCTGGTACAGATGCCTGCCCAGCTCCGCCTCGAAGATCCTGACGCCCTCCTCGCCCGGTTCGTACGTCTCCAGGATGCGCCGGGAGTCCAGCACGACGACGTGGGAGACCTCGCGCCCGCGTGATTCGAGCTCCTTGGCGACCTCGAACGCGAGGTTGCCGCCCAGCGAGTACCCGAGCAGCCGGCAGGGGCCCTCGGGCTCGACGGACTCCACCAGGTCCGCGTACCGGGTGACCTTGTCGTCACCGGGCACATAGTTGAACGCGACGATCGGATAGGTGAGGAGCTGCGCCGCGAAGCCCCGGTAGACGAGCGCGTGGCCGCCGGCCGGGGGGAAGCAGAAGACGGGCTGTCCCGGTCCGGGGTTGAAGGTGAGGTACGGCAGCTCCTCCGCGGTCGTGTTGTTGACGAGGTCCTCCACGGCCGCGGCCATGCCGTGCAGGGTCGTGGCCTGGTACAGCCGGCTGACCGGGACGCCGATGCCGAACTCCGTCCGCAGGTGGTGGAGAAGCTCGATCAGCTTGATCGAGCTTCCGCCGGATTCGAAGAAGTCGTCCCCGAGCCCCGCCCGGTCCATCCCGAGCAGCGCCTCCCAGTGCCGGGCCATGCTGTGTTCGTAGAGGGTCACCGGTGCTTCGTAGGACTGCTGCCTGTCCGCCCCGGCCGGTACCGGGAGCGCGGCGACATCCACCTTTCCGTGCGCGGTGAGCGGCAGTTCCGGCAGCTCGACGACGTGGGAGGGCACCATGAAGGCCGGTACGGCTCCCGCGAGATGGCGGCGGACGGCCCGCCGGTCCAGTGTCCGGCCCGGCTCCGGTACGCAGTACGCGCAGAGGGTCGGTTCCCCGGCCGCGTCGGGGCGGACGGCCACCACGGCGCGGGCGAGGCCCGGCCAGTCCGCCAGATGCGATTCGATCTCGGCGACCTCGATCCGGTGGCCGCGCAGCTTGACCTGGTGGTCGCTGCGTCCGAGCAGGTGCATCCGGCCGTGCGTGTCCCAGCGGGCCACGTCGCCCGTCCGGTACAGCCGTACCGGTGCGGCGCCCGGCTCGCGGCTCAGCTGCCGCGTCACGAAGCGGTCCGCCGTCTGCTCCGGGTCACCGGCGTATCCGAGCGCGACGCCCTCGCCGCCGATCCACAGCTCGCCCGGCACGCCGGGCGGGACGGGTTCGCCGTGCTCGTCCAGGACATGGAGGGTGCTGTTGGCCAGCGGGCGGCCGATCGGCACCATGAGACCTGGTTCGAGGCCGTCGGCAGGCCCTTCGAAGAAGGCGCTGTCGATGGTCGCCTCGGTGACACCGTAGGAGTTGATGACCCTGGTGCCGGGGCCGCACAGCCCGCGCAGCCGCTCGTACTCCGCCACCTTCCACGCGTCGGAGCCGACCACCAGCAGGCTCATGAAGTCGAGCCGTTCGCCGGCACGCTCGCAGTGGTCCATCAGGCCCCGTACTACGGCGGGGACGAACTCCGCGCAGTCGACCCGTTCCGCCCGCATCGTGCGGTACAGCCGGGTCGTGTCGAAGATCAGGTCCCGGTCGGCCAGCACCAGCCGGCCGCCGGAGCACAGGGCGCGGACCAGGTCGCCGGTGAACACGTCGAACGAGGGCTCGGCCATCTGGAGGTGGACGCGTGCCGCGTCCGCAAGCCGGTACTCCCCGGACCATGCCGCGTACGCCGAGGCGAGGCTGCGATGGCTGACCCGGACGGCCTTGGGACGGCCGGTGGACCCCGAGGTGTTGATGACGTAGGCGGGCGCGTCGAGGTCGGTGGCCTCCTGCGGCGCGGGTCCCTCGGTCTCCGTGGCGCGCAGCCCCGCCGGGGTCAGCACGGTGGCGGGCAGGCTCTCGGCCCAGGCGGCGCGCGTCTCGTCGACGACGATGAGGGCGGCCTGAGCGACGCCCAGGACATGGGCGACGCGCTCCGCGGGCTGGTCGGGGTGGACCGGCAGGTAGGCGCCGCCCGCCCTGAGCACCGCGAGGAGGGTGACGACGAGCTCCGGTGACTTGTCGAGGCACAGCCCGACGACGGAACCCCGTGTCACGCCCAGCTCGCGCAGCCGCCGGGCCCTGGCATCGGCCCTGCGGTCGAGCTCTCCGTACGTGAGGTGTTCCGTGGGACCCCGCAGGTCCGGCACGGAGACGGCGACGGCTTCGGGCTGGGCGCGGGCGATGTCTCCGATCAGCTGGTGGACGGCCCGGTCACGGCCGGGTTCCCGTCCGGCGACGGCCGGCAGCCGGGAGGAGCCGCTCCAGTCGGTGACCAGTCGCTCGCGCTCCTGGGCTCCGAGCATCTCCAGCCTCGGGGTGGGCAGTCCGGCGGGTGCACGCGTCATGCTGTCGAGCAGCTGGGCGTAGTGAGCGGCCATGCGGCGGACGGTCCGGGGCAGGAAGAGATCGGTGTTGTACTTGAGGACGCAGTGGAAGCGTCCCTCCGCCTCGTCCTCGTAGACCGACAGGGTGATGTCGAACTGCCCTTCCTCTTCAGGCAGTTCGATGTACTCCAGGCGGTAGCCGTACTGCTCGGTGGCGACCTTGTGGGTGAGCAGGATGAACATCGCCTGGAACACGGCCGAGCGGCTGGGGTCGTGCTGGAGACCCAGCTCCTCGACCAGCAGGACGAACGGGTACTCCTGGTTGTCCAGGCCGTTGAGGACCGTCCTGCGGACCTGCTCCAGCAGCTCCGCGACCGTGGGGCCCTCGGACAGGTCCGCGTGCAGCGGCAGCGGGTTGACGAAGTAGCCGTAGACCGAGGAGAACTCCTGGTGGGTGCGGCCGGTCACCGGGCTGCCGACGATGACGTGGTCCTGGCCCGAGTAGCGGTGCAGCAGGATGTAGTAGGCGCTGAGCAGCACCATGAACGGCGTCACGCCGTGCTCCTGTGCCAGCGCGTGGACCCGGGCGCTGAGCTCCTCGTCGAGCACGAAGAACTCGGAGGCGCCGTTGTGCGTCTGCACGGCAGGTCGGGGCCGGTCCACCGGCAGGTCCAGGAGCGGGACCTCCGCGGGCAGGTGGGAGCGCCAGTAGTCGAGCATTCCGCCCGCTTCGGGTCCCGCCAGGAACCGGTTCTGCTGGTTGAGGAAGTCCAGGTAGCGGGCACCGACGGGCGGCAGCGCGGGTTCCCGGCCCTGCTTCAGCGCCTCGTACACGGCGAGCAGTTCCTCGATGAAGGTGAACGTGGAGATCGCGTCCGAGACGATGTGGTGGACGGCCTTCATGATGACCCAGCGGCTCGGCCCGCGTTTGAACAGCCGGAACCGCACGAGCGGGTCGCGTTCGAGGTCGTACGGTTTGCGGTACTCGCGGATGATCGTGTGCCGGATGTCCTCCCAGTCCTGGCCCTGGACGTCGAACAGGCCGAGGTCGGGCTCCGTGCCGGAGGTCGTGCGCTGCACCGGCAGGCCTTCCTCCAGGTGGAAGTTGGCGCGCAGCGCCGGATGGCGCGCGACGAGCCTGCGCACCGCCTCGAACATCAGCTCGGGTTCGATTTCGGCGCGCACCTCCACGGCGCCGCCGATGTTGTACGCGTAGCCGTCGGGGTTGAGCTGCTTGAGGAACCAGAGCGCCTTCTGGTTCTGGGTCAGGGGATGGCTCAGCTCGTCCGTGTACACCTCCACGGCCGTGGCGTCACCCTCCCCGGCGCTGCCGGCCGCGACCCGTTCGGTCAGGCCGTCGTACAGCCTCCCGGCCAGTTCCTCCACGGAGGTACCGCTCAGCAGGGCGACCACGGGCAGGGCGATTCCGAGATCGGCCTGTGTCCTGGCGCGCAGCTCCATCGCGAGCAGCGAGTCCAGCCCCAGCCCGGTGAGCCCGGCCGCTGGGTCGATCTCGTGCGGCGCGGTGCGAAGGACGGTGGCGGTGATCGCCGTGAACCGGTCGGTCACCAGACGGCGGCGGTCCGCCTCGCCCGCCTCGCGGAAGGCGTCGAGGAGTCCGCCGCCCTCCTCCACGGCGTGTTCCCGGGCGGCCGCGGCCAGTTCGGTGACCAGCGGCGGCGGGGAGTCGTACCAGGCCAGGAAGGTCTGCCAGTCGACGACCGTGGCGACGAGCAGCTGTGCCCGGTCCTGTCCGATGACGCGTTCCAGGACGCTCATCCCGGCTTCCGGGGACAGCGAGCTCATGCCCCGGCTGTGGAGGTAGTGGTCGACCAGGCCCAGTTCCTCGATCATTCCGGTGGCCCAGGGGCCCCAGTCGAGGCTCAGTGCCGGCAGGCCCCGCGCACGCCGCCGATGTGCCAGCGCGTCCAGAAAGGCGTTGCCCGCGGCGTAGTTGGTCTGGCCCGCGGTCGTCAGCAGTGAGGCGATCGAGGCGAAGAGGACGAAGTGTTCGAGCGGTTCGTCCCGCAGGTGCTTGTCCAGCAGGTACGCCCCCACGGCCTTCGGGTCGAGCACCGCGTCGAACGTGGGGCGGTCCATGTCCGGGACCAGCTTGTCCCGCACCTGCCCCGCGAGGTGGAACACGCCGCGTACGGGCGGTGCACCGCCCCGCCGGTGCTCGTCGAGCCAGCCGGTCAGCGCGTGTTCGTCGGTCACGTCGACCGGCGCGAGGACCGTCTGCGCGCCTGCGGCCTCCAGCTCCCTGAGGAGGGCCACGGCCCTGCCCTGCGCCGTTGCCGGGTCGGTCTCCTGCCAGGCGTCCCGGCCGGGTACGGGGGTCCGGCTCATCAGGATGAGCCGGCGGGCACCGCGCTTCACCAGTGTCCGGCACAGCAGCCGGCCCAGGGCGCCGAACGCCCCGGTGACGAGATAGCTTCCGTCCGCCCGCAGGCGCAGCGGCAGCGGCCTGCTCAGTCCTTCGGCTGGCCGGATGCGGCTGGTCGCCCGGCGGTCGCCGCGCAGCCCGATCTCCTCCTCGTCGTCGCTGAGGAACTCGCGCAGGAGTGCCTCGGCGTCCGCCCGGACGCCGGTTTCGCCGGGCTCCCGTGCGGGGTCGAGGTCGATCAGCTTGCCGGGGTGTCCGGCCAGCTCCTGGTGCCGGAGGACCCGCGTGACGCCCCAGGCGGGCGCGCCGAGCGGTTCGGGCGCCTCTCCGGGTGACACGGGCTGGGCGCCTCGGGTGACCACGTGCAGCCGTCCGCCGGTCTGCCGGGCCAGCAGGATCCTGGCGAGCGCGACCAGGGAGTAGGCCCCGGTGTCGGCGGCCCGCACCAGGTCCTGGCGTTCGGAGGCGTCGATGCCGGGCTGGTCCAGGTTCCACAGATGCACGACCGTGCCCCGGAAGGCCACACCGTCGCGGTCCAGTTCGGTGAAGAGCTGTTCCAGCCGGGCGGCGCAGTCCGGTGCGGCGGACAGTTCTCCGGTCCGCCCCGGCCGGTCGTCCGCTTCGTCCGCGTCGTCCGCGTCGTCCGCGTCGTCCAGCCGTACCGTGCGGCAGCGGTCGCCGCGCGCGGTGACCAGCTCCGCGAAGGCGTCGCCCACTCCCCCGTTGTCCGCCAGGACGAGCCAGTCCTGCGGCTCGCCGGTGCCGGATGGCTCGGCCGCCGCTCCGGAGGAGGCTGTTCCGGAGACCGCCGGCCAGGGGCGGTCGGTCCAGACGGGTTCCGCGAGCCAGGAGTCGACGGTGCTGCGGGAGACGGCCCCCGAGGCCTTCTCCACGTCGGCCGCGCGGAAGCCCCGCATGCGGCCCAGCGCCGTCCCGTCCTCGGCGTACAGCGCGAGATCGCCCACCAGTGCGTCCCCGTCGTGGCGGCGCACCGTGCCGTGCACCCACAAGGTGCGGTCGCCCACGGGGGAAACGCTCATCTCGTCGAGCGACAGAGGTAACCGGATGCCGGTGCCCGGCGCCTGTGTCTCCCCGGTCGCCAGCTGCGGCGTCAGCAGAGTCTGGAAGCAGGCGTCCAGCAGCACCGGGTGGATGTGGTGGTTCGCGGCCCCGCTCCCGATCGCCGCGGGCGGAGTGATCCGGGCCAGCACCTCGTCGGCGCCGATCCAGACCTCCTCGATGGCCTGGAAGGCGGGACCGTACTGATAGCCCAGCGCGGCCAGCGCGGTGTAGCACTCCTGGCCGTCCAGCCGGCGCGGGCACCGTTCCCTGATCGGGTCCGCGTGCAGCGGTGGTCCGGCCGAGCGGCGCTGCGCGGTACGGAGCACTCCGCCGGCGTGCACCACCCGCTCCGCCTCAGGCCCGGCAGCGGCGGACGCGACGACGAAGCCGCCGTCCTCCAGCGACACGGAGAGGTGGACCGTGCGGGCGTCGTCCTCGGCCAGGAAGAGCGCCTTGCGCAGATCGATGTCGGCCAGCACGACGTCCGTGCCCCCGGTCAGCTCCCGTACGGCCTGTGCGGCCATCTCCAGGTAGCCGGCCGCGGGGAAGACCACGGAATCCTGGATGCGGTGGTCGGCCAGGTAGGGCAGCCTCTCGGTGTCGAGCCGGGCCTGCCAGGTCGGTTCGGTGTGGTCCGTGCGGCGGCCCAGCAGGGGGTGGTCGAGCCGGCCGAGGCGGATCTGTGCGACGGCTCCCGGCTCCGTCCAGTGCCGGTCACGACGCCAGGGGTAGCGGGGCAGCGGGACCGTGCGTCCCACGGGCTGGAGTACGTCCCACGCGATGTCGAACCCGTGGTTGTGCAGGGTGGCCAGGGACAGGGCGAAGCGCTCCGGCTCGTCCTCAGCGCGGCGCACCGACGGCACGGAGACTCCCGTGCGGCCCTTCGCCTCCAGGCATTCGCGGATGGCGTGTCCGAGGACCGGGTGGGGGCCGATTTCGAGGAACAGCCGGTGGCCGTCGTCTGCCAGCCGGTCCACGGCCGCGTGGAAGCGCACCCGGTCGCGGACGTTCTTCCACCAGTAGCCGGCGTCCAGCTCGACGCCCTCCGCGACGCCCTCCTGGCCCGTCAGGTGAACGGGAACCGTCGCCGGGCGGGGCTCGATGCCGGCGAGCGCGGTGAGGAGCTCGTCCTTGATCCGGTCCATGGCGGCGCTGTGGTAAGGCACCTCCACCGCGAGGAACTTGGTGAAGACCTGTTCGGTGCGCAGCTCGTCGGCGAGCGCGGCCAGCGCCGTCCCGTCCCCGGCCAGGGTGACCGAGGCGGGGCTGTTGACGGCGGCCACGGAGATCAGGTCGCCGTAGGGGCGCACCCGGCGATCGGCCTCGGCCTCCGGCAGCCCGACGGCGAGCATGGTGCCCGTTCCGGCCAGGGTGTGCTGGAGCCGGCTGCGGTGGACGGCGATCTTGACCGCGTCCTCCAGTGTGTAGACGCCCGCTTCGTAGAAGGCGGCGATCTCGCCGGTGCTGTGTCCGACCACGGCGTCCGGCTGGATGCCGTAGGAACGCCACAGGGCCGCCAGACCGATCTGCACGGCGAAGTTGGCGGGCTGCGCGAGCCAGGTCTCCGCCATCCGCGACCGGCTCTCGTCGGCCGCCATCTCGTCCATCAGGGACCATCCGGCGATCTTCCGGATCTCCCGGTCGCACGCGGTGACCGCGTCCCGGAAGACCGGCTCACTGGCCAGCAGGCCCCGGCCCATGGCCCACCACTGCGGGCCCATGCCGGTGAACACCCAGACGAGTCGGCGGTCCGGGGCGTCCAGCTGCCTTCCTTGCGCCACGCGGGGATGCGGTTCGCCCCGCAGATAGGTGTCCAGCGCCTCCTCCAGGGATTCCCTGGAGGAGTAGACGACGGAGAGACGGGATTCGAGGTGCTGGCGCCGGTGGGCGAGTGTGTGGCCGAGGTCGTCGAGTGCGACGGCGGGGCCGTGCTCCGCGGTGAGCTCGCCGCTGATGCCCCGCGCCAGTTGCGGGAGGGCGTCCGGGTGCCGTGTGGTCAGGGGCAGGATGCTCCAGCCGCGCTCCTGTGGTGGCAGGACGGGCGGGGAGTCCGGGGAGGGCCTGGGGTTCTCGGCGCGTGCTGTGTGCGCGGGTGCCTCCTCCAGCACCGCGTGGGCGTTGGTCCCGCCGAAGCCGAAGGCGTTCACTCCCGCCCGCGCGGGTCCCTCGTGCTCGGGCCAGTCCGTGACCCGGGTGGGGATGTCGTACGGCGAGGAGCCGCGGTCGATGGCCGGGTTGATCCTTTCGAGGTTGATGTGGGGCGGGATCCGGCGGTGCTTGAGCGCGAGGGCGGTCTTGATCAGCCCGGCGATGCCTGCGGCCGATTCCGTGTGTCCGATGTTGGCCTTCACCGAGCCGACGTAGCAGGCGGCGCCGGGGGCGCGCCCGATGGCGAGCGCCCGGGACAGGGCGTTGGCCTCGATCGGGTCACCCACCGGTGTCGAGGTGCCGTGCGCCTCCATGTACTGCAGATCACCGGGGGTGATGCCCGCCTCGGCGCAGACCTGCCGCACGAGTGAGACCTGGGCCTCTCCGTTGGGAACGGTTATGCCGTTGGTCCGGCCGTCCTGGTTGACTCCGGTGCCGGCGATCACCGCGTGGATCGGGTCCCCGTCCCGCAGCGCGTCATCCAGCCGCTTGAGCGCGACGAGGCCGACACCCTCGGCACGTACGTAGCCGTCGGCCGAGGCGTCGAAGGTGCGCGAACGCCCCTCGGGCGACAGGAATCCGCCCTTCGTCTCCGCGATGGTGTACTGCGGTGCCATGTGCAGGAGCACTCCGCCCGCGAGCGCGAGACCGCTCTCTCTTCTGTTCAGGCTCTGGCACGCGAGGTGGACGGCGACCAGGGACGAGCTGCACGCGGTGTCGACCGAGAGGCTGGGGCCGCGGAAGTCGAAGGAGTGCGAGATCCGGTTCGACACCATCGTCATCATCGTGCCGGTCGCGGTGTGAGCGGCGAGTGTCCCGAAGCCCAGATCGGCGAACTGCAGGATCTTGTAGTCGAGCGTGAACGCTCCCACGTAGACGGCCGTGTCACTGCCCGCCAGTTCGGCGGGCCGTTGGCCGCCGTCCTCCAGGGCCTCCCAGGCCACCTCCAGGAGCTTGCGCTGCTGGGGGTCCATGTGATCGGCCTCGCGCGGGCTGATGCCGAAGAAGCCGGGTTCGAACTCGTCGAAGCCCTCGATGTATCCGCCCCTGCCGCCCACGAGGCGGCCGGGCTTGTCCCGGTGGCCGCTCCCGAGGGTGGTGACGTCGTAGCGGTCCGCGGGTGTCGGGATGACGCAGTCCTTGCCGTCCAGCAGGTTCTGCCAGAAGGCCCGGTGGTCCGATGCCTCGCCGGGAAAGCGGCAGCCGATACCGATGATCGCTACTTTGCCCGTAGAAGCGTCATTGATCGCGTCAGCCAAGTTCGCACACTCCTCATCAGGTGGTCACGCTGCCGGGAGGCAGCGCCGAAGTCTGTGGTGCGGGGCAGGGCCCCGGGGTCGGACGGTCTCGCCTCAGGCCCCCTTCGCACGGCGCCACGGGTGGAGAAGGCTGCCGAGGATCTCGCCGGTTCCGGGGAAGGAGGCGGGATCGCAGAGACCGACCGAGGCCGGCTCGCGCCCCGGCCGCCAGGTGAAGCTCCCGAAGAGGTGGTCCCAGCACGAAAGGTCGGAGCCGTAGTGGCCTGCCTCGGACAGATCGGTGCTGTGGTGCAGACGGTGCTGTTCGGGGCTGGCCAGGACGTGGTTGAGCCTGCCGATGCGCACGTCGATGTTGGCGTGGACGAAGTAGCCCTGCGCGGCCACGAACAGGCCCGTGGCGAGCACCGAGCGACTGGAGAATCCGGCCACTGCCAGGGTGAGTTGGACGGCGCCCTGGGCGAGGACGATGTCCAGTACGTGGTTGACGCCGTTGTTCGCGACGTTGACCTTCTGCGGTACGTGGTGCACCCCGTGCAGCCGCCACAGCAGCGGGTTGGCGTGCCCCAGTCGGTGTACCAGGTAGCTGGCCAGCGAACCGCTCAGCAGGGCGGCCGGGATCTCGGCCCAGAGCGGGAGAGCCGGATCGGCCGGTGCGATCCTCCCGACCGCGGTGGTCACCCCGAGCTGTGCGAGTGCGCTCGCGGCCATGGTGAGGAGGAAGTAGACGCCGTACCAACGCCATTCCGCCCGGCTGGGATGCCAGTCGCGCCGGTGCGGAATGAGCCTTTCCAGTACGGCGAGGTAGATGAGAGTGCCCATCAGGAAGAGCGGGCTGACCCGGCCGGGATCCCAGTGCAGGATCAGCGAACTCGCGGCCACGCAGAGGGTGGCTGCCAGGAGCAGCGGATAAGCGAGAGAACGGAGAATCTCCGGGGGCTGGACCCTCGTCGATAATCGTCGCGCGGGCCGAATGCAGCCGTCGGCGCGCCGTTCGTATTCGTACACCCGAAACACCTCCGTGGAAATGCTGACCGACCGCGCCACCTGCGCCGCCGCAAGGGGAACCAGGACTGCCGGGCTTCAGTGGGAAGCCGAAAGCCCCAGGGCGTACGGAAATTGAATGGCAAGCACCCACGCACCCTTGAGGGGCGAATGTGGGTAGCCGAGAATTTGAGCTGATTCAATGCGGTGACCTCATGAAAGGCGCCCCGCACGAACCCGATACATCCATGTCCGCTTCCAGCGGCTTCAATCCTCGACCGGTGACTTGATGAGATTCCCCCCGAGCGCCTCGACTGATCTTCAACTCATTGAACCGGACGTTCGGTCCGGAAGAAATAGGGAGAGGCCCCGCTGTCGCCAATGTGGGTTACTTAGTATTCTTTTCGTTTCTTTCATGCTCGCCCGCCGGGCTCGCGGCGACCGGCCCCGGCGGCAGGGAACCCGGCGTGCGACACCCTTGCGGTACCTAGGAGCCCTAGGTTATATCTAGACCCCTTAGGAACTTGGGGAGGACGCATGGTGCGGGCCGGACTGACAGTCGAACGGGTGACGATCGCGGGCGCGGAGCTGGCCGACGAGGTCGGTCTCGACCGGGTGACCATGTCCCAGGTGGCGCGGCGGCTCGGGGTGAAGGACGCGAGCCTCTACACGCATGTCCGCGGTCTTGAGGATCTGCGCGGCCGGATCGCCCTGCTCGCGGCGGACGAGAAGACCATGCGGATCGCGGAGGCGACGGCCGGGCGGGCGGGCCGGGACGCACTGGTCGCGTTCGCGGACGCCTGGCGCGAGTACGCCCACGAGCATCCGGGCCGCTACACGGCGACGCAGATCCCCATCGACATCGATCCCGAACTGGCCGCGAAGGCACCCGGACCACGACGCGCGGTCGAGCTGACCTACGGCATGCTGCGCGGCTACGGACTCGCGGAGCCTGACCTGACGGACGCGGTCCGGTTGCTGCGCAGCACGTTCCACGGCTTCGTCGCTTTGGAGGCCGCGGGCGGCTTCGGACACGCGCGTTCACCTCAGCACTCGTGGGTGCGGGCGCTCGATGCCCTGCACACCCTGCTGGAACACTGGCCCCAGGCCCGGGAAGGCGACCCCGCGTGACCGAACCGACAGTCGGCAGCCTCCGCGTGGACGGCGCGACCCTGCACTACGAGGTACGCGGCCACGGACCGCTCCTGCTGCTGATTCCCGGCGGGACGGGCGGCGCCGCGTCCTTCGACCCGATCGCCGGCGAGCTGGCCGCCGAATACACCGTCGCGACCTACGACCCGCGCGGCATGTCGCGCAGCACGCTGGACGACCCCGGGGCCGGGCAGCACGTGGCCGAGCACGCCGACGACGCCTTCCGCCTGCTGCGGCTGCTCTCCCCCGGTGAGCCCGCCCGTGTCTTCGGCTGCAGTTCCGGCGCGATCGCCGCCGTACATCTGCTCACCGTCCGCCCCTCGGCCGTCGAACGGGTCGTGGCGCACGAGCCGCCGATGGTCGAGGTCCTCCCCGACGCTCCCGCGCATCGCGCACTCATCGCGCGCGTCACCGAGACGTTCCGTACGGAGGGGCTCGGTCCGGCGATGGCGGCGTTCGCGGCGGGGCTGAGGAAGGACGGCGCCCCCGGCGAACCGGTCGCGGCGGTCGAGCTGCCACCGCAAGCGGCGGCGCGGGCCGAACGGACGATGGCGGACCTCCCGTACTTCGTCGGACGCATCGTGCCCGCGTTCATGTCCTACGCACCGGACGTCCACCGGCTCGAAGAGCTGTCGGACCGGCTGGTACTGGCGTGCGGCCGGGACTCACACGGTGAGCTGCCCTACCGTCCGGCCGCCTTCCTGGCCGAGCGCCTCGGCACGGAACTCCGGCACTTCCCCGGCGGGCACACCGGGCTCAGCACGCATCCCGCCGAGTTCGGCGAACACCTCCGCCAAGCCCTCCGCACCTGAGACAGCGGCAGCGGCAGCGGCAGGGCGTGATGGCGGCGGACAGCTGCGGGCACACGTACCCGCGGCCGGCACGCCACGAGGGTGTGCCGGCCGCGGGCCGGGTCGTGTCCGGTGCGAGGACCGGAGCTACTTCTTGGCGGACGCCTTACCGGCGCTGCCGTTGATGACGAACTGTGAGCCGGGTTCGACCACGACGTCGCCGTCGGCCGAGCCGCTGATGGTCACACCGGACAGAGTCGCGCTGCCCCTGGCCCCTCCCATGGCCAGGATTCCCGACCCGTTGACGGAATTGTCGATATGGACGTTCGAGATCTTCGCGCCGGGCACGGACCCGCCGCCCGACTTGAACTGGATCCCGTCGTAGGTCGAGTCATGGATGTCGGTGTCCCGGATCGTGACACCCGGTATGTCCTGACCGGACGCGAACAGCGTGATGGCGCCGAACTCCTGGGCCTCGCCCCAGAACGCCCCGCCGGTACGGAAGAGCTCGTTGTTGGCGATCAGCGTCTCCCCGGAGAACGGCAGCGGATCGTGGTCCGTCGCCAGCATGATGCCGGGGTAGTTCATGGTGTCGGAGACGATGTTGTTCTCGATCGTGTTGCCGTAACCGCCGTAGACCGCGATGCCGTTGGCACGCCAGGGCAGCTGGATCGTGTTGTTGCGGAAGTGGTTGTCGTGGCCGACGTCCACCGACGGGTTCTTCACGTACTTGCTCGACCACACGGCGAGCGAGTCGTCTCCGGTGTTCCTGAACGAGGAGTTGAACACCGTCGAGTTGCGGGTCCCGTTGGCGAAGTTGATGCCGTCCGCGTAGGTGTTGCGAATCCGCATGCCGGTGAACTCGACACCGTCACCGGGTCCCCAGAGGTCCGGGATGTTGTCGTAGTCGCGGCCGACCCACACGCCGACGTTCGCGTGCTCCAGCCACACATTGGTGATCTTGGTGTCCTTGCCGAACCGGCCGTTGAGGCCGACGCCGCCCTCGGCGTTGCCGTCACCGCCCCGGATGGTGCCGGAGCCGAAGATCGCGATGTCCGAGATCTTGGTGTTGTCGTCGATGTCGAACCCGAAGTTCCCCTCGTGCGGGTGGTTGATGCCGCCCGCGTCCTGCGGCGCGGTCAGCGTGTACAGCTGCGAGTGCCACATCCCGGCGCCCCGGATCGTGACGTCGCTGATGCCCACCTGGTTGTACTGACCCCGGTTCAGCGGGTCGTCGGTGAGGATCTTCTGCTCCTGGCGCCACTGCCCCGGCGGAATCCACACACAGCCGATCTCACCGTTCTGGTTCGCCGTCACGGCCCGCTGGATGGCGTCCGCGTCGTCGATCCCGTCGTTCGGGACGGCTCCGTAGGTGGTGATCGAGGTGCATCCGGCCGGCTGTGCGATCGCCGGTGCCACCTGCTCCAGGTCGACGAGGTCGATGATGTAGAAGGACGCCGAGTCACCCGCGTCGCGCTGGAGCCGGAACTTCGTACCCGCCGGGTAGGTCTGGCCCAGCAGCGCGTTGGACTCGTCGAACAGCCGGCGGGCATCACCGCCCGGCCGGTTGGTCAGACCCTCCGGGCTGTCCGTGTCGCCGTAGAGCCAGCTGTGCTTGGAGGAGAGGGTCAGCTTGCGGGCGAAGGTGCCATTGACGTAGAGGCTGATCGTGGCCTCCGCCCCTCCGCCGGCCGGGGCGTCGGGGACGGAGTTGCGGACCACGATCGAATTGGACGGGACGGTCGAGGTGACCTCGACGTACTCACCGGTGGAGTCGAGCCGTACGGACTGGCGGCCGGAGGACTCGGTCGCGAAGTTCGTGTGGCCGAAGGTGCGCTTCTTGTCGGAGGTCAGCAACGTGCCCCGGTAGTCGCCCTTCTCCGCCTCGTACTCGGTGTACGGAACCGCGGCGCCCCGGCCGACGACGATGGCGCGGGAGTAGACGTTGTTGTTCTCGTTCGTCTCGGCGACCGCGCCGGTCGCGTCCGCGGTCGCGGTCAGGTTCGCGCCACCGCTCTTCGCGGTCCAGCTCCCGCTGATCGGCACGGTGACCGTGGCTCCGGCGGGGATCGCGCCGGTCGTACCGTTCAGGGTGGTGCTCTCGACGAGAAGACGCGTGACTGTCGACGCGCTCACCGCGGTGGTTCCCCGGTTGTGTACGGACACGGTGAACGTGACGGCGGAGCCCACAGCGGGGTTCGCCGGGCTGGAGGTGATGCCGACGACCTCCAGGTCGGGGCCGGGGCTCTGCGAGACCACGAGCTTCGACGCGGCGGTACGGCTGTTGTTGGTGTTGTCCTGCTCGATGACCGTGTCGGTCGGGTCGACCACGGCCGAGACGCTGTACGTCCCCATCGGCCGCTTGCCGACATCGACGGACACGGTGTCCGACGCACCGGCGGCAAGGGCGCTCACCGGCGCGCTGCCGGCCACCACTCCTTCCAGGCTGACATCGACCGTCGTCGCGGCGGCCGGCGCCGTACCCGTGTTGCGTACGGTGGCGGTCACGGTGACGTCGTCGCTCTCGGAGGGCGAGGCGGGCGACCACTTCACTTCGGAGACGGTCAGGTCCGGGTTGGGCGCGGCGGTGCCGACGACCTGTATCTCGGCGACCTGGGCACCGGGAGCGCCGGTGTTGGAGAAGAACTTGAGCTGGACGTCCGCGTACCGGCCGGTCACCGGGATCGTCACCGTGTTCTCGTTGCCGGTCGGGCTGAACGCGTAGTCGGCCCGGTCCTTCAGCGAGGTGAAGCCGGTGGCGGACTGGGAGCGGCCGAGGATCTGGAGACCCTGGGTGCGCGCCGCCCAGGCCTGGTCGGGCGAGAGCTTGACGACGACGGCTTCGAGATCGGCGTCGGCGCCGAGCTTCACCGTGAGCGTCGCGGGGTAGCCGTTCGACTCCCAGTACGTGCCGGTCCTGTCGTCATTGGCGTTGGCCGCCACGAAGTTCTGCGTGGCCGAGGAGGCCTCGATCGGCTTGTTCAGCGCCAGGTTGGAACCGACGGTCACCGGTGGGCCGGGGTCGTCGCCCCCGTCCTCTCCGTAGACCTCCACCTGGGAGAGCTGTGCGGCGTTCCAGCCGGTGTTGGCCGTCACCTGCACCCGGATGTAGCGCGTCTGCTTCGCGGTGAGGCCGATGGTGACGGTGTTGCCCGCCGACGGTGTGAACACCCGGGCGGCCGACGCCGACAGCGTGCTGAAGCTGCTGCCGTCGCCGCTGCCCTGGACGGCGAGCGTCTGGGTCCGCGCCTCCCAGGTGTTCGGCAGCTTCAGCACCACCTGGTCGACGTCGAACCGGGCCCCGAGGTCGATCCGCACCCACTGCGGGAACGTCCCCGGGCTCTCCCAGTACGTCTGCTGGCTGCCGTCGGTGACGTTCGACGCCACGTAGGCACCGTTCGAAGCGCTGGCCGTCGCCTGCTTACCGAGAGCGAGGTCGGGACCCGGCACGGCCGCAGAGGCCGTGACCGGCAGGATCCCGACCGTCATCAGTGCGGCTGTCACCGCGCCGATGAGGAGCCGCCATCTGAATTGCTTCCATCTCATGCTGTCCTCTGTTCCGTGGGGCCGCGGGACCGGGAGGGCATACGACGACGCGTCACCGACCGCACGACGCGTGGTGCGTCATGCGGTCGGTCAGGGCCGGGGTGTGGACTGCCGGTGCACCGATGGAGGGACGATCAGGTACGCCGGCAGAGGGGAGAGCGAGCCGCCTGCCGGGAAACTCACGCTCATTGCCTAGTATTTTGAGTGATCTGGTCAATTTTTTGCGGTGTTGAGGTGACAGGTTTCTAGCAGGTCACGCTTTTGTCAACGGTTCTCGCCACCCCTTCCACCGACAGGCCCTGTCCTTGCGATGCCGGGGCGGAGTGGCAGGGGTGCGCCGACTCCCGTCCCGACCAGCGGAGTCAGGCCTGGCCCCTCCTCCAGCGGCGAGTGTCAGGAGAACTACGGGAAGCGGGACTTGGGACTCGGCAGGAGAGTGATCGTCGACGTTGCGGCCCTCCGGGCGGTGCACCACAATGCCGGTATGACGGGTGAACTCAGGCCGACCGGCGACTCCTCCGGATCCAGCGCAAGGCCCGACATGCGGGCGTCCGACCGGGACCGGGACCAGGTCGTGGAGATCCTCCAGATCGCCGCGGGCGACGGCCGGCTCACCGCCGCCGAGCTGGACGAACGCCTGGACGCGGCACTGTCCGCCCGCACCGCCGGCGAGCTGGCCCGGCTGACGGCCGACCTGCCCTCGGAGGGGATGCCTCCGCAGGCCAAGGATCTGGTCCGGATCGACCAGCGGTTCGGCGATGTCTCACGCACCGGACGCTGGCTGGTTCCGCGCCGGATGGAGATCCGCCTGATGTTCTGCGACGCGAAGCTCGACTTCACCGACGCGCTGATCACGCACAGCACCCTGCACATCGATGTCGACCTGCGGATCGGGGGAAACCTGACCCTGGTGACCAGGCCCGGGATCGTGGTCGATGCCGACGGCCTGGAACGCAGCAGTGGCGACATCAAGATCCGCCCGGCGTCGGAGGCCGACGTTCCCACCGCCCTGCGCGTGCTCGTGGCCGGACAGTCCCGGGGCGGCGACTTCACCGCCCGACCCCCGCGGCGGAAGCTCTCGGAGCGGCTGCGCCGCACACCCGGCAGGCTCGGCAGCTGAGCCGGGCCTTGGCCGCTGCCGCTCTCCCGATTGATTGAAACCGTTCAATCGACGAACTCACCTATTCGGCAACGCACATGAATGACGCGTGCCCGATCAAGGCCCCGTCGAGAAACTCGCTGCACGCTCATTGACCCACACCCCGTGCGCCTCTACGTTCAGCTACGTCCACTCTGTGAATCGATTCATCACTTCTCTGTGAGGGGCCGCATTGATCAGCAGGCGGAACATCCTGACGAGCGCCGCTGCCACGGTGGGCGCCGTGGCGGCCGGAGTCGTACCGGCCGCGGCAGCTCCGGCGCCGGTGCCGGTGCCGGCCAAGGCACCTGTGCGGCGCGGTGCGCCACGTGTCACCGCGCCGACCGTCGAGTACGTGTCGCACCCCCTGGGGCTCGACGCGCGACACCCACGGCTCAGCTGGCCGGTCGCCTCGGACGAGCCGGACGTCCGGCAGAGCGCCTATCAGCTCCGGGTCGCGTCCAGCGCGTCCCGGCTGTCGCACCCGGACATCTGGGACAGCGGAAAGGTGCTGTCCGGCGAGTCCGTCCTCGTCCCCTACGCGGGGCCGGGGCTCAAGCCTCGGACTCGCTACTTCTGGTCCGTGCGGGTGTGGGACACGGCCGGTGGGGAGTCCGGCTGGAGCGCGCCCTCGTGGTGGGAGACCGGCCTCATGGACCCCGCCGAGTGGTCCGCCGCATGGGTGTCCGCTCCCCCGGCCCTCACCGACGCGCCCTCGCTGGAGAACAGCTCCTGGATCTGGTTCCCCGAGGGGGACCCGGCCAACAGCGTCCCTGAGGGCACCCGTTGGTTCCGTCACACGGTCGATCTCGCGGACGGGATCACCGCGGCGACCCTCGCCATCAGCGCGGACAACGTGTACACGGTCTCGGTGAACGGCACCGAAGTGGCGCGCACGGAACTCGCGACCGACAACGACGGCTGGCGCCGTCCCGCGGTGATCGACGTCCTGGCGCAGCTGCGCACCGGCACGAACGTCCTCGCGGTGTCGGCGGCCAACGCGAGCGAAGGGGCCGCCGGTCTGATCGCCGTGCTCGCCCTGCGCACCGCGTCCGGCGAGCAGAGCATCGTCACCGACGCCTCCTGGAAGTCGACGGACGAGGAGCCCGCCGAAGGCTGGCGCGGGCCCGGCTTCGACGACAGCGGCTGGCCGGCGGCGAAGGTGGCCGCCGCGTGGGGAGCCGGACCGTGGGGCAAGGTCGTTCCCGCCCTGTTCGCGGCCAACCAGCTGCGGCACGGGTTCGAGCTGCCGCGCAAGAAGATCGCACGGGCGCGGCTGTACGCGACGGCTCTCGGCCTGTACGAGGCCCATCTCAACGGCCGCCGGGTGGGACGCGATCAGCTCGCTCCCGGCTGGACGGACTACCGCGAGCGCGTCCAGTACCAGACGTACGACGTCACCGAGCTCCTGCGGCCCGGTGCGAACGCCATCGGCGCGTATGTGGCGCCGGGATGGTATACGGGCAACGTCGGCATGTTCGGGCCTCATCAGTACGGCGAACGCCCGGCCCTGCTTGCGCAGTTGGAGATCGAGTTCACGGACGGCACGAAGAAGCGGATCACGTCGGGCACGGACTGGCGGGCCGCCGCCGGACCGATCCTCTCCGCCGACCTCCTCGGCGGGGAGACGTACGACGCGCGCAAGGAGACCCCCGGCTGGACCTCGCCGGGCTTCGACGACCGCACCTGGTCCGAGGTCAGCGGCGCGGGCGAGGACGCGCCCCGCCTGGTCGTCGCGCAACTGGACGGCCCGGTACGGGTGGCGAAGGAGCTTCCCGCCAGGAAGGTGACCGAGCCCTCGCCCGGCGTCTTCGTCTACGACCTGGGCCAGAACATGGTCGGCTCGGTGCGGCTGCGGCTGTCGGGCGACGCGGGCACGACGGTGCGGCTGCGCCATGCCGAGGTCCTCAATCCCGACGGCACGGTCTACACCGCGAATCTCCGCAGCGCCGCGGCGACCGACACCTATGTCCTCAAGGGCGGCCGCTCCGAGACGTACGAACCCCGCTTCACCTTCCACGGGTTCCGCTATGTCGAGGTGACCGGACTGCCCGTCGCTCCCCCGGCCAGTGCGCTGACCGGTCGCGTGATGCACACGTCCGCCCCGTTCACCTTCGAGTTCGAGACCGACGTCCCCATGCTCAACAAGCTGCACAGCAACATCACCTGGGGCCAGCGCGGCAACTTCCTCTCCATCCCCACGGACACGCCCGCACGCGACGAGCGTCTGGGGTGGACGGGCGACATCAACGTCTTCGCGCCGACGGCCGCGTACACGATGGAGTCGGCCCGCTTCCTCACCAAGTGGCTCGTCGACCTGCGCGACGCCCAGACCGCGGAGGGCTCCTTCACCGACGTGGCGCCCATTGTCGGCAACGTCGGGAACGGCGCGGCCGGCTGGGGCGACGCGGGCGTCACCGTCCCGTGGTCGCTGTACCGGGCGTACGGGGACCGGCAGGTCCTCAAGGACGCCTGGCCGTCGATCCGGGCCTGGCTGGCGTACCTGGAGAAGAACAGCGACGGCCTGCTGCGGCCGGCCGCCGGTTACGGCGACTGGCTGAACGTCTCCGACGAGACGCCGAAGGACGTCATCGCCACCGCGTACTTCGCGCACAGTGCCGACCTGGCGGCCCGGACGGCGACGGAGCTGGGCGAGGATCCGGCACCGTTCGTCGACCTCTTCACCCGGATACGCACGGCGTTCCAGGCCGCGTACGTCACCCCGGAGGGGCGGGTGAAGGGCGACACCCAGACGGCGTACGTCCTCTCCCTGTCGATGGACCTGCTGCCCGACTCCCTGCGCACGGCGGCGGCGGACCGGCTCGTCGCACTGATCGAGGCCAAGGACTGGCACCTGTCGACGGGCTTCCTCGGTACGCCCAGGCTGCTGCCCGTCCTCACCGACACCGGGCACACCGATGTCGCCTACCGCCTGCTCCAGCAGCGCTCCTTCCCCAGCTGGGGCTACCAGATCGACAAGGGCTCCACCACCATGTGGGAGCGATGGGACTCCATCCAGCCGGACGGCGGATTCCAGACCCCGGACATGAACTCCTTCAACCACTACGCCTACGGTTCGGTCGGTGAGTGGATGTACACGAACATCGCGGGCATCGCGGCGGGCCGGCCCGGCTTCCGCGAGATCGTCATCCGGCCCCGGCCGGGCGGCGACGTCACATCCGCCCGCGCCACGTTCGCCTCGGTCTACGGACCCGTCTCCACCCGGTGGAAACTGCGCTCGGGCTCCATCGATCTGCGCTGCACCGTGCCTCCCAACACGACCGCGGAGGTGTGGGTCCCCTCGGACGCCCCGGACTCGGTCACCCACACCCACGCCACGTTCCTGCGCGAGGAGGAGGGCTGCGCGGTGTACCGGGTCGGCTCCGGGAGCCATCACTTCACCGGCTAGGACACCCTGTCAGCGGGACTCCGTCGTAAGGTAGTTGTCCCATACATCTCATAGAGGGAGACAGTCGTATGCCGATCCCGCTCGGTCTTGGCCTTCCGCAGATGAAGCAGTACGACATCGGCCGCGACGTGCCCGACGTGGCAAGGGCCGCAGAAGCGGCCGGCTACGAGAGTCTGTGGGTCTTCGAGCGGGTTCTGTTTCCCGAACCGGCCACCCAAGGCCTTTACGGAGTACCGGGCCTGGCCTGGCCGGACCACTACCGGGGCGTCGCGGATCCGTTGATCACCATGACGCTCGCCGCCTCGGCCACCGACCGCGCCCGGCTCGGCACCAGCGTTCTCGTCGCGCCGCTCCACATCCCCTTCCAGCTGGCCCGCTCGCTCGCCTCGCTGGACGCCGCCAGCGGTGGCCGGGTGGTCGCGGGGCTGGGGACGGGCTGGTCCCTGGACGAGTACGCCGCCGCGTCCGTCGCTCCCTTCGAGCAGCGCGGCGCGGTGCTGGACGAGCTGCTGGACGTGTTCGCGGCCGTCTGGGGGCCTGACCCCGTCTCGTACGAGGGGACCCTGACCACGATCGCCCCGTCCGTGGTGGGGCCGAAGCCCGCCCGCCCGATCCCGGTCCTCCTCGCGGCGAGCGGCCCCCGGGCCGTTCGCCGGCTGGTCGACCGGGCGGACGGCTGGATGCCCGTGGCCATGGGGGCGTCGGCCTTGGCCGAGCAGTGGCAGCGGGTGCAGGACGCCGCCGCCGAGCGTGGTCGGGAGCGGCCGCTCGCCGTCTGCGCCCGCGCGAACGCGCGGTACAGCGCCAAGCCGGTGGAGGGCGACGACCGGCAGCCGTTCCAGGGAAGTGTGGCGCAGATCGTCGAGGACCTGGTGGCACACGCCGCCACCGGCGTCACGGAGATCATGCTGGACCTCCAGGGCACCACGCGTGACGCCACGGAGCTCATCGACGTGGCGACCGAGGTGTACGAGGCGGCGCGGGCAGCGGGGGTCTGAGCCCGTCCGTCCGGGGCTCGTTGTCGTACCCCCGTGGCAGGGTTTTCTGAGGGCGCCGGACCGGGCGTCCTCAGCACACTGCCGGAATCCGGCTGCCCGAATCCCGCCCTGGGATCGCGCAGCCGGATTCACCCGGCCGAACGCGGTCGACCGGACGCGGTCCGACGGCCGCCGAAGGAGCGCACGATGTCGGGCACCGACGAACCCCGTACCTCCCTGGCCGCTGTCGCGGCTTTGCTCGCTCCGGCCCATGGGGCTGTCGCCGCACGGGTGCTTCACGCCCACGACGACCCGGCGGGCTACGTACGCGACCACGCCGACACGCTGGCGGACCGGGGCATCGAGGGGCCCGTTCCCGGCCTCGCGTGGATAGCGCTCGTCGACGCGCTGTCCGAGCACCGGTTGCTGGCGGAGCTGGACTGGAAGGAGGACTCCCACGAGATCCGGTCCCGGCTGCGTGGGCTCGCCTCCCGGCCGTCTGTGGACCCCTGGGTACTGGTCGGGGCGGATGTCATGGGTCTGCCGACCCATGACTTCCTGGAAGCGTGCGGCCGGTGTTTCCGCGACGTCGGAGCGGCGCTCGCCGTTCTCGACATCGAGTCCGACTGCTATCCGGTGGTGTGCCTGCGGGCCGCGCGGGTGGAGGAGCTGGCCTCGCTCGCTGCCCGCGCGGGCTTCACCGCACGGGGTTTCGGCGTCTGACCGCCGTGTCGGGCCGTAGCCGATCCGGGGGCTTCACCGGCCGGACGGGCGTATCAGGCCGGTCTCGTAGGCGAACACCGCGGCCTGGGTCCTGTCCCGGAGTCCCAGCTTGACCAGGATGCGGCCGACGTGGGTCTTGACCGTCTGTTCCGCGACCACCAGGTGCACGGCTATCTCGGCGTTGGAGAGTCCCTGCGCGATGAGCGCCAGGACCTCGGTCTCGCGTTCCGTCAGGTCGCCCGCCCGGCCCCGCTCCGGGATGCGGAGTGTCCGGGTGACGCGGGAGAACTCCGCGATCACGCGCTTGGTGATGCTCGGGGCGAGGAGGGCGTCACCGGCGGCCACCACCCGGACGGCCTCCGCGAGTTCGGCCGCGGAGGCGTCCTTGAGGAGGAATCCGGAGGCACCCGCGCGCAGGGCCTCGTACACGTACTCGTCCAGGTCGAATGTGGTCAGGACGAGGACCTTCACCGTGGACCCGGCGGGTTCCGTGATGCGGCGCGTGGCCTCGATGCCGCCGACGCCGGGCATGCGGATGTCCATCAGCACCACGTCCGGGGCGAGTTCGGCGACCTTGGCCACGGCGTCCAGGCCGTCGACCGCCTGACCGACCACCTCGATATCCGGCTCGGCGTCGAGCAGGACCGTGAACCCCTGGCGGACCATCATCTGGTCGTCGGCGATGATCACGCGGATGCTCATACGGGTTCCTCCAGGGAAAGTGCGGGTTCCTCCAGGGGAAGTATCGCCACGACCTCGTAACCGCCTTCGGGAGTGGCCCCGTTGGCGAAGTCCCCGCCCAGCATGGCAGTGCGTTCCCGCATGCCGAGCAGCCCGTGGCCGATGGCGCGCGGGGGCGGGGCCGGGTCTTCCGGCGCCGTGTTGGTGATGCGGACGGCGAGGCAGCCGGGCCGGTAGGCGATCTTGACGTGCACCGCCGTCCCGGGCGCGTGCCGGATGGCGTTGCTGAGGGATTCCTGGACGATCCGGAACGCGGAGAGATCGACGCCGGGCGGGAGGGGCCGCGGTGTGCCGGTGAGCTCGGTCGTGGCCCTGAGGCCTGCCCCTCGCACGTTGTCGAGCAGTTCGGGCAGGCGGTCGAGGGTGGGCTGGGGGCTGTGTCGCGCCTCGGCGGACAGCGTGTCCTCCGAGCGGAGGACGCCCAGGACGCGTCGCAGTTCGGTGAGTGCGTCGACGGCGTTCTCACGGATACCCGCGAGGTTCTCCTTGAGCTCGTCGGAGGGGTGCTCCACGAGGTGCGGGGCGACCTGCGCCTGGATGGAGATCACCGACATGTGATGGGCGACCACGTCGTGGAGTTCGCGGGCGATGCGGTTGCGCTCCTCCAGGAGGGTGCGGCGGCTGCGCTCCTGCTCCGTGCGTTCTTCCTGAACCACGAGTTCGGTGCGGGCGACCTGACGGCCACGCAGCGCCACACCGACCACGACGGCCGCGACGAGGACGGCCACGGCGACCCGTGTGTCGACTGTCGGACGCACGAAGTCGGCGGGGTTGCAGACCAGCCCCGCCAGCACGCAGAGGACGAGGGCCTCGACACCGACCCTGGGCCGCAGTCGCAGCGCCATCACCAGCAGCACCCCCGCCTGCGCGACGGTTCCGGACACGGTCCAGGGAATCGAGCCGTCGCCGTCCTGGGGCCGCGCGGTCAGCGCGACCACGATCATGACGGTGGTCACCGCCCACCAGGCCGGCACCGGTCGGTACAGGGCGGCGATGAATGCCACGGACTGCAGTACGCCGAGGAGTACGGCGCTGCGGTTGTCCATTCCGTACTGCGCCACGAGCGTGTTGATGCTGAAGACCGCGAGCGGCACCGTGCACACCACGAGCGGCAGCAGGAAGGCGGGGAGCCAGTCGTGCAGCGAGGGCCGGTCCGGCCGGGGCGGAGGATCGACGGCAGTGGTCCACAGATCGTGGACGAGGCTGCGCGGGAGGGCTCTCAGACGCTCCGTCAGCTGCGCCCCGGCTCCCGCCCATAGCCTGTGCATGGCTGTCACTCTAGGCACGGTGTGTCTCGCAAGCACTAGTGGGTCGTCCTTCCCGCACCACCGTGGTCCGTCCCCGCCGGCGCTGTTCGTACGTTCTGAACGCCGCCCAGCACGCCGTCAGCGCGACGGCGAAGACCGGCAGCCACAGGAGCCGGGCGATGATCCACTGCGCCCCGTCCGGGCGGGTGTGCAGCCCGGGCAGGGTGCGTCCGGTGAGGAGCCCGGTCGCGGTGACCGCGAGCATCGCCGTCTGGTGCCAGAGGAAGACGGTCATGGCGCTGAGGTTGACCAGCGCCACCGCCGCCCAGGCGGCAGGCCTCACGAGGATCCGCCGCAGTGGCCCCGACAGGAGCAGTGCCGCCCCGCACTGAGCCAGTCCGAAGGTGACGGCGGCCAGGGTCGGCGGGTCGAGGTTGGAGATGCCCGCGCCCGGTACGCCGACCATGGAGGCGGGGTATCCGGCGAGGAGGACCAGCAGCGCGGTGGCGGTCGCGCCGCCGATGAGCAGGGTCCAGCCGGTCGTACGCGACCGCAGTTCCCCACGGGCCCAGGCGGTTCCGAGGCAGTACGGCACCAGCCAGCCCGCGGCCACGTTGATCCAGCCGAGCCGGGCGGGGCCGTCGAGTCCCAGCCTGATGATGTCGACGTGGATGACCACGACGACGGGCCACAGCGGGTGGAGGCGGGCGACGAGCGGGGTCAGCGCGGTGAGCCCGGCGAAGACCAGCAGGAACCACAGGGGTGAGAGCACCAGTTTGAGCAGGGCGTGCAGATTGTCGTAGCCGACTCCGGAGACGAACATCGTGCCGGCCGTCACGGTCCAGACCACCAGCAGCGCCGCGACCGGCCGGAACAGCCGGGCGGTCCTGGCGCCGAGCCAGTGACCGTAGGTGGCGCCACGGGCGCGGGACGACTCATAGCTCTTGGCCGCCACCTCACCGCCCACCAGGAAGAACACCGCGAGGGTCTGGAACACCCAGGAGACCGGGGCGAGTTCGGGTGTCCGCTGGAGCGGGCTCGCGGCGTGGACGCTGCCGCTGTCGACGACCATGGCGGTCACCAGCCAGTGGCCGAGCACGACTCCGAGGATGGCGAGGGCACGCAGCGCGTCGACAGCCCGGTCGCGGTGGGACGGGGTCGCGGCTTCGATCCGCTCGATGAGCTCACGCATGCCGGCTCCCCCCGGAGGGCTCGGTGCCCGAGACGATGCGGGCGATGTTCTTCAACGACCGGGAGCCGGGCTTGAGATAGTCGCTGTGCCCGCCAGTTCCCGCGTCGAAGACGCGGGCGCCGAACCCCGGTGACACGGGGTCCGCTCCGAAGCCGATCGAGACGAAGGGGAGGCGGAGCCGGGTGTGCGGAACGTCCGCCACCCAGTCCGCCGTTGCCCTGCCCGCCCAGACGGTGGCACGGGTGTGCAGGGCACGGACGTCGCCGGCACCCGTGCCGGGGCTGGCGTAGAGGACGAGGGCGGCCACTCCCCGCAGGCCGGGCGCGGCTCGGGCGCATACGACCGAGCCGTAGGAGTGGCAGAGCAGGGAGATCCTGGCGGCCGGCCTGACCGTGTGCAGTTCGTCCGCGAACCGGGTCAGCCCGGGTGCCGCCGTGTCGGCCCGTCCGGTGGTGAGCGCCGCCGGGCTCACCGTGGCCGGTGTCCGGTAGCCGAGCCATGCGACGACGGCGGCCTTCGGCCCCAACTCCCTTCGCAGGGCGGTGGAGTCGTTCCTCAGTCGCCAGTACCGGTCGAGGTTGGTATCGGCGCCGGGCACCAGTACGGCGATCCGCTCGGCCCGCGTCAGATCTCCGAACACCTCGGCTGTGCGGCCGCCGTCGCGGCCGTCGAAGAGGAGGAAGTGGCGACGGGGGTCCGCCATCCCGCGCAGCGCGGCGGCCCGCTTCCGGTCCCCGTGACGCGCGGCCATGCGCCCGGCGGCCAGGACGCCGTCGCGGGTGGCGGCGTACCGGGCGTCGAGGGTGCCCCGAGCGGCGTCCCGCAGCGGGGGGAGCGGCGCCGGGGCGGGTGCCGGGACCGCCGCGGGGCTGGAGGCTCCGGACACGGGGGCGGCGACCGAGGCGGCGATGAGCGCGGCCAGCAGGGTGCGGCGCAGCCGGCTGTTGCGGAGGCGGACGGGCATGGGGGCTGGGGTCCTTCCGTACCGGATGCGTGAATCGCATCCGGTACGAAGTTATGGACCGCGCCCTGTCGTCGGCGTCCCTCCCGGGACCGCACCTGTCACGTAGCTCCCAAGTACTACGGGTCTCCGGAAGGTTGACCGGCGCTCAGGGAGCCTTCGGCGGGCCGCTGTACGCGCACGGGCCGGCCGGAGAGCGAAGGCTTGGGGCCGGTGGAGCTCGGGCCGGCCTGACGCGCGCGGGCTTCCGGGGGGCCCGCTGTCAGCCCTGGAGGGCGGCGAGTTCGCGCACCGTCGCCATGTCGCTGAACGGGATCAGCTGTTCGCCGACGATCTGGTACGGCTCGCTGCCCTTGCCCGCCACCAGCACGATGTCGTCGGGGCCCGCGCTCTCCAGGGCGAAGGCGATCGCGGAGCGCCGGTCCGCGCGGCGTTCGAACCTGGTTCCGGTGGCCTCCAGGCCCGGAACGATCTGGTCCATGATCGCTTCGGGGTCCTCGTTCCTGGGGTTGTCCGAGGTCAGGACGCAGAGGTCGGAGCGGGTTCCGGCGATCTCGCCCATCCGGGCCCGCTTGGTGACGTCCCGGTCTCCGCCGCAGCCGAAGACCGTGATGACCCGGCCGCCCCGCGAGAAGTCCCGGACCGCGCCGAGGACCTTGTCCAGGGAGTCCGGCGAGTGGGCGTAGTCCACGATCACCGCGGTGCCGCGCGGCGTCTCGAAGCGCTCCAGCCGGCCGGGGACGGGTGGCATCCGGTCGAGTGCGGCCACCAGTCCGGCCAGATCGTGGCCCAGGAGGTGACAGGCGGCCACCGAGGCCAGTGCGTTGGACACGGAGAACCGTCCGGGGACGGGGATCGCGGCCGGGTACTTGCTGCCCTCGTGGTGGAGGGTGAAGCGGGTGCCGAAGGCGTTCATGCTCAGGTCCGTGGCCCGGTAGTCGGCCTCGGCGTCGATGCCGTACGTGGTGACCCTGCCCGGCATCGTCGGGGCGATGGCGGCGCCCACCGGGTCGTCCGCGTTGACCACGGCCCTCTCGCAAAGCCCCTGGAAGAGGCGGAGTTTGGCGTCGCGGTAGTTCTCCATGGTGCCGTGGTCGTCCAGGTGGTCCTGGGTGAGGTTGGTGAAGATGCCCACGTCGAGGAAGCCGCGGTCCACCCGGTGGTGCAGGAGACCCATCGAGGTGGCCTCCAGCACGACCGTGCCGACCTCGTGGTCGCGCATGTGCCCCAGGAGGTACTGGAAGTCCGGTGACTCAGGTGTGGTGAGGACGGAGCGCGGCATCGGGATGAGCTCGTCACCGATCCGGCTGCCGGCGGTGCCGATCACGCCGACCCGCGCGCCCTCGGCGATCCTGAGTACGGACTCGACCATGTACGAGACCGAGGTCTTCCCGTTGGTACCGGTGACGGCCACCATGTCCATGCTCCGGCCGGGCTCTCCGTGGTAGCGGGAGGTGACCACCGCGGCCGCCGTACGCGTGTCCGCCACCCGCACCACGCACGCGCCGCCGGGGGACGCCCGCACCGCCGCCAAAATGTCCGGCCCCTCGTTGCCCACCAACACCGCCACGGCACCCCGCGCGAGTGCCGGGCCGACGGCCTCCGGGCCGCCTTCGCGGTGGCCGGGAACGGCGATGTAGAGCGAACCCGGTGTCACGCGGTGGGCGTCGAAGCAGGCTCCGGCGGTGATCGGGGTCTCCGGGTCACCGAGGAGTACCTCGTGATCGTGCCCGGCCAGCAACTCCCTCAGATTCATGCGGGGTCCTCTCGAAGATGCGGCTGGGCCCCCGGCGGGCGCCGCCGGGGTTGCCGACGGAGCTCCTCGGGAGCCGCGCATGGTGTGGGATGCCGCTGTGTACGCAGCGAAAGCGGTGGAAGAGCTCCGTGGGCGGAGTGGGCGGGCGCGGCCGGAAGCGGAACGACGGCGCGGCGCGGGGCCGGCGGTGGTTCCTGGTCAGCCGTGACCGTGCAGGGCGCGGCAGCGCGCCTGGTTGGCTGCGGGGCACAGCGGGTGAGGTGCCTGTCGCAGGCACTCCCTCACCGCATCCATGTGACCCATGAGTGGAGTGTACGTCCTGGGGACGGCGCGGGATCACCGTCGTCGTGACGGCCTGGAGCAGGGGGCGCTCCGGTGGGGCGCGGGCAGGGCTCCGGCCAACTTTCGCACGCGAAGGGCCTGTCGCGCGGAGTGGGCACTCCGCGCGACAGGCCCCCGGTACCCGGCGTGGTACTCGGGCCGGGTGGAACGTCAGGTCGCGCTGGACATCAGGCCGTGTGGAGCGTCAGCCCGTACCGGTTCAGGATCTCGTTGATCGGCTGGTGCCAGGTCTCGCCACCCGAGCTGCAGTCGCCCCAGCCGCCCGAGGTGACTCCCTGCGCCTGGTCGCCGCTGATGAAGGAGCCGCCCGAGTCGCCCGGCTCCGCGCACACGCTGGTCTTGGTCATCTCGTAGACGGCGCCCTGGCTGTAGTTCACCGTGTCGTTGGTGGCCAGTACGTTGCCGCAGTGCCAGTGGGAGGTGGAACCGGAGCGGCATATCGAGGCGCCGACGGGAGCGACGGCGGAGCCGCGTACGAGCTGGTCGGAGACGGTGCCCCAGCCGATGACCACGGGGACGGTCCACCAGCCGTTGCCGACGCTCACCCAGGCGTAGTCGTCACCGGGGAACGACGACCCCTGGAAGTTGCCGATGGCGGAGCCGTCCCAGCCGCTGACGGACGCACCCGCCTGTCCGCAGTGTCCGGCGGTGACGAAGCCGCCGATGACGGAGAAGCCGATGGAGCACCGTACGTTGCCGGTGTAGTACGGGTCGCCGCCCACGGTCCCGGCGGCGAAGGTCCGCGGTGCCCGGGCGGTCTGTTCCACGACGACCGGTCCGGCGTCGCGGGCCTTCTCGACGAACGTGCGGACATCGTTGTCATCCTGCGCGGAGGCGACGACGTTCACGACGACCTTGTTGGCCTTCGGGTCGACGTGCCAGCTGCTGACCCCGGCGGGCGCGTCGAACGTGTCGATCCGTGCCTTGACGGCGTCCAGCTGGCGCGCGGTGTGGGTGACCAGGCGGACGTCGGCACCGGTCGCCCGCACGGCCGCCCGCTGCTTCGCGCTGGTGACGGCCACTGTGAGGCTGCCCGTCGACGGATCGAACCAGGAGCCGCCGTAGGTGTCTCCGGCGGCGCGCTCCGCCTTTCCCTGGATGGCGGTCGCCGTCTTCTCCGCGGACAGCCTCGCCTTCGCCTGGCTCTCTGTCAGCCCGAAGTCCTTCTGCATGGCGGTGAGCAGTCCGGCGGACGCCGGGAGTGCGTCGGAACCGGCGCGGGAGGCGGTGGCGGGGGTGTCGGCGGCGGAGGCGGAGGGGAAGCCCGCGCCCGCCCAGGCTCCGACGAGGAGCACGGCGGACAGTGCGGTTCTCAGAGCTGTGATGCGTCTCAAGGCATTGGCCCTTCTGTTGTTCCGGCGAAGTGGGGGAGGAACAGCAGGCGTCCGGGAGGCGTCTCGTCTGAGAGCGCTCTCAGAGTGTGCCGTTCCGGACTGTAGCCCAGAGTTGTTTACAGGTCCATGCCAATGCACGAGTGGCGCCGGACGACTCCGTCCGTATCGTCCGGCGCTTCGGGACATACCCACGCCGTCGTGGTGGCACCGGATCCACGGGGCGAGCCCGTGAACCCGGTGCGGGAGTGCGGCGGGTTACGGGAGGGGCAGGGGCCGGTAGTCGAAGCCCCGCCACAGCGCGCGGACCGTCCCGCTGTCCGACCAGTGGGCGGGGGCCGGCGCTCTGCCGGTATCCGTCGTCTCCCAGGTCCGGACCGGACCGTCGGCGGCGAGCGGCTCCCAGCCCGGTTCGCCGTTGGTGGCGAATCCGGCCCAGGCGGCGGCCATCCGCTCCGAGAGGTGATGGTCGGCGGCCGTCGGGGCGCCGCCGATCAGGAACCGGACGCTCTCCTTGTCGAGGTTCCCGAAGGCGAACGGGACGTCCGCGCAGTGCCAGGCGTAGGCCACCGGCTGCGATCCGCCGCGCTGCCGCGCGAAGCGCGAGAGGAAGGTGCGCCCGCCCGCCCGTGCGTGGGCGTCGGCGAACCGGCTGCTGTACTCGCCGAACATCAGGTCCCCGTACAGGGCGAGATGGACGTCGCCCACGGGGGCTTCCGGCATGAGCGCCCGGTAGCCGCGCGTCAACGGATCCGGAAGTCCGAAGTCCGCCGCGAATCGGCTCAGTTGTGGCTCTGTAGTGACCTTCGCACTGCTGCCGACCGCGTCCAGCAGCCAGTACTCCTGGGTGGTGTGGCAGACGAGCAGGTCGATGCCGCGGGCCGCCCCGCCGGCCAGGAGGGCGAGCGGGTCGCCGCGCAGCCACACGCCGTCGGCGACCGGGCCGTAGATGACCGGGTCCCAGTGGTGCCGTCCGGAGTGCGGGTCCTGCCGGTATCCGTCCAGGACGGCGTCGGATGCTCGCACCAGCGCCTGCGGCGAGGCGGCCGTCAGCCCGGCGGCCGTCGCGGGGACGCCCGCCTCTGCGGCCACCTTCTCCATGAGGTGCTCCGCGAGCTGAGGTGAGTAGCAGGGGCCGACCACGCTGTGCGCTATCGCTCGCCGGAACAACCCGCGTGCGCTGTCCATCGCCATCAGGCAGGCCACCGACGCGGCTCCGGAGGACTGCCCTGCCACGGTGACGTTGTCCGGATCCCCGCCGAAGGCGGCGATCTCGCGGCGCACCCATGTCAGGGCGGCGATCTGGTCGAGCAGCCCGCGGTTGGGCGGGCAGGGGTCGGGGCCGTCGGCAGGAACATGGCCGAAGCCCTCGAACCCGAGGCGGTAGTTGAGGGTGACCACGACCAGCCCGGCGCGGGCGAGCGCGGCGCCGTCGAAGTCCGGCTGGGCACCGGAACCGAAGGTGTAGGCGCCCCCGTGGATCCAGACGAGCACCGGCAGCCGGGCCCCGGCTACGGCGTTCCCGGACGCCGGGGTCCAGATATTGAGGCTGAGGATGTCCTCGTCGCCGGGCGACCAGCCCGGTGCGTCCGGCAGCTGCGCGGACTGCGGCGCGACGGGTCCGAAGTCCACGCAGTCACGGATGCCCGCCCAGGGGCCGCGGGGTCGCGGCGCCCGGAACCGGCCCGCCCCGAAGGGCGGCTCGGCGTACGGGATGCCGAGGACGGCGACGACATCCCGGTCCGGGTCTCTTCCCCGCACCGGGCCGCAGGTCGTTTCGAAAACACTTGTCAACGTCGCTCAGCCGTCCTTCACTCCCCCGCCCCAGCCGGGCGCGGGGATCAGGATGGCAGAGTTGTCGATCACCGCGCGACCGATTTCACCGTCGCCCGCGATGCCGGAGTACTGGATCAGCGGGCCTGGCTGATCGCCGTACGGAGCATCGCCACGGTCGTCGCGGCCGCCGCGCGTTCCGCGTCGTCGCTCGTCGCACGGACCCGCTCCTCAAGCAGCACCACGGCCGCCTGGAGCACGCCGACCCGCACCGGAACGCTCTGCATCGCCGTGAGGACCGCCGCGGCCTGTTCGGCCGGGGTCGCGGTCGCGGCCTGCGGGATGAGAGTGGAGATACCGCGCCCGAGCGCACGGTCACGAGGCGGCTGAGCCGCGGCTGTGGTCACCGCAGAAGTCTGCCGCACGGGGCGGCCCGAACGGGTCAGCGACCTGGCCGCCGCGCCCGGTACCGTCCCGGACGCCTTCTCGGCGCGGGTGCGCCGATCAGGCGGGCGGGCCGCCGAGATCGAAGACGAGGCGTCCGGACACCTGCCCCTTGAGGACTTCGCCGATCGCGGAGTTGATGTCCGCCAGATCCCGGCTCTCGCGGACCACACGGGTGCGGCCGAGCCGGTGCAGCTGGAAGACTTCGGTCAGGTCCTGACGGGTTCCGACGATCGAGCCGATGACCTTCGTACCGTTCAGCACCGTGTCGAAGACCGGGAGTTCGAGCTTGCCCTCCGCGGGAAGGGCCACCAGGACGAGGGTGCCGCCCCTGCGCAGCGCGCTGTAGGCCGCGCCGAACGACTCGTTGCTCACCGCGAGGGAGATCGCCGCGTCGGCGCCGCCGAGCCGGCGGGTCTCCTCCGCGACGTCCTGGACGCGGGCGTCGATGACGTGATCGGCGCCCAGCTCCCGGGCCAGAGCCAGCTTCTCGTCGGTGACGTCGACGGCGACGGTCTCGGCGCCGAAGATCCGCGCGTACTGAAGGGCGAGGTGCCCCAGTCCGCCGATACCGGAGACGAGGGCGCGGGTGCCGGGGCGCGCGCCGGAGAGCTTGACCGCCTTGTAGGTGGTGACACCCGCGCAGGTCAGGGGCGCCGCGTCCAGCGGGTCGATGCCGTCGGGCACAGGCACGACGTAGTTCCCGTGGGCGAGGGCGTACTCGGCGTGGCTGCCGTCGACCGAGTAGCCGCTGTTCTCCTGCGCCAGACAGAGCGTCTCCCACCCGGAGACGCAGTGGTCGCAGTGTCCGCACGCCTCGCCGAGCCAGGGGATGGCCACCCGGTCGCCCACCGCGAGATGGGTGACCTGGTCGCCGGCCGCCTCGACGATGCCGATCCCCTCATGGCCGGGGACGAAGGGCGGACTCGGTCTGACCGGCCAGTCCCCCTGGGCCGCGTGGATGTCGGTGTGGCAGAGCCCGGAAGCCTCCATGCGGACCAGGACCTGGTGTCCGGCCGGGGTGGGGACCGGCCGGTCCTCGACGACGAGGGGCTCGGTGAAGCTGCGGACGACGGCGGCCCTCATGCGTACTCCTCCGCTTCGGTGCGGTGTGCCTGCCCGGCACGCGAAGACGCGCCGCGAGCACACAAGCCTCGTAACAGAGTATTTCGGATGGCCGGATCTCGCCCCTTGTCGCCGTCGGCCGAGCCGCTACCCCTTCGCCCAGGTGCGCATCGCCGCCCGCGAGGAGAAGTCCGCGACGTCCTTGTCCAGGGGGTGATCGGTGTACTGATGAATACGCCAGGAGGCCTTGATGCGGGGCTTGCCCGCCGTGACGTAGTCCGCGATCCACAGACCGTCCCCGGCGTACGACGTGGTGTCGTGGTTCAGCCAGAAGTAGCGATTGCAGTACAGCAGGACCCGGTGGTGCGGCCGCAGCCGTTTGACCTCGCGGATGAACTGGTCCTTCTCTGCGTTGCTGGCGCGGGTTCCCTCACCGTTCTCCTCCCAGTCGACGGCCAGCAGTTCCCCCGCCTTCTCCGGTGCCTTGCTCAGGAAGTACGCCGCCTGCGCCGCGATATTCCCGGGCCACAGGAAGTGGTAGAAGCCGACCACACATTCCGCGTCGCGTGCGCGTTTGGTCTGCTCGGCCAGATGCGGGTTGACGTACGAGCGCCCCTCAGTGGCCTTGATGAAGACAAAGTCCAGACCGTCCGTATCGATGGACGACTGATGGGAACTGACGTCGACACCGTGGAGCATGGGCACCGCCTTCAAGTGGTCCGGGTGATTCCGCTTTCTCATCCGTTAACTGCCCGCGACTTACGCGTCCCATCCGCCGGTGGGGTAGAGGAATCGTTTCTCCGTCACCCGGAATAGCCCCGGGCCGGACGGGGTTGGTGAACCGGCAGGAGCCATTTCACGCAACGCGGGCACCAATTCAGGCAGCGCGGGCACCATCGGAGGTCGGACCATGAAGATCGGCATCATTGGCGCGGGAAACATCGGCGGCAATCTCACCAGGCGGCTGGCGGCACTGGGCCATGAGGTGTCCGTCGCCAACTCACGCGGCCCGGAGACACTCGCCGAGCTGGCCCAGGAGACCGGCGCCACCGCGGTCACCGCGGCGGAGGCCGCCCGGGACGCCCGGGTCGTGGTCGTGACCGTGCCGCTCAAGGCCGTCCCCGCGCTGCCCGCCGGATTCCTTGACGCCGCCGCGGAGGGGGTCGCGGTCATCGACACCGGCAACTACTACCCGCAGCGCGACGGCCGCATCGCCGCCATCGAGGAGGGCCTGCCGGAGAGCCGCTGGACGGAGACCCAGATCGGCCACTCCGTCGTGAAGGCCTTCAACGGGACGTACGCGCAGGACATCCTCAACCGGGGCCTGCCGGCCGGCACCGCCGGCCGGCAGGCTCTCCCGGTGGCCGGTGACGACGCGGCCGCCAAGGCGGCGGTCCGTGAGCTGATCGACGAACTGGGCTTCGACACCGTGGACGCCGGAGGGCTCGACACGTCGTGGCGCCAGCAGCCGGGGACGCCGGTGTACGGCGACCGGGGTGACGCGGCAGCCATCGAGAAGGCCCTGGCCGCGGCGTCCCCCGAGCGCACCGCCGAGTGGCGGGCCTGACACCGGACCCGGAGGACCGGGCCTGACGCCGGGCGCGGAGATCCTGACCTGACACCGGGTTCGGGGCCCGCCCCGGCGGTTCGGTCCGTCAGTCCTCGAAGGCGGTGCTGCGGCTGACCTTCTCCCAGGTCAGGACCTCGGCGCGGGAAGCGTCGAGGGCGCCGAGCACCGCGTCCGTGGCGTCGTTGCCGAGCGGCAGCCGGAGTGGGGTGTCCGGGGCGTCCAGGGCGGCGAGGATCGCTGTAGCCGCCTTGGCCGGGTCCCCCTCCTGCTTGCCGTCCGAGCCCGGGAGATCGGAACGGACCGGGCCCACGGTCGCCTCGTACGCGGGCAGCGCCGCCGACTGGTGCAGGGCGCCGCCCCCGGCGAACCCTGTCCGGAACGAGCCGGGCTCGACGATCAGCACCTTGATCCCGTGCGGGGCCACTTCGGCGGCAAGCGCCTCTGACAGGCCCTCCAGCGCGAACTTCGTGGCCGAATAGGCGCCGACACCGGGGAAGGTGAACCGGCCGCCCATGCTGCTCATCTGGACAATCGCGCCGGAGCCGTTGCGGCGCATGTGCGGCAGCACCGCGCGCACCAGCGCGGCCGGCCCGAAGAAGTGCAGGTCCATCAGATCACGCAGCTCGCGGTCGCTGGTCTCCTCCACGGCCCCGATCAACCCCATCCCCGCGTTGTTGACCACCACGTCGATCCGCCCGTACCAGAGCACGGCGTCCGCGACCACGTCCGCGATGCGCGCCGTGTCCGTGACGTCCAGCTGGACCGCGACGGCGCGGTCCGGGTGCGCGGCGACGAGGTCGTCGAGCGTCTTGGGCCTGCGGGCAGTGGCGACGACGGTGTCCCCGGCGGCGAGTGCGGCGGAGGCGATGGCGCGGCCGAATCCGGAGGAGGCGCCGGTGATCAGCCAGACCCGGCCCGGCGTCCCGTCGCCGGCAGCCGCGGCGTGTCCGGTGTTCGTACGGTGCTCGGCGTTCATGGCCAACTCCATCTGTTCTCGGGTTCGTTGCGGTGGTTCAGTTATGTCATCCGGCTCCCCCGGCGGTCCAAGACAGAGACCCGTCCGGCCGATAAAGACGACTTATGATGCCTGGATGGAGCTGCGTCAACTGCACTACCTCACGGTGATCGCCGAGGAGGAGAACCTGGGGCGGGCCGCCCGGCGGCTGTTCGTCAGCCAGCCCGCCCTCTCGTACGCCCTCAAGAGCCTGGAGTCCGAGCTCGGGGTGCGGCTGTTCGACCGGCACGCCGGGGGCGTCTCCGCGACCGCGGCGGGGCAGGACGTGATCGCGGAGGCGTTGCTGACCGTTCGCCAGGCGGAGCGGGTATCGGCGGCGGCCGAGCGGCACACGCGCGGTGAGACCGGCGTGCTGCGGGTGGGTTTCGAGGCGAGCGGCGCGGGCGAGCTCACCACGCGCGCCCGCGCGGAGTTCGCCCGGCGCCACCCCGGGGTGCGGGTGGCGCCCAAGCGCTACGACTGGGGACAGGAGGCCGACGCGCTGCGCGACGGCCAGACCGATGTCGCCTTCGTCTGGCTGCCGAACGACCTGAGCGGGCTGCGCGGCGAGCTGGTGCACACCGAACCGCGTGTCGTCGGGCTGCCCCGCGGGCACGCGCTGGCGGACCGTTCGGGCATATCGGTGCTCGAAGTGGCCGACGAACCCCTGCTGTGGACACAGCGCGCGCCGCGCGAGTGGGTGGACTGGTGGGCGGTCAACCCCCGGCCGGACGGTTCGAGTCCGAAGTGGGGGCCGACCAATGACAACGTCGAGGAGATGCTGGAGCAGGTGGCGGAGGGTTCCTCCGTCTGCTTCGCCCCCCTGAGCATGGCCCGGTACTACGCGCGGCCGGATCTCGCCTGGGTCCCGCTGACCGATGTGGAACCGCTGCGGGTGGTGCTCGCCTGGGCGGACGGCAAGGACACGGCGCTGGTACGCGGCTTCGTCCAGGTCGTACGGGAGCTCGCCGCCGCGGCGGACGCCCCGGCCGGCTGACCGCCGGTCAGGGCCTCACGCCGTCAGGGCTTCTCGTCGTCAGGACTTCTCGTCGTCGGGGCGGGCCGGCAGGCTGTCCATGAAGGAGCTCACGGAGAACACCGCGCGTCCGGGACCCGGCGGACCGTAGCCGGGAGGCGAGGTCAGCCCGTACTCCTCCATCGTCGAGCGGTAGGCGTCCAGCAGCCGGATGTGGTACTCCAGCGGCGCGCCGTCCGGGTTCGTCTTCCCCAGCGGCGTCGTGGGCTCGGGGCACCAGGTGGTGAAGCGCGGCGTGATGCCGTGCGACATGAAGAACCGCAGGCCTTCCGTGGTGGAGTCGATGGCCTCCTTCACCGTGGTGAAACCGAACGGCTCGGCCATCTCCACGCCCGCGACGAAGTTGGGGATGACGTTGCGGGCGCCGAAGACCTCGGCGGAATCCAGGATGCGGCGGTGCCATTCGTCGCGGCCGACGTAACGCTCCTTGCCGGGGCAGTACAGCTCGAACAGCCGGGGGTCCCAGACCTCGTAGTTGGGGTGGTAGATCTGCACGCCGTAGTCGTGGAAGCGCTGCACATCGGCCTTGGGCAGGGCCTGGGCGACGACCTTGCCGATCCAGCGGCCGGGGAAGCGCTCCTCGATGGCCTTCGCGTACTGGCCGTAGAAGTCGGCTTCGTCCCGGCCTCCAATGTGCGAGGTGATGGCACCACCGGTGAGCGTGTAGGCCGTGGACGTCTTCGCGGTGTCGTAGCGGTCGATGATGGCCAGCGCCTCAAGGACCTCCTCGACCGGTTTCACTCCGGTGTACGGGCGTCCCGCCGCCTTGTGCTGGCGCCAGTTGTGGTTGATGTCGCAGTACTGGCACTCCTCCTTGGCGCCGAAGTACTGGCAGACGCGGAAGACCGTCAGATAGACGAGGTAGCCCCACTGGATGGTGGGCGCCACCTCCATCACGGACTTGCCGTTCTCCAGCGTGTGCCGGTAGTAGTCGGGCATCGGGGGAAGCCCGACGTCCGAGATCCGCCTGCCGTCGAGGTAGAGCCCGAGGACACCGTCGGCGTCGGCCGCGACCCGGTAGGGCGATGTGGGGTTCACCCGCACCGAGACCACGGTGCGCCGCAGTTCGTACGGTCCGCCGGTGAGGACGATCTCCTCCGGCGGGCGGCGCAGGGCGGCGGCCCCCAGCTCGGGCAGGGTGCCGTGGTCGAAGGAGAAGATGAAGTACGACTTCGGCTTGACGTCACCGCCCTCGTTGTCGCTGAGCGCGGACTCGTCGAAGGCCAGGCCGCCGCGCAGCAGATCCTCCTTGATGACGGCTTCCCGCGGCACGTGCGGGAACTGCTCCATGAGCCGTTCGATCAGGCGGGTGCGGCTCGCGTCGGCGCTGCCGGGCTGGGTACGGCCGGTGTCTGTGCGGCTGGGCATGTGCGGGGCTCCTCGGTCCGGTTCTCGGTGATGTTCCGGATACGCCACCTGTGCAACGAACAGCGGAGCGGATGCGTTCTCGATCCCGGGCACCGGATACGGGGACGGTCGCGGCGCCCGCCGCCGCGGCGTATGTGACCGGCCAGTAGGGTGTGGGGCCCCGGAGCCCGTCGGCCGTGCGGCCGTCCCGACGCCCGGTGGTTGCCGCAGTCGGCCGCGGATCGGAAGTGCCTCATGACCCGCACCATGTCCGTCTCGGACAGCACGGTGGTCTCCGCCGCGCCCTCGGCGGTGTACGCGCAGGTCAGCGACCCGACCGCGATGGGTCGCTGGAGTCCGGAGAACCGGGGCGCGAAGGTGCTCGGGGAGCGCCGGGAGGCGTACGTCGGCATGGTCTTCGAGGGCCGCAACAAGCGCGGCAGGATGAGCTGGACGACGCGGTGCACGGTGACCGCCGCCGATCCCGGCGAGCGGTTCGCCTTCCGGGTCCACGCGATCGGCGCCCGGCGGCCGCGGCTCCCCGGCGCGATCGCCACCTGGGAGTACCGGTTCGAGGAGGCGGACGGCGGCACCCTGGTCACCGAGACCTGGACCGACGACCGCCGCGCCTGGCCGGACTTCCTGGCCAACGCCTTCGACCGGGCGGCCACCCGGGGCCACACCTTCGCGGACTTCCAGCGCGGCAACATCCGTACGACGCTCCAGCGGCTCAAGGCGGCGCTGGAGGCCCCGTCGGCAGGGGACGCGCCGGGGGCGTAATCGCTCCGGCGGCTCCTTCAACGCTCCCAGTGGGAGGGACGGCTGAGCGACAGGGGGATCCTGGTGGCGCCGTTCCCCCGGGCCGCGTTGAGCTGTGCCTGCGTCAGGAAGAGCGCTCCGGTCAGGTCCGCACCGGACAGTCGCGCGTCCCGGAAGTCCGCGCCGATGAGGTCGGCGAGCCTGAGATCGGCACCGGTGAGGTCCGCCGCTATGAGGCAGGCGCCGCGCAGGTCGCCGCCGCGCAGGTCGGCTCCCTTGAGCCGGGCGCCGATGAGGTCTGCGCCGCGGTGGTCGCGCCTCTTCTTAAGAGGGGCGGTGGCACGGACGAGTTCGCTGGTACGCGAGAGGAGAGCCGCGACCTCGTCCCGGTGGGCGGCGACGTCCAGCTCCGCGAGGGCGTCGGCGTCGAGGTGGGTGAGGCGCTCGGTCTCGTCGAGGGTGCGGCCGATCTCGCCGTGCAGGGGGCGGGCCGGTGCCAGCTCGGCCGCCTCCGTCAAATACCAGAGCAGCTCATGCAACTGGCGCATGACCGGGAAGACCTCGAACATCCGCTGGGCGCTCTCCGGGGCCGCGCGCCAGTCCTGTCCGCCGAAGGTCTCCCCCGAGACCTTCTGTCCGGCGCCGAAGCAGTCGTACACGGTGCAGCCCGGAAAGCCCTCGGAACGCAGCCTGGTGTGGATGCCGCAGCGGAAGTCGTCCTGAAGGTTGCGGCAGGGTTTGCCGGCGTCCTTGTTGATGGCGAAGTCCGCGGAGCGGGTCAGGGTCAGCGCGACACAGCACAGCCCGAAGCAGTTCCCGCAGTCGGCGCGCAGACCTGCCCGGCCGGTGCCGTCCGGGTCGTCGGTGCCGGGAGCTCTGTCGGTATCGGGCACGGTGCCTGTGTCCTTCGGTGTGCGGTGTTCATGAACGGGCCGAGCCTACCGAGGTCCCCGCCGGGCCCGGTGCACGCGGTGTCCGTTCCGGAGAACGGGGGGGCTCCCCCACGGCCGGCGGCTCCGCGCGCGACAATGGTGGGTACTACATCTTTATGGGAGGTGCCACCATCGTGGCGAACGCACCGGTCGACAGCATTCCGGCCAGGCGGGTACTGACCGATCCGGCGGGCCTGACCCGGTACCAGCACGACGAGGCCGAGTGGGCTCCGTACGGGATGCCACTGGCCGTGGTCCGCCCGGCGAGCACCGACGAGGTCCGGGATGTGGTGCGCCACTGTCTCGCCCACCGCATTCCGCTGGTGCCGCGCGGCGCGGGCACCGGCCTGTCGGGCGGGGCCAACGCCGTGGACGGGGCGATCATCCTGTCGTTCGAGGACATGAACCGGATCGTCGACATCGACGCGGCCGAGCGGCTGGCCGTGGTCCAGCCCGGTGTGGTCAACGACGACCTCCGGGCGGCCTGCGCGGAGCACGGGCTCTGGTACCCGCCGGATCCGGCGAGCTCCCCTTGGTCCACGATCGGCGGGAACGTCGCGACCAACGCGGGCGGTATGTGCTGCGTCAAGTACGGCGTGACCCGCGACTACGTGCTGGGCCTCGAAGTGGTCAACGGGCTCGGCGAGGTCGTCTCGCTCGGACGCCGTACCGCGAAGGGGGTGGCGGGTTACGACCTCGCCGGGCTGATGGTGGGCTCGGAGGGCACACTCGGGGTGATCACGGAGATCACGGTGCGGCTGCGCCCGGCACGCCTCCAGGAGCGGACGGTCGCGGGCTACTTCTCGTCGGTGGTCGCCGCGGGTGAGGCGGTGAGCGCCGTGACCGCGTCCGGTGTCATCCCGTCCGCGCTCGAACTGGTCGACCGCCACTGCCTCGCCGCCGTGGACGCCTGGAAGAAGATGGGGCTGTCCGCGGACGCGGACGTGGTGCTTCTCGGCCGGGTGGACACTCCCGGGGCCGAGGGCGACGCGGAGGCCGAGCTGATCCGGGACTGCTTCGAACAGGCCGGCGCGAGCTGGGCCGCGGTCTCCACCGACCAGCAGGAGGCCGATGCGCTGTTCCAGGCTCGACGGCTGGCCTATCCGGCGCTCGAACGGCTCGGCCCGGTCCTGACGGAGGACGTCTGCGTACCCCGTACCTCGGTTCCGGAGATGCTGGCCCGGATCGAGCGGACGGCGGCCAGGCACGACGTCCTCATCGCCAACATCGCCCACGCGGGGGACGGCAATCTGCATCCCCTGATCATCACGCCGCCGGGTGATGAGGCGGCGCGTGCCCGCGCGCAGTCCGCCTTCGAGGACATCCTGGACGACGCGATCGCGCTCGGTGGCACGGTCACGGGCGAGCACGGGGTCGGACTGCTGAAGATGCGCGGCATGGACAAGGAGCTGGGTCCCGCGGTGCTCGCCATGCACCACGCGGTGAAGGCGGCGCTCGATCCGCACGGCATCCTGAACCCGGGCAAGGTCCTCACAGAGCTCGCCTGACCCGGGCTCCGGCCGGAGCCACGGAGCCGGTGGGGCGCCGTTGTCAGTGCGGCGGCGCACACTGGCGGCAAGCGCGTACGGGCGAAGGGGGAAGCGGATGGGCACCGAGGAGGAGGCCGGTTTCGAACCGGCCACCGGTGAGGGCCCGTCACCCCTGGGCCCGGCGGAGAAGCGTGCCGCCGCTGTTCGGGCCGCGTTCGCCGGGATGGCGCAGATCCGGCGGCTGGCCAACTCCGGGCACCCGGACCCGGAGTCCGTACCGGCCCCGTGGGAGCTGCACAGGCCGGTACGGGCCGTCGCCCTCGCGCTGGAGGCGTCGGGGCTCTCCGCGTCGGCGGTCGACGCGTCGGGGCGGCGTACGGCGACCGGATACCGGGTGGAGGCCGCGACAGCGCCGGGGACCGTACGCGTCGAATGGCTCGGCCCGCCCGGCAGCGGGGCGGCGCACGAGGAGGGCGACGAACTGAAGCGGTGCGCGGCCGCGTTGCGGGCGTCGGGCTGGATCGCGCTGCTGTACCACGGCCCGCGCCGCCGGCGATTCCTGGAGGTCGAGCCACCGGCCGGCGTGCGGGCCTGACAGCCCGTAGGGGCCAGGTCCCGGGGTGTTGTCAGACCCATGGGGGATGCTTGTGGGTCCGACACCTCTGACCGGGAGATGCTGAGATGCCCGATGCCGAACTCGCCGCGGCCCAGGCGTACGTCCGTCTGCTCGAAGCCACCCGGGCTGCTCTCTGCGATCCGGATGACGCCCCGCTGTACATGCCCCTGCTCGCCGCACCGATCGAGGAGGCCGACGGCGCGCTGCGGCGGGCCGGGCTCTCGGGCAACGAGTCACGGTTCTTCGACCTCGTCCGGTCGCTCCGGCCGAGCATGTCGGACAGCGGGCACTGAGACGACGGCCCGGAGGAACCCCGGACGCCGGGTGCGCGCCCGCGCCGCCAGGACCGGCCGGTAGCGGTCTTTCCGGCCGATCTGTGGTGAATTGATTCAAAACAAGGTTCAAACCAGGAACAAGACTGGCCAGCCGCTTGACTAGTCGTCGGCGCCAAACCTAGCGTACGTTCCAGATGAAACGATTCACATCCTTCCTGACGGCCGCGGTCGCCGGATGACTCTGCTTACGAGGTGCTCATGTCTGATGTGTCGGTCGTCAAGGCAGCCCTGAAGTCTCAGGTGATCGAGACTCCTTCGTGGGGTTACGGCAATTCCGGGACTCGTTTCAAGGTGTTCGCCCAGCAGGGGGTGCCACGCGACCCGTTCGAGAAGATGGAGGACGCGGCGCAGGTACACGCGTTCACCGGGGTCGCGCCGAAGGTGTCGTTGCACATCCCCTGGGACAAGGTGACGGACTACGCCGCACTGACCAGGCACGCCGAGGGCCTCGGGCTCCGGATCGGCGCGATCAACTCGAACGTCTTCCAGGACGACGACTACCGGCTGGGCTCCGTCACCCACCCCGACGCGGCGGTGCGGCGCAAAGCGACCGGCCACCTGCTGGAGTGCGTCGACGTCATGGACGAGACCGGCTCGCCCGATCTGAAGCTCTGGTTCTCCGACGGCACCAACTACCCCGGCCAGGACGACATCGCCACCCGCCAGGACAGGCTGTCGGAGGCGCTGGCGGAGGTGTACGAACGGCTGGGCGACGACCAGCGGATGCTGCTGGAGTACAAGCTCTTCGAGCCCGCGTTCTACGCCACGGACGTGCCGGACTGGGGCACCGCCTACGCGCACTGCCTGAAGCTCGGCCCGAAGGCCCAGGTGGTCGTCGACACCGGTCACCACGCACCGGGCACGAACATCGAGTTCATCGTGGCGATCCTGCTGCGCGAGGGCCGGCTCGGCGCGTTCGACTTCAACTCCCGCTTCTACGCGGACGACGACCTGATGGTCGGCGCGGCCGATCCCTTCCAGCTGTTCCGGATCATGCACGAGGTGGTCAAGAACGGCGGCCTCAAGCCCGAGACCAACGTCAACTTCATGCTCGACCAGTGCCACAACATCGAGGCGAAGATCCCGGCGGTGATCCGGTCGGTCGCCAATGTGCAGGAGGCGACCGCGAAGGCGCTGCTGGTGGACGGTGACGCGCTCGGCGCCGCGCAGCGGGCGGGTGATGTGCTCGCGTCGAACGCCGTCCTGATGGACGCGTACAACACCGATGTGCGGCCGCTGCTCGCCGAGGTGCGCGAGGAACAGGGCCTGGCCCGTGACCCCTTCGCCGCCTACCTCGCCTCCGGTAACCAGGAACGCATCGCGGCCGCCCGGGTGGGCGGCACCCAGGCCGGCTGGGGCGCCTGACCCCTTCCGCACGGCCCCGCCCACCGTTCGTACCCCGCCGTGAACGCATCTCTCACCCCGAAGGAACCCCTATGACGTCCGCGACGCACGCCGAGGTCGCAGCGCTCCTGGAGCGCGCGCACCGGATCGGCTCCGACCCCCGCAACACCAACTACGCCGGTGGCAACGCGTCGGTGAAGGCGGTCGGCGCCGATCCGGTCACCGGTGGCGGGACCGAGCTGCTCTGGGTCAAGGGCTCCGGGGGCGACCTCGGCACGCTGACGGAGGCGGGTCTCGCCGTCCTGCGGCTGGACCGGGTCCGCGCGCTCAAGGAGGTGTATCCGGGTGTCGAGCGCGAGGACGAGATGGTGGCGGCCTTCGACTTCTGCCTGCACGGCAGGGGCGGCGCCGCGCCGTCCATCGACACCGCCATGCACGCCCTGGTCGAGGCGGCCCACGTCGACCACCTGCATCCGGACTCGGGGATCGCCCTGGCGTGCGCGGCGGACGGCGAGAAGCTGACCGCCGAGTGCTTCGGGGAGAGGGTGGTCTGGGTGGGCTGGCGCCGGCCGGGGTTTCAGCTCGGTCTCGACATCGCGGCCGTCAAGGAGGCCAACCCGCAGGCGGTCGGGGTGGTTCTGGGCGGTCATGGAATCACCGCCTGGGGCGATACGTCCGACGCGTGCGAGCAGAACGCGCTGTGGATGATCCGTACCGCCGAGACGTTCCTGCTGGAACGCGGCAGGGCCGAGCCCTTCGGTCCCGTACTGCCGGACCGGATGCCTCTGCCCGAGGCGGCGCGCCGTGCACGGGCCGCCGCGCTCGCCCCGTTGATCCGTGGTCTGGCGTCCACGGACCGCCCCCAGGTGGGGCACTTCACCGACGCCGCCCCGGTGCTGGACTTCCTGTCCCGCGCGGAGCATCCACGCCTCGCCGCGCTCGGCACCTCGTGCCCGGACCACTTCCTCCGTACGAAGGTGAGGCCGCTGGTCCTGGACCTTCCGGCGGACGTGCCACCGGAAGAGGCCGGGGAGCGGCTGCGGGAGCTGCACGCGGAGTACCGCGAGACGTACCGCGCCTACTACGAGCGGCACGCCACTGCCGGCTCCCCCGCGATGCGTGGTGCGGATCCGGCGATTGTGCTGGTGCCCGGGGTGGGGATGTTCTCCTTCGGGAAGGACAAGCAGACCGCGCGGGTGGCCGGGGAGTTCTACCTCAATGCCGTCAACGTGATGCGCGGCGCGGAGGCCGTCTCCTCGTACGCGCCGATCGAGGAGTCCGAGAAGTTCCGGATCGAGTACTGGGACCTGGAGGAGGCCAAGCTGCGCCGGATGCCGAAGCCGAAGCCGCTGGCCACCCGGGTGGCACTGGTGACCGGTGCGGGCTCGGGGATCGGGAAGGCCATCGCGCACCGGCTGGCCGCCGAGGGCGCGTGTGTCGTCGTCGCCGACCTCAACGCGGAGAGCGCCGCAGCGGTCGCAGAGGACCTCGGCGGAGCGGACCGGGCGGTCGCGGTGACGGTCGACGTCACCAGCGAGGAGCAGATCGCCGCGGCGTTCGAGGCCGCCGTGCTCGCCTTCGGCGGTGTGGACCTCGTCGTCAACAACGCGGGGATCTCCATCTCCAAGCCGCTGCTGGAGACGACGGCGCGCGACTGGGATCTGCAGCACGACATCATGGCGCGCGGTTCGTTCCTGGTGTCGCGGGAGGCCGCCCGGGTGATGCGGGCTCAGGGCATCGGCGGCGACATCATCTACATCGCCTCCAAGAACGCCGTGTTCGCGGGTCCGAACAACATCGCGTACTCCGCGACCAAGGCCGACCAGGCCCATCAGGTGCGGCTGCTGGCGGCGGAGCTCGGCGAGCACGGGATCCGGGTGAACGGGGTCAACCCGGACGGTGTGGTGCGCGGTTCCGGGATCTTCGCCGCCGGCTGGGGCGCCCAGCGGGCGGCGACGTACGGCATCGAGGAGGAGAAGCTCGGGGAGTTCTACGCCCAGCGGACCCTGCTCAAGCGCGAGGTGCTGCCGGAGCATGTCGCCAATGCCGTGTTCGCTCTGACCGGCGGCGACCTCACGCACACCACAGGTCTGCACATTCCTGTCGACGCCGGTGTGGCGGCGGCCTTCCTGCGATGACCCGGACACGATCCTGATGGCTGCGCACGCATGCGACCGGCCGGTCGGCGAGGCCGTTTTCGCCGCCGTGGATCTCGGCGCCACCAGTGGCCGGGTGATGACGGGCAGGGTGGGCCCCGGCACGTTGGTGCTGAGCGAGGCGCACCGGTTCGCCAACGAACCGGTGCGGCTGCCGGACGGGCTGCACTGGGACGTACTGGCCCTGTACCAGGGGATGCTGGACGGGCTGCGGGCGGCCGGGCGCAGCGGCCCGCTCACCTCGGTCGGCATCGACACCTGGGCGGTGGACTACGGTCTGCTGGATGGGGACGGGGCGCTGCTCGGGGTGCCGTTCCACTACCGGGACGGGCGCGGCGACGGGATGGCGCGGCGGCTTCCGGAGGGCTGCGGCGCCGCGGAGCTGTACGCCGTGAACGGGTTGCAGCATCTGCCGTTCAACACGGTGTTCCAGCTGCTGGCCCACCGTGCCACGGCTCAGTGGGAGGCGGCGCGGACACTGCTGTTGATGCCTGATCTGCTGGTGTACTGGCTGACGGGGTCTGTGGGTGCGGAGATCACGAACGCGTCGACGACCGGTCTGTTCGACGCCCGGGCCGGTGGCTGGTCGGATGCGCTGATCGGGCGGCTGGGGCTGGCGCGTTCGCTCTTTCCGCCGCTGCGTGAACCGGGTGATCCGGCGGGGACGCTGCTGGCCCACGTCGCCGCGGCCACGGGTCTGCCGGCCGGGACCCCGCTGACCACCGTCGCCTCGCACGACACGGCGTCGGCGGTGGTGGCGGTCCCGGCGACGGAGCCGGACTTCGCGTACGTGTCGTGCGGAACCTGGTCACTGGCCGGTCTGGAGCTGGACGCCCCGGTGCTGTCGGAAGAGTCGCGGGCGGCGAACTTCACCAATGAGCGCGGGGTGGACGGCACCGTCCGCTACCTCCGCAACATCATGGGGATGTGGCTGCTGGAGGAGTGCCGCAGGGCGTGGGACCGCGAGGGCACCGCCACCGGACTGGCCGGGCTGCTGGCCGACGCGGCCGAGGCGGAGCCGTTCGCCGCGGTGATCGATCCCGATGACGAGGCGTTCCTCGCGCCGGACGACATGCCCTCCCGGATCGACGCGTATCTGCTGCGGACGGGGCAGAGGCCTCCGGGGAGCCGCGGCGGCTATGTGCGCTGCGTGCTGGAGAGCCTGGCGCTGGCCCACCGCAGGACGTTGCGGCGGGCGGCCGAGCTGGCGGGCCGCGAGCCGACACGGATCCATCTGGTCGGCGGCGGCTCGCGCAACGGGCTGCTGTGCCAGTGGACGGCGGACGCGAGCGGGCTGCCGGTGACGGCCGGGCCCGCAGAGGCCACGGCGCTCGGCAACATCCTGATGCAGGCCCGCGCCCAGGGTCTGGTGGGCGGCCTCGCCGGGGTGCGCCGGCTGGTCGCCCGTACCCAGGAACTGCGGCACTACGAACCGAGGGGCGACGGGCGGGACTGGGACCGCGCGGAGGCCCGGCTCACCGGAAATCACCTGCGAGGAAGGGAAATACCTGATGTCTGACGACCGCGCCGCCGAGCCCGGCGGCGCCCTGGCACGGACGTCCCGCCACCGGACCCGGGTGGGCCTGGTCTCCGGCGGGCTCGGCGCGTACTGGCCGCAGTTCCCCGGCCTTCTCGAACAGCTGCGGGAGTCGGCCCGGTTCGTGACCGCGCGGATCGAGGCGATGGGGTGCGAGGTGGTCGACGCGGGCTTCGTCTCCGATCCGCAGGAGTCGGCCAGGGCTGCCGAGCAGTTGCGGCGGGCCGACTGCGATCTGGTGGTCACGTTCCTGACGACGTACCTCACCGCGTCGATGGTGCTGCCGGTCGCCCAGCGCACGCACACCCCGGTGCTGGTCATCGACCTCCAGCCGACGGAGGCCATGGACCACGCGAACACCGGGACCGGCGAGTGGCTGGCGTACTGCGGGCAGTGCCCGCTGCCGGAGGTCGCCAACGTGTTCCGGCGCAGCGGCATCCCGTTCCGCTCGGTCTCGGGCCATCTGCGCGACGAGAACGCCTGGGGCCGGATCCGCCGCTGGATCTCGGCGGCCGGGGTGCGCGGTGCGCTGCGTCACGGCCGCCACGGGCTGATGGGTCATCTGTACCCGGGCATGCTCGACGTCTCCACCGATATGACGCTGGTCTCCTCGCAGCTGGGCGGTCATGTCGAGGTGCTGGAGTTCGACGACCTGCGGGTCAGGGTCTCGGCGGTCACGGACCGGGAGACCGCCGAACGGGTCGCCCTGGCCCGGGAGGTCTTCATCCTGGACGATTCCGTCGATGAGGGCGATCTCGCCTGGGCTGCCCGGGTCTCGGTCGGTCTGGACCGGTTGGTGGCCGATTTCGCGCTGGACAGCCTCGCCTACTACCACCGGGGTCTTGAGGGTGAGATCCATGAGCGGCTGGGGGCCGGAATGATCCTGGGCGCCTCGCTGCTGACCGCCCGCGGGGTGCCGATGGCCGGTGAGTACGAGCTGCGCACCAGCCTCGCCATGCTGATCGCCGACACCATGGGGGCGGGCGGCTCTTTCACCGAACTGCAGGCGCTCAACTTCCGCGACCGGGTCGTTGAGATGGGTCACGACGGGCCCGCCCATCTGGCGATCAGCGCGAAGGACCCGTTGCTGCGCGGTCTGGGTGTGTACCACGGCAAGCGCGGCTGGGGTGTCAGCGTCGAATTCGACGTCACCCACGGGCCGGTCACCACGTTCGGTATCGGTCAGGAGGCCGACGGTTCGTTCGTCCTGATCGCGTCCGAGGGGGAGGTGGTGCCCGGTCCCCTCCTGGAGATCGGCAACACGACCTCCCGGGTGGACTTCGGCTTCGATCCCGGTGAATGGACCGATGCCTGGTCCGCCACGGGCATCGGTCACCACTGGGCGCTGTGCACCGGCCACCGTGCGCGGGATTTCCGGGCCGCGGCGGACCTGCTGGGCCTGGCCTTCCGTACGGTGACCGGGCCCAACGCCCTCTGACGGGGGCGGCGCCGTCAGGGAGCCGCCGGGGTGTCCAGGCCGAGCTCGCCGTCGCCGAGGGAGGCGAAGAAGGTCTCCACGTCGGCGTCGGTGACCTCGGTGAGCGCGGCGGGGCTCCATCGCGGGTTCCGGTCCTTGTCGACGATCTGGGCGCGTACGCCCTCGACCAGGTCGGGCCGGGTGAAGGCGGTGGACGAGACCCGGAACTCCTGGTCCAGTGCGGCCTCCAGGCGGTCGAGGCGGCGCGCCCTGCGGACAGCTTCGAGGGTCACCTTGAGCGCGGTGGGCGACTTCGCCAGGATCGTGGCGGCGGTTTCCTTCGCGGCGGACTCGCCGCAGTCACCGAGGCGCTCGACGATCTCCTCGACCGTTCCGGCGCTGTAGCAGGAGTCGATCCAGCCGCGCTGTGCGGCCAGTTCGCCCCCGGGAGCCGCACCGGCGTAGCGCCGCACCGTCGTGGCGATGTCCGAGGGTGTGGTGCACAGCTCCAGGGCGGCGGTCAGGCCGGGAAGCTCCCGCGACGGCACGAAGTGGCCGGCGAGTCCGCACAGCAGCGCGTCCGCCGCGCCGACGGCTGCCCCGGTGAGCGCCAGGTGGGTGCCGAGCTCGCCGGGCGCCCTGCCCAGCAGGTAGGTGCCGCCGACGTCCGGGACGAACCCGATACCGGTTTCGGGCATCGCGATGCGCGAACGCTCCGTGACGATCCGGATCGAGCCGTGGGCCGAGACCCCGACGCCGCCGCCCATCACTATGCCGTCCATGATCGCCACGTACGGCTTGGAGAACCGGGCGATACGGGCGTTCAGCCGGTACTCGTCACGCCAGAAGTCCAGTGCGGTCCCGCCGCCGGCCAGGGCGTCGTCACGGATGGCGCGGATGTCGCCGCCGGCGCACAGCCCCCGCTCCCCCGCCCCCGTGAGCAGCACGGCGGCGACCGAGTCGTCCCGCTCCGCCGCGTCGAGCGCTTCCGCCATGCGCAGCACCATGGTGTGGTTCAGCGCGTTGAGGGCCCGGGGCCGGTTGAGCGTGATGTGGCGGATGCGCCCCTCGGTGTGCAGCAGGACGGGATCCTCGTGGTTCATGCGTGCGCTCCGGTCAGCCCCAGTACATGCCGCTCCGCCGGTCACGGACGGCCTTACGCTGCCATTGTGCGCGGCGGTGCCGGAGCCCCGGCAGGAGGGGTGGTGGCGGCCGCGGCGCGGCGGACCGGTCGCCTGCCGGGAGCGTTTCCGCTGTGGCAGCCGTACCCGACCGGCCAGACAATTGGGTCAGGCAGTACGGCAGCCCCGCCGGACGATCTTCGGAGCAGGAATGACCGATCACGACCGGCCACCGATCATCCCGATCCGGCCCGGCCCGTCGGCCGGGAAGGCGCCCGGCGGCGACATGGGGACGGCGGAGCGGCTTGCCATGAACCGCACCGGCAGTTTCGAGTGGGATCTCGATGCCCGGACGCTGGACATCGACGAGGCGGGCCTGCTGGTGTTGGGTATGGACCCGGCCACATTCGACTCACGGCCGGAGTCCCTGGTGGAGCGGCTGGAGCCCGAGGAGCGGCTCCGTCTCGATACGGCGATCGACGAGGCCGTCAAGGGCGGGCGCAGCTCGTACAGCCTTCATTTCCGGGTCCCGACGGAAGAGAGCGGCGACCAGTGGACCCATATCCAGGCGCGCATCCTGCGCGGCGCCGACGGCCGGGCGCACCGGGTGATCGGGGTGGTGCGGGACGCGACGGCGGAAGTCACCCATTCGGCCTTCGTGCTGGAACTGGAAAAACGCCGTCAGCGCCAGACCGACATCGTTGAACGCACAACGAGCGCGTTGTCACGGGCGGTGACCGTGGACGACGTGACGGCCGCTCTGACGGGACCGGGCGGGCTGGCCCGGCTGGGCGCCGACGGTCTGGCGCTCGGGCTGCTGGACAACGCCACGCTGAATGTCATCGCGCTGAGCGGCGATTCGCTGGAGGTCATCGATGAGCTGGGGCAGGGCCGGCTCGACCGGAACTTCCCGCTGGCCGACACCGTTCTCAGCGGCCGGCCGCGCTTCGTGAGCTCGCTCGGCGCTCTCACCCGGCGCTATCCGGTGCTGGAGCCGTATATGGGCCAGCTGAAGTTCCAGGCGGCTGCCTATCTGCCGCTCGTCGCGCAGGCGCGTTCACTCGGCGGACTGGCGCTCTTCTACCGTGAGCGCACGGCCTTCAACGCCGACGAGCGCAATCTGTGTCTGGGGCTCGCCGCGATCGTCGCCCAGTCCCTCCAGCGGGCCAAGCTCTTCGACGAGGAACGGGAATTCGCCACCGGGCTCCAGTCGACGATGCTGCCCCGGCGGATCCACGACATCGAGGGCGGCGAGATCGCGGTCCGCTACCACGCGGCATGGAGCGGCCGCCAGGTCGGCGGTGACTGGTACGACGTGATCCCGCTGCCCAAGGACCGCGTCGGCATCGTGGTGGGCGACGTGCAGGGCCATGACACGCATGCGGCCGCGATCATGGGCCAGCTACGGATCGCGCTGCGTGCGTACGCCGGGGAGGGGCATCCGCCTTCGACGGTACTGGCCCGCGCCTCCCGGTTCCTCGCCGAACTGGACACGGACCGGTTCGCCACCTGCGCCTACGCCCAGGTGGATCTCGGCACCGGAACGGTGCGGGTGGTGCGGGCCGGTCACTTCGGTCCGCTGATCCGGCACATGGACGGCCGGGTCGGCAGCCCGCAGGTACGCGGCGGGCTGCCCCTGGGCATCTCAACCGACTTCGAGGACGAGGAGTACCCAGAGACGCGGCTCGATCTGGTCCCCGGAGAGACACTGGTCCTGTACACCGACGGACTGGTCGAGGAGCCCGGCGCCGACATCGACGCGGGGGTGCGCACGCTCGTCAACGAGGTGAGCGCGGGCCCGGCCGGGGCGGAGGCGCTGGCCGACCATCTGTCGGACCGGCTGTGGGAGCGCTGGGGCTCGGGCGACGACGTGGCGCTGCTGGTGTTGCGCCGCAGTCCGGACCCGGGTTCGCCCCGGGCGCCTCGGCTGCATCAGTACATCCATCAGGCCGACCCGGAGGGGCTCTCCGACGCGCGGACGATCGTGCGGCAGGCGCTGACCGACTGGGGCATGGCCGAACTCGCGGACGACGCGGAGCTGGTGACCGGGGAGCTGCTGGTGAACGTGCTGCTCCACACGGAGGGCGGCGCGGTGCTCACTCTGGAGGTACTGCCGGAACCGGTGCGGCGGGTACGGCTGTCGGTGCAGGACCGCTCCAGCGCGTGGCCCAGGCGCCGGGCACCGGGTGAGACGGCCACTTCCGGGCGGGGTCTGCTCCTCCTGGACGCCGTCTCGACGCGGTGGGGCATCGAGCCGCGCGGCGAGGGAAAGGCGGTCTGGTGCGAGATCGGACCGGCGGCGCCGCCCACGTCCCCGCCGGTCCACCGGGACACGGACAACCGGTAGTCACCGGCGAGTCCGGCGGCCGCCACGGAAGGCGGGGTCCGCATGACGCGGTGTCCGCGCGACGCGGTGTCCGTTGCCCGGACGGGGTGTCAGTTCCGTGGACACGGCGGGTGGACAGCGTTGAGGGGCGTGGGGGGGGCCCCCCCCCCGGGGGGGCCCCCCCCCCCCCCCCCACCCCCCCCCCCCCCCCCCCCCCCCCCCCCCCCCCCCCCCGGGGCCCCCCGCCCCCGGGGGGGGGGGCCCGCGGGGGGGGGCGCCGGGCCGGGCCCCGGGGGGGGGGCCCGGGGGGGGGGGGGCCCCCCCCCCCCCCCGGGGCCCCCCCCGCCCCTCGACCGGACTACCGGGCGACGAACGCCCGGACCGCCGGACTACGTCAGTGCTGAGCGGTGCGACGCTTGCGCACGGACCACATGATGCCGCCACCGGCCAGCAGCACGGCGACAGCCGCACCACCGATGATCGGAGTGGCGGACGACGAACCGGTCTCGGCCAGGTCCGGCGAGGAGGGGCTCGGTGCGGCTGCGGCGGGCGCAGACGACGAAGCGGACTCGCTGGGGGTGTCGGCCGGGGTGGGCGCCGAGGTCGTGGGCGTCTGAGACGGCGTGGACGGCTCGGACGGCTTCGTCTCGGAAGGCGTGGGCGTCGGCGTCGAGGTCTGACCCTCGCACACCGGTGCCGTCTTGTCGTCTTCCTTCGAGTACTGGTCGCCGTCACCGGCCTTGACGGAAAGGTGCACCGCCAGGGCCTTGTCGTGCTCAGGCAGGTCGATCGTCTTGTCGAGCCCCTTGCCGAAGCTCTCCGTCGGCAGCAGCTCCTTACCGTCAACGGTCACGGTCACCTGGTTGGTGACCCTGTCGTTGTACGCGCTGAGGTGAAGGCTCACCTCGGTACAGGTCACGTCCCAGGTGGGGGTGTGAGCTGCGGCCGGACCGGCGGTGAGAACCACGCCGGTCAGACCGACAACCGCAGCGGCGGCGAGGGTTCCCGCAGCACGCAGCGATCTCCTGGGTATGGTCATGGATTGTTCCTCCGCATATGTTTCATCGCCCGAATGGCGGTGGGGCGCACAGTACTGCCCCTGTCTCCCGTATGTGCACCCGCCCCACACACCATTCGACGTCACAACTGACAGCACATCGTCGCTGGTTGGGACATCACGGACAGCCCGGTCCGGGCGACGGCCGGTCCGCCGGTGGCGCGAAGTGAGCGCATGACACCGGAACGTACCGTTCGAGGTGGTGTCAGAGCGGTCGGTGCATGATGTGCACGCCCACGAACCCGTGCTTCGGATGGTTGAATCCATCGGGCAGTGTGCCCAGGACTTCGAAGCCGAGCGAGCGGTAGAGCCCTACGGCGGCGACGTTCGTCTCCACCACGGCGTTGAACTGCATGGCCCGGAACCCCGCCGTGCGCGCCCAGTCGATCGTGTACTCGCACAGGGCCCGCCCCACGCCGCGTCCGGCGTGCCGGGGATCGACCATGTAGCTGGCGCTCGCGATGTGCGAGCCGTTGCCCATATGATTCCTGTTCATCTTCGCCGTACCCAGAACCGTCCCGTCGTCGGCGACGGCGACGACCGCACGGCTGGGCGACTTGACGAGCCACCACTCGCTGCCCTCCTCCTCCCCGAGGTCGAGGGGGTAGGTGAAGGTCTCGCCCACGGAGACGATTTCGTGAAAGAACGGCCAGATAGCGGGCCAGTCACCGGTGGTTGCTTCCCTGATCAACATTGCGCAAAGACTGCCAGCCGGGGCCCCATTTCGCGACCCCCTGCCCGCCGTCCGCGACGCCCTCCCTCCGTGGGCCCACCCGCTGACCGGCCGGCGGACGGTTCCGGCCGCGCGAACCGTGCCCACCGCGCGGACGACGCTCGGCAGAGTGGCCGGCCGGGCGTGGTGCCCGCTCCTGACGACGCCGCTCGCCACGTACCCGGCGCAGCCGGAGCCGGGCCAGCAGGCCGAGGGGGGTCGCCCCCGCGGTCGGTTGGGCCGGCTCCGCCGCGTCTACTTGTTCGGCCACGCCTACTCGTTCGGCCGGCTCTACGCGTTCGGTCACGTCTACTCGTTCAGCGGGCTCTGCTCGTTCGGCCGGGTCGCCCGGGTCAGGCCGATCGATCGGCACGGCTGCCATCGGCGGCCGGTCGAACGCCTCCAGGTCCGCACGCTGTTCGTCACCGGGCCGCGGCGCCTGACGGACCTCGCGGGCGCCGTCCAGCTCCATGATGAGGTTGACCCGCCGCCAGAGGATCTCGTCGGGTTCGTCGGCCAGCATCAGGCGCCCCATCGTGTCCTGCGTCGCCGTTGACGCCCGCCGGCCGAATACCGGTTCGGGCCGGACCCGGGCGAAGTAGGCGCGCTCGTACGGATCGTCCACCACTTCCGCCAGCTGGGCCGGGTCGAGCGCCTCGGCCACGACCGCCGCGCGTGCCCAGGGATCCTCGGTCAGGCTCAGCAGCCGTTCGATGCGCCGCGAGCGCCAGTTGCGCGGGCGGCAGTCCCTTCCGGAGTCGAGCCGGTCGCGCATCCAGACCGGGCTCCTGCCCAGCAGCAGTTCGGGCGAGCGGGCAGCCAGTTCGCCCAGCTCCTGAGCGAGGTAGAGCCACACCACCGCCCGGTAGCGGTTGAGGTAGAACGCGATGGGCGTGACACATCCCGCGCGCGCCAGCCGCGTGAAGCGGACCGGGCTGATTCCGAGCAGCCGTGCGCCTTCCGCCGTCCCCACCGTTCGCACCCGCTCCCGCAGGGCCCCCGGAAAGCCGCTCTCCGAGCGGAGCCGGTCGATCTCCTCCTGGCGGACCCTGGGCCGCCCACCGCTCCGCCGCGCCTCCACCCGGACGATGCCCAGGTGCACCGCAAGCTCGAACTCTCCTCGCTTCAGAACGAGGTCCGCGGCGGCCCGGCTCGCGGCGACCATGTGAGCCCCGTCCGTACCTACCGCATCCGTCACCGGCATCACGATTCTCCCCCGTGAGATTCGAATACTCTCTGTGACCAAAGGTAGCTCAGAGGGAGTGACAGCCATCCTGCCTGTGGATAACTGCCGGGCCGGGCGGCGGAACCGAGCACCGGGTCCGGGGTGCCAGCGCCGAGCGTCCGGCTCGTCAGAGCCGGTCGAATCCGCCGGTCCCGTCCTGTCGCGCCGCCACGCCGAGGTGCTCCCCGACCTTGTTGACCAGCAGCGTCATCTCGTACGCCACCTGCCCCACATCGGCCTCGGCCTCACTCAGCACACACAGGCAGCTGCCGTCCCCGGCGGCCGTCACGAAGAGCAGTGCCTCGTCGAACTCCACCATGGTCTGCCGGGCCCTTCCCGCACGGAAGTGCCGTCCCGATCCGCGGGCGAGGCTGTGCAGGCCGGACGAGACCGCCGCCAGATGTTCCGCGTCCTCACGTGCCAGACCTGTACTGGCTCCGGTCACCAGACCGTCGTTCGACAGCACCAGGGCGTGCCGTATCTGTTCCACCCGGCTGGTGAGATCGTCAAGGAGCCAGTCGAGTCCCCTGTCCAGTGCCATTCCATTCCTCCCCGTTCATACGTTCCCCGTGCCCCACTTACGTGTAAGCCTTGCGCACGGGTCACGTCCGGGCAAGCGTCCCTCCGCGGATCGGACAGGGCGAAATCGGGCCAAGTCTGCGGAGCGCAGTGCGACGTCGAGCCGGGGCCTGTCGCAAAGGGCCGCGACCGACGACCGCTCGCCCCGGGCGCTCCGCGTCCGGCGCCTACACTGGTCCCTTCGGGTGCGAGGAGTCGGCCCACGCGGACGGGAGTGAAAGAGTGTCGACAGGTGCCGGCGGCGGTTTCCAGGATCCGCCCGCAGAGGTGCTGGCCCAGGCGGCTGCCGCGTTCGGTCTGCTGGCGACGCCCGCCCGGCTGCACATCGTGTGGGCGCTGGCCCAGGGCGAGAGTGACGTGACGGGCCTGGCGGAGCGGGTGGGCGGCACTCTGCCGTCCGTGAGCCAGCACCTGACGAAGCTCAAGCTGGCCGGTCTCGTCCGCTCCAGGCGCGAGGGCCGCCGGCAGGTGTACCTGGTCGATGATCCAGAAGTGGTGACGGTCGTACGGCTCATGGTCGGCCAGCTCGCGGAGCGGGCCGGGTACCCGGCCTCGCAACCGGTACGGCTCCATGAGCTCGGTGCCTGAGAACGCTGCCGCGGCGGGAACGGGCGACGGAACGGGCGTCGTCGTACCGATGCCCGGCACCACCGCCGGCTCCGCGGCCAGCCCGCGACCGCCTGCGGCACCGACGTCGCTCCAGGTCCTGCGTGCCCTGGACAGCGGGCCCCGGGGGCTGGCCGAGGCCGAGGCGGAGGAGCGGCTGGCCCGGTTCGGCGAGAACATCCTCCCCGCGTGGCGCCCGGTCCCCTGGCCGCTGCGCTTCCTGCGCACCTTGCGGGACCCCTTCACTTCCGTTCTGTTCTGCCTCGGGCTGGTCTCGGCAGCGGTGGACGCGTGGGGCACGGCGTCGGTGACGCTGGTGCTGGTGGTGGTCAGCTGCCTGCTGCGCTCGGCGGAGGAGCACCGGGCCGACCGGGCGACCGCGGCGCTGCGCGAGCTGGTCGCGACGACAGCCACGGTGCTGCGCCGCAGCGGGCCCGGGGCCACGCCACAGGCCCGCGACGTACCGGTGGGTGAGCTCGTGCCGGGCGATGTGATCAAGCTCGGCCCCGGAGACCTCGTACCCGCCGACGTGCAGCTGTTGCGCGCGAGCGGCCTCACCGTGCACCAGTCCGCCCTCACCGGGGAGTCCGCGCCCGTCGGGAAGCATCCCGCTGACGACGGCCGGCGGCAGCAGGCCCCGCCCGCGCTGCACAGCGTGACCGAGGGAGCGGAGGGTGTGTTCGCCCAGCGCCAGCTGTGTTTCCAGGGCAGCAGTGTGGCGTCCGGGAGCGGCACGGCGGTGGTGGTCGCGACCGGTGGGGACACCCGGTTCGCCGCCGCGTACGACCGCTCGGCACACCTGCGCGGCGCCAGCGCGTTCGACCGGACGGTGCAGGGGATCTCCTGGACCTTGATCCGCTTCATGCTGCTCACCCCGCCGCTGGTCCTGATGGCCAATGCCGCGCTGCGCGGCCGGGGGCTGGAGACGCTGCCCTTCGCCGTGGCGGTGGCGGTGGGGCTGACACCGGAGATGCTGCCGGTCATCGTCACCACGGCACTGGCACGGGGTGCTTCGCAGCTCGCCCGGAACAGCGGGGTGATCGTCAAGCGGCTGCCCGCGCTGCACGACCTGGGCGCGATCGATGTGCTCTGCCTGGACAAGACCGGAACCCTCACCCAGGACCGGCCCGTCGTCGACCGCTCGCTCGACCGGACGGGGGGCCCCGATCCTCAGGTACTGCACTGGGCGGCGGTCAACGCGCTGTGGACGCTCCAGCTCGCCGACCTGCCGGCGCCCGACGCCCTCGACGAAGCCGTGCTGGACGCCTCGGAGCAGCAGGAGGAGTCCGGTCCCGGCGGCGGGAGCCCGCGTACCGCTGTCGGCTCGTACGACGCGGTGGCCGCGCTGCCCTTCGATCCGGTGCGGCGTCTGTCCACCGCCGTCGTCCGGCTCCCCGGCGGACTCGGCACCCATGTGCTGGTCACCAAGGGCGCCGTGGAGGCCGTCCTGGAGCGGTGCGAACTGGAACCGGCGGAACGGGAGCGGCTGGCCGGCGTGGCGGCGCGGGAGGCCGCGGAAGGTCTGCGGCTGCTCGCCGTCGCCCGTACCGAGCGGCCCGCGCGGCTCGGTACGTACACCCCGGCGGACGAGCACGGGCTCGACTTCCTGGGCTTCGTGGCCCTGCGGGACGCGCTCACGCCGAGCGCTGCCGACGCGCTGGACGTGCTGGCCCGCCGCGGTGTCGCCGTGAAGGTGCTCACCGGGGACCATCCGGGCACCGCGGCCCGTGCCTGCCGGGACCTCGGGCTGGATCCGGGGCAGGTCGTCGCCGCGGAGGAGATCGACGCGATGACCGGGGCGGAGCTCGCCCGCACGGCCGACCGCGCGACCGTGTTCGCCCGCTGCACCCCCGGCCACAAGGCCAGGATCGTCGCCGCGCTGCGTACCTCCGGGCACACCACGGGGTTCCTCGGTGACGGCGTCAACGACCTGCCCGCCCTGCACGCCGCCGACGTGGGCATCTGCCCGCGCAACGCGGTCGACGTGGCTCGGGAGACCGCCGATGTGGTCCTCGCGGAGAAGGACCTCGGCGCCATCGACCACGCGATCACCGCGGGCCGGCGCAGCAGCGGCAACATCGCCACGTATCTGCGCATCACGCTCTCCTCGAACCTCGGAAACGTGATCGCGATGCTGGCCGCCGGTCTGCTGCTGCCGTTCCTGCCGATGCTTCCGGCGCAGGTCCTGGTCCAGAACCTGTGTTTCGACGCGGCGCAGCTGGCCTTCGCCTTCGACCGCCCCGCCTCCTCCGTACTGCGGCGGCCGACGGTGCTGCGCCCGAGGGACTTCCTCCGGTTCATCACCCGGTTCGGGCTGCTGAACGCCGCCGCCGACCTGGCGACCTTCGCCGTGCTGGCCCTTGCCCTGCACGATTTCCGGGCGGACGACCAGGCGGCCTTCCACTCCGGGTGGTTCACCGAGAACCTGCTCACCCAGGCCCTGGTGATGCTGCTGCTTCGCACCGGCCGACGGGCCGCGGAGGGGCGCACCGGCGGGCCCCTGCGGGCGGCCGCGGCCGGTCTGGCGGCCGTCGGCGTCCTGCTGCCGCTCACACCGCTCGGCCCGCCACTGGGCATGAGCGCGCTGCCGCCGCTCTACTACCTGTTGCTCGCCAGCGTCCTCGCGCTGTACGCGTACGGTCTGGCGGGGGCGCGCAACCGCTACGAACGGAAACGGGGGCTCTCGTGACCACGGTGAGCGACGACGCCACGGGGTCCGGGGCGCGGGCTGCGGCGGTACCCGGCGCGGAACTGCCGGAAACCACCGTCGGAGGCGCTCACGGCCGAACGGCACGGGTACGGCGCGCCACGTCCGACGACATTCCGGCGCTGGTCCGGATGCGCGCGCTGATGCTGTCCGACATGGGGCTCGACACCGGCGACGAGAGCGCGCCGTGGCGCGCCGCCTCCGCGCGGTGGTTCGCCGACCGGATGCCGCTTTCGGACGAGTTCGCCGCGTTCCTGGTCGAGGATCCCGAGCTGGGCGTCGTGGCGTGCGCGGTCGGCGCGTGCGACGCGCACGCGCCGAGTCCGGCCAACCCGAGCGGGCTGCACGGGCACGTGTCCAACGTCAGCACCGATCCTCGGCGGCGCAGGCTCGGCCATGCCCGTGCCTGCCTCGACGCACTGCTCACCTGGTTCGAACAGGAGACGCGCGCGGCCGTGGTCGGTCTCAATGCCACCGGGGACGGCGCCGGACTCTACGAGTCGTTCGGTTTCGCGCCGCCCCCGCACCCCTCGTTGCAGCTGCGGACGGCCGGGCCGTCGGCCTGAGCCTTCATCGGGCCGGTCAGCCGTACGAGAGGTCGCTGCACAGGTCGTCGTCGGCCGAGCGGGCTTCACCGGCGACGGCGGACGGTACGGCGTCGGGCTTCGGTGTCGCCGGGGCGGCCGCGGGGTTCTGGGCGTAGTCGCTGCCGACGATGACCTGGATTCCGGCGTCCGCCGACTCCGTGGTGTGTGCTCCCTGGAAGAGCCTGGCCGTGTTCTCGGCCTTGTCCCGGAGGCCGGGGCCGTAGGTGATCAGGGTCCGGGTCTGGTCCTGGGAGTTCGCTGTGGCCGTGCCGGTGACGGTGAAGCCGTGCGAGCGCAGCAGCTCCGCCGCCTTGGCCGCGAGCCCGGTCACCGTGGTGCCGTTGTAGACGGCCACGTCGGTGCCCGCGCCGGAGACCGGAGCGGTGGGAGAGGGGGACGCCCCGCCGGAAGCCGGGCCGCCGCTTCCCTTCTTGCCTGCGGCGTTCTGCCCGTCGAGTGTGCGGTCGGCCTTGAGCGACGCCCACAGTGCGTCGGCGTCCGGTTCCACGATCGCTACACGGGCGCCCTGGTAGCGCCAGGGGATGGTGACGAACTTCGTGTTGTGCAGGTCGACGTTCTTCATCGACATAGCGAACGACAGCAGCCGGTCGGCCGAACCGAGCCCCGGGTCCACGGTCATCGCTTTGGTGGCCGCGTTGGCGAGCGGCAGCAGGGTGGTCGGGTTCAGTCCGCGTGACTTGACCTTCTTCACGAGGGAGCCGACGAAGGCCTGCTGCCGCTTGATGCGCCCGATGTCGGATCCGTCGCCGATGCCGTGCCGGATCCGTACGTAGTCGAGAGCCCGCTGTCCGGAGACCGACTGCGGCCCCTTGGCGAAGACCAGGGATCCCTGGGTCGCCCGCTTGGGATTCAGGTCGCGCTGGTAGATGTCCTGCGGCAGGCAGACGGGTATGCCCCCGACGGCCGAGGTCAGCGCGGAGAACCCGGCGAAGTCGACCACGATGGTGTGGTCGACCCGCAGTCCGGTGAGGTGTTCGACGGTGTTCTGGGTGCAGGCGGGGTTGCCCTCGGCCGTCTCCCCCACCGAGAACGCCGCGTTGAACATGGTGTTCCGCTGCGGTGCCGTCCAGCTGCCGTCGGGCTTCTTGCAGGCCGGGATGGAGACCAGGGTGTCGCGTGGGATGGACACCGCGACGGCGTGTTCGTGGTCGGCGTAGACGTGGAGCAGGAACGCGGTGTCGGAGCGCCCCACGTCGCCCGTGCCGCCGCCGAGCCCGCTGTTGGCGCCCGCGCGTGAGTCCGATCCGATCACCAGGACGTTCTGCCCCTCGGACGTGTCGGGCGGGCGGTCGCCGGAGATTCCGTCGGCGCTGAACGTGTCGATGCTGCCGTTCAGCTTGAGGTACCCCCAGCCGACCCCGGCGACCAGCAGCACGAGGAGCGAGAGCCCGAACAGGCCCGTCCGCCGCAGGCGGCTCCCACGTCGCCCTGTCCCCTTGCCTTTGTGACTGCCCGCCATGTCGCACCCCAGTTCGTCCGGCTTCCATGGAGTCGGACTCGCACCGCCCACGCATGGTTGTACAGTTGCGCAATGTAGCAAGTGTTCGCGTCCGAATGGATCACTGGATCACCGGACCTGTCCATGGTCGGCCTCATCCAGTGTCCACGAACACCTGCCGGAATCATTGACCGGAAGACACCCGAAGAAAGGGCGTGGAGCGCATGCTGCGCAACGGCCTCGAACCCTGGCACCTGCTGATCATCGCGCTGGTCGTGGTGATGCTGTTCGGCGCGAAGAAACTGCCGGACACCGCGCGCGCCCTGGGCAAATCCATGCGGATCCTGAAGAGTGAGGCGAAGGCCATGAAGGAAGAATCGCCTCAGTGAGCGGAGCGGCCACGGACTCTGCGGCGCCTCCCCACTTCACGGCTTGCGCAATCGGGGAACCGCAGAGGACGGGCCGTCGTTCAACTCGATGACGGCCGAAGAAGCACTGATCAACGGATCACTGGATCATTGGAGGAAGTTCATGGGTGTGACCCTGGCCAAGGGCGGCAATGTCTCCTTGTCGAAGGAGGCACCCGGCCTGACCGCGGTGACGGTCGGCCTGGGCTGGGACGTACGGACGACGACGGGCGCCGATCACGACCTCGACGCCAGCGCGCTGCTGTGCTCGGAGACCGGCAAGGTCCTCTCCGACCTTCACTTCGTCTTCTACAACAACCTCAACAGCCCCGATGGTTCGGTCCAGCACACCGGTGACAACCTGACGGGTGAGGGTGAGGGCGACGACGAGTCCATCAACGTGGACCTGGCGGGTGTCCCGGCGGATGTCGCGAAGATCGTCTTCCCCGTCTCCATCCATGACGCGCAGAGCCGGGGGCAGAGTTTCGGCCAGGTGCGCAACGCGTTCATCCGCGTGGTGAACCAGGCCAACGGGGTCGAGCTCGCCCGTTACGACCTCAGCGAGGACGCGTCGACGGAGACGGCCATGGTGTTCGGCGAGCTGTACCGGCACGGGGCGGAGTGGAAGTTCCGCGCGGTCGGCCAGGGGTACGCCTCCGGCCTGGCGGGTATCGCCTCCGACTACGGCGTCAACGTCTGACCTCTTCGGCACGGTGACCGGCCTCGCCGGCTCGGTGACCGAATGCGTACGGGTCCCGGCCCGCTCTCCCGCCTGCGGAGTGCGGGCCGGGCCCGTTTCCGCCGGCCGCGGCCGATCCAGGGCACTGCCGCGAGGAGCGGTTACGCGATCATGTCCGTATGGCCGATGACCACAGGCACGTACAGGACTTCTTCAGCGCCCGCGCCGCGGACTGGGACGCCCGCTTTCCCGACGACGGACCGACCTTCGCCTCGGCGGTCTCCGCCATGGGCCTGCGCGCGGGCGACGCCGTGCTCGACGCGGGCTGCGGTACGGGGCGGGCACTGCCCGCCCTCCGTTCCGCGGTCGGCTCCGGGGGCACCGTGCTGGGCGCCGACCTCACCGCGGCCATGCTGGAGGCAGCGGCGCGCGCGGGCCGCGACCGCGACGGGCTGCTGATCCAGGCCGACGCCGCCCGGCTGCCGGTCCGGACGCGGGCGCTCGACGCGGTGTTCGCGGCCGGGCTGATCGCACATCTGCCGCAACCGGAACGGAACCTGGCGGAACTCGCCCGGGTGGTGCGGCCGGGCGGGCGGCTGGCGCTGTTCCATCCCATCGGCAGGGCGGCGCTGGCCGCACGGCACCGCCGCACACTCACCGACGACGATCTGCGGGCGGAGCCCAACCTCGCCCCGCTGCTGGCCCGTTCGGGCTGGCGGCTGAACACGTACCTCGACGAGGAGGCCCGCTTCCTCGCCCTGGCCGAACGGGTGAGCTGATCCCCCCGCGCACCGGGCGGACGACTCACTCGGCCGGGGCGTCCGGACGGCTCAGGTGCCGGACCGGGCAGCCGCCGAGGCCGGGCGTGGGATACGTACCGAGTCCGGACACCTCGTAGCCGCCCGGATACCCCTTGATCTCGGGATTCTGGCGGGCGTAGTGCGGGGTGGCGCGAGGCGGCAGCAGCCGCACCGCGCGGGCCCTCAGCCGCAGGGCGCCCCGGGTGAGCCCGCGTGCCACCGGTCCCGGGCGTTCGTAGCGGAAGGCCCGTAGCAGCGAGTCGTCCAGCAGCGCGAGGCTCGCTCCGCGCACCAACCGGGCGAGGGGGCGCGGGTACCAGGAGGCCATCAGCGCCAGCGTGGCGTCCGATACCTCGCGCGCCCCCTCGTCCCAGCCGAAGTGCTCCTGCTCGTAGGCGTCGAGGGCCCGCTCGAAGTCCTCGTACGTGTGCGGCAGGTCCTTGATCCCCATGTGCGCGCCCAGGGTCCGGTAGTAGGCGGCGCATGCCGCCTTCTCGTGCGCGGACAGCCGCCGCCAGCCGTAGGCGTCCAGCCATCGCTTCGGAGTGACGACGAAGGTGCACAGCACATAGCGCATGTCGTCGTTGCCGATGTCGTAGCTGCGGTGCATCTGGTTGATGCGGCGGATGGCCGTACGTCCGGGGACGCTGTCGAAACCGTGCTCGACCACCGCGTCCAGAAGGAGCGCGGTGTCGTCGTAGCGCTTCTGCGAACGGTCCGTCAGCTCCGCCGTCTCGGCGAGCAGTCGGCCGATGCTGGGGACGGCATACGTCCGGTACAGGGCGAGTTCCAGGGCGCGGGTGATGTCCCAGGGGAATTCGTACGTCGCCGTGATCCGGTAGATCTCCAGGAAGTCCCGGTCCGGATCGAGGCGTTGGATATCCTTCAGCCGGTCGTAGCGCTTCACCGCACCGTCCCCCTCGCTGTCCGGGTCACGTGTCCAACCCTACGTGCGCGGGCAGGACCGTGAGTACACGCGCAGGGCAGGGAACGCCGTGCACGCGCGGCACATCCTCCCGCGTGCGCACGACGCCTGTCGGGCACATACATATCCAGGAAGGGCGGTCCCCATGACCGACATGTTCGGCATACTCCGCAGAGCCGTGAACCCGGGCCGCAAGGACGGCCGGCCCGGTGGTGCCACCAAGGCGCCGGAGCGCCGGCAGCACAATCTGTTCGACGCGGCGGCCACGTTCGTCGCGGCGTCGGCGGAGGACGACCAGGAGCGGATGGACGAGGCGAGCGGCTGGGTGTCGCCGGAAGCGCTCTCCTTCGGCGTCGGAGAACTGGCCTGCCGGGCGGTCATCGCCCTCGCCCGTGAGCGCGGCGAATCACCCGAAGCGGTGGCCCGCGATCTCCTCGGACTGACCGGCGAGTAGGCGTTCCGTCCTCGGCTCACCGGCACCGGGCCACCAGTGACTCCGCCTTGTCAGGGCCTCGACGAGCAGGTTACCCACTGGTTAAGGTGCGCCGACGGACAACCATGACGGACGAGGAGGGTGCAGTGACCGGGACGGACAACGCAGTCGCCGATGACGCACTGTACGTACTGACTGCGGTCCTGCTGACCCCAGCGCAGTTCCCGAGCGTGCTCGGCGACGACTATCCGGCGGCCTGCGCGGCACTCGGTCTCGATCCTTACGCCACGGGGTACGGGCTGGTCATGGGTCAGGACGGCGACGGGGCCAGATGGACCGTCGTCATCGATGACGTGTCCCTGGTAGCCGTGGCGATAGCGTCCTGGGACTGCGGCATGGAGTATGACCTGTCCCCCGACGAACACTCGGTGGTCCGCGCTCTTCCCGGCTGGCCGCTCGCCGTGGCGGTCGCCGCGCCCGGCCTGGCCGCTCCGCACGACCCCGCCCCCGATCCCGGGGCGGACGGCGGGGAGCTGCCTCCGCTGGCTCCGCCGGACCCCGATGCGTGGGGCCCGGCCCAGCGCCGGCTGGGCGCGGACGCGGTCGCATCGCAGTGGGCGGACTGGCGCGAACAGATCAACGACGAGACCGCGCTCCCGGCGAAGGGGGACGCGGTTCCGGACGAGACCACCGGGGATGTCGAGGCATCCGGTGCGGACGATGCGGACGCGGAGGCCCGCACCGAAGACACCGAAAGCCCGGACCCCGACTCCACGGGCCGCGAGGGCGTCGTCCCGGAGGGGGCGGACTCCGCCCCCTCCGGGACGCATCCCGGTGTCCGGCGGGCTCTGGCCGAAGCCCGCGCCTACGTCGACGACCCGCCGCCGCCCGGCCGGGTCCGGTCCTCGTTCGCGCCGGGGGACGCCCGGACGATCCGGGCCGACGGCCCCGGCTGGTCCATGGTGGCCAGGACCGACGACATGGCGTTTCTGCTGCTGGACGAGATGCCGGGCGAGATACTGCCGGTCCGGCGCGGCACCGCTCTGCCCGGCCTGCTCAAGGCACTGGACACGCTGGCGGTACGGCCCTCCTGAGGCGCCCCGGGCGCTGACGCCTCATGCCGGGCGGCTGCGGGCCGCCCCGGGCCCCTCCGATCGGGGGCCCGGCACCGCTCAGCGGCCGATCTCCTTACGGCTGATCCTGCGGAGCCTGCGCCGCTGGCTGGGGTCCAGTGCCAGGTAGGCGATCGCGGGAACTCCGATGAGCACCAGCAGTGACAGCCAGAACCCGATGAACGGCATCAGGACGACCGCGACGACGACTCCCCCGATTGCGATCTTTGCGCTGTTCGACATCGTCCATGCCTCCTTCGCGGCCAGCGGCCGCTCCTGCTGTGAGAACGCCTGTGCGTGCCCATCGGTTCCAGCCTGCCCCGAACCCGTCGGAAACGGTCACCTGAGCGGTGCGCCGACCTCGTGCATGTGCTCAAGCGCCTGGCGGTAGGACTCGATGAGTCCGGTTTCCGCGTACGGCATGCCGAGCGCCTCGCAGTGGGCCTTGACCAGGGGCTGCGCCAGCCGCAGATGCGGGCGGGGCATGCTCGGGAAGAGGTGGTGCTCGATCTGGTAGTTGAGCCCGCCGAGGAACCAGTCGGTGAGGGCGGCGCCCCGGACGTTGCGCGAGGTGAGGACCTGGCGCTGCAGGTGTCCCCAGCGGTCTCCGTCCGGGTCGGGCATCTCCATGCCCTTGTGGTTCGGGGCGAAGGCCATGCCCAGGTGGAGACCGAAGAGCGCGTGGTGCACGAGAGCGAAGACGACGGCCTTGCCCGGTGACATGACGGTCAGCAGCAGCGCCGCGTAGAGGCCGAGGTGGGCGACGAGCAGCAGGGCGGAGAGGGCGCGCTCGCGTGCGGGCTGGTGTCGCAGGTACTGGAAGCCGGAGACCTTCAGAGCGATGCCCTCCAGGAGCAGCATCGGGAAGAACAGCCGGGCCTGGTTGCGGGTCAGCCAGCGGGCGAAGCCCTCGCGCTGTGCGGCCTGCTTCTGCGTCCAGACGAGGGCGCCGACGCCGACGTCGGGGTCCTTGTCCACGTGGTTGGGGTTGGCGTGGTGGCGTACGTGCTTGTCGTTCCACCAGGCTTCGTTCATGCCGAGGAACAGGTTGGCGTGCACCAGGCCGATGGCCCGGCTCGCCCTGCGGTCGCCGGATATCTGGGCGTGTCCGGCGTCGTGACCGACGAACGCGGTGCGGGACCAGAAGATGGCCAGGGGCAGCGCGAGCAGCAGGGTCCACCAGGTGTTACCGAGGAGGAACATGCCCGTGAGCACGGCACCCAGCGCGAACAGATTGGCGGCGATGCCGGCCGCGTACCAACCGGTGCGGCGTTCGAGGAGCCCTTGCCCCTTGACGGCCCGCAGCAGTGGCGCGAAGTCGCTTCCTGTACTTCCGACACTTCCGGCACTTCCGGCACCGTCACGGGTTCGTTCCGCGACGGTGGTTGCGGCCTGAGGCATGATGTCTCCGGTCTTAAGGGATGCGCTGACCTGATGAAACGTACGGGTCGCAGATATACGGCAGCCATGGAGCCACCACCCGAGGTTTCCTGGTGCCAGCCCCCTCATTCCGGAGGGGGGCTGGCTACACCTGACCGACATACCGGACACAGGTGTGTGATCTAAAACATGCGGCGACTAGCCCCGTCGCGGGATGCGATGGAGTACCCTCGGCGACCTCAGCCAACTAGTCAAATTTGAGGAATCTGACATCGCTGTGCACAGCCTCCCCGCAGCAACGCTCTCCGAGATCTCCGCACTCATCGGCTGTTCCGTGGTGTTCCTGCCCGCGGATCCCTCCCGGACCGGACGCGTCGCCTTCTGGTGCCCAGACGGTAGCAGTCCGCCCGATGGGCCGGGGACCGTCGAGGACCTGACCGTGACCGGCGCCGACGCCGAGCCGTACGAAGTACCGGCGCGACTCCTCCCCGTGCGGGACGCCCTGCCGGTACTGACCCGCGCACGGGCCTCCGCGCACGCCTCCGCGTCGGCCGCCTTCTGGGGCGCGGCCGGGCTGGTGTCCCTTCAGTTCACCGCGCGTGGGCTGCTGTTGCCGGGGCTGAGCACCACGGACCAGGACGCATGGCGGGCCGGACCGCTCTCCGCGGACGATCAGGACCGGATCCGCGCCCTGGCCGCCTCCATGCCGCCAAGTGCCCACGCCGTTCCGCTGGATGCGACTGCCGAGCCACTCCTGCTGCCCGAACCGGAGTGGCTGGTACGGGCGTTCCTCGACGCGGTGGCCGACGGCCTGCCGCGCACGCCCGCCGCGGCCCTCGCCAACGGTGGCCCGGCCTTCACCGCGGACACTCCGCGGCGGCTGCCGGACCACCGCGCCTGGGCCGCGGATGTCGCGGCCGGTCATGACGCGGGTGTCCGGCTCTCGCTGCGCGTGGAGGTGTCCGGGCTCGACCGGGCCGACGAGGGGACCGGTGGCCGGCTGTCCGGCCCGTCCTTCCGGGTGGTGCCGCAGATCCACAGCGTCAGCGACCCCACGCTGGTCACCGATGCCGCCCTGATCTGGACGGGCAACGGACCGGCCGCCGCCGCCCTCGGCCCGAAGGCCCGGATGGACGCCCTGCTGATGCTGCGCCGGGCCGCCCGCGCCTGGCCGCCTCTCACCCCGCTGCTGTCGGCCGCCGTGCCGGACGCCGTGGAACCGGCCGACGAGGAGATCGGAGAACTGCTCGGCCCCGCCTCACGGGCGCTCGCCGCGACGGGCGTGCAGGTGCACTGGCCCAGGGAGCTGGCCCGCAAGCTCACGGCGCGTGCCGTGATCGGTCCGCCCGACGACGAGCACGACAGTGCCGGCCCGGACGGTTTCCGGCCAAGTGCCCGTACCGGCTCCGACACCGCGCCGCTCCTGTCGGCGGACTCCCTGCTCGCCTTCGACTGGAGGTTCGCGCTCGGCGACCGGAGCCTCAGCCGCGCCGAGCTGGACCGGCTGGCCGAGGCGGGCCGGCCGCTGGTGCGGCTGCGCGACCAGTGGGTGCTGATCGATCCCGAAGAGGTGCGTCGCGCCCGGGAGACCCAGGACCGCAAGGTCACCCCCATCGACGCGCTCGGGGCGGTACTGACCGGCTCCACCGAGGTCGGCGGCCGCCGGGTCGAGGTCCGGGCCACCGGCTGGCTGGAGACCCTGCGACAGCGGGTCGCCGATCCGGAGTCCCGGCAGACGCAGGACGGCGAGCCCGCGCTCGGCCAGCCCGCGGCGCTCACCGCGACCCTGCGCGACTACCAGCTCCGTGGCCTGAACTGGCTGCACACGATGACCTCGCTCGGACTCGGTGGCTGCCTCGCGGACGACATGGGGCTCGGCAAGACCATCACCCTGATCGCGCTGCATCTGCACCGCCAGACCGTCGAATCGGCCGCGGGCCCCACCCTGGTCGTCTGCCCGACCTCCCTGATGGGCAACTGGCAGCGGGAGATCGAGAAGTTCGCCCCCGGCACCCCGGTGCGCCGCTTCCACGGCGGCGCACGGAGTCTGGAGGACCTCCCCGACGGCGAGTTCGTCCTCACGACGTACGGGACGATGCGGCTGGACGCGCCCAAGCTCGCGGCCACCCGGTGGGGCATGGTCGTCGCCGACGAGGCGCAGCACGTGAAGAACCCGTACTCGGCGACGGCCAAGCAGTTGCGCACGATCGGCGCGCGGGCCCGGGTCGCCCTCACCGGCACTCCGGTGGAGAACAACCTCTCCGAACTGTGGGCGATCCTCGACTGGACGACCCCGGGTCTGCTCGGCCGGCTGGGCACGTTCCGTACCCGGTACGCGCGAGCGGTGGAGGACGGCAGCGACCCGGCGGCGGCCGAACGGCTCGGCGCGCTGGTGCGTCCGTTCCTGCTGCGCCGGCGCAAGTCCGATCCGGGCATCGCTCCGGAGCTGCCGCCGAAGACCGAGACGGACCGCGCGGTCTCCCTGACGGCCGAACAGGCGGGCCTGTACGAGGCGGTGGTCCGCGAGACCCTGGCGGCGATCTCCGCAGCAGACGGCATCGCCCGGCGCGGCCTGGTGGTGAAGCTGTTGACCGCGCTCAAACAGATCTGCAACCATCCCGCGCAGTACCTCAAGGAGGACGAGCCGCAGATCGCGGGGCGTTCGGGAAAGCTGGAGCTGCTCGACGAGCTCCTGGACACCATTCTCGCGGAGGGCGCGGCCGTCCTGGTGTTCACCCAGTACGTACAGATGGCCCGGCTCCTCGAACAGCACCTGGCGGCGCGCGGGGTCCGTACCCAGTTCCTGCACGGCGGGACTCCGGTCACCGCGCGGGAGGAAATGGTGAACCGTTTCCAGGCGGGCGAGGCCCCGGTCTTCCTGCTGTCGCTCAAGGCGGCCGGTACCGGGCTCAACCTCACCCGGGCGGGCCACGTGGTGCACTTCGACCGCTGGTGGAACCCGGCGGTGGAGGCCCAGGCCACCGACCGTGCGTACCGCATCGGGCAGACGCAGCCGGTGCAGGTACACCGGCTGATCGCCGAGGGCACCATCGAGGACCGGATCGCCGGGATGCTGGCCCGTAAGCAGGGGCTCGCGGACGCGGTCCTCGGTTCCGGCGAGAGCGCCCTGACCGAACTCAGCGACGCGGAACTGGCCGACCTGGTCGAGCTGCGAGGGGGCGCACGATGAGCAACGGATACGAGTACGAGCCCGGCGCATACGGGCCGGACAGAGATGAAACGGACGGATACGGCTCCGATGGCTACGGCTCCGGCGGATACGGCTCCGACGAGTACTCCGGCCCGTACGAGGAGAACGACGCCTACGAGAGCGGCGGGCGGGACGGAACGGCTCCCCCGCCCCCCTCGCAGGAGCGCACCTTCGCCGCGCTGCCGCCCGCGAGCGGGCGCGCTTTCGCCGAGTCCTGGTGGGGCCGGGCCTGGCTGAAGGCGCTGGAGGACACCGCGCTGGACGGCCAGCAGCTCAAGAAGGGGCGCCGGCTCGCCCGTGAGGGCGGCGTCGGGGTGGTGTCCGTGCGGCCCGGCCGGATCACGGCTGTGGTGCAGGACCGGGACACGAGCGCGTACCGCAGTGACGTGCTGCTCCAGGAGCTGAGCGAGGAGCAGTGGGACCGGTTCCTGGACATGGCGGTCGACCGGGCCGGGCACATCGCGGCGCTGCTCGACCGCGAGATGCCGCCACATCTGGTCGAGGACGCCTCCGCGGCGGGCGTGGAACTGCTCCCGGTCATCGGCGACCTCGATCCGGAGTGCACCTGCGAGGCCTGGGACCACTGCCCGCACACCGCCGCGCTCTGTTACCAGGTCGCGCGGCTGCTTGACCAGGACCCGTTCGTCCTGCTGCTGATGCGCGGACGCGGCGAACGCCGGCTGCTCGACGAGCTCCAGGTGCGGATCACCGCCCGCGCCGCGGGACACGAGCCGTCCGGGCCCTCCGACGCGACGGCCGCCGGGCCCGCGGGCCCGGCCGTGCGCGGAATCCCGGCGGCGGAGGCGCACGCGGCGGGCGACATCCTCCCGCCGCTGCCCCCTCCCCCGGCCCTTCCCGCGGAGGCCGGCGTGTCACCCTCGCTGGACACGGAGACCGACCCGGAGCCCGGCGTGGACCCGACGGCGCTGGAGATGCTGGCGACGGACAGCGCCGCACGCGCGCACCGGATGCTCGCGGACGCGCTGTCACCGGGCCACGGACTACAGCCTGTCCCGGCCGCGCTGACGCCGGAACAGGACGCGGTACGGCTGGCCGCCACCGCGCGTCCCGAGCCGTGGATCGCGACCCGGCTGGCGACCGCGTCGGGGCGCGGACCGGCCGGCCTGCGGATCGCGGTCCGTGCCTGGCGGTACGGCGGCGCGGCGGCGCTCTCCGTCCTCGACGAGCAGTGGACACCGGACGCGGCGTCACTGGCCCACGCCAGGACGCGGCTCGCCGCCGCCTGGGACGAGGACGAGGCACCCCGGCTGCGGGCCGAGCACAACCGCTGGACATCGGTGGACGGCGCGCTCCAGCTCCGCTACGGACGGGACGGGCGCTGGTACCCGTACCGCAAGGAGAGCGGCCGGTGGACCCCGGTCGGCCCCGCCGACGACGATCCGGCGGCGGCCCTGGCCGGCGCGGACCAGAGCGAGGCGGGTCGGAGCGACACCGGTCGGAGCGAGGCGGGTCCGGGCGAAGCAAGCCGGGGCCAGATCTGACGGAACCTCACTGGCGGCCGTGGGCAGGCGCATCACCCCCGGCCGCCGCCGCTGCCATCGCCCCTGCCATCGCCCCTTGCTTCTGCGGCCACCGCGGAGATTCATCCCGCCTGTCACCCGACCGAGCGTGGATTCGCCCTCGTGCCGTCTTCCGCCGCTCGCGCGGCCCCCGTACCGTGGGGCGCGCGAGCCGCTCGGCCGTACATCGGACAACGCGTTCCGGCCATCGGACAGGAGATACCGACCCCCGACCCGATGCCCAAGAACCCGGGGACCCGGGAACCCGGGGACCCGGGGACCCGGGAACCCGGCGGAAGGCAGCCTCCCCCACGGTGGTCCGCCGCCCCGGACACACGGTCTCCTGCCACCTCGGACAAAACCCCGGACTGCTCCCCCACTCACAGCTGGAGTACACATGCACCGGAGAAGGATCCTTCAGGGCGCGGTGGCCACGGCCGCGGCCACGCTGCTCCCGGCCTCCGCTCGGGCCGCCGCGGCGGCAACGGCCGGTGACACGGACTATCCGTCGGCCCACTGGGTGCCCGCCTCGACTTCCAACTACACGGTCTCGACGCGCCCTTCGGCGTATCCCGTGCAGTACGTGATCATCCATGTCACCCAGGAGACGTTCTCGGACGCGGTCGCGATCTTCCAGAACCCGGCGAAGCAGGTCTCCGCGCACTACGTGGTCCGCTCGGCGGACGGCTACATCGACCAGTGCGTCAGGGAGCGGAACATCGCCTGGCACGCGGGCAACTGGGACTACAACACCCGGAGCATCGGCATCGAGCACGAGGGCTATGTGGACCGCCCCGAATACTTCACCGACGCCATGTACGAGAAGTCGGCGCTGCTGACCGCCTCGGTCTGCGACCGCTACGGCATCCCCAAGGACCGCGCGCACATCCTCGGCCATGTACAGGTCCCGGGTACCGACCACACCGATCCGGGTCCGAACTGGGACTGGGTCCGGTACATCCGCCTCGTCAACCTTCTCGGAACGGGCTGACCGACGGCCGGACGGCCCCGGCTCAGGGCCGGCCGATTGCTCTCCGCACCACGGTTGTCGCAGGCGTCCGGTGCGACGACGATGGGGGGTGTACGGCGCCCCTGGACGGGAGGGTGATTTGACGGACCCCTGGTTGGCCCTGGCAGCCGACGCGGACCCCGGTGAACGGCTCGGCGAACTGCGCCACGCGCACGAGGTGTTCACCGCGGCCGGCCGCCTGGAGCGGCCGGTCCGCCCGGTGGTGGGTGAGTCCTGGCGCCGCTCGGCGCGGGCCCGCGTCTGCCCGGACGGCGCCGCGCTGGTCGATCTGGACGCCGACGACGTCGGCCCGTACCGGGAGTCCCATCCGCTCGCCCGTGCCATGCCGGTGATCCGGGAGCTGATGAGCGCCTACGCGACGGACGGGGAGCACCTGCTGGCGGTGTGCGACGCGCACGGGAGGCTGCTCTGGGTCGAGGGGCACCCGGTGACCCGACGGCGGGCCGGGCGGATGAACTTCGTGGAGGGCGCCCGCTGGGCGGAGTCCGTCGCCGGGACCAACGCGCCGGGGACGGCCATCGCCGTGGACCGCCCGGTCCAGGTGTTCGCGGCCGAGCACTTCCTGCGCCCGGTGCAGCAGTGGACGTGCGCGGCCGCGCCCCTGCACGACCCGCACACCGGACGGGTACTGGGCGCGGTCGACATCACCGGCGGGAACGGTCTCGCGCATCCGCACAGCCTGGCGTTCGTGCAGGCCGTCGCCCGCGCCGCCGAGTCCCAACTGGCCCTGCTCGCCCCGCCCCCGGCCGCCGGCACCGTACGGCTGAGCGCGCTCGGCAGGAACGAGGCGCTGCTGACCGTGGCCGGCCGGGGGCTCCGCCTCAGCCCACGGCACAGCGAGATCCTGGTGGCGCTGGCCAGGCACCCCGGGGGCATCGGCGGCGAGGAGCTGCTCATCGAGCTCTACGAGGACGAGTCGGTGACCCCGGTGACGCTGCGGGCGGAACTCTCCCGGCTGCGCCGCCTGCTCGGCCCCGACCTGTTGCTCTCCCGCCCCTACCGTCTCGCCTCGCGCGTCGACGCGGACTTCGACACGGTCGCACGCCGGCTGGCCTCGGGCGCGGTCGCCTCGGCCATGAGCGCCTACGCGGGCCCTCTGCTGCCGGGTTCGCAGGCCCCGTCGGTCGTACGGCTGCGGCGCCGGCTCGACGACTCGTTGCGGGCCGCGCTGATCGCGCGCGGTGATCCCGGGCTGCTGGCGGACTGGGTATCGAGCCCGTGGGGCGAGGACGACCTCCCCGCGTGGCGGGCGCTGGCCGAGGCCGCACCGGCGGCCCAGCGGCCGGCGCTGCTGGCCAGGGCCATGTCACTGGACGCGGAACTGCGCTAAGGGCTGTCCCGCAATTCCTGGCGGGCGCGCGACGACCGCTACGGCATCTCTCCCCCGTAGCCTGAACGGCACGGGACCCCTCCGCCTTGCGATGCACCGCATCCGACGCCGCGCGCTGATCCACCAGGAATTGCGGGACAGCCCTTAGAGGACCGGCGACCGACGAGACCAGGTGTCACCCGACCCTGCGGCAGTCCCGAGTGTCGCAGCGAGGTCATGGCATGCGAGCTGCGGAAGCACCTGCCCGCGCTATGACCGGTTCGCTCAGCCGATGTACGCCGGAGACACCGCCGCCGTGCTGATGCGTCGGGGTGTGCCCGTGCCGTCGGCCGGGATCGTGTAGAGGTCGGCTCCGTAGTCGCCCGGCAGGGCGTACGTCAAGGTGCGGTCGTCATGCCAGACCGCCTGGTCGTCAACGCTGCGAGGTTCCGACAGGGCCGTTTCGTGGCCGGTGCGGAGGTCGAGGACGTACAGGTGCCACGGGGCGTCCGCCGGGAGGCCCTTGACGCGTTTTTTGTAGGCGACGCGCGTGCCGTCGGGGGAAAGGGACGGGCACTCGACGTTGGTGTGCACGGTGGTGACGGTGCGGGCCCGCAGGTCGCCGCGGACCAGGTAGGCCGAGCCGTGCGTGGCCATCGTCGCGTAGAAGGTGCGGTCGTCCGAAGCAAACGTCACGCCCCAGAAGTTGACGTCCGCCGCGTGATAGGTCCGGCCGCCCTTGACCACGCGGTATGCCTCCAGTGACGACGTCAGCCGCCCCGTGTGGGTGTCGACGATCGCTGCCCGAGTCGAGAAGTTCGTGCCCGCGTAGGAGTCGCCGCCGACGAACGCCGTCCAGGCCGCGTACCGCCCGCTGGGCGAGACCCTGGCCCGGGACGGGATCCCGGGCACGTCGTAGCGGGCCCGCTCGCGCAGCCCGGCGTCCAGGACTACCGCCTGGTAGGTGTCCTGGACGGCGCCGCGCTTCGCCCGGAGGCACACGCCGGTGCCCGAAGCAGCGTAGAAGCGGAGGCACTTGACCTTTGACGCGACCCGGGGGCTAGACGGGTCGGACGCCGGGACGGACGCCAGCTCGTCGCGGTGCGGCCCCCACGCCATGTTGCGGAACACCATCAGCCGGGATGCGGTCAGGGACACCGGCCCGGCGGTGATCCGGGGGCCGCCCGGCCGGGCCTGGTTCCTGCGGTCAGCGCGCGCCGAGGCGTGCAGTACGGAGGCCACCGCGACGCCTGCGAGGACGACCAGGGCACAGGCCAGGACCAGGATGCGGTTGCGCAGCGTCATACGAGACCTTCTGAGGGGGTGGTGGGGCGGATCGGGCGGACGCACAGCGCGAACACGGCGCACAGGGCGAGCAGGGCGGCCGACGCCGTGAGCGCCGTCCGGTCGCCCCATGCCGTCCAGGCCGCGCCGAAGCCGAGCGAGCACGCGAAACGGGCCAGCGCCTGGCCCGTCTGGACGAGCGCGAGCCCGGACGAGCGCAGCTCGCGCGGCACGCTCTCCGAGGCGGCCGCCATCAGCACGCCGTCGGTCGCCGCGTAGAAACCGCCGTGGAGGAGCAGTACGGCACAGGCCGTCGCCGTGCCCTGCCACGAGCTGAGCAGAAGGGCGTACGCGAGGAGCAGGGCGCCGTGTCCGCCGAGGAACACCTGCCACCGGCCGACCCGGTCCGCGAGCCGGCCGAACGGGACAGCGAGGAGCAGGAAAGCGGCGGCGGTGCCGAGGGGCAGCAGCGCGAACCAGCGGTCCGGCACTCCGAGGCGCCGCTGGAGGAGCAGAAACACGAAGGAGTCACTGACCGTGGCGAGCCCGAGCAGCAGCGCGCAGACCGTGATGCGCCGCAGCTCCGGGCGGTGGAGGAGAGCCAGGGCAGCGCGCAGAGTGGGGGCGGGGCGCTGTGCCGAAACCGGGAGGGCAGTGAGGGCCGGAGTCCCGGCTCGGCCCTTATCGGCATCGGCACCTGTCGGCCGCCCGGAGCCATCCTTCGTGGCCGCACCCCCCGGTACGAACAGCACCAGCACCAGCACGCCCACCACGGCCACGCAGAAGCTCACAGTGAACACGGCGTCGTAGCCGTCGACGGTGGCGCGGAGGACGAGGAAGGCGACGAGGGGGCCGAGCAGGGCACCCGCCGTGTCCATCGCGCGGTGCACGCCGAAGGCCCGGCCGCGGTTCTCCGGCGTGCTCGACAGGGAGATGAGGGCGTCGCGCGGGGCCGTGCGCAGGCCCTTGCCGGTACGGTCGGCTGCGAGGATCAGGCCGATGGGGGTCAGCGTCTGCGCCACCAGGAGCAGGGGTCTACAGGCCGCCGAAAGCGCGTACCCGGCCCCTGCCACCCACTTGTGGCGCCCGCCTCCCCGGTCGGCGAGGTGTCCCCCGACGAGGCGGACCAGGGCCGAGAAGCCGTTGTAGATCCCGTCGAGGAGCCCGAAGCCCAGCGGGGACAGGCCGAGGCCCGCCACCAGGTACAGCGGCAGCACCGCCGTCACCATCTCGGAGGAGACGTCGGTGATCAGGCTGACCGCGCCGAGGGCCAGCACCGTGGGCGCGACCGCGGGACGGCGCCGCCCGGCGAGAGACCGGGCGGCGCCGCCCGCGGACGGGGCCGCCGCCGGGTTCTCGGGCGTGCCGGCGCGGCTGTCCGCTACGTACACGTCAGGACGTCCAGATGCCCGTGATGTCCTTGGCCGAGGCCGCGTTCCCGGCGTGCGCAAGGCCGTGCATGTCCTCCAGCGTCCGCAGCAGGTCGTAGTGGTTGTAGGTGGTGGCCGAGGACGACCCCGGGGTCACCTGCTGGCCGTAGAGAACCGTCGGGATCTTGTTCCCGGCGAGCCGGTTGTCCTCGTCGAAGGTGACGACGAGGAGGCTGTTGTGGGTCTTGGCCCAGGTGGCGTAGGCGCCGAGCTTGTTCTTCAGCCAGGTGTCACCGGTGGACACCGAGCAGTCGTGCATGTCGCTGCACAGGTTCGGGACGACGAAGGAGACCTGGGGGAGCGTCGAGTAGTCCGTCGGGAACTGCGCGAACGTCTTGGCGCTGGACGTGGGGACGTTGCTGAAGCCGAACCAGGGGTTGTGCTTGCGGGCGTAGTCGCCGCTGCTGCAGGTCGTCGAACCCTGACTGGGCAGCGTCTCGTTGTAGCTGCCCCAGGTCCTGCCCTTGGCGATCAGCTCGGAGGCGAGGTTCGGCGCGGAGGAGAAGCCGGGCGTGTAGCAGCTGTCGTCCGTGATCCCCTGCGTGGAGCCGGAGAAGAGGGCGAAGTAGTTCGGCTGACTCGGGTGCGTCTCGGCGTACGACTGGGAGAGGTTGGCCCCGCCCGACTTGAGCGAGTTGATGTAGGGAGCGCTGGAGGAGCCGATCACCTGGCTGTACGCGTGGTTCTCGAAGACCACGACCACGACGTGGTCCGGGGTCGGGACGGCCGCCGCGGCGTGCGCGGGCGCCGAGCCGGCGAAGCCGGTCCAGACCCCGGCCGCTGCCGCGGTGAAAGCGAGAGCGGCTGCCACGACGACACGACTGCGGCGGTACACGTTTCTGCCGGGCACTGCAGACCTCCGGTGAGGGGATGACGACGGTGGCGGTGCGGTCAGAGCATGCACACGCCAACAGTCCCCGGGGTCCCGTCCCTCTGCCGGCAGGGTGAAGAGCGGATGAACGGTTGTCGATCCGGACAGTGGGCGGTTTGCCGGAGGTGACGGCCCCGTACCTGCTCTCCGGGGCTCCTGATGATGTTCCGTACGAGCTGTGGGACGGCGAGGAGGAGGCATTGGCCGCTGCCGCGGCTTCCGGGCGGCGGCCGGAAACCGACACACCATGCCCGGTCCCAGTACAGCCGCTTCGGCGTCCGCACGTTCCTGGCCCCGGCCCCCCGGGGAGCCCATTTTCCTAGCAATCCCGTGGTCGTGATGAGCCAAGGCCCCGATCCGGGGCAGCAAGGGGGTGCGGGGCCGCAGTCGAGGGCTCCCGGGTGATCACACGAGGAGCGACGTGACCAGTTCGTCATCCCGCCGTCTGCGGCGCAGGTCCAGTTGTCCGGCCTCGGGTGGAAGACCACGGTACCTGGACGTGCTTGCCGACTCGTCCACCCTCAACCCCGCGGACCAGCCCGAACGGCTGGCCCAAGCGCTGACCGACTTCCTGATCCACACCGAACCGGAACCGGCCCGGCACACCCGCTGAGCGCGGAACTGGCAGCGGACTCGCCGGGTGCTGTGCGAACGCACCGCCGGAGCACACCGGGGAGGACTCGGACCGCAGCCCCGCGGCCGCTTCTCGCTCAGTCAGTCGTCGCGGCGCTTCGAGCGCATCTTGAGGACCAAGGGGAGTACGAACCAGGCCGCTGCGAACCACGCCATGACAGTGCCGACGAGTATCTCCGCCAGCAGGTCGGTGAGCACGGTGTGCAGCAGGAGAAGGAGCGTGCAGCCGATGGTCAGTGCGAGCAGGACCATGCCGCACACCATGAACCGGCCTGCGACAACCACCACTTCGTCCTTCATCCGGGAGCCGGCAAGGAACCGGTGCAGCGCGACGGGCGCGATAAGGGCTCCGATGGCGGCAGCGCCGAGGACGACAGTGATCACGTAGACACGGTGGTCGAAGTCTCCCAGCTTTTCGAATCTCTGAGTGAATGCGACGCTGAGCAGGAAGCCGAAGAGGATCTGGATGCCGGTCTGTGCGACCCTGGTCTCCTGCAGAATCTCGTTCCAGCGGCGGTTGACCCGCTCCCTGGGGCCTTCTTCCTCGGCCGCCTTCGGGTTCCCTGAGTTCTCACCGGCCGGCGGGTGTGTCCTCTCGCGGCTCACGCCTTCCGCCCCGGGCGCAGACGCAGCGTGCTCGACGGGTCTGCCGCCCTCCGTGCCCAGGGGCGCAGAGTTCAATGGCTTCACGATGTCTGCTCCATGGGAACTCATGTGCCCTTATTGGACATGCCTACGCCCAGCATCCACGGCACCAGGCCCGACAGCCGGCCGAGCCCGGACCGTCCTCCGACAGTCCGTGCTATGCGCCGTTCGTGCTGATGCCCGTTGCTGTCCGCCACCCCGATGCAGGTTGCCGCGGAGGCGAGCGCTCCTCCGATCGCGCCGCATGCTGGTCGAGACGACGGAGCTCACCGGAATGGGTGAGGTGGATCCGGAGACCGACAGAGTCTGGGTACGGGCGGGCACAACGGTCGAGGTCCTGCCGCAAAGCGGGCCGCGGTACTACTCGTCCCGCCAGATCAGTTGCCCTACCTGGAACGAGACCCCCGACACCCTCCAAGGCGACCTCGCGGCACACCGCCACCACTCGACCATGTGGTCGCCCGCCGACGACTCCTTGGAGAAGTGCTACCGCATCCCGAACCCGCCAGGGCTCGCCATGGGAAACCGCAGCCTGACCTTCGACTTCGACAGAACGGACGCACCACGTGCTGTCCTACCGGGACGCCGACTCCCCTTTCCCCTTCTACGAGATGGAATACGCCGTGCGGGCCGAGTGCGCGGCCCAGGTCATGCGGGCCACCCGCCGGCTCATGCGCGACCAGCACCCGGAACGCGAACACCCCTTGCTCTTCCGCTTCGCCGCCGGTGACGACGCACACCTCTCCCCCTTTCTCCGGGCGTGACTCGGTCACGGTCTCCACCGGCGCGTGGCCGGACTCTGGCGAGGACGGCGTCTCTTCCCTGAACTCAACCGCTTCGCCGTCGTGCGCGCGGAGTTCGATCCTCGCGACCTGTTCCTCAAGGACCATCTACGCGCACTGTTCGCCTGAGGAGATCTGCTCCTTTCACGCATCCCGAAGGTGCCTTCGGCGCGAAGTGTCCTGCACGACGACGTGTTCTCCTCGCCCGGCAGGGCAGCCGAAGAATCGACGGAACAGACGACGCCGCCAACGACGTGAAGAGTGTGGATCTGTGACCGCGACCGGACCACGATCCTGACGAGGAGTTCGATGACCCTGTACGAGAATCCCCTGACGCCGGCCGGATCGGCGAAGCCCGCCGACGGGGACGCCGGCCGAATGTTCCAGATGATCACCGGCTACTGGGTGACCCAAGTTGTCCGGACGGCAGCTGAGTTGAACATAGCTGACCACCTGGCCGCCGGTCCCTCCACTGCTGCGGACATCGCCTCGGCGGAGTCACTCGACCCGTCAGCGACATTCCGTTTCCTACGGGCCTGCGTCGCAGTGGACCTGGCGACGTGTGACGACGGCGAACACTTCACTGCCACCCGCCTGCTGGACACGCTGCGCACGGACCGGTCGGGCTCGCTGCGCGATCTGGCACTGTGGGGCGGAATGACCTCTCACTGGCGGCCGTGGGAGCGGCTCGTGGACGCGGTGCGCACCGGTGAGGGCCAGGCCGAGGCGGTGATGGGCAACGACCTGTTCGGGTACTTCACCGAACACACCGACGAAGGCGCGCTGTTCACCGCTGCCATGTCCGCAATGACCGAGGGAGCGGTCGAGCACTTGGCGCGTGTCATCGATCTCGCGGGAACCGAGACTGTTGTCGACATCGGCGGGGCGGCGGGCGCCTTCGTCCAGCGCCTGATGACCCGACACCCTTCGCTGCGCGGCACGGTGCTCGACCTTCCGCACATCGCCGACGCCGCCGTGAAGTCCGCAGCGAGCGCGGGAGTCTCCGACCGGTTCGACTTCGTAGGCGGCGACTTCTTCGACTCCGCGCCGGCCGGGGACGTGTTCCTGCTGAAGTACGTGCTGCACGACTGGGACGACGAGTCAGCTGTCCGCATCTTGCGCACCTGCCGGACATCACTCAACCCGGGCGGCCGCATACTCGTCGCCGAGCTCGTCGTCGAGATCAACGACGCCACGGCCCTGCCGCCGCTCATGGACCTCAACATGCTGACGCTCGCCAACGGAGGGCGGGAGCGCAGTCGGCCCGAGTTCGAGAAGCTCTTCCAAGAGGCCGGCCTACGGCTGACCCGCGTCACGCCCTCCGCCTCGCTGGTCTCCATACTGGAGGCGGTCCCTGCGTAGAGCCACCTTTCGGACGGCGCCCCGGGGGGATCAAGGGCCTCCGCCACAACTGGGGCGCCTTGTCGCGAAGACACGGCACAGTAAATCAGGGGCATTCCACGCCCGCGCACCAAGGACCTCGACCTCGATGCGGGCCGTGGGGCCAGAAGCGGCGAACGCGCACCGCCGTCAGTGAAGCTGCCGAGCTCACGCAGAGCGACGAGCCGGTCAGTCTGACCAGCATCGCCCCGCGGGCCGACGTCTCGGAGGCGACCATGTATCGCCACTTCCCCGACCTGCCGGCCGTCCAGCTCGCGGTCGCGGAACGCGTCTGGCGCGCTCCGGCCGATGTCCTCGCACCCCTCCCCGGACCCGCCTCGCACCTGCCTGCTCCGAGGTGGATGCGACGATAGTCTCGGGCTCATGGGACTTGAGTGGGAGCAGCTCGTCATCGACGCCGCCGACCCGGTGGCCCTTGGCCGCTGGTGGTGCGAGGCGCTCGGCTGGACCGTGCTGAACGACTCTCGTGAGGAGTACGAGATCAGGCCGGAGCCCGACCGACTGCCGGGCCTGCTCTTCGGGCCCGCCGCGGAGGGAAAGACTGGCAAGAACAACGTGCACCTGGACTTCCGCCCCGACGACCGGGACGCGGAGGTCGAGCGCCTCCTTGCCCTCGGCGCCCGCTACACGGACGTCGGGCAGCGGGGGGACGAGCCGTGGGTAGTGCTCGCGGACCCTGAGGGCAATGAGTTCTGCGTGCTGGGCAACCGATCTCGGGGGTAGGGCGTGTCCGCGAAGTCGCGTCGTCCGCCCGGAGGGCGGGCCCGGCGGCGTCCGGTGGTTCCCCAAGCTCTCGGTTTGCCGGACGCAGATCCTCGGACTGGACGTATTCGGGACTCCGCCCGGTGCGGCGAGAGTGCGTGCCAGGCGTCGCCGGGCAGGCGGGACTTCGCGGGCACGCCCCAGGCCTGTCGGTACGCAACGGGGTTGCAACGTCGCGCTGCCTAGCCTCGCGTCGAGGGCCGCCCAACGGCGGGCGGCACCGGATCCGGGAGGCCACAGAGATGACCCGTTACGCTGCGCCGGGCACCGAGGGCGCGATCGTCTCGTACGAATCGCGCTACGACCACTGGATCGGGGGCACGTACGTGCCGCCCGCCCGTGGCCAGTACTTCGAGAACCCGAGCCCCGTCAACGGCCGCCCGTTCACCGAGATCGCCCGGGGAACCGCCGAGGACATCGAGCACGCCCTGGACGCGGCGCACGCCGCGGCACCGGCGTGGGGTGCCACCTCGGCGGGCGACCGGGCCTCGGTCCTCAACCGGATCGCGGACCGGATGGAGGCTCATCTGGAGGAACTCGCGGTCGCGGAGAGCTGGGAGAACGGCAAGCCGGTACGGGAGACCCTGGCGGCCGACATTCCGCTGGCCATCGATCACTTCCGCTACTTCGCGGGCGCGCTGCGGGCCCAGGAGGGCTCGCTCAGCCAGCTGGACGAGGACACCGTCGCGTACCACTTCCACGAGCCGCTCGGTGTGGTCGCGCAGATCATTCCGTGGAACTTCCCCATCCTGATGGCCACCTGGAAACTGGCCCCGGCGCTCGCCGCGGGCAACGCCGTGGTCCTCAAGCCGGCCGAGCAGACCCCGGCGTCCATCCACGTGTGGCTGAGCCTGGTGGCCGACCTGCTGCCGCCGGGTGTCGTCAATATCGTCAACGGCTTCGGCGCGGAGGCCGGCAAGCCGCTGGCCTCCAGCCCGCGCGTCGCGAAGATCGCGTTCACCGGGGAGACCACGACGGGGCGGCTGATCATGCAGTACGCCTCCGAGAACATCAAGCCGGTCACCCTGGAGCTGGGCGGCAAGTCCCCGAACATCTTCTTCGACGACGTCTGGTCGGCCGACGACGACTTCCGCGACAAGGCACTCGAAGGCTTCACCATGTTCGCCCTCAACCAGGGCGAGGTCTGCACCTGTCCGTCCCGGGCGCTGATCCAGCGCGGCCACTACAGTGAGTTCCTGGAAGCGGGCATCGCCCGTACCGAACAGATCGTTCCGGGCCATCCGCTGGACACGGACACGATGGTCGGCGCCCAGGCCTCCAACGACCAGCTCCAGAAGATCCTCTCCTACCTGGACATCGGCCGGCAGGAGGGTGCGAAGGTCCTTACGGGCGGCGAGCGGATCGAGTACGACGGGGAACTGTCGGGCGGCTACTACGTACAGCCGACGATCTTCGAGGGCGACAACCGGATGAGGGTCTTCCAGGAGGAGATCTTCGGCCCGGTCGTCGCCGTCACGTCCTTCTCGGACTTCGACGACGCGATCCGCACCGCGAACGACACTCTGTACGGGCTCGGGGCGGGCGTATGGACCCGCGACACGAACACCGCGTACCGGGCGGGTCGCGCCATCCAGGCGGGCCGCGTCTGGACGAACTGCTACCACGCGTACCCGGCGCACGCCGCATTCGGCGGGTACAAGCAGTCCGGTATCGGCCGGGAGAACCACCGGATGATGCTGGAGCACTACCAGCAGACGAAGAACCTCCTCGTTTCGTACTCTCCGAAGAAGCTCGGCTTCTTCTAGGGCGTGTCGGCGAGGTGCGTGCCATACGCCCCTGGGCAGGCGAGACTTCGCGGACCCGCCCCAGGGGCGATGGTCGCCGACGTGCCGGCGCCGTCAGCCGCCGATCGCCGCGCGTGCTGTCACTCCGCGGCTGCCAGGAGCGCGGTACGGGTTCCCAGGGCGGTGGAGAAGCGGTCGGTCACCTCGGCGAGGGCCTCGGCGGAGCCCGGGGCCACGGTCAACTCGCCGTCGTGGCCGACGCTGATGTCCTTGTCGAGCGTGAACCACCCCGGCACGATGTGCGCGGCGCCCATGGAGCTCAGCACGGGGCGCAGCGCGTAGTCGATCGCCAGGACGTGGGCCAGGCTGCCGCCGGTGGCCAGCGGCAGGACGGTCTTGCCGGTCAGGGCGTACTGGGGCAACAGATCGAGCAGCGACTTGAGCAGCCCTGAGTAGGCGGCCTTGTAGACCGGGGTGCCGATCACCACCCCGTCCGCCCGCGCGAACAGTTCGGTGGCCGCGACGATCGCAGGATGGCCGAACTGCGCGCCGAGCAGCGCGTCCGCGGGCAGGGTGCGGACCTCAAGGGAGGTCACCTCGTGCCCCTGGTCCCTCAGCCGGTCGTCCAGGTCACGCAGGAGCCGTGCGGTTCGGGAGGTCGGGGAGGGGCTTCCGGAGACGGACAGGACGTTGGCCATGAGGGCACCTTTCGGGTCGGGGGTTCGGATGGGCAGTCGGACGGGCAGGGCGGGACGCCGCTTCGGACGGTGCGACCGGGCGGCGGCACTCACCACGCACTGGACTCGACCGTGATCACGGAGGTCAGTTCGTTGCGGAGTGTCTCCAGAAACGTGATGATCTCGGCCGCCACCGAGCGGTGCTGGAGGTCGTTCAGGACGTCGTGATGGGCATCCCGGACCACCGAGAGGCGGGCCCGGGAAAGGGACTTCGCCGTACGGGCCACGGCATCCCGGTCGGCGAGCGGATCGGCGTCACCCACGAGGATCAGGGCCGGGACGCCCACGTCCCCGCTGTACGCCGCCGTGAGCAGAGCGTCCGGCACGGCGTCCTGGAGTGAGCCCCGCCGGATCCCGGCGTCCTCGGTGAGCGTGTTCCGGTGCGCGGGACAGAAGGTGCGTACGTCGAGTTCCTCGTTCCAGTCGCGGGCCGCTGTGGCCGTGTGCCCCGGCAGACCGGCGAGCACGACGGCGTCCGGCCGCCAGGCTGCGGGGATCTCCGCCTGGCCGAGCAGCGCGGCGACCGCGGCCGCTCCGGTGTCGGCGCCGACGAGCACGACGGGGCGGGCGGCACCGTCCTGCGCGGCGGTCCCTTCGAGCGCCGCGGCGAGCTGGGCACCGAAGCCCGCCAGAGTGCCGGCCAGGTCGTCGGCGTCGATCTCCGGCGCGTCGATGATCCGGACCCGGTAGGCGTCGGCGGCGAGACGCCTGCCGAACCGGGTGTAGGCCGCCCGGGTCTCGCCCCGGCCGGGCACCACGAGGACGGTGCCGCGGACGCGGAGGCCGTCGGGGCCGAAGTGGTCGCTGTACTCGGGCATTTCAGACTCCAGCGGGTTCGGTGGCGGATCGGGGTGCGGCGGTGGTCGCGGGCTTCCAGCCGAGGGCGGGCGCCACCTCGGTCGCGATGAGTTCGAGGGCCCGGACGGCGGCGTCGTGGTCCGGGACCGCCGGATTGAACTGGGTGATCAGATCCGTCGCGACGGGCAGGACCCTCTCCTGCCGGAGCGCGGTGACGATCTCCTCGGGTGAGCCGTGGAACGCGTGGAAGCGCCGCAGCGCCTCCTCCCTGCCCAGCCCCTTGGGGAAGGAGCCGCTCTCGGCCATGCGCAGGGCGGCCCGGTGGACGTCGTCGCCGATATGGCTGAGCGCCGTGCGCCTGTCCTTGGCGGGGAAGACGAACCGGGAGAGGCCGATCCGTGGCCGCCGGGGCCGGTCCCAGGCGGCGAGGAACGCGTCCGCCCAGGGGCGCTGCACCTCGTCCGTGGGTGCGTCGAAACCGTAGGCCGCCCGGTTGAGGAGCAGGTTCGAGCCCCCGGCAGCGGCGTAGGCCGCGCCGCCGGCGCTGAAGACGCCCTGCCAGATCCGGTCGCGGAAGCCCACGGCGGCCGGCTGGATACGGAAGCCGGGCGCACCGACTTCCTCGTTGGCCAGGGCCGTGCGCAGCACGTGGAGGTTCTCGCTGGTCAGCTCACGCCTGCGGTCGAAGTCCTTGCCGAGGGCGGCGTACTCGGAGGCGGCTGCCCCGCTGCCCACGCCGATCTCGACGCGTCCGCCGCTGAGCAGGTCGACGGTGGCGACGTCCTCCGCGAGGCGGACCGGATCCTCCAGCGGGAGGATCGTGATGGCGGTGCCGAGCCGTATCCGGGTGGTCCGGGCCGCTGCGTGTGCCAGGAAGGGCCAGGGCGAGGAGAGGCCGCCCCCGCCCCCGGTGACGTGGTGCTGGGCGACCCAGCCGACGTCGAAGCCGAGTTCGTCGGCGGCGACGAAGAGTTCCTGGGCGTTGCGGTACGTCCTGGCCAGGTCGTCGCCGCGGCCCTGTACATGGGTGAGGAAGCCGAGTCTGAAGCGCGGTGGTTCGTCGGTCATGAGATGACTGCCTTTCAGCGATCGGGGGTGAGCGACAGCCGTACGCGGCCGGGCCGTGGGGCGGGGTACGCGGCTCGGGGCGCTCGGCCGACTCAGTCGCGTACGAGCTCTCGTTCGAGCGTGTGCCGGTTGGCGGCGAACGGCAGGCCGAGATTGCCGCGCAGGGTGTCGGCCTCGTACTCCGTGCGGAACAGGCCGCGCTTCTGGAGGAGGGGAACCACGCCGTCGACGAAAAGGCTGAGGTCGTCGTTGTTCCGGAAGGCGAGATTGATGCCGTCGAAGGTGCCGGCGTCGAACCACTGCTCGATGGTGTCGGCGACGGTCTCCGGAGCGCCGACGAACGGCGAGCGGCGGAACGCGTTGACCGACTCCGCGACCTGTCGCAGCGTCAGGTTCTCTGTGCGGGCGCGCTCGATGATCTTCGCGGCGCCGGTACGGCCGCCCTTCTCCGCGAGGTGGGAGACGTCCGGGAAGGGCGCGTCCAGGTCGTGTCCCGCGAAGTCGTACGCGCCGAAGGAGCGGCCAAGGAGCGCGAGGTTGCTCGCGAAGTCGTTGTCCTCCTCGAAGATCTCCCGCTCGCGGTTCCTCGCGTCCTGGTCGGTCGCGCCGACGATCGGGCCGCCGTGGATGAACACCTTGATGTGCTCGGGGTCGCGGCCGTAGGCGGCGGTGCGCCGCTTGATGTCGGCGTAGTACTCCTGTGCCTGTTCCAGGGAGCCGCCCGGGGCGTAGATGCCCTCGGCCACCCGCGCGGCGAGATCGCGGCCCTCGGGTGAGACCCCGGCCTGGAAGATGACCGGCTGGCCCTGGGGCGAGCGGGAGATGTTGAGCGGCCCGGCGACCTTGAAGTGCTCCCCTGCGTGGTCGAGGGCGTGCAGCCGGGCCGGGTCGAGGAAGACGTCACGCTCCACGTCCGCCGGGAAGGCGTCGTCCTCGTAGGAGTCCCACAGCCCCCTGGCGACCTGGACGAACTCCAGCGCCCGGCCGTAGCGCGTGGCGTAGTCCAGGTGCTCGTCCAGCCCGTAGTTCCTGGAGGTGCCGGTGTCGAAGCTGGTCACGACGTTCCAGCCGGCGCGCCCGCCGCTGATGTGGTCGAGGGAGGCGAAGCGGCGGGCGAGGTTGAACGGGGAGTTGTACGTCGAGCTCGCCGTGCCGACCAGGCCTATGTGTTTGGTGTGGGTGGCCACCGCGGACAGGAGCGTGAGGGGCTCCAGCCGGTTGAGGTAGTGCGACGGGTAGGTGCTGTTGATGAACTGGCTGTCGACGATGAAGAGCGCGTCGAAGAGCGCGTGCTCGGCCGCCTGGGCCTGCTGGATGTAGTAGTTGATGTCGATGCTGGCGTTCTTGGCGACGCGCGGGTCCTTCCACAGACCGTGCTGTCCGGGGCCTCCGACGCCGTAGGGGTGCAGTGCGAGGTGGATCGTGCGGGACATGGCTGTTCCTCTCAAGAAGGCGGTACGGGGTGGCAGTCGGTACGGGGTTCGCCGTGCTCAGGCGTTCAGCAGCGCGCGCAGGGCCTCGCGCTCGGTCCGGTCGGCCGCGCCGGTGCGCAGCGTCGGCGCCGAGCTGACGAGCAGTCGGGTGTACGCGTGCCGGGGGCGGTTGATGACGTCCGGGGAGGCACCGGCCTCGACGAGTTCGCCCTGATAGAGCACCGCGATGCGATCGGCGGTCCCCGCCACGGACCCCAGGTCGTGGGAGATGAGGACGAGCGCCACGCCGGTGTCCCGTAGCTCCTTGAGGATTTCCAGGACCTTGACGCGGTTGGCCGAGTCCAGCGCGCTGACCGGTTCGTCCAGGATGACCAGCCGGGGCTCTGTGACCAGCGCCCTGGCCACGGCGACACGTTGGCGCTGACCGCCTGAGAGCTCGCCGGGCAGCCGCTCGAACAGCTCTCCGGAGAGGTGGACGCGGTCCAGGAACGACCGGGCGCGCGGGGTTGCCTCCTTACGCGTGACGCCCTGGACGAGCAGGGGTTCGGTCAGGGAGTCCTCGACGGTGAGATCCGGGTCGAGGCTGCGCAGCGGGTCCTGGAAGACGTACTGGACGACACCGCGGCGGCGCAGGGCGCGCCACTGGCGGCGGCCGTAGGCGGTCACGTCCTCCCCGTCGATGAGGACCGATCCGGCCGAGGACGGAACCAGGCCGAGGACGGCGCGGGCGAGGGTGGACTTGCCCGATCCCGTCTCACCGATGAGCCCCACGGTCTCGCCGGGCGCCACGCTCAGCGAGACTCCGCGCAGGGCGTGTCGGCGTCGGCGGCCCCGTCCGTAGCGCACGTCCAGTCCGGTGACATCAAGGACCGGCCCGGCGTCTCCCCCACGACCGGCTGCCGCTGCCTGTGCCTCGGCGGACTCGGTGGTCATGATGCCTCCTTGGGCGCGAGGAACTTCTCCAGGCCGTACTGCTCGTGCTCGTCGATGAGCAGCCGGGTGTACTCGTGCCGCGGATCGTGGAGCACCGCCAGTGTCGGGCCCTGCTCCACCACGTCGCCCTGCTTCATCACGAGGACCTCATCGCACAGCTGGGCGACGACGGCCAGGTCGTGGGAGACGACCACGAGCGCCAGCCCGGTCCGCTCCCGCAGCTCCGCGAGCAGATCGAGGATCTCGGCCTGGACGGTGACATCGAGGGCGGTGGTGGCTTCGTCGGCGATGAGGGTGCGCGGTTCGACGGCGATGGCCGCCGCGATCAGCACGCGCTGGAGCATGCCTCCCGACAGCTCGTAGGTGTACTGGCTGTAGACCAGCTCCGGATCGCGCAGGCGCACCGCCCGGAGCAGTTCGACGGCGCGGTGCCGTGCCTCGCGCCGCTTCAGCCCCTGCTTGGCCCGCAGGACCTCGGCGATCTGGGCGCCCACCCGGATCGAAGGGTTGAGGTAGGACGCCGGGTCCTGGAAGACCGCGCCGATCGTGGCGCCGCGCAGGGCCGTCCACTGCCGGGACGTGAGGGTGGCGATGTCGGTGCCGGCGATCTCGATCGAGCCGCCGGACACCTCGAAGTGCGCGGGAAGGATGCCCAGCGCGGCCCGGCAGGTGAGGGTCTTGCCGCTGCCGGACTCTCCGACGATGCCGACCGCCTTGCCGGGTGTGAGGTCGAAGGTGATGCCGTGCACGATCTCCCGGTCGGTGACGCGGTCGCTGATACGTACGTCGCGGAGCGAGAGCACCGGCGCGGTCGCCGGGGCGGGCCGGGCGGCGGTGACGGCGGGCTCGGTCTGCCCGCGAGCGATGTGCTGGGACACGGTCGTCACAGGGAACCTCCGGTGGGGACGGGACCGCTCCGCCCGAGGCGGTTGGCACGGGCCTTGCGGTTGTTGGCCAGGGCCCGGCCGGCCTCGCCGGACACATCGCGGATGGCGTCCGCGAGGAGGTTGCAGGCCCAGACGGTGACCATGATCAGGAGGGCGGGAGGCACCGGTGCCCACGGCTGGTGGCTGAGGTAGCCCAGGTCGGAGGCGAGCAGCCCGCCCCAGGTGGGCGCCGGGGGCTGGACGCCGATGCCGAGGAACGTCAGGCTCGACACGATGACGAAGCCGACGCCGATGGTCTGGGCGAGTGCGATCGCGATCGGCGGGAGTACCTTGACCCAGACGTGACGGCGTACGACCCAGCCGACCGAGGCACCGGAGATGATCGCGGCCTCCACGTACGGGGAACGTGCGACGGCCAGCGTCGCCGCGCGGGACACCCGGTAGAAGAGCGGCGAGACCAGCGCTCCGGTGACGAGCATGGCCTGGGTGAGTCCGTTGCCCAGCAGAGCGATCACGGCGATGGCGAACAGCAGGAACGGCAGGGCCACGAGGGTGTCGGCCAGGCGGAGGGTGAACCACTCGAAGGCCCGGCCGAGATAGACCGACAGGATGCCCGGCACGGCGCCGACGACCAGGGCCATGAGCGCGACCTCCAGCGAGCCGAGCACGCTGACGCGCGAGCCGTCCAGCAGCCGGCTGAGCACGTCACGGCCGAGGTAGTCGGTGCCCAGCCAGTGGGCGCCCGAGACATCGGCGAGCGGGTTGTCACTGGTGGCCAGGGGGTCCTGCGGAGCGATCCACGGTCCGAGCAGCGCGAGCAGGGCGATCACCACGAGGATGACGACGGCGATCCGGCCGGACACGAGTGCGAGCACGCGGCGCACCATGGTCACACCCCCCGCTGCGATGCGGGCATGACGCGTGCCAGCACCAGATTGATGATCAGGTTGAAGGAGACGACCAGCAGGATCGACACCACGAGGACGCCCTGCACTGCGGGTACGTCACCGGCCTGGGCGGAGTCGTTGGCGAATCTGCCGAAGCCCTGGAGGCCGAAGATCCACTCCGTGACGACGGAGGCGCCGACCAGTGCGGGGAACTTCTGGCCTAGCGTGGCGAGCGCGGGCCCGAGACCGTTGCGCAGCACATGGCCGAAGAAGATCCGCCGGGGGCTCAGTCCCCGTACCACCGCCCCGGTCACGTAGTTCTCGTCGTAGGCCGAGATGAGACTCGTACGCAGTTGGCGGGCGACGTCCGCGATGACGTCGAAGCTCAGCGCGAGCGCGGGGAGGGTGATGTGGGCGAGCCAGCGGCCGAAGCCCTGCTCCGCCGGGATGTAGCCGGCCGAGGGGAAGAGATGGAGTCCGACCGCGAGGACCGAGACCAGCACGATGCCGACGACGAAGGCCGGCATCACCGAGATCACGGTGACGAACCCGGTGATCGCGCGGTCGACGAAGGTGGTGCGCCGGAGGGCGGCCAGGGTGCCGAGGCCGAACCCGGCCACCACCCCGATGATCAGCGCGAACGTGGCGACCGACAGGCTGACACCCAGGCCGAGGCCGATCAGGGTGGAGATGTCGGCTCCGTTGACCCAGCTGGTGCCGAGCTGTCCGTGCAGTACGCCGGTGAACCAGTCCCAGTACTGGGACAGGAACGGCTTGTCGAGCCCCCACTGTGCCTCGATCCGGTGGATCGCCTCCGGGGTGGCCTCCTCGCCGAGCTGGATGCGCGCCGGGCTGAGGCCGCTCAGCGACCGCAGGGCGAACGTCACGAACGTCGCGACCAGGAACACGGGTACGAAGATCGCGACCGATCGGCCGAGGGCGGCCAGGACCCGGCCCGCCGCGTGCCGGGCGCCGGGCGCGGCGAGCCCGCGACGGCGGGCTGGAGCAACCGGTGGAGCGCTCGTCGTCATGGGGCTTGCCCCTCTCTTCAGCGAATGCATGTCAGTTGCCTCGGGTGAAAGCTCAGTTGGCTGGGACGGCAGTTCAGTTGCCTCGGGTGACAGCTCAGTCGCCTTGATGGACAGTTCAGTTGGCGCCGTTGAGGGTCACACCGGTCCAGTCGATGTGGGCCGGGTTCTTCGGCAGTCCGGAGATCTGCTTGCTCTTGGCGAAGAGGTTCGGCGCGGAGTACGTGAAGACCAGCGCCTTGCTCCCGAGGCCGGCCCGGGTCGCCTTCCGCAGGGTTTCGGTGTACTTCGGCGAGTCCAGCGGTGTCCGGCGGACCTTGGCCACGGCCTCCTCGAAGCCGTCCGGCTCGTACGGAGTGCTGAGGTTGAGCGGGCCGTCGGGGCCGAAGTGGGCCGTGAGGGTCTGCACGGCGGAGTCGCGGCCCGTGGTCGCGTACAGCGAGAACGTCAGGTTCTTGGCGAAGAACGGGGTGGCCCAGTTCTTGTCGATCTTGATGGTCACCTTGATGCCCACCGCGGCCAGCTGCGACTGCACGATCTCCGCCTGCGGGTCCTCGGCCGGAACGACCAGGCTGAGCTTGATGTCACCGGCCTTGTGCCCGGCGTCCGCCAACAGTCGCCTGGCCTTGTCCGGATCGAAGGGGTAGGCGTTCTCCGACTTCGGGTCGTAGGCGACATATCCCTTGGGGAAGGGCTGGTTGGTCACCTCTCCGTAGCCGAAGGTCAGTTTGTCGACGAATTCCTTGCGGTTGACGGCGTAGCGGACGGCGTCGACGACGCGGTCGTCGTCGAACGGCGCCTTGTTGACGTTGAGGCTGATGTTGGAGGCATTGAAGCCCGGCTGGGAGAAGACGTCGAGGCCCGCCTTCTTCGCGGCGTCCGCCTGGCTCGGGTCGAGGTCCGCGAAGTTGTAGACGCCGGTCTGCAGGCCGGAGACGACCGTCGAGGTGTCGGGGGCGGAGTTCAGCTCGACGTCGTCGATGTGGATGTTCTTCGCGTCCCAGTAGCCGGGGTTCTTCGTCAGGACGGCCTTGGTGCCGGGGACCAGCTGTTTGACGACGAACGGCCCTGCCCCGACCGGGTTCTGGTCCAGTCGGGCCGGGTCCTCGGCCGCCTTGGGGCTGGCGATCTGGAGGACGCGCTCACCGAGCAGTTGCGGTATCTGGTAGTCGACCTGGGTGAGGTGGAGGACCGCGTCCAGCCCGTTGGCGTCCACGGACTTGATCGACGTCAGGTCGCCGAAGAGCGCGGAGTTCTTCTGCTTCTTGGCCCGTTCGACGGCGGCCTTGACCGCGGTGGCGTCGACCGGCTCACCGTCGCTGAACTTCAGACCGGGGCGCAGATGAAAGGTGATCCGGTCGCCGGCCGCGTTGTACTCCCAGCTCTCGGCGAGGTCGGGCACGGCCTTGCCGGACTCATCGGTCCGGGTCAACGAGGCGTACACGAGGGCGAGTTCGCGGAACTGGGCCCCGCTGCCCGAGACCACCGGGTCCCAGTGGGCGGGGAAGTAGGAGGAGGCCCACTTCAGCGTGGCGCTGCCGGACGAGGCGGAGACGTCGCCGCCGCAGGCGCTCAGGGCGGGGGCGAGGAGAGCGACGAAGGCGGTTCCCAGAGCCGCGGACCGAAGGCCGCCGGCCCGTCGGGCCGACCGGACGCGGTATCCGGGGCGGAGCGTCGTGAGTCGAGGGGACATCTCATTCTCTCTGTGACAGTCCCGCCTGACCCGGCCGGGATCGGGGCGGGAGGTCGGGAAAGGGGAGGCGGCGCCGCACCCGCGCCGGACCACCGGCCGGCACACGGGTGCGCGGACAGCGTCGGCACACGGACGTGCGGACAGCGGGGATCAGGACAGGCCTCGGGCACGCGGACAGGAGGCCGTCGGCCAGGGGATGGGAAGGGAGGAGGGAGGAGTGTGAAGGACCCGGCCGTGCGCGAGACGGCACTCCAGGAGGAGCGCCGGGAGTCAGGGGTGGGCCGGGATGCGGGATCCGGTGCGCGACGGTGCGCGGCGGAGCACAGAGGCACGAGGTGCGGGGACAGGCGCGGCTCGGCGCGACAGCGGGCAGTCAGTGCTGCCGGCGGGCGTCAGGCGGGGCCTGTGGATCGGAGCGGTGGCCGGTCAGCGACAGAGTGCGCTGGAGGTGCGCCGAAGATCCACGTATCGGCACACCACACCGGGGTGCGTCGTGAACATGGTGCACATCCTGCTGGCAGCCGTCGACGTCTGTCAATGGACACCAATTGGTGTCTCATTCGGTGGAACGGTCCCTGACCGCAGATCAGAGCCCTGCCGGGGGCCGGGGGCTGGTCGCCGGGTGCATCGCGGCCTCCCCGGGATGCAGCCACAGCGGCCCGTTCCCGGTATCCACCCGGACGGCGTCCGACGGCGGCCGGCCCCCGTCCGTGAGCAGCTCCGCCTCCGGTCCGGTCAGGCTCCGACAGCGCTCCAGGGCCTCGGCCGGGGAGAGGAGCACAGGGGTCTCCAGCAGCCCGGGGCAGAGCTCCTCGACGGCCGCCGCGTATGCCGCGAAGGGCCGCCAGCCGGGCACCACCCGGTACCCGGCCGGCGAGCGGAACAGGAGGGTCGGGAGCGCGTACCGGAACCCGTCGTCGGGGGTCGGTCTGGCCGCGCCGGGGTGTGGCGATCCGTCGTGCACGGACAGCACTTCGGGCACCGGGCGGCGCGCCTCCGCCCGGTCGGCCCGTACCCGTTCGAGCACTTCGTCGGAGGCCGCGTCGGAACTCAGCCGGCCCGGATCAAGGCCGGGCACGCCCCGCGTCGCGGCGAGCGCGAGCGCGCCGGTGTCGGCCGGTTCCCCGAGTACGAACACGGTCTCCCGCAACCGCCTCAGCACCCGCTCGGCCACGTCGGCACCTTGGAGCTCAGCGGCTTTGGCCACGAGCGAGGAGGGCCAGGAGCTTGCCGCGACCCGGCTCAGCCGGACCGCCCGGGGTGCCAGGGTGTGCGAGCTGACCTCCTCCACGTAGCTCGTGTACCAGGCGGTCTCGGCCGCCGGGTCGGGCGGCGGATCGTCGTCGATGTCGAAGAGGATGGCGTACGAGCGCCGCCAGCGGACCCGGCCCGCCAGGGCCGCCCGCAGCCGGCGGAAGACGGGCTCGGAGCCCCAGGCCCAGGGACACATCGGATCGGTGTACTCCACCACCTCCACCACGGGCGGCGGTTGCGGGGCGCCCGTCACGAGACACCGACCCCGGACGGCCGCTCAAGCGCGCCCGAGGGAAGCAGGGAGGCCAGGGTGAGTCCGCCCAGGACCGCCGTGGCCTCCGCCTCGACCTGCCGCCACACACCGGGCAGGCCCACGGCCGGGCCGGGGTAGTCGAGCGCGGCCAGGGACTCGCCGCGCAAGGTGATCACTTCGCCGTCAACGGCACGCACGATGTCCAGCAGGGCGATCTCGCCGGCCGGCCTGCCGAGCCAGTAACCGCCCTCGCAACCTCGCTGGCTGCGCACCAGACCTGCTCTGCGCAACTCGCCCACGACGGACTTCAGGAACCGGAACGGGATTTCCTGCGAGGAAGCGATGGCCTCACAGGTGAGTGGACGGCCAGGCTCACGGGCGAGCTCCAGGAGGGCCCGCGTGGCGTAGTCCGCCTTCGCGGAGATATGCATCCCCACATCATGCCCGACGGCCCTTCCGCGACAAGGGGCTTCGCGGAGTCCCGCTCCCACATTGCGGCAACATTGCCGCAGGTGAAGGGCAATGGACACCTCTTGACATCCTTTTCCGCGCCGCTCTAGCGTCCCTGCCATGAGTGAGCCGCTGACGACCCCCGGTGAAGGCTTCCACCCTCACCTCCACGACGCCCCTGACCAGTCGGCCGCGCCACTGCGCAGCCGGGTGCACCACATCCGTGCGGACGCCCTGGACGGTGACACCGCCCAGACCGGAGGCATGCGCAGGTTCGCCGCCGTCAGCGGAAGGACCGTCGGAGCGGAGAGGCTGTGGATGGGCCAGACCCACGTGGCCCCCGCGACCTCCTCCTCCGACCACCACCACGGTGAGTCCGAGACCGCCATCCATGTCGTCAGCGGGCACCCCGAGTTCGTCTTCCTGGACGACTCGGGCGGCGAACCGGAGGAGGTACGGCTGCGCACCTCCCCCGGTGACTACATCTTCGTCCCGCCCTTCGTACCGCACCGGGAGGAGAACCCCGACCCGGCGGAGGAGGCCGTGGTCGTCATCGCCCGCAGTACGCAGGAGGCGATCGTCGTCAACCTCCCCCGGCTGTACGCGCTCGGAGACCCTCCGGCCTGACGGCCGGGATGAGACCGGCAGGCGATGAAGGCGGTGGGGTCGGCGGGCTCAGCGCCAGGGGATGTTCCGCCAGGGGCTGCCTTCGCTCTCGGTCAGCAGCCGGTGCGCCGTGACATTGCTCCGGTAGTAGTCGCCGTAGTCCTCGCCGTCGAACCGCAGCACACGGCCCAGCGCATACCCCGCCGAGAAGTCTTCCCAGGAGCGGTAGGCCGATCTGCTCAGCGCGCCCGCGTGCACGATGGCCTGCTCCGCCTCGTGCGGAACACAGAATCTGGCGGACAGCCCCCATCTGGACAGATTCACAGCACGCCCGTAGTCGTAGGCGACGGTCGTGGTGACCCGGCCGTCCGGCGGCAGCAGCCCGTCGGCGCGGAACCGGGCCTCGTACCTCACGATGCGTCGTACGAGCTCCTCGATGTCCCTGACCGTGTCATGGCCCACCCCGATGTCCTGGGCGTGCCCGGCAGCCGTTTCGCGCCACAGGTCCGGGGACGGCTGCTCGCCCAGTCCGGCCCTGAGCTGTTCACGGACCCGGAGTACGAAGTCGGGCTCGGCCGGGCTGTTGCGCGCGTCCAGGAGGGCGTCCAACTGCTTCCGCCAGCCGGCCGGTTCTGTGATGCCCCAGGAGTCGCGAAGCAGCTCCAGCTCGCACGAGTACTCGTGGTAGACGGTGCCCACCTCGTTCCAGGGCACGCCGTTGCCGACCGCCAGGTGCGCCCCGCACGCCAGCCCGTACGCCAGTGGGCCGTGCAGCGCCCCGTGGCGCAACGCGATCAGCCGGTCGCTCCTCGGGCGCTCGTTCTCCGCGTGGTAGCGGCGCCACATCGCGCGGTGCGCGGACGTGGCCGGGAAGAACATCTGAGCGGGAGTCCCCGTGTTGACCGACAGCAGTTCATTGGGGTCGCGCCAGTCGTGCTCCGCCAGCCACCTCAGGGAGACACCGTGGAACACCCATTCCGGGTGCCAGGGCGGCAGCATCCCACGGGTGAGTACCGGCCGGCAGCGCCGACCGGTCCCGTCCCGGTACGAGCGCCAGGTGATCATGTCGGGAGCGGCGTCCGCCTCGGACTTCGGCGCGACGATGTACAGCTCCTCACCGGCCAGCACGCGCAGTTGGGCCTCCGCGTCACCGCGTACCCCCGCCTCGTACAGCAGATGTTCCGTCACCGAAGGCGACACCCAGGGGACGCCGTGGGCGGGCAGGCCGGGATGGGAGGGCAGTGGGTTCATGACCACGCGATGTTCCGGTAGGGGCTGTTGGGGTCCCGCGTCAGCACGCGGTGATGGGCGAGTGACTCCTCGTACATCACCCCGGACTGATCGTCCTCGTCGAACAGGATCGCGCGGGCCAGCGAGTAGCCGAGCGAGAACCGCGCCCAGGAGCCGTACGCCTCCCGGGCCAGGGCCCCGATCCGCAGCACGGCCTGTTCGGCTTCGCGCGGATCGCAGAGGCGGGCGCCCAGTGCGAGCCGTACGACGTTGACGGCCCGTCCGTAGTCGAAGGCGGCCAGCGTGTCGACCCGCTCGTCGGCGCCGAGGGCGCCGTCCGCGCGGAGCCTGCCCTCGTACGTGACGGCCAGCCGCAGTGCTTCCTGGGCCTCGGCCGCCTCCGACGGTGCGGCCCGGCGGCGCGTCAGCGCGTCGGTGAGCGCGGCGGACCACTCCGGGGCCGTGGGGGTCCGGCCCAGGCGGCCGGCGAGGGTGCGGCGGATCTGGAGCACCGACTCATAGGTGCGGCCCACGAGCCGGGCGCCCAGCAGTGCTTCGAGAGTCTCCCGGTAGGCCGCGCGGTCCAGCACGCCCCAGGGATTGCGAAGCCGGGCGCGATCCGTCGAGTACCCCTGATAGGTGGCGCCCAGCTCGTTCCAGACGAGGCCGTTGTTCACGGCGAGATGGGCGCCGAGTGCCAGTCCGTGCGCGAGCGGTCCGTGCAGCGGCCCTGTCCGGTGCGTCACCAGCAGTCCGGTCCGCGGCCCCGCGGACCGTTCGTGGGCCTTCTGCCACGCCCGGCGACGCCCCGGTCCGGCCGCGAGGGTGACGGCATAGGGCGTGCCCGGATTGATGACCAGCCGGCGCACCCCGTCCGGCCAGCGGCGCCTGAGCGCGTCGAGGTCGATCGACTCGAACACCCATTCCGGGTGCCAGGGCGGCAGCGCGCCGGAAGTGTGCGCGGTCACACACAGCCGGCCCGGCGTCACGGGATCCGGGTGCGCGGTGAGCGGGGGCACATAGCCGGGAGTGTCCGCGTGCAGTCGGGCGACGAGCACGTAGAGCCTGCTCCGGGCCAGGGCGTCCAGTATCGCGTCGCGGTCGCCGGCCGCCGCCGTCTCGTGGAGCAGCCGCTCGGTCTCGGTCGGCGGCCCCCACCCGGACGACCGCACCCCTGCCCCCGGCACACCGGCCTCCGTTGCCCCTGTTCCCGTCGTCACGGTCGGATCCTACGGAATGCCTCCGGCGGTCGGCAGGGTGGCTCGGGAGATGCCCTCTGCGCCCGGCGGGTTCCGCAGGCTGAGCCCCTTGGTGGTGAGACGAAGAAGCCGCTTCGCCGAAGCCGTGGAGTCTGGGTGATGTTCTGTGGCCATCGCGAGGCCGACGGCCAATGTGATCAGGTCGGCCGCTGTGACATCCGGGTCCATGGCGCCCGCTCGCACGGCGTCGCCCAGAAGCGGTGCGGCCGCTTCCTGGAGTGTCATCGAGCAGCTGTTGTCGTGCACGGAACCGTCGTAGGAGAGTGCGACCGCCAGCCCGCGGGCTCGCACGCAGTATTCGACGACCTCATCGAGCCACTCCATCAGAACGGCATAACGGTCACCGCCAGGACCGCCCGCCAGCTCGCGGGCGTGCGCGCGAAGGGCTTCGACCCGTTCCTGGGAGACCGCCTCCAGCAGCGCCAGGCGCGAGGGGAAGTGCCGGCGCACCGTGGCCGAGCCGACTCCCGCCGTGCGCGCGATCTGTTCGAAGGACGCGTCGGCGCCGTGTGCGGCGACCTCTTCCTCGGCCACCGCGAGGATGCGCAGGTAGTTGCGCCGGGCGTCGGCTCGCTGTGCGGACATGACGGCGGTCTCCAGACTCGTTGCCGCTAAACGGCGGGGTCTGCCATATTGTAGCCAACACGAAACGGCGACCCCCGCCGTTTAACCGTTCCGGGAGTGACCATGCCGATCTCAACCGCAGCACCCGTGCTCGTCTCCGGCGCCACCGGCAAGCAGGGTGGCGCTACCGCACGTGCCCTGCTCGCCGCAGGAACTCCCGTCCGTGCCTTGGTGCGAGACGCCGCGTCGGCGCGGGCCCGAGCAGTCGAGGAGCTGGGCGCCGTGCTGGTCACCGGCGACCTGGACGACCGCGCGTCCCTGGCCCGCGGCGCCGCGGGTGCCCGTGCGGTGTTCTCCGTCCAGATGCCCGCCTTCACCGGGGACGGCTTCGACTTCGACGGCGAAGTGGCTCAGGCGCGCAACCTCATCGAGGCCGCCCGGGAGGCCGGCGTGCCGCAGTTCGTCCACACCTCCGTGACCGGGGCCGGCCAGCACATCGAGACCCCTGGCTGGGCCGAGGGCCGCTGGGCCTCGATGGAGGGCACTCTGGGCGCCAAGGCCGCGATCCAGGATCTGGTCCGGGCGGCCGGCTTTCCGTACTGGACACTCCTCAAGCCGGGCTTCTTCATGGAGAACTTCCTCCCCTCAAGCGCCTTCCTCTTCCCGCGCGGCATCGAAGGGGGCCTGGTCAGCGTCCTGAACCCGGAGACCCGGCTGTCCCTGGTCGCGGTCGACGACATCGGAGCCGCGGCAGCGGCGGCCGTCGCGGACCCGGACACGTTCAACAAGGTCGAACTGGAGCTGGCGAGCGACCACCTGTCGATGACGCGGATCGCCGAGGTCCTCTCCCGGGCCCTGGGCACGCACCTGCCCGCACCCGACATGACCGAGGATCAGGCCAAGGCGGCCGGAATGCCCGGACCGGGCGCGAGTCACGAGTACCTCAACGTGGCCGGCCAGCCCGGCCGTCCCGAGTACGCCCGAGACCTCGGCATCCCCCTGACCACTTTCGAGACGTGGGCGCGCACGTACATGAGTCCCACCGCGTAGGCCACGGAACACTCGGCAGCCGTACGAACGGGCCGTAGGAACGGGCCGTACATCTGGGGGCGTACGTGTGGGCCGTACGTGTGGGACTCCTGACGGCAACGCGGGGGAAACACTCCGTCCCTACGGTCTCCTTCACACCGGTCATGGCTGCGAACGGCCGGTGTGCGCGGAGGCATTGCCGCCCCCGGCGCTAACCAGCCGTCTTCCGCCGAGCTTTCAGGGAGGAACGATGGCTGTGTCCACGCATGCCGTCGCGCCCGCGCCGCCGGGCCCACACCCCGTCGATGTCCGGCCGCCACTGCGCCGCCTGGTGCCGCTGAGCGTGCAGCATCTGCTGGTCGCGTACGCGGGCATGGCGACGATGCCGTTGCTCGTGGGTACCGCGCTGGATCTGCCCGAGGACCGGATACGGCTGCTCATCAGCGCCAATCTGCTGGTGAGCGGGGTCGCCACGCTGTTGCAGTCGCTCGGTGTGATGCGGGTCGGGGCCCGGCTGCCGATCGTGATGGGATCCACGTTCACCGCGATCACGCCCGCTGTGCTGATCGGCAAGGAGCACGGGCTCGCCGCCGTGTTCGGGGCGACGATCGTGTCGGGCCTGGTGACGTCGGCCGTCGCCCCGTGGTTCGGGCGGTGGCTGCACTTGTTTCCGCCGCTGGTGACCGGGACCGTCATCGCCGTGATCGGCTTCTCGCTGGTCCCGTCGGCGGCCGGGCTCGTCACCGGGGGCCACGGCGGCGCTCCAGGCGGGCGCGGACTCGCCCTGGCGGCGGTGACCGTGGTGCTGGTGGAGCGGCTCGCGCCGCCCGCCCTGGCGCGGTTCTCCGTGCTCGTCGCGCTGGCCGCGGGGACCGGACTCGCCGTGCCGCTGGGGCTGTTCGACGGGTCGGGCGTCGCGCAGGCGCACACGGTGACGGCGCCCGATCCGACCGCCTTCGGAGCCCCCACGTTCGTCGTCCCGGCCGTCGTCGCGATGCTCGTCGTACAGTTGGTGAACATGGTCGAGTCCGTCGGTGACACCCTCGCCGTCGGGCAGATCGTCGGGCGCGGCGACGACGCGCCCACCGTCGTACGGGCGCTGCGCGCGGACGGCGTGGCGACCATGGTGTCGGGGGCGCTGGCCTCGTTCCCCGTCGTGACGTTCGGGCAGTCGGTGGGTCTGGTCAGCGTGACGCGGGTGCGCAGCCGCCATGTCGTGGCGCTGTCCGGCTTCTTGATGGTGGTGCTCGCGTTCGTGCCGGTTCTCGGCGCGGCCGTCGCCGCCGTGCCGGGTCCCGTCCTCGGCGGGGTCTCGCTCGTCATGTTCGGCATGGTCGGCGCGGTCGGTCTGCGCATCCTGGCGCGGGCGGATCTGACCGACTACCGCAATCTGCTGACCTCGGCGCTCGCCTTCGGGCTCGGGATGATCCCGGTCGGGGCTCCGGACTTCTACGCCCCACTCCCCCCGTTCGTCCGCACAGTCCTGGACAGCGGCATCGCCGTCACCGGCATCGTCGCCTTCACCCTGAACCTGTTGTTCCACCACACGCCCCGGTTCCGGAAGGACGACGCCCGATGACGACGCCCGGCATCGACACCATCACCGACGTCACCGTCTTCAGCGAAGGCCGCTGGCGGGCCGGCACGGACGTCCACCTGGCCGGGGGCCGGATCAGCGCTCTCGTGCCGGCAGGTGAACTCCCGCGCGGCGAGCGGGTCCTGGAAGGGGCCGGCGGACATCTCGTCCCGGGCCTGGTGAACACCCACACACACCTCTTCCAGGCGGGTCTGCGCGGCATCGGCGAGGGACTACCGCTGCTCGCGTGGCTCAGTGCCGTCGGCGAGGAGGCGGCGCTGCTCACCCCCGAGCGGGCCTACGCGACCGCGGCCGCCGCCGCTGCCGAGGCGCTGCGCAGCGGCACCACCACCCTCGTCGAGCACATGTGGCCGCACCCGTCGCCGGGGGTGCACGACGCGGTCCTGCGGGCGCTGCGCGACAGCGGCATACGGGCCGTGCTGTGCCGGGGCGTCGCGGACCGGGCCGACCGCGGCCGCGCCTGGGGCTTCGACCCCCGGCTGATGCAGCCGTTGCGGGAAGCGCTCGCGCACACGGACGAGCTGATCGCGGCGGCGCGTGACAGCCGGGTCGGGGTGGGCGTCGCCGTACCCAATCCGCGGTGCCTGACGCCCGAGGGGATGGCTGCCGTGCGCGCGTACGCCGACGAGCGCGGCCTGCCCGTCTCGTTGCACCTCCTGGAGACGACGACGGACGACACCATGTGCCGCGAGCACACGGGGGCCGGCGCCGTGGAGTATCTGGAGCGGGCGGGGTTCCTGTGGGAGCGGCTGCTCGCCGTGCACTGTGTGGAGCTCGACGCGGCGGGCCGCGCGACGCTCGCCCGGCACGGCGTCGGCATCTCGTACAACCCGCTCAGCAACATGCGCCTGGGCAGCGGGATCGCTCCGGTGCCGGAGATGCTGGCCGCCGGGCTACGGGTCGGGCTCGGCGTCGACGGCGCAGCGAGCAACGACACCCAGGACATGATGGAGGCCCTGCGCATCGGCGCCTATCTGCAACGGGCCGCGCACCGCAAGGCCGATCTGCTCGGGTTCCCGGAGATGTTCTCGCTGGCCTCGAACGGCGCGAACCTCGTTCTCGGCCTGGAGGAGCGCCCGGACGGCGTGCGCGCCGGGATGCAGGCCGACCTCGTCCTGCACCGCTTCGACAGGGACTACGCCTGCCTTCCGGTACGTGATCCTGGGGCCACGCTGCTGACGTGTGCGGGCAGCCGGACCGTGGCAGCGGTCATGGTCGACGGCGAGGTCCTGGTGCGGGACGGAGAGCATGTCCGGCTCTCCGCAGCCGAGTTGGCGGCCGGGCTGAGCTTTACGGCGGCGTAACACCGTGGTCCACGGCGGAAACACCCGCCGGGCAGTCTGAACGCATCGCGTGCGGGTCCCGGGGCAACGGGGCCCGCACCAGCCCACGGCGCCGGACCCGCCACGAGGTCCGCCGCGACCGTGCCCGCGGGCCTCTGAGCGTCCGCGGTGGGGAGTGCAGGGGCGGTGACTGCATCCCGGAAACCCACGATCGCTTCGAGGAGCGACAACCGCGATGACTGACACGACTGAGACGGCTGCTGTCACGACCAGGACGGCTGAGGCGGCCGGGACGGCTGAGGCGGCCGGGACGACGTACGGCCTGGCCGAGCTGGCCAAGGAGACGCGCATGGGCGGGGCCGGGACGGAGACCTCCGGCCGGGAGATCCGCAGGATCGACCTCAGCGACTTCGACGACCGCAAGGCCGAGATCACCGAACAGCTGTGGGCAGCCGCCACCGATATCGGCTTCTTCCAGCTCGTGCACCACGGCATCGAACAGAGCGCCGTGGACGGGGCGTTCGCCGATGCCGAGCGGTTCTTCGCGCTTCCGGAGGAGGCCAAGGCCCGGCACGCTCTCAAAAAGGGACTCAACTCGGGCTGGGAGTCCATGACCCAGGTCCGTCCGTCGATCGGGACGCCGGACCAGAAGGAGTCGTACCAGCTGACCCGGCCGCACATGGACGGCCTGTGGCCGGACGACGAGCTGCCCGGCTTCCGGGAGCGCACGCTCGCGTTCGAGGCGCGGTGCAGGGAGCTGGCGATGCGCGTGCTGTCCTGCTTCGCGGACAGGCTCGGGCTGCCCGACGGGTTCTTCACGCGTGCCCACGACCCGGCCAGTGAGCAGTACCAGTCGACGCTGCGCATGCTCCACTACTTCGCGGTCCCCGACGACGTCCAGATCCCGGCGGACGTGTGGCGTGCGGGTGCGCACACGGACTTCGACTGTCTGACGCTGCTGTTCCAGCGCGACGGGCAGGGCGGACTTCAGGTGTGCCCCGGCAAGGAGGCCGAAGCGCAGGAGTGGACGCCGGTCGAACCGGCCGACACGGTGATCACCTGCAACATCGGGGACATGCTGATGCGGTGGAGCGACGACCGGCTGCCGTCCAACTTCCACCGGGTCAAATCGCCCGGCCCCGGCGACGACCGCTCGGCCCGCCACAGCATCGCGTTCTTCGCACAGGCCGACCGCGACGTGGTGATCGAGGGGCCCGGGGGCCGCTACCCGGCGATCACGGCCGCGGACTACATCCAGCAGCGCATCGCCGCCAACTTCGCACGCCAGGGAAGGTGACGTGACGATGTCCACGAGGAACACCGGTACCGGACGGCTCGCGGTGCTCGGCCTGCAGCATGTGATCGTGATGTACACCGGATGTGTGACGGTGCCGCTGGTGTTCGGCGCGGCGGCCGGCCTCGACGCCGCGACGGTCGCCGTGCTCATCAACGCCGATCTGCTCGTCGCGGGCATCGTCACGATCATCCAGGGAGCCGGGGTCGGCCGGATCCTGGGCGTGCGGATGCCGGTGATGGCGGGCGCGGCGTTCACAGCGGTGACGCCCATGATCCTCATCGCCGGGGAGTACGGATTGCAGGCGGTGTACGGGTCGATGCTGGCGGCGGGGCTCTTCGGCCTGCTGGCGGCCTACCCGTTCGCGAAGGCGGTGCGCTTCTTCCCGCCGCTGGTGAGCGGTGTGGTGATCACGGTGGTGGGGCTCGCGCTGATCGGTGTCGGGGTGAATCTGATCGTCGGCAGTGATCCGAAGGCCGCCGACCACGCCGCGCCGTCGCGGCTCGCACTCGCCGCCTTCGTCGTGATCGTGATCCTCCTCGTCGCCCGCTTCGGCCGTGGATTCCTCGCCCGGACCGGCGTGCTGCTCGGTGTGGTGGCGGGGACGGCGGTCGCGGTGCCGCTCGGCCTGGTCGACGTCTCGGCCGCGCGGACGGCGGACTGGGTCGGCGTCAGCGCTCCCTTCCACTTCGGAGCGCCGCAGTTCCCGGCGGTCGCGGTGCTCTCGATGTGCGTGGTGATGCTCGTCCTGTTCGCCGAGTCGACGGCGGATCTCCTCGCGGTAGCGGAGCTGACCGGCAGGAAGCTGACGACGGCGGACATGGCGCGCGGGCTGGCGGCGGACGGCCTCTCCGGTGTCCTGGGCGGCGTCATGAACGCCTTCCTGGACACGGTGTTCGCGCAGAACGTCGGCCTGGTGACGATGACGAAGGTCCGCAGTCGGCACGTCGCCACCGTGGCGGGCTGCATGCTGCTGGTCCTCGGGCTGATCCCCAAGCTGGGCGCGCTGGTCGCCGGACTGCCGCAGCCGGTGGTCGGTGCGGCGGGGCTGGTGATGTTCGCGACGGTCGCCACCGTCGGCATCGGCACGCTCCGCACGGTGGACTTCGACGGTACGCACAACCTGCTGATCGTGGCCGTGTCGATCGGTGCCGGCATGGCCCCCGAGGTGGCCCCCGATCTGTACAGCAGGCTCCCGGAAGGGGTGGGGATCGTGCTGGGCTCACCGGTGACGAGCGCGACGCTGGTGGCGTTCGGGCTGAACCTGGCGTTCAACGGAAGGGGCCCGGCCCGCGTTCGGCGCGTGGAACCGGTCGACGTACCGGCCTGAAGCCGTTCCGTGGGCTGATGTCGCAATCCCCTCGGGCTCCACTAGAGTGCGGCGCTATGCCGTTCCCGGATGAGCACCACCAGGTTGCGGTGGTCGACTATCGACCCGAGTGGCCCGCCGAGTTCGAGCAGTTGGCCGACCGCCTCGGTACCGCCTTGGGGGATCTCGCGGTGGGCATCGATCACGTGGGGTCGACCTCCGTACCCGGCCTTGCGGCCAAGGACTGCGTGGACGTGCAGGTGCGCATGAGGACGATCGACGAAGCGCGTGACGTTCCGCTGCTGGCCGCGATCGGCTTCCGGTGCCGCCCGGAGCCGTGGAACCGCTTCGAGGTGTCGAGCGGCCAACGTTGCCGCAAGCTGGTCTTCGCGCCGCCCGTCGGGGCCCGCCCGTGCAACGTCCACCTCCGGGAGAGCGCGGGCCCCAACGCGCGGTTCGCGCTGCTGTTCCGTGACTACCTGCGCGGGAACGAGGTGGCTCGTCGCGCATGGGGAGCGTTCAAGCAGCGGCTGGCACAGAGCGTGCCGGACTTGACGGACTATGGACAGATCAAGGCCCCGGCGACCGAAGTCCTGATGGCGGCGGCAGAGCGATGGGCCGCGGATTCGGGCTGGTCCCCGAAGTGACCCGTCGGACGGGCCTGCCGACATGACCGGTTGAAACGCGCGCTTCTTGCCTCTGACGGAATTGGGTGGCGGACGCGCCCCGGCCGCAGCGAGGATCTCTCGGTACCCGCCGATGAAGGGGCAGTCGTGGACGACATCGTTCCCAGAGAGCTCATCTCTTTCGCCGATGACGAGGGGAACAGCGTCACCGTCACCGTTCTGGGACGTGCCCCCGGATGGCCCGCCGTGCTTGAGGCCGAGATCGTGGTCAGGACGCCATTCGTTTCCGGCCGTGTGGACTTGGCGCTGTACACCTCACGGCTGGAGAGCTGGTCCGCCGCCCTGGACAGGCTCGACGCCGGCGAGGACGTTGCCTGGATGGAGATGAGCCGTGGTCCGTCGATCTTCGTCCAGCTCACCGGCGAGCGTGACTGTCCGGAGGTGGTCGTGGAGGACGAGTCGCGGTCCATGGTCACCGTCCGGGTGCCGTTCGTACCGCCGGACGACTGGATAGCCGACCACCAACAGCGGCTGCGGAAGGTGATGGACCACTGGGTTCCGCTGCTGTCGGCGTAGACGGGGCAGTCGGCGTAGACGGGGCAAGCGTCCGCCACCGGATGGGCGCACGTCCAATGGCGCGGAGGGCGATACGCCGCGCGTACAGCCTCCCGCCCGGTCCGGATGGTGGCGGGCCATGAGCGTCGGCGCCTCGTCCGGCGAAATGAGCGTCCAAGACGCAACATTTTTTGCGTGATCTACGTCGATATTTTCGCAAGGTGCGCACACTATTGCCGATGCGTAACCATGTCGTTACGATCCCCGCAGCGGAATCCCGATCTGCCTTCCTGCCAACTGCCTCTGCTTCACACGTAGTTGGCCTAGTCGAGGAGTTTCCTGATGGGCGTCACCCGCCGGACATTCATGCAAGCGGTCATCGCGGTCACAGCCGTGGGCGCGGCAGGGGGCGCGCAGACCGCCCTGGCCGGGGCCGCGGTGGCCGCCGGCAGTCCGCCCGGGGATGTGGTCGGGAAGGTCACCGTCGGCTATCAGGGCTGGTTCGCCTGCGCCGGTGACGGCGCCCCGATCAACGGCTGGTGGCACTGGACCCAGGACTGGAGCCGGCCGCCGTCCCCGTCGAACACCGGCACCAAGTGCTGGCCCGACATGAGGGACTACGCGCACAGCTACCCCACGGCCTACGGCGATCTCGGCAACGGGCAGCCCGCGGCGCTGTTCTCCTCCTACGACCAGCAGACCGTCGACACCCACTTCCTGTGGATGCGGCAGTACGGCATCGACACGGCGGCGCTGCAGCGGTTCAACCCGACCGGCGGCGAGGGCCCGACCCGCGACGCGATGGCTGTCAAGGTACGGGCCGCCGCCGAGTCGCACGCCGTGAAGTTCTACGTGATGTACGACGTCACCGGCTGGACCGGCATGCGGTCGGAGATCAAGACCGACTGGACCAACAAGATGAAGGCCCACACGGCCTCACCCCAGTACGCCACCCAGAACGGGAAGCCGGTGGTGTGTATCTGGGGCTTCGGCTTCAACGACGACAACCACCCGTTCTCCACGGATGCCTGCCTGGACGTGATCAACTGGTTCAAGGACCAGGGCTGTTACGTCATCGGCGGGGTGCCGCGCGAGTGGCGTACGGGTGGCGCGGGAACGCGCACCGGGTACGGGGACGTCTACCACGCGTTCCACATGATCTCCCCGTGGATGGTCGGCGCGATCGGCAACGCCGGCGACTCGGACAACGCCTACTCCACCTACACGGTCGGCGACGAGGCGGACTGCGCGGCGCACGGCATCGACTACCAGCCGTGCGTGCTGCCCGGCGATGTGTCCGGCCGCCAGCGCGCGCACGGCGACTTCATGTGGCGGCAGTTCTACAACATGTGCCGGGCCGGGGTGCAGGGCATCTACATATCGATGTTCGACGAGTACAACGAGGGCAATCAGATCGCCAAGACCGCCGAGACCCAGGCGTGGGTCCCGACCGGGTCCGGACTCCTGGCACTGGACGAGGACGGCACCGCCTGCTCGTCCGACTACTACCTGAGACTGACCGGCGACGGCGGCCGGATGCTGAAGGGCGAGATCGGCCTCACCCCGGTCCGCCCCACCCCTCCGACGCCCCCGGGCGGAGCCGACACCACCGCACCCACCGCCCCGGCGAGGCTCCGGGTCACCGACCGCACCAGCAGCTCGGTGACCCTGGCCTGGGACGCGGCGACCGACAACGTCGGTGTCACCGGCTACCACGTGCTGCGAGTGAACGGCCAGTCAGGCACCCAGGTGGGCACCGCAACAGGCACCTCGTTCACCGTCACCGGGCTCGCCCCGTCCACGGATTACGTCTTCCACGTGGTCGCGCTCGACGCGGCCGGGGGCGTCTCGCTGCCGTCGAACCAGGTCACCGCCACGACCACAACGGCCGGCGGCACCACGGACCTGGCCCTGCGCCGGCCGACCTCGGAGAGCGGTCACACCCAGGGCTACGGGTCCGGCAACGCGGTGGACGACGACCCGAACAGCTACTGGGAGTCCGTGAACAACTCCTTCCCGCAGTGGATCCAGGTCGATCTCGGCGCCGCGAGCACCGTCCGGCGGATCGTGCTCACCCTGCCCCCGTCCAGCGCCTGGGGCGCCCGTACCCAGACGGTCTCGGTCCAGGGCGGCATCGACAACGGCGCCTCCGGTCAACTGCTCGCCGCGGCGGAGCACCGATTCGACCCGGCGACCGGCAACACCGCCACCCTCACCCTGCCGGCGGGCTCACCCGTCCGGTACGTACGGCTGACCGTCACGGCCAACACCGGCTGGCCGGCCGCCCAGATCTCCGGCCTCAAGGTCTACGCGGCCTGAGCCGCCGGGTGCGGCGGGGGACGGGGACGGCGCGATCCGGTGGCCCCCTCGACGCTGTACGGGGGCCGCGCCGGCCATGACCCGCGCGGCCCCCGTACAGCCACTACTGTCGGACCCCATGATCGTATGGCTCAACGGCACCCACGGTGCGGGCAAGACGACGACCAGCGCTCTCGTGCAGCAGCTGATCCCGGATTCACGGGTGTTCGACGCCGAGCTGGTCGGCGGGATGCTCATGAACATCACTCCGGGGCTGCCCTGGACGGGCAACTTCCAGGACTGGCCGCCGTGGCGGCCGCTCGTGGTCGAGACCGCCCGCCATGTGCTGGCGTACACCGGCGGCACCCTGGTGGTGCCCATGACGGTCCTGGTCGAGCCGTACTGGCGCGAGATCAGCGCGGGCCTCGCCCACCACGCCATTCCCGTACGGCACTTCGTCCTCCACGCCGATCAGGACACCCTCCGCGGGCGTATCGAGGGCGACGCCCATCTCGGCCCCTCCACCTTCCGCCTCACCTACCTTGAGCCCTACGCGGAGGCCGCCCGCACCTGGCTCCACAGCGAGGCCGAGGTCATCGACACCACCCGGCTCACCCCCGCGCAGGCCGCCCAGCGGATCGCGGACTCGGTCAACGGCTGAGTCCGCGGCTGCGGCTGCCACTCGACGGGCAATAATTTTGCAGGGCCTGCATTTTTGCTTACTATGCAAGATGTGCCGACCAAGAAGCCCTCCGCGTCCGGGCCCTCCGAGCCCAAGAAGCCGTCCCCGCCGGGGCTTCGGGAACGCAAGAAGCGGGCGACCCGCAACGCCCTCGCGGAAGCCGCCGTACGTCTGGCCGCCGAGCACGGCGTGGAGAACGTCACGGTCGAGGCGATCAGTGAGGCCGCCGGGGTCTCGCCCCGGACGTTCTTCAACTACTTCTCCAGCCACGACGACGCGTTCGTGCTGATAGACGAGGCGGTGGGCGAGCGGATCAGGGAGTCCGTGCGCCTCGCCCCGGCCGACCGTCCGCCGCTCGACGTGGTCCGTGACGCGCTGACCGAGGAGCTCGGCGGTTTCGAGCAGCGCAAGGAGTTCTGGGCCCTCCAGGCCAAGGTCTTCCAGCGCTCCCCCCACCTCATCCAGCGCGGCCTCCAGGCCCAGGTGGCGGACCAGCGTGCCCTGGCCGCCGCCATCGCCGACTGGCTCGACACCGGCACCGGCACCGCGTCCGAATCCGCGTCCGAAACCGCGGACGCGGCCCCGGATTCGCGGGGTGCTCCGGCCGGGCCCAGTACGGCGGGCGACAGCCTCTTCCCCCAACTGCTCGCCGCGGTCGCCCAGACCGCGGTACGGGTCGCCATCGAGCACTGGTGCGACCACCCCGGAGAGGTGGAACTCGCGGACACCTTCCAGGAGGTGTTCGTCCAACTCGCCCACGGCCTCCCCCGGCCACCCGGGTAGCCCCGCCGCCGCCTCCCACCGGCGCGGCCGCCCTCTCTCTCCTCAACGCCGACCTCTGTTCTGCCCAGCACCGAAGAAGGACACCGTGACCGCAACCGAGGCGCCGGAACAGGCGCCTTCCTCCATGTCCAACCGGCAGATACTCCAGGCGATGTCCGGCCTGATGGCAGGCATGTTCGTCGCCATCCTCGCCGGTACCGTCGTCGCCAACGCGCTGCCGCGCATCATCGCGGACCTCGGCGCCAGCCAGTCCGCGTACACCTGGGTCGTGACGTCCGAACTCCTCGCGATGACGGCGACCGTGCCGCTCTGGGGCAAGCTCGCGGACCTGTTCAACCAGAAGCTGCTGCTCCAGCTCTCGCTCGGCCTGTTCGTGGTCGGTTCGCTGGTGGCCGGTTTCTCGCAGGACGTCAACACGCTGATCGTCAGCCGCGTCATCCAGGGCATCGGCGCCGGTGGTCTCACCGCGCTCGCCCAGATCGTGATGGCGGCCATCATCCCGCCGCGCAGGCTCGGCAAGTACGCGGGTATCTTCGGCGCGGTCTTCGCCGTCGGCACGGTCGCCGGTCCGCTGATCGGCGGTGTCCTCGTGGACACCTCCTGGCTCGGCTGGCGTTGGTGCTTCTTCGTCGGCGTGCCGTTTGCACTGGCCGGAATCCTGCTGCTCCAGCGCACCCTGAAGCTGCCGACGGTACGCCGTCAGGTCAGGATCGACTGGCTGGGCGCCTTCCTGATCGTCGCGGGCGTCTGCGCGCTGCTGATCTGGACCTCGCTCGCCGGCAACAGCTTCGACTGGGCCTCCTGGCAGACCGCCGCCCTGGTGATCACCGGCGTGGTGCTGCTGACAGCCGCGGTCTTCGTGGAGTCGCGGGCGGCCGAGCCGATCATCCCGCTGGCCATCTTCCGCAACCGCACGGTCACGCTGACCACTCTGGGCAGCTTCTTCGTCGGCATCGCGATGTTCGCCGGAACCGTGTTCCTGTCGCAGTACTTCCAGATCTCCCTGGGCAAGTCACCGACCGTCGCGGGCTTCATGAGCCTGCCGCTGATCGGTGGTCTGCTGGTGTCCTCGACCGTCGCCGGGCAGATCATCGCCGCGACCGGCAAGTGGAAGCGGTACCTCGTCTCGGGCGCTGTGATCATGACGGCCGGGCTCGGCATGCTGTCGACGATCGACGCCGACACGCACTTCGGACTCCTCAGCCTCTACATGGCGTTCATGGGGATCGGCGTCGGCATGCTGATGCAGAACCTGGTGCTCGCCGCCCAGAACGACGTACCCGCGCACGAACTGGGCGCGGCCACGTCCGTACTGTCCTTCTTCCGCAGCCTCGGCGGCACCGTCGGGACCAGCGTGCTCGGCGCGGTGCTCGCCAACCGGGTCGCGAGCGAGATGACCAAGGGCCTGACGGAGAACGGCATCCCGGCGCCCGCCGGTGGCCACGGCAGCGCCGTACCCGACATGACCACGCTGCCCGAGCCGATGAAGAACATCGTCGAGCACGCCTACGGAGTCGCCACCGGCGATCTCTTCCTCATCGCCACACCCTTCGCCTTCCTCGGCCTGCTGGCGGTGCTCTTCATCAGGGAGAAGCCCCTCAAGACCACCAGCGGCATGGAGCGGCTGGCCGCGGAGGCGGCCCCCGGCCCCGAGGACGCGGCAGAGCGGCCGCCGCTCCCCGAGCCTCCCGCTCCCCGGCAGGGGGAGGCCGGGTCGCCGGAAACGACCAGGCACTGACGGGGCACATCGTGCCAGGATGCTCGGCATGTCTCGTCGTGCACTGAGCTTCGGAACGATGGCGGAAGCGTACGAGCGGTTCCGGCCGGGGTATCCCGAGGAACTGTTCGACGTGGTGATGGCGTACGCCGGTCAGCCGGTCTCCAGCGCCCTGGAGATCGGCGCCGGGACCGGCAAGGCCACCCGTCTGCTGGCCCGGCGGGGGGTCCCGGTCACGGCGACCGATCCCGACGCGGCCATGCTCGCCGAGCTGCGCAAGCATGTGCCACCGGGCGTCAGGACGGCCCGCGCCGCTTTCGAGGAGCTGCGGCCAGACGAGAGATTCGGACTCGTCTACGTGGCATCGGCGTTGCACTGGACGGAGCCGGCGGGCCGGTGGTCCCGCATGGCCGGGCTGCTGGAGCCGGGCGGCGTGTTCGCCTCGTTCGCCAGGCCGGTGGGGCTGGCCGACCCTGCTGTGGAGGAGGCCGTTCGCGCGGCACGGGCTCCGTTCCTGGAGAGCGACGATGTCCCGTCCCCGGACGGGACACCTCCGGAGCACGACATGCAGTGGCCCGGCACGGAACTCCAACGGTCCGAGTGGTTCGACGGAGTCCAGCAGTCCGTGATCGAAAGTCGCCTGACGATGAGTGCGGGCGACTTCGTCGGTTACCTCTCGACCGTCTCGGCCTACATCGTCCTGCCCCAGCCGCAGCAAGCCGAGGTGTTCAGCCGGATCCTGCGGGTGCTGCCCGAGACGGTCGAGATCTCCACCGCCACCATCGTCCATCTCGCCCGTCGGCGACACGAGGCGTAGCGCGGGACGGGGGCGCTATTCGCCGGTCCGGGTTCCGTCCGCGTTCACCCGCACCCCGTCGACGGTCAGCGTCCCGTCGTGGTGCGCGGTGACCTTCGCGGTCATCGCACCCGCGAGATCGATCCGCTGCCAGCTGCCCCCGTCGCCCTGCTCGTCCAGGGCAGCGCCGGAGGGGATCTGGGTGGCCGCGAGCACGGTACGCCGCTGAGCACCGGTGAGTTTCGGGTGCGACGTGCGCAGCAGGTCCTCCGCCCCGTCCGGAACGGCGGGCGGCAGGCCCTCTGCGCCGATGTGCGGGAAACCGTAGGTCATCCGCCGCTCGTACACCTGGAGTGCCTCGTCCGTGGGGAGGTACGGCGTTCCCCGGCCCGCGCACCGGGTGAGCGAGTCGCCCGCGCCGGTCTCACGGCACTTCTGCACGAGGACGGCTCGCAGTTCGGTCTTCGCCTGCTCCAGGAGGGTGCGGAACTCCGGGTCGGACCAGCGCAGCTGGGCGGTCTTCTCGCCGACGATCCGGCCGCCCATGATGTCGGTCGGGTAGTGGAAGGACAGCAGGATGCGGTTGTTGCCGTACTCGGAGGCGCGGGCCAGGATCTGCGGTGCCAGTTCGGGCAGCAGGGTGGCGAGGACGATGCCCTGCGCGTAGCCGTGGCTGGTGTGCCCGCTCGGGAAGGAGCCGTCGCCCGCGAGACCGGCGTAGCCGCCGGGGCTGTCCCAGGGCTTGATGAGTCCCTGGTCCTCGGTGAACCCCATCCGGACGAAGGGGCGCTTGTACTGGTAGTTGTTCTTGGCTGTCTGGTACCAGTCGGCCGATGAGTCCGGGGTGTGCTCGATCCGGCCGGACAGCAGCGCCTCGGTCTTGGGGAGTTCGCCGTTCTTCAGTGCCTGCCCGTACAGCCGACCGAGGGTCGCGCCCAGTCCGTCCGCCATGGTCCGGTAGGGGCTGTTCGCGCCGTCCACGAGTGCCTTGTGGACCTGGGGGTCGGTGGGGCCCGAGGGGGCGTTGTTGATGTCGACGACCGTCCGGTCGTCGAGCGCGTTCAGTTCCTCGTACGTCGTTCCCTTGGGAAGGGCCTCGTTGGCGCCCATGACCGACGGCTCGTTCCTGGCGGCGTCGAACGAGCGCAGCAGCCAGGTGAAGTAGTCACCGCCACCGGGCGCGGTGGGCTGGGTGTCGGAGGCGTACGGGGTGTCCAGCTGCTTGTCGGTGAAGGGCAGGGAGCCCGTGGTCTGCGCGAGCGGGCCGGGTCCGAAGTAGATGTCCGAGCTGGTGCTGTCGCACTGGTGGATCTCGACAGCCAGGGTGTTGGTCCCCGGGCGCAGGGCGGAGGCCGGTACGGCGAAGCGGGCGGAGACCGGGTCTCCCTCGCCCGAGGTCCCGTCCGGGGTCTCGTACTGGAGGTTCTTCGTGATCTTTCCGTCGCCGTGACCGGCGATCCGCCTGCCGTTGAGGTAGACGGTCACGGTGTCGTCGTAGACGACCGTGCCGACGAGCCCGCTGATCGTGTCCAGGGAGGCGCGGTCCATCGAGAAGGAGGTGCGGAAGAAGTACGCCTCGGTGCTGTCACCCGCGCCGTCGCCCTCGCTGCCGCTGCCCGCGTCCTTGCGGAGCCTGAGCTTCGTGCGGACGGGGAAGCCGTCCCCGAGGTCGGTGCCGTCGTTCTTCGCGCCGAAGGGGCCGGTGGCGGTCTTCCAGGGAACGTCCCCGACGTCGAAGCCGGTCCGGGTCCACGCCGTGCGGTCCTCGTTGCCGCGCGCCGGGTCGATGTCCGGGGTGTCGAGGTAGCTCCAGCTGGTCGAGGCGTCGACGACGGCCTTGCCGATGCTGACGTCGTCGATCCACCCCCCGGGCCTGGAGCCGGACTTGGCGTGGGCGTCGTCGTAGCGCAGCAGGATCTGACTGACGTGCTTCCCGGCGAGCGCGCCGAGGTCGGCCGAGACGGTGTTCCACTCCCCCGGGGTCAGCTTCCTGTCCGCCGTCCGCACCTCGCGGGTACGGGGGTGGCGGCCGTCCGGGTCGGTGTAGAGGATGTCGAGCGCGACGTGGGCGGAGGCGGCGTCGTCCGGGCGGATCGCGTAGCTGAGCCGCGAACCGCGTACCAGGGGGACGTCGAGGCCGGAGCGCAGGACCACCGTGGAGGAGGCCGGTCCGGGGGCGAGGACCCGGCCCGCGTACCGGAGGGCGGCCGAGCCGTCCGCCGCTCCGACGGAGTCGGCGTTCTCGACCCCGGCCCCGAGCCCGGCGGCCGTGGATCCCGCGGAGCTGCGCAGGGTCCAGTCGGCGAGCTGGAGCTTCGAGCGGTCGGCGGCCGGACCCTGGCACCGGTCGGCGCAGTTGTCCGTGACACGGAGCTGGTAGTGGCGGTACGCGTGCGTGGTGGTGACCGGATAGAAGTCGGTCTGCCCACGGGTGCCGAAGCGCTGCTCCTTCTCCTGGTCCAGGACGTGCCAGGAGGAGTCGTCCAGGTCCGTCGCGGCGGAGTCGCTGTCGCTGCCGAGCACGGTCCACGCGGCCGGGTCGCGGGGCGGCGCGTCGTTCGCGGAGGTGAGCGAGTAGCCGGTGACAGCCGCCGGGGTACGCAGGGTGTAGATCGCGTACACGGGCTCCTTCTCTGTGGGCCGTCCGCTGTCGCGGGCGTACCACTTGGTGGCGGAGTCCTGGTCGGAGAGGCTGGTGACGCCTTCCTGCGCGCTCGTGTCGTTGGGGTGGCCGGACCGTACGTCGCGCACCGTGGTGGTGACCTCTGTGGTCTCGCCGCGCAGATTCCGCGCCTGGCCTCGGGCCGGGAAGCCTGCGGGCCGGGGCGTCCCGGGCTCGTAGGAGGTGGCCCAGTAACCGCCCGCCTCCGGGGCCGCGCCCGCCGGTCCGGCCGAAGTGGCGGAGGCGGCCGGGCCCGTCCCCGCCACGAGCGTCGCCGCCACGAGAGCGGCTGCGACCACACCGGCGCCCACGTCCTGCCCGCGTCTGCTGAACACCCGCACGGCTCGCCTCTTCTCTCCGGACAACGTTGTCACCTGCCGAGCCTGAGGGTTTGGTGGAGGACATGTCAACGCTCGGGAGTCCGAGTGTCCTGTTCGTGCCGCCGACTGGGACGGAATGCCGTCGCCGCCGTGGTGGACACCGTGGCCGCGGTGAGCGCGGTACGGCTGGACCAGGTCAGTGCCGCCGTCGCGGTCAACGCGAGCAGCGGGACGGCGAAGCCGGTTCGTGCGCCCGCACCGTCGACGAGCCGGCCGACCGCCGCGGCGGAGAACGCGATGCCCGCCGCGCACGCGGAGTTCGCCCAGGTGAAGGCCTGAGTGAGGACCGGCCTGTCCATGACCGACTCGACGAGCGTCGAGGAGACGATGACGCACGGAGCGACGCCGGCGCCGGGCAGCAGGAGGGCGAGGCCGAGCTGCCAGGAGGAATCGGCCAGCATCGGCAGCAGCGACGCGCAGGCCAGGAAGGTCAGGATCAGGGGCAGCCGGTGGCCGGGCGGGGTGCGCCGGTGGCAGCGCCCGTAGACCAGACCGGCCAGCAGGCTCGCCGCGCTCATCACCCCGTACAGGAACCCGGCCGCCGAAGCGGCGTGGTGGGCGGCGGCGAAGGCGCTGACCGAGACCTGCATCGAGCCGAAGAAGACGCCGAGGGCCACATTGACCGCCAGCAGCGTGCCGAAGTTCCGGGTCCACAGCCGGCCCGGCCCACGGTCGGCCGTACCGCCCCGTACCACCCTTCCGGCAGGGACCGGGGCGGTACGGCGCAGTGCCGCGAAGACGAGTCCGGCCCCGACGACGAGCGCCCCCGCCAGCGCCGTACCCGCGGCCGGGTGCAACCGGGTCGCCATCAGCACCGCGAGGGCGGGTCCGAGGAGGAAGGCGGCGTCGTTGCTCATCGTTTCGAGTGCGAAGGCCGGGGCGAGTTCGGCTCTTCCGTGCAGCAGGGCCGACCAGCGGGCCGCGGAGAGCGCACCGATCTGCGGGACGGTCGCCCCGGCGGCCAGACCGGCGGCCATCAGCGGCAGCACCGGCGCACCCGTGAGCGCCAGCACGACCAGGGCGGTGACCGCCCCGGCGTGGGCGCACAGGAGGGGAGCCAGGACACGCGGCTGCCCGAACCGGTCCATGAGGCGGGCCGCCTGCGGGCCCACCAGGGTCTCCGCCACGGCGAACAATCCGGTGACCAGACCGGCCACCGCGAACGACCCGGTCTCGGCGTGGACCAGCCAGACGATGCCGAGCCCGGCCATGGCCACCCCGACCCGGGCGGGGGCCGCGGCCAGGAAGAAGGCCGCCGCGCCGGGGGTCCGCAGGGCCGAGCGGTAGGAGGCGGTCCCTGTCCCGGCCGCCCCCGGATGGTGAACCGCCCGTCCCTGACGACGGAACCGTGCGGTACGACGGAGAGGCGTGCGGCGACCAAAACCTGCGGTACGACGGAACCGGTGCCGCGGTGTCACGGCGAACCTTCCGCTGCACGGTGGGACGGCCGGGGAAACGGCGCCCGCCGAGGGAGCCGTCCCCCGCCGCCAGGAGTCGTCCATGGTGACGCGGACGGGGACGGATTCAGGGTCCGCGTCGGCGTCGGCTCCAGCGCCGGCAGAAATATCGAGTGGTGAGAGCGGGAAGTCGAGATCGTGCGATGGATCTCGCAGGGCATGACACTAGCCGCGTTGCCGGGCCCGGAGAAGACCGCGCGCGAGTCGCTGTTGCGCCGCGTGCGTGGTCGGACGACGGCGACCCGTGCGGGTTACACATACCGGCGGGGCCGCCGTGGTAGCCCTGGGATTACCCCCGTGAGGGTGAGAACGCGGGCAGGAGCCTTCCGTGACCGCGCTCCTGACGGAAGATCACCCGCAGGGCCCGCCAAGCACAGCAGAGAAGGTTCATGATGCGTACCAACCGGAAGATCGCCGTCGCCATCGCCGCCACCGCACTGCTGGGTGCCACGGGAGGGGCCACGGCGCAGGCCGCGTCCGTCGCGGCCGTGAGCACCGCACCCTCCGCATGCCGTCCGGCCAACCACCTCGCGAAGATCACCACCGCGTCCAGCAGCGCGGGGCACCGCCACTACCGCGTGACCCTCACCGCGCCGCGCGGCTACGACGCGTGCCGGCTCGCGGGTTCGCCCACCGACGTTCGGTTCTCGGACCACGGCTCGGAGAGCGGGATCACCGCCGGCCGCTACGGCGGCCAGGGGACCGCGGTGACCTTCGGTCCGGGGCACCCGGTGCACTTCGACATCCAGGTGCCCAACAACGACTGCGGCGTCCCCGCGGACGAGGCGTCCTTCACGCTCCGGGCTCCGGACGGGGAGATCCCCGGCACATCAGTGGCCGACGGCAGGCTCAGGGTGGCGGCCGGCACCCTCGTCGGTCCGGTGCGGAGCGGCGCCTGAGACCCGTCCGAGGATTTCGGTACCCGTGCCCTCGCCGCTCGCGGCGAGGGCACAGCTCTTCGCGCCGTCGGTCGCCCCACCGGGCTCGTGGCCGGACACCGGCCCCCGGCCGCGCAGTTGGCGATCCACCCGGCACGGCGGCCGGTCCGGGGCGGCCGGTCCGGACCGAGTCGGCTCTCGTACCAACCGTGACCAGCGAACGCACCCGCACGCCTCCGTTAGCATGTTCGAACTCACGACGAGCGTCCCCATCGCTCGCCATTCACCGGAAAGTCGGGCTTTCCGGTGTGAAGAGTGGCTTACTCAACCAACATCTAACAAATCGGCCAAACAATTGATACCTATAGTATCGCGGGTGTTTTCGCGAATATCGAGCAGAACCACGACCGCCCCGTGGCATCGGCCACGAGCGATACTGTGGGGCACGGCGGCCGTGGCGACCCTCGGATTCCTGGTCGCGCTGGAGATCTCCGCACGCCATTACGGATTGCCGGGGCCGATAACCACCCAGGCCCAAGAGGTCATAGTCGCCCCCCAGTCGGGCTTCCTGCTCTACGCGAGCATGGCGCTGATGATGGTGGTGCTCACCTGGCGGGAACGGTTCATCGCGATGGGTACCGCGATAGGAATCGATCTCGTCATTCTGCTGGTGCGCTGGGCGGCCGACGCCAGGGTGACCCACGGCCACCCCTTCGGCAATGGGGCGTTGTGGGTGGTCGTGGGCTGCGGCGTCATCGCCGTCACACGCCGCACGGGGCAGGAACGCATCCTGCTGCTGAAGGGCGTCGGCCTCGGTCTGCTGCTGGTGACGGGCCGCAAGACCGGTGACACCTGGCTGCTCATCACCTCGAAGACGCGCCCGGCCGTTCTCGACCAGTACGTCGCGACCGCCGATCACGCACTGGGCAACCCCTCCTGGCTGGTGGGGCGGATGGTCGAGGCCACCGGCCCGGTCGGGGACCGGTTCCTCGACTCCGTCTACACGCAGCTCGCGGTCGCCGCGGTCGTCGTCGCCCTGTACCAGCTGCGCAATGTGGCGGCCGACCGTCGCTTCCCCGGCCACCACCTGGTCCGCACCTTCCTGGTCATAGGCCTCATCGGGCCCGGCATATACGTGCTCTTCCCGGTGGTCGGGCCGGTCTTCGCCTACGGCGCCGACGGCGGGCACTGGGCGGTGTCCAACCTGTGGCCGGACACGATGCCGCAAATCGGCGCTCCGCATCACATGTCGTTCGACGAGATCACGCCGCGCAACTGCATGCCCAGCCTGCACACGGCATGGGCCACCTGCATCTTCATCCACTCACGCAAGGGCCCCCGGACCCTCCGCTACGCGGGCACGTTCTGGCTGCTCGCCACACTCTGCGCGACGCTGGGCTTCGGCTATCACTACGGCGCGGACATCATCGCGGGCGTCGTGTTCACGCTCACGATCGAGGCGGGCCTGCGCACGTTCGACCGCGGCTGGGACCGGTCGGGAGTCAAGCTGGTCGCCTACGGGGTCGCCGTCTTCACCGCGCTCCTGCTGGCGTACCGCTATCTGTCGTTGCCGATGGCCCACCATCCCTGGGTGTTCGGCCCGCTCCTCCTCCTGGCGATGGCGTCGGTGATCCACGGATACGTGCGGACCACCGAACAGTGGGAACCGAAGACCGCCCCGGCGCGGCAGCCGGAACCGCTGCCCGAACCGGTCTGAGACGGATGAACAGGAACAGTCCGGCGGGCTCCGCCCCGGGCGGGGCCGAGGAGCCCGTCGGACTGTTCCGTGGGGACTCGTTCCGTCGAGACGCATGCCGCTCCGGGCCCGCGCTCCCCGGTAGCCTGCGCCCGTGGGAATCGAACTGAACACTGACAACTGGCTGGCGGACACTCGGGAGTCCTACGACACCGTGGCCAAAAGCTACGCGGACCAGGTGCGCGACCTGCTGGACGACACCCCTGAAGAACGTGCCGTACTGGCGCTGTTCGCCGCACGGGTGCGGGACAACGGGGAAGGTCCGGTCGCGGACGTGGGGTGCGGGCCGGGACGCATCACAGCCCACCTGCACGGACTGGGCGTGGACGCGTTCGGGATCGACCTGTCCCCCGGGATGATCGAGGTGGCCCGGCGCGACCACCCCGGCCTGCGGTTCGAACCCGGATCCATGACGGAGCTCGGTCTCCCCGACCGCTCGGTGGCCGGGCTGATCGCCTGGTACTCGCTCATCCACGTCCCCGACGTGGAGATCGGTTCGGTCCTGGCGCACTTCCACCGCGTACTGAGGCCCGGTGGCCCGCTGCTGCTCAGCTTCCACGTCGGGGACGAGCGGAAGCTGAAGACGCAGGGGTACGGCGGCCACCCGATGAGGGTGTACGTGCACCGGCGCACGCCCGGTCAGCTGGCCGCCCGGCTCGACGACGCCGGATTCGACGTCGAGGTACAGCAGACCCTCACCTCGGCCGAGAGCAAGCTCGGGGGCCTCCTCCTCGCACGCCGGCGGCCCGATGCCCGGGGAGCGGAGCGGCCCCTCGCCGAGTGACGCCCGGGAACGCGGCCCTCGACGGCCGGGCGGTGCGGGTCCGGGCGTCGCCGGGCCGCCCGGTGCTGTCGACGGCGCCCACGGACGCGCGCGGCCGGTTACGTACTCTTGAGGCATGCGCATGCGCCCCACTCTGAGCTGGTCCCCCACGGAGGATCTGCCGCCCGCCACCACCGACCTGGAGCCGGTCACCGACGCGCTGGGCGCCGGCGGCGTGCTGGTGCTCAGCGGGGCCGGGATCTCCACGGAGTCGGGCATCCCCGACTACCGGGGCGAGGGCGGGAGCCTGAGCCGGCACACCCCGATGACCTACCAGGACTTCACCGCGAGCGCCCAGGCCCGGCGGCGGTACTGGGCTCGCAGCCATCTCGGCTGGCGCACCTTCGGCCGCGCCCGGCCGAACGCCGGGCACCGGGCGGTGGCCGCGTTCGGGCGGCAGGGCCTGCTCTCGGGGGTGATCACCCAGAACGTCGACGGTCTGCACCAGGCCGCCGGCAGCGAGGACGCGGTGGAACTCCACGGCAGTCTGGACCGGGTCGTCTGCCTCACCTGCGGCACGCTCAGCTCGCGCCGCGACCTCGCGCGGCGGCTGGAGGAGGCCAACCCGGGCTTCCGGCCGGTGGCCGCCGCGATCAACCCGGACGGCGACGCCGATCTCACCGACGAGCAGGTCGGGGACTTCCACGTGGTGCCCTGCGCGGTCTGCGGCGGCATCCTCAAACCCGATGTGGTGTTCTTCGGCGAGACCGTGCCGCCCCGCCGGGTCGAGCACTGCCGCGAACTGGTCGGTGCCGCGTCCACGCTGCTGGTTCTGGGCTCCTCGCTGACGGTGATGTCCGGGCTCCGGTTCGTCCGCCAGGCGGAGCGGGCGGGAGTGCCGGTGCTGATCGTCAACCGGGACCCCACCCGGGGCGACCGGCACGCCGTCACCCGCGTCGCGCTCCCGCTGGGAACGGCCCTCACCGCGGTGGCCGGCCGGCTGGGCGTCCCCGTCACCGACGCCCCCTCTGACGCGACGGCCCCTCACGAATCCGCTGTCGAAGGAGACTGATGTCCCGGACGAGCCGTTCCCCCTTCCTCCTCGCCGGGCTGATGGCCGGAGCCGGAGCTCTCCACCTGGCGGTGCCGAGGGTGTTCGACGGGACCGTTCCGAGGATCCTGCCCGGTCCGCCGCGTGCGTGGACGTACGGGAGCGGGGTGGTCGAGTTCGCGCTCGCCGCCGGGCTCGTCCACCCCCGGACGCGGCCGGTCGCGGCCCGCGCGACCGCCGGGTTCTTCGTCGCCGTCTTTCCCGCCAACGTCCGGATGGCCCTCGACGCGCGGCACTCCCCCGCCCTGCCGAAGGCAGCTGCCCTCGGCCGGTTGCCCCTGCAGATTCCCCTGGTCATGTGGGCCCGCAAGGTCGCCCGTGCCGAGGGCGCTTCCTCTCGCTGATGTGTCCCGGCGGTACGCCGGATCAGCGGATCTCGGTGACCCGGTGTTCCTTGAGCTTCGCGCAGTTGGAGTTGTCGACCGACACGTACACGTTGCCGATGCTGCCGCTCCAACTCACGCAGTGGCCCTTGCCGTAGACGTACGCGGGCCCGGCATACGACGTGTAGTTGCCGTCGTCACCGGCCCACTCGTCGGTGTCCGAGACGTAGATGGACGTGGACATGCTCTTGGCCGTGCCCGGGTTGGCGCGGATGGTCGCGACGCAGTTCTTGCCGTTCGCGGAGTTGTACGTCAGGTAGACGGTGCCCTGCGAGCCGATGGGCGCCGAGTTCACCGTCTTGTAGGCACTGCCGCAGACCCCCTGCGGTGTGACGTTGGGCGCGGCAGAGGCGGTCGTGCTGAGTACGACGGTGGCACCCAGCGTCAGCGTGGCCAACGCCGCGACAGTCGCGACATTACGTACGCTTCGCATATATCCCCCTTGTAGTTCTGAGAGCGGATTACTCCCACTTGATGTGACCCTCGAACGACAAGGATGGTTGTGCCGGATGCACCCGGAGATGCCGAAGCGGCGGCGACCGGCACCACTCGGAGAAAGTTCCACCGGAGCCCTTCCGTTTTCGCAGCTCACCGGAGCGCGAATAGGTCTAGACCACTAATGAATCGGAAAGCTATTTACCAGCCGCACTCCCCTGTGGCTCACTGTGTCGTGTTCGCGTCATGTGGACGCGCGTAGATCCTCTGCCTCTCTCCCCCCACCAAGCAGGAGGAATCCATGCTTCCCCGCCGCCTCTCCCTCACATCCGCCCAGCGGAGACTCTCCGTGGCCGGTGTCCTCGGCATGAGCGCCGCGCTGACGCTCAGCCTGATGTCGGGCACCGCCGCCTCGGCGCCGCTGCCCTCCGACAGCACCGTGCCACTGGGCAAGGGCTACATGGGCGTGGGCTACGTCCAGGACAGCAAGGACTTCAAGCCGGACAGCCGGCAGCCGGCCCTCGAAGGGGCACCTGACGCGAACCTCCTGGCGAACCCCGTGGGGATGGACGTCTCCAGTTACCAGGGCAGCATCAACTGGACCTCGGCCCGGGGCGCGGGCATCGAGTTCGCCTGGATGAAGGCGACCGAGGGCACCACGTACAAGGACCCGACCTTCAGCACCAACTACCTGGGCGCGTACAACGCCGGGGTCATCCGGGGCGCGTACCACTACGGGCGGCCCGATGTGTCCGGTGGCGCGGCACAGGCGAACTTCTTCGCCGACAACGGTGGCGCCTGGTCGCGCGACAACCTGACGCTCCCCGGCGTACTGGACATCGAGGGCACCTGCTACGGCAAGACGCCCGCCGCGATGCAGTCCTGGATCCTCGACTTCTACAACACGTACAAGGCCCGCACCGGCCGCGACGTCGTCATCTACACCAGCCCGAGCTGGTGGAACTCGTGCACCGGCGGCTGGAGCGGCATGTCCGCCAAGAGCCCGCTGTGGGTGGCCCACTGGACGTCCGCGGGCAGCCCGAGCATCCCGACGGGCTTCCCCTTCTGGACCGTCTGGCAGTACACGTCGACCGGCTCGGTGAGCGGTATCTCCGGCAACGTCGACCGCGACCGTTTCAGCGGTGACCGCTCCCGCCTGCTGGCCCTGGCCAACAACACGCCGTGACAGCGGCTCCGGGGGCGCGGTGACCGCAGGAGCGGTGACCGCGCCCCCGGGACCGGCCACGGCGTGAGCACCGGGCGCAACGACCTTTCGCGAAGGAGAGATTCATGAGCTCGACACCACAGCCCCTCAGCAGGCGCGGCGCTCTGCTCGCCGGAACGGCGGCCCTGGCCGGCGGGCTGGGGCTGGCGGGCCGTGCGGAAGCGGCCGTACGCATGCCGGAGGGCGCACCCTCCCCCCTCGCGGCCCTGACCCCGGCACAGCGCGCCGGGCAGTGCGTCATCCACTCCTACCCCGGGCTCACGCCTCCGGCCCGGCTGATGGACGCCATCAGCGAAGGGCGGACGGCCGGGGTCATCTTCTTCACCGAGAACATCAAGAGCCTGAGCCAGATCGAGGGTGTCATCCAGGAGATGAACGCGGCGCACGCCGACGCCCCGGTGAGCGCCCCGCTGCTCCTGATGACCGACCAGGAGGGCGGCCTGGTGCGCCGACTGCCCGGTGAGCCGGTGTGGTCCGCGAAGGACGTCGGCGCCTCGTCGGACCCGGAGGGGCAGGCGGAGTTCACCGGGAGCGGGGCGGGCATGAACCTCGCGGGCGTCGGCATGAACGTCAACCTGGCCCCCGTGCTCGACGTGTACCGCACGGCAGGCGACTTCACCGACCAGTACGAGCGGTCCTACAGCGAGGACCCGGAGGCGGTGGCGTCCTGCGGCTCGGCCTTCATCACCGCGCAGCAGGCCGCCGGGGTGGCGGCCACCGCGAAACACTTCCCCGGCCTCGGCCCCGCCTCCGCGAGCCAGAACACCGACCTGGGCCCCGTCACCCTCACCACGTCGGCCGCCACCCTCCGGAGCGTCGACGAGGCGCCCTACCGCGCGGCGGTCTCCGCCGGGACCAAGCTCGTCATGCTCTCCTGGGCCGTCTACCCGGCGCTGGACGCGGACCGGCCCGCCGGGCTGTCCCCGACCGTGATCGGCGAGCTGCGGAACCGGCTCGGCTTCCGGGGCGTGACCGTCACCGACGCGCTGGAGGCCGGCGCTCTCAAGGCCTACGGCTCCACGGCGAAGCGCAGCGTGCTGGCGGCCTCGGCCGGTATGGACCTGATCCTGTGCTCGGCCCGGGACGCCGCTCAGGGGGACGCGGCGGTGACCGCGCTGAGCGAGGCGCTGACGGCGGGCACCCTCGACGGGGCGGCCTTCGACGCGGGCGTGAAGCGCGTGAACGCGCTCCGCGGCGGCCTCGCCTGAGCTCAGGGACGGCCGCCGGCAGCGCGGCCGCTATCGGTTCGATCACGCCAAGGTCCGGCCAAGGACCAGTAATACAGTCACCTGATAGCTTAGGCCGAATCGCAGGCCGGAACGGAGGTACGAGGGGCAGGTCCGACCCTGACCCGGGCGAGGACACCCCTCAGATCACGATGCTGCAAGTACACAAGCTTGAGCGCTACAAGGACGATCAGGGAAACGAGATCGTCTATGACGGCGAGATCCGTGACGCCAAGATCGATATCCGGTTCAAGGGATCGAACAACAGGCTAGTCATCAGCCCCAAGGCTGACGTCAAGGACCTGCTTGTCACCTTCACCGGAGACAACGGGCAGATCGACATCGAGCAGACCACGAAGAAGCGCGCTGGTCTCCGCTTCGAGCTGCGCTGCGGGCACGAGTCCCGGATCCGGATCGGCGAGAACGTGGGCTGTGCCGGCCGCACCTTCCTCTCCGCCGTCGAGGGCGTCTCCGTGACGATCGGTGCCGATGTGATGTTCGCCAAGAACATCGAGGTGCGCGGCGACGACACCCACCCGATCTTCGACGTGCACACCGAGAAGCGGGCGAACCCGTCGCAGTCGATCGTGGTGGGCGAGCACGTCTGGATCGCGAAGCACGCGGTCGTGATGGGCGGCGTCACCATCGGCAACGGCTCGGTGATCGGCTTCCGGTCCATCGTCACCTCGTCCATACCCAACAACTGCATCGCGGTGGGAGCACCGGCGCGGGTGGTGCGGCGGGACATCGCCTGGGAGCGTCCCGAGGTCGTCTCGCGCCGCCCGAACGAGCTGCATCCGCGCAAGGGCGAGAAGTCCGCGCAGTACTGGAATCCCACTGTCGAGGACGACGTCCCGGCGAAGCCGGTGATCCGGCAGCAGCCCAGGGCCCAGCGGCAGGGGGCGGCCCGGATCCTGCCGGCTCCGGTGCGGCGGTTCGCCAGGAAGTTCCGCTCCTCCTGAGTCGCCTCGGTGACATCGCGTGAAACGGCCTCGGGCCCGGACGGAAGTCCGGGCCCGAGGCCGTTTCACGTGCGCGCGAGGTCCGATGTCGCTACTGGACCGGGGCGCTCGACTCCAGATGCGTCACCATGCGGTTCAGCCCGGTCGGCAGATCCACCACCGGGCTCCAGCCGAGTGCGGCGAGCCGCGCGCTGTCCAGGCCCTGCTTCTTGGTCAGGCTGTAGGCGCGCGCGTCCGACTCGTTGGTGAAGCGGAGCTGCTGCCCGCGCTCCGGGCGCACCTCGGTGAACAGCTCGGCCAGCCGCCGGATCGAGACCAGCCCGGCCGGGTCCGCGACGTTGTAGGCAACGTCGTCGCCACGGAGCAGGGCGTAGAACAGGCCCGCGATGGCGTCGGCCACGTAGGTGTAGGTCCGTACGCCGGAACCGTCGCTGTTGAGCACGATGTCCTTGCCGGCCACCACGTTCGCCGCGAAGTCGGCCTGCACGCGCCCGTCGTCGAGCGCCATCCCCGGACCGTAGACGTGACCGAACCGGACGGCGCGGCTGTCGATGCCGTACTGCGCCTGGTAGGTCGCGCAGATCGTCTCGGCGGCGCGCTTGCCCTCGGCGTAGCAGGCCCTCGGGTTGAGGATGTCGAAGCCGCCGTAGCTCTGCTCGTCGATCAGCTCGGTCTCCGGGGCCTGGGCCCCGTAGACCTCGGCGGAGGACATCAGGACGAATCCGCGGCTGGCCTTCTCCACACAGAGGTCGAGCAGGTTGAAGGTGCCGAGCAGATTCGCCTTGATCGTCATGACCGGCTGGCTGCCGTGCAGGGCGGGGCGTGCGGCGCTCGCCCCGTGGATCACGTAGTCGACCGGGCTGGGCAGTTCCAGCGGAACCGACACGTCCTGGACGACCAGGTTGAAGTCCGGGCGGTCCAGTACGTCCGCGAGCAGCCGCCTGGCCTTCTCCTCGTTGCGCACCAGGCCGTGCACGGTGATGCCCGCGCCGTGCCGGTCGTTCAGTGCGAGCAGCGTGTAGACGACGTACGACGGCAGCATGCCGCTCGCACCGGTGACCAGCACGGTGCGGCCGGACAGCTCGCTCCACGGCAGGTCGCGGTCAAGGATCTCGTCGAGGTCGTGCGCCACGACCGGACTGGAAACGGTGGTCAATGGAATCACGTACCTACGATCTGCTGGTTTTCGAGGATCTCGAAGAACGTCCGGCACAGGTAGAAGTCCTCGGACGTCGTGATCTTGATGTTCGAGCGGGGACCGACGACCCGGTAGATCTTGCGCCCGTAGCGGTGCATGAGGGAGCAGGAGTCGATGGTGTCGTGCTCGCCCTCCTCGACCGCCCGGTCGTACAGGGAGAGGATCTCGCCGAGCCGGAAGCTCTGCGGGGCCTGCGCGGCGTAGATGTGGTCGCGCGGGATCACGTCGTCGATGTGCTCGTACTCACTCGACACCACGGTCTCGTTGAACTTGGTGCAGGTGATGGCCGAGCCGTGCTCGCGGACGGTCTCGATGTTGGCCGTGATCAGCTTGGCGTCGATCAGCGGCCGCACGCCGTCGTGCACGAGCACGACGGTGTCGGCGGGGCACTCGGCGGCAACCGTCCTGAGCGCGTTGTGCCGCGACTCCTGACCGGTCCGGCCACCGTCGATGACCCACTTGACCTTCTCGATCTCGTACCGCTTGAGGAGCTTCTCCATCAGTTCGCGGTACTCGGGGAGTATCGCGATGGCTATCGCGTCTATCTCCGGGTGCGCCTCGAAGTGTTCAAGGGTGTGGATGATGATCGGCTTGCCGTGGATCTCCAAAAACTGCTTGGGGAGAGCACGGCTGTTCATCCTCGACCCAATACCGCCGGCGAAAAGCAGGGCAACATTCACAGGTCATTCCTCCGACTGGTCGCTGAGCGGCTGGTCGCCCACCGCGGTGTTGTCCGGAACAGTGTCCAGCCACTGGTGCTGACCGCCCGTTTCGCGGCCTCCGTGATCTCCGACGACAAGCCAGTCGATCACGCGGTCCGCCGAGTTCGTGTCGACGTAGTCGAAGTTCTCCCGCCGGAATTCCTCGACCTTCGAGAGGTCGAAGTCCTCGTCCTGCAGTGCCTTGAGCAGGTCGTCGAAGGTCACGCAGATGGTGCCGGGAGCGACGCTGTCGTAGTCGCGGTGGAACCCGCGGATCACCGAGTACGTGTCCTTGTCGTACGCGTAGAACAGGATCGGCTTGTCGAGCAGCGTGTACTCGTAGATCACCGACGAGTAGTCCGTGACCAGCACGTCGGTCACGTGCAGCAGGTCGTTGGTGTCGGGGAACGACGCGAAGTCGATCAGCCGGTCCGAGTACTCCTCGGGGATCGGCGGGGGCTCCGAGATGAAGTGGTGCATCCGGAAGAGCACGACGTACTTGTCGCCGCAGACCTCGTGGAGCTTCTCGAAGTCGATGCGGTCGTAGTCGTAGTGCGCGTCGCTGATGCTCTTCCCGCGGAAGGTCGGCGCGAACAGCACGATCTTCTTGCCCCGGAACTGCGGGTAGGAGGCGAAGAAGTCGTCCGTAACCTTCTGGGAGTGCTCCTCGTTGAGGAAGGTGTCGATGCGGGGAAGGCCGGTCGGCACGACCGCCGACTCCTCGACACCGAAGGCCTCCGCGTACACCGGCACCAGGTGCTTGGACCCGGTGATGACGTAGGTGTACTTGCGGTGGGCGTTGGAGAGCTTCGGCGAACCGTACTTTCCGAAGCGGCTGTAACCGACCGCCTTGAAACCGCTTCCGGCGTGCCAGAGCTGAATTATCTTGGTTTCCGGCGAAATGGTCAGGTTACCGAGAAGCCCGAAATAGTCGTCCATCAGAACGGTGTCCGACGTCGCGAGCAGATAGATCAGGCGGAGCGTGCTCCACTTGTTCGCGGTCGACGGTATTCGGAACGAGTGATTGAACTTGTACTTCTTGTCGAGGTCCCGCTCGATCATCCGGTCGTGGACGCGCGCCAGGTTGCCGCCGAGGCCGGTGCGCATCTCGGAGGCGAAGAGGATCTTGTTCCCGCGCGGCGGGTTCAGACGGCGAGCGGCCCAGTAGAAACGGTTGGCGAGCTTGCGTCGCCGGGCCCGCGGCAGCACCTTCAGTGCTATTCGCTTACCCATGGGCTTCTTCGTCTTGCTCTTCTTGCCGCCGCCACCACCGCGGAACAGCTGGTACGTCCGCATGAGGAACTCGGGATTCTCGTCATCGTCGGAAAGACCGAACGAAATGACGTACACCGAGCGATTGCGGTCGTAGAGGAAGACGCGGGAACTGACGTCGAGCCGGTCCGTCGCCTTGAGGTCGAACGTGGCCCCCGGCAGCTGCTCGTCACCGAGCACCGGGACGATCCGCCAGGTGCCGTTGGGCACTTGGCGCCGGTTCTCGAAGTTGGTGACGTTGATATCCAAGCGATGCTGTTCGGCGCCGATTTGCCGAGAGTTAACCGGGAATTCGCGCCCGTTGTCAACAATCAGGAAGCTGAGAGCACTAGCATCTCCAGTAAAGTCGGCGACCTCCACAACGAGACTGAGGTGCACACGCTCCCAGGAAATCGTCGCTATTGAGCAACGCGCCATCGTCGTCCTTCCAAATTTGTGAACCGTTACGCCTTCTACGAGGCATGTGCGACGGCCACAGAGCCTGCCAGCGCCAGGTGAGACGATTGCCGGAGCATAGCTTACCGAGTCACACGAGCCCCAAGTTGAGACGGGGGGCCGTCACCGGACGCTGCGGTCGAGCGCGCCCTCGGGCCCTCTCGCAGAACGTGATCCGACCGGGGCCGGAAGCGCCGGTATGCCTGTCTGCCACTCCATGCGAAGCCCCGTCGAACCGGGTGGGCCTGTGGTGCGCACGTACTAGGACGCGTGAGCGGCTGGTCCGGTTGCACTGGAAAGGGACAGCGTCGCGGGATCGCCGCCGTGGCACCGGCCGGGCAGGAGGAGATCGCCGGCCGGGCGCTGTGCACGGCCGGATCCGCCGTCGCGTTTGCAGGCGCGACCGTCTGCGCAGCTCGTCGTCATCCCCCACCGCACGGGCCTGGCCCGCACCGCTCCCGGCGGCGAGCGCCCCGGACCGGCTGAGTGCCCGTCAGCATAGGATGTCCTCCACGAACTGTTCGTACGGGTGAGGGGCGGGGCCAAAGGTGTTCGGGGGTAGGAAGACAACCGAGGGCGGGCTGCCGAAGATCCCGCGGGGCGTGGATCCGCGGCGAGCCCGTGCTCTGCCGGTTCCGGCCGGGGCGCAGGTGGACGCGCGCATGTTCATGCTGGGTGGCGACCGGATGCGGGCGCTCAGGGTGATCCTGGACGCGACGGGCTACGACCTGCGCCAGGCCCGGGACATCACGTATGCGCTCGTCTACGACATCCAGGTGCCGACACCGGGCTGAGCGACGCCCGTACGGTCAGCCGGCGGCCGGCCGCTCCCGCGGAGTGAGGTGCTGCCACAGGAAGGTGTGCGTCAGGGCGCTGTTGTGGGCGGCCTGCTCGTTGTCCCCTGCGCCCGCGTGTCCGCCGCCGGTGTTCTCGTGGAGCAGGACGCGGTGGCCCAGTTCGCGCAGCCGTGCCGCTGCCTTGCGGGCGTGGCCGGGGTGGACGCGGTCGTCACGGGTCGAGGTCGTCAGGAGCACCGGCGGGTAGGCCCGGTCCGCGTCGAGCCGGTGGTACGGGGAGAGTGCGTGCAGATGGGGGCGGTCGGCCTCGTCGTCGGGGTCTCCGTACTCGGCGATCCACGACGCGCCGGCGAGCAGCTCGTGGAAGCGGAGCATGTCCAGCAGCGGTACCTGGGCGACGATCGCGCCGAACAGCTGCGGGCTGCGGGTGAGCATCGCGCCCATGAGCAGTCCGCCGTTGCTGCCGCCCGCCGCGCCCAGCATGTCCGGGGTGGTGATGCCCCGCGCCACCAGGTCCGCGGCGACGGCCTCGAAGTCCTCGAAGGCCCGTGATCGGTTCGCGCCGAGTGCGGCCCGGTGCCAGTCGGGGCCGTACTCTCCGCCGCCGCGGATGTTCGCGATCGCGTAGGTGCCGCCCCGTTCCAGCCACGCGCGGCCCGTCGTCGCGCCGTAGAACGGGGTGAGGGAGACCTCGAAGCCTCCGTAACCGTAGAGCAGGGTGGGCCCGGGGGCCGTGCCGGGGGCGGAGCGGTCGGGGCCGATCACGAAGTACGGCACCCGTGTCCCGTCCGCGGAGACCGCGAAGTACTGCCGCGCCGCCAGCCCTGCCGTGCCGAAGCGGGCCGGGGCCTGCTTGAGGATCTGCGATCCGGCGCCGATCTCGCCGTGGTACAGGGTGGACGGCTGGAGGAATCCCGACACGTCGAGGAAGTACTCGTCGGAGACGTCCGGGTCCGTGTCGACGACGCTGACGGCGGACAGCGGGGGAACGTCGGCGAGCGGACTGCGGGCCCAGCCACCGGGTGCCGGGGTGAGCACCTCGATGCGGGTGCTGACGTCGCGCATCGTCTCCAGGATCAGGTGGTGCCGGGTCCAGGAGTGCCCGGACAGGGCCGTCCGCCCGTCCGGGGTGAACAGCACCTCCGCGGTGCGGTCGCCGGCCAGGAACGCGTCGAAGCCGAACGCCAGCAGGGATCCCGCCGGGTGTCCGAGCCAGCCGGATTTGAGGCTCACGACCAGATACTCGCGATGGGCGTAGGCGTAGGCGTCGTCCGGCACCTCGATCCTGACGAGTGAGCCGTCGGCGGTCAGGAGGTGCGTCTCGCTGTGGTGGAAGTCCAGCGACCGGAAGACGAAGTCCCGCTCGAAGCCGGGGGTGCTGTCGTGCCAGCCCCCGGCCGACACGTCCTGCGTCCGGCCCTCGAACACCGGGGTGGCGTCCTGCGCCGGTGTGCCGCGCCGCCATCTGCGTACCGTCCGCGGATAGCCGGAGTCGGTCATGGAGCCCGGCCCGAAGTCGGTGCCGATGAAGACGGTGTCGGCGTCGATCCACCCGATCCGCGTCTTCGCCTCCGCCACCTGGAAGCCGTCCTCGACGAAGGTGCGGGTGGTGAGGTCGAACTCCCGGACCACGACGGCGTCACCGCCGTCACGCGACAGGCACACCAGGGCGCGGTCGTACTCGGGGTGCCGGACCCGTGCCCCGGCCCACATCCACTTCTCGCCCTCGGCGGCGGCGAGCGCGTCGACGTCGAGGACGGGCTCCCACTCGGGGGCGTCCTTGCGGTACTGCTCCAGCGTCGTACGCCGCCACAGGCCGCGCGGATGCGCGGCGTCCCGCCAGAAGTTGTAGAGGAACGCTCCGCGCCGGACGGTGTACGGGATGCGGTCCGAGGCGTCCAGCACCTCCCGCAGCCCCTCCTTGAGGGCGGCGAACCCCGCGTCGGTGGCCAGGGCGGCCGCCGTCTCGGCGTTCCGTTCGGCCACCCACGCGAGCGCGGCCTCGCTCTCGATGTCTTCCAGCCACAGGTACGGGTCTTTTTCGATCACACCCCGAATTGTGCAGGTCCGGGAAGCCCGGCGGGACCATATCCCCCGATGCCCCGAGGATCACCAGTCGTGGACGGTCCCGTCGTGGAGGCGGTTGACCGGCAGATACGCCTGGGCGTACGGATGGGCCGCCGCCAGCTCCTCGTCCAGCTCGACCCCGATGCCGGGGGTCTCGCCCGGGTGCAGGTACCCGTCCGTGAAGGTGTAGGCGTGGCGGAACACCTCGTGGGTGAGCGGGGTGTGGCCGGAGTACTCCTGGATGCCGAAGTTGTGAACGGCCAGGTCGAGGTGGACGGCGGCGGCCATGCCGACCGGGGAGATGTCCTCCGGTCCGTGCACGGCGCTCTTGATCTGGTACTGGGCGGCGAAGTCGAAGAGCTTGCGCAGCGGTGTGACGCCGCCGAAGTGGGTGACCGCGGACCGTACGTAGTCGATCAGCTGCTCGGTGATCAGCGCCTGGTAGTCGTGCACCGTGTTGAAGACCTCGCCGATGGCCAGGGGCGTGGTGGTGCTGCGGCGCACCAGGCGGAGCGCCTCCTGGTTCTCGGCGGGTGTGCAGTCCTCCAGCCAGAACGGCCGGTAGGGCTCCAGGTCCTTGCCGAGCCGGGCGGCCTGGATCGGGGTGAGCCGGTGGTGGGCGTCGTGCAGGAGCGGGAGTCCGGGGCCGAACTCGGCGCGTACCGCGTCGAAGACGGCGGGCATGTGGCGCAGGTACGCCTCGGTGTCCCAGTCCTCCACCAGGGGGCGGGCCTGCTGGTGGAGGACCTGCGAGCCCTTCTCGTCGGTGTCGGACACTCCGTAGACGGCCTTGAGGCCGGGGATGCCGGACTGGATACGGATGGCGGGGTAGCCCTCGGCGATCCTGGCCCGCACGGAGTCGAGGAGTTCGGGGATGTCGCGGCCGTTGGCGTGGCCGTAGGTGCGGACGCGTTCGCGGCTCGCGCCGCCCAGCAGCTGGTAGAGCGGGAGCCCCGCGGCCTTGGCCTTGATGTCCCACAGCGCCACGTCGACGGCGGCGATGGCGGCCATCGTCACCGGTCCCCGACGCCAGTAGGCACCCCGGTACAGCGACTGCCAGGTGTCCTCGATCCGGTGCGGGTCGAGGCCGATGAGCAGCGGCGCGATGTGGTCGGTGAGGTAGCTGACGACGGCGAGTTCCCTGCCGTTCAGGGTGGCGTCCCCGAGGCCGGTGAGTCCTTCGTCGGTCGTCAGCTTCAGGGTGACGAAGTTGCGGCCGGGGCTGGTGACGACGACCTTGGCGTCGACGATCTTCATGCGTGTGTTCTCTTTCCGGATGTCGGGGAGGGTGTGCGGGTCGGTCCTGGGCCGGGTGCGGCTGCCGCGCTCCGGCCCAGGCCGGGCGGTGGCCTCTCAGCCCTTGGTGGCGCCGGAGGTCAGCCCGGCGACCAGGTATTTCTGTCCGAGGACGGCGGCCAGTACGACGGGCACGGTGATGAGGGTGGCGGCTGCCATCAGCCCGCCCCAGTCGGTGCTCGCGTAGGAGATGAAGTTGAACAGGGTCACCGGCACGGTCTGGGTGCGGTCGTCGGCGAAGACCAGCGCGAACATGAAGTTGTTCCAGCTGAAGACGAATGCCAGCAGCGAGGCGGTCGCGGTACCCGGCGCCGCGAGCGGCAGCGAGATGCGCCAGAAGGCGCCGAAGGCGCTCAGTCCGTCGGTGCGCGCCGCTTCCTCCAGTTCGACCGGCAGTCCCGCGAAGAAGCTGATCATGATCCACATGATCAGCGGGACGGAGACGAACATGTGGCTCAGCACGAGCACGGTGTAGGAGCCGACGAGCCCCATCCGCGCGAACAGGTAGTACCAGGGGACGAGGAGCGAGATCGCCGGGACGATGCGCGCGACGAGGATCAGGGAGCCGGTTCGGTGCATGTTGAACCGGCCCACCGCCCAGGCCGCCGGTACGGCGATGACGGCGGACAGGACCGTCGACACCACGCCGACCAGCAACGAGTTGCCCATCGAGCGGACGATCTGCCCGGCTTCCACGATGCTGCGGAAGTTGTCCAGGGTCGGCCTGAACCACAGCCCGACGGACGGGTCGGTGACCTGCACATTGGTCTTGAAGGCGGCGGCGAACATCCACACGAGGGGCAGCGCGAAGACGAGCGTGACGATCGTGATGGCGGTGCCGCGCAGCCACGTCCCGCCCCGGCGCCTGCGGGCGCGCGAGGCGGTGTACGGGGCGCCGGAGGGCCGGGGGGCGTGGGAGACGGTGGCACTCATGCGTTCTTCCTTCCGCCACGGCGGCGCAGCAGGACCACGACGCCGATGATGAAGAGCGTGAACAGGACCAGGACGGCGGCGGCGAGCCCGTACTCCTGGTAGTCGAAGGTCAGCCCGTAGGCGTAGACGTTGAGGGTTTCCACCTCGAAGTCCGACCCGCCGCCGGCGCCCTTGGTGGCGTAGAGGATGTCGAAGGTCTTCAGCGCGTCGACGGCGCGCAGCACGAGTGCGGTGGCGAGCGTGGGCCCGAGCATCGGGAGGATGACGTGGCGGAACCGCTGCCAGCCGTTTGCTCCGTCGACCAGCGCGGCCTCCTCGGGTTCCTCGGGCAGTGTGGTGAGCCCCGCGAGCAGCAGCAGCGTCATCATCGGCGTCCACTGCCACACGTCGATGAGCATCAGCGTCGGCAGTGACTGGCTGACGGAGCCGAGGAACTCCTGCCGGGGCAGGCCGACGGCGGCGAGCAGGTGGTTGGCTATCCCGTTGGTGGGATCCAGGATCAGCAGCCACAGGATGCCGATCGCGACCGGTGTGGCGAGCAGCGGGATGATCAGGACGGTGCGCACCCAGCGCATTCCCCGGAACGGCTTGCGCATCAGCATCGCCAGGGCGAGCCCGAGCACCGTCTCCAGCACCACCGCGCCGACGGTGAAGACCAGGGTGCGGCGGGCGGCCGGCCAGAACCTGCGGGTGTCCTCCAGGGCATCGGCGAAGTTGCGCAGCCCGATGTGGCTCTTGCCCGCGTTCACCGCGCCGAAGGCGTCGGTGAGGCTGAGGTCGAGGGTGAAGGCCAGCGGAAAGACGATCATCAGGCCGACGAAGAGCAGTGCCGGGGCGAGCATCATCCACTTCAGCCGCCGGTTGGCCTGTTCGAAGGTGCGGGGCCCGCGTGCGCGGGGCGCCGCCGTGTCCGGCGGGCGGAGTGCGGAGCGGGCCGCGGAGACCTCGGTGGTGGACATCAGGACTCCTTGTGGCGGTTGTCGCGTACGAGGAACTCGGCGAACTCCGCGTCCGCGTCGCGTGCGACCGGTGGGACGGACTCGCCGAGGATGCCCGCGACCAGCGGGCGGCCGACGATGTCGCGGGCCCGGCCGACCTGGAGGACCCGGGGCCGGTCGTAGCCGCGTCCGCGTTCGGCGTTGATCCGCATGGCTTCGGCCAGGTCCGGCGGGAAGGAGGCCAGCGTCTTCGGGTCGGACCACACCGAGGAGCGGGCGCCGGGTATGCCGTCGGACTGGAGGGTGGCCGACATCCCGGGGCCCGCGGCCCACCTGATGAACTCCCAGGCGTCGTCCCGCAGCAGGGAGAAGGTGTTGATGCCGAGGCTCCATGACGGGATGTTGTGCGGTCTGGCACCGGCAGGTCCGGCCGGGAACGGCGCGAAGCCGACGCTCTCGCGCACCTTGGACACCTTGGGGTCGAGGAAGCTGCTGTAGATCGCGTCGGCGTCGATGTAGAACGCCGCCTTGCCCTGCGCGAAGATCGGCATCGCCTGTTCGAGGCTCATGTTGGTCGCGCCGGGCGGTCCGGCCTTGGCCAGCAGGCTGCCGTAGTACTCGTACGCGGCCAGGGCCTCTGGGCTGCCGATGCCGGACTTCCCGTCGACGACGAAGTCCCCGCCGTGCGAGTAGAGGAAGCTCGACCACTGGGAGACGGCGCCGCTGCGCTGGCCCCGGCCGACGTATCCGTAGAAGCCCTTGTCGCGCCGGGTCAGCTCCCGGGCGGCGTCCATCAGCGCGTCCAGGGTGCGCGGCGGCCCGCCGAGGTCCTCGACCAGGTCCTTGCGGTAGTAGAGCGCGGGGCGTTCGGTCACCACCGGGACGCTCAGCACCTTTCCGGCGGTCACGGACGCCTCGCGCGGGGCCTTCTGGAAGTCGGTCCAGCCGAATTCCGCGTCGCCCTCGACCCGGTCGCTGAGGTCGGCGAGCCAGCCGTTGTGGCCGAAGACCAGCTGTTCCTGGAGTGCGCGGACCATCATGACGTCGACGTCGGTGCCGGAGGCGTTCAGCTTGACGTTGTAGCTGCTGGACAGCTGGTCGGCGGTGAGCAGGGTCATCGAGACCCGTCGGCCGATCCGGTCCTCGAACTCCTTGACGCGGCGCTTGACCGCCTGGGACCACACGTGGTTGATCGCCATGATCCGCAGCGGCGTACTGGCCGAGGGCTTCTTGCCGCCGGCCGAACAGGCGCTCAGCGCCCCCGCCCCGGCGGCCCCCGCCACCAGCCTCCCGAAGGAGCGCCGGCTCAGGAGCTGGCTGCTCGTGGACATCCTTGTCCTCGTCTCTGTGCGGTGCGGTGCCGGGTCTCGTGGTGCCGGGGGCTGCGCGTCGCGTCCCGGTCCGCACCACCCCGACCGTCTGGTCCAACTGGTAGGACCAGTTGGTTCAGACGGGACCGTAACAGCAGAGGTGCCATGTCGGCCAGCCCCCGGGGAGAGAACCTGTCAGGGCCGAACAGGCCGCCCGGTCATTCGGCGGGCCCGTTGCCGCCCCGGCGGCCCTCCGCCTGGTCGAGCAGCGTCTCGATGTGGTTGCGGGCCATGGTGTCGACCCGCAGGTCGAGATCGGCCCCGTAGGTGCGCAGTCCCAGCGTCAGGTGTTCCCGCATCCGTGCGCAGGCGAGGTCGACGTCCCGCGCCTCGACCGCTTCGAAGATCTCCGGATGGTGCGGCACGCCGGCCTCCGCGATCGATGGATCGGAGTTCGAGCGGAGCATCATCTCGAACATCATCCCGCTGATCGAGGACAGCATGATCCGCAGGACCGGGTTCTTGCTCGCCACCGCGATGGCGTCGTGGAAGTCCATGTCCGCCTGGGCCTTGACGACGACATCGGTGGCCGCCTCCAGGGCGTCCCGCGCGGACCGCATGACCGCGATGTCCTCGTCCGTCGCCCGCTCGGTCGCCAGCCGGACCATCTCCACCTCCAACGGGATGCGGGCCTCGATGAGCTGACGCACGGTGGGGCGGCCCGCCCGGTACAGCGCGTCGTACCCCCTGGCCTGCCCGGAGGACTGCTCCCGGACGAAGGAGCCCCGTCCCGGGGCGACTTCGATCAGGTGCTGGGCCTCCAGCCGCCGCAGCACCTCGCGCACGACGTTGCGGCTGGAGCCGAAGTGGGCGGCGAGCTCGCGCTCCGAGGGGAGCTTGGTCCCGACGGCGATCTCTCCGGACCTGATGTCGTGCTCCAGCTGACGGGCGATGCTCTCGGTGAGGAGCCCGCGCCGGGCGGGGTCCGCGACCGGGCCCGGCCGCTCGGAACCTGACGGGGAGGAGGGGGCGGACGGCTGCATGATCGCAGCGTACAGGCCGGTCGCGGCCCGTACACGAGCCCTGACCGGCTGCTCGCGGCCACGAGCGGCCACGACCGGCCGCCGCACGGCTCCGCCCGCCCCGTGTCCCGCACCAGCGGGCCGGGACACAGGGGGCGGGGCATCGGATGGTGGCGGTGTCGATCACGACGCGGTAGCGCACGTCCAGTTGTCGCAGGTACGGGTGGAGTCGACCATGCAGCCGATGCCACGGCAGGGACCTGGGTGTCTGCCGGGGTACGAGGCGGACTACGCCTGCTGTGCGTACTGCCGGCAGGGTCATGCTGGCCACCGGGCCGAACCCGGATACTGGAATACATGGACCAGCGCGCCGAACTCAGCGAATTCCTCCGCCTCCGCCGGGGCCGGCTCAAGCCCGAGGACGTGGGCCTGCCGAACCTCGGCCGGGCCCGCCGGGTACCGGGGCTGCGGCGCGAGGAGCTGGCACAGCTGGCGGGTGTGTCCGTGGCGTACTACACACGTCTGGAGCAGGGGAACAGCGGGAACGTCTCCGGTGAGGTGCTGGACGCGATCGCCCGTGCGCTGCGGCTGTCGGACACCGAGCACGCACACCTCACCCACCTGGCGAACCCGAAGACGAAGAAGAAGCGCGCGGCCGCCGCCCGCCCGCAGCGGCTGCGGGCGGAGCTCCAGCATCTGATCGACGCCATGGAGTCGGTGCCCGCGTATGTCCTGGGACGGCGGATGGAGATCCTGGCGTCGAACCGGATGGCACGGGCGCTGCTCGGCGACGAGACGACGCTCCCGCCCGAGGAGCGCAATATGGCGCGGATCGTGTTCCTCGACCCGAACTCCCGTGATCTGTACGTGGACTGGGAGTGCAAGGCCATCGAGTTGGTGAGCGCGCTGCGGCTGTGCGCGGGCTGCTGGCCCGACGATCAGCAGCTGTCCGCGCTGGTGGGGGAGCTCTCGGTGAAGAGCGAGGAGTTCCGGACCCTGTGGGCCGCGCACACGGTCCAGGAGAAGGGGTACGGCACGAAGCGGCTGCACCATCCGCTGGTGGGCGACCTCACCCTGTCCTACGAGACGCTCAAGCTGCCCGCCGACCAGGACATGTCCCTGATCACCTTCCACGCCGCGCCCGGCTCGGCCTCCGAGGAGTCGATGAGGCTGCTCGCCAGCTGGGGCCTCGACACCGACACCCGGACCGCACACCACTGACCGGGCTCCACTGACCGGGCTCCCCCGGGCACCGCGCCGGTCCGCGTCTCAGGTGGAGCTGAGCGGATGGGTCGCCGTCGCGGAGCGCGGGGGCCAGGCGTGGGGTGCCAGGATGCCGAGGACGTAGGCACGGGCGACGAGCGCGGGTCTGGTCGCGGCACCGAGGAGTTCCCGCAGGCGGCTGAGGTGGTAGTCGACCGTCTGCCGGGACAGCCTCATCGAGGCCGCTATCTCACCGTTGCTGCTGCCCTCCGCGAGAAGGGCCAGTATCCGGATCTGCGCGGCGGTGAGCGGCGCGTGGGCGTCGTGGACGAGGCTCTGGTGCGTGACGACGGCCCAGACGTTCCGGGCACGGGCGGCGGACCGGCCCACCGTCGTCAGGTGCAGCTGCGCGCGGCACTGCCGGCCCTGGACGTCGACGAGCACGGCGGACGTCTCCACCCGCCTGACGCGGCGGGCTATCAGCCCGTTCCATCTCCTGTGCAGCTGAGCGAGGTCGGGCGCCGGGGCGAGCAGGGTGTGCGCGCGACGCCCGACCAGGTCGGACCTGCGGGTCCCCAGCAGTTCGGCAGCGGCCGCGCTCGCCTGTACGACGCGGCCGTTCGCCGACAGGAGGGCGCAGGGCACGCCGCTGTGGTCGCGCAGCGCTTGCAGGTTCTCCTCGGCCTCCCGGCGCTGTGCCATCGCCCGGATGTGTTCCGTGATGTCCACGTAGATGCCCGCGACGCAGGTCTGGGCGTTCTCCCGCACCGGGAAGCGGTGTCCCGCCGCCTGGCCGGTGGTGCCGTCCGAGCGCTGGTAGCCGAGCGTGTGGCGCACCGGTCTGCCTCGGGCCAGGATCTCCTGGTCGAGCGCGCGGAACTGGACGGCGTCGGCATGGGCGTCGAAGTCCTCGATGTACTTGCCGACAACGTGTTCCGGAGTGGTGCCGTAGAGGTGGGCGTAGGCGTGGTTGGCCCACAGGTAGCGCCCGTCGCGGTCCCGGATGAAGGCGGCGGCCGGGGCGAGATCGGCGAAGTCCGCGAACGCGGCGTACCCGCGCGGACCCTCGGGCGGGGCGCCGACCTCCACGGCGAGTCCACGCGTGCGGCCCCGGCCGCGGTTCTCGTCCAGGTGCCAGCTCACATCGAAGGTGCGGCCGTCGAACAGGGCCTGGCGGCAGCCCTTCGCGGGTGTGCGCCCCGGGGCCGGCAGTTCCTGGCGTATCCGGTCCAGGAATCGCTGGACCGTGGGTAAGTCGGTGAAGGCCCCTCCTCCCCGTGTCAGCACGCGCCACTGTCCGTCAGCCTCCCACCAGGACACGCGTAGATGCTCAAGCATTTCCTTTAGATCCGAATCGTCCACAGGGGCCTTCCGTTCTCGTGTCGTCCGACTGACGCGGGGTGCCATCGCCATGCGTATCCCGTGCGGAGCGCGAGCATGCCCGGTTCTCGGCCGACCTGGAAACAGCGGACCCGCCCCTTCTGGACACCGATCGGCGGGTACGAAGCCGGACGGCGGTGCGAGGCGGCAGGCAACTCTGGCATTTGCCTGAGCGGTAGGTGCTCCCGGCGGCATTCCGGCCCTCCGCCGCCTGATTCCCTGGTGTGTACGGGCGAACACACGATGTCACGTGCGGGGGCTGATACCTCCGCACGGTCGGCCTCCGGGGCGGGCCCTCAGCCGGGTTCCGGGCGCACAGTCCGGCCCGCGCACTTCTGACGACACGATCGAATGGAGAAGAACTTCAGTGAGCAACGTGCTGTTGGTGCATGCCAAGGGCGGTCCGCCGCTCGGCTACGTCCTGTCCCGGGCGGCCGCGAAGTCGCGGGTACACCTGCTGGCGCTCAGCGCTCTTCCGGCCGCGGCGGCCGACGTCGCGGCGAGCCTGTGCGCCTCGGTCGTGACGCCCGCCGAAGCGGATCGCACCGATCTGGTCTCTCTGATCGCCTCGCATGCGCGGGCCGTGGGAGCCGACGCGGTGCTCACCTTCTCCGAGTACGCGGTCGTCGCCGTCGCCGAGGCCTGTGAGGAGCTCGGTCTCGCCGGCGCCGGGAGCGCCGCCGCACTGGCTCGTGACAAGAGGCTCATGCGGCGGACCTGGTACGAACACGGCCTCTCCCAGCCCGAGTTCCGCCCGGTCGCCACCGAGGCCGAGCTGCGCGAGGCCACCGGCGCGCTGTCCTCCCCGCTACTGCTCAAGGCGGCGTGGAGCGCCGGCTCCACCGCACACCAGATCATCCGCTCCCCGCACGAGGTCTCCGCCGCCTGGCGTCGTTCGCGCGAAGTGATTGCCGAATCCGCCCTGTTGGGCTACTCGGAGCTCCATGTGGCCGAGGCCGATGCCGATTTCGTCGTCGAGGAGATCGTGAGCGGCACCGCCTCCGACTGGTTCACCGAACCCGGCTGGGGCGACTACGTCAGCGTCGAGGGTGTCGTGGCCGACGGAGTCTTCCACCCGGTCTGTCTCAGCGGCCGGATGCCGACGGTCGAGCCGTTCACAGAACGCGCGGGGATCACGCCCGCGCCACTGCCGCAGGACTCCCAGGACCGCGTCGTGGCCCTCGCCCGGCAGGCCGTGGACGCCCTCGGTCTCAAGAACTGCGGGACGCACACCGAGATCAAGCTCGGCTCGGGAGGCCGTATGTGGCTGATCGAGACAGCGGCCCGGTTCGGCGGCGCGATGACTGTCCCGCAGATAGAGGAGGTCTTCGGGCTCGACCTCGTGGACATGCTGATCGATCACCTCCTCGGCCGCCCGGTGGATTGGCCCGCCGACGCCCTCACCCCTGGCCGGGCGCGCGGCGCCGCCGGGTCCCTCGTCGTCCTCGCCGTGGACGGCGAGGGCAAGGCCTGGCCGGACCGGCGGGTCTGGGACTTCCCGGCGGTCTCGGCGGGCACGGCGCTCAGCCGGGGCAGCGCGCTGTCCGTGGTGGCGGAGAGTTCGCTCCCCGACGGCAGCGCGATACCGGTCTACGACCCGGCCGCGGGCGCCAACACCATGGCGGCGCTGTGCCTCCTGTCCGCCGGCGACTCGCGGACCGTACTCCGCGACTTCGAGACCCTGGTGGACGCCCTGCCCCAGGTCCTGCCCGCCGCACTGCCAGAGGAGGTCTCCGCATGAGCGCCCTCCTCACCACCGGAGCCCCGGAGCCGGCCACGGACCGGACGGTCGTCGGCGGGAACCTCTCGCTGCCGCTCTTCCGCACCCTCTCCGGAGTCCTGGCCGGTCATCCGTATCTCAAGGTCGTCGTCGACCTGGCCGAGAACACCTGGCACCTGCTCGACACGGCCGCGCACCCGTTCCACGTCAACTACACGGCCACGCGCGTCCTCGGAATGGAACTCGCCGAGCTCGATGCCTCGCTCGACGAGTTCAACGCCTCCGTCTACATGGACCCCGAGCGCCGTTTCCTGCTCGGGGTGCTGTCCCTGCACACCGAGCAGGAAACGGCGGGCAACGAGCGCACGTTCCTCGTCCTGGAGACGACCGAGGCCGACACCATGCACGGCGCGCTGCTCGAAGCCTTCTACGTGTTCGTCCGGGCGCGCCTCGACAGCAGGCTGCCGCTCCTGCTCAAGCCCGCGAACCACGGCCAGGAGGAGGAACTCACGGCGATCAGCGCGACCCGGGTGCCGCGCGTCCTCAGCCACGAGCTCTTCGGCAACAGGACCCGGACGCCCCTCAACCCGGGCGACGCCACCGGGCGGCTGCGCTTCTTCCGTACCACTGAGGAGTACACGGCCGCGGCGGCCGATCTCGGCTGGTCGGACATCGTCGCCATGGCATGCGTCCCCGACGACGTGCCCCGCACCGCCGGGTTCCTCAACACCGCGCCGATCACACCGCTCTCGCACACCAACGTCCTCGCCGCCGGCTGGGGCATACCCAACGCCGTCGTGCGCGACCTGGAACAGCTGGTCGAGCGGGACGGCCTGGACGGCGCCTGGGTCCGCTACCGGGTCCATGAGGACGAGATCACCCTGGAACCACAGTCCGGGGAACCGGTACTGACGGCACCGGCCTGGCACCAGCAGCGCATCCGCCTGGAACCGCCGTTCCTCCAGGACGCGCCTGTCATGTCCCTGTACCGGCTGCGCAGCGCCGACCGCGACCGGTACGGCACCAAGGCCGCCAACCTCGGCGAACTGCACCACGTACTCGACAGCCGCACAGCCGATCTCACCGCCTTCTACGGGCGCCCCCGCCCGCCGCGCGAGGACCTCTACGGGCACCTCGCGACCCGCCTCGGTCTGCGCGGGCCCTCGGCAGCCGAACTCCGCTCGGCAGCCGGCGCCTTCGTGGCCGGCACGGTCGGGGCACCTGACGGTGTCGCCCTGCCCTTCGCACTGCAACACCACTTCCTCACCTCGTCCCCCGCGCTCCAGCAGGGCATCGGCAAACTGAAGATGGCGCTCGAACTCGACGCCGACGACATGCTGGACCCGCTCTGCCTTCAGCTCCAGCACCTGATCCGCCACACACCCATGCCGGAGTCCGTCACCCGGCAGATCGAGCAGGCCCTTTCCGCACCCCCCGGCGCGGGCAGCCGTCTGGTGGTGCGTTCCTCCTCCAACGCCGAGGACCTGCCGGGCTTCTCCGCGGCAGGCGTCTACGACTCCGTGACCACCGTGCGCGGTCCCGGCGAACTCCTCGACGCGGTACGCCAGGTCTGGGCCTCCCTCCTGTCGCCACGCAGTGTCCGGCTGCGCCACCAGGCGGGCATCTCGCTCGACGACACGTACATGGGCGTGATCATTCAGGAGTACATACCCGCCCGCCTCGGCGGTGTGCTCGTGACCTGCAACCCAACGCGGCGCGAGGACTTCCGCAACGTCTACCTCAACTGCTCCCCCGGCTCGCCCGAACAGGTCGTCGAGGGCTCGGTCCTGCCCCAGCAGTACCTTTACAACACGGTCGAGGGAGGGGGCCGCACCGTCGCCCTCGGCTCCTGGAGCGAGGGGCTGCCCGCGGCCACCCGCGTCCGGCTCGCCGACCTGTCCCTGACCGGACGGCTCCTGCAGTCCCACTTCTCCGCATCGGATGTGGACAAGCCGCTGGACATCGAGTGGCTGATGACAGACCGGGACGAACTCCGCCTGGTCCAGATCCGCCCGTACGCGCTGTGAGGCCCCGCCTCCCGTGGCAGACCGGGACCGGCACGGGCACGGCTGCCGGCCTGACACCCACCGCCCGCCGCGTCATCAGACTCAACTACGGCTTCCAGCTGCTGTTCAACCTGCTGTGGTGGATGCCGGTGTTCTACGCCTTCCAGAAGGAGGCCGGGCTCTCGGACGGGCAGATTTTCGGCATCCAGAGCATCTACTACGTGGCCTTCTGCCTGTTCGAGATCCCGACCGGGCTGATCGCCGACCGGATCGGCACCCGCAACTGTCTGCGGGCCGGTGCCGTCGTCATGACGGCTGCGAACCTGGCGCCGGTGTTCAGCCCCTCGTACACCGGCTTCCTCGTCCACTTCCTCGCCATCGCCGCAGGGCGCTCGCTCACCTCAGGGGCGGCGAGCGCCTACCTGTACGACGGGCTGCGCGCCGAGAAGTGCGACGAGCACTATCTGCGGGCGGAGGGCACGGCACGGGCCCTGGGCCTGGCGGCCAAGGTGGTGTGCTGGCCACTGGTCGGCCCCCTGATGGCCCTCGCCCACACGGCCCCGTACGTCCTGAGCGCGGTGAGCGCCGGGGGTTCCCTGGTCTGCGCGGTGGCGCTCCCCCGGCTCGCCGCCCCGTCGCGCACCGGCGACACGGAGAAGGCCGCCGGGACGGGGGGCGGGCGCGGAGGCAGGGGCGCGGCGTCGCTGCGTGACGCGGGCGCCGCGCTGCGCTGCGTCGCCTCCTCGCCATGGCTCGCCCTGGTGATGGTGCAGGGCGTGGCCGTGTTCACCCTCTCCCGGATCTGCCAGGTCAACCTCTTCCAGCCCATCCTGCTGGACCACGGCATCGGTGAGGCCTCGCACGGCGGAGTGCTGGCCGCCATGACTGTGGCGGAGGCGGTCGCCTCGGCCCGCCCCCAGTGGCTGAGCCGCCGCCTGACTCCGGTGGCCTGGGTGTCGGTTCTCAGCCTCGTGCTCGCAGGCGCCTTGGCGGGCATCACCCTGGGCGGCCCGTGGACCGTCGTCGCCCTGCTCTGCCTGTTCGCCGCCGCCACCGGCTTCGCCTATCCGGTCCAGCGCAAACTGGTGAACGACGCCGTGCCCGCCCACGCCCCGCGCGCCACGCTGCTGTCGGTGGAGAGCATCGTGGACCGTGCGGTGTGCGCGCTGGCGGCCGTGGCCGCGGGCGCCTACCTCTCGGCGGGGCACCTGGACAGATTGCTGTGGCACAGCGCCCTGGCGACGGCGGTGCTGCTCGGGGTGCTCCAACTCGTCCTGCGCAGGGGGACGGTCCGGCGAAGGCCGGGCCGGGCGGGCACGGGAGCGGCCAATCCCGCGGACCCGGGCGGGGCCGCCCCCGGCGCCAGGACGCCCGCGGCGGCGAGCAGTACGGACACGCCTGCCTGAGCGGGGCCGGCGGCTGCCGGGAGGCGTGGACGCGGCGCCGGGGTCAGCGGGGCAGGTGCGCGAGGAGCTCGATCAGCCGGGCGGGCAGGTAGGCGGGCCGGTGGGGCCTTCCGACCTGGTAGGCCAGGTAACCGAGCGAGGCAGCGACGTCGGTCTCCTCGCCGGTCTCGGCCTCGTAGACGAGGCGGCAGCCGCCCGAGCCGGCCTTGGCGCGCTCCCAGAGGACGGGCGCCGGTTTGCGCTCCGTCTCGGTGCGCGGGGTGATGATCCGGTCGCCGAAGTCGTCCCAGGCGAAGGGGGCGGAGCCCGTCCAGCCCGCGTCCACCTCCGACTTCAGCCTGGCCGCGCGCTCGGCGTCGGTCCGGCCCCAGGAGGACGGCACGTTCGTGACCAGGCCCACCTCGATGTGGCGTTCGCGCAGGGCGCGCAGGTAGGCGGACGCGTCGGGCAGATAGCTCGTGCTGCCGTCGTCGGCCGTGTGCACCAGGGTCTCCCCCAGGTCGAAGTAGACGACGGCGCAGCGGCGTTCGGTACCGGTCGGTGCGGCGGCGGACGCCCCCGCGGCCTCGTCGGCGATCCCCGGCACGGCCGTACTCGCGGGCGCGACCAGTGCGGTCGACGCCACCGCGGCAGCCAGCACGAGGCTTGACCGGACGAGACCCCGGGAGGCGAATCTGCTCATGACGGCGGCACCCTTCATCGGGACGCACCACGCGGGTGCGCGATTGTTCTGTACACGCCACATCATGCCGCAGATATTGACGCCCGATGGGCAGACTCCCGGAAGATCTCCCTCCGGGCCGCCACACCGGCTCGTCAGACTTTCACTCGAAGTCCCCCGAAGCGGTCCGCTCGGCCAGCTTCTGGAACTCGCCGAGGTCGTAGTTGGCCAGGACGGAGTCGAGGTTGGTCATGGCTCCCAAGTGCTCCACAAACCCCTTGGGGTCGTATTCGATCTGCAGAGCCACCCGACTCGACTGGTCGTCCAGCCGGTGGAAGGTGACGACGCCGGCGTGGTGAACGCCCTCCGTCGTCCGCCAGGCGATCCGGTCCTCCGGCACGACTTCGGTGAGCTCGGCGACGAAGACCTTGTCGACCCCCGGCAGCGCCAGCTGCCAGGCGAAGCGGCGCTCGTCCAGGGGGTCGACGCGCTGCACATGGCTCAGGAACCTGGGCCACCGCTCCACATCGCTCCAGAGCGCCCAGCTGATGGCCACCGAGGCCTTGATATCGACGGTCTCAACGATCGAGGAAGACATGCGGACTCCTTGGCAAGGGGGTGGGTTCACGCGGGATGGATGTCAGGTGTGCGGGACGGATCTCAGGTGTTCCGGGTGGCCAGCGTGAAGGAGTGTCCGGCGGGATCGGAGTAGAGGCGGGTGTCACGGGTGCCCCCGTTGTCCTTCGTGTCCAGAGGGCGCGCACCAAGGCTGACCGCCTCGCGCTCCGCCTCGTCCATGTCCTCTGGCGCCACCAGGATCCGCAGATGAGCCTGCTGAGAATCGTCGGGCCTCGGCCAGCTGGGAGGCGCGTAGCCGTGGTCCCGGCGGATCGCGAGACGCACCCCGTCGTGGCCGACTATCTCGACGATGTCGAGCTCCTTCCCGGTCTGCACCTCCGCGTTGAGCAACTCGGCGTAGAACTCAGCGAGTTCGTTCGGTTCTGCGCAGTCCAGCACCAGCACGGTCGTCTTCGGCACCGCCATAACCGTCCTCCTGTCTACCTGTCCACCGGCATCCGGTCACCAGCATTCGTCCCGGATACCCCCTTCGAAGGACCGCACACCCGCACTCCCCGCACTCGCGAACCGCTGCCCCGGTGCTCCGGCCGGCTCGGCGCGGGCACCTGCGGGTCGTACGCGTCGCGCATGGCCGAGAAACGGATTTTCGGGGCATACGGCGGAAGCCCGGCCCCGGCGGCCGGCTGCGCGTCGGCGGCGCCCTGCTGCGCGGCCGCCGCGAGCGTCTACGGTCTGGGCGACGGAGCCAGGCACGCCTGGGACCTGCTGCGCCGGCCGTGCGGGCTGCTGCTCGCCCTCATCTCGGCGAGCGCGATCTTCCGTCGCTCACAACGCCCGCGTACCGGCCGGGAATCACGGAGCACCGCGGCTTGTTGGGCCAACGAACCGCTTGTACGAACCGGCTCGGTCCGGGAGAGCACTCCACTTCGTCCGGGAGACGACACCTCATGTCGGAGCCAGAGATCGACGCCATCGTCTTCGACGTGCTCGGCACGCTCGTCGACGAACCTGCCGGGATCCGCGCGGGCATTCGCCTGCTCGACCCGTCGCTGGACGATGCCGGGGCCGAGCGCCTGCTGTCGCTGTGGCAGCGGCATATCGACCGCGAGCAGCGCCGCGTCCTGGACGGCAGCCGGCCCTACCTGCCCAGCGATGCCCTGGACCGGGAGGCCGCCCGGCTCGTCGCCGGCGCGGCCGGTTTCGACGATCCGGCCGCCGTGGAGGCACTGGCGTCGGCGGGCACCCGGCTGTCGCCCTGGCCCGATTCCCTGGCAGCCCTTGCCCGGCTCGCTCGGCGGTATCCGCTGATCGGGCTCTCCAACGCGAGCCGGACGGCTCTGCTCGGGCTCAACGCCCATGCGGGGCTGCGCTGGCACCAGGCCCTGTCCGCCGAGGAGGCCCGTACCTACAAGCCGGACCCCGAGGTCTACCGGCTGGCCGTCACCGTCTCCGGCCGGGCGCCGGAGCGGTTGCTCATGGTCGCCGCCCACGCGTGGGACCTGCGCGGTGCGCAGGCGCTGGGCCTGCGCACCGCCTATGTCGCCCGTCCCGTCGGTGATCCGCCCGCCGCCGCCGACCGGTTCGATCTGTACGCCGGGGGCCTGACCGACCTGGCGGAGCAACTCGGCGCGGGCTGAACCGGCGCCCGTTCAGCTCCGCTGGAAGAACTCCACCTCCGCCAACGCCAGGTGACGGCCCTTGGTCAGGCCCGCGGGCGAGCTCAGGACCAGGCGCACCGTCTTCACGTCGCTGATGCCGGTGGACACCGGCTGCGAGCCCGGTTTGTCGCTGAGGGTGACCCGCTTCGTCTGCTTCTCGCCGTCCTGCGTCGTCACCACCAGGTCGATCCGCAGTGCGCGCCCCTGCCGGGCGTACTCCTCCGGAGACTTGGACGCCCCGTTGGTGATGAGCACGTCGACCAGCCGGAACGGCTTGTCGAAGGTGTACGTGACCGAGGCCTCCGGCCCGGGTGCGCCCCAGTAGCGGTTGTTCAGCCCGTCCGTGGTGTTCTTCGCCGGGTGCCGGGGGATCTCCGCGCTGGCGGCGATGGAGACCGGGGTCACCGCCTTGGGCTTGCCCAATTTGTCCTTGGTGTCCTCGAACAGGGCGCGCCCGGCCGGCAGCAGCAGGAGGCCGCCCGCGCACAGGGCCAGCAGCACGGCCAGGATCACCAGTCCCCGCACCACCCGGCCCGAACTCGCCCGTGCCCGGCGGCGGAACGGCCACACGGTCCGCCACCACGGCAGCGGGGCGGGCTTCTCCTCGGGGTGCAGCGGAGCGGCGCAGCGCCGGCAGAACCGGCGGCCCGGCAGGTTGGGCGTGCCGCAGGCCGGGCAGGGCACCCCAGCCGCCTCTTCCGGCGCCGCCACGGGCCGTACGACGGGGCGTGGGGCCACCGGCTTGGCGGGGAGTACGGGCAGCACGGGGTCCTGCGCCGACGCCTCGGGGGCGGGTGAGGCCGGGGCGGGACTCGCCTCGGGCGGCACGGGTGCGGGTGGTGCGGGTGCGGGTGGTGTGGCGGTGGGTGGCGGTGTGGGGCCGGGTGCGGGGGTGGGGTGCGAGGGGGTGGTGCTCGGTGCGGCGGCGGTCTGCGCCGGGGTGGGTTCCGCGGGAGCCGGGGCGGTCTGCCGCTCCGGTGGAGTCGGGGTGTTCGCGGGCGGTGTGCTCGGGGCAGGTTCGGATTCCGACCAGCCCAGGTAAGCGCCACAGTTGCCGCAGAAGTCGTCCGCTGCACCGTTGGACGCCCCGCAGGTGGGACACGCGCGCATGGCGTCACCTCCCTTCATCGGCGGGCGGGCCGGGCAGGACCTCCACCCGGCAGACGGTGTGCACCGGGCACATGGCCCGGACGATCTCGTTGACCCGGTCCACGTCCACCACCGGCTCGCGGCCCGGCCACACCCGGACCAGGATCTCGGCGGAAGGCTCCGGCGGCAGTTCGGCACCGGCGGTGCGCGACCACGCCGCACCGCCGTCCCCGGTGATCGCGGCATGCACGCCGAGCCCGAGCCGCAGCCCCTCCACCAGGCCGCGCCGGGTACCGCGCCAGCGGTGCAGTTCCACCGCCCGGACCACCGCCTCACGGCGCAGTTCCACGGGCCAGCGCGGATCGTCGACCGCGCCCACCCACGACGCCAGCCAGGCCAGGAAATCGACCGGCGCCACCCGGGGGTCGAAGTAGGAGGGCAGGTTGTCGAGCGTCGCGAACACCGGGGCGAGCACGGTGTCGAGCCCCTCGGTGAAGCGCTGCGCGAAGTCGTCGTCGGCGTACAGGGCGGGCAGTTGTCCGCCGATCGGATACCTGCTGGGCAGACCGGGTACGGCCGCGCGGCTCATCCCCGTACCTCCGGTTCGATGGCGGTGACGACGACCTGGTGCTGGTACGAGAAGACCAGCGCGCCGGCCGCGACGTCGATGCGGTCGGCGGGCGCGCCCCGGCGGCCTGTCGTCGGGTCGGCGGCGAACAGCCGGATCTCCTCCACCAGCGCGTTGCCGGTGGCGCGTTGCAGTACGCCGAACACCTCGCCGTACTGCACCGGACGCCCGAACGGCCACCCCGTGCCGTCCGGGCCGCCGTGCAGCGGGTTGAGGAGCCGGAACAGCGCGTCGAGCGCCGCCTCGCGCACCCGGTCGGTGTCGCCCGGCGCCGCCGCGAGCCTGGCCACGACGGTGACGCCCTGGTAGACCGGCGGCTCCACCACGAGCCGGGTGCCGATCAGCCGTCGCTCGTCGAGACTCGCGGTGATCGCCCGGAGCACCTGGTCCGACGGGATCAGCTGCTCGAACCGGAGCCGGTCGCCCTCGTCGGCCACCGCGTCCGGTACGACCAGGACCTTGACCGCGCCCGCACCGTCCCCGGTGGGCATGCAGCGCACCCGGCGCACCGAGGGAGCCGCCCGGCGGCTGATGATCTCGTAGTCCTCCGCGGTCACCGCGCGTTCCTGCATCCGCAGCGCGTCCGGTGCCCGGAGCTTCGCATTGGCGACGGTCTCACCGGCGACGCCGCCGCGCGCCGCCTCCCGGTTGGTGACCCGTGCCACGTACGGCACGGAACTGCGCAGCACCGAGATCACGCCGCGGGCGACGTTGCCCGCCGGGCCGCCTCCGGTGCGGTAGCGGGCCACCCGCAGCTGGGCTCCCTTGGGCGGTACGGCGCCGCACTGGCGCAGTGTGCCGTCCGGCTCGCGCAGCACCGGGGGGAAGGTGAACTCGCCGGTGGTGGCGTCCACCCGGACGTGCTGGTCGGACGGGCCGGAGCGGCCGAAGTGCTCGACCACCTCCCAGCGGCGCCACCCCTCGGCGGAGGACACCTCCACCACCGGGGGTTCGCCGTCGAGGAGGACCGGCGGGCGGCCGAGCCGGAACGTCTGCCCCGCCACCCCCTCCGAGGTGCCGAGCGGTACGTCGGTCACCGTCTCCGCGTGCTCGGCGTACATGGTGCCGCCCACGGTGAACACCGCCGCCTCGCGCACGGTCGGCGACTCCGAGTAGAACGGCTGGCCCGGTTCGGGCTCCGTCACGCGGCAGCGCAGCCAGCCGGCCCTGGTCCCGCCGATCACCGACGCGGTGTGCCCGGCCGGTACGTGGACGATGACCTCGCCGGGACGGTTCAGTCCGCCGGTGGTGTCCGTGCCGGTCTCGCACGCGCGCCAGCCGCCGCCGTCCCAGGCCTCCCACACCAGCGGGGGCTGGCGCGGGTCCACGCCGATGCCCTCCACCCTGCTGTCCACGCGGACCGCGACCACGCAGCGCGGGACGGGGGCCGGCAGGCCGAACAGCAGCGCGTCGCCCGGCTCCGGTGTCGCCTGGAAGCAGGGCACGTCGAGCCCTTCGGCGAGCGTCCTGGTCCGGTCGCTCTGCTCACCGGTCCGGGGCGAGGTGACGAGCTTCACCAACTCGCTGGGCACGACGTGGAGTTCGTCCGTGGTGGTGAACACCACGGCCTCCTCGGTCTCGCCGCGCACGGTGGTGACCTCGGTACCGGCGGGCAGCGTCACCGTCTCCGGCTGCGGCGCCGAGAGCCAGAAGTCGACGTCGGCCCCGGCGGCGGCCGGCGGGAACAGGCAGATACCCAACAGGTCCAGGAACGCTGTGTAGTTCTTGTCCGGTACGCGGTTCAGCCGGTACAGCAGCTGATCCACGAGATAGGCGAACGTCTCGATCAGGGTGACGCCCGGGTCGGAGACGTTGTGGTCGGTCCACTCCGGGGCGCGCTGCTGCACGTACCGCTTCGCCTCGTCTACGAGTTGCTGGAACCGTCGGTCGTCCAGGTTGGGGAAGTCCAGAGCCATCAGTCCGCGACCGAATCCTCGGTCTCCTCCTCGGAGGGGATCGTGTAGAAGGGAAAGACCAGGTTGCGCCGGTCGTTGGTGGAGCGCACGGTGTAGCGCACGTCGATGTAGAGGGTGCCGTCCTCGACGGCGTCGAAGGCGACCACCACGTCGTCCACCGCGATGCGGGGCTCCCAACGTTCGAGGGCCTCGCGGGTCTGCTGCGCGATGCGGCCCGCGGTGGCGCCGTTGCCCGGGGCGAAGACGTAGTCGTGGATGCCGCAGCCGAATTCGGGACGCATGGGGCGCTCGCCGGGCGCGGTCCCGAGCACCAGCCGGATCGCCTCCTCGATCTCACGGTCGCGTTCGACCATGGCGATCCCGCCGGTCGCCCCGACGCGCAGCGGGAACGCCCAGCCGCGCCCGATGAACCGTTCGCTCATCACATGCCCCCGATGCGGACGTTCTGGGCGCCGGTCAGGATGTTCCCGGAACACGCCGTGCGGTCGCCCGCCCGTGCGGCCGGCAGCCCGCCGATCAGTACCGTGCCCGTGGCGAGCGCGGCCGGGTCGGGCAGGATCACATTGGCCGGCCCCAGCAGTGCGTGCGGGGGGATCGGACAGGTGTGGAGGCTGCCGACGACGGCGGCGGGACGGCCGCCGATCAGCACCCGCATCACCGCGGCGGCGGCGCCGGGCGGCGGAGTGGCGATCACACCACCGTGGCTGGTGGGGTCGCCGGTACGGGCTGCGGCTGGCATGCGGCACTCCTTGCGGAAGGTCCTGGGCCCGGAGGCCGGTCGCGGATTCGGTCGGGTGGGGTCGGGTGGTGCGATCCCCGCGGCGGGGCGGCACATGTGGTGGGTTGTCAGTTGATCCGGATGAGCCGGGCCTTGAGGACGCCCAGCAGGCCGCCGTCGACGGTGACATCCGTGGTGCCGTTGACCTGGACGGAACGGCCCCCGATCCGCACTCCGTCGGTGCCGTCGATGTCCACCTGTCTGCCTCGCACGTTCACCTTGCCCAGCTTCGCGTCCAGGGTGATGCCGTCCTTGTCGAGCACCACGGAGGTGAGGGGGCGGCCGCGCCCCGCGTACACGGTCAGCTCGATCCGGTCCCGGCGGTCGTCCAGGCGTACTTCGAGGCGTTCGTCGGCGGTCATCAGCCGCAGTCCGGACGGGCCCGGCGCCCGCGCGTCCAGCAGTTCCACCCGGTGTCCCGAACGCGACACCACCGAGCGGCGGTTGACCTTTCCACTGGTCCGGTCGATCAGCGGGACGTCATGGGGAGACGGCTGGTCCACGCCGTTGTACAGCCCTCCGATGACGTACGGGCTGTCCAGCAGGCCCTGTTCGAACCCGACCAGGACCTCGTCGTTGACCTCCGCGCTCACCACCCCTCCCCCGCCGACGCCGCCCCACTGCACGGTGCGCACCCAGTCGGTGACGTAACTCTCGTCCAGCCAGGGGAACTTCAGCCGGACCGCGCCGCGCTCCGCGCCGTCCGGCTCCCGTACGTCCGTCACCACGCCGATCGCCAGCCCCGGCATCCGGGGGCCGCGGTCCGGTCCGCCGGTCACCAGGCCCGTCAGGGAACGGTCCGGGCCCGCGCCGACCCAGACGGTGGTGCGGTATCCCTCGTGCGGTTCCAGGACGTGCTGTACGGCCGTCGCCGTGTAGCGGCCGGAGAACGCCTGCCCGACGTTGCCGAGGGCCACCGGCTTCCCGGCCCGCAGCCGGGGATTGCCCTCGGCCACCGCCTCCAACTCCCCGAATCCCGCGCTGACCTGGGCGGCCGTCGCGTCCGCGACCGCCGTCGTCTCGGCCTGGGTGCGGTACGGAGTGTCCGTGACGGCCAGCTTCGCCTTGCCAAACTTGGCGCTCGCCGACGGGCTCAGGCCCGGTACCGCCGTGTCGCTGATCACCGACGGGTTCCGCGCCACCAGGGGCCGCTTCGTCCTGACGTCCCAGCCGCGCACCTCGACGGAGGCCGCGCTGTCCGCCGCCGAAAGCGAGGCCCGCAGCGCGAGGAGGTTACGGCCGTACTCCAGCACCATCGGGTTCTTACTGGCCGAGGTCGACGGCGCGGGGGCGCCGGACGCCTTCTGCGGGCGGGTGAACTGGAGCAGGCCCTTGTCGTCGACGCGCACCTGCGCGCCGCTCTCACCCGCCAGGTACTGCAGGAAGTCCCAGTCGGACACGTTCGCCTGCGAGAGCTGCTGGTAGGTGACCGGTGCGGCCTGCACGGTCCCGCAGGCCAGCCCGGCCCCAGCGGCCACCTTGCGGACGATCGCGGCCGCCGTCATGTTCCGGTACGCCACCACCTTGCGGCCCCGCTGCAGCCGGTGCGCCTTGGAGTAGCCGCGCACCACCGTGAACGAGCCCGTACGGTCCCCGTCCAGCTCAAGGGCCGTCACCTCGCCGTCGAAGAGCCGCTCCCGCGCCTGCCCGGAGGCGGTCACCACGGAGACCCGCAGCGGGGTGCCGATGGTGATGCCGGTCGCCTGGAGGAACTCGTGATCGGGGTCGCGGAAGGTGAGCACCGCCGCGTCGGGCAGGCCCACGCTCTCGTCCACCACACAGCTCACCAGCTGGGCCGCCCAGACCTTGGGGAGCTCGGCAGGCGTCTCCACGACGGGGTCCGCCGCGAACGACCGGCTGGCCTTCGCCTCGGTTGTGCTCACCGTTCCTCCTGACTGTCCGTGTCCAGCAGCGCCGGAACCACCAGCTCGGTGCCGGGCGGGAGCGCCATGGGGTCGTCGATTCCGTTCGCCTCCGCGATGACCCGCCAGGCCGTCGGGTCGCCGTACTCCCGCCAGGCCAGCATGGCGAGGCTGTCTCCCGCCACGACCGTGTGCGTACTGCGGGCGGTGCGCGCGCCGGACGTCGGGTTCTGGCCCGCCGTGTCGACGCTCGCCTCCTCGATGGACAGCGAGCAGGTGGCCCGCAGCGGCTTGCCGTCCACATCGAACAGGGTGTAGCTCACCGACAGGCTGGACAGCACCCCGTCGAACGAGGTCGTCCGCGAGGTGCCCCATTCGAACCGGACCCACGGACTGGCCGGCTTCTTCCGTCCCAGGCTCGCCGGTGTCGGCACGCACGCCTTCATCAGCTTCTCCACCGCCTGCTCCACGGAGTTGTCGTGGGTGGCGGTGGCGTCCAGGAACACTTCGAGGCTCAGCGTGCGGGGTCCGCTCCCGACGAACTCAGGCAGCGCCGACTGCCCGGCCATCCGGGACGGGGAGCGCCGCCACTCGGTGGTCTTGCGCAGCTCCAGGGTGGAGGGGTTGAACTGGAGGTCGAGCTGCGCGACGGTCCCACCGGGCTTCGCGCCGACCGAGGCCGGGGGCTCCTTGAGGGTCAGCTGGGCTCTGGCCCGGCTGGAGCGCACCGCTGGCGACATGCCTGGAGTTCCTTTCCGGTGCGGATACGGGGGCGGGGGCTGGGGCTTGAGGCCGGGGGTGGGCCGGGGGTCAGGAAGGGCGCAGCCCCTGGTGGGCGATCTCCAGGGTCTCCACCGCCGCCTCCGACCGTGCGGGGTCGAAGGACGGCCCCTGCCAGCGGACCGGGACGATTCCGAAGACCTGCCAGCTGATGATCCTGGTCAGGTCCGGTTTCAGCGCGACGATCTCGCCGTCCTTGGGCTCCACCCGCCGCAGCGTCTCGTCGAGCCAGCGGCCGATCTTCGCCGTGTCGGTGGTGACCGGCCTGGTGAGCGTGATGTTCGACCAGCTCACGCGTCCGGGCAGTTGCCAGGTGAAGCCGTTGTTGCCGCCTTCGGCATAGGTCTCCATCTCCACCTCCGCGCCCATGCCCGAGCAGGTGTGGAAGGCCCCGAGGTCGTTCCCGGCGATCGCGAGCCGGAAGAACACGCTGGTCGCGAAGATACTGTCTGTCATTGCTCCGTCATCCGTTCCGTGCTCTCAGCGGCGTCCGTCGTAGGGACGGCCCGTGCGGTCCCGGCCACGCCGCAGTTCGGTGCGCAGCAGCCGGGCCACTGGGTCGAGCAGGCGGCGCGCCAGCTCGTCCAACTCGGCCCCGGATCCTTGCGGTAGACCTGCGGCCCCGCCCCCACCGCTGCCGGTGCCGGATGATGTCGTGCCCGACCGCTGTGAATCCGCTTTGGGCGATGCGGCGTTGGGCGCGGGGCCGTTGGACGCGGAGCCGTTCGACCCGGAGCTCTCAGGGACGGAGCCGTTGGGTACGGAGCCGTCGCTCGCACCGGTCACGTCGCGCTGGACCGGGGGCGCCGGGCCCGTCGGCGGGGTGGACCTCGGCCGGACCACGGGGACGGTGCCCGCGGGCGTCCGTGCCGGTGCCGGCGAGCCCGGCGGTCGGCCCGCGAGCGCCTGCGCCTGCGGGGCGGTCACCGGCAGGGGCCGTACGGGTACGGGCCGCCCTGCCGGTGCGGCGCCTGCCGGTGCGACGCCTGCCGGAACCGGGCCTGCCGATGCGCCGGCCGTTCCCCGGCCGAGCGGCGCGGGCCGGACAACCGGGACGCGCTGGACGGACTGCGAAGTGCCGTTGTTCCGCACGCCGCGCTCGGCCGCCCCTGTCTGCGCTCCGGAGCCTCCGGTGGCGGCGCGCTGGACCTGGGGCGCCGGGGCGGCCACGGACGGCGATCCCTGCGACGGCTGCGCGGGGCCACTGCGATGCGGGGCCGGTGCGCCGGGCCAGCGCGCCGCCACCACGGGGCGGCCGGCGGGGCGGGCGGCCACGGGGGCCGCCACGCCGTCCGGGGCCCGGGTGTTCAGGCCGAGCGGGCGCGCGGCGAGCAGCGAGAGGGTGCGGGGCGGCTCCGGCGCGGCGTGGGCTCCGGCGCGGGCCACGGTGAAGGGGTGCGGGCCGACGGTGCTCATGGGCGGGGCGCCAGCGGTGGTCACGGCGCCTGCGATCCCTCTGGCGCCTGCGGTGCTCGCGGTAATTGCGGCAGGTGCGGGGCTCGCGTTGCCCGGTGCGAGGGCGCGGGCGACGACGACGGGGGCGGGAGCGGCGGTGCCGCTGTCCTCGGGCCGCTGCTTGCCGTAGCCCAGGCTGTCGGAACCCGAAGTGCCGGGCCCGGAACCACCCGACGGCGTATCGGCGCCTCGGGTGTTCCCCGCGGAGGCGCCCAGCAACGGCGCGTCCTTGGCCTCTGCCCGGTTCCCGTCCACCGTGGGCAGCGCCGGGGGCGCGGCGGACGTACTGCCACTACGGGCCGGGGCACGCTGGATGTCGGGGCCGGGAGCTGTACGGGGCAGCCGGGCACCGGACCCGGTCGCGCCCGGCAGGCCTGCGGTGGGCGGCAGCTCGGACAACGGCGCGCCCAGGCCACCGCGCGCACGGGCGCCCGGGCGACGGTCCGGAGCCGTACGGCCCGGAGTCGTACGGTCTGAACTCGTGCGGTCTGAAGTCGTACGGCCCGGAGTCGCGCGTTCCGGAGTCGCACGGGCCGGAGTCGCACGGGCCGGGGTCTCCGCTCGCTTCGTGGGGGCGCTCGGAGTGCTGGGGGCCGGGGCACCGGCCGTTGTATCCGAGTGGTGCTGGACCACGGGCAGCGCCGGGCCGGGGGCGGAGGCGGTACGTGCGGTCGGCGGAACAGCCTTCGCTTCGGCCACCAACGGCGTTGCTGTGGAAGGCAGTTCACTCATCGGCGCACCGAGAGGCGCGCGGCCGGGGGCTCGCTGTACGGGCGCCGCCGGGCGCGTCCCCGACCCTGCCCGCGCGGGTGCGGTGGAGTCGGGGCCGGGTGCGTCCGGGGTGGCCCGGTCACCGGTTGCCGGGGAGTTGGCGGGGCGCAGGGCCGGAAGCCGACGCACGGGTCCGGCCGGACGCCGGGCGACGGTCGGCAACGGACCGACGGGGCGGGTACGTACGGCCTGGCGGGACACCTCGGCCCTCTCGGCCCTCGGCGCGCGGAATGCCTCCGGGGCGCGGGACGACTCCGACGGTCCGTCTCCCCGCTCGGGCTGTGGCCCCGGCGTCCCGGTCGCGGAGCGCTGGACGGCCGGGCCGGACGGCGTACGGCGGCCGGAACCGGCGGTCGGCCGGGACCCGCGCGCCTGGTGCGGCCCGGACGCGCCGGACGGTGTCCGCGAGGCGCTTCCACCGGTGGCGGACCGGGCCGGGGCGGCGGCTGCGCCCGGGACCACGGACACGCGGCGTACCAGCGGGATGTCCGGAGTGGAGGCCACCCGGCCGTTGGCAGTGTCCGTGGGGGTCACGACGGGTCCGGTCGCCGGGTCCACCGCACGCTGGACAGGCGGGTGCGACGGACGGAGCGTGGCGGGGGAATCCGCGGACGTGATGCCCCGGCCGGTGCGGGACGTTCCGCCCGAACGGCGTTCACCCGCCGGGCTGTTACCGCCGGGACGGGCCTCGGCGGGCGCCGGGCCGGGGCCCGTAGCCACCGTTCCGGTTCCGGTGCTCGACGCCGACCCCGGACGCGTCCGGCGCGAGACCTGCGGCGTCCGGGCAGTCGGCGTCCGGGCGGGAGGCGTCCGCGTACCGCCGTCCGCGCTCCCCGTGTCGGGCGCGGCGGCCTGGGATGTGACGCTCTCCGGGCCGGTCGGCTCCTCTGTGCGCAGGGCGCGGAGCAGCAGTGGGCCCCGGCCGGTGCGGGTGGCCTGCGGGGCGGCGGGTGGCGTGACGCCGCGCACCAGACCGGTCGGGGCGGTGGGCAGCAGGGCGTGACCGAGACCGGCGTCGAACGACGGGTTCTGCCAGGCCGCCAGGCCGTCGCGGAAGGCGAGGCCGTCGCTGACGCCGAGCGGGGCGCGGGCCACGGTCAGCTGCGGCGGCGCGGTGCGGCGCCAGCCGCCGTCCCAGTCCCCGGGCACGGAGGGAGCCGGACCGCCGGAAGGAGTCGGACCACCGGAGGCGGCCGAGCTAGCGGATTCGCCCCGGCCCCCGGCGTTGCCGGACAGGCCGGCTCGCTCCGTAGCCCGTGAACGGTCCGCGGTGTCGGGTCCGGCAGTCCGGCGGCGCAGCCTGTCCCGCCATGCCATGCGCTCAACCGCCTTCGTTCACACGGGTGTTGATTCGGGCAATCTCGGATACCCACTCCTGGCGCTCGCCGTGCGTCAGGTCGAGGATCTCCTCGCGCTGCCAGTGGAAGTGGTAGGCGATGTACGCGATCTCCTCCCGGAGCCGGGGAAGGGCGTACGTCACGATTCCCCCAGGCGCCCACCCGAGAGGTCGACCTCGAAGCCGCCCTCGCAGTGCGGGCAGGTCACCGCCGCCCGCGTGTGGCCCTCGCTGTTGACGCGGCGGTAGAAGTCCTGGAGGAACGCCACGTCGGTGGCGTACATCCGCTCCACCACCCCGGCGTGCACATCGGTGATCGCGCCGAGCCGGGTGATCACCTGGCTGAGCAGCACCACGCTCAGGTACGCCGGGTTCTCCTTGACCCGCAGGTCGATCTGGGGCCGCAGCTCGTCACGGGCGGTCGCCAGGCGCATCGAGCCGTGCCGGTGCACCGTGCCCGCCTCGTCCACGTATCCGCGCGGGAGCTCGAACTCGAACTCGGTGCGCAGTCCGCGGTCCTCCCGGGGCGGCGGGGCGGCGGCGGGGGCCGCCGCCGCCTGCTCCGGTACCGGGGCGGGCTCCGTCGCCTGGAGGATCTCCTCCAGGTTGCCCGCGGACACCGTACGACGCCTCATTCGACGACGATCTCCTCGAAGACGATCGTGACGGACTCGGTGGCCGCGGCGGACTCGCCCGCCTTGAGCGACGGGCCCTCCCACTTCGAGGCCCAGCCCTGCATCAGCTGGATGCGCCGGACCGTGCTGCCCTCCGAGTCCTTGATCTCGATGGTGAGGTTCTGCCGCGCGGCGTCCACGGCACCCTTGTTCAGGGTCTCCTTGATCCACGAGGTGAACTCACTGCTCTGGTCGAGTCCACGGGTGATCGTGACCTCGCCGGCCTGCCGGGCGCCGGGCTGCTTGCGGATGATCTGCTTGCCCTCCGCGCTGACCTGACGGACCTCGACGACCTCCTCCTCGACGGTCAGTCCGCTGATCTCCTGAATCGACTCGACCAGGTAGCCGCCGAGCTGCACGCCGAAGACGTGGGTGGAAAGAGCATCGCCCTCTGCCATGACTGTCTGTCACCTTTCTTTGCTGACCCGCGGGTCACTCGTCGATGAGGCTGGTGGTGTCGGAGAACTGAGCCAGCCGGAACACCACGAACTCCGCGGGCTTGACCGGCGAGACGCCGATCTCACAGATGACCCGGCCCTGGTCGATGGACTCCTGCGGGTTGTTGTCGCGGTCGCACCGCACGTAGAACGCCTCTTCGGCGGTGCGGCCGAACAGCGCGCCCCTGCGCCATTCCTCGGTGAGGAACGCGGTGACGTTGCGTCGGATGCTCGACCAGAGCCGGTCGTCGTTCGGCTCGAAGACGACCCACTGGGTGCCCAGGAGGATGGATTCCTCCAGGTAGTTGAAGAGCCGGCGCACGTTCAGGTAGCGCCATGCCGGATCGGAGGAGAGGGTGCGGGCACCCCACACCCGGACGCCCCGGCCGGAGAAGGCGCGCACGCAGTTCACGCCGATCGGGTTCAGCAGGTCCTGCTCGCCCTTGCTGAGCCGCAGTTCCAGATCCACGGCGCCGCGGATCACCTCGTTGGCGGGCGCCTTGTGCACGCCGCGCTCGGCGTCGCTGCGCGCCCACACACCGGCGATATGACCGCTGGGCGGAACAGTGGTGTTGCGGCCCGCGGCCGGGTCGAAGACCCGCACCCACGGGTAGTAGAGGGTGGCGTACCGGGAGTCGTAGCCCGCCTCGTCGTTGCGCCAGGTGCGCACCTGCTGGGCGGAGAGTCCGGGCGGGGTGTCCAGGATGGCGACCCGGTCGCCCATCTGCTCGCAGTGCGCGATCACGGCGAGCTGCACCGTCCGCACGCCCTCCGCGTCGATGTCGCCGCGCTGGTGGGCGCTCATCAGGTCGGGGACCGAGACCATGGTGATCTCGTCGATGGCCTCCAGGCCGCCGAAGCCGGTGCGGGCGGCGGCGTCGCCGACGTACTCCGACGCGTCGAGGCGCGCCACTTCACCGGAGCCGGACGCGGCGGGCTCGGCCGGGGCGTCGGGCACGGCCACGGTCTGGCCGGCGGGCTTGCTCTGGGTGGCGTTGCGCTGCTCGGTGACCGCGATGAGGGTGGAGGAACGCGTCTGGGTGACGAGGTACCCCTTGACGTTCTTGCGGGTCGAGGCCTCGTACGTCTCCACGACCTTGTCGCCCTGGCGGACCAGGACCTTGAAGCGGTCCTCCGGCGGGTTCTCGCCGTCCGCGTCGGCGATCTCCACCGACACCCCGGAGACGCCCGGCCGGGCCGCGATCAGGAAGCCGCCGAGCTCGACCGGCTCGGCCGCCCTGGGCTGCGACCCCCGGTCGCCGTCGGCCGGCGATCCACCCTCCGCGGGTCCGCCGATCCGGACCACGTACGCGGCGCCCCCGCCGTTGGCGAAGTATCCGTAGACCGCGTGGGGCAGGTAGGTACCCTCCGCGAATCCGCCGAACAGCTGGGTGTACTGGTCCCATGAGGTCACCAGTGTCGGTGCGTGGAACGGTCCGTTCTGGGCAAACCCCACGAACGCGGCGACGGCGGTGCCGACCCCTTCGATCGGTCGGGCACCGGACTGCACCTCCTCCACGTACACACCCGGGGTGAGGTACGTCGGCATACTCGCTCCTTCGCGTCCTTACGGGTCACCTGTGTCCAGGCCGAGTCTTCGCTGCCGGCCCGCCACCGCGACAGGGACCCGCGGACCTGGCCGGGGGCAAGACCGCTGCCTTTCCGGGACGCTCCGCGCTGGCCTTCCGGGCCAGGTGGCGGGTGGTGGCGGCCCGGTCCGAGGCCGTACGCGCCTCAGGCGCCCGCGGCCTCGGTCATGTACGGGCCGAACTCGCCCTCCAGGACCAGCCGTCCGAGCTTGCGGTACTCCTGCACGACCGAGGTCACCACCTGGCGCATGGTGAGCGGGCCGCCGGACTCCGCCGCCAGGTACGCCGCGGTCACCGCGCAGGCCCGGATCGAGCCGCCGGCCAGTTCGAACCGGTCCGCGCAGAAGCCGAGGTCCAGGTCGTCGGCCCGGGGCAGCCGGTCTCCCAGGCACCGGTCCCAGAGGGCGAGGCGCTGGCCGGAGTCGGGCACCGGGAAGTCCGCGACCACGTCCAGGCGGCGGGTGAACGCCTCGTCCAGGTTGGCCCGCAGATTGGTGGTCAGCACGGCGATCCCGTCGAACGACTCCATGCGCTGGAGCAGGTACGCCGACTCGATGTTCGCGTGCCGGTCGTGGGCGTCCTTCACCTCGGAGCGCTTGCCGAAGATCGCGTCGGCCTCGTCGAAGAGCAGGACCGCGTTGACCGCGGACGCCTCGGTGAAGATCCGCTCCAGGTTCTTCTCGGTCTCCCCGACGTACTTGTCGACGACCGTGGACAGGTCCACCACGTACAGGTCCATGCCCAGATCGGCCGCGACGACCTCGGCGGACATGGTCTTGCCGGTCCCCGACTCGCCCGCGAACAGCGCGATCACGCCACGCCCCCGGCCGCCGCCGGGCCGCATCCCCCACTGGCCCAGCACCTGCTCCCGGTGGCGGGCGCGCAGCGCGAGTTCGCGCAACCGCCGGTGGGTGAGCGGGGGGAGAACCAGGTCGTCCCAGCCGACGCCCGGCTCGACCCGGCGGGCGAGCCGGTCGAGCCCCGCGCCGTTCTGGGCGCGTACGGCGCTCTGCAGGTCCTCGGGGCGGACCGGGCCGCCGGCCAGGGCGGCGGTGCGGACCGCCGCCGCCGCGGCGCGGCGCAGCTGCCCGGCGTCCAGACGGTGCGCGGCGACCGCCGGGGCGAGCTCCTCGGCGTCAGCGGTCACGGGGCCTTCGCCGACGGCCCGGTCGAGGGCGTGCCGCCAGCGCGCGGCCTGCCGCTCGGGGGACGGCGCCGGCACGGTCAGGACGACGGGCGCGTCGGCCGCCCACGCCGGGTCCCAGCCGGTGGTGCCGTGCGTGAACAGCGGGATTCCCCGCAGCGCCGCGCACAACGCCCCCAGCGTCCGGGTCCGTTCGGCGGGTTCCGCGGGCAGCGCCTCCACCGGTCCGAGGACGACCCCGGAGCCGGTCAGCCGGGCTTCGCGGGCGGTCGTCCCGGCGAGTTCCGGCACATCGCCGGAGCGCCGGGCGAGCGCCGCCGCGTCCAGGACGAGCGGTCGCAGCCCGGCCGCGCGCAACGCCGCGGTGGCCAGTCCCTCTGCGTCGCCGCCCCGGCTGCGCAGGTGGACCAGGCCGGTGCCGCTGCCGGCGGCGGCCGCGGCCCGCTGGATGTCCGCCGCCTCCGCGGTGGGGTCCTCAGCGGTCTCGCCGAGCACCCCGGCGAGCCGGGCGTCGGGGTGCGCGTTGCCCAGGAGGTGCCCGGACACCCGGTCGGGGGCGGCCAGGACGCGGGAGAGCGGCGGCCGTTCCGGCTCGGTGACCACGATCAGGCCGCCCTCGACGAGCGGTGCTCCGGGTGCGAGCCGGAACCGGGCGGGCGCCGCGCCGGCCAGCCCGCACAGCTCAAGGGCGAGACCGACCGTGGGGCGCCGGCGCGTCAGGTCGTCGTTGAGGTAGCCGTAGAACCGTTCGAACCGGGCGTCCAGGTCCGGGGCCACCGCGATCAGGAGCAGGTCCAGGTCCAGCGGGGACAGGCCGAACCGCACGGCGAGACCTTCGAGTACCGAGCCGGGCGGGGGCTGCCAGGGCTCCTGGGCGGGTATGCCGAGGCCGCCCGGCCCGTCCAGGATGCGGGTGATCGCCTCGGGGGTGAAGTACTGGCCCCGGTAAGGGTCGTCGGGATCGGGGTCGGCACCGCGACGGTCCTCCACGGCGCGCCGCACGCGCTCCTCGACCAGGCTGAGCCGCGCCCAGAGGTGCGCCGCCTCGGCATCCGGCCGGAAGTCCGGCCGGTCCGCGTACCGGCTCACGGGGCCTGGCCCGGCGAGGACAGTGGGTTCGACGGTGTGGGTCACGGCTGACGGTCCCCCCGGCGGCGGCGGGCGGGGGCGGGCCGCCGCTCACGCGGTCCGGCGAAGCCGTCCGGTCCGGCCTCGCTCGTTCCCGTATAGCGCAGCCGCCGTCCCGGCACCGCGTCCCCGTTCTCGTTCCGGGCGGCGGAGCGCACGACGAGCCCTTCGGTGACCGGCGGCGCGACGACCGTGCTGACTCCGGCGAGCGGTGCCCGCACCAGTACCCCGAGCGATGCCTTCAGCTCGCCGCCGAGCGCCGACCAGACATCCGACGCGGCCGGGGCGTCGAGCCTGCCCCCGGCGGTGTCCAGGCTGACGGTCAGGCCGAGTTCGGCGAGTGTGCCGGTGAGCAGCCGGGCGGGCAGCGTGTCGGTGGCCACCAGGCAGGCGAGCACCTGCGAGAGCAGCCGGTGTTCGTCCTGCGGGCGGCTCGCCCATGCCGTCACCAGGTAGGTCAGCTCGAACCAGCGCGGCGGGGTGCGGCGCGCGACCAGGTGCCCGTCCGCGTCGTACACCTCCCCCGCGCCGCTGCCGCGCCGGGTGGCGTCCTCCCGGATGTCGTACAGGAAGACGCAGACGGTGGGGGCGTTACGGCGTGCCGCCCAGTCCTTGGTGGGGGCGTCGAAGACCACTTCGACGCCCGATGCCTCCAGTCCGGACTCACTGAGCAGGCGGCGCATCGCCTCGTCGACCTCGTGGATCACCGGCGGGTCATCTCGCCGGGCGGCTGCCAGTTGCCGATGACCACCAGGAAGTCGGTCTTCACGGCTGAGAACCCGGGCCCCCTGGCCGTGATGACGCGCGGTCCGGTCTCGTCCTTGGCGAGGATGAGCAGCTGGCCGATGAACGTGCCGTCGGGCTGCGGGACGGTCGGCGCGGCCGCGGCGGTGATGCCCGGCTTCCAGGTGAACCGCACCGGCGCCCCGGGCGGGAAGTCCTTGCCGCGCACCGAGGTGACGAAGCCGGGCTTGCCGATCGGCGGGACCGCGACGATGCGCGGCTGGAGGACGCGCAGTGGCTGCCTCGCGGTGTTGTCGCTCCTGTCGGCGTCGGTGCCGGTGGTGGTGAGCAGGCCGGTGACGGTGCTGCTCAGGGCCTTGTCGGGGCTGAGGACGACGCGGACGACGGTGCTGGCGCCCGGTGTCAGGTCCGGCAGCGCGCACACCCATGAGCGGTCGCAGCCCGCCGGTGGTCCGCTGTTCGGGACGGACCGGGGCAGGCCGACCTTCAGCCTCAGCCCGGTCGCCAGTGCCTCACGGCCGTTGCGCACGGTGTACGTCACGACGACGCGTCCGCCGACGTAGCCGGGGTTGGGCTGCGCCGTGACGCGCACCGAGGGTCCGGCGGCGGGCGCGGGAGGTGCCGGGGGCACGGTGGGCGGTGTGGTGGTGGGCGGTGTGGTGGCGGGGGGCGGCTCGGTGGTGGGAGGCGCGCGGGTGGGTGTCGGCGGCTCCGGTGTCGTTGTCGGGGGCGGGGTGTCCTCGCGCACCGGCACCACCGTCCGGGAGGCGTTGTCGCTGGGCAGCGGGTCCTGTACGGCGCCGGTGACCGACCAGTCGAACGGGGCGTCGCCGGGGGTGACTCCGACGAGGGTGACGCTCACCCGGACCGTGGTGCCGGGCCGCACCAGTCCGACATCGCACTGGAGGGAGGCGGCGTCGCAGGTGCCGCCGGGCCAGGTGAGTCCGGTGATCCGGGCGCCGGGCGGTGGGGCGATGGTCAGCCGGGTGCCCGGGGAGGCGGCGGGGCCGTTGTTCACCACGTCGACGGGGACCGTCGTGGAGCGGCCGACGGCCACCGCCGGGACGTTGCCGGGCGCGTGCACCGCGAGGTCCACGGACTGCTGGACGCTGGGTTCCTTCTGACGTCCCGGAAGGCCGGTGGTGAGCGGGCTGAGGGCGCAGGTCGCGATGTCCAGCAGGTAGAGCTTTTCCGGGCTGTTGGCCGGGAGCGCCTCGCGGGAGCTGAGGACCAGGCCCGTGCCGTCGGCCGTCCAGGCGGCGTCGCGCGGCTGGAAGGGGCCGGTGCGGGAGGTGTCCGGCAGTTCCTGGCGGCAGCCGTCGGGGACGTTGTGGGCGGCCTCCGGCAGCAGCACCTGGCAGCTGTCGGCGGCGAGGGAGGTCAGCAGGATGCCGTTGCGCTGGTCGGTCAGGCCGCCGCCGTTCTTCCGGTTGAAGGCGATGCCGAGCCCGTCCGGGGAGAACGCCGGGCTGTCGTCGATGACCTTGCAGTTCCCGGGGCAGAACGCGGCGCTCAGGTCGCGCTGCGCGGCCAGGTTGTTCACCGGCACGGTCCAGATGTGCTTGTTGCCGCCGCCCCCGTCGATCACCTGGTTGCGGGTGAAGGCCAGGGTGGTGCCGTCGGAGGACCAGGTGGGCTGGGCGTCGCCGCCCTGGGGCTGCCCGGCCGGCGCGGTGATCCGGTCGCGGATCTCGCCGGTCGCGACATCCGCGATCAGGATGCTGCTGGGTCCCGCCGCGGCACCCACGCCGCCCGGCGAAGTCCGGGTGAAGGCCAGGTACTTGCCGTCCGGGGAGAACGTCGGGTCGGTGTCCCAGTCGTCCGGCCCGCGCCCGTCGAGTTTCATGTAAGCCTCGTGGGTGCCGTCGGCGTCCGCCATCCAGATCCGCTCGACCCGGTGCTCCGGGGTGCCCTCGAAGCGGGTCAGCACGATCCTGCGGCCGTCGGGCGTGTAGTTCTGCCGCTCGGTCCACGGGTCCCCCTTGGACGGGCGGAAGAGCGGGTCGTGGGTGGGATCGGTGTCGGTGTCGGCGGCCGGGTCCTCGTTGAGGATGGTCAGACCCAGGTCGCGGGGGTCGGAACCGTCGGAGCGGGCGTCCTGGAGCGTCACCTCGTGCGGACCGGCGGCGGAGATGCGCTCGACCACCACACCACCGTTCTGGACCGTGCCGGTCCAGGTGGGCGATTCGACCTCGCGGTCCTCGCTGAGCTCCAGTTCGGGTGTGGCATCGGAGTGCGCGGTCACCCGGAACACGTGGTCCCAGTCGCCCTCGCAGTCGCAGGTGCGGTCCGGGCTCAGGAAGAGCACGTCGTTCCCGTCGGGCAGCCACGCTGCCCCGTGGGTACGCCACTCTGCCTGTACGCCCCCCAGCAGCGGCCCGTCGGTGCGCCCGTCCGTCACCCGCAGCCGGGGTCCCGGCGGTCCGGCGGCGGTGTACGCGATCAGGTCGCGGTGCGCGGGATCGTCGACCGGGTTCCAGGCGGGCTCGGTGGCCGCGCCGTTGGCCGGGTCCGTCACCCGGGTGTCGGCGCCGCCCGCCAGGGGCCGTACGTAGATCTGCATACCGGCCGCCGGGTCACTGCCACCGGAGTACGCGAGGCGCTGCCCGTCCGGGGAGACCGTCGGGCACTCCTCGTCCCAGGGGGTGTCGGTGAGCCGGGTGAGGCCGGTCCCGTCGGTGCGCACCATCCACAGGTCGCGCTGCTTGCCGCCGTCCGCGCCCCCGGGCTCGGCGGAGTCGAACACGACGGAGTTGCCGTCCGGTGTCAGCTGGGGGTGCCCGGCGTACCGGCCGCTGGTCAGCTTGCGCACCGAACCGTCGGCGGTCCGCAGGTAGACCTGCGGTGCCTTCTCGTCGCGGCGGCTCACGAAGACCATCTGGTCCCCGAGAGCGGACGGCTGGAGGTCGAAGTGGACCGGCCCCTCGCCGAACAGCGGTGCGCTGTGGGTGTCGCTCTCCACCCGGCCGAGGCTGCGGTGCCGGGTACCGGCGTAGGCGATCCGGGTGGCCGAGGCATCGGCCGCCTGCGGCCTGGGGTCCGCGCTGCCCTCCCCGGCGGCCGTTGTCACCGCGAGCAGGGGGATCAGGAGCAGCAGCGACGCCCCGAGTCTTCCCGGGCGGAACCGCCCACCGGGGCCGGCGGTGCGCATCACGGTCCACCTCGCTGTCTGGTGCGGTTTCGGGCTTTCCCCCGCCACCCTGCCGGGTTCTCGTACGGTGCGGCAGGGCGGCGGGGACGTACCCGGGGGAAACGTGCGGTGCGCTTTCGGGCAGTTCCGAGGTGCCCCGACGCCGTCAGATCAGCCCGTTGCGCAGTGCGTAGCCGACCGCGTGGGCCCGGTTGCGCAGTTGCAGCCGCGTGATGATCTCGTGCAGGACGTTCTTGACGGTCCGTTCGGAGTAGGCGGTCTTGCGGGCTATCTCGACGGTGTCCAGGCCTTCGGAGACCAGGCGCAGCATGTCCGCCTCGCGGGTGGTCAGCGTGGACAGCGAGAGGCTCCGCGGGTCGAGAGCGGAGCGCTGGAGGCTGCCCACATGGGTGAGCAGCTTGCCCAGCAGGTCGCCGGGGAGCACGCCCTCGCCGTTGGATATCGCCAGGACCAGGTGGAGAAGCTGGTCCTGGCCCGCGTCGGCGCGCCGCAGTACCGCGGAGACGCCGCACTCTATGACGCGTTGCAGCGCGCCCGCGCCGAGGGTGCCGACCACGAGCCCGGTGCGGGTGGCGGTGTTGTGCCGGAGCCGGTGCAGCAGGGCCGCCACGTCGTCGTCGACAGCGTCGACGACGACCAGCGACACCTGGGCCTCTTCCGCGGAGGCGTCGTCGAGGAGGCTGACCTCGGGCCGTCGGCGTAACTGCTGGACGACGCCGACGTGCAGGACCGGGTCGGCGGCGTACACGGCGACGGTCACCTGCTCCACTCGGTCGGACGGGGAGGCCCGGTGCGCGGCCGGTGCCTGGGCGGAGAGACGTGGTGCGGTGACGGACACGGCCGGACGGTACTGCTCTGGGCAGGTCATGGGCAGGGTTCCTGTTTCATGAGTCCGTGGGCAGATGGTTCGGAAGTTCTGAAGTTCGGAGGGTTCTGAGGGTTTCGGAGGTTCGGAGGGTTCATGAGGGAAGAGTTCGTTCGGGGAGGGTTCGTGAGCAGAGGAAATGCGGAGGGTTCGTGAGGAGTGGTTCATGGGTGGCAGTGCGTGGGAGCGGCGGACGTGAGAGCGGATCAACGGCGGTTACGGATGCGGGCGGCCGGCCCGCGAGGTGACCGGACGGATCAACGGCTCACCGGTTCAGTGGAGTTGGTCTTGACTCCCCGGGCACCGCGACTGCCCGGGTCTTGCCCTTGCGCTCCTCGCGGCGGACGTGCCGCGGTCCTACCGTGACGGTGTGACGCCTTCTGCAGCCCCTTCCGGCCCCAGCGCGCCCGGCCTCGACATCCCGGCGGTGACCGTGGCGCCGGGCAGCACCGCCACCACCAGCCTGACCGTCCGCAACGACAGCGACATCGTCGAGGCGTACAGCCTGGAGGTCGTCGGGGACTGCGCCCCCTGGGCCACCGTGGAACCCCCACGGGTCTCCCTCTATCCCGGCACGTCCGAGACGGTGACGATCCGGCTGGATCCGCCGCGTTCGCCGGAGACCCGGCCCGGTGACATTCCGCTCGGCGTGCGCGTGCTGCCGGCCGAGCACCCCGAGTCGGTGCGGGTCCCGGAAACCACCGTGCACGTCGAGAAGTTCCGCGAGCTGCACACCGAGCTGGCGCCGCGCCGCAGGCGGGGCTGGCTGCGCGGCCGCTACCGGCTCGCGGTGCGCAACCTGGGCAACGCCCCGACGGAGGTGGGCTTCGCCCCGGGCCAGGCGGGCGAGGAGCTGCGGTTCGCGTTCAGCCCGGCGAAGCCGAAGCTGGAGCCCGGCGAGACGGCGGAGATCCGGCTGCGGGTCCGCACGGGCAAGCCGGTGTGGTTCGGCTCCCCGGTGGTGTGGCCGTTCACCGTGGACGCCGCGGAGACCGCCGAACCCGCCGAATCCGCCGCGCAGGAGGAGGCGTGGCGTGACGAGACCGCCGTCCGGCCGCCCCTGAACGCGGAGTTCGTCCAGATCCCGATCTTCCCGAAGTGGCTGCTGGCCGTGCTCGCGGCGCTGCTCGCGCTGCTCCTCGCCTGGTTCACCCTGGTCCGTCCGGCGGTGCGCAGCGCGGCGAAGGAGGCCGCCACGAAGGAGGTCCAGGCCCGTCCCAATCCGGGCGGGTCGCAGGACAGCCAGTCGCCGGGCACCGGTGCGGGCGGCGAGCAGGGCAATCCGTCCGGTGGCGACAAGGGTGCGCAGCCCGGCGCGAGCCCCGGGGCCACGCCCGGCGCGGGCGGCGGCGGGACCTCGACGGGCGACGGGCAGCAGAGTTCGGCCACCATCGACCTGAAGACCTCCGGCGGGACGAGCAACGCCGGTACGTACAAGGTGCCGCAGGACCACGCCTTCGGGATCACGGACGTCGTCGTCGCCAACTTCCAGGGCGACGAGGGGGTGCTCACGATCACGTTCGGCAAGCGGAAGATCACCACGATCGCGCTGGAGACCTTCCGCAACCAGGACTACCACTGGGTCACCCCTATCAAGATCACCGAGAACGACACCGTGACCGTCAACGTGACCTGTGCGAAGCCGGGTACACCGGCCACCGGACGCCGGGCGCAGGAGTGCCACGAAGTCCTGAACGTGAGTGGTGTGCTCAGCCCCGTCAAGCAATGAACCAGGCCTTCCGGGACAATATCGACCAGTGCGGTGTCGTCCGAAACGGCAGATTTATCGTTTCGTCTGAAATTCGACACCAGGCCCGGTCCATGCCCGCGGACCGACGGGGGGTCAGGGGCGGCGTGCCGGGATGACGTAGTCGGCGGCCATCCGGGGGCTTTCCCCCACGTCATGACACATGACCGGGTCCTCGGCGGGCGGCGCCGGCGGCTCCGCGCACCGCGGCCGGAAGAACCTCCGCCGGTCACAAACTGGCCGACTTTCGCCGTGACAACGTGCGAGTCCCGGACCGGGACCGGGAGCGGGAACGGAAGCGCTTCGACTCCGTACGGCCCGGAGGGGTGGATGCGGCCTGCCGGCTGCAGGCACCGGCAGGCCGCCGGTCCCGCTCCGGCTCATGTGTGGAGGCTGTCGAGCCGGCACGGGACATGCGCGGCGGACGACGGGGCCACCGAAGGAGTTCCGGCTCCTCGGCACTCGGTCCGGATCCGATGGCACCGGATCCGGACCGAGGTCCCGTGCGGTGGCTGGGTCCCGCTGACGGGTCCGCTGCACGTGTGGGGTGACGCCTGCCCGGGGCCGGATGCGTGCCGATCACCGGCCCGGCCCCGGGCGGCCGGGGCGGGTCTCTCGCCGTGAGCCCCGCCCCTCAGTCATCCGGAGCCGCGGGGCCGCCGGATTGGTACCGGAGCGGACTGGGCACCGGCTTCACCTGTACGGCCGAAGCCGGTGCCCACCCGCCTGCGCGTTCCACGCGCTCTACGCATGGCCGTGGCTGCCGGTGAGCGTGGCGTACACGACGACGTTGTCCGCGTAGCGGCTGTCGTCCTTGGAGTAGTCGCCGCCACAGGTGATGAGGCGGAGCCCGGCGTGGTCGAGGTTGCGGTACACCTCGACGGTGGGGAACCGGTCCTTGGGGTAGAGCGCGGTCCGGTCGACGGTGAAGTCGGCGGTCCGCCCGTCCGCGCGCCGGACGCTGATCCGGTCACCGGGACCGAGCTTGCCGAGGCCGAAGAAGACCCCGGGGGCCCCGTTCCAGGTGACATGTCCCGCGATCACGGCGGGCCCAACAGCTCCGGGCGTGGCTCCGGGCCGGTACCACCCTGCCTTGTCCGGGTCCCGGGGCGTCTCCATGGCCCGGTCCTTGCCGAGGCCGAGCTCCTCCAGGCTGGAGGTCACCTTGAGCGAGGGAATCGTGATGCTGACGGGCCGGGACGCGGGCAGCGCCGCGGTGCGCGGCTTGCCGGACGGTGCCGCGCTGTGCGTCCCCTGCCGCGTCGCCGGGGGCTGTTCGGTGGCGACGACCGGGCCGCCCTTGTCGGAGGCGGGGGGTGGAGCGGGCTGCTGCCGGCTGGTTCCCAGCGCCAGCAGCAGCCCACCGGTCAGAAGCAGGGCGGCGGCGAGGGCGATGAGCGTGACGTCGCGCCGCCGGACCCTCGTGCGGTGCGCGCCTTCGTCGGCTGTCCCATTCATCGCTTCACCTGTCCCTGCGTCCGGCCGTTACGGGGCATCCGACGGGGTGTCCGTCGGTGCGGGGCGTCTCAGCTGTCGTGCCGGGCGTCCGCCGTGCGCGTCCGGCGCCGTACGACGAACAGCCCGCCTGCCGCGAGGACGGCCGCGCCGCCCGCCGCGAACAGGCCGGGCGACTCCACGCCCGCCGTGCTCCCGCCACCGGTCTCGACGCCACCCGCGGGCATCGAGCCGACGGCCGCGCCCTTGACCATGCCGCAGCTCGCCGGGGCGGTGGCCTCCTGCGGCAGCTTCGGGTCGAGCTCGCTCTTCCCCTTGCCGAAGTCGTACTTGGCGTTGCCGTTCGGGTCGATGCCGTGCTGGACGACGTGCAGGTCCTTGATGTGCTCGGCAACGCTGTGCGAGACCGGGATCGTCCGGGAGTAGCTCAGCTTCCCGTCCTTGTCCGCGACGGGCATCCGGTCGACCGCCAGGCCGCTGTCCTTGGACGTGTCGCCCTTGGTGGTCAGGGAGATGTTGATGTCCCCGTACACCGGCAGCCCCTCGGCCGTGCTGACGATGCCGTCACCGTCCTTGTCCGCGCTCATGTCCGGGCAGCGGAAGTCATGGCCGTCGGTCGAACCGTGGATGTGCTGCGCGTGCGGCTGGCCGGGCACCAGTCCCTCGGCCTCGATCTTCACGGTGAGCTTGTCGCCCTCCACGCTCACCATGGCCGTGCCACTGGCGCCGGAGTTGTTCAGCTGGTTCAGATCGATCTGGTACGTGTCCCCGTCGGCGGCTTTCGTCGTGCTGCCGGCGGCATGGCCGTCGTGCGCCATGGCGGGCACGGCCGCGCAGAGCGTGAGCGCGGCGGGTACGGCCAGCAGGGCGGTGAGACGGGTTGTACGGCGGGCATTCACGAAGACGCATCCCCTTCCGGCGGTTCCGGTCACAGAACCGGAACCGCGTTCGGTCGCTGATGTCGTCTATTCGGTGCCGTCGGCGCAGCGGATTGGTCCGGGACGGCCGCCGGACGGCCCGGCGGTCATCGCCAACGACCCGACACATCGAACGTGCTGTCGATACATGGGTGTGTGGAAGACGGGCACACGGGCTGCACCCGCACTTCACCGAATCGAAAAGGGAGTCCCGACCATGCTGGGAATCGTCGCAGCTGTGCTCTTCTTCATCGCCTTCCTGATCAACGCCGCCGACATCGCGACGAACGACGCGTTCTCCTCTGTGAACGTGATGCTGCTCGGCCTCACGGCCCTGGCCCTGCACGTGGGCGGCATCGGCACCGGATGGGGGCGTGGCAGTTCGCGCAGGCGCTGACGCGAGGCCGGGGGCGTGGTGTTCCGGTCCTCGTGAATGCCGCGACCGTCCTGGACGCCGAGTGGCGCGCCCTTACCGGGCCACCTAGTTTGCCCAGTAGTAGTGTTCTGCGCCCCTTTGCCCGAATGGCGGAAGGCCAACGGTCATGAGCCCCCACCGTGACGATCCGGAACGCCTGGAGCCCGAAACGGGTCCCGCCCCCGACGCGGCTCCGGAGTTCCGCCCCTACCGCCACCCCGCCGCCGGCTGGGGTGCGGCGAAGAGCGTGAGCCAGTTGCTGGTGCGCGAGGGGGCGCTCGTGGACGGCCCGCGCGCGATCAAGCGGATGAACCATGAGGACGGCGGGTTCGACTGCCCCGGGTGCGCCTGGCCCGACGACACCAAGGGCCTGCATCTGGACATCTGCGAGAACGGCATCAAGCACGTCACCTGGGAAATGACCCGCAAGCGGGTCGGGCGCGAGTTCTTCGCCGCCCATTCGGTGACCGAGCTCAGCGAGTGGAGCGACTACGACCTGGAGAACCAGGGCCGGCTCACCGAGCCGATGGTCTACGACCCGGGGACGGACCACTACGTCCCGATCAGCTGGAAGGACGCGTTCGAGGTTGTCGGCAGTGCCCTGCGCGGGCTGGACGACCCCGACCAGGCCTCGTTCTACACCTCAGGACGCCTCGGCAACGAGGCGACTTTCCTCTACCAGCTCATGGCCCGTGAACTGGGCACGAACAACCTGCCGGACTGCTCCAACATGTGTCACGAAGCCAGCGGACGGGCTCTGCACGCCTCGCTCGGCACGGGCAAGGGGACCGTCGACCTCCAGGACTGGGAGAGTGCCGACGCGCTGTTCATCCTGGGGGTCAACGCCGCTTCCAACGCGCCCAGGATGCTCACCGCACTGGCCGAGGCCTACCGGCGCGGGGCCCGGATCGTGCACGTCAACCCGATGGTCGAGGCCGCCGCCACCCGCACCATCGTGCCCCACGACTTCACGGACATGGCCCTCTTCAAGTCGACCCGGACCAGCACCCTGAACCTGCAGCCCCGCATCGGCGGCGACATGGCTCTCCTGCGCGGCATGGCGAAGGCGGTCCTGGAGCAGTCCGCGTCCGACCCCAAGGCGCTGGACCGCGTGTTCATCGACCGCCACACCACCGGCTTCGAGGACTACCGCGCCGTGTGCGAGGCCACGCCGTGGAGCGAGATCGAGGACCAGTCCGGGCTGGGCCGCGCCGACATCCTGAAGGCCGCGCGCGTGTACAGCGAGGCCGACCGCTCCATCATCAGCTGGTGTCTCGGGCTGACCCAGCACGAACACGGTGTCGACACCGTCCGGGAGATCGTCAACCTCCTTCTGCTGCGCGGCAATCTGGGGCGTGAGGGCGCCGGTCCCTCCCCCGTGCGGGGGCACAGCAATGTCCAGGGCAATCGCACCTGCGGGATCGATCACCGCCCCACCGACGCGTTCCTCGACCGCCTCGCCGCGGCCTGCGGCATCGAGCCGCCCCGTGCGCACGGCCTGGACACCGTCCGCACCATCCCGGCGATGCACAGCGGTGACGTGAAGGTGTTCGTCGCGATGGGCGGCAACTTCGCCCTCGCCGCACCGGACACCCCCTACACCTTCGCGGCCCTGCGCTCCTGCGAGCTGACCGTGCAGGTGAGCACCAAGCTGAACCGCAGCCACGTCGTCCACGGCCGGCGAGCCCTCATCCTCCCGTGCCTGGGCCGCACCGAGAAGGACCACCAGCGCAAGGGCGTCCAGAGCACGTCCGTCGAGGACTCGATGAGCATGGTCCACCTGTCGGTCGGCATGAAGCGCCCCGCCTCACCGCATCTGCTCTCCGAACCGGCCATCGTCGCCGGCATGGCGCGCGCGGCCCTCCCCGACAGCGCCACGCCCTGGGAGTGGTACATCGAGGACTACGACCGCATCCGGGACACCATGGCCGAGGCGCTCGAAGGCTTCGAGGACTTCAACCGCCGGGTGCGGCTGCCTCTCGGCTTCCGCATCATGCAGCCCGCCCGCGAACTGGTCTTCCTGACGCCGTCCGGACGCGCCGAGTTCTCCGCCGCCGCCCTGCCCGACGTCATCCCCGCCCCCGGCACCCTCGCGCTCGGCACGATGCGGTCCCACGACCAGTGGAACACCACGATCTACTCCGACAACGACCGCTACCGCGGCGTCAAGAACCTGCGCACACTGGTCTTCATGAACCGGGCCGACATGCGCGAACGCGGAATCGCCGACATGGGCCCGGTGGACATCACCAGCACCGCCAGGGACGGCAGCAGTCGGTCCCTCGACGGCTACCTCGCCATCCCCTACGACATCCCACGTGGCTGCGCGGCCGGTTACATGCCCGAGATGAACGTGCTCTGCGCGCTGAGCGACTACAGCACCCAGAGCGACCAGCCGATCATGAAACACGTCAAGGTCACCATCGAACCGGCGGCCTGAGCGAGGCCGTGGGCGCCGGCTCCGTCCCGGACCGCGCGACCACGGAGGCCGCCACCCGTGAGGCGGACGTCAGCATCCGCGCGGCCCTGTCGCTCGACAGCCGTACGGCGCCGCCGTCGCGGAACGCCCCGGCACCGCCGAGCCAGTTGAGCATCCCGGCCATGAACGCGTCACCCGCGCCGATCGTGTTGACCACCTCGACCCGCTCCGCGGGTACCGACACCCGCTCCAGGTCCGGGGTGAACGCCGTGCTGCCCGCCGCACCCCGGGTGAGGACCACCAGCCGGTTCTCCCCGGCCAGCCGTTCGCAGGTCTCCTCCGGGGCCGCGCCCGGCCAGAGCGCGGTCACGTCCTCGTCGCTCACCTTGAGGATCCGGGCGCGTCCGCACAGCTCCCGCAGCCGGCGCTGGGCGGACGCGTGGTCGAGCGTCCGGTCCTCGCGCACGTTCGGGTCGACCACCAGGACGGAGTGTTCGGCCCCGGCGCGCGCGGTCGCGGCCACCACGGCGGCGGCGGGCGCGACGACCGCGGCGAGCCCACCCGCGTACACGGCGCCGAACCGGGCCACTTCGCCCGTACGGTCCGGCAGCCGGAAGGTGGCGGTGTCGTGCAGGTGGAAGTGGTAGCCGGTGGAGTCGGGGCCCGGGTCCGCCACGGCCAGTGCGGTGGGCAGCTCCGAGCGGGCGCACAGGTCGAGCCGGGTACCGGCGGAGACCAGCCGCTCCTCGATCAGGCGGGCGAATCCGTCGCCGCCGAGCCCTCCGGCGAACCAGCTGGGGGTGCCCAGCCGGGCCAGCCCGGCGGCGACGTTGGCGGGTGCGCCGCCGGGCTGGGCCCGGTGCGCCCCCGGATCGTCCGAGGACGGCACCAGGTCGATGAGGGCCTCGCCCAGCACCAGGACGGCGTCGGGACCACCGGTCACGGCTCCACCACGATCTTGCGGCCCTGGCCCGCCTTGAACCGCTCCAGGGCGTCGGGGTACTGCTCCAGCGGCAGCCGGTCGCTGATGAAGACCGCCGGGTCGATGACTCCCCCGGCGAACAGCGCGGCGGCGCGCTCGTAGCTGTGCAGCACGGCCATCGAGCCGGTGATGGTGATCTCCTGGTTGTAGATCCGGTACGGCTCGATGACGGCTTGGGTCGCGTAGTCCGCGACGCCGAACTGGAGGAACGTGCCGCCCTTGGCGACCCGGCCGAGGCCGTCCTGGATGGCGCCGGCGTTCCCGGTGGCGTCGACCACGACATCCCAGCCCCGTACCGTCTCCAGCTCGTCCGCGGAGGCGGCGGAGCGCGAGACGCCGAGCTTGACGGCGGTGGTGAGCCGGTCCGGGTTGACGTCCAGGATGTCGACGGAGGCGGCGCCGGTGCGTTTGGCGAGCTCCAGCATCATCAGTCCCATGGTGCCGGAGCCGTAGATGAGCACCTCTGCTCCCAGCGTGGAGCTGAGCACGTCGTAGCCGCGTACGGCGCAGGAGAGCGGTTCGATCAGCGCCGCGGTGGCCACGTCGACGTGATCGGGGAGCTTCACGCAGTTCGCCACCGGGGCGACCGCGAACTCTGCGGCCCCGCCGGGCTTGCTGACCCCGATCGCGTTCCAGTTGTCGCAGAGGTTCCCGCGCCCGGCGCGGCAGTAGTGGCACTCGTGGCAGTGCAGAGACGGATCGACGGCGACCTTGTCCCCGACGGCCAGTTCGGTCACCTCCGAGCCGGTCTCGACGATCTCGCCGGCGAACTCGTGGCCGGGGATGATCGGCAGCGCCGGGGCGAACTCGCCCTGGAGAATGTGCAGATCGGTGCCGCAGAGCCCGCAGGCCCGGACGGCGACGACGACGTCCCGGGGGCCGGGGGTCGGGTCGGGGACGGTCTCGACCGACACCTTGCCGATGGACTCGATGATCGCAGCCCTCATTTGACAGCTCCAAGGGAAAGGCCCTGGACGAGCTTGTCCTGGGCGGCGAAACCGGCGGCGAGCACCGGCAGGGACACGACGACGGAGGCGGCGCACAGCTGGGCGAGGAAGAGCCCCTGGCTGGTGACGAGGCTCGTCAGGAAGACCGGTGCCGTCTGCGCCGTCACGCCGGTGAGCACCCGGGCGAAGAGCAGCTCGTTCCAGCTGAAGATGAAGCAGATGAGGGAGGTGGCCGCGATTCCGGGTGCGGCGACCGGCGCCACCACCCTGGTCAGCACGGTCGGCAGCCGTGCTCCGTCGACCTGGGCGGCCTCGATGATGGAGACCGGCACGTCCGCCAGGAAGGACTGCATCATCCATACCGCGATCGGCAGGTTCATCGACGTGTAGAGGATGACGAGGAACCAGATGTTGTCCAGCATGCCGGTGTTCTTGGCGAACAGATAGACCGGCAGCAGCCCCGCGACGACCGGCAGCATCTTCGTGGACAGGAAGAAGAACATCACGTCCGTCCACTTCTCCACTCGCTTGATGGAGAGCGCGTACGCGGCGGGGAGCGCGAGTACGAGCACGAAGAGCGTGGAGAAGACCGATGCGGTCACGGAGTTGATCAGCGGCGGCCAGGGACTCGCCCCGCCGCCTGCGCCGAAGAACACCCGGTAGCCGTCGAGGGTGAGGGGGGCGCCGAGCGACGGCGGGTTGGTCGCGGCGTCGGCCTCCGAGTGGAAGGAGGTGAGCAGCATCCAGAGCGCGGGTGCGCAGAAGACGATGCCGACGATCCAGGCGACCACGCCGAGGGCGGTGGAGCGCCGTCTGCCCCGGCGCGTCGTGCGCGCGTGCTCCGTGCGGCCCGGCCGGGCGGTGGGCGCGGCGGTCAGGGTGCTGCTCATGTCCGGTTCGCCTCCTCGCTGAAGAGGGACGAGACCACGCGCAGGGCGAAGGTGGCGACGACGATGGTGCCGATCACCACGACCACGCCCGCGGCGGACGCCAGTCCGTATTCATGGGCTTGGTAGAAGGTCTGATAGATCGTGTAGGGGAGGTTGGCCGTGCCGAGTCCGCCGGCGGTGATGGTGAACACGGCGTCGAAGTTCTGCACGATGTAGATGGAGCCGAGCAGTACGCCGAGTTCCAGGTAGCGGCGCAGGTGCGGCAGGGTCAGGAAGCAGAACATCTGCCAGCTGCTCGCGCCGTCCAGCCGGGCGGCCTCCATCTGTTCGGCGGACCGGCTCTGCAGCCCGGCGAGCAGGATGAGCATCATGAACGGGGTCCACTGCCAGATGAGGGCGGTGGCGACCGCGGCCAGCGGCATGTCGGAGATCCAGTCGGGCTGTCCGGGGCTGTCGGCGCCGAACAGTCCGGTGAACCAGGCCCAGGCCCCGTTCAGCAGTCCGTACTCCGGGTTGTACAGGACGTGTTTCCACATCAGCGCCGCCGAGACGGGCACCAGCAGGAAGGGCGTGATCAGCAGGGTACGGACGAATCCCCGCCCGACGAACCTGCGGTCGAGCAGCAGGGCGAGCAGGAGTCCGAGCACGACGCTGACGATCACGACACTCGCCGTGAGCAGGACGGTGGTGACCACCGAGTCGCGCAGGCTCGGGTCGCTGAACACCTCTTTGTAGTTGGCGAACGCGCTGAAGCTTCGCTGGTCGGGCGAGAGGGAGTTCCAGTCGAAGAACGAGACCACCACGGTTGCCACGAAGGGCAGTTGGGTCACGGCGATCAGGAACACCAGGGCAGGGAGCAGGGGGGCGCGATTGGCCCAGACGCGCGCCCGGCCGGGGGCCTTCGCGGTCCTGCGGGGCGGGGCGGCGTCATCCTGCGCGCCGGGCGGCGAGACGTCCGGGGTGGATACGGGGGCACTCACCGCTGCTCCTTGCCGACCTTTTCGGCGAGTGTCTGCGAGGTCTTGAGCGCGTCGGAGACCGACTGGCGGCCGGCGATGGCGGCGCTGATCTCCTGCGAGACCTTGGTGCCGAGGTCGGTGAATTCGGGGATGTCGACGAACTGGATGCCTACGGTCGGCCTCGGCTGGGTGCCGGGGTCGCGGGGGTTCGCGCCGGCGATGGCCTGCCGGGTGACGCTCGCGAACGCCGCGGCGTCCTTCAGGTAGTCCTGGTTGGAGTAGGTGGAGGCGCGCTTGCCGGCGGGGACGTCGGGCCAGCCGACCTTCTCGCCGACGAGGTTCTCGTACCCCTTTCCGGAGGCCCAGGAGATGAACTTCCAGGCGCTGTCGGTCTTCTTGGAGGCCTTCTGCATGCCCCAGGCCCAGGTGTAGAGCCAGCCGGAGGTGTCGGTCTTCTCGACGGGCGCGGCCACGTATCCGACCTTGCCCCTGACCGGGGAGCCGGAGGCCTCCAGTGATCCGGCGCCCGCGGTGGCGTCGTACCACATGGCCGTCTTGCCCTGCGTCATGTTGTTGAGGCACTCGGCGTAGCCGGACTGGGGGGCGCCCGCCTCGCCGTGCTTCTTCACCAGGTCGACGTAGAACTCGACGGCCTTCTTGAACTCGGGTGTGTCGAGCTTCGCGTTCCAGTCCTTGTCGAACCAGGTACCGCCCATGGTGTTGACCACGGTGGTGAGCGGGGCGATGACCTCGCCCCAGCCCGGCAGGCCGCGCAGGCAGATGCCCTTCATGCCGCTCCTGGCGCCGTCCGCCTTGGCCGCCAGGTCCGCGACCTGCTGCCAGGTGGGCTTGGCGGGCATCTTCAGGTTCTTCTCCGCGAAGACGTCCTTGCGGTACATGAGGAAGGACGACTCGCCGTAGAACGGCTCCGCGTAGAGCTTGCCGTCCTCCGCGGTGAGGGAGTCCCGGAGCGGCTTGAGGATGTCGCCCTGGTCGAAGGCCTTGTCCTTGGAGGCGTACGAGTCCAGGGGGTGCAGCCAGCCGTTCTTCGCGTAGAACGGCACCTCGAAGTTGCTGATGGTGGCGACGTCGTACTGGCCCGCCTGGTTGGAGAAGTCCTGAGTGATCTTGTCGCGTACGTCGTTCTCGGGCAGCACCGTGAAGTGGACCTCGATGCCGGTCTCCTTCGTGAAGTTGGCCGCGGTGAGCTTCTGCAACTGGACCATCTGCGGGTTGTTCACCATGAGTACGTTGATCGACTCGCTGTCACCGGACGAGCTGCCGCCGCCCGCGCCGCTGCACCCGGCGAGCAGCGCCGTGAGGGCGGCGCCGGTACCCAGACGCACGCTCAGCCTGCTGCGATGTTGCTGAAGGTGGAGCATGTGGTTCTCCTGATCACTCGTCATCGAGGGACTGCTTCAACTTGCAAGGGACATGTCAGCCAGCCCGGCTGACGGGCGCGGGGCGGAGCGGTCGGGCTGTGCCGGGGGTGCGGTCAGGCGCGGACGACCTGGGGGCCCAGCCGCGAGTAGCGCTGCGCCTCCGCGGAGGCCAGACCCGTATCGGTGACGATGGACTCGAAGTCACCGACCTCGGCGAAACGGCAGAAGCTGACGGCGCCGAACTTGGTGTGGATTCCGGCGAAGACCCGGCGCCGGCTGCTGCGCATGGCCTGGGCCTTCACCTCGCTCACGGCCGGATCGGGCGTGGTCAGCCCGTACTCGCGGGAGATCCCGTTCGCCCCGACGTACGCCAGGTCGATCACGAATCCGGCGAGCATCCGGGTCGTCCAGTGGTCGACGGTGGCCATCGTGGAACCGCGCAGCCGGCCGCCGAGGAGCAGCACCGTGGTCTTCTCCGCGTCCGCGAGGGCGGTCGCCACGGCGAGGGACGCGGTGACCACGGTCAGGGGCCGGTCCCTCGGCAGTGCCTCGGCGACGAGCATGGGGGTGTAGCCCTCGTCGACGAAGACCGTCTCCGCGTCTCCGAGCAGATCGGCCGCGGCCGCCGCGATCCTGGACTTCTGGGGAACGAGCCGGCTGGTGCGGGCGGCCAGCGTCGTCTCGAAGCCCGCGCTCTCCACCGGGTAGGCGCCGCCGTGGGTGCGGCGTACCAGGCCGTGTTCCTCCAGGATGTGCAGATCCCGCCGGACGGTCTCCTTGGCCACCTGAAGCGTGCCGGCCAGCGCGGTGACGTCCACAGACCCTTCGCGTCTGGCAATCTTGAGGATCTCTCGTCGGCGCTCGTCGGTGTCCACGACACACTTCCCTGCGTTCGCTGCGACTCGGGCCCCGTTCGGGCTCATGAATCGTTTGTACAAGCAAGGGACCCACGGCGACCAGGCTCTTCACCACCTCGCCTGTGCCCGTTCGTGCCCGTTTCGCCGGGGCCGTATCGGCTGGTCAGGCCATACGGACCGGCTGCCGCCACCCGGACTCCTGCCCGATCGAGGCCGCACGCGCGCCCGAACGGCGCCCGTGGCGGTCGGCACTCCCTCGCCGGGGCGCCGGGCCGCTGCCCGTTTCCGGGACGGTCAGAGGACCGGCGGGCGGCCCAGCCGGGTCATGCGCCACACGGTGCGCCACTTCATCGGCTCGCGCGGACCGCACGGCGTCCGCAGCCCCTCGGCGAACCCGCCCCACCAGGCCCGCAGACCGGCGGCCGAGCGCATCCGTGCCATGGCCAGGGAGATCCAGACACCGAGATAGACGGGGACGAGCGGGGCCGGGAGGCGCCGGCGGGCCAGCCACACCCGGTTGCGGGCGGTGAAGCGGTAATGGGTCGCGTGCCGGGCCGGGGACGTCCTCGGGTGCTGGAGAACGAGTTCGGGCTCGTACTGGATCGTCCAGCCCGCGTCGAGGGCGCGCCAGGCCAGGTCGGACTCCTCGTGCCCGAAGAAGAACTCCGCCGGCCAGTGCCCGATCCCGTCGAGCATCGGCATCGAGAAGGCGTGTCCGCCCCCGAGGAAGGCGGTCACGGGACCGCCCCGCATCGGGTCGTCGGCGCGCAGCCGGGGCACCCAGCGACGCTCCGTCACCCCGTACTCGTCGGCGACCCGGAACCCGACGATGCCGAGCCCCGGGTCGTCCGCGAAGAGCCGCTGAATCCGGCGGAACACGTCCGCGGCGATGAGCAGGCCGTCGTCGTCGAGTTCGACGACGACGTCCACCTCTCCCGACTCGCTCAGCGCCCTGAGCCCGACGTTGCGGCCACCGGGGCAGCCGAGGTTCTCCTCCAGCGGGATCCTGGTCACGTCCGCCGTGATGTCGGTGAGAGGCGTCGCGTTGCCGACCAGGACCACTCTCGCCGCGGGCACGTCCTGTTTCTCCACCGAGGCGAGCAGCGCGGCCAGTTCCACGGGCCGAGTGCCCATCGTGACGATGACGACTCCGAGGCGTGGCAATGGCATATCGGTCTGCTCCAGCGGTCGGTGAGGATGCCGATGCTAACGCCGGACCGGGCCGACCACGGACGGCCCGGTTACTTGAGCGCCCCGATGGCGTCGAGCGCGACCTTCGCGGCGCCCGCGATGAGGGCGTCGTCGCGTTCGGCGTCCTTGGCGTCGCGGCGGGAGAGGACGGCCAGGGTGATCGGGGCGGCGCCCGGGGGCCAGATGACGGCGATGTCGTTCCGGGTGCCGTAGCCGCCCGTGCCCGTCTTGTCGCCCACCTGCCAGTGGTCCGGCACACCCGCGCGGATGGTGTGGTCGCCGGTGGTGTTGCGCCTGAGCAGGTCGGTCAGTACGGCCCGCTTTTCGGAGGGGAGGGTGTCGCCGAGCACGTACGCGCGCAGCCCGGTGGCGAGGGCGCGGGGGGTGCTGGTGTCCCGGAGGTCGCCGGGGGTGGCGTCGCTGAGCGCGGTCTCGTAGCGGTCGCAGCGGGTGACGTCGTCACCGAGCGCGCGGAGGGCGTCCTGGAGGGCGCGGGGGGAACCCAGCTCGTGGAAGAGGAGGTTGGCGGCGGTGTTGTCGCTGTACCGGATGGCCGCGTCGGACAGCTCGCGCAGGGTCATCCCGGTGGCGACGTGCCGCTCGGTGACCGGTGAGGCGCTGACGAGATCCTCGCGGCCGTAGCGCACCAGCCGGTCCATCTGCCGGAGCGAGTTCTTGTCCAGTACGGCGCCGACGAGCAGCGCCTTGCAGGTGGAGGCGTAGGCGAATCGCTCATCGGGCCGGTGGGTGACGGTCCGGCCGCTGCCCGTATCGAGCGTGTGGACGCCGAGCCGGGCGTCGAACTTCCGCTCCAGTTCGCGGAACGCCCGCTCGGTACGGGGATCGGCCGGGGCCGATGGCGAGGCCGACGACGGAGCGGTCCCGGACGGTTTCGGTGAAGCCTCCGGGCCACTCGTGCAGCCGACGAGCGGGAGGGCGGCGAGGCCGGTAAGAACGGCACGGCGGGACAGCGAAGTTCGAGTGTGCATGGCATACGGGCTTTCTGTTCCGATGGGACGTGTCTGTCCCGGATTCAAATCCGCCACCGCACCCCATGTCGAATACCATCTCGGGACTGATCTCATTCACATGCCATATCACCGCACGCCAGGAGGTACGGAGTGCTCACCGAACGGCATCTGGAAATCTTCGTCGCCCTGGCGGAGGAGGAACACTTCGGTGCCGCGGCCCAGCGTGTGGGCATGACCCAGCCGCCGCTGTCGCAGGGCCTGCGCAGGCTGGAGGCGCTGCTCGGGGTCCGGCTGTTCGACCGTGAGCGGGGGGTGTTCCTCACGGAGGAGGGTGCCCTGCTGCTTCCGCACGCCCGCCGCGCGCTGGCCGCGTTCGCGGAGCTCCGCGAGACCGGTGCCCGTCAGCGGGCCGACGGGCGGCGGCTGCGGATCGGGCTGGCCCCGGAGGTACCGGCACCACTGGCCGCGGAGGTGGCGGCGGCGCCGGTCCGGGCGGGCGAGCGCGCCAGGATCGGCATGGTGACGGCGTCGACGGCCGCGCTGCTCGGTGACGTCGCGGCCGGACGGGTCGACATCGCCGTGATCCGGCACCCGTCCGTGCTGCACGGCCTCGCCGCGGGCCGGGTGATCCTGCTGCCGACCTGGGTGCTGTCCCCCGCCGGGGTCCGCGGAACCGGTGGGACGACGCCCTCACGGCTCCCCGTCGCGGTGCGCCCGCGTGCCGAAGCGCCCGCGGCCCATGACCTGTTCATCGACACCCTGGCCAGCCGGGGCCGCCGGGTGGAGACCGTGGTGGTGTCCGACGAGCGCGCCGGGCTCGCCCTCGTGGCGGCGGGTCAGGCGGTGCTCGTCACGGCGGACGACGCGCTGACGGCGTCCGGTGTGGAGCGTCGCACGGCAACGGACCCGCCACTCCCCCTGCGGCTGCGGGTGGCCTGGGATCCGAGGCGCCCGGGTGCGCGGGAGACCGCCGGGACGGCGCAGCTGCTGGAGGACGCCCTGGCCCGGAAGGTGGCACCGTGAGCCGGCCCCGGCACGGCGGTGGGGTGGAGCGCGCCATCCGCGAGATGTTCGACGACGCGGGCGTCCGGGGCTGGCTGCACGTGGCGGAGCTGCACCGCCCTTCGGCCCGCGTGGTCATCGAGCCCGGCGAACAGCTGCCGCTGGGCTCGGTCTACAAGGTGCCGCTGATGGCCGCCTTCTGCCGCCTCGCCGACACGGGGCGGATCGACCCGCGCCACCGGGTGACCCTTGAGCCGGCCGACCGGGTCCCCGGTCCGACCGGCATCTCCGTCCTGCACGACCCCGTCACCATGTCACTGCGCGATCTGGTGACGCTGATGATGACCGTCTCCGACAACACCGCGGCCGCCGCCGTCCTGCGGGCGGTCGGCGCCGATACGGTCGACGCCTACTGCCGCGACCTGGGCATGCCGGACACCCGTATCCACGGCGGTGTCGTCGCCACGTTCAGCAGGCTCGTCGCGGAGACGGGGGCGCCCTCCCTGGACGCGGCCCTGGCCCATGTGGCGGACAACGACACCGTGGTGCCGGCGGGTGTGTACGACCCGGCCTTCAAGGCGTCCGGCACACCGGCGGACATGGCCCGGCTCCTGCGGGCGATCTGGACGGACGACGCAGCTTCCGCCGAAGGCTGCGCGTTCATGCGCGAGGTCATGCGCAGGCAGCCGTGGACGCACCGGCTCGCTTCCGGCTTTCCCTACGACGACGTCACCGTCTACGGCAAGACCGGCACCTTCGGCTCGCTCCGGCACGAAGCCGGCGTCGTCGAACTCGCGGACGGCAGCACCTACACCGCGGTGGTGTTCACCCAGGCGGCCAGGGCCGACAGCAGACTGCCGCGCGCCGACGCGGTGATCGGTGCCGCCGCGCGGGCCGCGGTGGAGGAACTACGGGGGCACCAGGACACCTGACGGGCGACCGCCCGCACCGGCCCTCATCTCTTGCGCCACTCCTCGGCCAGCAGCTCGTACGAGCGCACCCGGTCCGCGTGTCCGTGGGTGATCGTGGTGATCAGCAACTCATCGGCGCCGGTGGCCTCCTGGAGCTCCGCCAGCCGGTCGGCGACCCGGTCGGGCGAGCCGACGAACTGGGTGTCGAGGCGGTCCTGGACCAGGGCACGGTCCGCGTCCGTCCAGATGTGGGCCCGGGCCTCGTCCGGCGTCGGGAACTCGATGGCACCCTCGGCGAGACGGATACTGCGGACCCAGGCACCGTAGCCGGTGGCCAGTTCGCGGGCGGTCTCGTCGTCCTCCGCCACCACGACGTCGGCGGACACGCTGACGTAGGGCTCGGCGAGGACATCGGAGGGCCGGAACGCGGCGCGGTACCCCTCTGCCGCCTCCAGCACGGTGGCGGGGCTGACGTGGTAGGTGGCCGCGAACCGCAGCCCGGACCGGCCCGCCACCTGGGCGCTCCGACCGCCGCTGCTGCCCAGGATCCACAGCTCCACCTCTGCGCCCTCCCCCGGGACGGCATGGGCCTCGATGCCGTCCTCTGAACGGTAGGTGCCCGCCAGCAGCGCCAGGATGTCGTCGATCTGCTCGCCGTAGTCCTGCGATTCGGCGTGCGGCTGCTGGAGCAGCTTGCGCTGGAGCGCGATCCGGGGCGAGCCGAGCAGGTGCTCGAAGGAGAAGCGGGGCGGGACGCGGAGGCCGTTGGGCGTGCGCCCGTCGACCACCGGGGTCGCGGACGGCCGCGGGGCGGCGCCGTCGGACGGGCGTCCACCGGAGCGGCCGAGGCCCAGGTCGAGCCGGCCGGGATGCAGCGCGTCGATCAGGCCGAACTCCTCGACCGTGGACAGGGCGGTGCGGTGGCCGAGCTGGACGGCGCCCGCTCCGAGCCTGATCGACGTGGTCGCGGAGGCCGTCAGGGCCAGGACGACCGCGGGCGACGTACCGGCCACGCCCGGGTTGAGGTGGTGCTCGGCGAACCAGTAGCGGGCGTACCCGAGGCCCTCGGCCCGCCGGGCCAGATCGATGGAGTTGCGGAGCGCCTCGGAGGCGGAGGAACCGGAGGACACCGGGACCAGGTCGAGAACCCCGAGCGGAATGTCGGACATGACGGACGGACTCCTCAGTGGTCGGCGGGAACGGGCCCGGATTCGGGTGCGGGCTCGGGTCCGGGCTCGGGCTCGGCGAGGACCGGCCCCCAGACGAACGGCGGATCGGGGATCTCCCGGCGCAGCACGGGTGCGACGTCCGACTGGAAGAGCGCGAGCGAGTCCCGGTGCTGGGTGTCCGTCAGGCCGCCCGAGTCCGCGTGCAGATGGAGGACCGTGTGGCCGAACCGCTCGTGGTAGCGGTGCACCTTCTCGATGATCTGCTGCGGGCTGCCGATCAGCGCCGAGCTGCGCTCGACGAAGTCCTCCAGGGTGGTGAACACCGGTTCCAGGCCCAGCTGTTTCTGGAAGGCGAGGTTCCCCTCGAACACCGGCCGGTAGGCGGCGAGCGCCTCCTGTGAGGTCCGGGCCGCGTAGACCCCGGCCGTTCCCGCGCCCACCGCGATGTCCGCCGGATCGTGGCCGTGGTGCACCCAGCGCTCACGGTAGTAGCGGATCAACTCGGCGTAGGGCTCGATGGTGTTGGTGACGTTGGCGGAGAAGAGCGGATCGCCGTAGCGGGCGGCGAGATCGACCGACTCCCTGCTGGTCGCGCTGCCGTGCCAGACCCGGACCGGCTGCTGGAGGGGACGCGGCCAGACCTCGGCGTCCTTGAGTTCCGGGCGGAAGCGGGTGGCGGCGGTGACCTTGTCCTGGCGCCAGAGCTGCCGGAACACCTCGTAGCTCTCGGCGTTGCGGTCCCACTGGTCCTCGGGGGTGACCTGGAAGAGATCGCGCTGAGCGGCGCCGTTGCCCTTGCCGATGATCAGTTCGAGGCGTCCGCCGGAGAGGTGGTCCAGCGTCGCGTAGTCCTCGTAGGCGCGCACCGGGTCGAGGAGGCTGAGCGTGGTGACGGCCGTGAACAGCCGGATCCGGGAGGTGAGGGCGGCGATGTGGCTGAGTACGACCGGGGGTGAGGAGGAGATGAAGGGCCGCTCGTGCCGCTCCCCCACGCCGAAGCCGTCGAAGCCCAGTTCCTCCGCGAGGAGCGCGTTGTCGAGCACCTCGTGAAAGCGGTCGCTGGTCGGCTTGCGCACGCCGGTCACGGGGTGCGGGCCGTGCACGATCAGGGTGATGGCGAGGAACTTCATGATGCCTCCCGCCCCTCGCGGGCGTCGTCGGGGTGGTCGAGGCCGAGGTGGTCGCGCAGGGTGGTGCCCTCGTACTCCGTCCGGTACACGCCCCGTTCCTGGAGCAGCGGGACGACCCGGTCGGCGAACTCGTCGAGGCCGCCCGGAGTGATGTGCGGGGCGAGGATGAAGCCGTCGGAGACGTCGGTCTGGACGAAGTCGTTGATCGTGGTCGCGACGGTGGCCGGGGAGCCGACGAAGGCCTGGCGGTTGCCGGTCTCGATGACCAGGTCGCGGATGGACCACTTGTTGGCGGCCGCGCGCTCCCGCCACTCGCGGGCGACGGCCAGCGGGTCGCGGTACATGCGTACCTGGGCGCGGCCGCGGGCGATGGTGTGCTCGCCCGGGTCGGGGTCGATGTCGGGGAGGGGGCCGTCCGGGTCGTAGCCGGACAGGTCCCGGTTCCAGACGAATTCGAGGTGCTTGATGGCGGTGGCTCCGCTGACCTGGCTGCGGCGTACCTCGCGGGCCTGCTCCTCCGCCTCGGCGTCGGTGTCGCCGAGGACGAAGGTGGCCGCCGGGAGGATCAGCAGCTGGTCGGGCCTGCGGCCGTACCGGGCGAGGCGGTCCTTGACGTCGGTGTAGAAGGCCTGCCCCTCCTTGAGGGTGGCGTACCGGCTGAAGATCGCGTCCGCGCTCGACGCGGCGAAGTCACGGCCCTCCTCCGAGTCGCCCGCCTGGAAGATCACCGGCCGGCCCTGCGGGGAGCGCGGCACGTTGAACTGTCCCCCGATGTCGAAGTGCTGCCCCTTGTGCACGAAGGCGCCGGCCTTCGCGTCGCTCAGGAACGTGCCCGTCTGCCGGTCGGCCACGATCTCGTCCCCGTGCCAGGAGTCGAAGAGTTCGTTCGTGGTGGCCAGGAACTCCTTGGCCCGTGAGTAGCGCTCCTCCTTCGGGAGGAATCCGCCCCGGCGGAAGTTCTCACCGGTGAAGGCGTCCCAGGAGGTGACCACGTTCCAGGCGGCGCGTCCGCCCGAGAGGTGGTCGAGGCTGGCGAACTGGCGGGCCACCTCGTAGGGCTCGTTGAAGGTCGAGTTGATCGTCCCCGTCAGGCCGAGGTGTTCGGTGACGGCGGCGAGCGCGGCGAGGACGGTGAAGGTGTCGGGCCGCCCCACGACGTCCAAGTCGTAGATCTCGCCACCCTGTTCGCGCAGCCGCAGTCCTTCGGCGAGGAAGAGGAAGTCGAACTTGGCGCGCTCGGAGGTCCGGGCGAAGTGCGTGAAGGAGCTGAACTCGATGTGGCTGCCGGCCTGCGGATCACTCCACACGGTGGTGTTGTTGACTCCGGGGAAGTGGGCCGCGAGATGGATCTGCTTGAGGGGCTTGCTCATGGTCGGGGGTCCTTCCGGCTCAGGCGGTCGCGGTGGCGGCGTAGCGGTTGGCGGGGCGGGTGAGCCCCAGCAGTCCGCGCAGGGTGTCGGCCTCGTACTCCCGGCGGAAGGCGTTACGGCGCTGGAGCTCGGGGACCAGCCCCCGGGTGATCGCCGGAAGGTCGTGGCCGGCCACGGCGGGGCGCAGCCGGAACCCGGTCAGTCCGGCCGCCGCCAGGTCCTGGAGCAGATCGGCGAGCCCGGCGGGCGTTCCGGTGAAGACCGGGGCGTCGCTGGTGTACGGCTCGCCGGCGAGCTCGTCCAGCCGGTCCCGGCGGGCGGCGGCAGCGGCGGGGTCGTCGTCCAGGAAGACGACCAGGTCGCCGAAGATGTGCACGGTCTCGTCGGCGCGGCCGGCCGCCGCCTGTTCGGTGCGGATCTCCTCGACGACGGCACGGGCCTCGCCGGCGTCGTGCGGGGTGACGTAGCCGATGTCGGCGGAGCGACCCAGCAGCCGGTACGGGACGGTGGCGTGCGCCAGGGCGCTGACGACCGGCTGGCCCTGGGGCGGCCGGGGTGTGACCGAGGGGCCCTTGACCCGGAAGTGCGTGCCCTCGAAGTCGATGTAGTGCAGCTTCGCGCGGTCGATGAAGCGTCCGGTGGCGACGTCCCGGATCTCGGCGTCGTCCTCCCAGCTGTCCCAGAGCCGTCGCACGACCTCGACGTAGTCGGCGGCCTCGTCGAACAGGCTGTGCACCAGTTCCCGTCCGGCGGGTGTGCGGTAGTCGTCGGCGCCGAACGGCGGGAAGGTCCGGCGGCCGAAGTGCGCGGCCTCGTGCGCTCGGGCCGTGACCTGGATGCGCAGGCCCGCGCGCCCGGTGCTCACGTAGTCGAGGGTGGCGATGGCCTTGGATATGTGGAACGGCTCCGTGTGGGTGGCGACCACCGTCGGGACGACCCCGATGTGCCGGGTCAGCGGGGCGACCCGTGCCGCGATGAGGACGGCGTCCAGCCGTCCGCGCACCTGGTCGGTGCGCCCGTCGGGCTCGGTGCGGGACGAGGACTGGAGGCCGAGGGCGTCCTCGATGGTCACGAAGTCGAGCAGTCCGCGTTCGGCCTCTGTGACCAGATCGGTCCAGTAGGCGGCGGTGAGGAGTTCGCCGGGGCGGGCGACGGGTTCGCGCCAGGCGGCAGGGTGCCAGCCCGCGCCGTCCAGGGCCACGGCGAGATGCGGGAAAGAGGGTGCAGAGGACACGGGTTCGGTGCCTTCCTGATCGACCGGACGAGAGAGCCGGCCCCGGTACGGGGGCGGCCGCGAAAGCAACAGGTCAGCGGCGACAGAGTGGGCCGGCGACGTGCGGGAGGTCGGCGTACCGATGTCGGCGGGGCGCGGGACGCGGCTGCCTCACGTCCGCTCCCCCGGGGCTCGGACGAGCAGGAACCGGGTGCGGCGGCGCAGGGTGAATCCGATCGACTCGTAGAGCCGGATCGCTTGGGTGTTGCTCGCTGCCGCGTGGAGGAAGGGGGTGTCGCCGCGCTCCCTGATGCCCGCCGCGACCGCGCGCACCAGCCGGGTGGCCAGTCCCCGGCCGCGGTGGTCCGGATGGGTGCAGACGGCGCTGATCTCCGTCCAGCCCGGCGGGTGCAGGCGCTCTCCGGCGAGGGCGATCAGCCTGCCCCGGTGCCGGATGCCCAGGTAGTCGCCCAGTTCGATGGTGCGGGGCAGGAAGGGGCCCGGCTCGGTGAGGGCGATCAGGCCGAGGATCTCGGGCACGTCGGCGGGCCCCAGCTGTTCCGCCTCGGGGGCGGGTTCGGCGTACAGCGCGGTGTCGACCAGCTGGACGCCGTCGCCGCCGCGTTCGACGGTCCAGCCGTCGGGCACCGTGCGCGCCCCGGAGACCGGGGTGACGGCACCGGGTCCGACCAGGGCGGCCAGATCGGCCCAGGCCCGCGGGTCTTCGGGGTCCTCCAGGGCGCTGAACGGTGAGACTTCCGTGGGGTAGCGGGCGGCCCGGCCGACCCGCTCGGCGAGGTGGGCGTGCGGACCGGTCAGCGCGGCCCAGGCCGCGTTGTCCAGGATGTGCGGCGGTACCGCTCTCGGGGGCGGGGCGTGATGAACGCTGGTGGACATGGTGACGCGGGGTCTCCGTATCTGGGGCATGGGCGGGAGGTGTCCGGATCCGGCCGGAACGGCGCTCGGGTGCGGGTCAGGAGTTGTCGAGCGGCAGTCCGGGCGGGTCGACCAGGGAGGACGGCACTGCCTCGTTGGAGAGGTTCCAGGCGGCGAGCCACTTCGCGTACTGGCCGTTCTTGATCAGGTGGTTGATCGCGTCGGCGAGCGGCTTCGCGAGTCCGCTGTCCTTCTTCGCCGTTGCCGCGATCAGTCCCTGGAGCGTCGCGCCCGCGCCGGAGAACTTGCCCGCGTTACGGGTCGGGTTGGGGGTCTTCGCGGTCTGCGTGATGTGGTAGGCGATGCCGGGGTTGGGCCCGAAGGAGAGGTCGATCTTCCCGCTGGCGAGTGCCAGGGCCGTGGCGTTGTTGTCCTGGTAGTACTTCACGTCGAGCTTGCGGCCCTGCTTCGCCAGCTTCGCCTTCCACTCCAGCAGGATGCGCTCCTGGTTGGTGCCGGCGCTGACGGCGACGGTCCGCCCGGCCAGGTTCCGGTAGTCGCCGTCGAAGTTCCAGGTGTTCTTCTTCAGCGCCTCGAAGGCGAGGTTGTCCTGGCGGTAGGAGGCGAATTCGTACTTCTTCTTGCGCTCCTCCGTGTCGGTGACGTTCGACAGGGCCACGTCGACCTTGCCGCTGTCGATGCCGACGAACATGTTCTCCCAGGTCGAGTTCTTCAGTTCGGGCTCCAGCCCGAGGACCGCAGCGACCAGCCGGCCGAGATCGGGTTCGGCGCCGGTGAGGGTCTTCTGGTCCTCGCCCACGTACGCGAGGGGCGGGAATCCGGCGGGCAGCGCGCCCACGCCGATCACCAGCTTGCCGCGATCGGCCACCGACCTGGGCAGTTCGGCGCTGATCGACTTCACCTCCACCACCTTGAGTTCGGTCTGCTCGGCGGCGCCGTTGGATAGCGCGCCGACGGTGACCGTTCCGGCCGGCGCGCTGCCGGTCCTGGTCGCGGCGTCGCCGTCACCGCCGCACGCGGCGAGACCGGCGGCGAGCGAGGCGAACGCGGCAGAGGCGGCGACACCTCGGCGGAGTCTGCTGCGGAGGATGGGGGTGCGCATGGTGGCTGTCCTTGTCGGGTGCGGTGAGGGTGTACGGAGACGAGGGGTGACGCGTCGGACGCGGCCCGGCGCGTGTGACGCAGGAGAGGGGGACGGTCGGCGGGCTCAGAGCACCTTGCTCAGGAAGTCCCTGGTCCGCTCGTGGATCGGGTGGTCCAGCACCTGCTCGGGCGGGCCCTGTTCGACGATCCGGCCGCCGTCCATGAACACCACCCGGTCGGCGACCTCGCGGGCGAAGCCGATCTCGTGCGTGACGACCAGCAGGGTCGTGCCGCTGCCCGCCAGGTCCTTGATCACGGCCAGTACCTCGCCGACGAGTTCGGGGTCGAGCGCGGAGGTCGGTTCGTCGAAGAGGATGACCCCGGGCCGCAGGGCGAGGGCTCGGGCGATGGCCACGCGCTGCTGCTGCCCGCCGGACAGCTGGCGCGGATAGGCGGCTGCCCGGTCCCCGAGCCCCACCCGGTCGAGCAGGTCGCGGGCCAGCTCCCGGGACTCCGGCTTGGTGAGTTTCCCGGTCGCGACCGGGGCGGCCGCCACGTTGTCCAGCACGGTGAGGTGCGGGAAGAGGTTGAAGTTCTGGAAGACGAACCCGATCCGGCTGCGCTGCGTCAGGATGGCGCGCTCGCTCAGCTCCTTGAGCCGCTCCCGGTGCCTGCGTACGCCGATCAGCTCGCCGTTCACACTGACATGGCCGATCTCGGGCTTCTCCAGGTGGTTGATCACCCGCAGGAGGGTGGACTTCCCCGAGCCGGACGGTCCGAGGACGACCGTGACCTCTCCGGGACGGACGGTCAGCGCCACACCGTCGAGGACGCGCTGGGAGCCGTACCACTTGTGCACGTCGTGCACCTCGACGGCGGCGGGGCGCGCCGGGGCCGCCGTGACGGCGTCCGCCCGACCCGGTGTCCCGGTGGGCTCGGCCGCTTCCGTTGTGCCGGTCGTCGCCTCCGCGCTCATATCGCTGTCTCCTTCCGGACCCGTGCCCGCAGATCGCCCAGGCCGGTCCGCAGTTTCTGGAGCGGCGTGGGCGGCAGGGTGCGCAGCGCGCCCCGCGAGTAGTACCGCTCGACGTAGAACTGGATGACGGACACCACGCTGGTGAGGATCAGGTACCAGGCGGTGGCGACCAGCAGCAGTGGCACGATGTCGCCGGGGTAGGTGCTGCCCATGCTCTGTACGGAGCCGAACAGATCGAGCAGCGAGACGTAGAAGACCAGCGAGGTGCCCTTGATCAGGCCGATCAGCTGGTTGACGTAGTTCGGGGTGATGGAGCGCAGCGCCTGCGGGAAGACGATCGTCGCGAACCGGTACCGCTTCGGGAGGCCGAGGGCGGCTGCCGCCTCGTGCTGGCCCTGGTCGACGGAGAGGATGCCGCCGCGCACCACTTCGGAGGCGTACGCCGCCTCGTTCAGGCTGAGACCGACGACGGCGACGGTCATGTCGGTGGCGAGGCGTGATTCGTCGAAGCTGAAGAACGCCGGGCCGAACGGCACTCCCACACTGAGCGTCCGGTAGAGCGCGCTGAAGTTGTAGAGGAACAGCAGGATCACGATCAGCGGGACCGACCGGAACAGCCAGGTGTAGATCCAGCTGACCGCGCGCGGCACCGGGCTCGGGGAGAGCCGGGCCAGGGCCAGCAGCACACCGCCGAGAAGCCCCAGAACGGCGCTGAGCAGGGCGACTTCGAGCGTGACGAGCAGGCCTTCGAGGATGGTGGGCCGCAGGAACCAGTACTGGAACCGGTCCCACTGGTAGAAGGGGTTGGCCACCAGGCCGTGGACGATCTGGGCGACCAGCACCAGCACGACGACGGTGACGATCCAGCGGCCGGGCCGCAGGAGCGGGCGGACCCGCTGCGGGACCGGCGGCTTCGGTACGACGGGTGGTCCGGGGCGGGGGGCCGCCCCGGCGGGCGGCGCTGCCCCTGGGGACACAGCGACGCCGGGGGATTCACTCACGGTGGGCTCCAGCGGATGCGGACGGCCCGGACCGCGGACGGCAGCGCCTCGCCACGCCAGTCGTCGGGAACGACGCGGGCGGGGCGCGGGCAGCGCGGCGCGGAGCAGGGGGCCGGGCGGGGAGAGGACGCACCGCGGCAGCGGTGGACGTCAGGGAGTCAGCGGGCCGTCAGCCTTGACAGCGGGCGCGACAAGCGGCCGTACACAGCGCGCTGTTGACACGCTGGAGGTCGACGGAGCGGTCCGCGCAGAGCAGGACGCGGCCTCGGGACCGCCAGGCAGCCATCCCCTCAGCTGCGTGCATCGCTCTCACCGTCACCGATCCGCCCCGCGGGGCCTCGCGCCTGCCGGACACCGTCCGGTCCTCAACTGCGGCGCTCCGCGGTGTGCTGGGGCGCCGGCCGGCGAGCCGGGGCGTATCGCCGCTGCCCGGAGCCGTTCCGCGCCGCAAGTTATGCATGGGCCGACAGGAATGTCAACGCGGGTGACCAACAGGCGAGATGGCCCCCGTGACCTCCTTGACGGCGTCACCCGGCGCACCGAAACTGACGTGGACGGTCACGATTGTCAGCGCCCCCGTACGGGATCCGTCCTGCTCACGGGGTCCATCGGCCCCGGCCCGCTGGCAGGCAACCCTTCCACCGCGACGGGGTGCCCCGGGTGACGACCGGGTCCCGCCGGTGCGGCGGGGCAAGCGTGGTCCCGCGTCTCGCGGGCCCCGGAAGTCGGGACGGGTGGCATTTGTCCAGGAACGGCTTGACGAGGCGCCTGCACATCGATCTGCTGCGCGTCTCCAGCGCCTACTAGCCCGGAATACCCGAGGCGCACGGGCCCGTTGTCATGATGACGCGGTCGGGTCAGCCGTGCGATGACGCGCGCACGTCCGCGCTGTCGTGATCCGGACCGGTGCGCGAGCGCAGCCGTTCCCCATCCGGCCGCTGGTGCCCACAAGGCGGCGGTGGCTTCCTCGTTCCCACAGGGATCTCCACAGGAGAGTCATGCCCGAGACAGCTTCGCGCAGTTCCAGCACAGGCAGCTCCATCACGTGCGGCTCGGTCCCATCCGGCCCGAGTCCGTGCGCCACGCATCCCCGTCCGAAGATCGCCGTACCGTCCTCCCGCATCCACAGCCGTATCGGGGTCGGTCTGGCCGGCGGCTTCTATCCCGCTCCGCACCGCTACGAGCTTTTCCTGTCGGCGAGTTGTCCGCGCTCGCTGCGTATCTCGATCACCCTCGGTCTGCTCGGTCTCCGGGACTCGGTCGCCACCACGTTCCTGGGGCACCCGTCCGCGACACCCGAGGCGTATGCCTCGCTGCGTGGCGCGTACGAGGCCACGCTGCACCATTACGACGGTCCGCTGACGGCGCCCGCGCTGTGCGACCGGTGGAGCGGGCGCATCGTCAGCAACCACACGCCGGACATACTCCGCGATCTGGCGGGCCTGCTGTCCGGCCATGACGAGGCCCGCCCCTCGGCGCTGCGCCCTCCGGAGCTTGCCGACGGCATCGAGACCCTGCGCGAGCTGCTGGACCGGGACGTCACTCCGCACGCGGGGTCCGCCGAGCGGTCGGCGGCTCTGGACCTGCTGGACCGGTCCCTGGCCCGGCGGCCCTACGCGCTGGGCGAGGAGCTGACGGCCGGGGATGTGGACCTGTGGGTGGCGCTCGTCCATCTCGGCCCGGTCGGCGCCTTCGGTGACCGTCCCCGGCTCAAGGAGTACGTACACCGCCTCTGCGGCCACCCCGCCTTCCCGGAGGCACCGGAGATGTCGGAGATGCCGGCAGCTCCAGGCTCTCCGGGGAGTCCGGACGTGCCGGGCGGGGTGGCCGTCGTCGACCCGGCGGCTCAGGCTCCCACGTAGGCCGCGAGGTGCTCGCCGGTGAGGGTGGAGCGGTCCGCGACCAGGTCGTCCGGGGTGCCTTCGAAGACGAGCCTGCCGCCGTCGTGACCGGCGCCGGGGCCCAGGTCGATGATCCAGTCGGCGTGCGCCATGACCGCCTGGTGGTGCTCGATCACGATGACGGACTTCCCTGAGTCCACCAGCCGGTCGAGCAGGCCGAGCAGCTGCTCGACGTCTGCCAGGTGGAGGCCGGTGGTCGGTTCGTCGAGGACGTAGACACCGCCCTTCTCGCCCATGTGCGTGGCCAGCTTGAGGCGTTGCCGCTCACCGCCGGACAGGGTGGTGAGCGGCTGGCCCAGGCTGAGGTAGCCGAGCCCGACGTCGGCCAGCCTGTCGAGGATGCGGTGGGCGGCCGGGGTGTGTGCCTCGCCGCTGCCGAAGAACTCCTCGGCCTCGGTCACCGACATCGCCAGCACCTCGCTGATGTCACGGCCGCCGAGGCGGTATTCGAGCACCGAGGCCAGGAACCGCTTCCCCTCGCACTCCTCGCAGACGGTGGCGACGCCCGCCATCATCGCGAGGTCGGTGTAGACGACCCCGACGCCGTTGCAGCCGGGGCAGGCGCCCTCGGAGTTGGCGCTGAACAGGGCCGGCTTCACATCGTTGGCCTTGGCGAACGCCTTGCGGATCGGGTCGAGGAGCCCGGTGTACGTCGCGGGGTTGCTCCGTCGCGAGCCGCGGATCGCGCCCTGGTCGATGGAGACCACCCCGTCCAGTCCGGAGACCGAGCCGTGGATCAGTGAGCTCTTGCCGGACCCGGCGACGCCGGTGATCACGGTGAGGACCCCGAGCGGGATGTCGACGTCGACGTCGCGCAGGTTGTTCGCGTCCGCGCCCCGGACCTCCAGCGCACCGGTGGGCTTGCGCCGGGTGTCCTTGAGGGTGGCCCGGTCGTCGAAGTGACGGCCCGTGACGGTGTCCCCGGCCCGCAGCCCCTCGACGGTGCCCTCGAAGCAGACGGTTCCGCCCGCCGTGCCGGCGCCGGGGCCGAGGTCGACGACGTGGTCCGCGATCGCGATCGTCTCCGGCTTGTGCTCCACGACGAGCACCGTGTTGCCCTTGTCGCGTAGGCGCAGCAGCAGCGTGTTCATCCGCTGGATGTCATGGGGGTGCAGTCCGGCGGTGGGCTCGTCGAAGACGTAGGTGACGTCGGTGAGGGAGGAACCGAGGTGGCGGATCATCTTGACGCGCTGTGCCTCGCCACCCGACAGCGTGCCCGTCGGCCGGTCGAGCGCGAGGTAGCCGAGGCCGATCTCCACGAACGAATCGAGGGTCTGCCGCAGCGCGGTGAGCAGCGGCGCGACGGAGGGTTCGTCGAGGTCACGGACCCAGGCGGCCAGATCGCTGGTCTGCATCGCGCAGGCGTCGGCGATGCTGATCCGCTTGATCTTCGAGGACCTGGCGCCCTCGCTGAGCCGGGTGCCGTCGCACTCGGGGCAGGTAGTGAAGGTGACCGCGCGCTCCACGAACGCGCGGATGTGGGGTTGCAGCGCTTCCTTGTCCTTGGACAGGAACGACTTCTGGATCTTGGGGATCAGTCCCTCGTAGGTGAGGTTCACACCCTCGACCTTGACCTTGACCGGCTCCCGGTAGAGGAAGTCGTGCATCTCCTTCTCGGTGAACTCGCGGATCGGCTTGTCGGGGTCCAGCAGGCCGGATTCGGCGTAGACCCGGACGGTCCAGAAGCTGTCGGACTTCCAGCCGGGGATGGTGAAGGCGCCCTCGGAGAGCGATTTGGAGTCGTCGTAGAGCTGGGTGAGGTCGATGTCGGAGACGGTGCCCCGGCCCTCGCAGCGCGTGCACATGCCGCCGGTGCGGTTGAAGGTCGCCTTCACCGCCTTCTTCGCGCCGCGCTCGACGGTGATGGCCCCGCTCGCCCGGACCGAGGGAACGTTGAAGGCGTACGCGCCGGGCGGGCCGATGTGCGGCTTCCCGAGGCGGCTGAAGAGGATCCGCAGCATCGCGTTGGCGTCGGTGGCCGTGCCGACCGTGGAACGCGGATCGGCGCCCAGTTTCTGCTGGTCGACGATGATCGCGGTGGTCAGTCCGTCCAGCACGTCGACCTCGGGCCGCGCCTGCGTCGGCATGAAGCCCTGGACGAAGGCGCTGTACGTCTCGTTGATCAGCCGCTGCGACTCCGCGGCGATCGTGTTGAACACCAGCGAGGTCTTGCCCGAGCCGGAGACCCCGGTGAAGACCGTGAGCCGCCGCTTCGGGATCTCGATGCTGACGTCCTTGAGATTGTTCACGCGCGCGCCGTGCACGCGGATCACATCGTGGACATCGGCAGCGTGCGGCGCGGACGACGCCGCGTCCTTCCTGGTGGCCATGGGTGTCGGTTCTCCATCTGTCTGTCGGCCGGTGTGCCGGGCCATGATGACGTGATCGCGGCTCAGCTGTCCTGGAGAAGCCCGAGCACGTTGCCGTCGGGGTCCGTGAAGGTGGCCACCAGGCGGCCGCCGCCGACATCGTGCGCGGTCTCCTTCACGGTGGCGCCCGCTGCCGTCACCTCGGCCAGCTTCGCCTCGATGTCGGGCACCTCCCAGTAGGTCACGGGCGAGCCCGCGCCCTGTCCTCCCCCGTCCGGCACCAGCCCGATGTGCTGGCCCCCGGCCTCGTAACCGACGTAGTAGGGCGCGTCCGCCGTCGGCGCCACGCCGAGCAGGGCGGTGTACACCGCCTTGGCGGCCGCCAGATCGGACACGGGGTGCAGAACGGTCTTGATTCCCTGAGTGGCAGAGCCGGACATGGTCGCTCCTGTGGTTCGTGGGGCGCGTCGGCCCCGTGTGGACGCTCGCGCCGGGCCGACGCCGGGGTTCGGGGTCGGGGGTCGCGGGCCGCGCCCGGTGCCGGGCGCTCGGTGTCTGGCCATCACGCTAACCGTGGCCCGGTGACCGCGCTTCTCCATTCCTGACCGGTCCGGCCGGTGGCCCAGGACCCGGCCGCGACCCTTCGCCCGGCCGCCCACGCCCCAGGTCAGGGCGATGGACGGGACGGATTGCCGCTTTCCGGCACCGGGTCCATGCTGGTGTGATGGGTGACGAGGCCGGCCCCGAGCTCATCGCGTACGTCGAGCGCGCCCTGCGAGTGATGGAGGCGGCAGGGGCGCACTCGTCGGATGTCCCCGTGCGGCAGCTGGCCCGGGAGGCGGGTCTGCCGGTGGCCACCGTCGAGCGGCTGCTGAGGGTCCTCGCACGGGACGGCTACCTGACCGAGCAGGCCCACGGTGTGTTCACCCTCCCCGCGGAGCGCCGGGCGCCGGGCGGCGGGCGCGGGCTGCCCGACCGTATCCGGCCCGCCCTGAAGAGCCTGCGGGACGACCTCTCGGCCGCGGTCTACCTGACGTTGTACGAGGAGGGCGAGATCCGGGTCATGGAGATCGTCGACAGCGCCCGCGCGCCGCGCGTGGACCTCTGGGTCGGGTTCCAGGACGCCGGACACGCAACGGCCCTCGGGAAGAGCGTGCTGCGGGAACTCGACGGGGCGGCGCGCGCGGAGTACTTCTCCCGGCACCCGCTGACCGACCTCACGCCCCGCACCATCACGCGCAGGGAGGAGCTGCTGCGGCAGCTCGACTCCGCCCCGGCGGCGCCGGTCGTCATGGACCGGGAGGAGTACGCGCGCGGTACGACCTGCATAGCCGTGCCCGTGTACAGCGGTGACCAGATCGGTTCGCTCGGCATCTCCTTCCGGTCGGACCGGATGTACCGGACCACCCGGGTCCGGGCCGGGCTGCTGTCCACGGCGATGCGCGTCACCATGGGCCTCTCGCTTCCCGACTGAACCCGCTGACTCCCGACTGAGCCCAGCTGGGCGGAAGTTCGGGAGAAATCCGTGGCGGTTCGTTGTCACAGGCGATACGATCACCGCGATGACGACTCACTCTGTTCACAGATTGGGGGACCCGTCCGCGCAAGGTGAGTGCTGATGCTCACCGAGACCGCGAACCGGGATTCCCGTATTTCCTACTGGCTGCGCGTGCGCGAGTTCGCCGTGCCGCCCTCCATGATCGAGACCGCGACCACCCGCCGTTCCGTCGGCGACTGGGCAGGGGCGTGCGCCGCCGCGGGTATCGACGTCGATCTGAACCTGCGTTCCGTGGCGTGCGCCCACGGCCGTGAGCTGGCCTCCCGGATCCGGGCGGATCTGCGACATCTGGCGCCCGACCTGCTGCGCTGGCATCTGCCGAGGATCGCTCCCGACGGGCTGCTGCGCCCGGGGCTGACCATGGCCCTGGCCCGGTACGACGGCGGGGGCCGGGACGGCCCGTGCCCGCCCCAGCTCGTGATCCGGACCCCGCCTGCCTGGGCGGACGGCGGTCAGCGGATCAGCCTCGCGCTGTGGGACGGTTCCCTCTCCGAAGCGGGCGCGCGCCGGCACCCGCATCCCCACCCCAGCCGGCGGTTCCGGCTCGATCTGCACCGCCATCTGTGGGACGCGCGCCGGGCCGGCGAACTGCGGAGCCGTGCCGGGGCCGATCGGCCGCCCCCCGGCGGGGATCCCGGCCCGGAACGGCGACTGCCGGGGCCGCATCGCTTCGCCGTTGACCGGTGGGCGGACGAGGCCGGGATTCTGCTCCGTGCCGAGGGGCTGCCCGCCGGTCCCGTCACCGTGCGGTGCGGGGCCCGGCACCGGCTGCTCCTGACCCCGGTCGCGAAGGGCGACGGGGACGGGAACGCGTACGGGTACGGGGATGGCGAGGCGGACGAGAACGGGGACGGCCCGCCCGTGCTGCGAATCTCGGCCACGCCCTCGGACAGGGCCGCCACCCTGCCGGTCCTGCCCGACGCGGCGGTCTGGGTGCCGCCCGACCTGGAGCTGCTCCGCGCCGGTGCGATCGGGGCCGGGCGGCTGCACCCGCTGGTCGCCTCGGCCCTGGCACCGGACCACACCACGGTCAGCGCCAGCCGTGACCCGGACCCGACGGGAGGACCGCGCCTCGTCGAGTGCCGGGGCGCCCGGCACCGGATCGGCCTGGTCAACGGGGTGCTGGCGGCGCTCGACCACGATCCGGACGAGATCCGCCGCGAGGAGCTGCTGGTCGCCCTGACCGGTACCCCGCTCCCCTGTCTGCGGGCCATCGACGAGGCGCACCGCCGTCCGCACTGCCTCACCGGTGTCCGGGAACGGCTCGTCCACGGCGACATCACCGGAGCGCTGGCCGTCGTCGAGGGTCTCCTGGGCCCCGGCGCGGTGCTGCGCAACGGCGCGCTGCGGGACGAGCTGGAGGCGGCCGCACGGCGGCGGGTCACCCACGGACTGTTCAGAGCCGGCCTGATCGGGGGCGGCCCCCGATCCGCGCCCGACCGGGTCCCCCCGGACCGTGCGCCTTCCCGTTCCGGTGGCCGCACCTCACGCCCGCGCCGGGCGACCCTCCGCTGACCCCGAGGCGCTGCCCCGCGCGCCTCGTACGCACACCTCATACACAGGCTTCCGCCACGACGCGTCCTGCCACGGACCGACATAACCGACAGGTGATCAGACATGCCCGTATACGCACCGTTCGCGACTCCCGACACCTCGGCCGAGCCTCCCGCCGCCCATGCCCCCCAGCTCGACGTCGCCGCCGATCTGCTCGCCCTGCTGCGCGACACCGGCACCGAGCCGCGCCCCGACACCCAGCTGGAGGCCCTGACCCTGGCCGTGGCCGCCGACCTGCCGGTGATCCTCTGGGGCGAGCCGGGGATCGGCAAGACCGCCGCCCTCACCCAGCTCGCCGCCTCCCTGGAGCTGCCGCTGACCACCGTCATCGCCAGCGTGCACGAGCCGTCCGACTTCTCCGGGCTGCCCGTCGTCGGGGACGACCCGGCGGAACAGGGCGTCCCGATGGCCCCGCCGGACTGGGCCGTACGGCTCGTACGGGCGGGCCGCGGCCTGCTGTTCCTGGACGAACTGTCCACCGCGGCCCCGGCCGTTCAGGCCGCCCTGCTCCGCCTCGTGCTCGAACGGCGGATCGGGTCCCTGCGACTGCCCCCGGAGGTACGGATCGTGGCGGCGGCCAATCCACGCTCCTCGGCCGCCGACGGCTGGGAGCTGAGCCCGCCCCTGGCCAACCGGTTCGTCCACCTCCAGTGGACCCATGACCACGAGGTCGTGGTGCGCGGCCTCGGCGGGACCTGGCCCCGTGCGACGCTGCCGAGGCTCTCCCCCGACGGGCTGCCGCAGGCGGTGGACTTCGCCCGCCGGGCGGTGTGCGGGCTGCTGGCCGCCCGCCCCGCGCTCGTGCACCGGCTGCCCGGCAACGAGGCCCGCAGGGGCGGTCCCTGGCCCTCGCCCCGTACCTGGGACATGACGCTTTCGCTGATCGCCTTCGCGACCGCGGCCGGCTCGTCCCGGGACGTGCTCTCCGCACTGGTGCGGGGCACGGTGGGGGACGGTCCGGGGCTGGAGCTGCTGGCGAGCCTGGACCGGATGGACCTCCCCGATCCCGAGACCCTGCTCGCGGACCCGGCGCGGGCCGCGCTGCCCGAACGGGGTGACCTGCGGCAGGCCGTGCTGGACGGAGTGGTGGCCGCGGTCCGCAACCGTCCTGCCAAGCCCCGCTGGGACGCGGCGTGGGAGCTCCTGGTCCGGGCCCTTGAGACCGGGGCCCCGGATCTGGTGGTCGTCCCCGCGACCACTCTCGCCTCACTGCGCGAGGACGACTGGGACGTCCCCGCCGCCATCGAGCAGCTGGCCGGGGTCGTCTCGCTGTCCCGCCGGGCGGACCGGGCAGCGGCCCGGACGGCGGCCGCCGAGCAGGCCCGCCGATGACGCCCCGGACACCGGGAGCACCCGGAACGCCCGCCGCGCCGGTCCCGCTGGACCTCGGCAAGCTCTTCGCCGCCCGGCTGCACGCCGCCAGGGTCCGCCCCTACCTGGCGACGGCGCTGTTCGCGCTGCACACCGTCGAATCGCGGCGGGTGCCGACGATGGCAGTCGACCGGCACTGGCGGTGCTACGTATCCCCGGCGTTCGTGGCGGCGACCCCGGTGGAGGAGCTGGCCGGGGTGTGGGTGCACGAGATCTCGCATCTGTTGCGCGACCACCACGGGCGCGGCGACCGGGTCGCGCGGGAGCGCGGGCTGACCGGCCCCGGGGACCGGCTGCGGATGAACATCGCGGCGGACTGCGAGATCAACGACGACGTGTTCGGCGCGGGGCTCGCCCGGCCGGAAGGCGCCGTCCGGCCGCAGACCCTCGGGCTTCCGGAGGGGGAGCTGATGGAGGACTACCTGCGGCAGTTCCGGCTCGGGCCGCGCACCCAGAGCCTGGCCTGGCTGGACTGCGGCAGCGGGGCCGACGGGCTGGAACGGGAGTGGGACCTGGGGGCGGACGGCGCGCACGGCCTCAGCGCACAGGAACGGGACGCCGTCCGCTTCCGGGTGGCGCAGGGCATCACCGGCCGCCCGGGGGACGCCCCGAAGGGGTGGCAGCGGTGGGCGGAGGAGGCGTTCCACCCGCCGCAGGCGTGGCGGGAGTTGCTGGGGGCGGCCGTACGCTCGGCGGCCTCCGGGCCCGGTACGGGTCAGGACTACACCTACGGCCGCCCGTCCAGGCGCTCGGCCGGGGTACCCGGCGCGGTACTGCCGAGCCTGCGCCGTCGGCCGCCGCGCGTCACCGTGATCATCGACACCTCCGGTTCGGTCAGCGACGCCGAGCTGGGCAGCGCGCTCCTTGAGGTCGCCGCCATCTCCCGCACCGTCGGCGGCCGCCGGGACCTGGTCAGCGTCCTGTCGTGCGACGCGGCCGCCGGGGTCGTCCTCCCGCTGTGCCGCGCGGAGGGCCTTCCCCTGGTGGGCGGCGGGGGTACGGATCTGCGCTCGGGTTTCACCAGGGCGCTGCGGGCGCGGCCCCGTCCGGATGTCGTGGTGGTGCTCACGGACGGGCAGACGCCGTGGCCCGCCGAGCGCCCGGCGTGCCGGACGGTGGTGGGGCTGTTCCCCCGGCAGCACGCGCGCGGGTCGTGGCGCGAGGACGATCCCGACTACGTGCCCGACTCGCCGCCCGGGTGGGCGCGCACGGTGGTGATCGGTTCCTCTTCCGCCGCCGGGTGAGGTGTCCGGTGAGGCCCGGCGGCGTTGCCCGAGAGGCCCGGTGGCGGGCCGCCTGCTAGGGTCATCACGCTGTTCAGCGTGTACGGAGGAGATCAGACATGGCGGGTGACGACGACATCTCCGGGTGATACCCGGAGCTGACGGCCACCGGCGGGCGCCCAGGAGCGCAGCCGAAGTGGCCATGTCGTTGTTCCCTCTGTCCACTGCCCCGGGGCCGCACTCCGTGCTGTCCCGGAATCATCCGCGAGGTCTCCCGCATGTCCGACGCTTCCCTCATCTGCTCCGGTCTCTCCTTCTCCTGGCCCGACGACACCCCCGTATTCCATGACCTGTCCTTCGCGATGGGGAGCGGCCGTACGGGTCTCGTCGCTCCCAACGGGTCCGGCAAGAGCACCCTGCTCAAGCTGATCGCCGGTGAACTCCGCCCCACCGCGGGCTCCGTCTCGGTGGGCGGCACCCTCGGTTACCTGCCGCAGAGCCTGCCGCTGACCGGTGATCTGACGGTGGCCGAGGTGCTGGGCATCGACGCCGTCATCCGGGCCCTCGACGCCGTCGAATCCGGTGATGTGGGCGAGGACCACTTCGCGGTCATCGGTGACGACTGGGACATCGAGGAGCGCACCCGCGCCCAGCTGGACCGGCTCGGCCTGGCCGGCATCGCCCTCGACCGGAACATCGGCACGCTCAGCGGCGGGCAGGTCGTCTCCCTCGGTCTGGCGGCCCAGTTGCTGAAGCGGCCCGATGTGCTGCTGCTCGACGAACCGACCAACAATCTGGACCTCGAAGCCCGGCACTCGCTCCATGACGCGCTCGACGCGTGGGGCGGCACCCTGCTGCTGGTCAGCCACGACCGGGCGCTGCTCGGCCGCATGGACCGCATCGCCGAACTCGGCAGCGACGAACTACGCCTCTACGGGGGGAACTTCACCGCGTACGAGGAAGCCGTGCGGGCCGAGCGGGAGGTGGCCGAGAAGAACGTGCGCAACGCCGAGCAGGAACTGAAGCGGGAGAAGCGGGAAATGCAGCAGGCCCGCGAGCGCGCCGAGCGCCGGGCGAGCAACGCGGCCCGCAATCTCAAGAACGCCGGTCTCCCCCGCATCTTCGCGGGGAACATGAAGCGCGGCGCCCAGGAGTCCGCGGGCCGGGCCGGGCAGACCCATTCCGCCCGGGTCGGCGAGGCCAGGGCGCGGCTGGACGAAGCCGGTCGCGCGGTACGCGACGAGCAGCGCATCACCCTCGAACTGCCGGACACCGTCGTCCCCGCCGGACGCACCGTCCTGCTCGCCGAGCGGGTGCGGGTACGCCTCGGCGGGCGGGAGCAGTTCGCCGGTGAGGGCGTCGACCTGACGATCCGGGGGCCCGAGCGCATCGCGCTCACCGGACCCAACGGCGCGGGAAAGAGCACCCTGTTGCGTCTGATCAACGGCGAACTCCAGCCGGACGGCGGCGAGATCAGGCGGTCCGAAGGACGGATCGCCTATCTGTCGCAGCGGCTCGACCTGCTCGACCTCGACCGCACGGTGGCGGAGAACTTCGCCGCGTCCGCCCCGCACCGGCCGGAGGCGGAACGGATGAACCTGCTCGCGCGCTTCCTCTTCCGGGGCGACGGCGCCCACCTCCCCGTCGGGTCGCTGTCCGGTGGCGAGCGCCTGCGGGCCACCCTCGCCTGCGTCCTGTGCGCCGAACCGGCCCCGCAACTGCTGCTCCTGGACGAGCCGACCAACAACCTCGACCTGACGAGCGCCGATCAGCTGGAGGGCGCGCTCAGCTCGTACCGGGGAGCGTTCGTGGTCGTCAGCCACGACGAGCCCTTCCTCACCAGGATCGGGGTGGACCGGTGGCTGAGGCTGGCGGACGGCGAGCTGCTGGAGAGCGGGGCTCCGCGGATGTGACCCGCTGACGTGCCGTCCTGGCCCGCGCCCGAGGCCGACCGCCCGGCGGGCCGCGAACCGATCACGTTGGATGGGACCACCATGACCGCACCCGCACTGCTCGCCCACGACATCGTGCGCACCCTCGGCTCGAAGCGTGTACTCGACGGGGTGTCACTCACCGCCGCGCCCGGCCACCGCATCGGCCTGATCGGGGAGAACGGTGTCGGCAAGTCGACTCTGCTGCGCCTGCTCGCCGGTACGGACGAGCCCGACGGCGGCAGCGTCACCAGGCCCGCAGATGTCGGCTTCCTGCACCAGGAGATGGCCTTCGACGCCGAGGCGTCGATCGCCGACGTGCTGGACGACGCCCTGCGCGAGGCACGGGAGGACCTCGCGGCCATCGACCGGCTCACGGAGGAGCTGGCCCGCACCCCGCAGGACTCCCCCGGATACCCCGAACTGCTGGCGGCGTACGGCCGGCGGCTGGAGCTGGCGGAGGAGCGGCAGACCTGGGACGCCGACCGGCGCGCCGCCGTCCTGCTCACCGGGCTCGGGCTCTCGGCTCTGCCGTACGAACGCGCCCTCGGGTCGCTGTCCGGCGGGGAGCGCGGCCGGCTGGCGCTGGCGGCGCTGCTGGTGCGGCGTCCCTCCGCCCTCCTGCTGGACGAGCCGACCAACCACCTCGACGACGAGGCCGCCGCCTTCGTGGAGGAGCAGCTGCGCGGGATGCCCGGGCCCGTCGTGATCGCCAGTCACGACCGGGCCTTCCTGGACGCGGTCTGCACGGATCTGATCGATCTGGATCCGGCCGTCGACGGGCCCGTGCGGTACGGCGGCGGCTACAGCGCCTACCTGGCCGTGAAGCGGGCGGAGCGGGCGCGCTGGGAACGGCGTCACGCCGAGGAGCAGGAGGAGATCGAGGCGCTACGCCGCTCCGCGGACGTGACGGCGCGGCAGGTCGCGCCCGACCGGGGTCCGCGCGACAGCGAGAAGATGGGGTACGGCCTGCGCGCGGGCCGGGTACAGAGCCAGATCGCGCGCCGGGTCCGCAACGTCTCGCGCCGGCTGGCGGAGCTGGAGCGGCATCGGGTCGGGGAGCCTCCGCAGCCGTTGAGGTTCCGGCACTCGGGGCTCGCGGACGCGTCGGCGGAGGGCACCCTCGTGTCCCTGCGCGGGGTGCGGGTGCCGGGCCGCCTCGCGGTCGAGCGGCTCGATGTGACGGCGACCGAGCGGCTGCTGGTCACGGGCGGCAACGGCGCGGGGAAGTCGACGCTGCTCGCCGTGCTCGCGGGGCACCTGGTCCCGGAGGGCGAGGTGGGCAGGCGGCCGGGGCTGACGGTCGGGCTGCTCGCGCAGGACACCCGGTTCGCCCGGCCGGACCGTACCGTCCGGGACACGTACGAACGCGCCCTGGGCGCGGACCGGGCGGAGGAGGTGCCGCTCATCTCGCTCGGCCTGATGCACGAGGCGGATCTGGACAAGCAGGTGGGACGGCTGTCGGCCGGCCAGCGCCGCAGGCTCGCGCTGGCCCTGCTGACGGCCCGGCCTCCGCAGCTCCTGCTGCTCGACGAGCCCACCAACCATCTGTCCCCGAGGCTCTGCGACGAGTTGGAGGAGGCGCTGGGCACGGGCCCCGGCGCCGTCGTGCTGGCCAGTCACGACCGCTGGCTGCGCGAGCGCTGGCGGGGCCGCGGCATCCGGCTTCAGCCGGAGCGGGCCGCCGTCGGGTAGCGCACGAACAGGACGCCGTGCACGTCGGCCTCCGGTGCGCGGTAGATGTGGGGGACGTCGGCCCGCCACTGCGCGGACGCACCGGGGCCGACCGTCCGGGTGTCGTGCGGCGGGCCGACGACCGCGGTGCCCGCCAGCACCATCAGGCTCTCCCCCGTGCCCGGGACGTGCGCCTCGGACTCCTGGGTGGCGCCCGCGCGGATGGTCACCCGGAAGACGTCGGTGACCGCCGCCGCGTCCTCGTACCGCTCCAGCAGGACCGCGGTGACGGCGCTGCCGGAGACCCCGGGGAGGCTGCCGTCGGGGCCGGGGATGCCTTTCGGCGCCGGGTCGCTGAGCAGCGCGCTGAGCGGCCGGCCGAGCGCGGTGGCGAGTGCGTAGAGGGTCTCCAGGGTGGGGTTGCGCCGTCCGCTCTCCAGCTCGGAGAGCGTGCCCTTTCCGACCCGGGAGCGCCGGGACAACTCCGAGAGGGACAGGTCCTGTTGGTGCCGCAGCGCCCGCAGCCTGCGCCCCACGTCCTCGTTCAGCCCCATCGGCGTCCACCCGCCTCCCTTCCCGGTTGACGGGTGTCGGCCCGCCTCTCTAGTGTTCCACGAACAGAACGTTCTGTATACGGAACACGCTCGCGGCACGCCGGTCCCGCCGCTGGTCAACGGCGTCCCGCACCGCACAGGGGAAGTGGCTCACCATGTTCGTGATCGCCCGCATTCGCTCGGCCGCGCCGCCCTCGGCCGTGGCCGCCGGACTGATCGCCGTCATGGTCGGGGTCACCAGCTCCGCGGCCCTGGTCTTCACCGCGGCGAAGGCCGCCGGGGCGGACTCGCGCGAGATCTCCTCCTGGATGCTCGCGCTCGGCGTCGGCCTGGCCTGCACCTGCGTCGGGCTGTCGCTGCGCTACCGGGCCCCCGTCGTCACCGCGTGGTCGACGCCCGGTGCGGCGCTCCTCGCGACCGGCCTGAGTGGTGTCTCCATGCCCCAGGCGATCGGCGCGTTCGTCTTCTCCGGGCTGCTCATCCTGCTGAGCGGGGTGACCGGCTGGTTCAGCCGCCTCATGGGCCGCATCCCGGTACCGCTGGCGGCCGCACTGCTGGCGGGGGTCCTGCTGCGGTTCGGCACCGGCCTGTTCAGCACGATGCACGGCAGTTTCGCGGTCGCCTTCCCGATGTTCGTGCTCTACCTGCTGGGGCGGCGCCTGCTCCCCCGGTACGCGGTGCTGCTGGCGCTCGGCGCCGGGGTGGTGGCCACTCTGTTCACCGGCGGCTGGCAGCCGGACAAGGTCCGGTTCGCCCTGGCCACCCCGGTGTTCGTCACCCCGGAGTTCGACTGGAAGGTGCTCGTCAGCGTCGGCGCCCCGCTGTTCGTGGTCACGATGGCGTCCCAGAACCTGCCCGGAGTGGCGGTGATCCGGGGCGCGGGCTACGACGTGCCGGTGTCCCCGCTGATGACGTGGACCGGGGCGGCCAACGCCGTACTGGCACCGTTCGGCGCGTTCGGCCTCAACCTCGCCGCCATCACGGCCGCCATCTGCACGGGCGAGGAGGCCCATCCGGACCGCGACAGGCGCTACCTGGCAGCGGTCTGGGCGGGTGTCTTCTACCTCTGCGTGGGCCTGCTCGGCGCGACCGTCGCCTCGCTCCTGACCGCGATGCCGCACGCGCTGGTCCTGGCGATCGCCGGAATCGGCCTGCTCGCCACCATCGAGTCCTCCCTGTCCACGGCCCTGGCCGACAAGTCCTCCAGGGAGGCGGCCGTCGTGACCTTCCTCGCCACGGCCTCCGGAGTGACGCTCCTGGGCATCGGATCGGCCTTCTGGGGACTGCTGGCGGGCCTGATCACCAGCGCGATCGCGTCGTTGGGGCGGACCGGCCGCGACGCCCCGGCAGCGACCCCGGAGCCGGAACCGTCACCGCGCGAACTCCGCGTCCCGTAACGCGGGCCGGGGCCGGTGGCCGGCAGACCGGCCACGTGCGCGGCGGCCCCTGTCCTGTCCGTGGAACGGAGTTGCCGCGCACGGCGTGAGCACGGTGGGATGGACTCCATGCCGAAAGCGCTTGCGCCCGTCCCCGCCGAATCCCTGGCACCCTTCGACCACCTGGACCACCGCTACCGCGGTGAGAACCCGGTACGCACCCTCGGCCATCTGTTCCGCCCCGACCGCGGCCGGCTGGCACTCGCGGTCCTCGTCTTCGTCGTGAAGCACAGCCCGATCTGGCTGCTTCCGCTGATCACCGCGACCGTCCTCGACGTGGTCGTCCAGCACGGTCCGGAGTCCGGACTCTGGGAGTCCACCGGCATCCTGCTGGTCGTCCTCGTCATCAACTACCCGCTCCACCAGTGGTACGTACGGCTCCTCGGCGGCAGCATCCGCCGGATGGGCATCACCCTGCGCTCCGCGCTGTGCCGCCGGATGCAGCAGCTGTCCATCGGCTACCACGCCCGGGTCAGTTCGAGCGTCCTGCAGGCCAAGGTGGTCCGCGATGTGGAGTCCGTGGAACAGATGGTGCAGCAGAGCGCGGACATGGGTCTCGGCGCCGTGGTCACCCTGATCGGCGGGCTCGTCGTCATCGGTGTGCGCGTACCGGCGTTCCTGCCCGTCTTCCTGGTGGTGGTGCCGGCCGCCGGGTTCCTGGTGATGAAGCTGCGCGCGCGGCTGCGCAGCCACAACGAGTCCTTCCGCCGCGAGGTCGAGCAACTCTCCTCCCGGGTGGGTGAGATGACCACGCTCATCCCCATCACCCGCGCCCACGGCCTGGAGCGAACCGCGCTGGGCCGGGTCGACGGTTCGCTCCGCCAGGTGTTCGCCGCAGGGCTTCGCCTGGACACGGTCAACGGCCGGTTCGGCTCGCTGGCCTGGGTCATCCTCAACACGCTCGGGGTGCTGTGCCTGACGGGCTCCGCCCTGGTCGCCTATCACGGGTGGATGCCGGTCACCGCGGGCGACGTGGTGATGCTCAGCTCCTTCTTCACCGTGCTGACCGGCTCCGTGACCACACTGCTCGGTCTCGCTCCGGTGCTCACCAAGGGCCTGGAGTCGGTGCGTTCGGCCGGCGAGGTGCTCCAGGCCCCGGACCTGGAGCAGAACGCGGGCAAGGCGCAGGTGGAGCGGGTCACCGGTCATATCGACTTCGAGGACGTCGGATTCGCCTACGACGGAGCGGACCCCGCGGTCGACAGGTTCACCCTCTCCGCGCGGCCGGGCGAGACCATCGCGCTGGTGGGCGCCTCCGGCGCGGGGAAGTCGACCGTCCTCAACCTGCTCATCGGCTTCATCCGGCCCACCTCCGGCCGCATCCTGCTCGACGGCGCCGACATGGCCGGGCTCGACCTGCGCAGCTACCGGCGCTTCCTCTCGGTGGTACCGCAGGAGTCGATCCTGTTCGAGGGCAGCATCCGCGACAACGTGACGTACGGGATGGGCGACACGGACGAGGAAACGCTGACGCGCGCCCTGGCGGACGCCAACGCCCTGGAGTTCGTACGGGACCTGCCGCTCGGCCTGGACACGGTCGTCGGCCAGCGGGGTGCACGGCTCTCGGGCGGGCAGCGGCAGCGGCTCGCGATCGCCAGGGCGCTGATCCGCGACCCCCGGGTGCTGGTGCTCGACGAGGCGACCTCCGCACTCGACAACCACTCGGAGGCCCTGGTCCAGGAGGCGCTCTCCCGGCTGGTGCACGGGCGGACCGTCTTCGTCGTCGCCCACCGCCTCTCGACGATCCGGAACGCGGACCGCATCGTGGCGATGGAGGGCGGGCGGATCGCGGAGGTCGGTTCGCACAGCGAACTGCTGGACAGCGGCGGGGTGTACGCGGGGCTCCAGCCGGCCCGCCCCTGACACGCGCCCGAAGTCCCGCGTCCGGCTCACACCGGACGCGGTATGAGCACCCCGGTGGCCCGGGAGGTCCGTGGACCTCCCGGGCCACCGGGGTTCCGGGTCAGGGGCGCACGGTGCAGAGCGCCAGCAGGCACAGGTTGAAGCCCTGGGTATTGCTCGGGCCCGCGTTCCCGTCCTCGGCGGAGCCGCCGACCGAACAACGCGCCAGCAGGCACAGATTGCCGCCCTGTACGCCGTGGTAGGCGGGCGCGGCCCAGGCCGCCGGCTGCGCCGCCCGTATGGAGCCGCCGGCCGGGGCCGTCCGCCCGGCCGCGCCCGCACCGGCCGCCGACGTGATCACCAGTACTCCCGCGGCTGCCAGGGCCGCACACCAACGCGGGACTGCTGAGGGGATGTTCATGGACGCTCCAGAGATCTCTTGAGTACTCGACATCCGACATGGACGATTCGAGGCCGACGGGCTCCCGGCTTGGCCGACGGCTCGAATCGATTACTCATTCGGCTGATACGCACTCGTGAAGCGCAAACCCCCACCTCGTCATGCTGTGTCCCGCATCACATCACCAATCCAACACCTTTGTGACTTCGAACGACTGATGTGACAGCCCAATCGGGACGACGGTGGCATTTCCGTAGGTGTGTGGGGCCGTGCCGGCGCCTCAGAGGTGTGCTTCACAGCAGCGATGCGTGAACGCGCCCCGGCCCGTGCTCATTCCGCCCTGCCCCGGCGCTCCGCCACGGGCCGTCTCCGTACCGCAGGCCTTCCACAGAGGTGAGAACGCGTGACCGACGCACCGCACACAACGACTTCGCATGATGATGTTCCGCTGACCTCGGCCCAGCGTGGCATCTGGTTCGCGCAGCGCGTCGGCGCGGACAGCGCGGCGTACAACGTGGCCGAGTACGCCGATGTCCGGGGGCCGCTGGACCCAGCCGTCCTGCGGGCCGCGGTCGGCCATGTGGTGGACGGCACCGAAGCCCTGCGGGTGACCTTCGTCGAGCGCGACGGTGTCCCCTTCCAGCGGGTCCACCGGCCCGGCGCCACGGACCGGCCCCCGCTCGACGTCCCACTGGTCGACCTCTCCGGCCACCAGGACCCCCACGGCGAGGCGTTGCGGCGGATGGAGGCGGCGCTGCGGCAGCCCGCCGACATCGTCACCGGCCCGCTGGTGCGTCTGACCCTCTACCGCCTCACGGACACGCGGCATCTCTTCCACCAGCAGGTGCACCACCTGGCGCTCGACGGCTACGGCGCCGCCCTGGCGCTCGCCCGGATCGCCGACGCCTACACCGCGGCGCTCACGCCGTCCGAGGCGCAACCGCCGCTGACCGGCGGGGCGCTCGCGCTCCTCGTCGACGAGGAACACGCCTACCTGGCATCCGGTCAGCACTCCGCCGACCGCGAGTTCTGGACGCGCTACTTGTCGGACTCCCCCGTGCCCGCAAGGCCCGACGCGAGCGGGCCGGTGTCCGGACGCGGGTCGCTGCGGGTGCGCGCGGAGGTGTCGCCCGACCGGGCGGACCGGCTGCGGGCGGCGGCCAGGGAGTCCGGGGTGGCCTGGCCGACGTTCTTCATGACCGCGCTGGCCGTCTACACGCACCGGAGCCGAGGAGTCGGCGAGGCCGTCCTGGGCCTGCCGGTCACAGCGCGGCGCACTCCCCTGGCCCGTGCCACACCGGGCATGCTCAGCTCCATCCTGCCGATGCGTCTGACGCTCGCCCCGTCCGACCGGGTGTCCGACGTGGCGAAGCGGGCGTCGGCGGAGGGCCGCAAGGTACTCCGGCATCAGCGGTACGCGACGGAGGAGCTGCGGCAGGATCTCGGACTCGCCGGTACGGATGTGCCGTTGAGCGGCCCCACGGTCAACATCCTGGCGTTCGACGACAGTCTCAGCTTCGGTCCGCACCGGGCCACCCTGCACAACCTGGCCATCGGCCCGGTGGACGATCTCGCCGTCGCCGTGCACGCCTCGTACGCGGACGGCGGGCTCCACATCGACCTGCACGGCAACTCCGCCCGCTACACACCCGAGGAGCTGGCCGGGCACCACCGCCGGCTGTGCCGGCTGATCGAGCAGTTCACCGACGACCCGTCCCGCACGATCGGCTCGCTGGACTTCCTCAGCGAGGCCGAGCGCCGGCTCGTCCCGGGCCTCGCCGCACCGCACCGCGCCGCCCCGGACAGCACCGGCGGCGTGCCGGTCACCCTGCCCGAGCAGCTCGACCGGCAGGCCCTGGCCACCCCGCACGCGACCGCGGTCGTCTCCGGGGACACCCGGCTGACGTTCGCGGAGCTGAACGGCCGGGTCGACGCCCTCGCCGCGGTGCTGGCCGCCGCCGGGGCGCGGCCCGGCGCGAAGATCGCCGTCGGTCTGCCCCGTTCCACCGAACTTGTCGTGGCGATGCTGGCCGTGATGCGCGCGGGAGCCGCGTACCTGCCGCTCGACCCCTCGTATCCGGCGGAGCGGCTCGCCTTCATGATCGAGGACTCGGCCCCGGCCGCGCTGGTCGCGAACTCCGGGACCGCGCACGTCATCGATCCCGCACGGGCCCTGCCGCTGGTGGATCCGGAACTCGTCCGGCAGGAACCCGATGTGAGCACGCCGGTCGGGCCCGGACCGAGGGACACCGCGTACGTCATCTACACCTCGGGCTCCACCGGAAGGCCCAAGGGCGTCGTCGTCGAGCACCGCTCCCTGAGCAATCTCCTCGAACACCACCGGCAGGAGTCCCACGCCCTGGCGGAGGAGACCTACGGCAGGGGGCTGCGGGTCGCGCTGACGGCGGCGACCTCCTTCGACGCGTCCTGGGACCCCGTCCTGTGGATGGCGGCGGGACACGAACTGCACATCATCGACGACGACGTCCGGCGCGACCCCCAGGCGCTGGTGAACCACCTGGTGCGGGAACGCATCGACGCCATCGAGACGACACCCACCTATCTGCGGCAGATGCTCACCGCAGGCCTGCTCACCGCCCCCGCGCACCGGCCACGCGTCATCGCCCTCGGCGGCGAACCCGTCGACGAGGCCCTGTGGCGGGAGCTCGCCGAACGGGACGATCTCCTCGTCTTCAACTTCTACGGACCGACGGAGGCCACGGTCGACGCGGTCACGACCCGGATAGCCGGCCGGAACCCGGTCATCGGGCGGCCGGTCACCGGCGCCCGTGCCTATGTGCTCGATCCCTCGCTCCACCCGGTACCGCGCGGCGGCACCGGTGAGCTGTACCTCTCCGGCGAGGGCGTGGCCCGCGGCTACTCCGGACGGCCGGGACTCACCGCGGAACGCTTCATGCCGGACCCGTTCGGGCCGTCCGGCGCCCGCATGTACCGCACCGGGGACCTCGCGCGGTGGGGCGATGACGGGATGCTGGAGTTCCTCGGCCGCGGCGACGGCCAGATCAAGATCCGCGGTCACCGCGTGGAGACCGGCGAGATCGAGGCGGCCCTGCGGGAGCTGCCCGGGGTGAGCGAGGCGGCGGTGACCCCGGTCGCGGTGCGGGAAGGCGAGGAGCGCCTCGCCGCCTACCTGGTGCCCGCCGACGCGAGTGCCGCCCCCGGTCTCGAAGCCGTACGGGACGCCCTGGCCCGGGTTCTTCCGGGCCACATGGTGCCGTCCGCCTACGCGACGGTGGAACGGCTGCCGCTCACCCCGAACGGCAAGCTGGACCCGGGCCGGCTGCCCCCGGCCCGCCCGGTGGCCGTCCGGGGCGGCGCGCCGCGCACGCCTCAGGAGGAGCGGATGTGCGCCGTGTTCGCCGAGTGCCTCGGCCTGACAGAGGTGGGGCGGGACGACGGCTTCTTCCTGCTCGGCGGACACTCTCTGCTGGCGACCCGTCTGGTCGGGTTGATCCGGGCCGGGTTCGGCGTCGAGCTGCCGATCCGGGCCCTGTTCGAGGCGCCCACACCGGCCGGGCTCGTCGCGCTGCTGGACACCGCGCCGCCCGCGCGCCCCGCGGTGGGCCCGGTGCGTCCCCGCCCGCGGCGGCTGCCCGCCTCGTTCGGGCAGCAGCGCCTCTGGGTGACGGAGGCGATGGGCGACGCGGGAGCGGCCTATCACCTGCCGCTGGCGCTGCGGCTGTCCGGTGCGCTGGACCGCGATGCCCTCTCCGCGGCGCTCGATGACGTCGTCGCGCGGCACGAGAGCCTTCGTACGGTCTTCTCCGAGGACGCGGAAGGGGTCGTCCAGCGCGTGCTCGAACCGGGCGCGGCCGATTCTCCGCTGGTGGTGCGGGAGGCCTGCGACGCGCAGGACGTACGGCCCGATCCCGCCCCGTTCGCGCTGGACCGCGAACTGCCGCTGCGCGCCGAGCTGTTCCCGGCCGGCACCGATGAACACGTACTGCTGCTGGTGCTCCACCACATCGCCGCGGACGGCTGGTCGGTCGGCCCGCTGCTGCGGGACCTCTCCGCCGCCTACACCGCCCGCGCCCTCGGGGGTGCGCCCCGCTGGGAGCCGCTGCCGGTGCAGTACGCCGACTACGCGCTGTGGCAGCGGTCCCTGCTCGGGGACCCCGGACAGCCGGACAGCGTGGCGGGACGCCAGCTCGCGCACTGGACCGCGGCGCTGGAGGGCCTGCCCGAACAGTCCGGATTCCCCGCGGACCGGGCGCGTCCCGCCAGGTCCACCGGCCGTGGCGGGCGCGTCCCGGTCGTCGTCGGCCCGGCCGCGCACCGGGCGCTCGTCGATCTGGCCGCTGAGAGCGGGGCCAGCGCGTTCATGGTGCTGCACGCCGCGCTCGCGGCGCTGATGAGCAGGCTGGGCGCGGGCGACGACATCGCGATCGGGACCCCGGTGGCGGGGCGCACCGACGAGAGCCTCTCCGAACTGGTCGGCTTCTTCGTCAACACCCTGGTACTCAGGGCCGACACGTCCGGAGCCCCGAGCTTCCGGGAGCTCGTGGCGCGGGTGAAGCGCAGCGACCTCGCGGCCTACGCGCATCAGGACCTGCCCTTCGAGCGCGTCGTGGAGGCACTGGCACCGGAGCGCTCCGCCTCCCGGCATCCCCTCTTCCAGGTCATGTTCAGCCTCAACAACACCCCTGTCCCCCGCCCGGTGCTACCGGGCCTCGCGGTCAGCCACCAGAGCTCGGTGCGCGGCACGGGGGCCAAGTTCGATCTCACCTGGGACCTGGCCGAGCGCTTCGACCGCGCGGGTGCGCCCGCCGGGATCGAGGGGGAGCTGGAGTTCAGTCACGATCTCTTCGACCCGTCCACGGCGAAACGGTTCGCCGAGCACTTCTCCCGGCTGCTCACCGCCTTGCTCGCCGGTCCGGACGGGCCCGCCGACGACGTCTGCTTCCTCACCCCGGTCCAGCGCGCCGAGGCCCTCGACGAACCGCCTCTGCGAGCAGGCGCCCGCCCGTCACCCGGATCCTCCGGCAGCGGCGTCCCGGACCTGACGGTGCTGGACGTCCTCGCCACCCGCGGCGCCCTGCAGCCCGGCCGGACCGCCGTCGTCGCGCCCGACGGGCGGCTGACCTTCGGTGAACTGCTGGCCCGCACGGAGCACCTCGCTCGGCGCATCCGGCAGGCGGGGGCCGGCCACGGCGACCGGGTGGCCGTCGCCATGCCCCGTACCACCGGACACATCGTGGCGCTGCTGGCCGTACTGCGGGCCGGGGCCGTCCACGTACCGCTGGACCCCGCCCAGCCGGCGGCCCGCAACCAGCTGATCCTCGACACGGCCGCGCCCCGGCTCCTGCTGACCGCGGCCGGAACGGACAGTTCCCTTCCCGCCACAACACCCCGGCTGCTGCTGGACGGGCCGGTTCCCGGGGACGCCGCCGCAGGTCCGCCGCCGCCCGCGCCACGGGCGGGGGACGCCGCGTACGTGCTGCACACCTCGGGCTCCACCGGGCTGCCCAAGGGCGTCACGGTGGAGCACGGCGCCCTGGCCGCCCTGTACGCGAGCCACCGCGAGCGGCTCATGGAACCGGCGGAGGCCTTCAACGACGGCCGTCCGCTGCGGGTCGCGCTGACGGCGGCCATGACCTTCGACGCCTCCTGGGACCCGTTGCTCTGGATGATCGCCGGACATGAACTCCACCTGGTGGACGACACCACCCGGCGGGATCCCGAGGCCCTGGCCGCTCTGGTCCACGATCGCGCGATCGACGTCATCGAGACGACCCCGTCCTTCCTCGGACAACTCGCGGCGAACGGCCTGTTCACCACCGGCCGGCGCCGCCCGAAGGTTGTGGCGCTCGGCGGCGAGGCCCTGGGGGAACGGCTCTGGGCGAAGCTCGCCGCGCTCCGCGACGTCACCGTGTGGAACCTCTACGGGCCCACCGAGACCACCGTCGACAGCGTGATGGGCCAGGTCGTCCCCGGCGTCCGCCCGCACCTGGGCCGTTCGGTCGCGGGCACCCGGGCCCGGGTTCTGGACGCGCGGCTACGGCCGGTCGCCCCGGGCACCACCGGCGAGCTCTACGTGTCCGGGGCGGGGCTGGCCCGGGGCTACGAGAATCTCCCGGCGGCCACCGCGTCCCGCTTCGTCCCCGATCCCTACGGGGCCCCCGGTGCCCGCATGTACCGCACCGGTGACCTCGTACGGCGGCAGGACGGGCTGCTGGTCTTCGTGGGGCGGGCCGACGGCCAGGTCAAGGTCCGGGGATTCCGGGTGGAGACCGGCGAGGTCGAGAGCGTGCTCAGCGGCCATCCGGACGTGGACCGGTGCGCGGTCGCCGCGGTCGCGGGGGCGGACGGCGGGCGGCTGGCCTGCTGGGTCGTCCCGAGGGACGGCAGCCGTCCCTCCGCGCGTGAGCTGCGTTCCTTCGTGGCGGAACGGCTGCCCGCGTACATGGTGCCCGCCACCGTGACGCACCTCGGCTCGATACCCCTGACACCGCACGGCAAGGTCGACTTCCGGGCACTGCCGCCGGGCGAGGACGCCCCGCCCCGCCGGGACGCGGACGCCGACGGGGCGGCAGCGCAGTCGCCGCGTTCGCCGCGGGAGGAGATCCTGTGCGCTCTGTTCGCGGAGTGCCTGGGCCACGAGCACGTCGGCAGGGACGAGGACTTCTTCGAACTGGGCGGCCACTCGCTGCTGGCCACCCGCGTCGTCGGCCGGGTCCGGACCGCCTTCGGTGTGGAACTCCCGCTGCGCGCGCTCTTCGAGTCCACCACCCCGGCGGCCCTCGCGAGACGGCTGGACGGGGCGGGCGCGGCGCGGCCCGCGCTGCGCCCGGCGGTGCGGCCCGACCGCCCCGCGCTGTCCCCGGCCCAGCAACGGCTGTGGTTCCTGAACCAGTTGGACCCGGAGGGAGCCTCGTACCACATCGCCTTCGCCGTGGAACTGGACGGCGTGCTGGACCGTTCGGCGCTGCGGCTGGCCGTGACGGACCTGGTGGCACGGCACGAGAGCCTGCGAACCCTCATCGGGGTGTGCGACGGCGAGCCGTTCCAGGCCGTCCTCGCTCCCGACGACGCCCGGCCCGATATGCCCGTGCGGGCGGTACCGGAAGGCGATGTCCGGACGGCGCTGCGCGAGGCGGCGGGACGCCCGTTCGACCTGGCCCTTGAGATCCCCCTCCGCGCGGAGCTGTTCCGCACATCGGCGGAACGCCACACGCTGCTCCTGGTCGTGCATCACATCGCGGCCGACGGATGGTCGATGGGCCCACTGGCGCGGGACCTGGCCGAGGCCTACGCGGCCCGGACCGCCGGGCGGCCGCCCGGCCTGGCACCGCTGTCGGTGCAGTACCCGGACTATGCCCTGTGGCAACGCGGCCTGCTGGGCGGGACCGATACCCCCGATTCGCTGATGTCCGGCCAGCTCGCCTACTGGAAGGCGGAGATGGCGGGCGCACCGGCGGAGACACCGCTGCCCGCCGACCGTCCCCGGCCGGTCGTGCCGAGCGGCCGGGGCGGTTCGGTGACCTTCCGCGTGCCCCCGGCGACGACGGCGGGCATCGCGCGGCTGGCCAGGAAGTCGGCATCCAGCACCTTCATGGTGCTGCACGCCGCGCTGGCCGCCGTGCTGCACCGGACCGGTTCCGGCGACGACATCACCCTCGGCACCCCCGTGGCGGGCCGGACCGACGAAGTGCTGGAGCCGTTGGTGGGGTTCTTCGTGAACACCCTGGCCCTGCGCGCCGACATGAGCGGCGACCCGGACTTCGCGGAGCTGCTGGCCCGGGTACGGGAGACCGATCTCGCCGCCTACGCCCACCAGGACCTTCCGTTCGAGCGGCTCGTGGAGGAGGTGCGGCCGGTTCGTTCGCTGAGCCGCCATCCGCTCTTCCAGGTGATGCTGACCCTCAACAACACCCCGCCGCCCCACACGGAGCTGCCCGGACTGCGGACCCGGGTCCACGAGGTCGACACGGCGGCGGCCAAGTTCGATCTGTCGTTCAGCTTCACGGAACGGCAGGACGGCGACGGCGGCACGTACCTGGACGGCACGCTGGAGTTCGGCCGGGACCTCTTCGACACCGCCACCGCTCGCCGGATCACCGAGTGGTTCCTCACGCTGACGGCGCACGCGGTCGAGGCGCCGGACACCCCGCTGGCCGATCTGCCGGTGCTGGCCGGACCGGAGGAGTCCCGGCTGCTCGCCCTCGGCGACGGCGGAACCGGAGCCGAAACCGGGACCGTCCTGTGCCGGTTCGCCGAAACCGTCGCCGCGCGCCGCGAGGCCGTCGCCGTGGTCGCCCCGGACGGCGAGGCGACCTTCGCACGGCTCGACGCCCGCTCCGACCGCATCGCGGCCCTGCTGCGCGCCGAGGGTGTCCGGCCGGGTGAGTGCGTCGCGGTACTGCTGCCCCGGTCCCTCGACTCCGTAGCGGCGCTGCTCGGTGTGCTGAAGGCGGGCGCGCTCTACGCACCGCTCGACGCGAGCCTCCCGGACGGCCGGATCGCGGCGGTGCTGGACGACGCGCGGCCCGCGCTGGTCGTCGTCGCCGGCGCGACCGGGCACCGGCCGACCGGCCCGTGGCGCCCCCTGGTGCTCGGCGGCGCCACGGAACCGGAACCGGCCACCGCCACTCCCCCGCCCACGGCCCGTCCGACCCCGGGCGACGCCGCGTACCTGATCCACACCTCGGGTTCCACCGGCCGTCCCAAGGGCGTACGGGTGGGACACGGTTCGCTCGCGCGGCTGCTGGACCACCACCGCCACCAGGTCTTCGCACCCGCCGTCCGGGCACGCGGCGGGCGACGGCTGCGGGTGGCGCTGACCGCGGCGCTGTCCTTCGACGCGTCCCTCGACCCCCTGCTGTGGATGATCGACGGGCACGAACTCCACCTGCTGGACGACGACACCCGACGCGACTCCGAGGCCCTGGTGGACGTCGTGCGCTCCCGGGAACTCGACGTGCTGGAGTCGACCCCGACCCACGTCGGCCATCTCCTGGAGGCGGGACTCCTGTCCGCCGGGACCGGCCATCGCCCGACGGCCCTGATCCTCGGCGGCGAGGCGGTCCCGGCCGCGCTGTGGACGGCGCTGCACAGCGTCGCGGACGTGCAGAGCTGGAACTTCTACGGTCCCACGGAGACCACCGTCGACACCCTGGTCGCCCGGATCTCCGACACCGCCCGCCCGGTGCTCGGCGGTCCCGTGACCGGCACCCGGGTCGCGCTGCTCGACGAGAGGCTGCGCCCGGTACCGCTGGGGGTGACCGGGGACCTGTACCTCTCGGGCCGCAGCCTGGCGCACGGCTACCACGACAGGCCCGCCGAGACCGCCCGCAGCTTCGTTCCCGACCCCTACGGCCCGGCATCGAGCCGGATGTACCGCACCGGCGACCGCGCGGTGCGCGCACCGGACGGCTCGCTGCTCTTCATTGGGCGCGATGACGGACAGATCAAGGTGCGCGGCTTCCGGGTCGAACCCGACGAGGTGGCGACGGTGCTGACCACGCACCCCGATGTCGTGGCCGCCGCCGTGGTCGCGCGCGTGGACGGCGCTGCGGGGACCCGGCTCGACGCCCATGTGGTGCTGTCCGCCCCACCGGAGGGCGAGCGGGCCCCGGCGGAGCCCGAACGCCTCGCGGCGCTGAGGGAGTTCGCGGCCGGGCACCTGCCCGGCTACATGGTCCCGTCGGGCTGGCAGAGCCTGGACCGCCTCCCGCTCACCCAGAGCGGGAAGCTGGACCGGAACGCGCTGACCCGCCCGGCGCCCCTCGGCGTGACGGACACCGAGGGACGCAGCCCCCGCAACCCTCGCGAGGACGTCCTGTGCACGCTGTTCGCCGAGGTGCTCGGCGTCGAACGCGTCCTGATCGACGACGACTTCTTCGCGCTGGGCGGCCACTCGCTGCTCGCGACCCGGCTGGCCGGACGCGTCCGGACCGCGCTGGGCGTCGAGCTCAGCATCCGGAGTCTCTTCGAGGCGCCGACGGTGGCCCGGCTCGCGGAACGGCTCCTCGACGGCGCGCGGGACAATCCGCTGGCGACGCTCCTGCCGCTGCGGACCACGGGCAGCCGGCCCCCGCTGTTCTGCGTCCACCCGGCGGGCGGACTCGCCTGGTCCTACGCCGGTCTGCTGCCCCATCTCGATCCCGGCCAGCCGGTGTACGGGCTGCAGACGCCGAATCTGGACGGCGGCGAACCGTTCCCGGCGAGCATCGAGGAGATGGCCGCCGTCTACGTGCGTGAGCTCCGCGCCGTCCAGCCGGCCGGGCCGTACCACCTGATGGGCTGGTCCTTCGGCGGCAACGTGGTGCAGGAGGTCGCGGTCCAGCTCCAGGAGGCCGGGGAGCGGGTGGCGCTGCTCGCGATTCTGGACGCCTTCCCGCTGGCTCCGCTGGACGACCTCGACAACGCGGACCGGGACACAGTGTTCCGGGCGCTGCTGTCCAACATGGGGGTGGGCGAGGAGGGCCTCGGCCGGGAGGGCGCGGTCGGGGCGAGCGCGGTCCGCGACGCGTTCCGCCGCAGCGGGAGCCCGCTCGGTTCGCTGGAGCCCTCCGTCATCGACGCGATGGTGGACAACTTCGCCGGCCAGGCCCGGCTGATGCGGAAGTACACACCCCGGCGCTTCGAGGGACCTGCCCTCTTCTTCACCGCCACCGAGGGCCGTCCCGCCGACACCTTCGGACTCGGCCTCTGGGCGCCGTACATCAGCGGCCCGGTCGAGAACCACGACGTGGCGTGCGCGCACGCCCAGATGATGCGGCCCGACGCCCGCGCGCTGATCGGGACCACGCTGGCCGGCGCGCTCGGCGCCGGCCACGACACCAACCAGGGAGAGACCCGATGACCAACCCCTTCGACGACCCGCAGACCCAGCACCGTGTCCTGGTCAACGACGAGGACCAGCACGCCCTGTGGCCCTCCTTCGCCGAGATCCCCGCGGGGTGGCGGGCCGTGTACGGACCCGCCGACCACGCCGCGTGCCTGGACTACGTAGAGGTGCACTGGACGGATCTGACGCCCAGGAGCGCCCGCGTCGCCATGGCCTGACCCACCCGATCACCGCACCCGCACGACGAGAGGCAACCATGACGGAGCGGCGGAACGAGCCGGCGATACGTGCAGAGGGGCTCACCAAGAGGTACGGCGACAGACATGCTCTGGCCGGGGTGGACCTGGAAGCGGCGCCCGGCACCGTACTGGGTGTGCTCGGGCCCAACGGGGCGGGCAAGACCACTGCGGTGCGCATCCTGTCCACCCTGCTCCGGCCGGACGGCGGAGAGGCCCGGGTGGCGGGGCACGACATCCGCAAGGACCCCGAGAGCGTGCGGAAGAACCTGGGCCTCTCCGGCCAGTACGCGGCGGTCGACGAGAAGCTGACGGGGCGGGAGAATCTGTATCTCGTCGCCCGTCTCTACGGAATGGGCCGGCATGCCGCCCGGCGCAGAGCAGGGCAGCTGCTGGAGAGCTTCCACCTCGAAGAGGCCGCGGACCGGCCGAGCGGCAGCTACTCGGGCGGCATGCGCCGGCGCCTCGATCTGGCGGGCGCGCTCGTCGCCCGTCCGGTCGTCGTCGTCCTGGACGAGCCGACCACGGGGCTCGACCCGCGGGGCCGCGCCGACACCTGGCGTTCGATCCAGGAACTCGTCGCGGGCGGCACCACGGTCCTGCTGACCACCCAGTACCTGGAGGAAGCCGATCAGCTGGCGGACACCATCGTGGTCATCGAGCACGGCCGGGTCGTCGCACGGGGCACCGCCCCGGAGCTGAAGGGCCGGGTCGGCGGCGAGCGGCTGTCCCTCACCGTGCCCGAGCCGTGTCTCAGGCCGACGGCCGCGGAGATCCTGGCGGGCCTGGGACCGCACCTCCCGGTGCTCGACGAGCGCACGGGGCGGCTCACGGTCACCACCGAGCACGGCGCCCTCACACTGGAGGACGCGCTCGGACGGCTGCGGCTGGCCGGGATCCGGGTCCGGGACGTGGAGCTCGCCCCGCCGACCCTGGACGATGTCTTCATGGCCCTGACCGGGCAGCCCGATCCGGCGCGGCGGCAGAGCGCGGCGCCGGTCGGCGCGGCCGGCGGCGGGGAGGCGGCGCGATGACCGGGATCGGCCGGCTGGGCCGCGACGCCACCATCGTCGCCTGGCGCAATCTGCTCAACCTGCGCCGCACACCGGGCTCGGTGATCGCCGCCCTGGTGCAGCCGGTGATGTTCGTCCTGCTGCTGGCGTACGTGTTCGGGGGCAGCCTCGGCGGCGCCGGGTACCGGACCTTCCTGATGGGCGGGATCTTCGCCCAGGCGGTCACCTTCAACGCGGCGTTCACGGCCCTGGGGCTGGCCAACGACATGGACAAGGGCATCGTCGACCGCTTCCGCGCCCTGCCCATGCCCCGGCTCGCCGTGCTCCTCGGCCGCACGCTGTCGGATCTGGTCATGAGCGCGGTGACCCTGGCCGTGACATCGCTGTGCGGTCTGCTGGTGGGCTGGCGCATCACCGGGTCCGCTGCCGACGCGGTCCTCGCCTATCTGCTCGTGCTGCTCTTCGCGTTCGCCATGTCCTGGGTCGGGGCGGCCATCGGTCTGCTGGCACGGAGTGTGGAGGTCGCCCAGAGCGCCGGCCTGATCTGGCTCTTCCCCGTCACCTTCGTGTCCTCGGCCTTCGTCTCGACCCACACGATGCCAGGACCCCTGCGCGGCGTCGCCGAATGGAATCCGGTATCGGCCACGGCCACGGCGGTGCGCGGGCTCTTCGGCAACTCGCCACCGGTGGGCATGCCGACGAGCGGGGCGTGGCCCGTCGTGCACGCCCTGCCGTACGCGCTGTGCTGCGCCGGGGCCGTGGTCGCCGTGTTCATGGCGCTCTCCCTGGCCCGCTTCCGGCGGATCACGCTCGGCTGACTACCAGGGACCGGCCGCAGCCCTCAGGGTCAGGAGGGCTCCCACGGCCAGCACGAGCGCGGCGGACGCGGCAGGGCCGATCCCCGCGAGCCGGGCGAACGGGGCGCGCAGCCGGGCGTACTTCTCCGCGCGCGCCTCGAACCCGTCCCGCAGCCGTACCAGCAGCAGTCCCGCGAGGGTGAGCGTCACGGCCATTCCCAGGCCGTACCCGACAACGAGCAGCACACCGAAGGCGGTTCGCCCGAGGGCGACGGCGCCGAGCAGGACGACCAGGGCGGAGGGGCTGGGAACGAGGCCTCCCGCGATCCCCATCCCGATCAGCCCGGTGCGTGAGGTGCGGGCCGGACGGGCTCGGTGGGGGGCGTGGCTGTGCGTGCGGTCCCTGGCGGGGGCGGGGGCGGGGGCGAGGACCGTACCGCCGTGCCCGGCCGGGAGCACCGATTCCGGGATGTGTCCGTGATGAGGGTCGTGGTGGTCGTGGTGGTGGTGGCTGTGCCCGTGGTGATGGCTGTGCCCGTGGTGATGGCCGTGGGCGTGGTGGTGGCCGTGGGACGGGCGTTTCGTCAGTGCGGCGCGCAGGAGCCAGAGACCGATCCCGGTGACCATCAGCCCGCTGACGAGTCCGAGCCAGGCCAGCACGGTCTCCCCCGCCAGCGACGTCGCGAGCGGCAGGGCGAGACCGAGTGCCAGCACCCCCGCGGTATGGGTGAAGGTGACGGTGACCCCGACGGTGACGGCGTCCCTCGGAGAGCCGCGGCGGCCCGCCAGGTACGCGGCCATGATGGTCTTTCCGTGACCGGGCAGCGCGGCGTGCGAGGCGCCGAGCACAAGGGCGAGCAGCAGAGCCAGCAGCCCGGCCGGAACGGTCAGTTCGCGTCGTCCCACGAGTGCGTCGAAGACTCCGGAGACCTTGTCCAGCGCCACGGTGACCGGGCCCGCTCCCGGCAGCACCGTCCGTGCCACGGCGGCGGAGCGGCCCTCGCCGGGTTCGGTGCGCAGCCGGGCCGACCGCTGGTCCAGGGGCGTGGCCAGCGGGTCCTTGGGGTAGTGGCGGAGTTCGTCGGTCGGAGAGGTGGTGGGCAGGGTGGACCGGGTGAGCGTGACGCCCTGCCCGCGTGCGGTCATCTCCTGCCAGCCGATGCGCCGTTCGTCGTACTCCGTGCGCACGTCGATGTCCGCCGGCCGGCCCAGTTCCGCGGCGGCGTCGAGGGTGCAGCTGAGCCTGCTGGTCCGCAGTCCTCCTTCGCCCGGCCGGAATGTGAACGTGCCGCCCACGTTCTTCCAGCGCACCGGTGTACCGCCGATGTCCAGACGCAGCTGCCGGGTGAGCAGGGCGCAGTCCCCGGCGGCGAAGGACCGTGCCTCGGCGGTGTCGACGGAACCGTCGTGGTCCCGGTCGACGCGGGGGCTGAGCTGGGCGGTGGCGATCTCCGCGCGGTCCACCACGATCAGCGCGCCGACGGCGTCCGGCCGGAAGGTCAGCCCGGTGTGGTGGTTGACCGTGAAGTTGCCGAGGGGGTGGGCGTGCGCCGTGGTGGCGAGGGAGGTCAGGAGCACGGTCAGCGTTCCCGTGAGGGTCAGCGAGGAGAGGACGCGGGAGAGCTGTCGGTTCATCGGACGGTGTCGATTCTGCTGAGCTCGGTGCGGGCCCGGGGGGCGTCCACCGGATGGAAGTGGGGATCGGTCGCCAGGGCACGGCGCAGGTCGGTGGCGGCGTCCCCGGTCCGGCCGAGCGCCTGGTTGATGAGCGCCCGGTGGTAGCGGAACGGTGCGCTCACGGTGCCGAGGGCGAGTGCGAGGTCGGCCTGTTCGACCGCCTCGGTATCGCGTCCGGCCCGGTGCAGGGCCCAGGCGTACGCGTCGTGGACCGCGATGAACGGCCGTTGCCGCAGAGCGGCGCGCCCCATCGCGACGGCGGTCCGCGGGCTGCCGTGATCGGCCTCGAAGAGCACCGCGTCCGCGTCCGGCACCCCGCCGCTCGCCTTCCTCAGCGTCTCCTGCGCCCTGAGTACGCCGTACTGCTCCTCGGCCTGTGCACGGTGTCCGAGCGACCGCTGGAGGTCGCCGAGCCCGAGGAGGTACTGCGGCAGGGGCGCCGCGGCGACGGCGGCGGTGAAGTCGGTGACGGCCTGGCGGGTGTCACCGAGCGCGGTGTGGGCGCGGGCCCGTGCCTCCAGGAGGGCGGCGTCGCCCGGGAGTACGGCGAGTCCGGTGCCGGCCAGCTTCAGGGCGGTGCGCGGGTCCCCGGTCTCCAGGGAGAGGGTGGCGAGGTGGGTCAGGGCGAACGCCTTGTCGGCCGGGGTGCCGGCCGCCTGGAGGGACTTGTTCATCAGGTCGCGTGCCCGCGCCGTGTCACCCCGCAGTTCCCAGCTGTACGAGGCACGGGCGAGGGCGCTGCTGTCGGGTCTGAGGTCGCTCATGCGCTGCACCGCCGCGTAGGACTCCTCGTAGCGGCCGAGCTGGGTGAGCGCGTCGGCCAGGACGCCTTGGGCGGGTGCGCTGTAGGGGTTGTCGGTGGTGGCGCGCCGCGCCCAGGTGAGGGCTTCGGCGAAATGGTGGCGGGCGGATTCGAGGGCTCCCATCCCGGTCTCCGCCGCGAAGTTGCCGGCCGGCTGGAGGGCGAGGGACTTGCGCAGGGCGGTCCGGGCCCGGTCGTAGGTGGCCGCGTCCGCGGTGCTGCGGGCCTGTTGTACGTAGGCCATGCCGAGGGACGACCAGCCGCCGGGATCGGCGGGCAGTCTGCGTACCCGGGTCCGCAGGGCTTCGGTCGGGTCCTTGGCGCGGGGTGCGTCCGGGCCGGACACGGCCGTGGGCGTGGGCGTCTGCTGGGGAGCCAGGCCCAGGGCCCCGACCGTGAACAGGGTGCCCCCCAGGGCGAGGGTGACCACCGTGCTGCGCAGTCGTCGTCTGCCGCCTCCGGCGGCGGGCTCGGGGACTTCGTCGGTCGGGGCTGGCACTGGTTCTCCCGGTGGTGTGGGACGGGCGGGGCGGAGTCGGTGTCCGGACCGGCCGGTCCGGTCCGGACACCGATGTGAGCGGGTCTCGCCCCCGGTGCAGGGGCGGCCGGTCAGCTCGTGGCGCGGCGCCGGCGCAGGCGCAGTCCTCCGACACCCAGCAGGGCGACGCCCGCGGTGCCGATCGCGGCGGCGCTCGACGGTGTCATCGCCGACTGCCCGGTGCGGCCGGCCGGGCCGCTGTTGACGCTCTTGGTGTGCGGGAGCGCCAGGTACGGGAAGCGCGTGCCGAAGGGCACCTCATTGGCATCGACCTTGTCGCCGTCCGCGAGCGCGGGGACGAGCTTGCCCGTCTGGGCGGCTCCTTCGACCGCCTGGAGGGAGATGTCGATGACGTCGTCGGTGAGCCGGCGTCCGTTCGGGAATCCGGCCAGGTCCCCGGCGAGGACGCCGAGCCTGTTGGGCTTCGCGGTCGGCGGAACGGCCATGTTCAGCCGCAGTTCCTCGGCGGGGACGATCTTCTTGAGCGGGGCGTCCTTGTTCAGCCGGTGTGCGTTCAGATCTGCCTTGACCGGTCCGCAGGCCTTGCAGATGCCGGTGAGGTAGATCTCCGCGAGGTCGTTGCGCGGGGCCTTCGGGGCGGGTACGCCGTACACCTTCTGGATCAGCTTCGGCAGGATCGGGTCCAGCACCTTGTCCACGACCGGCTGGACGGTCCGGTCCTGGCTGGGGTTGAGGGTGTTGAAGGCGTCCTTGTACTTGAGCGGTACGACGACCTCGTTGACGAGTGGGTTACCGAGGCGGGAAACCTGCTTCCAGCCGGCCTGGGCGCTCGCCGTCCGGGAGTCCGTGACCTGGACGCCGCGGCGCTCGGTGGTCGACCAGATCCCGACGACCGGGTTACGGGTGGCGTTGCCCCGCAGTGCCAGGTCCTTCTTGGGGATCTGGAGGGCGACCGAGTTGACGTTGTACCCGGCGAGGGTGTCCTGTCCGCGTTCGCCGAGGTTCCCGCCGTAGAGCAGGTCGAAGACGCGCAGATCGGCGAAGAACGGGTCCTCCGCCTGTCCGGCGAACGCCTTGCGGCCACCCGTGGCGTCGCGTACCGCCTGTGCGCGCAGGGTCGCGTAGTTCGGCATGGACGCCTTGCCCACGTTCGACGGCGCCACGGGGGCCCCGCGCAGCACGGTCGAGGTGCCGCGGGAGGTGGTCACCGTGAGGTCGTAGACCTGCCGGATGTTGAGGTCCGGGTCGTTGAGCGAGGTGACCGGGCCGGTGTTGTAGAGGAACTGACCGCCCGCGTCCCTGGTCAGGGTGCGGAAGCGCCAGGTGTACGTGACGTCGGCGTTGCCGTCGCCGGTGTTGTCGATCTTGATGTTGTACCGGGCGTCGTCGGCGAACTGGTAGAAGTTCGGGCCCCCGTTGGGCTCTTCGAACGGGATCCAGTTGGCGGCGAGCGTCACCGTGTCGGAGCGGTCGGGGCTGGTGAACGCGTACACATCGGTGTTGTCCGCCCTCGGGTCACCGGCGATCAGCGGCGCCTCGCGGTGGCTGGAGGCGGCACTGATTCCGGGTGCGAGGGTGAGAACTCCGAGCCCGGTGGCCAGCGCACCGGCACCGAGGACGAGGAGGGAGTGGTCGAGGACGCGCCTGCTGCGCGGCCTCTGAATGGGGGACGTCAAGACTGGTCCTCTCGACAACGGAACTCCGCCGCACCTCCTGGCCGGGGCGCAGGTGCGGGTACGGCGCGATCCATGGGATGGGCGGAACGGGCCGACGACGGCGCACACGGGAAGAATTCCGTGCGCCTTTCGCGGGAGCTGTGCCCGCGCCGGTCGTCGGGGCGACAGCGAACCACATTTCTCCGGCGTGGATTCACGCATTCCCCCGGAATTACTTCAGCGAACGCACACCGCTTCCCGCATCACCGCAGATGAAGGCACGAATGCGACCTCCCGAACCCGTGTCGATTTCCTGGAGAACACGCCGCCCCGCGTAGGCCATAAGAGAAACCGCCCGCTTATTGCGAACCTGTGGCATCAAGCAACAGCCATCCGTTTGCCGCCCCATGACCAACATTCACCCGCCCGGCCGGTCACCCGGTTGGTAAATCATCTCAGCATCATGGGCTTTCGGGTGTTCTTGACCAATTTCGCCCGGACGCCAATCCGGAGCCGGCTCGGCTACGGATTACTCACGAACGGCCGGACGGACGGCACCCGTGACGACTTCGGAGAAGAATTAGACAGAGCCCACTGATTTTCCGTCAAAGCGTTTCCGGTTATCGATAATTCGGGTGACGAAGAGTCGGTACCTCGGTTCGGTGTTGCCGTTTCCCATACCACCCGCACACAGGCGCTCACCCGTCCCGTAAATACAGGAGGAAATGGTGTCCGACGTTCATATGCTGACCGGTGCGTACGCACTTGACGCACTGGAGGGGCGGGAGCGCACCGCCGTCGAGGCGCACTGCGCGGGATGTCCCTCGTGTCTTCGCGAGTGCGAGGAGTTCCGGGCGACCGCCGCCCGTCTGGGGATGGCGTCGGCGACGATCCCGCCCGCTGCCATGAAGGGGCGGGTACTCGACATCGTCCGGGCGACTCCCCGGCCACTGTCGTGGCGGCTCAGGATGAGTGGACTGGGGCGGCGGCTTCACCATCGAGCGGCCGTCCGGCTGCTGAGCCGCACCCTCCACTGAGCGGGGTACGAACAGCCCTCGGGACACCGGAGCGAGCGGGCCGCGAAAAGCCCCGCTGCGGACCAGGACCGGGGGGCCGATTCCGGCCGGGTCCGCAGCGGGGCGGCTCTGTGCGGGCTGCGCCCGGGACTACTTGGGCATCAGGACCGTGTCGATGATGTAGACCGTCGCGTTGGCCGTGGGCACGTTGCCGCACACCACGTTGGCGCTGTCGTTGACCTTGTAGGACTCACCCGATCCGGAGGTGGTGAGCTTGGACTTCTCCAGGGTGTCGAAGCTGCCGTTCTCCAGCTGCTTCGGGGTGAGCTTCTGGCCCACGACGTGGTAGGTCAGGATCTTGGTGAGCGTCGCCTTGTCGCTGAGGACCTTGTCCAGGTCGGCCTTCGGGATCTTGGCGAAGGCCTCGTTGGTGGGTGCGAACACGGTGATGTTCTTGGCGTTGTTGAGCGTGTCGACCAGGCCGGCCTTCTTGACCGCCGTCACCAGGGTGGACAGGTCGGGGTTGTTGGACGCGGCCGTGGCGACCGGGTCCTTCGACATCCCGTCGAAGCTGCCCGCGCCTTCCTTCGGGACACCCGCACAGGCCGGGCCGAACGGCTTGTTCATCGAGGCCGAGTCGGCCGTGGCCGGCTCCGAAGCGTCCGGAGCGGCGGCAGCGGCACTGGACTTGCTGTCCGACGCCTTGTCGGAGCTGTCGTCCGAGCACGCGGTCAGTGCCAGCGGAAGTACGGCGGCTGCGGCGACGGCGACGGCTGCACGACGGTAGCGAAGGGCGTTCATGGTGTTCTCCTTGACGGAATACGAGTTGATGGAACGGGGGTTGTGGAATACGGGTTCTGGAAGGCGGGGAGCAGCGGTCGCGGCCGGCGGCTGCGTCTGCGACGGGTGCCGGGGCCGGTCAGGACGGCCCGGTACCGAGCGCGCGCCCCGGTGGAAAGGCAGTGAGGTACGTCCGGTCCGGACGCCACCGGCCCGGCCCATGGCTCGGGCAGCGGGCACGGCAGGAATCGGAGTGGTCCGGAGGATCTTCACGCAGCTGATTCGGTGCTGAACGCCCGGCGGATTGGTCGATCACTCGATCAGGAGAAGATTTCCCGAAACGCGGACATCTGAGGGCGGTGACGGTATGACAGGCGTTCCCCCTGATACGCGCCTTCGCGCCGGACGCCCCCTCGCCGGGCGGCCGATCATATGGTGGCGAGTGTGATCGTTCGTGAGCATGCGCTGAACACAAGTGGCAGTCGGCATCCGGGCTACCTGGCTGCGGCGGTGGTGTTCGCCATCGGGATGGCCGGGACCACGCTGCCCACGCCGTTGTACGGGCTCTATCAGCAGCAGATCGGCTTCTCCGAGCTGATGGTGACCGTCGTCTTCGCCGTGTACGCCGTCGCGGTCATCACCGTGCTGCTGCTGGCGGGCAACTACTCGGACAAGGTCGGCCGCAGACCCGTACTCCTGTGCGCGATGGCCCTGTCGGCCGCGAGTGCCGGATGCTTCCTGCTGGAGCGCGGTCTGCCGCTGCTCTTCGCGGGACGGCTGCTGTCCGGGTTCGCGGCGGGGTTGCTGAGCGGCGCCGCGACGGCGGCCGTCATCGAACTGGCCGGGCCCGCGCAGAAGGCGCGGGCCGGATTCGCCGCCACGGCCGCGAACATGGGAGGCCTGGGCTGCGGACCGCTGCTGTCCGGGCTCCTCGCCCAGTACACGCCCTGGCCGCTGGCGCTGCCGTTCTGGGTCCACCTGGGGCTGGTGGCCGTGGCATCCGGGATCACCTGGTTCCTTCCGGAGACCGTCGCAGAGCCGCAGCGGTGGCCGCGCCCGGCGCCCCAGGGTGTGGCGGTGCCGCCCGAGGTGCGGAGTGTGTTCGTGCCCGCCTCCGTGGCGGCCTTCGCCGGCTTCGCGCTGCTCGGACTGTTCACGGCGGTCGCGCCGAGCTTCGCCACGCAGACGCTGGGGGTGCACAACGCGGCCGTCATCGGGGCCGTGGTCTTCTCGGTGTTCCTGGCCTCGACGTTCGGGCAGTCCCTGACGCGGCGTTTCGGCGCCCGCCGCGCGCTGCCGGCCGGCTGCGGCATTCTCATGGCGGGCCTGGTGCTGGTGGCGTCGTCGCTCATCGCCGAGTCCCTGCCGTTGCTGATCCTGGGGGCGCTGTGCGGGGGCACCGGCCAGGGCCTCGCCTTTCGCGCGGCGCTCACCCTGGTCAGCGGTGCGGCCCCGGCCGAGCACCGCGGCGGCACCATCTCGGCCTTCTTCGTCGTCGCGTACACCGGCATCTCGGTACCGGTCGTCGGGGTCGGCGCCATCGCCACCTGGCTCGGGCTGCGCCAGGCCGGACTCGTCTTCACGGGCTGCGTGCTGCTGCTGGCGGCCGGGGCCGGAACGTACGCCGCGCTCAGGCCACCGCCGGGTACCTGAACGGCGGCGGGACGCACAGGAGGCAGGACGGGCCCGGTCCGCCGCTCAGTCGGCGGTGCGGCGCAGGACCAGGCTGACGAAGCCCCAGGTGTCGCGGTAGCCGCGCAGCCATTCGGTGCGCCGGGTGGCGGACAGGGCGAGCACCTCCGCGCCGTCGGGGTGGCCGGGGTGGTCGAGCGCCCAGTCGGCCAGCGTCCCCCAGCAGGCCCATTCGTAGTCGTCCAGCTCCTGGCGGGTACTGACGTGGCCGTGGACGGGCGTCCAGCCGTCGGCCACGACCCGGTCCACGGTCGTGGCGAGGTCGGCGAAGTCCCCGAGCATCTCGATGGCCTCCGGTGACGGTTCGCGCTCCCAGAAGCCGTCACCGACCAGCACCCGGCCGCCCGGAGCCAGGTGTTCGCGGGCCGCGGCGAGGGTGGGGAGCAGCCCGCCGAAGGCATGGGCCGCACCGAAGCTCAGCACCAGGTCGAACCGGTGCGGCGAGACGAAATCGGCGGCGGGCAGCTGGTGGAGGGCCAGGCGGTCCGCGACGCCGAGCCCGGTGGCGCGCGTACGGGCGTCCGCCAGTGCGCCCTCGGAGATGTCGACGCCCTCCGCCCGCAGTTCCGGCCGGGCGGACAGTGCGCGCAGGAGCCACTCCCCGCCGCCGCAGCCGAGGTCGAGTACGCGCCCGTCGCCGCGCGTGAGGCCGTGGTCCAGCAGTTGACGTACCGAGTCGTCGTCGAGCGGGGACTTGATGGGGTGGTGGGTATGGGCGATTCTGGAGATCTCTTCTCGCTTCACCGGCGCAGCGTGACAGCACCGGGGACCACGCGCATCCGCTTTTCCGGCCGGTTCCCGTCGACGGAACTGGCCGCGTTTCAGACGGTGGCGATGAGCAGGTCCTCGCCGCTCGACGGGCGGAGGCCGTCGGTACGGTCCGCGAAGTAGCGTGCGGCCAGCTGGGGTCCCGACACGTGCCGGGCGCTCTCGAATCCGGCGGCGCGGGCCAGGGCGAGCATCTCCCGCGGGGTGTGGAAGCTGATGAAGGGTGTTCCGGACGCGCGCGCCCTCGGTTTGGTCTCCTCCAGCCGGTCGCGGTCGGCGTCATCGACGAGTTCGGACGGCAGCATGAACGTCATGGCGAGCGTCGAGCCGGGGGCGAGCCCGCCGAGCACGCGCAGGGTAGCCGCGATGGCCTCCCTGGTGAGGTACACCGTGACACCGGCGCAGACGACGAGCGCCGGCCTGCTCGCGTCGAAGCCGGCGCCCGACAGCTGCTGCCACCAGTCGCCGCCCGCCTCGAAGTCGACCGGCACCAGTCGCAGCCGGTCGGGGATTCCGTAGCCGAGCTCGATCAGCCGTCGGCGTTTCCAGGCCTGGGTGGCCGGCTGGTCGATCTCGAAGACCCGGAGCCGGGAAGCCGTCTCGGGCCGGCGCTGGACATAGGTGTCAAGGCCCGCTCCCAGGATGACGTACTGGTCGATGCCCTGGCTGATCTCCTCCGCGACCAGGTCCTCGACGAAACGGGCGCGGCACACGGTGGAGGCCCGGAACCCGCTGGTGGCGTCCGGGTCCATGTCGGGACGGCTCCGCCAGTCCGCTTCCGGCGCGACCAGCCGCAGGCCGATCTCGTCCTCGAACACATGTGGCTCGGCGTCGACCTGTACATGCATCGCCCGCCAGAGCGCGACCCGCACCGCGGTGTTGTCCGGCTCCTCGTACTGCTCGTCCGTCATGGCTGTTCCCACTCCTTACGGTCGGCTCCGGGCCGAGACCCACCTTACCTAAATAGTTTTATATGTGGACTTTCCAGCTATTTGACACAACCGGCACACGGATCACTTCACAACGGCCTGCACGCATGGCTTCGGCCTTCCGGGGAAGAGGCCCAGACCGCCGGGGTTCGCCCGGCGTCAGACGTACGGCCACCGAAAGGGCAGCACACGACGTGTCGGCACAACACACGATCCAGGTAGCGGGAGAGTGGCGAGCCGCCGCATCCGGCGCCACGCGCGAGGTTCTCGACCCCGTGGACGCGACAGCGTTCGCCGTGGTCTCCGAGGGGGACGCCGTGGACGCGGACGCCGCCGTCGCCGCGGCCCGGACCGCTTTCGACGCGGGTCCCTGGCCGCATACGCCCGTCGCGGAGCGCGCCGCGCTGCTCAGGCGGGTGGCCGGTCTGCTGGAGCGCGACCGGGAGCGGCTCGGCGCCCTGGAGTGCCGGGACGCCGGGAAGACGCTCGAAGAGGGCCGGGTCGACGTGGACTGCGTACGGGACGCCTTCCGTTACTTCGCCGACCTCGTCATGAACGAGAGCGGCGGCCGTGTCGTCGATGCCGGGTCCGAGGAGATCCACAGCGTCGTGGTGCATGAACCCGTCGGCGTCTGCGGGCTGATCACCCCATGGAACTATCCGCTCCTCCAGGCCAGCTGGAAGATCGCGCCGGCTCTCGCCGCGGGCAACACCTTCGTGATCAAGCCGAGCGAGGTCACGCCGCTGACCACGGTCGCGCTGATCGCACTGCTCGCCGAGGCCGGACTGCCGGCCGGGGTCGCCAACATCGTCACCGGCCCCGGCGCCACCGTCGGCGCACGGCTCGCCGAACACCCCGATGTCGACCTGGTCTCCTTCACCGGCGGGCTCGCCAGCGGGACGAAGGTGATGCGGGCCGCCGCGGAATCGGTCAAGAAGGTCGCGCTCGAACTCGGCGGCAAGAACCCCAACGTGGTGTTCGCGGACGCCTGCGCCACGGAGGAGGGCTTCGACACCGCCGTGGACCAGGCGCTCAACGCCGCCTTCATCCACAGCGGGCAGGTCTGTTCCGCCGGATCGCGGCTGATCGTCCAGGAGTCGGTGCGCGAGCGGTTCGTCACCGAGCTCGCCCGGCGCGCCGAGCTGATCCGGATCGGCCGCGGCACCGACGACGGCGTCGAGTGCGGTCCGCTGGTCTCGGCGCAACAGCTGGCCAGGACCGAGGAGTTCGTGGCCTCCGCGCTCCACGAGGGTGCGGTGCTGCGGGCGGGCGGCGAACGCCCGGAGGGGGCGGGGTACTTCTACCGGCCCACCGTCCTCGACCACTGCGACCGCTCCATGCGCGTGGTGCGCGAGGAGGTCTTCGGACCGGTCCTGACCGTCGAGACGTTCCGTACCGAGGACGAGGCCGTGACTCTCGCCAACGACACGGAGTACGGGCTGGCCGGCGGCGTGTGGACCGCCGATCCGGGGCGCGGCCGCCGGGTCGCGGCCCGGCTGCGCCACGGCACCGTCTGGATCAACGACTTCCACCCCTACCTGCCGCAGGCCGAGTGGGGCGGCTTCGGCAGGTCCGGCATCGGCCGGGAGCTCGGCCCGACGGGTCTCGCCGAGTACCGCGAGTCCAAGCACATCTACCAGAACCTCGCCCCGCGCCCGGTGCGCTGGTTCGCGGGCTGACAGGAGCAGAGGCGATGGAGAACATGAACCACTACGACTATGTCATCGTCGGCGGCGGCACCGCGGGCTCCGTGATCGCTTCGCGGCTCACCGAGGACCCCGACGTCACCGTCGCCCTCATCGAGGGCGGCCCCAGTGACGTGGGACGCGACGACGTCCTGACCCTGCGCCGCTGGATGGGCCTCCTGGGCGGCGAGCTGGACTACGACTACCCCACGACCGAGCAGCCACGCGGCAACTCGAACATCCGGCACAGCAGAGCCAGGGTGCTCGGCGGCTGCTCGTCCCACAACACCCTGATCGCCTTCAAGCCGCTGCCGTCCGACTGGGACGAGTGGGCGGAGGCGGGCGCGGACGGCTGGGACGCCGCGTCGATGGACCCGTACTTCGCGCGGCTGCGCAACAACATCGTCCCCGTCGACGAGGCCGACCGGAACGCCATCGCCCGCGACTTCGTCGACACGGCGCGGACGACGCTCAAGGTCCCGCGCGTCGAGAGCTTCAACAAGGCGGCCTTCCAGGACGGTGTGGGGTTCTTCGACCTCGCCTACCATCCCGAGAACAACAAGCGCTCCTCCGCCTCTGTCGCGTATCTGCACCCCTTCCTCGACCGGCCGAACCTCCATATCGCCCTGGAGACCTGGGCGTTCCGGCTGGAGCTCGACGGGGACCGGGCGACCGGAGTGCGGGTGCGTACCGCGGACGGCACGGAGCGGCTGGTGCGCGCCCGGCGCGAAGTGGTGCTGTGCGCGGGCGCGGTGGACACGCCGCGACTGCTGATGCACTCCGGGATAGGCCACCGCGCGGAGCTGGAGAAGCTCGGCATACCCGTGGTGCACGACCTGCCGGGCGTGGGTGAGAACCTGCTCGACCACCCGGAGTCGGTCATCGTCTGGGAGACCCACGGACCGATTCCGGAGAACTCCGCGATGGACAGCGACGCCGGGCTGTTCGTACGCCGGGACCCGGAGAGCCCGGGTCCTGACCTGATGTTCCACTTCTACCAGATCCCGTTCACGGACAATCCGGAGCGGCTCGGGTACGAGCGGCCCGAGCACGGGGTGTCCATGACGCCGAACATCCCGAAGCCGAGGAGCCGCGGCCGGCTGTATCTGACCAGCCCCGACCCCGAGGTCAAACCCGCGCTGGACTTCCGGTACTTCACCGACGCGGAGGACTACGACGGACGGACGCTCGTCGACGGGATCAGGATCGCCCGTGAGATCGCCGCGCGGCAGCCGCTGGCCGGCTGGCTGAAGCGGGAGGTCTGTCCGGGGCCAGAGGTCACCTCCGACGAGGATCTGAGCGAGTACGCGCGCCGGGTCGCGCACACCGTGTATCACCCTGCCGGTACGTGCCGGATGGGCGCGGCCGACGACGCGCTCGCGGTGGTCGCACCCGACCTGCGGATCCGGGGTCTGGACGCGGTCCGGATCGCCGACGCGTCGGTGTTCCCGACGATGCCGACCGTCAACCCGATGATCGGGGTCCTGATGGTCGGGGAGAAGTGCGCGGAACTGCTCGGCGCCACTACTGGGGGTCATGTCCGATGAACACACCGCCGCACGTCTTCTCCGTGAACAACCTCTGGAAGGTCTTCGGGCCGAAGGCCGACCGGGTGCCCGGTGACGCCGAACTGGCCGAGCTCGACGGCACGGAACTGCGCGAGCGGACCGGCTGCACGGCCGCCGTGCGCGACGTCTCCTTCGATGTCCGCAAGGGCGAGGTGTTCGTCGTGATGGGCCTGTCCGGGTCCGGCAAGTCCACCCTCGTACGCTGCCTCACCCGGCTCGTCGAACCGACGTCCGGTCAGATCACCATGGACGGCGAGGACGTGCTGTCGATGAACGCGGGACGGCTGCGTGAACTGCGCCGCCACCGCGCCTCCATGGTCTTCCAGCACTTCGGTCTGCTGCCGCACCGCTCGGTCGTCGACAACGTCGCGTACGGGCTGGAGATCCAGGGCATGGGCCGGGCCGAACGGCGCTCGCGCGCCGCGGAGTTCATCGCCAAGGTCGGACTCGAAGGCCTGGAGGACCGGCGCCCCGGCGAGCTCTCCGGGGGACAGCAGCAGCGCGTCGGGCTGGCGCGGGCACTGGCCGTCGACCCCGAAGTGCTGCTGTTCGACGAGCCGTTCAGCGCCCTGGACCCGCTCATCCGGCGCGACATGCAGGAGGAGGTGGTGCGCCTGCACCGCGAGGAGGGCCGCACGATGGTCTTCATCACCCACGACCTGAACGAGGCGCTGAAGCTCGGGAACCGGATCGCGCTGATGCGGGACGGCCGGATCGTGCAACTGGGCACCCCGGAGGAGATCGTGGGGTCCCCCGCCGACGACTACGTACGGGACTTCGTGCGCGATGTTCCGCGCGAACAGGTGCTCACCGTGCGGGCGGCGATGCGTCCGGCCGACAGCACGGAGAGCGTCTCGGGGCCCGCGCTGGCACCGGGAACCACCGTCTCCGAGGCGATCGAGGCGGTCGTGCGTACCGGTGAGACCGCGCGGGTGGTCGATGGGGGGCGCTGCGTGGGAGTGGTCGACCACGCGTGCCTGCTCGGCGTCGTGGCCGGGATTCCGGCCGTGAAGGAGGCCGCGTGATGCGGATACCCCTTTCTGATGCGCCGCCGGGCCACATCGCGCCGGGTCCGCGGTCGGCCGCGAGGCCCGCCGTACTGAGCCGGGGGTGGCAGCGATGACCACGACCGCCACCCCCGCACGCCCCACGGCTCTCGTCCCTCCCGGGCCCGCCACCGCCTTCGCCCGGCACCGCACCGCCCTCCTGCTGGGCGCGGCGGTCGTGCTGCTGGTGCTCGGCAGCGCCCTGGTCGGCCGGGGTGCCTGGCCGGGGGACCTCACCGTCGACCTCACCGGTCCGCTCGGCGGCGTCAGCGACTGGATCATCGACAACCGCGACACCCACCCGCTGTTCCTCTACTTCTTCGGGTACATCAGCAACGGCGTCGTGCTCTCGGTGCGCGCCGTCTACCTGGTCCTGCTCGCGGCCGGCTGGGCCGGGGTCACCGCGGCGGTCGGGCTGATCGCCTGGCGGGTGGCCGGTGTCCGGCTCGCGCTGTCCGGGGTCGTCGCGTTCCTGCTCTGCGGGCTGCTCGGCATGTGGGTGCCGACCATGCAGACCCTGGCGCTGATGGTGGTCGCCGTCCTGGTCTCGGTGGCGCTCGGGGCGCTGCTCGGCCTGGCCGCGGGCCTCTGGGACCGGGTCTTCCGCCTGCTGCGGCCGGTGCTCGACACCATGCAGGTGATGCCGGCCTTCGCGTATCTGCTGCCGGTGGTGCTCGTCTTCGGCATCGGCGTGCCGGCCGCCGTGCTGGCGACGGTCGTCTACGCGGCTCCGCCGATGGCCCGGCTGACCGCTCTCGGGCTGCGCGGCGCCGACGCGGGCGTCATGGAGGCGGCGGCCTCGCTCGGCGCCACCGGACGGCAGCGGCTGCTGACGGCCCGGCTGCCGCTGGCCCGCAAGGAGCTGCTGCTCGGCCTCAACCAGACGATCATGATGGCCCTCTCGATGGCGGTCATCGCCTCCGTGATCGGCGCCGGCGGTCTCGGTGACCGCGTCTACCAGGCGCTGGCCTCCGTCGATGTCGGAGCCGCGCTCGCGGCCGGCATCCCGATCGTGCTCCTGGCCGTGGTGCTCGACCGGGTCACCGGCGCGGCCGGCAACGGGCTCGACACGCCACGGGCCGGATCGGCCCGGCTGGGCTGGGCCGTCGCCGCGGCCGGCACCGTGGCCGTCGCCGTCGTGGCGCGCCTCGTCTCCGGGACGACGTGGCCGGACGGCGGCACGGTGGCGGTCGCCGAGCCCGTCAACCGGGCGGTCGACTGGATGACCGGCCACCTGTACTCCGGCGTCCCGGTCATCGGCGGCACCGCGGACTGGGCGGCCCACTTCACCACCTGGGTCCTGGACCCGGTGCGTGACGGACTCCAGTGGCTGCCCTGGTGGGCGGTGCTGCTGCTGGTCGCCGTGCTCGCCATGCTGATCGGCACCTGGCGCACCACGGTGACCGCCGTCCTCGCGATGGCCGCCATCGGGGTACTCGGCGTCTGGGACCCGGCGCTCGACACGCTCTCCCAGGTGCTGGCCGGTGTCGCGGTGACCCTGGTGGCCGGTTTCGCCGTCGGGATCGCCGCCTCCCGCAGCGAACGGCTGGAGCGGCTGCTGCGTCCGGTGCTGGACGTGTTCCAGACGATGCCGCAGTTCGTCTATCTCATCCCCGTCGTGGCCCTGTTCGGTGTCGGCCGCGCACCGGCGGTGGCCGCCGCCGTCGTCTACGCGCTGCCCGCGGTCGTCCGCATCACCACCCAGGGCCTGAACGGCGTCGACCCGGTCACCATGGAGTCCTCGCGCTCCCTCGGTGCGACGGGGGTCCAGCAGCTGCTGAAGGTCCAGCTTCCGCTGGCCAGGCCTGCGCTGCTGCTCGCCGTCAACCAGGGCGTCGTCCTGGTGCTCGCCGTGGTGGTCATCGGGGGTCTCGTCGGTGGCGGGGCGCTCGGCTACTCCGCCGTGTTCGGCCTGGCTCAGGGCGACCTGGCGACCGGGCTGGTCGCCGGCGCCGCGATCGTCCTGCTCGGCCTGATGCTCGACCGCGTCACCCAGCCGACGGCACGCCGCTCCGGAAAGGGGGCCTGACATGGCTCGTCCGCGCACTCCGCTCATCGCGCTCGTCTCCGCCACGGCGCTGGTCGCCGTGGCCGGCTGCGGCGCCGCGGACATAACCCAGCAGTCCTCGCCGTTCGCCAACGCGCGGGGCGCGAAGACCGTGACCCTGTCCGTGCAGTCGTGGGTCGGCGCCCAGGCGAACGTCGCCGTCGCCCAGTACCTCCTCGAACACGAGCTGGGCTACCGCGTCGACACCGTCCAGATCGACGAGGTGCCCGCCTGGGACGCCCTCAGCCAGGGCCGGGTGGACGCGATCCTGGAGGACTGGGGCCATCCGGACCAGGAGGCCAGGTACGTCCAGGACAAGAAGACGATCAGCTCCGGTGGCGAGCTCGGGGTCACCGGGCACATCGGCTGGTTCGTACCGACGTACTTCGCGAAGCAGCATCCCGACGTCACCGACTGGCACAACCTCAACAAGTACGCCGAGCGGTTCGCCACGGCGGAGAGCGGCGGGAAGGGCCAGTTGCTGGACGGCTCCCCGTCCTACGTCACCAACGACAAGGCGCTCGTGCGCAATCTCGACCTGGACTACCAGGTCGTGTTCTCGGGTTCCGAGGCCGCGCAGATCACTCAGATCAAGCAGTTCGCCAAGGAGAAGAAGCCCTTCCTCTCCTACTGGTACAAGCCGCAGTGGCTGTTCGAGAAGGTACCGATGACGGAGGTGAAGCTGCCCGCGTACAAGGAGGGCTGCGACGCCGACGCGAAGAAGGTCGCGTGTGCCTACCCGCAGACGCCGCTGAAGAAGTACCTCAACGCCCGCTTCGCCGGCAGCGGCGGGAAGGCGGCCGGTTTCCTCAAGAGGTTCTCCTGGGACACCGAGGAACAGAACAAGGTGGCGATGATGATCGCCGACCAGAAGATGTCGCCCCAGGACGCGGCGGAGAAGTGGGTCCACGAGAACGAGAAGACGTGGCGGGCCTGGATTCCCCGCTGATCGCTCCCTCCACACCGTGACGGGCGGGGGCGCCCGGTCTCAGACCGCGGCGCCTCCCCCGGCATCGCCCGGGGACGCCTCGGTGAGGGCGAACCAGGCGGTCTTGCCCTCGGGTTCCGGCCGCACACCCCACTGGTCGGCCAGGATGTCGAGGAGCAGCAGGCCGCGCCCCGAGGAGGCGAGTTCGACGGGGGTCCGCTGGTGGGGCAGTTCGTCGCCCCGGTCCATGACCTCGACGAGCAGCCTGCGCCGGCCGGTCTCACCGGTGATGTGCGCGGTGAGCGAGCCGTCCTGGTCGGTGTGCACGAGTACGTTGCCGAGCAGTTCCGTCGCCAGGAGCACCGCGGTGTCCACCTGGTCCGGCCGCGCCCAGTCGTGCAGCAGCGCCTTCAGCTCGGCCCGCGCCTCGGCCAGCCCCTCGCCCTGGTCCTGGCCGATGGTCAGCACCAGCCGGCGCTGGTTCACCTCGGCGCGCGGCTTCACGGAGTCCCGGCGCAGGAGCAGGAGCGCGATGTCGTCACCGTCGCGGGCGACGCCCTCGCGGGCCCCGGGTTCGGGGCTGAGCACGGCCGCCATCAGCCGGTCGGCCATCCCTTCGAGATCCTCCACGGGACCGGGCGAGAACGCGTCGCGCACCCGCACCCAGCCGCTGTACATGTCGTGGCCGCCGTTCTCGATCAGGCCGTCCGTGCACAGCATCAGGACCTCGTCGTCGTGCAGGCGCAGGATGTCGACGGGGTAGTCCTCCTCGCCGGGCATCAGCCCGAGCGGCAGGCCGCCGCTGACGTGTTTGAGCAGACAGGTGCCGTCCGGCATCCGCAGGACCGGGTGCGGGTGGCCGGCGCGGGCGATGTGCAGATTGCCGGTGGACGGGTCGGCCTCGATGTAGAGGCAGGTGGCGAACCGGTCGTCGTCGAGGGTGGTGAGGAAGCGGGAGGCCCGTGCCAGGACGGCGTCCGGGCCGTGCCCCTCCGCGGCGTACGCGTGGACGGCCGTGCGCAGCTGGGCCATCAGCCCGGCGGCGTGCACATCGTGTCCCTGGACGTCTCCGATGACCAGGGCGAGGCGGCCGTTGGGCAGATCGATGCTGTCGTACCAGTCGCCGCCGACCATGAGCCCTCCCCCGGTCGGCACGTAGCGCGTCGCGACGCTCAGGCCGGTCAGTGCCGGGCCTTCGGCGCGCATGCTCTGGCGCAGGCCGCGGGAGAGGGCGAGTTCCGCCTTGCCGGCTCGGGCGCGTTCGAGGACCTGGGCGATCATCCGGCCCGTCACGGTCAGCAGGGCGCGCTCACTCCTGGTGAAGGCGACCGGTGAGCGGAAGGCGGCGAGCCAGACTCCGACGACCCGCCCGGCGGTCACGAGCGGCAGGAAGGCCCACGCGTTGCGGCCCTTGCGGGCGGACAAGTGCCAGGTGGCCGGGAACGCGGCGCGGTACTCCTCGGTGGAGGCCAGGAACACCGCCCGGCCCGTTCTGGCGACCTCCGCGGCCGGGTAGCCGGTCGTCAGCGGCATCCGGAAGCCCTCGTCGACCACGCTGCCGGGCCGGAATCCGTACTGCGCCAACGCGGTGAGGGAGCCGTCACCGGTGTCGAACACGCACTGGGCGTCCATCGGGAAGTCCGGGGCGTACAGCCCGGCCACCAGCCTCAGCGCCTCGTCGAGCGAGTCGGACTCCGCGACCGTGTGACCGGCCGAGAGCAGGAGCGCGTCACGGCGCCTGACCGCCTCGCCGGGCGGGACGCCTTCGCCGGGCGTCCGGCTCCCCCCGTCGCCCGGCGCCGGGGACGGGGTTTCCAGCCGGTTCAGCTCGGCGATCTGGTCCAGCTCGGCCTCGAACTCGTCCGGCGGCGGTTCATGCCGTTCACCACCCATCCGGCATCCCTTCCCGATGTCCGTCGCCGACTGTTCGTACCATGCTCCGACGGCGGAGCCGGGTCCGCAGTGCGAGAGCCCCCGAAGGCGCACGGCGCGGGGCGGCGCGGGGCCTGGGCGCGGAAGCCGGAAAGGGGGTCGCGAGGCGTGGACGTACTACCGCCGCAACGGGGGCGGTCAGCTGTCAGCGATACGCGGCAGACCTGCGTACATCGCTGAAGTCGACGGCCAGATCGGCCTCGCGGAGAGTCTCCTCAGCCACTCGGCGCACCTCCGCCAGGACGTCCCCGTGTTCCTCCACGAGACCGGCGTAGATCGGTGCCTCTGAACTGTCTGTGAAACTCACGTCGAACTGCCTCAATCGGTTGGTATGCCATCGTTCGGCCGGAAACAGGGGCCGATTCTACGTGGTCCGCCGTCCGGGCCGCGGGCGGCACCGAGGAGTGGGAATTCCGGGCGGTGCACGGTTCCGGGTGTGCTCACCGGCCGGTCCGGCGGCCGGGGCATGAGATCCTGCGCCGGGCGCGGAGAGAGCGGTTGACCTCAAGTCAACTTGAGATCTTAGCGTTCTGTCCGCGCCCCTGGCCGTGTCCGGCCGACGGGAGCATCGATTCGTTCCCGGAGGCACGCATGAGTATGGAAGTCACGGCGTGGTCATCGCTGCACAGTGCGATGAACGCTCAGCAGGACCGTCGGCCCTTCTCCCGGGCGACCGTGCGCAGGATCGGCGCCTTCGCCCGGCCGCGCCGCCGTGAGCTGTACCGGTTCCTGGTACTGAGCGTGGTCATGGCCCTGCTGGCGGTGGCCACGCCGGTGCTGGCCGGCCGGGTGGTCAACGCGATCGTGCAGGGCAAGGAGAACGGCACGGTGACCCGGCTGGCCCTGCTGATCGCCGTCATCGCCGTGGCCGAGGCGGGGCTCGGTCTGCTGACCCGGCTGCTGTCGGCCACCCTGGGCGAGGGACTGATCCTGGACCTGCGCACAGCGGTCTTCGACCATGTGCAGCGGATGCCGGTCGCCTTCTTCACCCGGACCCGCACCGGGGCCCTGGTGAGCCGGCTCAACAACGACGTCATCGGGGCGCAGCGGGCGTTCAGCAACACCCTGTCGGGTGTGGTCTCCAATCTGGTGACCCTGCTGCTGACGCTCACGGTGATGCTCACCATCTCCTGGCAGATCACCTTGCTGGCGCTCGTCCTGTTGCCGGTGTTCGTCGTGCCCGCGCGGCGGATGGGCTCCAGGATGGCCCGGATGCAGCGTGAGGCCGCGGGTCACAACGCCGCCATGGGCACCCAGATGACCGAGCGTTTCTCTGCTCCCGGCGCGACCCTGGTCAAGCTCTTCGGACGCCCGGCCGACGAGTCCGCCGAGTTCGCCGCGCGCGCCTCCCGGGTCAGGGACATCGGTATCCGTACGGCGATGGCGCAGTCGACGTTCATCACCGCGCTGACCCTGGTGTCCGCGCTGGCTCTCGCACTCGTCTACGGGCTCGGTGGCTACTACGCGCTGCGCGGGAGCCTGGAACCGGGCGCGGTCGTCTCGCTCGCGCTGCTGCTCACCCGCCTCTACGCCCCGCTGACGTCGCTGGCCGGTGCCCGGGTCGAGGTGATGAGCGCGCTGGTGAGCTTCGAGCGGGTCTTCGAGATCCTCGACCTGAAGCCGCTGATCTCGGAGAAGCCGGATGCGCGCAAGGTGCCGGACGGTCCGGTGTCGGTGGAGTTCGACGGGGTTTCCTTCGGCTACCCGTCGGCGGACAAGGTCTCCCTCGCCTCCCTCGAAGAGGTCGCGACCCTCGATTCCCGGGGCGGTACGGAGGTGCTGCACGAGGTCTCCTTCCGTGCCGAGCCCGGCCGGATGGTCGCTCTGGTCGGTTCCTCCGGTGCGGGCAAGTCGACGATCGCGCAGCTGCTGCCCCGGCTGTACGACGCCGATTCCGGCTCCGTGCGGCTGAACGGCGTCGACGTACGCGATCTGACCGCCGAGTCGATCCGCGAGACGCTCGGCATGGTCACCCAGGACGGGCACCTCTTCCACGAGTCGGTCCGCGCCAATCTCACGCTGGCCAGGCCCGGGGCGAGCGAGGACGACATCTGGGACGCGCTGCGCCGGGCCCGCCTCGACGGGCTGGTGGCCTCGCTGCCCGACGGTCTCGACACGGTGGTGGGCGAGCGCGGCTATCGGCTCTCGGGTGGTGAGCGTCAGCGGCTGACGATCGCCCGGCTGCTGCTGGCCCGGCAGCGCGTCGTCATCCTCGACGAGGCGACCGCGCACCTGGACTCCACCTCGGAGGCGGCCGTGCAGGAGGCGCTCGCCGAGGCGCTGGAGGGACGCACCGCCGTGGTGATCGCCCACCGGCTCTCCACCGTGCGGGCGGCCGACCTGATCCTGGTCATCGAGGAGGGCCGGGTGGCCGAGCGGGGTACGCACAGCGAGCTGCTGGCCGCGGGCGGACGGTACGAGGAGCTGTACCGGACGCAGTTCGATCCGGCGACGGCGGACGGGGCGCAGCCGGAGTCGGTGCCGGCCGAATGACGGGCGACGCGCCCCCGGTCCGCACGGACCGGGGGCGCGTCGTGTGTGGAGGGTGCCGCGGCCGGGTCAGTCGTTGTCGACGTGCTGGCCGGTGACGGAGCCGCTGGCCGCGTCGATGTCGACGGTCGTCTCCTTGTAGTCCTTGGCCACGACGTCGACCGACCAGACGAGGACGTTCTTGTCGTTCTCATCGAGGTCGAGGGAGGTCACGGTGCCCTTGGCCTTGTCCGTCGCGGCCTTGGCCGCCTGCTGCGGCGTCTGGGTGGCCTTGGCGATCCGCGCGGCCGTCCGGCTCTTCTCCTGCGCGTCCTGGTCCGTGTCCTCGACGGACTGGAGCACCTTGCCGGTGACCGCGTCGATGCGCACGGTGTGCTCGGTGCCGTCCTTCGCGACGACGGTCGCCACCCACTCCGGGCCGGTGGCGGAGGGGCTGGCCGAGGGGGAGGCGCTGGAGCCGCTCGGTGAGGCCGAGGCGCTCATGGACGCGCTCTCGGAGGCGGAGACGGACGCAGAGGCGGAGGCGGACGCGTCGGTGTCGTCGTCCGACTTGCCGGGGCCCTTCAGGTCGAGTTCGGTCACCTTGCCGCCCTTGACGGCTCCCTCGGCCGTGGTGACGGCCTTGTCGAAGGTGATCTTGGTGGAGGCCAGCAGCTTCTTGCGCTTCTCCTGGTCCTTGGTCAGCGAGGCGCTCGGGCTGGGCGAGGAGCTGGTGGTGCGCTCCGGGACGGCACGGGCGGCTTCGGAGGTCTCCGTCTTCGTCGACGTGCTGCCGCTGTCCTGGCCGCAGCCGGTCAGCAGGGCGGCGGTCAGGACGACGCAGGCGGCGCCGGCCGCGCGGAGGCGGTGGGCGCGCAGGAATCCGGTGTTCTTCGGTCGGGGGTCATATGTCATGCCGGCATGCCTAACCGCCCTGCGGCTCCGGCATGTGGGGTGACGGGTCGTAGTCACCCGATCAACCCTGTTCCGGGCCCGGACCCGCTCGTCGGCGTCACCGGAACCCCCCGGCGACGGAATGTCGGGGCGCCGGGGCGGCAGGGCCCGATTCCCCAGGCGCGCCATGGGATATTGCCTCCCGCGGGTCGCGATCCGGCCGTTTTGGTGCGAGCCTGGAGGCATGACCTGGGCGTCCTGGACGACTCGCGGAGTGTATTCGGGGCACGGCGGCGTGCTCACCGAGGAGGTCGGGCCGCTGTCCGGCGACTTGACCGTCCACACCACATGGGCCGACGACACTGCACAGATCACGGTGCAGTACACCGATGCGGCCGACTGGTTCACCATGTCCGGCAGTCCCGTCCCCTGCTCCTCCGAGGAGGACAGCCGGGCGCTGCACGAGGCCGTGGTGAACGCCGTCCGGCGGGGTGCGGCGGCCACGGTTCCGACCGTGTGCCTGGAGCCGGACCGGCCGGCCGGCGGGACCGCCGCCGAATAACCGACAACCGCGGGGCCGTCAGAGCCGATACGTGGCCGCGCCCGCGCGCCGAGGGCGTACGGGCGCGAGCCGGTTCCGTCGTGCTCAGTGCGCCTTCTTCACGAACTCCGTGGTGTACGTCTTGGCGAGGTCCACGTCCGCGTTCTTGAGGTTGGGGTTGAAGGCCTTCAGGACCCGCTCGACGGTGGCGGGTCCGTCCGGGGGCATCACCCCGTCCGTGGTGAACATCGGCAGGGTGTTCTTGATGGACTGCGCGTACAGCGCCGCGCCGCCGCCCTGCGCGTAGTCGGCCGGCATCTTCGCGGCGATCTCGTCGGCGCTGTGTGTCGACATCCACTTGAGGGTCTTCACGAAGGCGTTGGCCAGCTTCTGCACGGTCGGCTTGTGGGCGTCGACCCACTCGGTCTGCATGTAGAGGCTGGAGGACGGGTAGAGGCCGCCGAGCGCCTTCCTGGAGCCCTCCGGGGTCCGCATGTCGACGAGGATGCTGCCGAGCTTCTTGTCGAGGATGGTGGCCACGGTCGGGTCGGTGGTCATGCCGCCCTGGATGGAGCCCTGCTGGAGCGCGGAGATGAACGTCTGGCCGGCTCCGACCGCGACGGGCGTGAACTCGCTGGTCTGCACGCCGTTCTTCACGGCGAGGTACTTCGTCAGGAAGTCGGTCGAGGAGCCGAGGCCCGTCACGCCCAGCTTCTTGCCCTTGAAGTCCTTCGCCGAGCTGATGTCGCCCGCCGCCTTGTTGGAGACCATCTCGACCTCTCCCGGGGCCTGGGAGAGCTGGACCACCGACTCGATGTGCTTGCCCTTCACCTGGAGGTCGAGGGTGTGGTCGTAGAAGCCGACGGTGCCCTGTACGTCGCCGGAGACCAGCGCGGTCTCCGCCTGGACGCCGGCGGGCTCGGTCAGCAGCTGGACGGCGACGCCCTCGTCCTTGAAGTAGCCGAGCCGCTCGGTGAGCATCGCGGGCAGGTAGATGACCTTGTCGAGGCCGCCCACCATGATCTTCACGCTGTCGTTCTTGTCGCCGGACGCGGAGGTGGAGTCTCCTCCGCAGGCGGTCAGGGTCGCCGCGGCGAGGGCTCCGGCGACGGCGAGGGCCGGGATCCGGGGGGACATACGCATCTGGTTCACGTCCTTGTGAAGAGGGTTCCCGGGAGGGGAAGAGGTGTCACGGAGGGCAGGGGGAGGGCGCGGTCAGCGCGCGGTGTCGGCGTCGGCCGGTTTCCAGCGGAAGAGCTTCTTCTCCAGGAAGGTGAGCAGCCCCTCGGCGAGGAGGGCGACGACGGCGAGGATGGCCATGGCGGCGTAGACGCCCGCCGCGTTGAAGGTGCCCTGCGAGGCGGCGACCAGCAGCCCGAGGCCCTTGGTGGCGCCGATGTACTCACCGACGATGGCGCCGATCAGCGCGAAGCCGAAGCTGACGTGGAGGCTGGTGAAGATCCACGAGGTGGCCGAAGGAATGACCACCTGGAGAGTGACCTGCCGGTTGCTGGCGCCGAGGATGCGGGAGTTGGCGACGAGGTTGCGGTCCACCTCCCTGGCGCCCTGGAAGGCGTTGAAGAAGACCGGGAAGAACACCAGGACGACCGCGGAGGCGACCTTGGAGGCGGGTCCGAGGCCGAACCAGATCAGGAAGATCGGGGCGAGCACGATGCGAGGCAGGGCGTTGAGCACCTTGATGTACGGGCCGAGGACATCGGCGGCGAAGCGGACCCGGCCGAGCGCGATACCGAACAGCACTCCGGCGATCACGCCGATGACCCAGCCGAGCAGCGCCTCGTAGAGGGTGTACCAGATCTGTTCCCACAGGGAGCCCTGGGCGGTTCCGTCGGTCACCCAGGTCCGGATCTGTTCCCAGATCTTCGACGGCATGGAGAAGTTGAACGGGTCGATGACGGCCGTCCTGGCCAGCCACTCCCACAGCCCGACGACCGCGACGAGCACGGCGATCCGGCTGGCCAGCACCAGCATCCTGCGGTTGCGGGCGGCCCGCGCCCTGGCCTCGGTCCGGCCGGTCGGGCTCGCGGCGGCGTCCTTGGTGACGGTCTCAGGCAGCATCGGCCGCACCCCTCTCGCGGGTGATGCGGACCTCTTCGCCGAGCGAGGACCAGATCTCGCGGTAGATCTCCAGGAACCGGGGCTCCAGCCGCACCTGTTCGACCTTGCGCGGACGCGGCAGTCCGATCTCGAAGACCTCCTTCACGGTGGCCGGTCCGGCCGTCATCACGACCACCTTGTCGGCGAGCGCGATGGACTCCTCCAGGTCGTGCGTGACGAAGACGACGGAGGCTCCGGTGCCGCCCCACAGCTCCAGCAGTTCGTCGGACATCAGGGCCCTGGTCTGCACGTCGAGGGCCGAGAACGGCTCGTCCATCAGCAGGATCTCCGGGTCGTTGACGAACGTCGCCGCGAGTGCGACCCGCTTGCGCTGGCCCCCGGAGAGTTGGTGCGGATAGCGGTCCTCGAAGGAGGACAGGCCGACCCTGTCGAGCCAGGCCCGTGCGCGTTCCCTGGCCTCCGCCTTCGGCACGCCCCGGAATCGGGGCCCCGCCATGACGTTGGACAGGACGGTGCGCCAGGGGAAGACCGCGTCCTGCTGGAAGACGAAGCCGACCTTGTCACCGATGCCGCGCACCGGTTCGCCGGAGACCAGTACCTCCCCCTCCGTGGGCTCCTCAAGGCCGCTGATCAGGGTCAGGGTGGTCGACTTGCCGCAGCCGGTGGGGCCGACGACCGCGACGAACTCCCCCCTGCCGATCGTCAGGTCCAGATCCCGTACGGCGGTGTGGAGCGCCCCCGAGGGAGTCCGGAACGCTTTGCTCGCCCCCCGCAGCTCGATGGCGGGGCTCAGTTCGCTCTTCATGGGCCGGGACGCTAGGGGCGGTCCGGCGGCGGCGGGAGTCTTGCGCTCACAACCGTGGGTTCTGCCCGTTACCCGGGGTTCTGCTCATTGTGCTCACTCCCGTACAACGAAGCGGAGACGAGGGCTAGGCAGCGCGGTCGGCGCCGTTTACCTTGCGTTTACACCGAGCGTGATCGGCGTACCGGATTCGAGGACCGTTGGAGAGCGGCCGCGGGAGAGCAGAGGACACGGACATGCGGATTCACTGGCCCCGCCGTGTCTTTGCCCAGGTTCTGGTCACCCAGGTGGCGATCACGACGGGGGTGGTCATGCTCGTCACCGGGCTCTTCCTCGCCCCGCTCAGCCATGAGCTGGACGACCAGGCGATGCGCCGGGCCCTGTCCATCGCCCAGACGACCGCCGCCGAACCCGGCCTGGTGGACCAGCTGCTCAGCACCCGGCCCGATCCGTCCGGGCCCGTACAGGCGGAGGCGGAGCGGATCCGGCGGGCCACCGGGGCGCTGTACATCGTGGTGATGGACACCCGGGGTGTGCGGTGGTCGCACACCGAGACCGCGCGGATCAGCGAACGCGTCTCGACCGATCCGAGCACGGCGCTGGCCGGCCGCGAGATCATGCAGATCGACATCGGCACCCTGGGGCGCTCGGCGCGCGCGAAGGTTCCGCTGCGCGACCGGACCGGCACCGTGGTCGGGGCCGTCTCGGTGGGCATCGCGTACAAGAGCGTCCGGCAGGGGCTGCTCTCCACCATTCCGGTGCTCCTTCAGTACGCGGGAGCCGCACTGGCCGCGGGGGTGCTGGCGGCGCTCGTCGTCTCCCGCCGACTCCAGCGCGACACCCACGGTCTGGCCTTCGCGGACATCTCCTCGCTGCTGGACGAGCGGGAGGCGATGCTGCACAGCATCCGGGAGGCGGTGCTCGCCCTTGACGCGCGCGGGCGCATCCGGCTGCTCAACGACGAGGCGCAACGGCTGCTGGAGCTGACCCCGGACGCCGTCGGCCGGACGCTGGGCGACGTGCTGCCGCCGGGGCGCACGACGGAGGTGCTGGCGGGCCGGGTCGACGGCGCGAATCTGCTCACCGTCTGCCGGGGGCGGGTGCTGATCGCGAACCGGATGCCGACCGGCGACGGCGGCGCCGTCGTGACGCTGCGCGACCGCACCGAGCTGGAACTGCTGGGCCGCGAACTGGACTCCACGCACGGGCTGCTCGACGCGCTCCGGGCCCAGGACCACGAGCACGCCAACCGGCTGCACACCCTGCTGGGTCTGCTGGAGCTGGGCAGGCACGAGGCGGCGGTGGAGTTCGTCACCGAGGTCTCCGACGGGCACCGGGCCTCGGCCGAGCAGGTCGCGGAGCGGGTGAACGATCCGCTGCTCTCCGCTCTGCTGGTCGGCAAGTCCGCGGTGGCCGCGGAGCGCGGCGCGTCCTTGCTGGTCTCCCCCGCGACCCGGCTGCCCGATGTGGTGGTGGATCCGCGCGATCTGGTGACCGTACTGGGCAATCTCATCGACAACGCCCTGGACGCCGCCACGCTGGTCGAGGTGGAGCTGTTCGCCGAGGGCACCACGGCGGTCCTGCGGGTCAGTGACAACGGGCCGGGGGTGCCCGTCGCGATGCGGGAGCAGATCTTCACCGAGGGCTGGTCCACCAAGGAGTCCCCGGCCCACCGGGAGCGGGGGCTCGGACTGGCGCTGGTGCGCCGCCTGGCCGAGCGTTACGGCGGCGCGGCCCGGGTCACGGCCAGGGCCGGTGGCGGCGCCGTCTTCACCGTCGTCCTGCCGGAGGCGCTCGCCGTCCGGCAGCGAGCCGAAGTGGGAGGGGCGCAGTGATCGACGTTCTGGTGGTGGACGACGACTTCCGGGTGGCGGAGATCAACGCGGCGTACGTGGCGAAGGTGCCGGGGTTCCGGGTCGTCTCCCGTGCTCACACGGCCGCGCAGGCGCTGTCCGTCCTGGAGCGCGAGCATGTCGATCTGATCCTGCTCGATCACTACCTGCCGGACCGGACGGGGCTGACCCTGGTGCGCCAGCTGCATCAGATCGGCCATCCGGCCGACGTGATCATGGTGACGGCGGCCCGCGATGTGGTGACCGTGCGGACCGCGATGCGGTACGGCGCCCTGCAGTACCTGGTCAAGCCGTTCAGCTTCGGCGGTCTGCGCTCGAAGCTGGAGAGCTACGCGACGCTGCGCCGCACCCTGGAGGGTGTGGAGAGCCGCCGCGGGGAAGCCGGTCAGGAGCAGGTCGACCAGATCTTCGGGGCGCTGCGCACACCGGAGTCCGTCGCCGCGGCCGGGCTCCCCAAGGGGCACTCGGCGCCGACCGCCGACGTGATCCGCCAGGTCCTGTCGGCGGCCGGCGAGCCGCTGTCCGCGCACGAGGTCGCCGCGCGAGCCGGTCTGAGCCGCTCGACCGCCCAGCGCTACCTCAAGTACCTGGAGGGCTCGGGCCGGATCAGCCTCACGCTGAAGTACGGGGACACCGGCCGCCCGGAACACCGCTACGCCTGGGCGGCGGTGGGCTGAGTGGCCGCTTCCCGGTCCGCGCAACCCCGCTGCAACGTCCGGCCGGGTTGCATGGAGGCCATGCGCGTACCGCGATCCGCGCGGTGCCCGGAGGGAGGCCGATCCGTGAACCGATGCGAGAGGGTGCGGCCATGAGCGCCGAGGACGCGCCGCCGGTGGAGCTCACGCCGGCGGCCGCCGATCTGCTGCGGCGGCTGCGCGGGCTGCACGGACCGTTGATGTTCCATCAGTCGGGCGGCTGCTGCGACGGCAGCGCGCCGATGTGTTACCAGGACGGTGAGTTCCGTACCGGCGGCTCCGACGTACTGCTCGCCTCTCTTGAGGTCGACGGGGTGGCGGAGCGCATTCCGTTCTGGATGTCGCGGAGCCAGTCGCAGGTGTGGGCGCACACCCGGCTGATCGTGGATGTGGTGGAGGGCCGGGGCAGCGGCTTCTCGCTGGAGGCCCCGGAGGGGGTGCGGTTCCTGATCCGGTCGCGGCTGGTGGGCGGCTGACCGGGAACCGGGCACCCCCTGCGGGGATTCAGCCGGCGTCGCGCACCGCCACGATGCCGTTGAACACACCGACGTACGCGGTGCCGTCCGGACCGATCGTGACGGGCGCCCAGTTGTTGTCGTAGGAGGGGCCCGTGCCGGTGAGCTTGGTCCAACGACGCTGTCCGGTGCGGAAGTCGACCGCGGTGAGGTACCAGGCGTCGATGCCGAGGCTGTTGGGCTGCTTCTCGTAGAAGTAGAGCAGACCGTTCGCGGTGGACAGTTTGGGCACGGTGGAGGGCGAGCGGACGTCGCTCTCCCACACCGTGTCGCAGCCGCTGCCGTCGGGCCGTACGTCGATGCGGGCGGCTCCGCCGACGACGCTGCGGCCGAGCAGCAGCGAGGTGAGGTTCTCGTAGCCGTAGTTGTTTTCGACGACGAGGCTGTTGCCCCAGCTGATCATGGAGTTGTCGGTGGTGGAGGCTCCGGAGCCGAAGACCGGGACCTCGCAGACGAGGCGTTGGCCGTCGGGCACGCCGAGGCCGCGCCGGTAGACGAGGACATTCATCCGGTCGTCGGCGTTGTCGGTGATGGCCACGTAGTCGTCGCCGTCACCGAACAGGTCCGGGGTGGTGCCCGAACCCTGGTTCACGGAGCCGGGTTTGGTGCCGGTCCCCCGGTCGTAGGTCTGCCGCCACTGGACCGTGGGCGTGCCGTCGGCCGAGGCGGCGAAGCTGTAGAGGGCGTGGTCCGTGACGATTGATACGCCGTCCTCCGCTACGGAGAACGAGTTCTGGATCTCCTCCCCCGCGAGCTGTACGGAGCGGATCGCGGAGGTCCGCGGGTCGACGGTGCCGACCCTGCCGAGCCGGGTCACCCACCAGATGCGGCCCTGCCAGTCGGGCATGACGGAGGTGACGGGATCGCACGTTCCGCCGGGGTAGAGGTTGGTCCAGCTGACGCAGTCGTGCGGCACCTGTCCGGTGAGGTCCCAGTCGTCGTCGACGACGAAGCGCCAACTGCCGTCGGGGGCCTGTTCGTGGGCGATGCGCCGGATGTGCTGGCGGGAGTCGGCGAGGACCACCCGGTCCTGGTCGTCGAGGTAGAAATAGGCGCCGCCCGAGGTGTCCTTGAAGATCTTCGAGAAGTCGAGCCGGGTGATGGCCTCGACGGTCGAGGACCGCTGCGGCAGCGCGTACTCGGCGAGGGTGTCGAGCGTGCGCGGGTCGAGCAGTTTGAGCAGGAACCCGGTGAACGTGCCGCACACCGTGATCAGCCGGCCCGCCGCGTCGAAGGTGGCGGTGGCGCACTCGCCGCCGAGCGGGGCGATCTGTTCGCTGCTGACCCGGGGATCGCGGCCGAGCGGCCCCGAGTACGGGTGGGTGCCGCTGCCCGCCGCATCGGCGTGCATGCCGCTGCGGCCGTTCGGGGCGAGGAAGGGGTGCTGCGGCGGAGCCTGCCCGGGTACGGGCGAAGCCGTGGCGGGCGCGCCCTTGTAGTCGCTCACCAGGCGGTGTCCGGGTGCGCGGGGGATCTCACCCGCCGCGGCCGGTGAGCCCGCGACCATGAGCGCGATGACGCAGAGGGCAAGGGTAAGGGCCGGCGCACGGGCCGGCCCACTTCTGGACAACGGGAACAGCGGGGACATCGGACTCCTCGGTCGGGACGGGGGTCGCGCCGCCGCCCGACGCTAGGCCGAGGCCCTTGAGGTGTCCATGGAGATGCGCCGTGTTTCATCGACGCTTCACGGCCGTGCAATGTTGCCGGATCCCCCGCCGCCCCCGCGCTGTCCGCCCGCTCCGCGCCGCGCGCCGGTCCTGCGGTCGAGCAGCTCGCGCCGGATCTCGGCGGCCGTGCTCCTGGCCCGCTCCGAGGTCGCCCTGCGGTCGGCCTGGGCGGGCACGAACCGGTGCGCCCCCACGCCGCACCGAGGGCACGCGGTGTCGGTGTGGATCAGCCGGCCGTCCTCGCACCGCGGGTCCTCGCAGAAGGACGGGCCGAGCAGGTGCCGGGCGATCTCCAGGGGCGGCCAGCGGCGCCCGCCGTCCTCGTCCTTCTCCTGGAGGGTGTGGGCCCAGCGCGCGTTCCACCGGCGCTCCACCCGGTCCAGGAGCTGGTCCGGGCTGCGCCGGCCGAGCTCCCGGTGGATCATCTCGATGAGTTCGGCCGGATAGCAGGGACCGAACTCCCTCATCAGCGGCTGCGGAAGCACGTGCAGGAGGTAGCCGACCGGGTCGGCGCCCGGCCGCTGCCACTTCCGGCACTGGCAGTCCCCGTCCGTGGTCAGCGGGGTGCGGCAGCGGTTGCAGAGACCCCGGCAGTCGCCGCACAGTCCGTGGTCGAGCCCGTCCAGGTGCGGGGCGGGCGCCCGGCCGCACTCCCGGCAGCAGGAGGCGCACAGTCCGCAGAGCCGTTCGAAGCCGACGACCGTCGCCCAGGGCCGCTGCTGGCAACGGCAGCAGCGGCTGCTGCGGCAGTGTTCGTGGTGCACGGCGCCCGGTTCGCGTCCGAGTGGGGGCAATGACATGGCTGCGTTCTCCGGGTCCCGGCTCGGTGCGGCGCCCGGCAGCCGTTGCCGTGCCGGACGGGGATACGGTACGCGCTGCCGCGCACCCCACCGGACCGTTTCATACCCGAATGCCCTGGGCCCGCGAACAGCCGCACAAGGTAAGCAACCGACTGAAACATCAATGTTGCTGTACGCATGGGTCTGTACGGGACCGTACATGAGCGTTTCCGTGCCACCGCTTGACCTTGCCATTGGCGGCAGGGTTGAACGATTGCCGCATGAACAGCAGCTCAGCACCTTCCGCATCCTCCGTCGACCGGGTCGTCGCCATCACCGGAGCCGGGACCGGCATCGGCCGCGCCACCGCCCACGCCTTCGCCGCCGAGGGGGCCACCGTGCTCGTCATCGGGCGGCGCCCCGGCCCCCTGGAGGAGACCGCCGCCGGGCACGACCGCGTCGTGCCGCTGGTGGCCGACATCACCGGCCCCGGCGAGCCCGAGCGGATCGTCCGTACCGCGCAGGAGACGTACGGGCGGCTCGATGTACTGGTCAACAACGCCGCCGTGGTCCGCAGCGCCGCGCTCGACGCCGTGACCCCCGAGATCATCGAGCCGCAGATCGCCACCAACCTGGTCGCGCCCCTCCTGCTCTCCCGGGCCGCGCTGCCGCTGCTGGAGGCCTCCGGCGGCGTCATAGTGAACATCAGCACGTCGATCGGGCAGCGGGGTTGGCCGGGCGGCTCCGTCTACGCGGCGACCAAGGTGGCCATGGAGCTGTTCACCCGCACCTGGGCGGTCGAGCTCGCACCGCGCGGCATCCGCGTCGTCGCGGTCGCGCCCGGCGCGATCGGCACCCCGATCGGCAAGCACCAGGGGCTGACGCCCGAGCAGTTGGCGGCGCTGCGGGAATGGCAGCTGGCCCACACACCGATGCGCCGGCGCGGCACTCCGGAGGAAGTGGCGCGCTCGATCACGTATCTCGCCTCCCCCGACGCCTCGTTCATCACCGGTGCGGTTCTCCCGGTGGACGGCGGTGCGGTGGTCGCGTGATAAGAGTGAACGGGGAGGTGGTGGGCGTGCTGATCGGCGAACTGGCCACGGTCACCGGGGCGACCGCGCGTGCGCTGCGCCACTACGAGCAGGCCGGGCTGATCACGTCGCGGCGGGCCGCCAACGGATACCGCGTGTACGAGGCGCGCACGGTCGTCCGGGTCCGGAACATCCGCCACCTGCTGGCCGCCGGGCTCACGCTGGACGACGTGCGGGCGTTCCTGCCCTGCCTGGACGGCGATGTCGCCGCCTCCCCGCCCTCCCCGCGGGGGCTGCGGATCGCCCGCGAGCGGCTCGCGGTCCTCGAAGCGCGGATCGCCGCCCAGACCGAGGCGCGGGACCGGCTGGCCGAGGCGCTCGGGGCGCTGTCCGGCGGCCCGGCCCGGCCGGGCGGAGCCACCGGACCGGCGGCGGGGTCAGGGCCTGATGCTGCTCACGACATCGGCGGTGGCCGTGAGGCCCTCCTGAATGGTGGGCGCCATGCTCGTCCCCGCGAGGAAGAACCCCAGCAGTCCGCAGACCAGCGCGTGTGAGATCTTCAGTCCGCCGTTGCGGAGGAAGATCACCGCAAGGATCAGCAGAAGCAGCACCAGTGAGATCGAAATGGCCATGGCCAACCTCCTCCGCCGCGCCTGAATTGCGGCATTCGGCGGCCAGTTTGGCGTAGCGGAGGAGCCATCCGGCGCACTGGCGTGTCCGCCAAACGGGTACGGCTGGGCGGCCACGGGCAGGGCCCCGGCGGCCCCCGGCCGGCCGGTCCCGCCGGGGGCCGCCCAGGGGTGTCAGGGCGCGGGCAGCTCCATCAGTTCCGCGACGGTCCCCCGGTGGCCGCCCGCCGTGCCGTACGCGATCGAGTCGGCCTTGGCGCGCTTCAGATACAGGTGCGCCGGGTGCTCCCAGGTCATCCCGATACCGCCGTGCAGCTGGACGCATTCCTCCGCCGCGTGGACGGCGACCTTGGAGCAGTACGCCTGCGCGACGGCCACCGCCAGCGGCGCGTCGGGGCTGCCGGTGGCCAGCGCGTCCGCGGCGTTGCGCGCCGCCGCCCGCGCCGAGACGACCTCCAGCCAGAGCTGTGCCATGCGGTGCTTGAGCGACTGGAACGAGCCGACGGGGCGGTTGAACTGGTGGCGCTCACGGGTGTACCCGACCGTCTCGGTCAGGCACCACTCGGCGATCCCGAGCTGCTCGGAGGCGAGGAGCCCGGCTCCGGAGAGCAGTCCCGCGCGCACCGCTTCCCGGGCGGCCCCGGTGTCCGCGAGGCGGGTTCCGGTGGCGCCGCTCAGGGTGACGGTCGCGAGCGGGCGGGTCAGGTCGAGCGCGACGAGCGGCTCGACGGCGACGCCCGGAGCGTCCGCGTCGACCGCGTACAGGCCGTCGGCGGTGGGCACCAGCAGGACGTCGGCGGCGGCCGCGTCCGCGATCGGGCCGAGCGTGCCGTCGAGGGCGGCGAGCGGGGTGCCGGTGTCCGGCGCGGCGTTCCCCGGCGCGGCGGAGAACGGTACGGCGAGCACGGCTGTCCTGCGGCCCGTGGCCAGGTCGGTCAGCAGCGCGGCCACCGGCCCGTCCTGGCCGCCGAGCGCGAGCAGTGTCCGGGTGGCGACGACGGAGCTGGTCAGGTACGGCACCGGGGCGACCCTGCGGCCGAGTTCCTCCATGACCACGGCGGCCTCGCGGTGCCCGGCCCCCTGACCGCCGAGCTTCTCCGGCACCAGGAGTCCGGCGGCGCCGATGCCGGTGGCGAGCGCCTTCCACAGCTCCGGGTCGTACGGCGTGGCGGACTCGGTGCGGGCGATCACGCCCGGCGCGTCGCACCGGGCGTCCAGGAGTGAGCGGACGGCGGCGCGCAGATCCTCCTCGGCCTCCGAGTACAGCAGGTCGGGCGCCTGGGTCTCTTCCGTGCTCGCTTCGGTGCTGTCTTCGGTCCGTGCGGTCATCGGGACAGGTCCTTCCAGGCGACGTCCTTGTCGTTGCGCGGCTCTGCGGGCAGGCCGAGCACGCGTTCGGCGACGATGTTGAGCAGTACCTCGCTCGTGCCGCCCTCGATGGAGTTGCCCTTCGAGCGGAGGTAGCGGTACCCGGCGTCGCGTCCGGTGAAGTCGACGAGCTCCGGGCGGCGCATCGTCCAGTCGCTGTACAACAGCCCTTCGTCGCCGAGGAGTTCGACTTCGAGTCCGCTGATCTCCTGGTTGAGCCGGGCGAAGGCGAGTTTCATCCCGGAGCCCTCGGGGCCCGGCTGTCCGGCGACGAGCTGCTGGCGCAGACGTTCACCCGCCAGCCGGGCGACCTCCGCCTCCACCCAGAGGGTCAGTAGGCGCTGGTGCAGATCGTGGGTGCGCAGCTCGGGGCGTTCGCGCCAGGTCGCGGCGACGGGTCCGATCATGCCGCCCTCGCGCGGGATGCGCGCTCCGCCGATGGAGACACGCTCGTTCATGAGCGTCGTCTGCGCGACCTTCCAGCCCTCACCGACCGGGCCGAGCCGGTGGCTGTCGGGGATGCGGACCCCGGTGAGGAAGACCTCGTTGAACTCGGCCTCGCCGGTGATCTGCCGCAGCGGCCGGACCTCGACACCCGGGTCGGTCATATCGCAGACGAAGTAGCTGATGCCGCGGTGCTTGGGCACGTCGGGATCGGTACGGGCGATGAGGATCGCCCAGCGGGCCAGGTGGGCGCTGGACGTCCAGACCTTCTGCCCGTCGACCACCCAGTCCTCCCCGTCGCGGACGGCGCGGGTGGAGAGGGCGGCCAGGTCGGAGCCGGCGCCGGGTTCGCTGAAGAGCTGGCACCACACCTCCTCGCCGACCCACAGCGGGCGCAGGAAGCGCCGCTTCTGCTCGTCGGTGCCGAAGCCGAGGACGGTGGGGGCGGCCATGCCGAGGCCGATACCGATGCGGCGCGGATCGTTGTCCGGGGCGCCGGCGGCGGCGAGTTCGGCGTCGACGACGGTCTGGAGGGAGCGAGGTGCGTCCAGGCCGCCGAGTCCGGCCGGGTAGTGCACCCAGGCGAGTCCGGCGTCGAAGCGTGCCTTGAGGAAGTCGGTGCGGTCCGTGGTGGCCGGAGGGTGGGCGGCGAGCAGTTCGCGGGTGCGGCGGCGCAGTCCGGCGGCGTCGGGCGCGGTCATCGGGCGGCTCCCGACGGGAGGACGACGATGCGGCCGGTGCTGGTGCCGTCGGCGACACGCTGGACGGCGGCCGCCGCCCCGTCCATCGCGACACGCTCGCTGATCAGGGGTTTGATGACGCCCTCCGAGGCGAGCCGGGTCAGTTCCCGGTGGCAGTCGCGGACCGCCTGCGGGTCCTTCGTGTTGTACAGGCCCCAGTGGAGGCCGAGGACCGAATAGTTCTTCACGAGCGCGTGGTTGAGCCCCGGGGTGGGGATCACGCCGCTGGCGAAGCCGACGACGACGATCCGTCCCTCGAAGGCGACGCACTTCACGGACTTGGCGTACGCGTCGCCGCCGACCGGGTCGTAGACGACGTCGGCACCGCGTCCGGCGGTCGCGTCCTTGACGGCGGCGACGATGTCATCGGTGCGCCGGTCGATGACCAGGTCGCATCCGAGCGCGGTGGCGGTCTTCGCCTTCTCGGGTCCGCCGACGACGCCGATGACGGTGGCCCCGGCGGCCTTGCCGAGCTGGACGGCGGCGCTGCCGACCCCGCCCGCGGCGGCGTGCACGAGCAGGGTCTCCCCCGCCTTCAGGTGCGCCCGGCGGTGCAGCCCGAACCAGCCGGTCTGGTAGCCGATGTGCAGCGCGGCGGCTTCGGCGTCGTCCAGCGCCTCGGGGGCGGGCAGCAGGGCCGCCTCGTCCGCGACGACGTACTGGGCGAAGCCGCCGTGTGGCAGCGCGGGGGTGGCGAGCACCCGGCGCCCGTCCTCTGTCCTGCCGCAGATCTCCACGCCGGGCGTGAACGGCAGCGGGGGCCTGACCTGGTACTGGCCCCGGCAGAGCAGCGCGTCGGGGAAGTTGATGTTCGCCGCGAGCACCTCGACGAGCACCTGCCCGTCGCCGGGCGTGGGCCGGTCCGTCTCTTCCAGCCGCATCACCTCGCTCGGCTCGCCGTTCCGGTGCACTCGCCATGCCTGCATGAGGGGCCTCCACAACACTGTCGGCATTACCACTGCTCCGGCGCATACTAAGCGGTCGCTTGCCCCTCTGGGAACAACCAGCGGGTGACCGTTTCGGCCGGGGCCCGAAGGACCGTCCGCGCGGGATCGGCCGTGACACGGCTGTGCGCCCGGCCCCGCCCGCGGTGCTGCGGGGGCGCCGGGCGCACTTCGGGCGGGCCGCTACCTGCCCGCCACCACCTCCGCGATCCGCGGCGCCTCCGCGCCCTTGCGCCAGGTCAGCCGCACCGCGTCGGCGGTCCGGCCGTGCGCGTCGATGCGGGTGTACGCACCGCCGAGCCTGCCGACGGTCTCCCAGTCGCCGTCCGCGTTCCGCAGCTGGATGTCCGCCGCGCCCTTGGCGCCGGCCGGCCGCAGGACCGTGACCGAGCCGACCGCACGCGCGCTGCCGAGCCCCACCTCAAGGGACTCGCCGGCCTGCGGGGCCCGTGCGGCGCGGTAGACCGTGCCGGGGTCCCCGTCGGCCGCCGAGTCCATGGCGGAGCCGGTGGCGGCGGGCGGGTTGCCGGTGACCGCGCCGTCCGTGGTCGCGACGTGGAACTCACGGACGACGACCCAGCTGGTCTGGGCCGCGGTCGCCCGCGCCCGTACATAACGGGCCTTCGTACCGGCGGGCGCGGTCACGGCGACGTCCGGCTTCCCGGAGAAGGCGGTGAGCGACTGCCAGCTCTTGCCGTCGGCCGAGTACTCCAGCACCCCGTCGTGCAGGTAGTCGTCGGCGCTGCCGGGCTTGCCCATGGCGAGCGTGATGTCGCCGATGTCCCTGGACTCGCCCAGGTCGACGGTGAGCTGATCGTCCACGGCGGGCGCCCCGTCGCTCCAGAAGTACGTGGAGTCGTCACCGTCGAGCATCCGGGCCGCGGTGTTGCTCTGGTACGTGCCGAGGCTCGTCGAGGCGCTGGGCCGGCCGCTCACGCCGAGGATCCGGTCGTACTCCGCGGTGGCCGCGTCGACGAACCCGTCCAGCACCCCGTCACCGACGTGGACGGGCACCTTGCCGCCGCCGAGGCCGGTGTACACGAAGGACTTGGCGTGCTCGACCTGCGCGGGCAACTGCTGCCGGAGGTCCCAGGCCTGTGCGCCGTTCCCGGCACGGGCCGCCTCCACCATGCGCAGGGCGGTACGGGACGCGGTCGCCCAGGACTCGGTGGCGTCCAGCCAGGGACCGGAGTCCTCGACGAAACCCCGGTCCGGAAGTGCCGCGCGCAGCCGGGCGGGGGCCGCGCCGAGGTTTCCGAGCACGGTGGTGAGCCGCTTCGCGTCGCCGGACTTCCAGAAGCGCGCGACCTCCGCCGCGAGTTCCGGCGCCTTGTCGGTGTTGAGCGCGGAGCTGTAGTTGACGTCGGCGAAGGCGCGCAGCGCCTGCTCGGTGCGGGTGTCGCCTCCCGCGTACTCCTTGAGCCCCTTGCCCCACGAGGTGCGCGGGTCGTAGGCGGCGTCGTTCCAGGAGTAGTCCGCGACGGTGTACAGCGAGAGCTTCGAGGCGTACGGCTGGATCATCGGGTTGGCGGTGATGCCCGCGAGCCTGCCCGGGAGCCCCTTCTCGCGTCCGTTGAACGGGCCGAGGAGCAGCCGGTCGGTCGCGTAGTCGTTCACCGGGTAGTTGTCCCAGGTCAGGATCGGGTGCCCGAACACCTTCCGGGCGGTGTCGGCCTGAGCGACCGTCATGGTCGGCGCGACGACTCCGACGCCGGTCCACTCGACGAGCACATCCGGGTCGAGCTGCTCGGAGAGGGCCGTCTTGTAGGCCGATTCGCTGATGTTGTAGTACTCGGTGGGGACCATCTGGAGCGGCTGCGCACCGGGGTGGGTGGCGATGAACTCCTTGTTGACCCGGTTCAGCAGGTACGCCTGCGCGGCCCCCGCCGCACCGCCGCCTGTCCCCCACTTCTCCTTGTCCGCGTCGCAGTTCCAGTCGGTGTAGCTGATGTCGTCCAGCGGCACCGCGAACGTCCGTACGCCGATGTCCCAGATCGTCTGGAACTTGTCGACGAGGGCCTTGACGTCGGCGTCCGAGCTGTAACAGACCGACAGTCCGGGAGAGAGCGCGTAGGTGAACTCGACGTGCCGCCGGCCCGCCCGGTCGGCGAGCTCCTTGATCTGGGCCAGCTGGTCGGCCGGGTAGGCGTCGCGCCATTTCTCTCGGAGGTAGGCGTCGTCCTTGGGCGAGTACACGTAGATGTTCATCTTGTGCTCGCCGTAGTAGTCCAGCTGGTCGAGCCGGGCCTTCTGCGACCAGGGGGTGCCGTAGAACCCCTCGATGACGCCGCGCAGCGCGGTGCCCGGCCAGTCGCGCACCGCGAGTCCGCCGACCCTGGCGCCCGGCCCCCGCTGGTGCGGCAGGATCTGGCGCAGGCTCTGTGCGGCGTAGTACGTGCCGGTGGCGTCCTTGCCCGCGAGGACGATGCGGTCCGCGCCGATACCGAGGACGTAGCCGTCGGCGGGCAGCCCGTCGGTGCCTTCGAGCTTCTGGGCGGCGAGCGCGCCCGCGTCACCGACGTGGACGGTGAGCCCGCTCGCGGAGGCCCGGGGGCTCCGGACGACGTGCTGCGCACCGGCCCGTTTCAGGGCGGTCTCGACCACGGCGAGCGAGGACTCGTCGGCCGTGCCGCCGGCCACCACGGTGACGGTGGGAGTGATGGTGACGCGGTCGGACCGGCTCTTCACCGACTGCGGGGTCGGGGTGATCGTGGGGGTCCCCGGGCTGTCCTGGGCCTTCGTCGGAGTGTCGGTTGCGGTGGGGCCGGCTGCCTGTGCGGACGGCCCGGCGGCCAGCAGGCCGCCGACGAGCAGGGCCGCCGCTGCGGCCGTGGCGGTGAGACGGGGTGGGCGAGGCGTCACAGATCCTCCATTGATCACTCAAGTCATCAGAGTCGCGCAACACAACTGGACTGAATTCAACATCCTGGCGCTTACATGTCAATGGTCTGGACAACATCACTGCGTGGACCTGGAGTTTTGCCTTCGGACGCGGTACTTATGCGCCATGACAGAGCCCATGCACACCCCCGGATTCGCCGCTCCTCCCCCACTGGGCGCCAGCGCGTTACCACCCGGCACCTACGACGGCGTCGTGGTGCTGGTGACCGGCGGCGGCTCGGGACTCGGCAAGGCGATCGCCGCCGAATTCGCCCGGCTCGGCGCGGATCTGGTGCTGGTCGGCCGGAACGCGGAACGGCTGGCCGCCGCCCGCGACGAGCTGGCCCCCCTGACCGGCGGCCGGGTCATGACCGTACCGGCCGACATCCGCGACCCCGACCGGATCGCGGCGGTGTTCGACGCGGCCGAGGCCCGGCTGGGGCTGCCGGAGGTACTGATCAACAACGCGGCCGCCAACTTCCCCTCCCCCGCAGAGGACTTGTCGCCCAATGCCTGGCGGGCGGTCCTCGACATCACGCTGACCGGCACCTGGTTCATGACCCGCGAGTTCGGGCGGCGCCACCTCGCGGCCGGCACGCCGGGCTCGATCGTCAGCGTCGGCGCCTCGTACGCCTGGACCGGCGGCCCCGGCTACGCCCACTCGGCCGCCGCCAAGGCCGGGGTCAAGAACCTGGTCGAGACGCTGGCCGTGGAGTGGGGTCCGTACGGAATCCGGATCAACGGCCTGGTGCCGGGGCTGATGCCGCACGAGGACATGACCACCGACATCCGCGCCCACCTGAACCGGGCGGGCGAAGCGGACCCCGAACACAGGGAACACAGAGAGCACAGCGGAAACAACCAGCACAACGAACCCGACGGGCCGGACGCGCCCCACGTGACCGGTCCGCGCGACGAGCACGACGCGCGGCAGCCCGCTCTACGGGTCGGCCTGCCCCGGGAACTGGGCTGGGCGGCGACGTTCCTGGCCTCGCCGTACGCCGGTTTCGTCTCCGGCCACTCGCTCGTGGTCGACGGGGCGAACTGGCAGCGCCGCTCCCTGGTCGCCCCGCCCGTGGTACCGGTACGCGAGCAGCTGGGCCGTGGCCCGTTCGCCCCGCGCGGCCCCGGCGGGCGGTGAATCAGCCTCCCTCGAAGTGCGGCGGCCGGCGGGCCGCCTTGGCCGCATAGCCCTCCGCGCAGTCCTGCGAGGTGAGGGTGTGGGCGGCCGCCAGCGCGGTCCGGTCGAGCGCGGCGGCCATCCCGGCGTCCGCGAAGGCGTCGACCGAGCGCTTGATGTGCCGGACGGCCAGAGGGGCGTTGGCCGCCACGGCGTCGGCCGCGGACCGCGCGGCGTCCTCCAGCTCACCGGGCGGCGTGACCTTCTGGAGCAGCCCGATCCGCTCGGCCGTGGCCGCGTCGATCCGGTCTCCGGTGAGCGCGAGGTACTTCGCCCAGCCCGCCCCGGCCTCGCGGGCGATCCGCATGTCGCCGCCCGCGTCGACGGCGACCCCGATACCGGCCTCCGGGAGCGCGAACACGGCGTCCTCCGCGGCGATCCGGATATCGGCCATGAGCGCCAGCTCGAACCCGAAGCCCAGGCAGTAGCCCTGGACAGCGGCGACCACCGGCTGCGGGAGCCCGGCGAACGCGGCGAAGCGTTCGTGCACCCAGCGGATGCCCTCGTAGTAGTTCTGGGTGCGCTCGGCGGGGGAACGCCCGGTGATGTCGCCACCGGGCGCGGTGACGTCGATCCCGGCACAGAAGGCCCGGCCCTCGCCGCGCAGCAGAACGGCGCGAACCGAGCCGTCGAACCTGATCCGGTCCGCCATGATGCCGAGCTGCCTGCTGGACTCCCAGCTCCAGCCGTTGAGCCGGTCGGGCCGGCAGAGGGTCAGCACACCCACGCCGTCCTCGATCCGGAGCGTGATCCGCTCCTCGCCCTGCGGAATACCGTGATCGAGGATGTCGAGCACTGCCATCCCTCCCGCCCTCAACTGACGCACCGTCAGAAAGCTTTGTGCGGCACAGGGTACGGCGGCACGGCCGGGCGCGGCCAGGGGGCGTCCGGCTCAGCGCGCGAACAGCTCGAACGTCACGGCGGGCCGGCCGCCGAACCGCTCGCCCGACGCCTCCGCGTTGCCGGCCAGGAAGGTGCGGCAGTACTCCTCCGGGTCCTGGTCGGTGAGCACCTCGATGTACGTGCGGTGGGCCAGCAGCGAGCGCACGGAGCGTTCGAGTCCGGCCGTCACGTCGACGGCGTGCGTCGGTGTGGCCGATCCGGCGACGGCCACCCAGCGCACCCCGTCCCAGGGTTCGAGCCCCTGCTCGACCAGTTCCGGGAAGATCCAGCGATTGCCCGCGTCGCCCGCCGCGTCCAGGGCCGCCCGGCCGACCGCGCGGTGGTCGGGGGTGTTCCAGGCGACGCCGCCCCAGGTGTCGCGGTGGTTGAGGGTGACGATCAGCTCGGGCCGGTGGCGGCGGATGGCCGCCGCGATGTCGCGGCGCAGCTCCACGCCGTACTCGATCACCCCGTCGCGATGGTCCAGGAACTCCACCCGGGAGACCCCGACGACCGCCGCGCTCGCGCGCTGCTCCCGTTCGCGCAGCGGTGCGCACTCCTCCGGTTCGAGGGTGTCGATGCCGGCCTCGCCCCGGGTGGCCAGCAGATAGCCGACCTCGCGTCCTTCGTCGGTCCACACGGCGACGGCCGCCGCGCAGCCGTACTCCAGGTCGTCGGGGTGCGCCACGACGGCGAGCGCGCGCCGCCAGTCCACGGGCATGGATTCCAGCTGCTCGGTCATACCGGCAGGCTAAGGGCTGTCCCGCGATCACAGACGGATCGGCACAGGGACCCGCCGACGCACCCCGGCGACGCGTCCACGAACACCCGACTTTGCATGATCATGCGTAATAGCGCATACTCTTCCTATGTCTAAGGTTCTTACCTCCCTGCCGGCCGGCGAGCGCGTCGGCATCGCCTTCTCCGGTGGTCTCGACACCTCCGTCGCGGTCGCCTGGATGCGCGACAAGGGTGCCGTCCCGTGCACCTACACCGCCGATATCGGCCAGTACGACGAGCCCGACATCGCGTCGGTGCCCGGCCGCGCGTCGGCCTACGGCGCCGAGATCGCGCGTCTGGTCGACTGCCGTGCGGCGCTGGTCGAGGAGGGCCTGGCGGCACTCACGTGCGGCGCGTTCCACATCCGCTCGGGCGGGCGTGCCTACTTCAACACCACGCCGCTCGGCCGCGCCGTCACCGGCACCCTGCTGGTGCGGGCGATGCTTGAGGACAACGTACAGATCTGGGGCGACGGCTCCACGTTCAAGGGCAACGACATCGAGCGGTTCTACCGCTACGGTCTGCTCGCCAACCCGCACCTGCGGATCTACAAGCCCTGGCTCGACGCGGACTTCGTCCATGAGCTGGGCGGCCGCAAGGAGATGTCGGAGTGGCTGCTCGCCCACGGCCTCCCCTACCGCGACAGCACCGAGAAGGCGTACTCCACCGACGCCAACATCTGGGGCGCCACCCACGAGGCCAAGACCCTGGAGCACCTCGACACGGGCGTGGAGACCGTCGACCCGATCATGGGTGTGCGGTTCTGGGACCCGGCGGTCGAGATCGCCACGGAGGACGTCACGATCGGCTTCGACCAGGGCCGCCCGGTGACGATCAACGGCAAGGAGTTCGCCTCCGCCGTCGACCTGGTGATGGAGGCGAACGCCATCGGCGGCCGCCACGGCATGGGCATGTCCGACCAGATCGAGAACCGGGTCATCGAGGCCAAGAGCCGAGGCATCTACGAGGCGCCGGCCCTGGCCCTGCTGCACGCCGCCTACGAGCGGCTGGTCAACGCGATCCACAACGAGGACACCGTCGCGCAGTACCACAACGAGGGCCGGCGCCTGGGCCGTCTCATGTACGAGGGCCGCTGGCTCGACCCGCAGGCGCTGATGATCCGCGAGTCCCTCCAGCGCTGGGTCGGCGCGGCGGTCACCGGAGAGGTGACGCTGCGGCTGCGGCGCGGCGAGGACTACTCGATCATGAACACCTCCGGTCCGGCGTTCAGCTACCACCCGGACAAGCTGTCCATGGAGCGCACCGACAACTCCGCGTTCGGCCCGGTGGACCGGATCGGCCAGCTCACCATGCGCAACCTCGACATCGCCGACTCCCGCGCCAAGCTGGAGCAGTACGCCGATCTCGGCATCGTCGGCAACACGCACGCCAAGCTGATCGGCGCCGCCCAGGCGGCTTCGACCGGCCTGATCGGCGCGATGCCGCAGGGCGGCGCCGAGGTCATCGCCTCCCGCGACAGCGCCGAGGGCGACGACGACCAGATGCTCGACCGCGCCGCCATGGAGTTCGGCACCGACTGACCGGAGCCCGTACGAATCCGCCCGGACTTCGTTCACCACGGCTTCGGATACCCCGACGGGTACCCTGGCCCGTCCGGGGCAGTAGAGAACGAGAACCCGCCCCGCTCGGTGAACGAAAGGAAACACCGCTCGTGACCAGCCCCGTATCGCTCTCCCCAGCCCAGGCCGCGGCCCGCCTCACGGAGTTCACCGTCATCGATGTGCGGGGTCCCGGCGAGTACGCCTCCGGGCACGTTCCCGGCGCCCTGAACATCCCGCTCGACCGCCTCTCCGAGGCCGTCCCCGCGCTCAAGTCCGCCTCCGCACGCGGCGCACTGCTCGTCGTCTGCGCCTCCGGGGTCCGCTCCACCCGGGCCTGCGACATCCTCTCGGCCGCCGACATCGACGCCGCCACGCTGACCGGCGGCACCTCCGCCTGGGAGGGCGAGGGCCGCGACCTGGACCGCCCCGCCGGCTCCCGGTCCGGCTGGCCGATGGAGCGGCAGGTGCGGCTCGCCGCCGGTTCGCTGGTGGTGGCCGGTCTGCTGGCGGGGGTCAGGTATCCGGCCGCGCGGTGGCTGTCCGCCGGTATCGGCGCCGGTCTCGTGTACTCCGCGGTGACCGACACGTGCGGCATGGCGGCGGTCCTGTCCCGCCTCCCGTACAACCGTGACCCTCGGGCGGCGGCGAGCCTGGACGCGACGCTGGACGCCCTCCAGGGCTGACCCGCCCGGCCCGGTCGCGGGCCGGGCTCCGTGGCGGGCCGGCGGTTGTCGCCGCCGTACACCATCCCGGTCTCAGGCCACGTCCCCGTCTCAGACCTCGTCGCGGACCAGGGCGAGCAGCCGGTCCAGGACCTTCGGGCCGCCCGCGCGCAATCCGTCGTGCTCGTACTCGTCGGTCACCCAGGTGCGCAGCCCTCGGATCGAGGCGGCGGTACGCAGCGCGTGGGCCGTGTCCACGTACATGTCGTCGTGGTAGACGGCGGCGGCCACCGGTACCTCGTTGGCGGCCAGCCGCTCCGCGTCGTACAGCGGCTCCCAGTCGGCGCGGGTGGCGAGCAGTTCGGCCGTCTCGCGCAGCGGGCGCAGGGCCGGGTCCACGTCGAAGTGCCAGGGGTGGATGCTCTCGCCGGTGAACAGGACCGGGCCGTCGCCCCGGAGCGCGGCCGCCGCGTCGAACTGCGGGAACTCGGCGCGCACCCGCTCGGCCGCCCAGCCGGTGGGGCGTCCGCCCTGGCCGTAGATCGGCTCGTGCAGGAGCGCGTACAGCGGGTGCCCGGCGAGCGAGCAGGCCGTGCGCACGGCCTCCTGGAAGGCGTCCGAGAGCTCGGTGCCGTGAGGGGTACGGACGAAGGCGTTCTCCAGCAGGTAGTGGAGCTGGTGGCTGCCGCTGCCGCCGCCGAGCATGATGCCGAGGGACTGGAACCCCTCGGGCGTCAGCCGGTGTCCGGCGCTCTCGGGCTGGTGCTCCGCGAGGTGAGCGGTGATCTCGCGGGCGCGCTCGACGTCCTGCGGGTAGCGGGCGTAGTGCGCGGCGTTCTTCCGCTCGATCCTCGGGTACGCGGCCCGGTAGACGTCGTCCGCGTGGGCGTCGAGCGAGGGCAGACCGCCGGTGATCAGGACGGTGCTGAGCCCCTCCGGCGCGGCGGAGAGGTAGCGCACGGCGCAGAAGCCGCCGAAGGACTGGCCCAGCACCGTCCAGGGCGCGCCGCCGGTCAGCTGCGGGCGGATCAGCTCGCAGTCCCGCACGATGCTGTCGGACCGGAAGTGCGTCAGGTAGTCGGCCTGCTCGCGCGGGCCGCCGCGCAGCGGCAGCGTCTGCCGGTTGGCCGGGGTGGACAGGCCGGTGCCGCGCTGGTCCAGGAGCAGCACCCGGAACTCCCGCACCGCGCGGCCCAGCCAGGCCTCCGTGCCGGTGAAACGGCGGGCGCCGAAGCCGGGCCCGCCCTCCAGGTACAGCAGCCACGGCAGCTCCTCCGCGGCCCTGGAACCCGCCACCACCTCCCGGCCGAAGATCTCGATCTGCTCACCGCCGGGGTCGGTGTGGTCGAGCGGCACGGTGAAGTGGCGGTCGGTGAGGACGACGCCGGGCTGACGGTAGCTGTTCAAGGGTGCTCCTGAATCCGATGTTTCCCGGACAGTTCAGCACACCCGGGTGACCCGGACAGTCCCGGCCCGTGTGCGGCGGTCCCGGCCGCCTCCTAACGTGCAGTCATGATCCGGTTCGAGCAGGTCGGCAAGGTCTATCCGGACGGCACGACGGCGGTGCACGAACTGTCCTTCGAAGTCCGCGAGGGCGAGCTCGTCACCCTGGTCGGCCCGTCCGGCTGCGGCAAGACCACCACGATGATGATGGTCAACCGGCTGATCGAGCCGACCTCGGGGCGGATCCTGGTGAACGGCGAGGACATCTCGACTCTCGACCCGGTGAAGCTGCGGCGCGGGATCGGCTACGTCATCCAGCAGGTCGGCCTCTTCCCGCACCGCACGGTCCTCGACAACACCGCCACGGTCCCGGCCCTGGTCGGCTGGAAGCGGTCCAGGGCGCGGGAGCGGGCGGCCGAACTGCTGGATCTGGTCGGCCTCGACCCGGCGACGTACGGCTCCCGGTACCCCGCCCAGCTCTCCGGCGGCCAGCGCCAGCGGGTCGGCGTGGCACGCGCGCTGGCCGCCGATCCGCCGGTGCTGCTGATGGACGAACCGTTCGGCGCGGTGGACCCGGTGGTGCGGGAGCGGCTGCAGAACGAGTTCCTGAGCCTCCAGGCAACGGTCAGGAAGACGGTCCTGATGGTCACCCACGACATCGAGGAGGCCGTGCGGATGGGTGACCGCATCGCGGTGTACGGGGAGGGCCGCATCGAGCAGTACGACAGCCCGGGGGCGGTGCTCGGGTCCCCCGCGACCCCTTACGTGGCCCGGTTCGTCGGTGCCGACCGGGGCCTCAAGCGGCTCTCGGTCACCACCATCGAACCGGAGGACCTGGAGGAGCCCCCGGTCGCCCGCCTCGACGAGCCGGCCCGGGTGGCGGCGGCCCGGCTCGGCGCGGCGGGCTCGCGGTGGGCCGTGGTCCTGAACGGCGAGGGCGAACTGCACGGCTGGGTGGCGGCGGACGCGCTGGGCATCGCCGGGGAGCACGGCACGGTGGGCGAGCTCGCCCGCCGGATGGACGCGTGGGTGCCGGTCGGTGCCCCGTTGAAGCAGGCGTTCAGCGAGATGCTCCAGCACGACGCCGGCTGGGTCGCGGTGCTGGACGGGGCCCGGTTCCTCGGCGTGCTGACCCCGGCGAAGCTGCACGAGGCGCTGCGCCGCTCCGTGGACGCGGACGCGCAGGGCGTGGGACGCGACGAGGTCGACTTCGACTCGGTGTCGGACGCCTGACGCGTACGCGGCCCCCCGGCTCCCGCCCCGTCTACACTCCGGCGGACAGTCGGCTTCCGGCCTCTTCCCACAGCCCGGGTTCGGCCCAGTCGTCCCTTTCACAGGCGTCTTCCTCGAACCAGCCCGTCCCCGCGAGCCACGTCTCCAGCCACTCCGCGAGACCGGCGGAGTCGAGGAACCAGCAGTGCTCCCACGATCCGCCGCCGTACGCGTTCGGTTCGAAGAGCAGGACCTGACCGTCCTCACTGAGACAGTCGACCCCCGCGTACATGGCACAGCCCCAGGTCAGGACCGGTACGACCCCTTCTGGCCACTCCGGGTGCTCCACTCCGACGGATTCCTCACGCCGGGTCAGGTATTCGCCGACGACACCGGCGTCCGGCCTGTCCGGACCGATCAGCGGCAGCAGCCGGTACTCGGGCCCGAAGCCGCCGTCGGCGACCTCGCGGTACAGACGCGCGAGCAGGGGATGCAGCGAGAAGCCCAGTTGGGCCTCGGCCCGCGCTATCAGCGCATCGTCAACAGGCGCGGGAAGGCCCTCGTTGTCCGACGCGGCGCGGACGGCGACGCGTTGTACGAGGTCATCGATGTCGGTCATGACCGTGATGCTGCCAGAGCCCTCTGACATGAAGGTGATCAGGACCGCCGGGCGGATGCGGTTCTCAGGGCTGCTCGGGCCTGCGGGCGAGAAAGGTGGCGAAGGTCCGCTCAGCCCCTTCGCCGGGTTCCTCCACCAGCCGCGCGGTGAGGGCGAATCCGGCCTGCTTCAGGAGCTCAGCGATCCGGTCGGGCGGCAGCAGGTACGACTCGTAGGAGACGGGGTGATCGCCGTACGCCCGGGTGGGACGGAAGTGCTGGCCGGACCCCACGTGGCCGGCCAGCATCAGGCAGCCGCCCGGCGCGAGGGTGCGGCGGAACTCACCGAACACCACGGGCAGCAGCGCCGGTGGCGTGTGGTGGGTGGAGTAGTAGGCCAGGATGCCGCCGAGTCCGCCGTCCCGGACCGGGAGCGCGGTCATCGAGCCGACGCCGAAACGCAGATCCGGATGGGCGGCGCGGGCCAGCTCGACCATGGCGGGCGACAGGTCCAGCCCGAATATGTCCACTTGCCGCGCGGCGAGGTAGGCCGCGACTCTGCCGGGCCCGCAGCCCAGGTCGGCGACAGGCCCGAGACCGGCCGTTCGCACCGTCTCCGCGAAGACGTTCAGCATGCCCCGTGACAGCGGATCGAGCTCCTCCGGAGGCCTGACCCGTTCGAAGTAGGCGCAGGCGACGGTGTCGTACGACTCCCGGACAGCGGAGAGGTAGGCGTGATCAGGCATGCAGGCGACTCTAGTGAGGGCCCGCCGCGTGCTGCCAGAAGTCACGCATCATGACCGGTGGGGTGGGGCCCGCCATCGCGACCTGGCTGAGCATGACGGCGACCGTGCCGGTGGACGGGATGATGTGCGCCGTCGTGCCGGTGCCACCGACCCAGCCGTAGCGCCCCGGCACGTTCCAGGAATCGAGCGTCTCGACGTCGACCGCACCGCCGAACCCCCAGCCCTGCCCCTCCGTGAACAGCCCGCTGGCCGCACGCTGAGCAGGGGTCAGGTGGTCGGTCGTCATCTGCCGCACCGATTCGGCCGTCAATAGGCTGCGGCTGCCGACGGCCCCCTCGTCGAGCAGCATCCGGGCGAACGCGTACCAGTCGTCGACGGTCGAGACGAGCCCGCCTGCCCCGGACGGGAACTCCGGCATGCTGCTCCACTGGCCGTCAGGGGCGTCCAGCAGTTCCAGGGCTCCGTCCGCGCCGGCCCGGTAGTAGCCGGTGAACCGGTCGAGCCGGTCCGCCGGGACGGCGAAGCCGGTGTCGGTCATTCCTAGCGGTTCGAACAGCCGCTCCGCCATGAACTCCGGCAGCGACCGGCCGGAGGCCCTGGCGATCAGGACGCCGAGGATGTCGGAGCAGGTGTTGTACAGCCACGCCTCGCCTGGCTGGTGGAGCATCGGGATGCGGGCCAGCGCGGCCATCCACTCGTCGGGGGCGGCGACGCCCCCCGGCTCCGGCGAGCCCTGGTGCAACTCGCTGAACAGGGGTGCGGCGGCGGGCAGCGAGAAGTCGGACGGGAATCCGTACCCGGCGCGGAAGGTGAGCAGGTCGAGCACGGTGATCGGCCGGGCGGCCGGGACCACGTCGTCGACCGGGCTGGCCGGGGTGCGTACGACCTTCGGTGACTCCAGTTCGGGCAGCCACCGCCCGACCGGGTCCGAGGCCGCGATCCGGCCGTCCTCGATCAGCATCATGGCGGCGGCCGCGGTGAGCGGCTTGGTGATCGAGGCGATCCGGAAGATCGAGTCGCGGGCCATCGGCGCGCCGCCGTCCGTGAAGGCGGAACCGGCCGCCGCCACCTCGATGCGTTCGCCTCGGGCGACCAGCCCCACCGCGCCCGGCACAGAGCCGTGACGGACATGCGTTTCGAGTACTTCGCGCAGGGTGCTCATCGCTCCGCCTTCTCAGCTGTGGGGTTCAACAGGATGACTCCACCGGAGGAGTGAACTCATCGGTCGGGCCCGGCCGTGCTCAGCCGGCCGGAATGAGGTGCTCGGACCGCAGATAGCCGCGGGCCACGTCCTCCGGGAGCCGTCGCCAGCTGTCGACCTGCTCGTTCAGCCGGGCCAGGTCCGCGGTGGTCAGTACGGTGTTGAGCCTGCCCAGCGCCGTGCGCACGCCCTCGCTGCCCGCCCGGGACCGGTTGACGACGGGGACGAGGTAGTCGGCGTTCTGCAGGTGCTTGTCGTCCGCGAGCAGGACGAGTCCGAATTGGTCCAGGGTGGCGTCCGTCGTGGTGGTCAGCACCATCTGGTCCCGGCCGCTCTGGACCGCCTGCTTGGCCGGGGTGGTACCGACACCCTTGGGGTCCACGGCGGTGATGTCGATGCCGTACGTCTTCTTCAGGCCGGGTGCGCAGTACGGGCGCTGCACGCATTCGTCACCCGCCGCCAGCCGGACCGGCAGCCCCGATTTGCCCAGGTCGCTCAGCGATTTCAGGTGGTACTTCCGCGCGTACGCGGAGGTGACGGCGAAGGCGTTCTGGTCGACGGCGCGTCCGGGGTCCAGGACGGTGAGGCCGCGCGGTGCGGCCAGGGCGCGCAGGGCCTTCATGGTGGCGGCGAGGTCCGGGGAGCCGACGGGGGCGGCGTCGGCGCCGTTCTTCTTGGCGTTCAGCCAGTCGGCGAACGTGGCGGCGTACTCCGGTACGACGTCGATCTGGCCGCTCTCCAGCGCCGGTTCGTAGATCTCCCGGTTGGTGACGGAGATGATCTTCGTGGAGTATCCGGCCCGGTCGAGCAGCAGGGCGTACATCTGGGCGAGCAGATCGCTCTCGGTGAAGCCCGCGGAGCCGATGGTGAGGTGTCTGCTGTCGCCGGGCGGTGCGGTGACTTCGCCCTGGTTCTCCAGCGCCGGTCCGGTGGTGCAGGCGGTCACCGGCAGCGCGAGAAGCAGGATCGCGGGGAGTGTGCGGCGGGCCCTCATCCGGTGTTCCCGTCGCGGACCCAGTCGGGCGCGAGCCGCTGCGCCAGCTCGAAGAGCCCTTCGACGATCAGGGCGAACACGGCCACCAGGACGGCGCCGGCGACGACCTGGGCGGTGGAGGCGAGGTTGAAACCGGCGGTGATGATCCGGCCCAGGCCACCGCCGCCCGCCAGCGCGGCGATGGTGGCGGTGGCGACGAGCTGCACGGCCGCGATCCGTACGCCGGTGAGGATGAGCGGCAGAGCGAGCGGCACCTCGACCTGGAACAGCAGCTGCCTGCCGGTCATCCCCATGCCCCGGGCCGCCCGCACCACGTCCTGGTCGACCTCCCGCATGCCGACGTAGGCGTTGGTGAGCAGGGGCGGTACGGCGAACAGGACGAGGGCGACGATGGTCGGCCCTTCTCCGAACCGGCCGACCGGGGTGAGCAGGAGGAGCACCAGGACGGCGAAGGTGGGGACGGCCCGGCCGACGTTGGAGATGTTGACGGCGAGGGCGCCGCCCTTGCCGAGGTGGCCGAGGACCAGGGCGACGGGCAGCGCGATGAGACAGCTGATCAGCAGGCAGACGACGGTGAGGTAGAGGTGCTGGCCGAGCCGGGTCCAGATGCCGTCGTCGCCGTACCAGTGCGCGGAGGTCGTGAGCCAGGACCAGGCCTTGGAGAGGGTGTTCACGACTGCCTCCGGGTCCAGGGGGTCAGCAGGCGCTGCACGAGGAGGAGCAGCAGGTCGGCGGCGACGGCGATGACGACGCAGAGGACGGACGCGGTGAGCACCTGGGCCTTGAAGTAGGTGTTCATCCCGGAGTAGATGAGGTTGCCGAGTCCGCCGTAGCCGACGACCGCGCCGATGGTGACCAGGGAGACCGCGGAGACGGTGGCGATGCGCAGGCCCGCCATGGCGGCGGGCAGGGCGAGGGGCAGTTCCACGGCGAGGAGCAGCCGTACGGGGCCGTATCCCATGCCTCGGGCCGCCTGCCGGGTCTCCTCCGGTACGGCTCTGAGTCCGGCCAGGATGTTCCGTACGAGGAGGGTGAGGGAGTACAGGACGAGGCCCGCGACGACGAGCGCGGCGGAGAGTCCGTACACCGGCAGCAGGAGCGAGAACATCGCGAGGGACGGCACGGTGTACAGGACGGTGGTGACCCCGAGCACCGGACCCGCCGCCCAGCGCCAGCGGCGGGCGGCGAGGGCGAGCGGGAGGGCGAGTGCCAGGCCGATGAGCACGGCGATCACGGTCAGCTGGAGGTGCTGGAGCACGGCCTCCCAGAGGATGTGCCGGCGGCTGCTCAGGTAGGCGCCGCAGATCCATTCGTTGCGCGCGAGGCAGTCGTCCGGGGGCGCGGTCACCCGTCCATTTCAGCCCGGAACGGTGCGGGAGCGCGCGTACTGATCGACTGTTCGTGGCGGAGGGACGGCAGGCGCTGCCGGGCCACGTCGTCGCTCGGCTCCGGTCCGTCGGGCAGGCACTTGATGTAGGTGGCCGGGAGGTCGTCGAGCGGGCGTCCGAGCACGGCGGGATCTCTCAGCGAGGCGCCCGGGTGCGGCGTCGCGTCGGCCATGATCCGTGCGGTCTGCTCGTCCGTGAGCCCCCGGCCCTCGAAGTCGGCCGCGGCCGGCGGCGCCCAGTAACCCGCGTTGCCCGCGAGCTCGGCCTCCATCGCGGCCGGGCCCTGCCACCGGGCCGAGACGAAGGACTCGCCGTCGGCGGGGACGCCGGCGTCCACGAAGACGGCCCGGTCCAGCCGGTCACCGATGCGTACGGCGGCCTGGCCGACCGGGATGCCCGAGTAGCTGTGGCCGACCAGGACGACATCGCGCGGGCCGAGGCGCTCCACCTCGTCGACGATGTCGGCCACCGGCGGTCCGTGCTTCTCACCGACACCGCCCGCCGGTCCGGCCACCGCTGGAGCCTCAAGGCTGATGTGATTAACCTCTTCCACACCTGTTCGACCAATTCACTGTGGAGCGCCGCATGCACCCCTTCCGCGAAGCCGTCGAGGCGCACGATCTCGACGCGATCGAGGCGATGCTGGCCGAGGACGTCGTCTTCACGAGCCCGGTGGCGTTCAAGCCGTACGCCGGCAGGCCCCTCACCGCCGCGATCCTGCGCGCGGTCAACGAGGTGTTCTCGGACTTCCGGTACGTCCGGGAGATGGCGAGTGCGGACGGGCGCGACCACGCGCTCGTGTTCGAGGCGAAGGTGGGTGACCGGGAGATCAGCGGCTGCGACTTCCTGCATCTGAACGAGGCGGGCGAGATCGACGACTTGACGGTGATGGTCCGGCCGCTGTCCGGGGCGCAGGCGCTGGCGGCGGCCATGGGCGCGAGGTTCGACGCGATCGCCCGCGAGGCGTCGGCCGGCTGACCCGGCCGGGCGCGAACCGGGCGGCGTTACCGGCGGCGTTGATACGATCAGTGATCCATGGACACAGTCACGGACATCCGGATGATCACCGTCGCGGCGGGCCGTGTCACGCTGTCGGACCGGCGTACGCAACGCAGTTGGACGGTCGGTCTCGCCCCGTACCGGATCGCCGCGTCCGTGGTCACCCAGGACCTGTACGCGCGGGTCACCGGCGAGCGCCCGGCCACCGCGCAGGGCGGCCGGCTGCCCGTGGAGAGCGTCTCCTGGCTGGACGCGGTCCGGTTCTGCAACGCCCTCTCCGTACAGGCCGGGCTGACCCCCGCCTACCGCGTCGGCTCCGGGGCCGAAGGCGTGGAGTCCGCCGAGGATGTCGCCCGGGACGATGCCGCCGACGGGTACCGGCTGCCCACGGAGGCGGAGTGGGAGTACGCCTGCCGCGCCGGCACGACCGGTGCGCGTTACGGGGAGCTCGACGACATCGCCTGGCACCGCGGCAACTCGCGGGAGCGGATGCGCGAGGTGGGCGGCAGGGAGCCGAACGCCTGGGGCCTGTACGACATGTTGGGCAATGTCTGGGAATGGTGCTGGGACGTCTACGACGCCGAGGTGTACGGCAGCTACCGGGTGCTGCGCGGCGGCGGCTGGTTCGACGAGCACTGGAGCTGCCGGGCATCGGTACGGCGGCGCAGCCACCCGACGTTCCGGATCGACGACACCGGGTTCCGGGTGGCGCGTTCCGTCCTGTGATGTGCCGTTCCGCCGGGAAGGACGTTCCCGGCGGAACGGGCTCCGCCGCCGGCTTGCGGACCCGTGGTGCGCGGTGTCGACTCGAAGAAGGTGCGCGGACGGCTGTCCCTCCTCCTCCGGTCTGGGGTGAATCCCCGTGCTGTTCTCCGATCGTGCCGACGCGGGACAACGGCTCGCGACGGCTCTCCGCCCGCTGGCGGGAAGCGATCCCGTCGTGCTGGGCCTGCCCCGGGGCGGGGTCCCGGTGGCCTTCCGGGTCGCCCGGGAGCTCGGCGCGCCGCTCGATGTGATCGTGGTCCGCAAGCTCGGCGTCCCGCGCCACCCCGAGCTGGGCTTCGGCGCCATCGGTGAGGGCGGTGTGCGGGTCATCAGCGAGGACATCCTGCGCCGCAGCGGGGCCTCCGCCGCCGAGCTCGCCGCCGTGGAGCGCGCCGAGAGCGCCGAGCTGCTGCGGCGGGCCCGCGCCTTCCGCGGCGACCGGCCGCGCATTCGCTTCGAGGGACGCGTCGTGATCATCGTGGACGACGGCGTCGCGACCGGCGCGACCGCCCTTGCCGCCTGCGAGGTGGCCAGGGCGCAGGGCGCGGCGCGCGTCGTGCTCGCCGTACCCGTCGCGGCGCCGGACGCCGCCGAGCGGGTACGCGGCCAGGTGGACGAGCTGGTGTGCCTGTCCACGCCGCTCCGGTTCGCCGCGGTGGGCGAGTGGTACCGGGACTTCGGCCAGACCCCGGACGAGGAGGTCGTCGCGCTGCTGGCGCGGGCCGCGGACCGGGCGTCCGCGCCCACGCCCGTCGAGGTGGACGTGGAGGCGGGCGGCGTCGTGCTGCCGGGTGAGCTGACCCCGGCCGGATCCGCCCGCGCTCTCGTGGTGTTCGCGCACGGCTCGGGCAGCAGCCGGCACAGTCCGCGCAACCGCTCGGTGGCGGCGGCCCTGCACCGGGCGGGGTTCGGCACCCTCCTCTTCGACCTGCTCACACCGGCGGAGGAGGCCGAGCGCGCCAACGTCTTCGACATCGGGACCCTGGCGGAACGGCTGGTGAACGCCACCGACCGGCTGCTGCGTCGCGAATCCCTGCCGGTAGGTGTCTTCGGGGCGAGTACCGGGGCCGCCGCCGCGCTGCGGGCGGCGGCGGCCATGGGCGCGGAGCGCGGCACGGGGATCGGCGCGGTCGTCTCCCGGGGCGGCCGGCCCGATCTGGCGGGCCCCTGCCTCGGTGACGTCCGGTCTCCGACGCTGCTCGTCGTGGGTGGTCGCGACGAGCGGGTCCTGGAGCTGAACCGGCAGGCGAAGTCGGCGCTGCGCTGCGAGAACCGGCTGGACGTCGTCGCCGGCGCGACGCACCTGTTCGAGGAGCCGGGCGCGCTGGACGAGGTCGCCGCGCTGGCCGGCGAGTGGTTCACCGAGCACCTGGCGGACCGGTCCGGCTGACCGGACGAACGCCGGGAGCGGATGTACGAACGAATAGGTGAACCCGAAGCAACCCTGAGCGCGCCACAGCCGTCTTGATCCACAACAAGGCGGTACGCCGCACACGACAAGCCTCTTCCGACCCCCCATGAGCGCACAGGTCGGACCACCGGGCAACTATGCACTGCGTGTATACATCACGCGTATAGTTGACATGGCCGGTCCCGTTCGCGCGTGAAAGGCTCCCATGCACAGCAAAGCACTGGCGCCCGAGTACCAGGGTGCCCTCACCAAGATGTCCGTGAACGCCTCCCTCACCGACGTACTGGCCGAGGGAGAACGCCACTTGAGGGCGGCCGAACTCGCCGGCTCCCAGCAGGAAGTGGCCCGCACCGGTCTCGCGGTGGCGGAGGCGCACCGCAGGCTGGGCCATGTGCAGGACGCCGACCGCGCCTGGAAGGCCAGTTACCGCGCGGCCCGGTCTGCGGAGGACACCGGGGCGATGGCCTGGGCGCTGTGGAGCGGCGGCACCCTCGCCCGCCAGCGGGGCGCGCTGCGTCTCGCCTTCCGGCTGCTGGGCCTGGCGGCGGACCTCGGCAAGAAGGGCGGCGATGTGGTCGCCCGCGGCTACTCGCTCGCCGGGCTCGCCGAGACCGGCCGCATCCAGGGCGACTACCGGACCGTCGCGGCGCTGCACGAGCAGCTCCTCGCGGAGGCGCGGGCGCGCGGCGAGGCGCGGCACACCGTCTGGGCCCTGGAGGGCATCGCGCAGATCCACCGCAACACCGGCTCGTTCGACACCGCCCTGGAGATGTTCGAGGAGGCGGCGCAGCTCGCCGGGGACGCCGACGACCGGCGCGGCCGGGCCTGGGCGCTGCGCGGTATGGCCGACATCATCTCCGTACGGGACAACGACCCGGAGCGGGCGCTCGCCCTGCTGTCGGAGGCCGAACTGACCTGCCGCGAAATGAACTTGTCCAGCGCCCTCGCCTACAACCACAAGATGCGCGCCAACGTGCTCTACCGCGCCGGGCGGTACGAGGAGGCGCGGCAGGTCTACGAGGAGGCGCTGGGGGAATTCCGGGCGATGACCGAACCCCGGGGAGAGGCGCTGGCCCGCCTCGGACTGGTCAAGTCGCGCGCCCGGCTGGGCCGGGACCGCGCGCAGACCGCGGAGGAACTGGACGGGCTGCGGGTCACGCTGGACCGGATAGGACTGCTCAACGCCCGTGACATGGTCGACAAGGCCTACGCGGAACTCGGCGTGTCACCGGCCGGTGACACGGTGGCCGGGGAAGCCGGCCGCCGATGACACCGCCGGTGACCCAGCAGGCCACGGCGCCGGAGATACTCGCCCGCTGCCGCGCTCTCGTCCGGCCCGGTCTGGAGCGGGCCGTGCGGCAGCTGCATCCCTGGCACGCCGAGATCACCGCGTTCTCGCTCGGCTGGGACGGGCCCGGTGGGCGGGCCGTCCCCGGTGGGCAGGGCAAGGGAATCCGGCAGGCCCTCGCGGTGCTCGGCGCGGAGGCCGTCGGCGCGCACGCGCGCAGTGCGGTACGGGGAGCCGTCGCGGCCGAGCTGATCCACACCTTCTCGCTGCTCCACGACGACATCATGGACGGCGACGAGACCCGCAGGCAGCGCGCCACCGCCTGGAAGGCCTACGGGACCGGGCCCGCCGTCCTGGCGGGCGACGCGCTCTTCGCACTGGCCGTGCAGACCCTGGCGGACGCCCCCGGCGCGCACTGTGTGCAGGCGGTGCGGCTGCTGTCCGGGACGCTGAACGACCTGGTCCGCGGTCAGGCCGACGACCTGCTCTTCGAGTCCCGCCCCTGGACCGGACCCGATGCCGTACGGCCGCACGAGTACCGGCTGATGGCCGAGCACAAGACGGGCTCGCTGCTCGGCTGCGCCGCCGGTCTGGGCGCCGTGCTCGGCGGGGCCGGACGGACGGCCGTCGACGCCCTCACCTCCGCGGGACGCCATCTCGGCGTCGCCTTCCAGGCCATGGACGACGTGCTCGGCATCTGGGGCGACCCGGAGGTCACGGGCAAGCCGGTGCACAGCGATCTGCGCCGGCAGAAGAAGACGTACCCCGTCCTGACCGCCCTCGCGGCGGGCGACCGGGCGGCGCTGGAACTGGGCGCGCTGCTGCGTACCGGCGAGCCGCTCGACGACGCGGCGGCGCGGCGGGCGGCCCGTCTCGCCGAGGAGGCCGGCGGGCGGTCGGCCACCGTGGCCGAGGCCCACCGGCACCTGGACAGCGCCCGCGCCTGCCTGGAGAGCGTCGCGTTGGAGCCGGAGGCGGCCGGGGAACTCCTCGCGCTGCTCCCCTACTTCGTCGAACGCACCGTGTGACGGGGTCCGGGCGCGCCGCCGGCCCCGTAAGTACCGGGCCGGCGGCGACCACGGTCAGGAGTGCATGGACGCGCCCTTGAGGATCTTGTCCACGGCGTTGCGGGGGCCGTGCACGGCCAGCCCGACCAGGTCCATCCCGTCCCGCCGCACGGCCCGGACGGCGGCCCGGTTGTCCCGGTCGTTGCCCGTCGAGAAGAGGTCGGACGTGAACACCGAGAGCGGCACGCCCCGGCCGACCGCACGGGTGTGGGCCGCGGTCAGCACCTCCTTGCCGCCTTCGAGGACCAGGACCGGCTGGCGGAACATCGGCAGGTAGGGGGTGCCGTCGGCGTCGGCGTACGGTTCACCGACGAGTTCGGGCACCGCCGTGCCGAGCCCGCTCACCAGGAAGGCCGTGACGTTCAGCCGCTGCCAGGTCAGCAGGTCGTCCCGGAGCAGTACGGCGATCTTGGTGTCGAAGCGGACGGGGGCGGTTTCGTGTGTCATGTCCCCGAGCCTGCCCGCCCCTCCCCCGGTCCGTCTTGTACGAACTTTGCACGCTGCCGGGAGCGGCGGGGCGGCCCGGCGCGCCGGGCGTACGATCGGTTCATGGCTGCTCGTCCGGACATCACCGCGTGGTGTCCGCCCGTGGAAGGGATCGAAGAGGTCTTCCACGCCCACTTCGTCGATCACTCCTACCCCATGCACACGCATGACGCGTGGACCCTGCTCATCGTCGACGAGGGCATGGTCCGCTACGACCTGGACCACCACGAGCACGGCGTGCTCAGTCATGTGGTGACGCTGCTGCCGCCGCACATTCCGCACAACGGCGGCGCCGCGACCCCGGAGGGCTTCCGCAAACGCGTCCTGTACCTCAACACCGCACAGGTCGACGAGCGGCTGATCGGCATGGCCGTGGACAGCCCCGTGCTGCCCGATCCGGCGCTGCGGCGCCGGATCGCCCGGCTCCACACGACGCTCTCCCGGCCGGGCGACGAACTGGAGGCGGCGAGCCGGCTGGCCCTGGTCGCGGAGCGGCTCGACCAGCATCTGCGCAACCGGCTGGAGCCCGTCCGGTACGTGCACGACCGCAGGATCGCCCACCGGCTGCGCGATCTTCTGGACGAACGGTTCGTGGCGGGCATCTCGCTCCAGGAGGCGGCGCTGCGCCTGCACGCCCATCACACGCATCTGGTGCGGGCCTTCAGCCGGGAGTTCGGGATGGCACCGCACCAGTACGTGACCGGGCGCCGGGTCGATCTGGCGCGCCGGCTTCTCCTCCAGGGGCTGCCGGGGCCAGAGGTCGCGATGTCGGCCGGTTTCTACGACCAGTCCCATCTGGCCCGCCATTTCAAGCGCGTCGTGGGCACCAGCCCGGGGCGCTACGCCCGCGCTCGCGGACCGCTTACCTGAGGCCGGGGCTACCGGCGCTCCAGCGAGCCCCGCACGAAGGCGGCCTGCCCGGCGTGCTGGAGATCGTCCGACAGGACACTGATCAGCCGTACGCCCAGGGTGACCGGCGGCGACCAGGCCTCGTCCACGACGCGGTCCAGCGCCTTGCCGTCGAGGCCCTGGAGGAAGCCGATGGTCTGGAGGTGCACCGCGTCGTGGTAGCCGATCAGCAGCTCCGCGGAGTCCACCTTCACCTCTCCGACCTGCTTGCTGCTCTGCCCGTAGCCGGTGGCTCCCTCGGCGAAGGGCAGATCGAAGCGGGCGGCCCAGTCCTGGGCCGCCCAGATCTGTTCGATGCCGGCCGCGTCCGCGATGTGGTCGTCCTGGACCCGGGTCAGGTGCCAGACGAGCCAGGCGATCGAGTTCGCGCCCTTGTCGAGGCGGGCGTGGAGATCTTCGGGTTCGAGGCCTTCGACGGCCGAGTGCACCGTCTCCCGGACGCGGGTGTATCCGTCCACCAGAATATCTGCGACGTTCATGTCATCACCATGCCGTTCCCCTGCCCCGGCCGCGCCGACGACACGCCCCGCGGGACGCGGCGCCGGTGAGGCGGACTCCCCTCACCGGCGCCGCCGGGTGATCAGCTGTAGACGCCGAACTCCCAGAGCGAGTAGCCCCAGGCCGTGCCCCGCTGCGTGAGGCTGAGCTTCACGTACCGGGCCGTCTGGGCGATGTCGAGATCGTCGGCATTGCCGTTACCGCTGGTGGTGGAGTACACCGAGCGCCAGTTGCTGCCGTCGTCCGAGACCAGTACCTCGTACGACTTGGCGTAGGCCGGGTCCCACACCAGCTGGAGGTGGCGGAAGGACTTGCGCTCACCGAGGTCGACCTGGATCGACTGGGGGTCGCTCCAGTCGCTGGCCCAGCGGGTGTCCATCCTGCCGTCGACCGCCATGGCGGGGGTGCAGGGGCAGCCGGTGCTGCCGGCCTGGGCCGAGGTGGCGGTGGCCGGGCGCCCGAGCGCCAGATTGGTGCCGGTGACCGGCGGGACCACGACCTTCACCGACTTGGTCTCGATGCCGGCGTTGCCGTGTCCGTCCTCGGCCTGGATGTAGACCTTCCACACCCCGAGCCGTTCCGGCGCCTTCACCGCGAAGGTGCCGTTGCCCGTGGACCGCCACTCCGCCTCGACCAGGGCCTTGTCACCCGTGGCGTAGTTGCCGCTCAGATAGATCTTGTACGTCAGCGCGTCGTTGTCCGGGTCGCGGATGTCGGCGCCGACGGTGAACTCCCTGCCCGCAGGAGCGCCGTTGGCGTTCTGGACCGTCATGTTGCTGATGACGGGCGGGGTGTTGTCCCCGGCGGTGGAGCCCTTGTACGCCTTCTTCAGCGCGTAGTACGAGAGCCGCTTCTTGCCGTCGGGCACCACGTTGAACCAGACGCCGCCGAAGTCGTGCTCCGTTCCGTAGTGGAAGAGCGTGGCGCCCAGGGCGACGCCCTGGTGGGCCGTGACGCAGTTCCAGGCCTTGGTGTAGCCCTCGGCCTTCTGCACGTCGGTGGGCTCGTCCGGAACGCCGTTGGCGTCGTCCGGGACCTCCCACTCACCGGCCGGGCCGCCCTCGGTGATGATGTAGGGCTTGCTGTAGCCACCGGACTCCCAGGCGCCGCGCACCCCGCAGATGTCGCCGTAGGAGTTGACCGAGTACAGGTCCAGGTCCGGGGCGTTGCGCTTGTAGTAAGGCCAGGCACCCGTCCAGGCGTCGGTCGAGGTCACCGGGTGGTCGGGGTCGATCGTGTGGATCTTCTTCGCCACGTCGTTGACGAAGGTGGTGTAGGCGTTGCGCTGCTTCTCCAGCTCGTCACCGCTGTAGCAGTTCTGGAGACCGAGCACCGACTCGTTGCCGACGTTCCACATGAGTACGCCGGGGTGCTTCTTGTACGTGTCGACCCACTTGGCGAACTCGGTGAGCGAGGACGCCTTGTACGCGTCGTCGGTCAGGTAGTTGACGCAGCCGCCGCTGCCGGGACCGCCGCCCGGCTGGAGCCAGAAGCCGCTGACGACCCGGATGCCGTTGGCCGCGGCCTCGTCCAGCAGTGGCTTGGAGGAGGCGTCGGTGCCCCAGGTACGGATGGTGTTGACACCCATCGACTTCAGGTCGGGCAGATAGCGTGCCGCGTCGGCGACGGACGGGCCCCAGGTCAGTCCCTTGACCTGGTAGGGCTTGCCGTCGACGGTCAGCTGCCAGTTGCCCTGCGAGCCGGTGACCCGGACCGCGCCGCCGGTGGCGGGCGGTGTGCCGTCGGTGCTGCCGTACACCTGGAACTCCCAGAGGGAGTAGCCGTAGCCGCCGGCGCGGGCGGTGCCGTACATCCTGACGTACCGGCCGGATCCGGAGACGGCCAGCTCGTCGGTGCCGCCATCGCCGTCGGTGACGGTCTTGAGCGTGCGCCAGTCCGTTCCGTTGTCGGACGCCTCGATCCGGTACGCCTTGCCGTAGGCGGACTCCCAGGTCAGGACGACCCTGCTCAGGTTCGCGGTGGCCCCCAGGTCAACCTGGATCCACTGCGGGTCGCTCCATTCACTGGCCCAGCGGGTGCCGCTCGTATCCCCGTCCACGGCCGCCGACGCCGGGTAGCCGTCCCCCTCGCGGGAGGAGGCGGTGGCGGTTTTCCCCTGGGAGAGCAGGGAATCGGCGGCTCGGGCGGAGGTCGCCGTGAGCATCACGAGCGACGACGCGAGAAGCGCGAGAAGAGTGATCAACAGCGTGCCCGTACGCGGTCTCGCGGGCAGGGCTGCGCTAGGTCTGTGCACATTCTCTCCTGGCAGAAGAGTGCGGGACGTATCCCGAAACCGAATGGGAGAGCGCTCTCCCAGGAGAGTGACGTGTAGCCGTTCAGCTGTCAACGAGCTTGACGCGACGGGTTCGGCGAACGGGGCCGCGGCGCGTTCAGCGGGCCCGGACAGGCCCTAGGGCACGAGCCGGGTGGACTCGGCCGGCCGCTCGGTCCGGCCGCCGACCCCGGCAGCCCGCGCGGCGGCGTGCAGGGAGCGCAGCGCCAGCATCAGGAAGCCGATGTCGTCGAGGTACACGGGGTCGGGCAGCAGGTCCACAGGTGACACCGTGTAGATCACCGCCGCCCAGACCAGTGCCTTGTTCTGCAGCGGTATACCGGCGTCGACCAGCAGTTTCCTGGCCCGGAACACCCGCACCAGAAGGACGGCGGCGATACCCACGGTGAGCAGCACGAGAACCGCGCCGATGATGAGCCATGCCGTGGTGTCCATGACTCATCGTGTACCCGGTGACGGCGCAATCATCACGCGGGGCGGCCGGCGGTCCGCAGGCCCCGGCTCAGCCGTACTCCTTGGCCCGTCGGCGGCTGCGCCGCTTGAGCGCGCGCCGCTCGGTCTCGCCGAGACCGCCCCACACGCCGGTGTCCTGGCCGTTCTCCAGGGCCCACCGCAGGCACTCGGCCCGCACGGGGCAGCCGTGGCACACCGCCTTGGCCTCCTCGGTCTGTACGAGCGCGGGGCCGGTGGCCCCGATGGGGAAGAACAGGTCGGGGTCCTCTTCGCGGCAAGCAGCCCGCTCGCGCCAGTTCTCCATGGGTCTCACACTCCAGACTGTCGTGTTCGTGTGCGGGGATCAGTACGCTGCGGGTGACCGTCGTGAGCTCTCCGAAACCTCCCGCGAGAAGGATCTCCGGTTCGCAGGAGCTGCGGTGGCGGCGGGTCCGGGGCGACCATGGGAGACAGCGAACCTTGTGTCCGGGCACGGCGACGGCTTGGGAAGGATGGTCCGTGGACGGCACCGATGACATGCGGACCGGCTCGGGCGAAGCCCGCCGGGCAGCGGTGCGCCGCTCTTCCGAGACCGGTCTGGTGGACGTCCTCGGGACGGCCGCGATGATGCTCGACACCGAGGGCCGCATCGTGCTGTGGAGCCCGCAGGCCGAGCGGCTGCTGGGCTACACGCCGCAGGAGGCGCTGGGCAGGTTCGCCGCCCGCATCCTGGTCGACGAGGAGCACTTCGAGCTGGTGCTGAGGCTGTTCTCCGAGGTGATGGACAGCGGTGAGACGTGGGCGGGGAGCTTCCCCGTACGGTGCAAGGACGGCACCAGCCGGCTGCTGGAGTTCCGCAACATGCGGTTGCAGGACGACCGGGGCGACTTCTTCGCGCTGGGGCTGGCCACCGACGGGGCGACGCTGCGGCAGGTGGAGCGCGATCTGGCGCTGTCCGTGCGCCTGGTCGACCAGTCGCCGATCGGTCTGGCGGTCCTGGGCAGCGATCTGCGGTATCTGGCGGTGAACCCCGCGCTGGAGCGGATGAACGGTCTGAGCGCGGCCGAGCACCTGGGGCGCCGGGTCGGGGAGGCGCTGCCCTTCCTCGACGCCGAAGTGGCCGAGGCGGCGATGCGCGAGGTCCTGAAGAGCGGTGTGCCGCAGGTGGGCCATCAGGTGGAGGGCCGTACCGCGGCCGATCCGGAGACCGACCGCGCCTGGTCGATGTCGCTGTACCGGCTGGAGGACTCCGGTGGTCAGGTGCTGGGCCTGGCCGTCTCGCTGATCGACATGACCGACCACCACCGGGCGGAGGCCGAGGCGGAGCGGGCCCGGCACCGGCTGGCGCTGGTCGCGGACGCCTCCGTGCGCATCGGGACCACCCTGGACCTGGAGCAGACGGCGCGGGAACTGGCCGAGGTCACGGTTCCCGCGCTCGCCGACGTCGCGGCGGTCGATGTCCTGGACAGTGTGCTGAAGGGGCGTCCCAGCCGGACCGAGGGCCCGGCCCTCATCCAGGCGCTGGCCGTCGTCGCGGCCCGGCCCACACCGGTCGTGGAGGCGGCGGATCCGCCGGGTCACGCGGCCCATTACGGAGCCGACCGGCTGATCACGCGCTGCGTGCGTACGGCGGAACCGGTGCGGGTGCCCCACCTCGACGCGGAGGCGCTGTCGCGCGTCGCCCGCGACAGCCGCTCCGCGGGGCTGCTGGCCGAGGCCGGCGCGCACTCCTACCTGGCGGTGCCGCTGATCGCCCGGGGCGAGGTGCTGGGCGCCATCGACCTCATCCGGACGGACAACCCGCGGCCGTTCACCGCTGACGACGAGGTGCTGGCCTGCGAGCTGGCCGCCCGCGCGGCGGTCTGCATCGACAACGCCCGGCTGTTCCGGCAGCAGCGGGAGACCGCCCTCACCCTCCAGCGCAGCATGCTCCCGCACAACCACCACTCCCCGGCCGGGCTGGAGGTGGCGTCCCGCTACCGGCCGGCCGCCTCGCGGTACGAGGTCGGCGGCGACTGGTTCGACGTCATCCCGCTGCGGAACGGCGGGACCGCCCTGGTGGTGGGTGATGTCATGGGCAGCGGTATCAACGCGGCCTCCACGATGGGGCGGCTACGGACGGCCACCCAGACGCTGTCCAGGATCGGGCTGCGGCCCGCGGAGGTGCTCGGGCACCTCGACGAGATCACCGCCGATCTGGACCCGTGGTTCGCCACCTGCGTCTACGTCGTTTACGACCCGGCCCGCGACAGCTGCCGGGTGAGTACCGCCGGGCATCTGCCGCCGGTGCTGATCCCGGCCGGGGGCCCGCCCCGGCTGCTCGACCTGCCGGCCGGGGCGCCGCTGGGCGTGGGCGGTGTTCCTTTCAGCGACGTCACGTTCGAGCTGGGACCGGGCGACCGGCTCGTCCTGTACACGGACGGTCTGGTCGAGACGCGTGACCAGGACATAGACACCCGGCTGGCCGCCCTGCGGGAGCTGCTCCGCGAGCCGGACGCGTCGCTGGAGGCGTCCTGCGACCGGCTGCTGCGCGAGCTCCGGGACCCCAGCCACCACGACGACGTGGCGTTGCTGATGGCCCGGGTGCGCGACTGACTCCGGGCGGTGGCCCGGGACGCGTGCCACCGCCCGCCGGGTCGTTCAGCGGCCGCACCCGCGGTGCCGGCGGCAACGGCGGCGCGGCGCGGAGCAGCGGTGTGCTCCCGCGCCGAGGAAGCCGAGCCCGATGCCGAACATCCAGGCGTCCTTGGCCAGTGGAACGCCTGCCTGGCTGGGGCGCAGGCTGCCCGGCTCACGCATTCCGGGGACCCGCAGGTACAGGCCGAGCAGTCCGCCGGAGAACCCGGTCAGCGCCAGTCCGGCGAGCCGGGTCGGCACGACGGGGGCCAGCAGTGCGCTGCCGACCGCGATCTCGGACCAGGCGAGCAGCCGGGTGAACCGTCCGGCCTCGATCCGGTCGAGAAAGGGGTAGGCGGTGCAGGCCATGCCGTGCAGGGTCTGTGCGGTCTCCTCGTCGGCCTTCAGCTTGCCCAGGCCGGAATTCAGGATGAACGCGCCAGTGGCGAGGCGCGGAGGAATGTCACGCGGTTCGAGCACCGACAGCATCGAAAAGCCTCCACAGATCAGGTCCAAGGCCCCCGCTCGATCATAGGCAGCGGGCTGCCGGACCGCTCGCAGAGAACGGCCCCGGTGCCGCCGTCCGGTCAGAGATACTGGCCGCGGCGGGACGAGAGAGGCGGCACAGTGATCCAGCGACAACCCGGGTACGACGTTGTGGTGGTAGGTGGCAGCGGGGTGGACACCATCGTCCGCGTCGACTCCCTGCCGGTCCCGCTCGCCGATTCCGTCATGGTGGGTCCGATCGCGGAGTGGGCCGGGCAGACCGGGGGCAATGTGGCCCTCGGCGCGCGGGCGCTCGGTCTGGACGTGGCCCTGCTCGACTGCATCGGTGACGATCCGACCGGCGCCCTGGTGCGCGAGCGGCTGGCCGAGGGCGATGTGGAGTTCCATCCGCTGATCTCCGCGGCGGGCACCCGGCGCGCGGTCAATTTGGTGGACGCGAAGGGCCGCCGGATGTCGTTCTACGACGCCCGGGACCCCGCGGAGCTGCGGATGCCCCGGGACTTCTATCTGCCCCGGCTGCGGCGCGCCCGTCATGTGCACCTGTCCATCACGGGCTTCACCAGATTCCTGTACGACGACATCGAGGCGCTCGGTGTCCCCGTCTCCACCGATCTGCACGACTGGGACGGACTGGCCGAGCACCAGCGGGAGTTCGCCCTGCGGTCCGATCTCGTCTTCTTCAGTGCCGCGTCGACGGGAGAGCGCGCCCCCGCGCTGATGCGGCAGATCCTGCGCGAGGGCCGCGCGCGGACCGTGGTCGCCACGGCGGGGGCCGAGGGCTCCTGGTTCCTCACCCGTGACGGCGGACCGGACCCGTACCACGTACCGGCGACCGTCCCGCCGGCCCCGGTGGTGGACAGCAACGGCGCGGGCGACGCGTTCGTCACCGGCTTCCTGTACGGGAGGCTCGACGGCAGGGACGTCCACGACTGCGCGCGGCTGGGCGCGGTGGCAGGTGCCCATGCCTGCACGGGGCCCGGCTCGACCGCCCTCATCGGCCTAGAGGCTCTGCTCGCGGCGGACCTCAGCGGTTCGCGGGGAGCCTGATACCGCCCGTGCCGCCCACGGGCGGCACGGGCTCCTGGCCTCACAGCGCCACGGTCAACTGCGCCTGTACGTGGGCCCGCAGCACAGCGGCCATGTCCGTCACGCAGCCGCTGATGAGCCACTGGACCTGAAGCCCGTCCATCATGGCGATCAGCTGCTGCGCCGCCTCGTCGGGCTCGATCCCGGCACGCAGCGCGCCCTCGTCCCGCGCCTCCCGGTAGGAGACCTCCGTGGAGAGCAGTGAGGTGCGGTAGCGCTCCACGAAGTACGCGTGGGCCGGGTGGTCCGCGGAGGTCGCCTCTGCCGCGAGTACGGAGAACAGCTCCACGATCCCCCGGCGTTCGGCGTTGAGCGCGGCGAGGTCGACGAGCCTGCGCAGCCGGCCGACGCCCTTCGGACTGCCGAGGGCGAGCCACTGGGAGTCGACCTCGTCGCGGTGTTCCAGCACCGCGAGCAGCAGCGACTGCTTGGTCGGGAAGTGGTGCAGCAGGCCGGGATGCGAGATCCCGCAGCGGGTGGCGATCACCCGCAACGACGCGCCCCGGTAGCCGGCCTCACCGAAGATGGCCATGGCCTGGTCGAGGATCTCCACGCGTTTGGCCCGGCCCTTGGCGTAGCCACGCCGTGTATCGCCGGTCATGTGCCACTCTCCCCGGCCGTCCCCGACGGCGTCAATGAGTACAGTTGCATACTCACATACTTACCACCCGGTCGGGATTCGGCGTACGGTGGGACCGGGTGGCCGAGTTGGGCCGGCCGGTCCTTCCGCCACCCAGGTATCCGCCCGATGAGAACGTCATCGACGTTGTGAAAGGAACTCCTGTGGGCTCCTCACTGCCCTATCTCGACCCCGCGCTGTCCGTCTCCGAGCGCGTCGCCGATCTGGCCGGGCGGATGACGCTGCCCGAGAAGGTCGGCCAGATGCTCCAGTTGAACGCGAAGGACGGGGTCCGGCACCACATCGAGGAGATGCACGCGGGCTCGATCCTGCACGCCTCCCCCGACCGCGTCCTGGAGGCGGCCGCGCTCACCGAGCGGACCCGGCTGCGGATCCCGCTGCTCGTCGCGGAGGACTGCATCCACGGCCACTCGTTCTGGGAGGGGGCCACGATCTTCCCCACCCAGCTCGGCATGGCCGCGAGTTGGGACCCCGAACTCGTCGAGCGCATCGCGCGGGCGACGGCCGTCGAGGTCGCCGCGACCGGCGTGCACTGGACGTTCTCCCCGGTCCTGTGCATCACCCGGGACCTGCGCTGGGGCCGGGTGAGCGAGACGTTCGGCGAGGACCCGTTCCTCATCGGCGAGCTCGCCTCCGCCATGGTGCGCGGGTACCAGGGCGACGGCCTCGACGACCCGACGGCGATCCTGGCCTGCGCCAAGCACTTCGCCGGCTACTCGGAGACCCAGGGCGGACGGGACGCGAGCGAGGCCGACATCTCGCGCCGCAAGCTCCGTTCGTGGTTCCTGCCCCCGTTCGAGCGGGTCGCCAAGGAGGGCTGCCGGACGTTCATGCTCGGGTACCAGTCGATGGACGGGGTCCCGATCACCGTCAACAACTGGCTGCTGAACGAGGTGCTGCGCGGTGAGTGGGGCTACACCGGAACGCTGGTGACCGACTGGGACAACGTCGGCCGCATGGTGTGGGAGCAGCGGGTCTACGCCGACCACGCGCAGGCGGCCGCCGCCGCGGTCCGGGCGGGCAACGACATGGTGATGACGACGCCGGACTTCTTCGGAGGCGCGCAGGAGGCGGTCGCCGCCGGCACGCTCGACGAGGCGGAGATCGACGCGGCGGTCCGCCGGATCCTCACGCTCAAGTTCGAGCTGGGCCTGTTCGAGAACCCGCGCCATCCGGACCGCGAGCGGCAGGCCGAGGTCATCGGGAGCGCCGGGCACGCCGAGCTGAACCTCGAAGCGGCCCGCCGCTCGCTGGTGCTCCTCACCAACGACGGCACGCTGCCGCTGGCCGGCGGTCTCACGGCCGGACCGGACGGGCGCGCGCTCGCGGCCACCGGGGCGGAGCCGCGTACGGTCGCGGTCATCGGGCCCAACGCCGACGACGCGCAGACCCAGCTCGGTGACTGGGCGGGCTCCTCCGGTCAGGCGGACTGGCTGCCGGACGGTCAGCCGCGCGACATGATCCGTACCGTGCTGGAAGGCTTCCGAGAGCATGTGCCGGACGGCTGGACCGTCACCCACGCACGCGGGGCCGACATCCTCACCGTGGGGCCCGACCCGCTGGGCGCGTTCTTCCCCGACGGGCAGCCCCGGCCGGAGGTCGTCGTTCCCTCTGAGCCCTCCGAGGCGCTGATCGGCGAGGCCGTCGCCGCGGCCGAGGCCGCCGACTATGTCGTCGCGGTCGTCGGTGACCGTATCGAGCTGGTCGGCGAGGGGCGCTCGACCGCGACCCTGGAGCTGATCGGCGGCCAGGTCGCGCTGCTCGACGCGCTCGCCGCGACGGGCAAGCCGCTGGTGGTGGTCGTCATCAGCTCCAAGCCGCTGGTGCTGCCGCCCTCCGCGCACAACGCGGCGGCGATCGTGCACGCCTTCAACCCGGGCATGCTCGGCGGCCGGGCGGTGGCCGAACTGGCGCTCGGCCTCATCGAGCCGTCCGGCCGGCTGCCGGTCTCCTTCGCCCGCCACTCGGGTCAGCAGCCGACGTACTACAACCAGGTACGTGGCCAGCACGGCTCCCGCTACGCCGATCTGACGCAGAGTCCGGCGTTCGCCTTCGGTGAGGGCCTGAGCTACACGAGCGTCTCGTACACCGAGCTGGAGGTGCTCACGGAGGACCTCGGCGCGGACGACGTCCTGCGGGCGCGCGTCCGGGTCAGCAACACCGGTGACCGGCCGGTGCGGGAGACGGTGCAGGCGTACATCAGCGACACCGTGACGTCGGTGACGTGGGCCGAGAAGGAGCTCAAGGCCTACCGTCAGGTGGTGCTCGAACCCGGCGAGTCGCGCGAGGTGGTCATCGAACTGCCGGTCGCGGAGTGCAGTCTGGTGGACGCCGCGGGCAACCGTATCGTCGAGCCGGGCGGGTTCGAGCTGCTCGTCGGCCCGTCCTCGCGCGACGAGGCGCTGCTGCGGGCGGGCTTCACCGTCAAGGGCTGAGAACCGCGCCCCGGGCGCCCGGTGCGGTGCCGGGCGTCAGGGGGCCGGTCGCACCCCCGCGACGCCGGATAGCCCGACCGGGGCCCGGCAGCCGCCCGTCGGCGGGTCGCGGGGATACCGCGCGGGCCGCCGCCTACTCTCACCGGCACGGAACGTGGGAGCGGGTGGCGTTGCGGAAACGGTGCTGCGCGGCCCGTGCAGGCGGCCGCCGTCTCCCTCGATCACGACGTCACTCCTGACGAAGTACGGGGAGTGCCATGCCGGATCCGCAGCGGGGCCGAAGAGCGGGGGTGGCGTCGCTGGTCTGCGGCCGGCGCACCAAGTGGCTGGTGGTGGCGTTGTGGCTGATCGTCTTCGTCGTCGCCGCGCCGCTCGCGCAGAAGCTCACCGACGCGCAGGACAACGACGCCGCTTCCTGGCTGCCGAGCAGCGCGGAGTCCACCCAGGTCCTGGAGAGTTCGAAGGACTTCAGGCCCGAGATCATCACCGCGGTCGTCGTGTACGCCAGGGAGGGCGGCCTCACCGGGGCGGACCGTTCCCGGATCGCCCAGGACGCGCGGGAGCTGCGGACCACGCGGGTGCACGGGATCCGCGGCCCGCAGACCCAGGGCCCCGTGTTCGACAAGAAGGTCTCCCCCTCGGCCGCGCAGATCTTCGTACCCATCACGATGGGCGACGAGGGCTGGAAACAGCTCGGACCGGCCGTCGACTCGATCCGTGATCTGGTGGGCGGCAGCGGCGGCGGACTCGCCGTGCACGTCACCGGGCCCGGCGGTATCTCGGCGGACTCGTCGGACGCCTTCTCCGGCATCGACTCGACGCTGCTGATCGCCGCTCTCGGCGTGGTCATCGTGATGCTGCTGATCACCTACCGCAGCCCCACCCTGCTTCTGCTGCCGGTGATCGCGGTGGTGGCGGCGCTCTTCAGCGCGCAGGCGCTGATCTATCTGCTCGCCGCGCACGCGGGTCTGACGGTGAACGGGCAGAGCGCCGGCATCCTCACGGTGCTGGTGTTCGGCGCGGGCACGGACTACGCGCTGCTGCTGGTGGCGCGCTACCGGGAGGAGCTGCGCCGGCACGAGGACCGTCACGACGCGATGGCGCGGGCGCTGCACCGGGCCGGGCCCGCCGTGCTGGCGAGCAGCGGGACCGTGGTGCTCGGCATGCTGGTGCTGCTGGTCGCGGAGATGAACTCGACGCGGGGGCTGGGGCCGGTGGCCGCGATCGGCGTGGCGGTCGCGCTGATCGCCATGCTCACGCTGCTGCCCGCCCTGCTGGTGATCTTCGGCCGGTGGGTCTTCTGGCCGGTCGTCCCGCACTTCGGCTCCGCCGAGCCGACCGAGCGCGGGATCTGGGCCCGGACGGGGCAGCGTCTGGCCCGCCGCCCCCGGACCGTCTGGGCCACCACCGCGCTGGTGCTCGCCGCCCTGTCGCTGGGGCTGACGCAGCTCAACGCCTCGGGCCTCAGCAACGCCGACTCCTTCACCGGAAAGCCCGACTCGGTCACCGGCCAGGAGGTGCTGGACCGCTACTTCCCGGCGGGCAGCGGGGACCCCCTGCTGGTCATCGCCTCGGCCGGGCGGGACGACGCGGTACGCCGTGCGGTGGCGACGACACCCGGGGTGGTGCCCGGTTCCGTCATCGTGCCGCCGGGTGCGCGGCCGGAGGCGGACGGCCGGGTCATCCTTCAGGCGACGATGACCGCCCCGTCGGACAGCGACGGGGCGAAGGAGACCGTGGAGCGGGTCCGTGACGCGGTGCACGCGGTGCCGGGTGCCGAGGCACAGGTGGGCGGCAGCACCGCGGCGCTGATCGACATGGACGCCGCGACCCGGCACGACAACATGCTGATCATTCCCCTGGTGCTCCTGGTGGTGCTGATCATCCTCGCGCTGCTGCTGCGTGCCGTGGTCGCGCCCCTGCTGCTGATCGCCACGGTGGTGCTGTCCTTCGCGGCGGCGCTCGGCGTCAGCGCGCTGGCGTTCCGTTTCGTCTTCGACTACGCGGGCGAGCCCACGGACTTCCCGCTGTTCGTCTTCGTGTTCCTGGTGGCGCTGGGCATCGACTACAACATCTTCCTGTCGACGAGGATCCGCGAGGAGGCCGCTCTCCAGGGCACCAGGGCGGGCGTGGTGGCGGGCCTCGCCGCGACGGGTGCGGTGATCACGTCGGCGGGTCTGGTGCTGGCGGGGACCTTCGCGGCGCTCGGCACGCTGCCGGTCGTGGTGTTCGCCGAGATCGGTTTCGCGGTGGCGCTGGGCGTGCTGCTGGACACCTTCGTCGTGCGCTCCGTGCTGGTCACGTCGCTCTTCCTGGACGTCGGCCCGCGCGTGTGGTGGCCCGGCCGGCTGGCCCGCGAGGACGGTACGGCGCGACGCGAGCCGGATTCACCGGCGCCGAAGGCGTAGGACCTGTCAGGGGGTTGTCCGGCTGTCGCGGTGTCATCGTTCCGGATCGGGGGGATCCTGGCCACCCGGCCGTGGCCGCTGCCGGGCGGGCTCGTCCGGGGCATCCGGCGCCGCCGCTCCCTCCGGAGCGTCAGCGGCCTCCGCGGCCACGGGCATCGCGGCGCCGCCGCCCCGCAGCCGCTCGATGTCCGAGGGGCGCACCTTGACGATGATCAGCGCGATCAGCGCGGCCACCACGGCGAAGACGACGGCGGTGACAAAGGCCCTGGAGATGCCCGTCACCAGCACCTGCTCGCCCCACTGCCCCGGCAGCTGGCCGGTCCTGCGGAACTGCGCCACCTGCGCGGGGGTCGCCTGCGACAGGAAGCCCGGGACCTGATGGGTGGCCTCGTTGCGGCTGGCCGTACCGAAGACCGTGACCAGGATGGACAGGCCCAGCGAACCGCCCACCTGCTGCATGGTGTTGAGGATCCCGGACGCCGCGCCCGCCTCCCGCGACCGGACACCGGACACGGCCATCAGCGTCAGCGAGACGAACTGCAGCCCCATCCCGAGCCCGAACACCAGCACCGGACCGAGCAGGCTGCCCAGATACGTGCTGTCGGCGTCCGCCTGGGTCAGCCAGCCGAGCCCGGCGGCACACAGGAGGGAGCCCGTCACCATGAAGGGTTTCGGCCCCCACCTGGGCAGCAGCCGCGAAGTGAACCCGGCACCCACGGCGATGATCGCGCTGACCGGAAGGAAGGCGAGTCCGGCCCGGAGCGGGCTGAAGCTCAGGATGTTCTGCACGAAGAGGGTCAGGAAGAAGAACATTCCGAACATCGCGGCGGACAGGCACAGCATCATCCCGTACACACCGGCGCGATTGCGGTCGCGGAACATCCACAGCGGCGTAATGGGCTGCCTCGACCGGCCCTCGATGGCGATGAACAGGGCGAGCAGTACGACGGCCGCGGCGAAGGCTCCCAGGGTGAGGCCGTTGCTCCAGCCCTCCTCGGACGCGCGGATGAAGCCGTAGACGAGCAGCACCATGCCCAGCGTGGCCGTCAGTGCCCCCGCCACGTCGAAGTGGCCCGGGTGGCGTTCGGACTCCCGGATGAAGCGGGGTGTGGCGAGCACGATCAGCAGCCCGATGGGGACGTTGACGAAGAAGATCCACCGCCAGTCGAGCCACTCCACCAGCAGCCCGCCCGCCAGCAGCCCGATGGCGCTGCCGCCGGCCGAGACGGCGGCGAAGACGCCGAACGCCCTGTTGCGGTCCGGCCCTTCGCGGAAGGTCGTGGTGATGAGTGAGAGCGCGGTCGGCGAGGCGATGGCACCGCCGACGCCCTGGAGGGAACGCGCCGCCAGCAGCTGCCAGGATTCCTGGGAGAGCCCGCCGAGCAAGGAGGCGAAGGCGAAGAGCACGACGCCGAACATGAAGACTCTGCGGCGGCCGAGGATGTCACCGAGCCGCCCGCCCAGCAGCAGCAGTCCGCCGAACGTCAGCGTGTAGGCGTTGACCACCCAGGAGAGGTTCTCGGTGGAGAAGCCCAGGGCGGTCTGGATGTGCGGAAGGGCGATGTTCACGATGGTGATGTCGAGAACCACCATCAACTGGCACGAGCAGATGACGAGTAGGGCGATCCCGCTGCCGTGTGCCCCCTTCGGGGACTCGGCAGACTGGCGGGGTGTCGCGTGGGATTCCGTCATGGGATCGCTTGCAGAGCGTGCGGAGCTCGCAGATTCAAGCCGTTGAGTGAACGCATCCGTTCACTCACACGAGATTAGTCCTGCCCGTCCGCCCCCGCCAATCGATGGAGGTCCCGGACGGCCGGCGAGCGGACACGCGGGCGCGGCGCGACATTACGGCGGCGTGAATTCGCGCGGGGCCTCGCGCACGGTGCCCCGGCCCCGTGCGCGGATGGTCGGTCGCGGACCGCGAAGCCCTGGTCGGGGGCGGTTTTCCGGGGCCCGCCGGGACGGGTCCCGGACCGTGCCCGGGCGCCCCGCGCGGTGCGGGCACGTGGTTGACGTACCCGACGGGGCGCTGCGAGTCTCCGGAACATGTTCGCGACGGCCACTCCCGATGCGCGGCCCGCCCCGCGCGCCGGCCGCACCGCGCTGCCGCCCGGGTGTCCGGGCCGCTGTAGCGCTGCCTGACCGCCCCTGTCGCACCGCGCCACCGCCACGTCCCGACACGCCCCGTCCCGGCATCCCGGCGTCCGCACGTAACCGCGTCCGGCGGTGGCGGTCCGCCGCCCTCGGTCCGCCGCCCATGGGGCGTACCTCTCGAAAGGATTCCCGCAATGTCCTCGGCAACCACCGCTTCCGCATCCGCTTCCGCATCCACCGTGACCGTCCGGAAGGTCGGCGGACGTATCGGCGCCGTCATCTCCGGGGTACGTCTCGGCGGCGACCTCGCCCCGGAGACGGTCGCGGCCGTCCGGGCCGCGCTGCTGGCCAGCAAGGTCGTCTTCTTCCGCGGCCAGGACCACCTGGACGAGGACAGCCACGAGGCGTTCGGCAGGCTGCTGGGCACCCCGGTCGCCCACCCGACCGTCCCGTCCGCCGACGGCCGCTACTCACTGGGCATCGACTCCGACCACGGCGGCCGCGCCAACCAGTGGCACACCGACGTCACCTTCGTACCCGCCTATCCGGCCTTCTCCATCCTGCGCGCGGTGACCGTCCCGCCCTACGGCGGCAACACCCTCTGGTCCAACACCGCCGCCGCGTACGCCGGGCTGCCCGAGCCGCTGCGCACCCTGGCCGACGGCCTGCGGGCCGTCCACTCCAACGACTACGACTACGTCGCGCTGCGCCCCGACGCCCTGCCGGAGGCGCTCGCCCAGTACCGGAAGGTGTTCACCTCGACGAAGTTCCTCACCGAGCACCCGGTGGTCCGCGTCCACCCGGAGACGGGCGAACGGGTGCTGCTCCTGGGTAACTTCGTCCAGCGCGTCAGCGGGCTCACCGGCCGCGACTCGCGGGCGCTCATCGACCTGTTCCAGTCCCACATCGAGCGCCCGGAGAACACCGTGCGCTGGCAGTGGCGGGCCGGCGACGTCGCCATCTGGGACAACCGCGCCACCCAGCACTACGGGGTGGACGACTCCGACACCCACGAGCGCAAGCTGCGCCGCGTCACCATCGACGGAGACGTCCCGGTCGGCACGGACGGCCGGCGCTCCACCCTGATCAGCCCCGCGCAGGTGCCGGAGCCCGCCTTCGGTATCGCGTCCGGCGCCTCGGCGGACCCGGTGGCCGCGACCGGGGCCTGAAAGGACCGAAGGTAAAGACTCCTTTCATTGCGCAACCTTTAAAGTATGAGCATGGATACCGATTGCACGACACGCGAGGAGCACGCGGTGCTCGTCGGGGGCCCCGCCCACGGCCTGCGCCTGCGCGTCACCGACCGGCCCACGGTCGTACAGGTCACCCGTCCCTGCGAGGTGGAGGCCGCGCCGGGCGGCGTCCGGGCCGAGGCCCTGTACGTGTACCGGCTCGGCCTGCCCCCGGGCGACGGCCCGCTGCGCTACGGCTACGACGCGGCGAGCCCGTGACCCCGGCCGGCGGCGGCGCACCGGCCCCACCGGGGCGGGCCGGTGCGCCGCCGGTCAGCCGGCGGACACCTGCGCCGCGACCTCGATCAGCAGGGCCTGCCCCGGGTTGAGCGTCGGCATCGGCAGCCCCGCACCGCTCAGTACGGTGCCCGGCACCGGGACCCAGCCGTCGAGCGCCGCCGTGCACCAGAGGGGGCCGGTGACCTGGTGCAGCGCGGGCAGCCCCGCCTCCGTACGGATCCGGACCCGGTAGGGCCGCCCGGGGGTGAGGCCGGGCAGCCGGACCCGGCCGGACTGCCCCGGCACCGAGGTCTCCGTGCGCGCCCAGCAGTACAGCGCGGCGCCGCCGTCCGCCGCGACCACGCCGTGCAGCTGGGTCGCCTCGTCGTCGAGGTCCGCCCTGACGACCCGTCCGCCGTGCAGGAGGCCGCGCAGTTCCTTGTAGAGCGCCGCCCACCGGCCCAGCGCCGCGCGTTGCTCCGGGGTGCGCCCGGTCAGGTCGTCCTCGATGCCCGCGTGCCCGAACAACGCGGTGATCAGCCGGAACGAGTCATCGGTGACCCGCCCCGTCGTATGGCTGCGCGGGCCCCCGACATGGGTGCCGATCAGCTCGGGCGGCAGCAGCTGCGCCGTCCAGCGCTGGATCGACTGGCGCTCCACCGGGTCGTTGCAGTCGGACGCCCAGACCCGGTCCGTACGGGCGAGGACGCCGAGGTCCACGCGTCCGCCGCCGCTGGAGCACGACTCGATCTCCAACGCGGGGTGGCGCTGCCTGAGTTCGTCCATCAACCGGTACAGAGCCACCGTCTGGGCGTGCGTGCCGGGCCGGTCGGCGCCGTCCGCCCCGCGCCGCACCGCCTCGTGGAGATCCCGGTTGTGGTCCCACTTGAGATAGTCGATGCCGTAGTCGGTGACGAGCGTGTCCAGCCGCTCCAGCAGATGGGCGAAGGCGTGCTCGTCGGCGACGTTCACCACGTACTGGTGGCGGGAGCTCGGGCCCACTCCGGCGGACGGGCCGAGGATCCACTCGGGGTGCTCGCGGGCCAGCCGCGAGTCGAGGTTCACCATCTCCGGCTCCACCCAGAGCCCGAACTGCATTCCGTGGCCGTGCACCCGGTCCGCCAGCGGGGTCAGCCCCTCGGGCCACACCTGCGGGTCCACCGTCCAGTCACCGAGCCCCGCCGTGTCGTCCCGGCGGCCGAGGAACCAGCCGTCGTCCAGGACCAGTCGCTCCACCCCGACGGCGGCCGCCGCGTCGGCCAGCGCCAGCAGCCGTTCGGGGCGGTGGTCGAAGTAGACCGCCTCCCAGGTGTTCAGGGTCAGCGGCCGGGGCGACGACGGATGGCCGGGGCGGGCGCGGAGCATCGTGTGGAAGCGGCCGGCCAGCCCGTCCAGCCCCTCCCCCGACCAGGCGAAGAAGCATTCGGGGGAGGTGTACCGGTCGCCCGGGGCCAGCCGGATCTCGCCGGGAGCCAGCAGTTCGCCGCCGCCGAGGACTCCCCCGTGCACCCCGGCGCCCTCGGGCAGCCGTTCGGCGAGCCAGCGCTGGTTGCCGCTCCACCCCACGTGGAGGGCCCAGACCTCGCCGGTACGGAACCCGAATCCGGGGACCCCGACCGTCAGGAGGTGCGGCGCGTCCACTCCGGGCTTGCCCCGGCGCACCTCACGGACATGGCCCGCGAACGCCAGCCGGCCACGCTGCGGGGTGCGTTCGCGGCACCACTTCCCGGTGAAGTCCAGGATCTCCTGGGCCCTGTTCGGCAGCGGGAGCAGCGCGGTGGTGGCGGCGAGGTCGTACGGGACGGTGGCGGCGGTGCCGGATTGGCCGGGGGCCGGGCACGAGACGCTGGTGCGCACGCCCAGGACGCCGGACGGGTCCAGCCGGTAGGTCAGGGTGATGTCGAGCGCGGCATCGGTGTCGTGGAGGGCGATGGCCAGTTGGCCGGGGCCTTCCTCGGCTCCGGTCATCACGACCCTGGGGGCGGTGGCCGTCCCGGCCCGGTGGCCCTGCTGGGCGGGGGTGCCCAGCCAGCCGTCGGCCTCGGTGGGCCAGACCGTGAACCGACGTGGTTCGTCGGGGGCGTTGTTGAGCGTGGCGGCGTCCGCCGTCAGCCCGAGGGCCGCGAGACCGTCGCCGGTCAGCTCACCGAGGTCCTCGCCCCAGTGCAGGACACGGGGCAGCGGAGCCTGGAGTTCGACGACGAAACTCACCCCGGCCGCGCGCAGGTTCACGATCCGGTTGGTGATGCGGGTCATGGCATGTCCTCTCGAAACCACTGGGCGGGGCCCGCGTCGGCACCCCCGTACGACCGGACCCCTGCCGAGGCCCGCCGCCTGCGATGAGAGCGCGGCGACTGCAACGATAGTTTCCTTCCAACGTCAATATATTCAACATCGACCCGAGATCATTTCTCCGTTTCCGCGCACTGCGGCGTTCCGGGCCCAGCTCCTTGCTTTCGGCCAGAAGGTAATCTCCACGGGGTGAACCTCTCCCGGCAGCCACCGTCCGCAGCCCTTGTCCTCCAGGCCCTGCTGACCCAGGGACCGTTGACCCGGGCGGAGCTCGGACGCCGCACCGGGCTCTCCTCCGGGGCCGTCACCAAGGTCTCGGCGCCGCTGCTCGACGACGGCTGGATCACCGAGCTCGGCCCGTCCGGTGACCGGCAGCCCGGCCGCCCGGCCACGTTGATGGCGGTACGGCCGGAACGGGCCGGGTTCATCGGGATCAAGATCACCTCGGACGAGCTGATCGGGATGCTCGTCGACCTCACGGCGGCGCCACTGGCCACCCACCGCACCCCGCTCCGCTCGCGGGATGTCGGCACGGTGGTCAGGGCCGTCGCCCGGCTGGTCGGCACCCTCTCCGGACGGGCCGGAGAAGGGGAGGGCGGGTCAGGGCCTGCGGTGCACAGCATCGGCGTGACGGTCTCCGGCGATGTGGACGGCCCGTCCGGCACGGTCCGCTACTCGCCCTTCCTCGACTGGCACGGGGTGCGCCTCGCCGCACTGGTCGAGGAGGCCACCGGCATTCCGGCGGTGATCGACAACGACGTACGGGCCCTCACCGTCGCCGAGCAGTGGTTCGGCGCCGGGGTCGGGCTCTCCTCGTTCGCCCTGGTCACGGTCGGCGCGGGGGTGGGCTGCGGAATGTCCGTCCACGGCCGGGTGGTCTCGGGGGCGTTCGGGGTCTCGGGCGAGCTGGGACATCTGCCCGTCGGCGGCAGCGACCGGGTCTGCACCTGCGGCAACACCGGCTGCGTCGAGGCCGTCGCGTCGACGCAGGCCATCGTGGACCAGGTGCGGGAGCGGACGGGGGACGCGGATCTGTCCCTCGCCGACGCCGTGCGCCTCGCGCGGTCCGGAGACACCACGGCGCGCGCCGTCTTCACCCGGGCCGGGCGGGCGCTGGGACTGGGAATCGCCTCCGTGGCCAACCTCATCGGCCCGGAGCGCGTCATCATCTCCGGCGAGGGCGTGGCGGCGTACGACCTGTTCTCCGACGAGATCCGCCGGACCTTCGCGGACCAGGCCTTCGGCGCGGCCGCCCGGTGCGAACTCGTGGTGCGGCCGCTGCCGTTCGAGACGTGGGCACGCGGTGGCGCGGCGATGGCGGCCCACCGCGTCTTCGCCCCGTTGCCCGCCCGGCCCGCCGGGGCGGCGGGGCACTGACCGGCGCCCGCCGCCCCGTCCCCGTCAGGCGTTGGGGTCGAAGGGGATGCCCGCGGGCATCGCCTTCTCCAGGTGGCCGGCGAAGTTTCCGTCCTTCAGACCGAAGACGGCACTGCCGAAGTCGGCCTGCGTCAGCTTGTCCCGGATGCCTTCGGGGTAGCCGTTCCAGCCGACGAGGTCGGGGAACTGCCACTGGTGGTAGTGGTTCTCCGGCGGCTCGTCGCCGGTGGTCGCGGGACGGAAGCAGTGGGTTCCGATGCCGTCCTTGTGGTAGACGGCCTTGGGGTGGGTGCCGTCCCACTGGATCTGATCGCGGCCGTAGACGCTGAAGCCGCCGTGGGCCGAGGTGGAGACGTACTTCGCCTCGTTGTCCTGGACCCAGACCACGACGTGCTCCCAGTCGTGGCGGTGCCCGCCGAGACCGCTGCCGGCCACGGCCTGGTCCTTCTCGAAGTAGAGGCCGTAGATGATGGCGCACCAGCCGTTGTTGCACTTGGAGCGGGCGTAGCCGTTGGTGTTGTCCAGGTCCCAGGAGTCGTGGCAGCTGCCGTTGACTGCGCCGGTGGTCTTCAGCCCGGGGGCTACGGTGCCGTCGGGGCCGATGGCGGGGGTCGGATAGCAGCCGTCACCGTCGTAGTCGTAGGCCGGCTGGAAGGTCTGTTCCAGTCCGTCGGCATTGGCGGGCAGCGCACCCGGCACGTCCGCGAAGGCGCTGCCCGGCGCGGCCAGGACCAGCGTCCCGGCGGCGGCCAGCACGAGTGACACCTTGCGGATCCGTCGTCTGTTCTTCACTGCTTCCTCCTGGTCGAAGCGTGTCCGGCCACGCCATTCGATGACATGGCCATGCCCATACCCACGCTCGGGGAACCGCGAAGCCCCGCCGGGTACGGGAGATTTCGCGGCGGTGAGGACTCGGCCAACTGCCGGGCGGCGCACGGGGAGTGGCCCGTCCGGCAGACCGGGACACGGTGGGACCCCGGCGGTTCGGGGCCGTCCGTACGACGTCTCATCGGGGTTGACTTTTTTTCTTGACAGAGGAAATTAACTCCCCTACGTTTCCCGCCATGTCATCGACCAACCTCGTCGAGACGTTCCCGGCGCCAACGCCGGCTGCCTCTCTGGTGTTCACCACTGCCCTGTCCCAAGGGCCGCTGTCCCGGGTGGAGATCGCCCGCAGGACCGGGCTGTCCTCGGCCGCCGTGACCAAGGCCGTGCGCCCGCTCATGGAGACCGGGTACTTCGTCGAGGAGGCCGACGGCAGCACGCCTCCCTCGGTCGGCCGGCCGGCCAACCCGGTGCGGGTCAACGGGGGTCGCGCCCTGTTCATCGGCGTCAAGGTGACCGCGGACGAGGTCATCGCCGTCCTCGCGGACCTCTGCTGCCGGGTCAGGGTGGCCCGTCATGTGCCGCTCACCGAGCGGTCGCCCGGTGCGGTGATCTCCGTGATCGCCGCGCTCACGGGCGAACTGGTCACCCGGGCGCAGCCGTTCGGCGTCGGAGTGCGCGGCCTGGCCGTCGCGGTGTCCGGCGATGTCGACCGGGCCGCGGGGGTGGTCCGCTATTCGCCGTTCCTCGGCTGGCGGAACGTCGCACTGGCCGGGCTCGCGGAGACGGCCACCGGCCTGCCGGCCACGGTGGACAACGACGTGCGGGCACTGACCGTGGCGGAGCAGTGGTTCGGCGCCGGGGTCGGGCGGTCCGACTTCGCGCTGGTCACGGTCGGGGCCGGGATCGGCTGCGGACTGGTCGTCCACGGCCGGGTGGTGGCCGGGGCGCACGGGGTGGCCGGTGAGATCGGCCACCTCTCCATCGACCCGCACGGGCCGCTCTGCCACTGCGGCAACCGGGGCTGTGTCGAGGCGATCGCCTCGGACTCGGCCATCGTGCGCCGCATCCAGCAGGAGACGGGGCAGCCGGTCGGCGGCCCCGCGCACGCGCTGGAACTGGCCAGGTCGGGCGAGCCGGTGGCCCGCGAGGCCTTCGCCCTGGCAGGGGCGGCGATCGGCCGGGCCATCGGGGCGGTCGCCAATCTGCTCGGCCCCGAGTGCGTGATCATCTCCGGCGAGGGGCTGGCCGCCTACGACCTGTTCGCCGCGCAGATCCGCGACGCGTTCGCCGCCACCGTTTTCAGCACAGCCGCGCACTGCGACGTGATCACACGCCCGCTGCCGTTCGAGGAGTGGGCGCGCGGGGCCGCGGCCACCGCCATCCAGACCTTCATCGGGTCCGACACCATCAAGGAGAATCGATGACCGAGCCGAGCCGCATACCGGTACCGGGCCGTCCGGGCCGCAGGCGCGTCATGGGCGGGCTGATGGGAGTGGGCGCCGCGGTTCTGGCGGCCCCCGCGCTCACCGCCTGCGGGTCCGGGGCCGCCGCCGACCCCAAGACCGTGACCTTCGGGTCCAACGGCGCCGACGCCACACCCAAGAAGGCGTACGAAGCCCTGACCAAGGCCTTCGCGAAGGACAGCAAACTCACGGTCAGGACCAACACCGTCGACCACGACACCTTCCAGAAGGGCATCTCCAGCTACCTCCAGGGCACTCCGGACGACGTCTTCACCTGGTTCGCGGGCTACCGCATGCAGTACTTCGCCAAGAAGAAGCTGTGCGCTCCGCTGGACGACGTGTGGGAGAAGATCGGCGGCGGCTTCAGCGAGGCCGCGAAGCAGCTCTCCCGGGGCGAGGACGGGAAGTACTACTTCGTTCCGCTGTACAACTACCCGTGGGCCGTCTTCTACCGCAAGAGCCTCTTCAGGGAACGCGGTTACCGGGCGCCCACCACCTGGGACGACTTCGTCGCCCTGGCCAAGCGGATGAAGAAGGACGGCCTCTCACCGATCGCCGCCGGGTACGGGGGCGGGGACACCTGGAGCATCCTCGGCGCGTTCGACTACCTGAATCTGCGGACCAACGGCTACGAGTTCCACACCTCGCTGCTGCGCGGCGACATCAGCTGGACCGACCGCCGGGTGCGCGGAGCGATCGACCGGTGGCGCGAGCTCAGCCCGTACTACCAGGAGCGGGCCGGCGGCCGTTCCTGGCAGGACGCCGCCCAGTCACTGCTGGACAAGAAGTCGGGCATGGCCGTCATCGGCCTGTTCCTCGGACAGCAGATCAGCGACCCGGAACTCCGGGACGACATCGACTTCTTCGCGTTCCCCGAGATCGATCCGTCGCACGGCCAGGACACCGTGGAGGCGCCGACCGACGGGTTCATGCTCAGCCGCCGGCCCAAGAACGAGGAGAAGGCCAAGCAGTTCCTGGAGTTCCTCGGCAGCGCCCGCGCGGAGGGCCTGTACATGGGCGTCGACCCCAGCAACGTCGCCGTGCACAGCGACGCCGACACCAGCGGCTACAACGCGCTGCAGAAGAAGTCCGCCGCGCTCATCTCCCGGGCCGAGCACATCACCCAGTTCGGTGACCGCGACAGCGACCCGGGCTTCATCTCCACCGTCGTGCTGCCCGGACTGTCGCAGTGGCTGAGCAGCCCGGACGACGGCGTGGCCATGCTCAAGAAGATCGAGTCGCAGCGTTCGCGTTTCTTCACCGCCTGACCGACCCAGGGAAGCCCACCCATGTCTTCCGTACCCTCCGCGCCACCCGGCACCCGGCGGACGCGCCGGCCACGACGGCTCGGCCTCTCCGACCGGCTCTTCCTCACCGTGATCGTCGGAGTGCCGCTGCTCGCCCTGCTGGTCTTCGTCTGGCTGCCCGCGCTGGCCTCGCTCGCCCTGTCCTTCACCCAGTGGGACGGCCTCGAACTCTCCGGCATCCAGTGGACCGGTCTGGACAACTACCGGGAAATCTTCACGAATTACCCGCCGTTCTGGCCTGCTGTCCAGCACAACGTCATCTGGCTGCTCTTCACCGCGCTGCTTCCCACTCCGTTCGGGATCTTCCTGGCCTACCAGCTCGACCGGAAGATCCGCTTCACCCGGATCTACCAGACCGCCATCTTCCTGCCCATGGTGCTGTCGCTGGCCGTGGTCGGCCTGATCTGGGAGATCATCTACAACCCGGACAACGGACTGTTGAACGGCATCCTCAACACGGCGGCGCCAGGACACCACATCGACTGGCTGGGCGACCCGGACCTCAATCTGTGGATGGTCCTCATCGCCTCGGCGTGGCGGCACACCGGCTACATCATGATCCTCTACCTCGCCGGGCTGAAGGGCTTCGACCCCGCCCTCAAGGAGGCGGCCGCCCTCGACGGCGCCAACGGCCGGCAGACGTTCCTGCGCGTGGTCTTCCCCGCCCTCAAACCCGTCAACGTCATCATCCTGGTCGTGACGGCCATGGAGTCGCTGCGCGCCTTCGACATCGTGTACGTGCTCGGCGGCGGTGTCGGCAGCAAGCCCGGGATGGAGCTGCTGTCCCTGCTGATCACCGACAACATCATCGGCGAGTCCAGCCACATCGGCTACGGCTCCGCGCTCGCCATGATCATGCTGGTGATCTCCCTGGCGGCGATCGGCACCTTCCTCGTACAGAACTTCCGCAAGGAGGACCAGTGACCGTCACCGCACCACCGCCGGGCGTCCGCCGTTCACGGGCCCCCCGGCCGCCGGCCGGGCCGGCGCCGTCGCGGCGGCGGAGCCAGACCGGACGCCATGTGATGCTGGCCGGCATCTCGGTGCTCTGGCTGGTGCCGCTGCTCTGGGCGGTGTACACCTCACTGCGGCCCTACGAGGACACCAGCAAGCACGGCTACCTCTCCTGGCCCCGGAGCCTGAGCCTGGACAACTTCGGTGCCGCGTGGAGCCAGTCGGGCATGTCGCACTACTTCTGGAACTCGGTCCTGGTGACCATTCCGGCGGTGCTTGGCACTCTGTTCTTCTCGGCGGCCGTGGCGTTCTACGTGTCGCGGTTCGACTTCCGCTGGAACGTCGCCCTGCTGATGCTCTTCACAGCGGGCAACCTGCTGCCGGCCCAGGTCCTGATCACCCCGCTCTACCGGCTGTACCTGCAGATCCCGCTGCCGGCCTGGATGAGCGATTCGCTGCTCCTGTACAACTCCTACTGGGGCATTATCGCCATCCATATCGCCTACCAGTGCGGCTTCTGCACCTTCGTCCTCAGCAACTACATGAAGACGATCCCGAAGGAGATCACGGAGGCGGCGCTGGTCGACGGTGCGCCCGTGTGGCGCCAGTTCCTCCAGATCGTGCTGCCGCTGTGCCGCCCCGCGTTCGCCGCGCTGGCGACGCTGGAGTCGATCTGGATCTACAACGACTTCTTCTGGCCGCTCGTCCTGATCGAGACCGGCGACAAACGGCCGGTCACCTCGGCGCTCGCGAGTCTCCAGGGCCAGTACTTCACCAACCCGAACCTCATCGCGGCCGGTGCGCTGATGACGGCCGTGCCCACCCTCCTCGTGTACTTCGCGCTCCAGCGCCAGTTCATCAGCGGCCTCACCATCGGCGCGGGCAAGTAGCCGACCGGCCGCGAACCGCCGCGCCCCGCACACCCAGCACCGCCCCGTCCCCCGCACCGCCCCACCCGACCAGAGCAGGAGACCACCCGCATGCCCTCCCCCGCCCGCACCACGAGACGAGCCGCGCGCGCCGCGATGGTCCTCGCCGTCACGGCCGCCGCGGCCATCGCCGTACCCCCGGCGCAGGCCGCACCCGACACCGCACCGGCCACGGCGGCGGCAGCCGGACACGGCCCGGCCCGGAAGCCGTTCATGGGGTGGAGCAGCTGGTCGATGCAGACCAGCTCCTACCCCGGCCTCAACCCCACGGGCCAGTACAGCTATCTGACCGAGGCGAACGTCCTGAAGCAGGCCGACGCGATGGCCACCAAGCTGAAGAAGTACGGCTACGAGTACATCAACATCGACGCCGGCTGGTGGCGCGACCAGGACTGGACGCCCGAGTTCGACGGCTACGGGCGCCAGCAGGCCGACCCGGTGCGCTTCCCGCGCGGGATGAAACCGGTCGCCGACGACCTCCACCGCAAGGGGCTCAAGGCGGGCATCTACCTGCCGGTCGGCCTGGAGAAGGAGGGGTACGGCGACGGCAGGCTGCCGGTCTGGGACGCTCCGGGCTGCACCACCGGGGACATCGTCTACACCGATCTGCGCACCACGAACGGCTGGGACAGCTCGTACAAGATCGACTTCTCGCGGCCGTGCGCCCAGAAGTACGTCGACTCGCAGGCTCAGCTGATCGCCGACTGGGGATACGACTTCCTCAAGCTCGACGGGGTCGGCCCGGGTTCCTTCAAGAGCGGCGACAACTACGACAACCGGGCGGACGTCGCCGCCTGGAAGAAGGCCATCGCGCGCGCCGGACGCCCCGTCCATCTGGAGATCTCCTGGTCGCTGGATGTCGACTACGCCGACAGCTGGAAGGAGAACTCCGACGGCTGGCGGGTGGACACCGACGTCGAGTGCTACTGCGAGACGCTGGTGACGTGGGACAGCTCGGTGAAGGCCCGCTGGCGCGACACCCCCGCGTGGACCCGGCACGCGGGTCCGGGCGGCTGGAACGACCTGGACGCGATCGACGTCGGCAACGGCGAGATGGACGGGCTGACGAAGGCCGAGCGGCAGAGCTACATGACGCTGTGGTCGATCGCCAAGTCGCCGCTCTACTCGGGTGACGACCTCACCGAGCTGGACGCGTACGGCGTCTCGCTGCTGACCAACCGCGAAGTGCTCCGGGTCAACCAGCGGCCGGGCGCCCCGGCCCACCCCGTCACCACGGCGGGTGACGAGCAGGTGTGGGCGGCCAGGGACCCCGACGGCGGCTACACCGTGGCACTGTTCAACCTCGGCTCCTCGCCCGCTCCGGTGACGGCCCGCTGGTCGGCCCTCGGCTTCGGCGGCAAGGCCTCCGTGCGCGACCTCTGGAACAAGGAGAACCTCGGACAGCACAAGGACTCCATCACCGAGACGCTGCCCGCGCACGGATCGCGGCTGTTCACCGTCACCCCGCACGGTTCCGGGCTGCGGACCAGGGCGTACGAGGCCGAGTCCCCGGCCAACACACTGTCCGGCAACGCCTCGGTCGCCGACTGCGACGAGTGCTCCGGCGGCAAGAAGGTCGGCAACCTCTACAAGGGCGGCTCGGTGCGCTTCGGACACGTCGAAGCCGCGCGGGCCGGAACGTACTACATCAACGTGGCCTACACCTCAGGTGACGAACGGTCCGTCGCGGTCTCGGCCAACGGGAAGGCCGCCACGAAGAGGATCTTCCCGTCCAGCGGAGGCTGGGGCGCGGCAGCCACGATCAGCGTCCCCGTCACGCTCAGGGCCGGACGCAACACCGTCACCTTCGACAGCGGCGCCTCGGGCTACTCACCCGACATCGACCGGATCGACGTGCCGAAGCGGAGCTGACACCCGGCGCTCCGCGGCACCGTCTCTCCCCGACCGTCATCCGCACCGGAATGGAGTCACCGTGAACGACCAGCACCCGCACCCTCAGCCGCCCGCGCAGCCGGAGCCCGGCCACCCGAGCCGCCGCCGCCTGCTCACGCTCGCCGCCGCCGTGGGTTCGGCCACCGCCCTCGGCGCGCTGCCCGCCTTCGCCGCCACGCCCGCTCCGGAGCGGCCCGCAGCGGCCCCGCCGCGCGCCCCCGGCCGGGCCACCGAGATGTGGTACCGGACGCCCGCCGCCGCGGACTCGATGATCGAGCAGGCCCTCCCGGTGGGCAACGGCCGGCTCGGCGCGCTCGTCGGCAACGACCCCGCGCACGAGCTGCTGCACATCACCGACGCCACCCTGTGGACCGGCGGGGTCAACGACCAGCTGGACGCGGACGGCCAGTTCCCTTACGGGCGTGAGGACTTCGGCAGCTTCACCCTGCTGGGCAACGTGACGGTCGACATACCGGACCACGAGCTGTCCGCGGTCTCCGGCTACCGGCGCGGTCTCGACCTCGCCCAGGGCGTCGTCACCTCCCGCTACACGCGCTCCGGTGCGACGTACGAGCGCAGCGTCCTCGCCAGCCGGCCGGACGACGTCGTGGTCGTCCGGTTCAGCCAGCGCGGCGGCGGCCACTACACCGGCACCCTCGCACTGGACGGCACCCACGGCGAGACCACCTCGGCGGACGGGCGCCGGGCGGAACTCTCCCTGGCGGGTTCGTTCGGCAACGGGCTCCGCTACGGGGCGGTCGTCCTGGCGCACAGCCGCAGCGGCAGGGTGTCCACGGACGGAGGCCGGATCACCTTCACCCGGTGCGCGGACCTCACCGTGGTGATCAGCGGCGGCACCGACTACGCCCCCGACGCCGCCAAGGGCTACCGGAACCCCGGGCTCGACCCGCTCGCGCTCGCCCGCACCAAGGCCCGTGACGCCGCCGCCGTCTCCGCGACCGATCTGCTGCACACCCATGTGGCCGACCACCGGGGCCTGTTCGACCGCATGGCGGTGGACCTGGGCGCCTCCACACCGAAGCAGCGCTCCCTGGACACCTGGGACCGGCTGCGGGCCCGTACGGCGGAGGGCAAGCCCGACCCGGAACTGGAGTCCCTGTACCTCCAGTTCGGCCGCTATCTGATGATCTCCGGTTCGCGGGGCGGACTGCCGGTCGCCCTCCAGGGCCTGTGGCTGGACGGCAACGACCCGGACTGGATGGGTGATTACCACACCGACATCAACATCCAGATGAACTACTGGATGGCCGACCGCGCGGGGCTGTCCCCCTGCTTCGACGCGCTGACGGACTACTGCCTCGCCCAGCTCCCGTCCTGGACCGAGCTGACGAACAGCCACTTCAACGACCCGGCCAACCGCTTCCGCAATTCCAGTGGCAAGGTGGCCGGCTGGACCGTGGCGTTCTCCACCAACATCCACGGCGGACTCGGCTGGTGGTGGCATCCCGCCGGGAACGCCTGGCTGTGCAACTCCCTCTGGGAGCATTACGAGTTCACCCAGGACAAGGCGCATGTGGCACGGATCTTCCCGATGCTGAAGGGTGCCTGCGAGTTCTGGGAGGCACGGCTGCTGACCACGACCGTCACCGATGCCGCGACGGGCGAGCGGCGCGAGGTACTGATCGCGGACAGCGACTGGTCCCCCGAGCACGGACCGCAGGACGCGAAGGGCAACACCTACGCCCAGGAGGTCGTACGGGACCTCTTCCTGCACTTCGAGGAGGCGTGCGCGCTGCTCGGCCGCGACGCGCGGTACGGCGCGGCCGTGGCGAGGATGCGCGAGCGGCTGTACCTCCCCGAGGTCAGCCCCGAGACCGGCTGGCTCCAGGAGTGGATGTCCCCGGAGAACCTCGGCGAGACGGAGCACCGCCATCTGTCACCGCTGATCGGCCTCTTCCCCGGGGACCGGATCAGGGCGGGCGCGGTCTCCGACGAGCTGCTGGCCGGGGCCACCGCGCTGCTCACGGCGCGCGGCATGGAGAACTTCGGCTGGGCCAACGCCTGGCGTGCGATGTGCTGGGCGCGGCTGAAGAACGCCGACAACGCCTACCGGCTCGTGGCCAACAACCTGCGGCCCTCGGTCAGCAGCAGCAACGGCACCTCGGCGAACCTGTTCGACATCTACCAGACCGGCCCGGACCGGGGGATCTTCCAGATCGACGCCAATTTCGGCACCCCGACGGCCATGATCGAGATGCTGCTGTACTCCCGGCCCGGCCGCATCGAGCTGCTGCCCGCCCTGCCGGCGGCGTGGGCGGACTCGGGGTCCGTCACCGGGGTGGGCGCGCGAGGCGGCTTCGTGGTGGATCTGAGCTGGCGCGACGGGAAGGTGCGCGAGGCGCGGATCCGCAGTGTCGGCGGCCGTAGTACCGAGGTGAGCTGGAACGGCGTGACGCGGCGGGTGGAACTGCGGCCGGGCGGCTCCGTCACCCTGCGGAAGTTCTGACTCAGCTTCCCTCTCCCGCCCGGCGGCGGCGTGGCCCTTGCGGGTCACGCCGCCGCCGGACAGACGGGACTTTCAAAACGCGCCCTAGGCCTCCTCCGCCGCGCGCAGGACGCGGTCGGGGCGGATCGGCAGCTCCCGGTGGCGGACGCCGGTCGCGTGCCACACCGCGTTGGCGATCGCGGCTGCTACCCCGACGACACCGATCTCACCGATGCCCTTGATGCCGATGGGGTCGTCGGGAATGTGGTCGTCCACCCAGTCCGCCTCGATGACCGGCACGTCGGCGTGCGAGGCGAAGTGGTAGCCGGCGAGGTCGGCGCCGACATGACCGCCCGAGGCCCGGTCCCTCACCGCCTCCTCGTGCAGGGCCATCGACAGCCCCCAGGTCATCCCGCCGATGAACTGGCTGCGGGCGGTGAGCGGGTTGACGATGGTGCCCGCGGCGTAGATGCCGAGCAGCCTGCGTACCCGCACCTCGCCGGTGGTGACGTCCACCGCCGCCTCCGCGAACTGCGCCCCGAAGGAGTGCCGTTCCAGCTGCGGGAGGGCGCCGATGACGTCCGTGGTGTTCGACCTGGCGGTGATTCCCTCCGGCGGGATGGCGCCGCCCAGCGCCAGCCGCTCGCGCACCTCGCCCGCCGCCAGCTTGACCGCCCAGGCCCAGGAGCGGGTGCCCATCGAGCCGCCGGCGATCATCGCCGGTCCCAGGTCGCTGTCCCCGATCCGTACCTGGACGCGGTCCGGGTCCACCTCAAGGGCGTCCGCGGCGACCAGCGTCATCGCGGTCCTGGCCCCGGTACCGATGTCCGCCGCGTTGATCCGTACGGTGAAACGGCCGTCCGGCTCCGCGGTCACGGCCGCGGTGGACGGGCTGACCCCCGAGGGGTAGGTGGCCGCGGCCGTTCCGGTCCCGATCAGCCATCGTCCCTCGCGGCGCACGCCGGGGCGCGGGTCCCGCCCGGCCCAGCCGAACCTGCGGGCCCCCTCCTCGAAACAGGCGACCACGTTGCGGCTGCTGAACGGCAGCCCGGAGACGGGCCCGACCGAGGTCTCGTTGCGGACGCGCAGCGCGATCGGGTCCACGCCGCACTTCTCGGCCAGTTCGTCGAGCGCCGATTCGATGGCGAAGGACCCCGGCGCCTCGCCCGGTGCGCGCATCCAGGTCGGGGACGGCACGTCGAGCCGTACCACCGTGTGCAGGGTGTGGTGCGCGTCCGCGTCGTACAGGACCCGCCCCAGCACGGCGCTCGTCTCGACGAACTCGTGCACGGTCGATGTCAGGCTCTGCGCCCGGTGGTCGAACACCCGCAGCCGGCCGTCCGCGTCCGCGGCGAGCCTGACCCGCTGGGCCGTGGGGCTGCGGAACCCCACCAGCGAGAACATCTGACGTCGGGTCAGCACGACGCGCACGGGCCGCTGGAGCACGGTCGCGCCCATCACCGCGGCCACCTGATGGGGGCTCAGCCCCTTGGAGCCGAAGGCGCCTCCGACGTGCTCGGACCGCACCCGTACGGCTGACGGGTCGAGGGAGAAGACCAACGCCAGCTCGGCGGCGACCCAGCTGCTGCCCTGGTTGGAGTCGACGACGTCGAGCCGGCCGTCGTCCCAGCGGGCTGTCGCCGCGTGCGGCTCCATCGAGCTGTGGTGCTCCTCCGGGGTGGTGTACGCCTGGTCCACGACGAAGGCGGCAGCCGCCAGTTGGGCCTCCAGATCGCCCTTCGTCGTCTCGGCGTCCGCCATCGCCGCGCCGGACGGTGTGTACGCGCCGGGGTGCCCGGCGTAGAACGCCACGTCGTGCGGCTCCTCCTCGTCGTAGCGGACGACCAGCGCCTCGGCCGCCTCCCTGGCCTGCTCGGACGTCTCGGCCACGACCATCGCCACCGGCCAGCCCACGAAGGGCACCCGGTCGTGCTGGAAGAGCCCGATGACCGGGTTGGGACGTCCCAGCATGCCGACGTAGTCGGTCTCGACGCGCGGCGCGTTCCCGTGGTGCAGCACCGTGAGGACACCGGGCATGGCCAGGACGTCGGCGTCCCGCACTTCACTGATCCGGCCGCGGGCCACGGTCGAGAGCACCAGCCAGCCGTGGGCGAGGTCCGCGAAGGGGATCTCACCGGCGTAGCGGGCCGCTCCGGTGACCTTGTCGCGGCCCTCCACCCGGGTACGGCCGGAGCCGACGGCTCCGGTGAACGCCGCGCTGTCGGTCGTCGTGGTCATCGGGCTGCCTCCTCGGCGAGTTCACTCAGCACGGCCACCACCAGATTGCGCGTCAACGTCACCTTGTATCCGTTCTCCGGGAGCGTCCGCGCCGCCGCCAGTTCGGCGTTCGCGGCGGCAGCGTACGCCTCGGCGCTCGCGGGTCCGCCGGTCAGCGCCCGCTCGGCGGCGCGGGCCCGCCACGGCCGGGAAGCGACCGCGCCGAACGCGAGGCGCACCTCGGCCACCGTCCCGTCCCTGACGTCGAGCGCGGCGGCGAGGGAGCCGACCGCGAAGGCGTAGGAGGCGCGCTCGCGCACCTTCCGGTACCGGGAGTGCGCGGCGACCGCGGCCGGCGGCAGCGTGACACCGGTGACGAGGGCGCCGGACGGCAGTGCCGTCTCGATGTGCGGGGTGTCTCCCACCGGCCGGTAGAACTCGGCGATCGGGAGCTCGCCGGGCCCGTCGGCCGTCTCGTACGAGATGACGGCGTCGAACGCCGCGAGCGCGACCGCCATGTCGGAGGGGTGGGTGGCCACACAGTGCTCGGAGGCACCGAGGATCGCGTGGTTGTGGTGCTCGCCCGCGATGGCCGGGCAACCGCTGCCGGGGGCGCGCTTGTTGCACGGCTTGGCCAGATCGCTGAAGTAGCCGCAGCGAGTGCGCTGGAGCAGGTTCCCGCCGACCGTGGCCATGTTGCGCAGCTGTCCGGAGGCGCCGGCCAGGAGCGCCTGCGCCAGTGCCGGGTAGCGTCGCCGCACCTCGGTGTGGGCGGCGAGGTCGCTGTTGGTGACGGTCGCGCCGATGCGCAGGCCGCCGTCCGGCGTGGACTCGATGGTGTCGAGCGGCAGTTCCTGGACGTCGACGAGGAGGGCGGGGCGCTCCACACCGGCCTTCATCAGGTCCACCAGGTTGGTGCCGCCGCCGAGGAAGCGGGCCTCCGGGTCCGTGCCGAGCAGTGCGAGCGCTCCGGTGACGTCGTGGACGCGCTCGTAGCCGAATTCCCTCATGCGAGCCGCTCCTTGACCTCGTCGGCACGGGCCGCGGAGGCTTCCGCGGCCTGTGCGACCGCCCGGACGATCGACACATAGGCGCCGCAGCGGCACAGGTTGCCGCTCATCCGCTCGCGGATCTCCTCCGCGGTGAGTGCCGGCACCCCGGCCTCGGGCCGGACGTCGTCGGTCACGGCGCTCGGCCAGCCCGCCGCGTGTTCCTCGATCACCGCGAGGGCGGAGCAGATCTGCCCCGGGGTGCAGTAGCCGCACTGGTAGCCGTCGAGGTCGAGGAAGGCCTGCTGGACCGGGTGCAGCCGGTCGCCGTCGGCGACCCCTTCGATGGTGGTGATCGCGCGCCCCTCGGCCGCGACCGCCAGTTGCAGACAGGCCACGGCTCTGCGTCCGTCGAGCAGTACCGTGCAGGCCCCGCACTGGCCCTGGTCGCAGCCCTTCTTGGTACCGGTCAGATCGAGACGCTCGCGCAGGGCGTCGAGCAGGGTGGTGCGGTGATCGACGGGCAGCGTGTGCTTCTCGCCATTGATGTTCAGGGTGATCGCACTGGACGTCGATGGGGCCATGCTCAGCCTTCTTTCGCGTTGCTGATGCGCGTCGACCGGTCCCGGTGGACGGTCCGGGAGGAGCGGGAGTGGCTTGAACTGCCGCTAAGGTAAGGCTAAGCGGACAGCTGTCCGCCAATGATCGAACCTAGTGGACAGCTGTCCGGTTATCAAGAGCGGCCATGGCCGCGGGCCCGGAAGGAGGACGTGTGCGGGAGCGGAAGAGCACCCCCCTGCGTCCGGACGCGCAGCGCAATCGCGAACGCATCCTGGAAGTCGCGCTGGCCGAGCTCACCCGGGCGGCGGACGCTCCGGTGAGTGTGATCGCGAGGAAGGCGTGTGTCGGGCAGGGGACGTTCTACCGCAACTTCCCCGACCGGGAGGCACTCGTCCTGGAGGTCTACCGCTACGAGATGCAGCAGGTGGCCGACTCCGCCGCGCAGTTGCTCGTCGCCCGCGCCCCCGACCGGGCCCTGCGGGAGTGGATGGACCGGCTCGCGCAGTTCGCCATGGCCAAGGCGGGCCTGGCCGAGGCGCTGCGCACGACGGTCAGCCGGCAGGGCGGCCTGGCCCGGCTGGGCCACGGTCCGGTGACCGGGGCCGTCACGCTCCTGCTGGACGCCAACGAGAAGGCCGGCACCATCCGTCCGGGGCTGACCCCGGAGGACTTCCTGCTCGCCATAGCCGGGCTCTGGCAGATAGACCCGCACAGCGACTGGCCGCCGCGCGCGGCCCGGCTGCTGGACCTCGTGATGGACGGTCTGCGGGCGGGCGCGTCCGGCGGGCAGCGCCCCGCGGCGCCGGACCTCCCGGGCCCGGCCTGATCCGGACGGGAGGCACTAGAGTGCGTGAGTGCCGTCGTACAGCATTGGCCAGGCCGCGGAGCTGCTGGCCGTGAGTCCCGAGACCGTCCGCCGCTGGGCCGACGGTGGCCACCTCGCGATGGACCGGGGCGGTTCGGGAAACCGGGTGATCGACGGTGTCAGCCTCGCGTGCTTCGCCGCGGAGCGTGCCGCCGGGCTGCATCCGGTACCCGGGGAGGTCCTGACCTCGGTGCGGAACTCGTTCGCCGGGATCGTCGTCGCGGTGACGGCCGACGACGTGGTGGCGCAGGTGGAGATCCAGTCGGGGCCGCACCGGCTGGTGTCGCTGATCAGCCGCGAGTCCGTCGATGAACTCGGCCTGGCGGTCGGGGTCATGGCCACGGCCCGGGTGAAGTCGACGAACGTGCACATCGACCGGCCGGGCGGCCGGGGCTGATCCCAGGCCCCGGGCCGTCGCCGGTCAGCGGCACATCAGCGCGGCCTGCAGGTCGAGTCGGTGATCGAGGCGCGACAGATCGCGGCCGGTGAGCTGCTCGATGCGCCGGACCCGGTAGTGGACCGTGTTGACGTGCAGGTGCAGGGCCTCTGCGACGCGGGCCCAGGAGCAGTTGTGCGCGAGGAAGACTTCGAGGGTGTGCAGCATCATGCGCTGCGAGGCGCTGTCCCCCTCGGTCAGCGGGCCCAGGGTCCGGGCGCTGAAGACCTCGCGGACCTCTCCGGGCAGTCCCGCGAGCAGGGTGCGCAGGGTCGTGAGGTCGTCCACCGAGGTCAGTCCGGCCGCCGTGGGCGCGGTGGTGCGGGATGCCGTCAGGGCGTAGCGCGCCTGTACGAGGCTGCCGTGCAGTTCCTCCGGTGCGGCGGCCGCGGCGCCGAGCCCGCCGTGGAGTGTCGCGCCGGGGTGGCAGCCGTCCAGTACGGGCCACAGGGTGCGCAGCAGGGCTTCACTGTCTCCCGCTTCGCCCTGGACGACGGCCACGGCCACGCCTCCGGTGAGCCTGCCGACGGCGAAGGGGCGCTCCGGGCCGTGGTGCAGGGCTTCGCTCAGGGCGTCCGCCGCCGCGTTCGCGTCGTCCTCGTCGCCCTGCCGGGCGGTGAGGACCTGGTAGGGCCCCAGATCGGAGAGGCCGCAGCCGTGGAGGGCGGCGCGCAGTGATGTCCCGTCGGTGTGCGGGGCGTCGATCAGCGAGACGAGTTCGTCGCCCTTGCGGCGTGCCGCGTTCTCCGCCGGGGCGGCGCGGTGCCGGTGCTGGGCGAGCACGTCGGCTATCTCGTGCAGCACGCGGGGCGGCGCCCCGGCCGTCTCCGGGACGTACAGGTGCCAGATGTCGTAGGGGGATCCGTCCGACTCGATGCGCAGCCTGGCCCCGGCGGACCCGTGCAGGCATTCCGCGCCCCGGCGCGCGGTCAGCGGCGGGGCGGACGGCGTGCGCGCGAGGGTGCGCCCGGTCGCGCTGAGGAGGTAGGCGGGCGGGGTGCCCAGGTGGGCGAAGGCCCGGTCGAGCAGTGTGTCCGGGTGCGCGCCGGCCGCGAGCAGGACGCTGAGCTCGTTGCGTACGTTCTCCGGGGTCGCGTAGTGGTGGGTGGGGCGGCGGCTGAGATCGCCCCACTGCCGGAGGTAGACCGCCTCCGTGATGGCCCGGAAGCTGGTGCGCGCGGGGACGGCGACGAGGGTGACTCCGTGCGTCCGGCAGGCGTCGACCAGGACGTCGGGCACGGTCCCGTGCGTCTCCTCGCCCGCGAGCAGGGCCACGGCTCCGGCCGTCCGCAGCGCGGTGACGAACCGCTCGGCCTTCTCGGGCCCGTCGTCGGGGCGCCACCACACCAGACCGCTCAGCACGATCTCCCCCTGCTGGAGGAAGCGCGCCGGGTCCTCCAGGTCGGTGGCGGTGACCCCGCTGATCTCCCGGACCGGCAGGGGCTCTTCGCCCCACAGCAGGGTGAGGCCGAGCGATTCGAGCTGGAGAAGGTGTTCGACGTGCATGGTGTGGCTCCTTGCGCGACTGCCGGGTCCGGGCCCCGGCATCTCACATTCACGAGGCGACTGCGAGTTCCGTCATCGTAAATGCAAGGTGAAGTGAGAGGTACACCTCTTGGTGAATCCTCCAGGACGGGGCACGGGGACTCGTGCATTTCCGTGTGGTGCACCAGTCGTGCGCGGGGCGGCGGCGTTGCTTCACTGAGCTTCTCGGTGGCCGACGACGCAGCGGCCGGAGTGGAGAACGACATGGATCTCAACACCGTGCGGGACGTGCGGGACGCCCGTTCCCACGAGCCCTGGCGGCCCGGTGACGCCTGGCTCGGCGGGGGCACCTACCTGTTCTCCGAGCCCCAGCCGCACCTGCGGCGGCTGGTGGACCTGAGCAGGATGGGCTGGGAGCCGGTCACCCACCACCACGACGGCTCCGTGGAGTTCGCGGCGACCTGCACCATCGCCCAGCTGTCCCGCCACGGGAAGCGGAGCCGGGTCCGGGCCGCGCCGCTCTTCGAGCAGTGCTGCCGGGCGTTCCTCGCCTCCTTCAAGATCTGGAACATGGCCACCATCGGCGGGAACCTCTGCAACGCGCTGCCGGCCGGGCCGATGATCTCCCTCACCTCGGCCCTCGACGGCGAGTGCCTCCTCCAGGCGCAGGACGGCTCGCTGCGCCGGGTCCGGGTGGCCGATTTCGTCACCGGAGCGGGGCGCAAGGACCTGGCCGAGGGCGAGTTGCTGCGCTCCGTCACCCTGCCGGCCCGGACGCTGGCCGCGCGCACCGCCTTCCGGCAGGCCTCGCTCTACGGGCTGGGCAGGTCCGGCGCCCTGGTCATCGGGGTCCTCGACGAGCAGGACGGCTCGCTGGCCGTGACGGTCACCGCAGCGACCGTGCGCCCCTTCCGGTTCTGGTTCCCGCTGCCACCGGACCGGGCGGGACTGCGCGGCGCATTGGAGGCGGCAATCGACGACGCCGACTGGTTCGACGACATCCACGGGCTGCCCGCCTGGCGCCGCCACATGGCCTTCCGCCTGGCCGAGGAGATCCGGCGCGAGCTGACCACGGAGAGTACGCGATGAGTTTCGGGATCCACGTCAACGAGCAGCCCTTCGACGCCGAACCGCGGCCCGGACAGTGCCTGCGCACCTATCTGCGCGAACGCGGCTGGTTCGGGGTCAAGAAGGGGTGCGACGCCGGTGACTGCGGAGCCTGCACCGTCCATGTCGACGGGGAGCCGGTGCACAGCTGCATCTACCCCGCCGTACGGGCGGCGGGCCGCTCCGTGACCACCGTGGAAGGCCTGGCCACGGACGGCGAACTCCACCCCGTGCAGCAGAGGTTCCTGGACGCGCAGGGTTTCCAGTGCGGCTTCTGCACCGCCGGGTACCTGATGACCACGGCGGCTCTCGACGAGGAACAGCTCACGGACCTGCCGCGCGCGTTCAAGGGAAACCTGTGCCGCTGCACCGGGTACCGCGCCATCGAGGACGCGGTGCGCGGGGTGAAGCACGTCGAGGCCCCGTGCGCGGGCGCGGCGGTCGGCCGCAACCTGCCCGCCCCGGCGGGCCCCCAGGTAGTGACCGGGACCGCCCGCTACACCTTCGACATCGACGTCCCCGGCCTCCTGCACATGAAGCTGCTGCGCTCCCCGCACGCGCACGCCCGGATCACCGGCATCGACACGTCCGCCGCGCTGCGCGTCCCGGGGGTGCGCCTGGTGCTCACCCACCACGACGCCCCCGAACGCCACTACTCCACCGCCCGGCACGAGCACCCCACGGAGGACCCCGACGACACCCGGGTCCTGGACGACACCGTGCGCTTCGTCGGCCAGCGGGTGGCGGCGGTCGTCGCCGACAGCGAGGCGGCGGCCGAGGAGGGGTGCCGGCGCGTCGAGGTGACGTACGAGGTGCTGCCGGCGGTCCTCGACCCGGAGGAGGCGATGCTGCCGGGTGCGCCGGTCGTGCACGCGAAGGATGCGGAGGAGGCCAGGATCGCCCGGCCGCTCGACAACGTCGTGGGCGAGTCGCACGGCGAGATCGGCTCGGTCGAGGAGGGGTTCGCCGCCGCCGACGTGGTGTACGAGGAGACGTTCCGTACCCAGCGGGTCCAGCACGCGAGCCTGGAGACGCACGGCGCGGTCGCCTGGTTCGAGCAGCCGGAGGAGGGGCCGGAGCGCGTCGTGGTGCGCTCCAGCACGCAGACCCCCTTCCTCACCCGGCGGGCGCTCTGCGCACTGTTCGATCTGCCCCTGGCGAAGGTGCGGGTGCTGGCGGGGCGGGTGGGCGGCGGGTTCGGCGGCAAGCAGGAGATGATCGTCGAGGACATCGTCGTACTCGCCGCGATGCGTCTGCGCCGTCCGGTGAAGCTTGAGTACACCCGTGCCGAGCAGTTCTACGGGGCCACCACCCGGCACCCGTTCACCGTCCGGGTCAAGGCGGGGGCCCGCCGCGACGGGACCCTGACCGCGCTGCAACTGCGGGTGGTGTCCAACACCGGGGCGTACGGCAACCACGGGCCGGCCGTGATGTTCCACAGCGTCGGTGAGTCGATGGCCGTCTACCGCGCCCCGCACAAGAAGGCGGACGCCTACGCCGTCTACACCCACGCCGTGCCGGCGGGCGCGTTCCGCGGCTACGGGCTCGGGCAGGTCGTCTTCGCCGTGGAGTCGGTCATGGACGAACTGGCCCGGCTGCTCTCCATGGATCCGCTGGAGTTCCGGGAGCGCAACATCATCGGCCCGGGGGAACCCATGATCAGTCCGGGCGGCGAGGAGGAGGACCTGCACATCGCCAGCTACGGGCTCGACCAGTGCCTGGGCATCGTGCGGCGCGCTCGGGCCGAGCCGTCCGGGGCGGCGCCCGAGGGGTGGCTCGTGGGGGAAGGGTCCGCCCTGTCCATGATCGCGACCGGGCCGCCCGGCGGGCATATCGCCGACGCCCGGATCAGCCTGCTGCCCGACGGAACTCTCGATCTGGCCGTGGGGACCGCGGAGTTCGGCAACGGCACCACCACGGTTCACCGGCAGATCGCGGCCGGTGAGCTGGGCACCACCGTCGACCGGATCGCCGTGCGCCAGTCGGACACCGATGTCGTCAAGCACGACACCGGGGCCTTCGGATCGACCGGGACCGTGGTGGCCGGCAAGGCGACCCTCCGCGCCTCCCAGGCCCTCGCGGAGACCCTCCTCACCTTCGCGGCCCAGCACCTCGGGGTCCACCGCGACGAGTGCCGTCTCCTGGACGACGCGGTCGAGTACCGGAACACCCGCATCCTGCTGAAGGAGCTGTACGCCGCGGCGCAGTCGGCCGGCCGGGAACTCGCGGCGGACGGCCACTTCGGCGGGACGCCGCGTTCCGTCGCCTTCAACGCGCAGTGGTTCAGGCTCGCGGTCGACCCGGGAACCGGTGAGATCAGGATCCTGCGCAGTGTGCACGCGGCGGACGCGGGCAAGGTCATGAACCCGATGCAGTGCCGGGGCCAGGTCGAGGGCGGCATCGCCCAGGCGCTGGGAGCCACCCTGTTCGAGAACGTCCGGCTGGACGAGCGGGGCAAGGTCACCACCGCCGCGTTCCGGCAGTACCGGCTGCCGCAGTACGCCGACATCCCCCGTACGGAGGTCCACTTCATGGAGACCGAGGACTCGATCGGCCCGCTGGGGGCGAAGTCGATGAGTGAGAGCCCGTTCAACCCGGTCGCCCCGGCGTTCATCAACGCGGTGCGGGACGCCACCGGGGTCCGGTTCTCCGAACTGCCCCTCACCAGGGACCGCGTCTGGATGGGCCTGGACGAACGGGCCAGGGTCCAGTCCGGCCGACCGGGCGGTCAGTGATCCGGGGATGCGGCAGAAACGCTTGATATCACTGATGCCGGTTCACAAACGCCAGGCTTTTGGCGGACATCGCCTCGTACGCGCGATTTCGCGGGGCGGCTGCTGGGCATACCTTCTGACAGCCGCCCTGCGGGCCGTCCGATTTGGGGATCCCCATGAGCAGACTCAGCGCGCAACCCCGCACACCCGCCCCGCCGTTCACACCCTTCACCCTGCGCGGGGACGTCGAGCGCCCGGCCACGCTGACCGTGGCGGACCTGCGCGGCGGCTGGGAGCAGCACCGGGCGGAGGTGGTCTTCGACTGCGCCACCAGCGGACCGCAGCACCACAGCTTCGAGGGCCCGCTGCTCCGCGAGGTGGTGCTCGACGCCCACCCGGTGTTCGACGCGCAGAGGCGCAAGGACCGGTCCCGCTATCTGGTGGCGGTCACCGGCGGGGACGGCCACCACACGGTGCTGTCGTGGGCGGAGGTGGACGCCGATTTCGGCGATGTCCCGGTCCTCCTGGCCACCGGGATGGACGGCCGCGGACTGGACGCGGCGGGGAGCCAGCTGGTGGTGCCCGCCGACCGGTGCGGCGCGCGCTACATCAGCGCCATCACGCGGGTGTGGGTAGGGGCGTGGCCGGTCTCCGTATGACGGACGCGTCCGCCCGCCGTCGCCCGGACACCCTCCCTGCGGCAACCGCTTCGGAGCTTCCTCCGAACGGCACCGCATATGCTATGGAGTATCGCATTACACGTTGTAAATGCGAACCAAAAACACCTACTGTGTGGCACATGCAGTCCCCCGCCTTGGGCGATCCCGCAACCTGGGTGACCACCACCCGCTGTACGTCGCCCGGCGTGCACACCGACCGCAGCTGAGCCCACGACCCACAGACCCCACAGCTCCACCAAGCGGCGTCGCCCGTCCCCGGCGCGGCTCACCACCATCCGCTCGGACGGCACCGGCCGACCGCGTTCCCAAGGAGTCCCGACCCTCATGTCCCTCGCCTTCACCAGACGCCGTACCGCAGCCGCGATCCTCACGGCGGCTCTCCTCGTTCCGCTGGCAGCCTGCGGCAGCGACAACGACAAGAAGGACTCGGGCGCCGGCGCGAGCGCCTCCGCCTCCGGAGCCCCGAAGGCGGATCTGACGGTGCTGGCCGCCTCGTCCCTCACCGACGTCTTCAAGACGGCCGGTGCGGCGTACGAGAAGGAGCACCCCGGCACCAAGGTGAAGTTCTCCTTCGCCGGTTCGCAGGAACTCGCCGCCCAGGTCAAGCAGGGCGCGCCCGCCGACGCCCTGGTCACCGCGGACACCAAGACGATGGACAGCCTCAAGTCCGACACCGGCACCCCGGCCGTCATCGCGAAGAACCGCCTGGTGATCGCCACCGGCAAGGGCAACCCGGAGAAGATCGACAACCTGAAGGACCTCTCCGACACCAAGCTCAAGGTGGTGCTCGCCGCCGCCGAGGTGCCGGTGGGCCGCTACAGCAAGCAGATCCTGGACGCCCAGAAGATCACGGTGAAGCCGGTCTCCCAGGAGCCCAACGTCCGCGCCGTCCTCAGCAAGGTCGAACTGGGTGAGGCGGATGCCGGTCTCGTCTACAAGACGGATGCCGCGACGGCCACCGACAAGGTCGAGGCCATCGACATCCCCGATGCCCAGAACGCCGTCGCCTCGTACCCGGCCGCGACGCTGAAGACCACGAAGAACAGCGAAGCCGCGGACGCGTTCGTGAAGTGGCTCACCACCCCGGAGGCCCTGAAGATCCTCACCGACGCCGGCTTCCAGCAGCCGTAACCGGTGACCGCCCCGTGCGGGCGGCCGGGCCCCGGTCCGGCCGCCCGCACGGTGTTTACTGCTTCAGGGACTTCCAGCACCAGGGACTTCGATGAGACTCATTCGCAGCCGCGCCACCGGGCCTCGCGCACCGATCGCCCTGGCGGTCCCCGCGCTACTGGCCATCGCCTTCCTGCTGCTGCCGCTGATCGGGATCCTCGCCCGCACCTCCTGGGGTGATCTGGGCACCCATCTGACCAGCCCCGAGACGACCCAGGCGCTGAAACTGTCGCTGCTCGTCTCGTTCTGGGCGCTCGGACTCTCGCTCGTGCTCGGTGTGCCGCTGGCCTGGCTGCTGGCCCGTACCGAGTTCCCCGGCAAATCCTTCGTCCGTTCCCTCGTCCTCCTGCCGATGGTGCTGCCGCCCACGGTGGGCGGTGTGGCCCTGCTGCTCGCCTTCGGCCGGCGCGGTCTGCTCGGGCCGTGGCTGGAGGACACGTTCGGCATCACGCTGCCCTTCCACACCTCCGGCGCCGTCCTGGCGGCGACCTTCGTCGCGATGCCGTTCCTCGTCATCAGCCTCGAAGGGGCGCTCGGCGGGCTGCGTCCGCGCTACGAGGAGACGGCGTCCTCCCTAGGGGCCTCGCCGGTACGGGTGTTCTTCACCGTCACCCTGCCCATGGTCGCCCCCGGCCTCGCCGCCGGGGCCGCGCTCACCTGGGCGCGGGCACTCGGTGAGTTCGGCGCCACCATCACCTTCGCCGGGAACCTTCCCGGGACCACCCAGACCCTGCCGCTCCAGGTCTACCTGCTCCTCCAGGACAATCCGGAGGCCGCCACCTCGGTCTCGCTGCTCCTGCTCGCGATCGCCATGCTCGTTCTCCTCGGGCTGCGCGGACGGTGGACCGGCACCCCGAGCGCGGCGGCCGCAGGTCCCCGCGGACCGGCCGACGAGCCGGCCTCCGTCCCGTCGCAGGACGCCCGGCCGGCCCAGCCGGTCCACGTCGAAGCCGAGGCCGAGACCGAAGCCGCCCGGGACAGCTGGCCGCTGCACGCCGAGGTCACCGGTTTCAACCAGCTCACGCTCGACGCCGGTGCCGGAACCACCATCGCTGTCGTCGGGCCCAACGGGGCGGGCAAGACGACCCTGTTGCGCGCCCTGCTCGGGCTCACCCCGCGCGCCCACGCCGAGCTGCGGCTCGGGGAGCTGGATGTGAGTGCCTTGCCCACGCACCGCCGCGGCGTCGCCTGGGTGCCGCAGGACGGTGCGCTGTTCCCGCACCTCAGCGCGCTCGCGAACACCGCCTACGGGCTGCGTGCCCAGGGCGTGCCGCGCGCCGAGGCCCGCCGCCGCGCCCAGGAATGGCTCGACCGGCTCGGGGTGGGGCACCTGACCGCCCGTAAGCCGTCCCAGGTCTCCGGCGGACAGGCCCAGCGCATCGCCCTGGCGAGGGCGCTCGCCACCCGGCCCCGGCTGCTGCTGCTCGACGAGCCGCTGGCCGCGCTCGACCAGACCACCCGGGCACATGTCCGGCACACCCTGCGCACCCATCTCGGCGGCTTCGGCGGTGTCTGTCTGATCGTCACCCACGACCCGGTCGAGGCCGTCTCCCTCGCGGACCGGGTCCTCGTCCTGGAGGACGGCCACGTCCTCCAGGACGCCCCGCCCGGCGAGGTCACCCGGCACCCCCACTCCCCCTGGGTCGCCCGCATGCTCGGCCGCAATGCCTGGCCCGGCACCGCGACCGCGGAGGGGCTCCGGCTCGACGACGGGGGCCTCCTGGTCATCGCGGACCCGCTGCCGGCCGGCACCTCGGCACTGGCGGTCATCGCCCCCGAAGCGGTCTCCGTGCACCGCGCGGAGCCCGGCGGCAGTCCGCGCAACATCTGGGCGGGCACCGTCCGGGAGATCACCACCAGCGGCAGCCGGCTGCGGGTGCTCATCACGTCAGCGCGGGCACCGGACCTCGTCGCGGAGATCACCCCCCAGGCCGCGGCCGAACTCGGCCTCGCCGACGGGGTCGCGGTGTGGACGAGCGTCAAGGCGACAGAGACCACGGTCGTGACCCTCTGAGGAATGTCCTCGGGGCGTGAACCGGCCACGGTCGGGCCCGTCCCGCGCCGGGCCGCTCGGGCGACGGCCCCCGAGAGCGGCCTCGGAGACCGGCCCCCGCAGTCAGTCCATCAGGCCACTCGCGAGCGTCGCCCCCAGCTCCCAGCACGCCTCGGTATCGGCCTTGCCCGGCTCTCCGGTCACCGTCACGGCGTCCGCCGCCCGGCGCCATCCCAGACCCGTGGTGATCGACTCGATGGCGCGGACGGCCCCGGTGACGTCGTTGCCGCCGTGCACGTAGTACCCGAAGTGGTGGCCACGCGTCGCGTCCAGGCAGGGGTAGTAGACCTGGTCGAAGAAGTGCTTGAGGGCGCCGGACATGTAGCCGAGGTTGGCCGGGGTCCCCAGCAGCACCCCGTCGGCGTCGAGCACGTCGGACGCCGTGGCGGCCAGCGCGGCGCGCCGCACGACCCGGACTCCCTCGATCCCCTCCGTCGTCGCACCGGAGACGACGGCTTCGAACAGCGCCTGGCAGTTCGGCGAGGGCGTGTGATGGACGATCAGCAATGTGGCCACACCCCCGAACCCTGCCGCCCCCGTCTCCCGGCCGCAAGCGAGGCACGCCCCACGCACGGCCGCCCGGCGCCCGCTCAGCCACCGGGCGGCCGTTACGCCGGGCGGTCCGCGGTGACCAGCCAGGCGGTGCCGCGCAGCCGGACGGCGCCGCGCTCCCGGTGGCCGCGCAGCCGGTTCACCAGAGCCTCGCGGGCGCGGTCGCGGGTCGCCCGGTCCACCTGATCGGTCAGATGGCGTCCGGGGCCGCTGTCCAGCAGGAAGTCCGCCGCGCCCTCCGCGTCGGGCCCCCAGTCCCCGTACGCCTCCACGCCCGCGACGGCGATGTCCACGAACCCGGCGGCGGACAGCACGGTGCGGATGCGGTCCGGATCGGCCAGGGAGAACATGCCCGGCCCGCCCGACGTCCCGAACTCCCCGAAGGGGAGGTGGTCGCGCAACGCGGCCATGGCCGTGATCCACTCGTTGTCCCCGGCCTCCGCCGCGCAGATGAACGCCAGGCGGCCGCCGGGGCGCAGGGCACGGCCGATGTTGCCGAAGGCCGCGACGGGGTCACCGAAGAACATCACCCCGAACCGGCTGACCGCCACGTCGAAGGCGGCGGGTTCGAAGGGGTGGACCTGGGCGTCCGCGTGCTCGAACGTCGTGTTGCCGACGCCCTCCCGCTCCGCCGTCAGCCGGGCGCGCTCCAGCATGGGGCGTGACAGGTCGACCCCCAGCACCCTCCCGCGCGGCGCCCGCTCCGCGGCGAGCCGTGCCGTCTTTCCGGCTCCGCAGCCGACATCGAGCACCCGGTCCCGCTCGCCTATCGCGGCGGCGGTGAGCAGCGGTTCGTCGAATCCCCCGTTCACCGCGTCCCAGCGGTCCTGATTGCGCGCCCAGTAGGCGCCTTCGTAGCCGTTCCATGCCTGCGCCTGCTCGCTGTTGGCGATGTCGGACATCGGGTGCCTCCTGCTGGGTGCGGAACGCCGGACCTATGATGGGCGTGTGCCCATCACGGTATGGGCGCGCGCCCATACTGGCAACCGGGAATCAGGATTCGGGAGGAGCCTCATGTCACCGCGTGGAGTAGCGATGCCGGACGTTCGGGAGCGGCTGTTCGCCGCCGCGGAGCGCGTGCTGGCCCGCGAGGGGCCGGGCGCACTGACCAGCCGGGCGATCACCGCGGAGGCGGGCTGCGCCAAGGGCGTGCTGCACGCCCATTTCGCCGGGCTGGACGAGTTCGTCGCGGATCTGGTGCTCGACAGGTTCGCGGACACCGCACGGGCGGCCGGGGAGCTCGCCGAACGGGCGGGCACGGGCACCGTGGCCGATAACCTCCGCGATGTCGCGCTCGCGCTGCTGGACTCCGCCGGTCCGACGATCGCCGGTCTGGCCATGACCCGCCCCGCCGCCTCCCTGCGGCTGCGTCAGGCACTGGAGTCGGGGGCGCCGGGCTTCTCCGCGGTCCAGGAGTCGATCACCCGGTACCTGGACGCCGAACAGCGCCTCGGCCGCGTCGCGTCAGGCACCGACACGGCCGCGGTCGCGCTCGCCGCGGTCGGAACCACCCATCATCTGCTGATGACGGGCCGGTCGGGCGGCGCCGACCCCAGGGAGCAGGTACGGGACCTGATCGCCATGCTCGCGTCGGCGGCCGGGGCGCCAGGTTCCGCTTCCGCTTCCGGCGATCTCCCGGCCGCCGAGTAGGCGTTGTCGACACGGGTCCCGGTAGCCGCGCACGGGTCAGGCCGACGCCTCACCGATGGCGGCCGGCCGGTCCCTGACCGGCCGGGTGTGTGCCTTGGCCAGACACGCGGGCAGCGCCAGCACGGCGCTGTGGTCACCGGCCCGGTACGCGCTCGGCGTCATGCCAACCAGTTCGGTGAACCGTGAGCTGAACGAGCCGAGGGAGGTACAGCCGACCGTCATGCACGCGTCGGTCACGCTCATGCCCGCGCGCAGCAGCGCCATCGCCCGCTCGACCCGCCGCGTCATGAGGTAGCTGTACGGCGTCTCGCCGTACGCCTCCCGGAAGGCCCGGGAGAAGTGCCCCGGTGACATCAGTGCGCGGCTCGCCATGGCCGCCACGTCGAGCGGTCGCGCGTACTCCCGGTCGACGAGATCCCGTGCCCGGCGCAGGTGCGCGAGGTTGGCGAGGCGCTGGTCGTCCATGCGACGAGGGTACCTCCGCCCGCGCGGCCGCCCCCGTGGTTCCGCGCCCTTCTCAGCACGTCCGCTCCGGGGCGCCGGACCCGCCCGCCCGTGCCAGGAGTGAGGCGGCGAGCTCGGTGAGCCGGGCGCGCCCGTCGGCGGGCAGTTCGTCGGTGAGCGCGGTCACCCGGCGGCCGATCTCGTCCGCGCACTGCCCGGCGAGCCGTCTGCCGTCGGGGGTCAGTGCGACGAGGACGGCGCGGCCGTCGTACGGGGAGGGGGTGCGCTCGACCAGGCCGCGCTTCTCCGCGCGGCCGACCAGTCCGGTCATCGAGGACTTGTCCAGGCCGAGGTGGCGTCCGAGTTCGACCATGCCCGCCCGCCGGTCGCGCAGGATGCCGAGCAGCCTGATCTGGATGACCGACAGGTCGTGCCCGGCGCCGGCGGCGGAGACGATGCGGTGGATCAGGAAGGACAGCTGCACCAGCGCGTCCACCGTGTTCGGGGGCCCGTCGGCGGCAAGGCCGGACGGGTCGGATTCAAGGGTCATGGGGCCAGCCTATTTGACGTAGTACGCGGCACAAACTATTTTCGAATTTAGTACGTGCCGCAAACCAAATGGTCGCGGCAGCCACAGCGGAACGGGAGAACCCCATGCACGCCGCAGTAGTACGGTCCTTCGGCTCGCCACCCCGGTTCGAGAACTTCCCGACCCCCAGCGCCTCCGGGGACCACGAGGTCCTGGTCGAGGTCCTGGCCGCCGGTCTCCACCCCCGGGTCCGCTCGGCCGCCAACGGCAGTCACTACACCTCCGACGGCACTCTGCCCCTGATCCCCGGATTCGACGCGGTCGGCCGCACCCAGGAGGGCGAACTGCTCTACTTCGTCGCCCCGGACACGGCTCCCGGCACCATGGCGGAGCAGGCGGTGGTCGACCGCCGCCGGGCCATCGCGCTGCCGTCCGGCACGGACCCGGCGGACGTGGCAGCGGCGATGAACCCCGGCATGTCCTCCTGGGTGGCGCTGCGCTCCCGCATCTCGTTGCGGCCCGGCACCTCCGTGCTGGTCCTGGGCGCCACGGGCAACGCCGGTCAGCTCGCCGTCCAGATCGCCCGGCACCTCGGGGCCGGGCGGGTGATCGGCGCGGGCCGCTCCCCGGAGCGGCTCCGGCTGCTGGAGGGCATCGGAGCCGACGAGACGGTGAGCCTGAGCGGCGACGAGGAGACCGTGGCCGAGCGGCTCGGGCAGGCGGCCGCGGACGTCGACGTCGTCATCGACTACCTGTGGGGCCACGTCACCCAGCAGGCCATGCCCGCACTGCTGATGGCCCGCGCCGACCGCGCGAAGGCGCTGACCTGGATCCAGATCGGGTCCATGGCCGGCCAGAACATCAACCTGCCCTCGTCCCTGCTGCGCGCGGCGAACCTGAACGTCATGGGCAGTGGCCAGGGCTCGGTGAGCACCGCCGCAATCGTCGCCGAGCTGCCGTCGCTGGCCGAGCGGATCGTCTCCGGAGAACTCGCCGTGGACCCTCTGCTCATCCCGCTCAGCCAGGTCGAGGAGGCGTGGAACACCCCGACCGCCCCCGGTCAGCGCATCGTCCTGACACCCTGACGCGCACGCCGCGGCCGCCAGGACGAGACGGCACCGACGCTGCATAATTCAGCACCAGAAGCTCACGACACCCACCACGAAGGAGTCCCCGTGGCTTTGACCCGTGAAGAGCGCGAGCAGTTTCTGGCGGAGCCCCACGTCGCGGCACTGGCCGTGACCGCGACCGAGCAGGACCGGTCCCCGCTGACGGTCCCCATCTGGTACCAGTACCGGCCGGGCGGCGACGTCTGGATCATGACCGGGCTCAACTCCCGCAAGGGGAAGGCGATCGCGGCGGCCGGCCGGTTCTGCCTGATGGTCGACCGCGTCTCACCGACCGTCCGGTACGTCTCGGTCGAGGGCCCCGTCGTCTCGACCGTCCCGGCCACCCGCGAACTCCTGGTGGAGATGTCGTCGCGCTACCTCCCCGCCGAGAAGGTCGAGGGTTACGTCGACTTCGCCTGGAAGGAGCACGGCGAGCAGGTCGTCATCCACATGAGGCCGCAGCACTGGCTCTCCTCGGACCTCGGCGAGGTCTGAGGAGAGCCAGTACGGGACCGCCCGCACGTCAGCCGGACGGTTCGTCGGGCGCGGGGTGTTCGGGATGATGCCGGTGGCCGGCCTGCGAGGCGCCGCGGCGGCCGGTGCCCGCCTCGTCCGTGTCGGGGATCCCCGGATCCGGCCGGTCGTCGGCCGTCCGCCGCTTCGTGCCGCCGACCACGTCCAGGGGGTCCTCATCGACCCCGGCCTGCTGATCGGGCGGGTCACGGGGAATCGGGTCCGCGCCGCTCCCGCGGCCATTCGAGTGAACGTCGTTCACGGTGTGCTCACTTCCTCCAGTAGGCATCCGACCCGTTGCGGGTACCCGGGCGACCGGCAGCGATGCATAGCGGCCTGGTCACCTGATGCCCTCGGCCGCTCCAGGCCCCGACGGCACACGGCCCGTCTCCGGGCGGGGCACTCCATTCGTCCCACAGGAGCGGGGATCACGCTCACCGAGAACATGGGACACGGGTCCGGAACGGCTGCTCGCCACCCCTGAGGCCCCGTCTGCTCCCCCGCCGTCAACTCCTCGCGCGGCAGATCCCGTTCGGGTGGCGTGCGACGCGTTGAGGGGAGCGGGCGGAGGTCCGGGGCAGTCTCCCGGCGAAAGACCGTGAACGGGACGTCGTCGAAGGGGAAGTCTTGGAAGTGTCACCCGAGTACGGGCGCACCATCAGCGAGGGTCCGACCCCGGCGGACACCGCCGGGGCGCCGGCCCTGCCCTACCCGAGCGGCTGGTCCGCACTGGCCTTCTCGCACGAACTGCGGCCGGGCACCGTCCTGACCCGGCCGCTGGCGGGGCAGGACGTCGTGCTGTACCGGCTGGGCAGCGGGGCGCTGCGGGCCGTCCAGCCGTACTGTCCGCATCTCGGCGCCCATCTCGGGCTGGCGAAGGTCGAGGGGGACGAGCTCACGTGTCCCTTCCACTTCTTCGCGTTCGGCCCCGACGGCGCGTGCGTGCGCACGGGGTACGGCACGCCGCCGCCGCGTTCCACGCTGACGCAGTTACCCGTCGACGAGGTCAACGGCGCCGTCTTCGTGTGGCGCCACCATGACGGCCGCGCCCCGGACTGGACGGTCCCCCGCTGGCACGAGATCGGCCACCGGCCCGCCCGCACGGCCGCCTGGGAGCTGGCCGGTAACGTCCAGGAGGTCATCGAGAACTCGGTGGACCTCGGGCACTTCGCCACCCTGCACGGCTGGTCCAAGGCCGAGATCGGCGGGCCGGTGGTGTACGACGACGCCGCGTTCCACGTATCCATGCGGGCCCACGAGACGGCTCCGCTCGTGGGCAGTTTCACCGTCGATATCGAGGTGGACGGGTACGGGCTCGGCTGCCTGCACGCCGACGTGTACACGCCGCGGTTCGGGCTGCGGATGTGCACGATGGTGATGCCGACGGCGATCGCGCCCAACCGGATGCAGTTCCGGCAGCTGAACCGCGTCGCCTTCACCGAGCCGGGCCGGCTGCCGGCCCCGCTCGCGCGGGCGGTCAGCCGTACCGCCGCCCGGCTTCTGGACCGGGTCATCTTCCGGTCCAGTTGCGAGTTCACCGCGGCCGACTTCCCGATCTGGCACCACAAGCAGTACCAGCAGCCACCCCGGCTGGCCTCCGGTGACGGCCCGATCGGCCCGTTCCGGCGCTGGGCCCGGCGGTTCTACCCGCCACCGCCCGGCAGCGGGGCCGTACCGCGCCCCAGCCACAGCGAGGGCGGCGACAGAGCCGTGCTCCCCTGACTCCGCTCCCAGGCCCCAGGTCTCAGCCGTGACGTTCGCGGAGGTATCCGTCGAGCTCCGCGGCCCCGGTCAGCATCGCCCGGCCGCGGGCGGCCAGCCGGGCGCGCCAGTCGCCCAGGGCCGCCTCCAGCGGTTCGGGGCCGCCGGCCGCCCGCACCTGAGCGATCAGCGGCGCGATCTGCTCCAGCAGGTAGCCGCCCCGCCTCAGTTGATGGGCCAGCCGGGCATCCCGCACGTCGGCCTCGTCGTAGACGCGGTAGCCGGTCAGCGGGTCGCGGTGCGGGCTCAGCAGTCCGGCGCCCTCCCATTTCCGCAGCGTCGCGGGGCGGATCCCGAGCCTCCCGGCGAGCGGCCCGATGAACACGCCGCCGCTCGCTCCGGTGTCCGCGCCAGGCTCGGACGCCGGAGCGGAACCCAGTTCGCGGAGGGCGCTCTCCACTGCCTGGAGGGTCCGGCGGTCGTCGAGGAGCTGGGCGTGGCTCTCGTCGATGAGGCGGAACGCGTGACCTGCCGCGCCCTCGTTCACCGCCCGCATGATCAGCGTCGCCGTCCGGTGGCCGTGGCCGGGCACCAGGGCGAGAAACGCGCGCAGGGCGACCGCGTGCAGCGGCGTGTAGGTGCGGTAGCCGTTGGGGGCGCGGCCGGCCGGCGGCAGGATGCCGGCCTCCTCGTAGTTCCGCACCGCCTGCGTGGACAGACCGTGCCCACGTGCCAGATCAACCGGCCTGAGCCGCTCACCGCTTTGAAGGTTTTTCCCCACGTACCATCCAACTCCCCGCTATTTTCAAGCCGGTTGTGCGAAAAGTTTCCACCGTTGGTTCAACGATAGCGTTGAAGGCATGGCTACTGGAATCAAGGACATCGCACAGGCCGTGGAGGCCTCCGCCGTCATGAAACTGCTCCCGGACCGGCCTCCTCGGCTGCTCGCCCTGGGCGAGCCCACCCATGGCGCGGGGGCGGTGCTGGACGCACGCAACGCGCTCTTCCGCCAACTGGTCGAGCAGGAGGGCTACCGCACGATCGCGATCGAGAGCGACTGCCTGATGGGCCTGCTCGTGGACGGCTACGTCACCTCGGGCACGGGCACGCTCGACGAGGTCATGGAGCACGGATTCAGCCACGATTGGGGCGCCTTCGCGGGCAACCGCGATCTCGTACGGTGGATGCGGGAGCACAACGAGGGCCGGCCCGCCTCCGAACAGGTCCGCTTCGCCGGATTCGACGGGCCGCTGGAGATCACCGGCGCCGCGAGCCCCCGGCAGTCCCTCATCGCGCTCCACGGTCACCTCTCGTCCCACGTGGACGCGGACCTGCTCCCCTGCGCCGCGGAGACGCTCGACCGGCTGCTCGGCCCGGACGACCGGTGGACAGAGCCCGCCGCGATGATGGACCCGGCCCGGTCGTTCGGGCGGTCGGAGGAGGCCGAGCGGCTGCGGCTGCTCACCGACGATCTCGTGGCGCTGCTCGATGCCCGGGCACCGCAGCTGATCGCGGCGGACTCGCGGGAGGGCTGGCACCGGGCACGCCTGTACGGCCGCACCGCCGTCGGACTGCTCCGGTACCACTTCTGGATGGCCGACACATCACAGAACCGCTTCTCCTGGCTGATGGGCCTGCGGGACTCGATGATGGCCGGCAACCTGCTCGCCCTGGCCGAGCGGGGTCCGGCACTGGTCAGCGCCCACAACGGGCACCTCCAGCGGGACAGGAGTACGACGCGGATGGCCGGCCGCCCGCTGGAGTGGTGGAGCGCCGGCGCACTCGTGAGCGCCCGCCTGGGCGAGGAGTACGCCTTTCTCGCCACGGTGCTCGGCACGCTCCGGCACCACGGTGTGGACACTCCGCCGCCGGACACCGTCGAGGGGCTCCTGTACGCGCTCCCGGAGGACCGCTGCGTCGTCGGCGCGGCGGGGCTGGCCGCCTCCCTCGGTGACACGCGGCCCGCTCCCCGGGTGTCCCCGTACTACGGCTACGCGCCGCTCGATCCGGCCCACCTGGACCGGATCGACGGGATCGTCTTCGTCAAGGACGCCCCGGAGAGTCCGGAGAGTTAGGAGAGCGCGGAGAGTCAGGAGAGCCGGGGCCTCCGGGAGCCGTCAGCCGCGCCCGCTTCGACTCCCGCCATCGCGGAGGTCATTGCTATCGGGTGACCGCGTCCGGTCAGGCAGGGGGCGCCACCGGGCCCCGGTCCCCCGTGCCCGGCCGGGCCGCCAGGAACTCCACCACGGCCAGGAGGAACAGCAGGCACAGCGCGATGCCGACGACCACCCAGCCGGTGGGGTGCGACCACAGCAGGTACACCACCAGTGAGGCGGCCACCAGCAGCCAGGTGATCCAGGTGCGGCGGCGGCGCACGAAGGGGCCCACCGGCCCGGTGCGCAGTCCGGCGCCGTCGGCGGTGGAGCGCACCGCCGCGATGCCGGTGACCCACAGCCGTCGTACGAGTCCGGCGCGCCGGCCCGGACCGGTGAGCCAGGCGGCCAGGGCGATGACGACGCCGACGGCGACGACCATCCGGACCGTGGTCTGCAGGAAGCGGGTCATGGCGTCGTAGACCGCGCCCGCCGCTCCCTGGGAGACGTCGGCGGGCAGCGCGTCCAGGTAGACCACTCGGAAGACCCGCAGTCCGATGCCGAGGACACCGGCGGCTGCCGCGGCGCCGAGGCTTCCCGCGACCAGAGCCCGGCGTCGGCGTACCGCGAGCAGTACCCCGGCGGCGATCAGGAGGACCGCGATCACCGGGAGCCAGTTGCCCAGGAACTGCAGGATCCGCACGTACGTCTTGACCTTGCCGATGTCGTCGGATCTGACGAGCGTGATGTCGGTGTGGATCTCGGGGATCCGTCCGGCGACCGTCAGACCGGCGTCGACCAGGCGTTGCTTGACCTGGTCGACCACGGGGGCCAGGTCGAGCGTGACCGCGTCGTCGGTCAGCTCGACGGCTCCGCCGCCCTTGCCGGTCAGCGCCTTGTCCACGGCGCTGTGGGCCCGGCGGTTGGTCTCGGTCCAGACCGTCTCGAACGCGTCGGAGGACACGGCCGCGCGCGCCTTGTCGTGTACGAAGCTGCGGACCGCGTCCTCCAGCGAGTCGCCCAGCGGCCCCAGCGCCTTCTCCAGGCGGGGCCGGTCCGCGGGCGCCACGTCGGCGAGGAGGGCCGGGAGGTCGATCCGGGTCATGAGCGCGTCGGTCACCCGCCCGGCCACGGCGTCCTGGACGTCGGGATCGGACGCCAGAGGTGCGACCGTGTCCACGTAGCGGCCGGTGTCCCCCACTTGGTCGGCCGCCCAGGCGGCGACGACGGAGAGCGGGGCGAGCAGGCATCCCACCGTGATGAGCACCGCGGCGAGGAAGGACCGGCTCCGGTGGCGAGGCGGCCGGGCGTGCTCGCTTTCGAGCGCGGCCACCCGCCTGCGCAGACCCACGAGTTCCGACTGTTCCAACCGCTCCTGCTGTCCGGGGCCGTCGTCGCCCGGTGTGCTTGCGTCCTCCACCCTGCCCCCTGCCCCGTCCGGCTCGCCTTCTGTCTGCCTGTCAGGGAAAGCTCTGCGGCGGATGGGCGCGAGCCGAACTGAGCCATTCGGGGTATTAACCAGGGTATTGATCCATTACATGGCGTCTTGTCATATGTTTCAACTACCTTGACCCATATGCACCGCCGGTCTCCGCAGTAGGCCGCGGAACCGACGCGGCACGGAGGCCGGCCATGGGCGACGCCATTGGACAAGCACCCGCCCCGGCGGTCGGCATCGCCATCGGTCCCGGACGGCGGGACTGGCCGTGGCACCCGTCGTCGCCGGCCCCGAGAACCTGGCGCCGGCCGTCGGAGGGGGTGCGGCAACGCCCAGCAGAGAGACGGCGAGCGGCACGATCGTGCGGAGCGACGCGATCGTCCTGGGGGTCGAGTACGTGGGTGACGCGGTGAGCGGCCTGGCCGCGTGAGCCCGGTGCGGGCCGTGTTCGAGCGGGCGAGGTCCCGGCTGGGCAGGCCGCGACCGGCGGATGTGGGTTCCGGGCTGGTCACCGGCCTCTTCTCCATCCCGGAGGGCATGGCGTACGCGGCGATCGCCGGGTTCAATCCGGTCGCCGGGCTGTACGCGGGCGTCGTACCGGCGATCGTCGGCTCGCTCACCGCCCGTACCGTCCTGATGGTCACCACCCTCACCAGTGCGATCGCCCTCACCTCCCAGAGCGTGCTGAAGGACGCCGGACTCGACCCGATGGACACGGGCGGCGTCGCCACCCTGACGCTCATGGCGGGCGTGGTCATGCTGCTGATGGGGGCACTGCGGCTCGGGGTGCTGCTGAGCTTAGTGTCCAACGCCGTGATGACGGGCTTCTCCGTCGGCATCGCGCTACAGATCGTCACCGGAGTCCTCAAGGACGCCACCGGCTACGATCCGCACGGCCACAACCGCCTCTACCAGCTGGGCGACTGGCTCGCGCATGTCACGGACTGGCAGCTCGACACCACTCTCGTCGCCCTCGTCACCATCACGGTGTGGGCGCTCGCCGGGCTGCTGCGCCCCCTGAAGCCGGTGGCCCTGCTGATCGCCATGGTCGTCTCGACCGCCGGGGTCGCGGTGTTCGGTGTGGACGTGGAACTGGTGCGCGACATCGCGCACATCCCGGCCACGCTCCCCGGGTTCTCCGCGCCCGACCTGTCCGCCGTGCCGCATCTGCTCGGCGGGGCGTGCGCGGTGGCCCTGGTGGCGCTGGCGCAGGCCGCCGGGATCGGGCCGTCCGTGCCGAACCCCGATGGCTCCCGCTCCTCCGTCAACGGCGACTTCGCGGCCCAGGGGCTGGCCAACCTCGCGGGCGGGTTCTTCCAGGCGCTGCCGGCCGGCGGCTCGTTGTCCCGCACCGGGGTGGCTGTCTCCGCCGGCGCCCGCACCCGGTGGGCGGGGGTGCTCTCGGGCGTACTGCTCGCCGCCGTCGTGCTGGTGTGCGCACCGCTCGCCGAACGCATCCCCATGCCGGTCATCGGTGGGCTGATCCTGGTGGTCGGCGGGGAGCTGATCCGGGGCAAGCGCCAGGACGTACGGCTGGTGCTGCGGACCTCGTGGCTGTCGTCCGCGGCGATGGCGCTGACCTTCCTGGCCACCACTCAGATCCCGTTGCAGCGGGCGATCGTGCTCGGCGCGGTCCTCTCGCTGCTGCTGTACTGCGTCCAGGCGGCGCGCCGGGCCCGGCTGCTGGCGCTGGTGCGCGACCCGGAGGGCCGGTGGCATCTGGCGCCGGTTCCCGAGCGGCTGACGCCCGGCGAGGTCACCGTCCTGTACTACGACGGGGTCAGCCTGTTCGCCGAGCTCCCCAGGATCGAGGCGTCGCTGCCACGGGCGGACGGCGCGACGGGGGCCGTGCTCGTCCTCGTGATGCGTGGGCTGCCGGACGTACCGTCCTCCATGGTGGTCAAGCTGCTGCGGCGCCGGATCCGTGAACTCGACCGGAACGGGGCCCGGCTGGTCCTGGCGGGCGTGCAGCCGGAGCTCGGCCACCTGCTGGCGGCGACCGGCATCTCCGCGGATCTCGGCCCCGACGGGGTGATCCCCGCCGAGGGGGCGCTGTTCGAGCCGCTGGAGCAGGCGCTCGCGCAGAGCCGTGAGTGGGCCCGCCGTCACTCGGGCGACGGTGCGCCGGACGGCTCCTGAACCGGACGGAGTCCCTGGCCAACGCTCCCGCCGGGCCTTGTAATGCCCGAGTAACGGTGCCCCTCTAGCGTCCGGACTCCCCCGTACCGTTCCTGGAGGAGCATCCCGATGCACCTGTCCCGATCGCCCCGGCGCAGAACCGCCGCATGGGCGGCCGCAGCGCTCACCGTCACGGGCCTGCTGATCGGCCCACCGTCCGCGGCCGCCGCATCCGGGCCGACCGCCCAGGTCGACGCCGCCCTGCTGAACGCCGTGGACAACGGCGGCGACGCGTCGTTCTTCGTCGTCCTCAAGGACAAGGCCGACCTGTCGCCAGCCAAGAGCAAGCGCGCCCACGCCGCGAAGGCGAAGTCGGCGTTCAGCGAGCTGAAGACCAAGGCACAGACCAGCCAGCGTTCGCTGAACTCCTTCCTCGACAAGAAGAAGGTCGGCCACCAGGACTTCTGGATCGCCAACACCGTCAAGGTCACCGGTGACGCGGACCTGATCGCGGAACTCTCGAAGCGCTCCGACGTCGCGCGGATCGTCAAGGAGCAGCATTACAAGCTCGACGACATCGAGAGCAAGCCCTCCAAGGCCGAGACCAAGGCGGCGGTCAAGGCCGCCTCGAAGGCCGCGGCCACCGAGGAGGACGGCGCGCCCGAGTGGGGCGTCAAGGACATCAAGGCCGACCAGGTCTGGGACGAGTACCAGGACCGCGGCGAGGGCATCGTCGTCGCCGACCTCGACTCCGGTGTTCAGTACGACCACCCGGATCTGGTCGGCAACTACCGGGGCAACAACGGCGACGGCTCCTTCACGCACGACTACAACTGGTTCGACGCCAGCGGTCAGTGCCCCACGAGCGCCCCGTGCGACAACAACGGGCACGGCACGCACACCATGGGCACGATGGTCGGCAAGGACGGCGTCGGCGTCGCCCCGGGCGCGACCTGGATCGCGACGAAGGGCTGCGAGACCGATTCCTGCTCGGACGCGTCGCTGCTCGCGGCCGGTCAGTGGATCCTCGCGCCGACCGACCACAACGGCAAGAACCCGCGCCCTGACCTCGCCCCGAACATCGTCAACAACTCCTGGGGCGGCGGCAACACCACGTTCTACCAGGACACGGTCGAGGCCTGGAACGCGGCGGGCATCTTCGAGGCCTTCGCGGCCGGCAACAAGGGCAACGGCTCCACCTGCTCGACCACAGAGGCCCCCGGCGCACAGGCTCCGGCCTACGGCGTCGGCGCGTACGACTCGACCGGGAAGATCGCGAATTTCTCCGGCTTCGGCCCCTCGCTCGTCGACGGCTCCATGAAGCCGAACATCTCGGCCCCGGGCGTCGACGTCCGCTCCACCTGGCCGGGCAGCTCGTACAACACCATCTCCGGTACGTCGATGGCGACTCCGCACGTCTCCGGAGCGGTGGCACTGCTGTGGTCGGCGGCCCCTTCGCTCATCGGTGACATCGACGCCACCCGCACCCTGCTCAACGAGGGCGCGACCGACGTCGACGACACGCACTGCGGCGGCACCGCGGGCGCCAACAACGTCTGGGGCGAGGGCAAGCTCGACATCTACTCCTCCATCGAGAAGGCTCCGCACAGCGCGGGTACCGTGACCGGCAAGGCCACCGACAAGGCCACCGGCGCCGCGCTGTCCGGCCTCTCCGTCCAGGCCACCGACGCCGCGGGCACCTCGCGCGCCGTGCACACCACAGAGAACGGCGGCTACCGCCTGACGCTGTCGGCCGGTACGTACGACTTCAAGGTCAGCGGCTACGGCTACGCGACCTCCACCGTCTCCGGTGTCGAGGTCACCGAGAGCGGGGACCTCAGCCAGGACTTCGCGCTCGACGCCGTCGCCTCGCACCAGGTCTCCGGCACCGTCAAGGACGTCCAGGGCCGGCCGCTGGGCAAGGCCACCGTCGAGGTCTCCGGTACGCCGGTGAAGCCGGTCACCACCGGCACCGACGGCACGTTCACCCTGCCGGCCGTCGCCGAGGGCAGCTACACCCTGACCGTGACGCCCGCCGCCCCGGTGCTCTGCAACGGTGTGTACACGGAGTCCGTCGAGGTGGCCGGTGACACGACGGAGAAGATCAAGCTTCCCTTCCGCACCGACTCCTACGGGCACACCTGCTCCCCGGCGACGTACTCCTGGGTCAAGGGAACCAAGAACGTGACGCTCAGCGGTGACGAGGACGCCACGACGATCTCGCTGCCGTTCCCCGTGGAGCTGTACGGCGTCTCGTACACCAGCGCCTCCGTCACCACCAACGGTCTGATCAACTTCATGGAGCCGCGGCTCGGTGACTTCGACAACGTCGCGCTGCCGTCCGTCTCCCAGCCCAATGGTGTTGTCGCCGCTCTCTGGGACGACCTGGTCCTGGACAAGAAGTCGAGCGTGCAGACGGCCACCAAGGGCGATGTGGGCCACCGTACGTTCGCCGTCGTCTGGAACAAGGCCGCCTACGCGGACGGCTCCGGCAACCGCGCCACCTTCGAGGCCGTGTTCGACGAGGCGACCGGTGCGGTGACGCTCCAGTACAAGACGGTCGACGACCGCGGCGCCGGCGCGACGGTCGGCATCGAGAACCAGGCCGGCCTCGACGCGCTCCAGTACTCGTACAACCAGCCGGTGCTGACCGCCGGTTCCGCCGTTCGTATCGCGCCGGAAGGCAAGTAATGAGAACCCACGCCTCGCGGCGGGCCCTGCGGCTCGCCTCCACCCTCGTCGCGGCCGGTCTCGCGCTGACCGCCGCCCCGCACGCGCTGGCCGCCGACAGCTCCCCCACGGCGATGCGGCTCACCGCTGCCCAGGCCAAGCAACTGGCCGCGAACGCCCACGTCGACGTGTACGGCGACGGCGACGGCACGGCCAAGGACGACGCCGCCACCCCGGATCACGGGTCATCGCTCCAGGGCTCGTCCGGCAAGAGCGCGCCGAAGCCCAAGGCGTCCGGCACCGCGGCCAAGGACACGCCCGTCACCTTCACCAAGAAGTCCGCGCTGGACGGCGTCAGCGGACTGGGCGCCACGGTGCCGGCCGGGTCGCACGGGTACTTCACCGTGCACAGCCTCGCCACCATCCAGCTCCACAAGGCCGACGGCTCCACCGCCTGGGCACGCAACAACGAATCGCTGTACGCGGACTGGGGCATCACGCACCTGCGGCCCTGGGAGAAGGAGTTCTACCCGGCCCGGGTCCAGATGGGCTACAACGCGGTCAGCCCGTTCTCGCCCTATTCCGACCAGGGTTACGACTCGGCCGACCTGACCGGTGACGGCATCCCCGACCTGGTCTTCTCGGCGAGCGTCGGCATGAACCCGCCGACCGGCGTCACCATCCCCGGCACCACGATGACGTCCGGCACGGTGGTGACCGTCCTCGACGGCAAGACCGGGGCCACGCTCTGGTCGAAGGTGTACGCCTTCGCCGGAATGGTCAAGATCGTCGACGGCACGCTGCTGGTCGCCGACTCGCCCCAGCTGAACGGCGCGTCGTCGGCCGACGCGACGGGCGCCCTGCACGGGATCCGGTTCTCGTACGCCGACGGGGCACTGACCCCCTCCTCGACCTGGACCTATGACACCGGGGAAACCGGGATGGCCGCCTGGGGCGCGCTGGAGGACGCGGGCGACGGGAAGGTCGCCGCCTCCTGGAACCTCAGCAAGGCCGACACGGTCGCGGCGCGCGGCCGCACCCTGGTCCTGGACACCGCCGACGGCTCCCTCGTCTGGAAGACGGACAGCGAGCTGTACGGGCGTCAGCTGCACCTGGACGCGGCCCGGGGCCGGATGGTGGCCCTGGAGCAGGCGGACACCTCGGACGCGGTCAAGTACCAGATCGCCTCCTACGACCTGGCCAGCGGCAAGCGCATCACGCTGGACACCCGGATCAACGCCCTGCCGACCGCCATGACGGTCGGTGACGTCGCGTCCGGCGGCGGGACCGAGTACGCGGTCAGCGAGTCGACGCTCGACTCCAGCATGTTCCTGAACGCCAGCACCGTCCGCGTCCTGAGCGGCTCGGACGGCGCCACCGTCCAGTGGACGCACACCACCAAGCGTGCGCCCGGCAACACCAGGAACGCTCCGTCCACCTGGCACCTGGACGTCGTCGGGGGCAAGCTGATCGCCGCGGCCCAGGACGACACGGACAGCGAGCTGGCGCAGAACATCGGCAGCCTGCGGTACGGCTCGCTCACGGCGTTCAACGCCAAGGGAAAGGTCGCCTGGCGACAGGCAGGCCTCAACGCCTCGCCCATGTTCCAGCAGCCGTACCGCTCCGGCGGCGACGACTACGTACGGACCATCGACCCGCAGCAGAACATCCACGAGTACAAGGTGGGCAACGGCAAGGCGCAGAGCCTGACGCCGCTCCAGGCCGAGCTCAACTACGCGCAGGCCACCGATCTGGACGGCGACAAGAAGCCGGACGTGGTCGCCGGGGGCACCTCGGACGGTGTGTGGGCCTGGTCTGGCCCGTCGCTGGTCAAGGGCGCGCCCAAGCTGCTGTGGAAGGCCACCGTGCCCGGCGCGGTGCTCAGCGTCCAGACCGGTGACGTGACCGGTGACAAGAAGCCCGAGGTGATCGTCGCCGCGGAGAAGGCCGTGGTCGTGCTCGACGGCACCACCGGCAAGGTGCTGACGACCATCGACGGCGGCGGGCAGTACGTGCGCTCCGTCACGGTCGCCGACACCGACGGCAAGGGCAAGGCCGAGATCCTCGTTCCGACCGACGCGCTGCGCGTCTACAAGGGCAACGGCAAGGCGCTGTGGACGTATTCGGCTCCCGCAGAGGCGGGCGACGTGGTCTTCTCCGACACCGTGACCGGTGACGGCCAGGTGTACACGCAGTACAGCTCGGTGGGTGCGCTGCACCTGGCCGACTCCGCGCAGAACGGTGTCGCGCTCGACGGTGCGAAGGGCACCGTGAAGTGGACGGCCGATCCCAAGGCACCCGCCGGAGCGGTCGACGGCAAGCTGCACGGCGCGCTCCTGGACCACGCCGTCTTCGCCTCGCCGAACATTCCCTACGCGGACGGGCACGCGGTCGTCTACACCTGGATGGCACTGACCGACCCCACCACGGCCGGCGACATCTCCACCGCCACCCCGCACGTCGTGACGGAGATCCGCGACGGGCGCACCGGGGAACTGCTGCACAGCGTCGTGGACGGCAGCCCGTGGTCCCACGGCAACTTCTTCACCGACGACAAGGGCGGCTCGCTGTACCGGGCGGGCTTCGGGGTGATCACCGGATACGGCGCCGACGGCCAGGACACCAGCGGCTCGATCCTGGCGCCGCTGCGGTCCGCGCAGTTCATCACCGGGCCGGCCGGCCGCAAGCTGGTGGCCGGTGGGGTTGAGGGCGGCATGGGTGTGTGGGACCCGTCGGTCCTCACCTCGGACGCGGCCTTCCAGTCGAGTCTTGGCACCGCCTCGCTGTTGGGCGGCCGCAACTTCCTCGCCGCGGACTTCGACGGCGACGGGGTCGACGACATGGTCTCGCTGAACTTCGACCACCACGGCATCAACCGAATGGCGGAGGAACTGGGCGGCGGCGTGCTCTCCCTGACCGACGTGGCGCTCCAGCTGGGGGTGTACACCCTGTCCTGACGCTCCACCGGGTCAGTGCCTCGGCACATCGCCATGACGACCCGTGAGCGTTGACCACTGAGGACCCCCGGGCCGAGCCCGGGGGTCCTCAGCTTGCTCGGTTACAGTTGCGCCCTCATGAACGCACGACGTACCACCGGCACCGATCCCGTGGCGCCACGTTTGAATCTGCACCTTTTCGGAGGTTTTCGGGTCACCCGGGAATCCGGCGCGGAGTCTGCCGAACGCTGGCCGAGACTGACCGCACAGGCCCTGGTGAAGCTGCTCGCCGTGGTACCGGAACACCGCCTGCACCGCGAGCAGGTCATCGACATCTGCTGGCCAGGCGCGGACCCGCACGCGGCGCAGGGCAGCCTGCGCGTCGCACTCCACTCGGCGCGCCGGATCCTGGAGCCCGAACTCGCCTCACGTGCCACGTCCTCCTACCTGGTCTCGGAGGGGGCGCTGCTGTTCCTGAACCCGGCGACGGTGTGGATCGACGCGGACCAGGCCGAACGGGACGCGCGGGACGCGCTGGCGAGCGGCGGCGTCGCGGAGCTGGCGCGGGCCCTGGAGTGGTTCTCCGGCGAACTGCTGCCCGAGGACCGTTACGCCGACTGGGCCGAGGGCCGTCGCTCGCAGCTCGCGGAGCTGAAGGAGCGGGTGCTGCTCGGGCTCGCCGCCGCGCATCTGGAGGCGGGCGCGGTACGGGAGGCGGCGGCGGCCGCCGAGCGGGTCCTCGAATCGAGTCCCGCCGAGGAGCTGGCGCACCGCGTCCTCATCGATGTCTACACCCGGCAGGGGCTGCGGCGCCGCGCGGTGCGGCAGTACCACGTATGCCGGGCCACGCTGGACGCGGAGCTGGGGGTGCGGCCCGGCCCGGAGACCGACCGTCTGCACCGGGTCGCGCTGGCGGCGGAGCTTGTGCTCGTGCCGTCGGCGCCTTCCCTGCCCGCTGTCCTGCGGGTCCCGGTCGCGACCCCGCTGCGCGGACGCGAGGCCGTCCTCGAACGGCTGCTCGCGGCGGACGGGCCCGCTGTCGTCAGGCTGCTGACCGGTGAGGCGGGGGTGGGCAAGACCCGGCTGGTGGGCGAGGTGGCGCGGCGGGCCGCCGCATCCGGGACGGCGGTGCTGTGGGGCGGCGGCCACGACGCGGAGGGGCACACGCCGTACGGGGCGTTCGCGGAGGCGCTCGACGGATGGCTGGCAGAGCGCGACCCGGACCAGCGGGCCGGGGTCGGCGCGGAGTACCCGGAACTGGCCGCGTTCCTCCCGGCACTCGGCCGGGTGCGCGCGGACGAGGAGCGGAGCCCGGAGGAGGAGCGGGACCGGCTGTTCCGCGCCACGGCCGGCCTGCTCGGCGAACTGTCCTCCGTGCAGCCGGTGCTGATCGTCCTGGACGACCTGCACGCGGCGGACGAGGGCTCGTTCCAGCTGCTGAGCCACTTGGCGCGGCGGGCGGCGCAGACCGGCGGCCCCCGGTTCCTGGTGACGTGCCGCGAGGAGGAGATACCCGACGGCGATCCGCGCAGGACCGGGCTGACCTCGCTGCTGCGCCAGGGGCTGGCCACACGCGAGGAGGTGGGGCGGCTCAGCCAGGAGGCCTGCCTCGCGGTGGTACGGGACACGGTGCTGCTGCCCGCCGCACGGCATCCGGCGCCGGGACCTGACGCCCCGGCCGGTGACGTAGCGGCAGAGGAACGGCTGAACCGGGTGTGGGAACTCTCCCTCGGCAACCCGCTGTTCGCCGTCGAGCTCGCCCACGGTCTGGCCGAGGACGTGCCCGGAGTCCCGGCTCCGGACGGAATCCGGCAGCTGGTGGCGGAGCGGCTCGGCCGGCTCGACCACGACACGCGGCGTCTCGTCGAGGCGCTCTCCGTCGCCGGTCCGGAGACCGCCCTGTCCGAACTGCTCGACGTCGCCGCGCACGGACTGCACCCGCCGGTCTCCGCCGGCGCCGCCACCGACGCGCTGGAGCACGCCATCGGCGCCTCCCTCGTCGAGGAGCGCGAGATCGTGCTGGCCGGCCAGCACGAGGCCGGGCTGATCTTCCGGCACCCACTGGTCCGGCTCACCTGCTACGAGGAACTCTCCTCTGTCCGGCGCAGGCAGTTGCACGGCGCGTTCGCCCAGGCCGTGCTGCGCCGCCGCCCCGACGCCGTCGACACCCTCGCCGCGCACTTCGCGCACGCCGACGACCCGCGCGCCGCCGAGTACCTGCGCAGGGCCGCCGCACGGGCCGCGGCCCTCTTCGCCAACGACACCGCCGACCGCTACTACCGGGATCTGGTGGCGCGGCTCGACGTGGACGCGGCCCGGGCCCGCCTCGCGCACAGCCAGGTGCTCTGCCGGATGGGCAACTTCGGCGAGGCGGCCGAGGTACTGCGGCTCGCGCTGGACGAGTTCGCCCGCCGGGGCGACCACGAGGACGTCGTCCTCACCGCCGCCTGGCTGGCCGACGCCCTGGCGCGGGCGGGTGGCCCGGACTTCGGCCGTCAGGTGCTGGGCGAGCATCCGGTGACCGAGGACACCGCGGCGGAGCCGGCCGCCGGGCACTACCTCGCGCTGTCCATGATCTGCAAGATCCAGGGGCGCTACGAGGAGGGCTACCTGGCCGCCCAGCAGGCGCTCGCGGTCGCGCTGCGGGTGTCCGGAAAGCAGGGACAGGGGCTCGTCGCCCGCTCGTACGCCTTGCAGGCCAGCAATCTGGGCCTCAACGGGCGGCTGGACGAAGCGCGTACGGCGGCGGGCCGGGCGCTCGCTCCGGCCGAGGAGTACGGGGATCCGACCCTGCTCGGCTCGGTCCTGTCCACCCTGCGGGAGAACCGGCGGCGGGGCGGGCGGCTGCGCGAGGCCGTGGCCATGGGAGAGCGCGCCCTCGATCTCGCGGAGCAGTCGGGCGATCCGATCGCGGCCGCGTTCGAGCGGGCGAACCTGGCCGAACTGTTCCTGCTACTCGAAGAGTTCACCGCCGCGCGGACGCTCGCGGAGGCGGCGGTGGCGAGCGCGGAGCCGGACGACGCGTGGTGTCTGCCGTACACGCTGGCGACGCTGGCGCTGGTGCGGATACGCACCGGGGAGCCCTCGGAGGCGGCGGCCCTGCTGGACCGGGCCGAGCGGTCCGCCGTCGGCATGGTGGACCGCCAGGCCGGCCACGAGGTACGCACGGCCCGCGCCGAACTCGCCCTGCGCGCCGGTCTCCCGGGCGACGCGCTGCGCGCCGTGGACGGATTCGCTCAGGAGGCCCCGGTACTGACCGCCTGGGGGCAACTGCGTGCGGGACACGCCGCATCGGCGCGGCGGATCGCGCAAGCGGAGGTCGAGCGGGCGGCGCGGACCGGCGAGCGGATCGCCGAGGCGGACGCCCGGATCGCCCTGGCCATGGCCCTGTTCCGGCTGGCGGAGCACCCGGCCGCGCGGGAGGCCCTGGACCGTGCGGAGGAACTGGTACGGGCGCTGCCGTATCCGGCGGGCATCCGTCATGCGGCCGACGCGCGCCGGCTGATGGACGAGACCGCCTGAGGCCGGCAGCCCCCGGCGCTCACCCCCGGCGGACTCAGGCCGGAAGCCGCTCCAGCAGTCCGGCGAAGTCCGTTCCCGGCGCGAGGGTGCCGAACGCCTGGCCCCGGTCCCCGTCCAGCCGGGACGCGCAGAAGGCGTCCGCGACCGGGGCCGGTGCGTGCCGGACGAGGAGGGAGCCCTGGAGCACGAGCGCGGCACGTTCGATGAGACGGCGGGCGCGCAGCGGGGCGTCCTCGGTGAGGACGAGTTCGCCGCGCAGCTCCCGCCAGGCGGCGTCCAGTCGCCGGTCGGCGCCGGATGCGGCCTCGATCTCGGTGTGGAAGGCCGCGAAGGACTCGGGCTCACGGGCCAGTGCCCGCAGCAGGTCGAGGGCGTTCACATTGCCGGAACCCTCCCAGATGCCGTTGAGCGGGGCCTCCCGGTAGAGGCGCGGCATCCCCGACTCCTCGACGTATCCGTTGCCGCCGAGACATTCGAGCGCTTCGGCCACCGCGACGGGCTGGCGCTTGCAGACCCAGTACTTGGCCACGGCCGTGGCGAGCCGCAGGAACGCGCGCTCCCCGGCATCGCCCCGCTGCGCCCGGTCGGCGGCGCCGGCCAGCCGCAGCGCCATCGTCGTCGCGGCCTCCGACTCCACGGAGAGGTCGCCGAGCACGTTGCGCATCAGGGGCTGGTCGATCAGTCGGGCGCCGAACACCGCGCGGTGGCGGGCGTGGTGGGCGGCCTGGGCGAGAGCGGCGCGGGTACCGGCGGCGGAGCCCAGGACGCAGTCCAGGCGCGTCATGGTGACCATGTCGATGATGGTGCGTACGCCCTTGCCCTCGGTGCCGACGAGCCAGGCCACCGTGTCGTCGAACTCGGGCTCGCTGCTGGCGTTGGCGCGGTTGCCGAGCTTGTCCTTGAGCCGCTGGATGCGGAAGGTGTTGCGGCTGCCGTCGGGCAGCACGCGCGGCACGAGGAAGCAGGAGAGTCCGCCGGGCGACTGGGCGAGCACGAGGAAGAGGTCGTTCATCGGCGCGCTGGTGAACCACTTGTGCCCGCGCAGCCGCCAGGTTCCGTCGGCCGCTTCGGTCGCTGTCGTGGTGTTGGCCCGTACGTCGGTGCCGCCCTGCTTCTCCGTCATGCCCATCCCGGCGAGCAGACCGGGCTTTTCCGCCGGGGTGCGCAGGCCGGACTCGTAGACCCGGCTGGTGAGCAGCGGCTCGTACGTCTTGGCCAGGTCGGGTGAGTGGCGCAGCGCCGGGACCACGGCGTACGTCATGGAGACCGGGCACAGGTGCCCCGGCTCCAGGGTCGTCATCAGCATGAAGCCCGCGGCGCGGGCCACATGGGCGCCGGGACGTTCGTCGGCCCAGGCCGCTCCGGCCAGGCCGGCGCCCACCGAGGTGTCCATGAGGTGGTGGTAGGCGGGGTGGAACTCGACCTCGTCGACGCGGTGTCCGTAGCGGTCGTGGGTGCGCAGGACGGGCTCGTGGTCATTGGCCTGGTCGGCCCAGCGCTGCGCGTCCTCGCTGCCGACGAGGAGGCCGAGGCGGTGCAGTTCCCCGGTGTGCCACTCGGCGCCCTCGCGCCGCACGCCCTCCAGCAGCACGGCGTCGTCCGCGACATCGTGGCCGGCCAACGGCGGTGTCTGGTTGGTCACTTCGTGGGTGAGGGCGGTGGGGTGGCTGCGGGGGGCGTCGGTCGTGGGCACGGGTTTCCTCCGAGTGGGATGGACGGGACGCGGACGGGAGGGACGGGTTCGCGCCGGTCCGGTCAGGGCTGCGGGGAGCGGGGCGGGGCGCCCGCGCAGCGCAGCGCCATGGCGACGAGTTCGGCGAGGAGCGCCTCCGCGGCCTTCTCGTCTCGGGTGCCGAGCGGGTCGACGAGCACTTCACCGATCGCGCCGGTGAGCGCGGCCGCGGTGATCTCGCCGTTCTGGGCGGGCAGCAGACCGGACTCAATGCCCTCGTGCACGACCTGGGCGAACAGGGCTCGGTAGCGGCGGCGGAATTCGAGCCGTTCGGCGCCGACCGCGGCTTCGGCCGGGGCGGCGAGCAGGGCGTAGGCCAGTCCGCGGTTCTCCAGGGCGCGGCGGGCGAAGACCTCGACGCCGCGTCCGATCCGCCCGACGGGGTCGCCCGGCCCCTGGAGCACCTCGCCCAGCACCTCGACCTCGCGCCCGGCGGCGCGCCGGAACACCTCGACGGCGAGGGCGGTCTTGGACGCGAAGTGCTGGTAGACCGATCCGGCTGCGATGCCCGCCGAGTCGGCGACGGCGGTGACGGACGCCTGTGACCAGCCCACTTCCGTGATCACCGAGGTGGCACAGGTGATCAGGTGCTCTCTGGCTGCTTCGAGCCGACTGATCTCGGCTGGGGTCTTGCGGTAGGCCATAAAAGAAGTGAACCACCATTCAGAGTTTCCCGCCACGGTCGGCCCCACCGGCCCGGCCCGCGAGGAGAACTCGATACACCTCAGAACCCCCCTTTCCCGCCCTCCCCCGCCGACCCGCGAGACAGCGGGGCACGGGGGCCGTCGGCATGCCGGGACGGCGCCCGCGACTGCCTCACGGGTTCGCCCGCTGCGCGGCTGATCCGCCGGGACTGGGCTCAGGACCTCGGCTCGTCCGTGGCCCTGAGCGAGACATGGCGGAAGAGAGCTCCCTGACCGTATGTCAGCGGCTCTTGACCAGACCGCGGGCCGAGTCCGCGATGTGGGAGCGGGAGATCCCGGCCGCGTCGAGGAGTTCGTCCGTGGTGCCCGAGCCCGGCAGGCCGGTGACGGCGAGGTGGGCGAAGCGCGGGTTGCTGCCGGACGCCGCGAGGGCCGAGAGGACCGCTTCTCCGATACCGCCTTCGGGATGGTGGTCTTCGACCACGACCAGGGCTCCCGTGTCCGAGGCGGCCCGGACCATGGTGCCGGCGTCGATGGGCTTGACCGAGTACAGGTCGATCACCCGGGCCGGGATGCCGTCGGCGGCGAGTTCTTCGGCGGCGGCCAGACACTCGTGCAGGGTCACACCGGCGCCGATCAGGGTGACCTGGTCGGCGTCGCCCCCGCGCACGGTTTTGGAGCCCCCGGGCCGGAAGGTTTCGTCCCCGTCGTAGAGGACCGGATAGGCCCCGCGCGTGGTGCGCAGGTACGAGATGCCGTCGATGTCGGCCATGGCGGCCGTCAGCGCGGCGGCCGAGGTCGCGTCGGACGGATAGAGGACGGTGGATCCGAGGACGGCTCGCATCATCGCGAGGTCCTCGACACCCATCTGGGAGGGACCGTCGGCCCCGATCTCCACGCCGCTGTGGGTACCGCACAGGGCCATGGTGACCTCGGAGACGGCGGCCATCCGGATGAAGTCGTGCGCCCGGGTGAGGAAGGCGGCGAAGGTGGTCGCGTAGGGGCGGTAGCCGCGCACGGCCATGCCGACGGCGGTGGCGATCATCTGCTGTTCGGCGATGTAGGTCTGGAAGTACCGCTCCGGATGCGCCTTCTTGAAGTCCTCGGCGTGCGTCGAGTTGCCGACCTCCGCGTCCAGGGCGACCACGTCGGGGCGGGCCCCGAGGGCGGCCAGTGCCTTGCCGAAGGCGACCCGGGTGGCGACCTCGTCCCCCACGTCGTAGCGGGGCAGCTCCACCGGGCCCGCTGCCGGGGCCGGGGCCGGGGTGGCCTCCGGCGGCCTGGGGCCGCGCACCCTGAGATCGCGGATGCCGCCCAGTTCCGCCACGGCCCGCTCGGCCAGGTCCTCGGGCAGCGGTTTGCCGTGCCAGCCCTCCTTGTCGGCGACCTCGCTGACGCCTTGGCCCTTCACGGTCCTGGCGACGATGACGGTGGGCGCCTGCCCGTCGGTGGCGGTGGTCAGGGCCCGGTCGACCGCTTCGAGGTCGTGGCCGTCGACCACGACGGCCCGGCAGCCGAATGCCTCGGCACGCCGCGCGTAGGCAGCCGTGTCCCACTCCAGCTCGGTCGGTCCGCTCTGGCCGAGCCTGTTGACGTCGACGATCGCGGTGAAGTTGGCCAGCTGGTGCCGTCCCGCCTTGTCGAGCGCCTCCCAGACGGAACCCTCGCTCATCTCGCTGTCCCCGCAGAGCACCCATACCCGGTAGGGCTGCTTCTCCAGGTCCCGGCCGGCCAGCGCGATGCCGACCCCGTACGCGATGCCCTGGCCCAGAGACCCGGTAGCCAGGTCCACCCAGGGCAGCACCGGGGTGGGGTGCCCCTGGAGCCGGTGACCGAACCGGCGGTACGTGGTCATCAGCTCCTCGTCACCGATGATTCCGACGGCCTTGAACATGGCGTAGAGGAGGGGGGACGCGTGCCCCTTGGAAAAGATCAGGTGGTCACCGGCGGGATTGTCCGGCGCCGACCAGTCGTAGTGCAGATGGCGCGCGAGCAGGACGGCCATCAGATCGGCGGCCGAGAGGCTGGAGGTGGGGTGCCCCGAACCGGCGGACGTGCTGGACCGCACGGAGTCCACGCGCAGTTGCTGGGCAAGCTCGAAGACCTGGTGCAGGTCACTGCTGGAATCGAGCGTGGTCGGTCGGGTGGACATGGCCGGGCCTTTCGTACGGGTGCGGGGGGCGAAGGGGGGGAGACGGTGCGAAGGGGAGACGGTGCGACGGTGCGACGGTGCGACGGGAGACGAGTTCCCTGATCCGGGCGATCCATCACATCTCCGGTCCGCTTGACCTCGTTCGGCCGTCGGCCACGCCCCATGGGCTACGGGCGGAGACTGCGCAACGGTGATGCGCGCGTCGCCGCACCGACTGCGCCCCGCCGGTATCACCCCAATGCACGATGCCTCCTCCCGCTCCCGGTTCCCGTCCGGCTCCAGGGCCACCGCGTATTCCGGCGTTCGAGGGGCCCGCCGGCCCCGTCCGGTCAGGCTCCTGACAGCTACGGTGGCCAAGGGCCGACACGACACGCCTGAGGAGCGCGAGATTCGGATGAGACGAGGCACGGAACCCGCAAACGCCCGCAGTGCGCTGCGCCTCAGGAGGATTCTTGCGACGTCGGCTCTGCTGCTCTTCGTCGTGGCCGCGGTGCTGCTCGCCCTAGGGGCTGCTGCCGCCGGTCCCGGCGACACGCCGACCCGCACGGAACTGGCCGTTCTCGCCGGGGTGTGCGCCCTCCTCGCCGCGACCGCCGGCATCGACCTCCTGGTGCTCCGGCGGAGGCTGAGACGTCAGTGAGGTCCTGCCCGCCCGTGGCCTCGGGCCTTCCCCGCGAACCCGTGTGTTCGGATCGCTAGCCGGCGGTGAACTTCCGGCCGAGGAACTGAGCGAACACGCCCCGTGGGTCGCCGGCAACATATGTGTTCTGCAAGAACTTCAGCTTGTGCTCGGTGTCCCCGGTCCGGATGATCATCCGGCCGCGTCCGAGGGGGAGCTTCCGGTATTCCGCCGAGACGATCTCGTCCCAGGGCACGAGGGTCATACGCGACGAAGCGAGCAGACCCTCGACCCCGTTGCGCAGCACCTTCTCGATGAACGGGCTGCCGTACACCGAGTTCGTTCCGGACGCCGCGCCGACGGCGCTTCCGCCCAGAGCCACGCTTGCTCCCGCCGTGACCCCCTGAGCGACACCGGCCGCACCGGCCCTGCCCGAGACGATCGCCTTGTGGATCACGATGCCCCGGCCCAGGACGACGACGATGCGTCCCATACCTGCCGGTGCCCACGCGGCGAGTACGTCGTCGTCGTGCGGTCGGTCCATCGGCTCCATCGGACCTCCCAAGCCCCCGGCCGGCACGGCGCCGCGCCGCGCCGCGAGGCAGCCTAGTCGACCGTTGCGTCCACGAACATGCCTGCTGCCCGAACAGCATTCGCTCGGCACCGAGGACCCGGTGCACCTGGTTTATTCCCGGGCTGGCCCTGCCGCTCTCCCTCTTGACAGAGCAATGGCCTGGGACGTGGGTCGGACGGATGGTGGAGGAGCAAGGTCCTGCTCAAGACTCCAGGGATGTTCCATGGCTCTTCTCACCACCTCCTTCGACCGTGAGTCCACCGCTGACGACGTACTCAGCGGGGTCGTCCTGCACGGTCGTACCGCGCTCGTGACCGGGGGTTCCTCCGGAGTGGGCCTCGCGACCGCCCGCGCTCTCGCCCGAGCCGGGGCGCTGGTCGTGATCGCCGCCCGTGGCCTGGAGCGGGCTCGTGAAGCGGCCGCAGGCGTCACGGCGGAGACCGGGAACGAGGCCGTGACAGCGGTGCCGCTCGATCTCAGCGACCCCTCCTCCGTGCGCGGCCTCGTCCGTGCTTGGGAGGGCCCGCTGCACATGCTGGTCGACAACGCCGGGATCATGGCCCTCCCCCAGCTCGACCTGACCGCCGACGGCTGGGAGCGCCAGTTCGCCACCAACCACCTCGGCCACTTCGCCCTCGCGACCGGGCTCCACGACGCGCTCGCCTCCGTCGGCGGACGAATCACCGCCGTCAGCTCGACCGGGCACCTGGCCTCCCCAGTCGTATTCGACGACATCAATTTCCACGAGCGCCCGTACGATCCCTTCCTCGCCTACGGCCAGTCGAAAACGGCCGTTGTCCTCTTCGCGGCCGAGGTCGCCACGCGCTGGGCGGCGGACGGCATCACGGCCAATTCACTCATGCCCGGCGGGATCAAGTCCCCGTTGCAGAAGCACGCCTTCGGTGAGGACATGTCGGACGAGGCCCGCGCCGTGTACGACAGTTACCCCTGGCGCAGCGCGGACCAGGGCGCTGCCACGTCGGTGCTGGTCGCCGCGTCCCCGCTGCTCGACGGCGTCAGTGGCCGCTACTTCCAGAACTCCAACGAGGCACCTGTCATCGACCCCGTCCTGTTCACGCGGGAGGCCGAGCCGGTCGGCGTGGCGCCGCACGCCCTCGACCGGGAGTCGGCCGCGCGACTGTGGGACTTGTCGGCGAGGGCCACCGGCGCCTGAGCCGCCCGCGTCCCGTCCCCGTATCCGCTTCGGCCTCCGCGCCCTGACAACTAAGGAACACTTACATGAACCAGCCTCTCCGGACTCCCTTCGGGTTCTCGTCCACCACCGACGACGTCCTCAAGGGGGTCTCACTGGCCGGCAGGCGAGCCGTCGTCACGGGCGCCACCTCGGGCCTCGGTACGGAGACGGCCCGCGCGCTCGCCTCCGCGGGCGCCGAGGTGGTCCTCGCCGCCCGCCGGCCGGAGGCCGCCGCCGAGACAGCCGCCGAAATCACCCGCACCACGGGAAACCCGGGAGTCAGCGCCCGCGCCCTCGACCTCGCCGACCTGCGCTCCGTCCGCGCCTTCACCGACGCCTGGACAGGCCCGCTGCACATCCTCGTCAACAACGCGGGGATCATGGCGCTCCCCGAGCTGGACCGTACCCCGGAGGGCCGCGAGCTCCAGTTCGGCACGAACTACGTGGGGCACTTCGCACTCACCCACGGGCTCTACCCGGCGCTCGCGGCCGCGAGGGGCGCCCGGATCGTCTCCGTCAGCTCCACCGGGCACCTCATGTCACCGGTGATCTTCGACGACCTCGACTACCGCTTCCGGCCGTACGACCCCTGGTCGGCGTACGGGCAGTCGAAGACCGCCGACATCCTGCTCGCCGTAGGCGCGGACCGGCGCTGGTCCAGTGAGGGCATTCGCGCCAACGCCCTCAACCCCGGTGCCATCGCCACCAACCTCCAGCAGCACACCGGTGGTCTGCGCACCCCGGAGCACCTTCGCAAGACGGTCCCCCAGGGAGCGGCGACCAGCGTCCTGCTCGCGGCCTCGCCCCTGCTGGAGGGCATCGGCGGCCGGTACTTCGAGGACTGCGCGGAATCCCCAGTGATCGAAAGCAGCGGGGCCCTGGGCTCGGGCGGCGTCGCCCCCTACGCCCTCGACCAGCAGAACGCGGAACGGCTGTGGCAGACGGGCGAGGAGCTGATCGCCCGATGAGTGCCCCGGCGACGACGGTGTCGGCCTGATCGGGCTGGGGGCGAGGAGCACGGGATCGACACGCTGGACGGCTTCCCACGGCTGAAAACGGTCCTCAGGACTCCGCCGACACCTCTCGCACCAGCCGGTCCAGCGCGGCCGCGGACGGGGTGCCCGGGACGGCGGTGTGCACCACAAGGAGGGTGCCGGCCAGTCCCGGGACGGCGAAGCGCTGGTACTCCAGGCTCAGAGGGCCCACGGCCGGATGGTCGATCTCCACGGTCCCGCCGGGCGGCGGGCTCACCTCGTACCGCTCCCAGAGCGTCCGGAACTGCGGTGACGCAGCCGTCAGCTCGTCGCGCAGGGCGCAGAGGCGGGGGTCGTCGGGGACCCGGTCGGCGAAGGCCCGCAGCGAGGCGACAGCGCGGGCGAGAAGTTCGGGGGCGTTGCGGTAGCGCCGACGGACGCTGTCGCCGAGGAAGGCGGCGCGCAGCAGGTTGACGCCAGGACGGTAGAAGGGCGCAAGGGCGGTCGCCACGGGGGTGGCGGCGAGCACGTCCAGGTAGGCGTTCTGGACGACGGCCGGGACGTCGTCCCAGACGGTGAGCAGCTCGCGCAGCCCGGCGGGCAGACGGCCGGCCACGTTGCCGGGACCGGCCGGGTCGTCCGGCGGCAGATGCCCGCCCAGACGGTGCAGGTGGCGGGTGGCGGCGTCATCGAGCCGCAGGGCGCGGGCCAGCGCGGCGAGGACCTCGGGCGAGGGGTTGCGGTCACGTCCCTGTTCGAGGCGGGTGTAGTACTCAGGGCTGATCCCGGCGAGTCCGGCCAGTTCCTCGCGGCGCAGGCCGGGCACACCGCGGCGGCCGGTACCCGCGGGCAGCCCGGCGCCTTCAGGGGGAAGCGCGTCACGGCGAGCCCGCAGGAAAGCCCCCAGGGCAGGCGAGGGGGTGCTCACGCGGGGGGCTCCTCAGCTCGTGCGGCGGTGGCGGCGAGCGAGGCGAACAGTGCGGCTTCGCGGCTGCCGGGCGGGGCGTGGTAGACGACGAGGACCTGCCCCTCGTCGGGCAGGACAGTCAGCTTCTCGTAACGGAGATCGAGGACACCGAGCGTGGGGTGGAACAGACGGGTAGCGCCCGCGGTCCGCGGACGCACGTCGTACCGGTCCCACAGCAGTTTGAACTCCTCGCTTCCGGAACACAGTTCAGCGATGAGCGCGGCGAAACGCGGATCGGTGGGTACGGATCCCGCCAGGGCACGCAGCGAAGCGACGACGGAGGCACTGACGGAGTCCCAGTCGTCGTAGAGCTCGCGGACCCGAGTGCCGAGGAAAGCGGCGCGCAGCAGGTTGACGCCGACGCGATAGCTGGGTGAGAGCGCGGTGGCCAGAGCATTGGCGACAAGGACGTCCTGGTAGCGCCCCTGGACGAAGGCGGGGGTGTCCGTGCGGCTGAGCACAAGTTGCCGTGCGGGCTCCGGGACGGTCTCCGGAGCGTACGAGGCCGGGTGCGATCCGGGGCTGCCCTGGGCAAGGGTGTGGAGGTGGGCGCGGGCATCGGCGTCGAGGAGGAGGACGCGGGCGAGCGCGTTCGTCACCTCCGGTGAGGGGCGACGGTCCCGGCCGCGTTCCAGGCGCACGTAGTACGCCGCGGAGATCCCGGCGAGAGCGGCGACCTCCTCCCTCCGTAGCCCCGGCAGCCGACGGCGCGACGAGGCGGCGAGACCCACCTCCTCGGGCCGGACGAGGGCCCTGCGCGCGCGCAGGAAGTCACCGAGGGAATGGGGAGGTGGAGCCACACTCCCTACCGTAACCGTCCCTCACGCGGCTCTTCCCGCCGGTTCCGCCCAGGGCGATCCGGCAGGAAGTCCCCTCGGCGCCGGTCCGGCGACATCAGGGTGCTGCGTATTCGTGGGCGGGTGCGCCCTGCCACTCGACGAGGGACGCGCTGTCGAGGGCCCGCTCAGGATTGGCCATTCCGGCGTCGGCGAGGAACACGATGACGTCATGGTCGCTGTGGGCGAGCCCGAGCCGTTCTTCGCGGCCGGCGATGTGCACGGTGACGAGCCTCGCACCGGAGGGTGCCGGCCGGTGGATCACGATCGGAGGCGTAGCCATGACTCCAGCGTGACCCGGAGCGCCGCCGCCCGCATCCGCTCCGGACCCGGGCGCCCGCACGGCAGGCGGATGGGAACACGGGGGCGGTGGACCGGCTGCCCCTGGCCCCCGGTCGCGACCAGCGGCTGAAGGTCACCCCCAGCTGCGTCTCGTGCCAAGGCCTCCTCCCCCTTTCGCCACCGGAGCCGCAAGGGGCTCCGACCAATCACCGCGGCTCGTGGTCAGCAAAGTGTCAGCGGCAGGACCAGGTGGTCGAAGTGCCCCAACGAGTACGGGATCAGGTATCGCAACGCGCCCGGCAAGCAGACCGAGGAGGCCGCTTCGCCAACCAGGACCAGGCCATCGAACGGCTGACCACCATCTACACCTCCAGCGGTGCCCCGTCCGTCAGGCCGCCCGGATGAAGCACGGCGTCCGCACCCGCGAGCGCGGAGTTGACACGGACCGGGCGGAGCGCCCTCGAAACCCGGCGCTGGACCGGTGCACGTCCCCCTACGAAAGGCGGGCGGGCCCGATAGAGTGCTTCACCCGGGAAGCGCCCCGCACCGTGGCAGGAACAGGGAGCTCGACAAGTCCCGTTCTTGCTGGTCAAGGCACTTTCTTCTCTCCTGCCCGACTGCCGGACAGCCCGCTTCGTGAAAGCCCGGGGCTGGTATGAGTCGGCAGAGCCGCGGCCCCATCCTCTTCGCGGAGGTCATACCATTCTTCGAACAGGTCTATGCCCAAGAGTGCTCATTGTCGGATCGGGACTGGCAGGTGCCGCCACCGCCATGCGATTGCTCCGTTTCGCGCGCAGGCCCCTGGAAATCGTTCTGCTTGAGCGGCGTTCCGACTACCGCTGCGCAGGTGTCGCCTACCACCGCGACGGCAACCCCTGGGGACATGCGTTCAACATCCAGGCAGGTCGGATGTCGGCCTTCCGTGAGGACGTCCACGACTTCATACGCTGGGCCAACTCCGAGGCGGACCGCGGGGACTGGCCTGCCCCATGGGCCGGGACGACGTTCACCGAGGAGGGACCGGCACCCCGGCGGATCTTCCAGGACTATCTGATCGACCGTCTGGCCGAGGCCAGACGGGAGGCCTGTCCCGGCGTCGTTCTCGTCGAGGCGGACGGCGAGGCCGTCGACATGGAACTCCGCCCGAACGGCGTCGATGTGACGGTACGACACCTCTCTCTGAACAGTACGGACATGAGTCCCGAAGGCGGGCGGGGCCGGGAGGCGACGGTGCTCTTCGCGGACCGCGTCATCCTCGCGACCGGCCTGGAGCTCAGGGAGCCGCCGTTCGCCGCGGAGGTGCTCGATCACGAGTCCTTCGTGCGCAACCCGTACTCCGAGGAAGGCGTCCGGAAACTGATGACGCTCCCGCCCGGGGCGAGCGTCGCGATCGTCGGATCCGTGCTGAGCGCGTACGACTCGGCGGGCCTGCTGTTGCGCCAGGGCCACACGGGGAGGATCCATCTGGTCTCCAGGACCGGGACGGTGTTCCGTACGTACCCCGCCGGCCATGAACACGAGGTGGTGCGGCTGCCCTGCCCGAAGGCACTGCTGGAGCCGTACCTCGATCGTGGGGAGTTCCTGGCCCGGGTCCGAAGCGCGTGGGAGGCCGCGTGCTCGACCGTGGTCCGCGAGCACCCCGGCATCCATCCGGCCGTGGTCCCGGAGCGGGTGGCCAAGGCGTGGGAGCCACATCTGCCGAAGGTCATCGAGCTGATTCCCTCCGCGGAACTGCGGGGATTGCTCGACGAGTTCGGTACCGCGATCGCCGCCTTCCGGGTGGGCGCGGTGGAGTACACGATGGAGGTCATCGAGCGCGCCATGCACCCGGCGGACGGGACAGTTCAACTGGTGGTCGGCAAGGTGGCCGGGATCAAGCCGACGGAGTCCGGGCGGCTGGCCGTCTCCGTCGACGCCGGGAACGGGACGCGGTCCATCGAGACCGATCTGGTGATTTCCAACTTCAGCAGGGAGTCGGACTACGGCAGGGTCGGCCGGCCGCTGTGGAAGAACCTCCTGCGCCGGGGCATGGCGGTCCCTCACGGGCGCACCGGGCGCGGTCTGGAGGTCGACGGACGGGGGGCGCTGCTCGGCCCCGGCGGGGAGGCGGTCGGCTCCCTCTTCGCGGTCGGTGTGCTGAGAGAAGGGGACGAGATCGTCCGGAACGGCCGGACCGGGGCATTCACCTTCAACCTCGCGGCCATCAAGAACCACTCGATCGCGGTTGCCGCGTGTGTCATCGAGACGCTGGAGCCGGGCGGAGACATTCTGGCCGAGAGCTTGGCCAAATACTATGCCCGTTCCAGCAATATCAAGGAAGTGGACCGGGCCGAATTCGAGGAAGCTGTGACTCTGGAAGTGAGGAGGCTGACTGCACGTAACCGAAGTGAGCGGGAGATCAATGATTCCCGTCTGGATTCCTGCATTCGGGCCGCTGGAGAAACGTCGAACCTTTCGATGGACGCGTCCCGGCACGACCGCCTGATGAGGGCTGTCGTCAACCGGGCAGCCATTGCACGGCTCACCGACATCTCGGTCACGCCGAAGCAACTACGCAGACAACTCGGGATAGCGAACTCTTAGGACACCGGAGGACCAGTTGAGCGGGCGACGAATTCAAGGATTCCTGTTGAGCAGCGGAACAGAGAAGGTGTTGCGAGGCACTTGCAATCGCACAAGGAGTCCACTTCAGGGGTCCATCCTCGTCGCCAGTTCCCTCGAAGCGGGCCTTTACGACGCGATGGTGGCCTCACGTGCGGTCGTCTGCGGCGCGGGCGGGCTGACCGGGCACATGCAGTCCATCTGCCGCGGCAGGGGTATACCCGTGCTCCGTGTCGACGAGAGCGATCTGGCGGGCGTCACCGGCGAGGTGACACTGCATTTGGAGAGCCAGTCGATCGTCGTCGAGTCCGACACGGTCTCCCGGGCCGCGAGCCCGGCAGCGGGGGAACCGTCGCCGGACCATCTGGGCTCGGCCTGCGCGGTCATCGCGGACCTGCAGGACATCGCCACGATCAACGCGTGCGGTCCGGACGCGAAGCGGGTCGACTCCTTCTTCATCCGGGAGGAGTTCCTCTGCCTGGCGGCGGGCCTGCGTCCACTCGACTCGGTGGGCGGCAGCCCGGCCGACATCACCGCGTACGGGCAGGCCGTCGCGGACCGGCTGTGCCGGTTCACCGAGGCTCTCCTGCCCGAGCAGCGGCTCGTCCTGCGGCTGCTCGACCTCCGCTCGGACCACGCTGCCCGGGTCACCGAACGGGCCCAGGTCGCGATCGAACCGAACCCCGAGCTGGGCCTCCACGGCGCCCGCTGGCTGCTGGGGTCGAACGCGTACCGGGACGCGCTGCACGCGGTCCTCGGATCCCTGCGCGAGCGGCTCGGCGACAAGGTGGGCCGGGTGCACCTCTCGGTCCCCTTCGTCAACGACGCGGAGGAGTTCGCCACGCTGATCAGGCACCTGGAGCTGCCGGCCGACGTGCCGGTGTCCGCGTTCATCGAGACGCCCGCGGCAGTGCACGCCACCGGGGCGATCTGTGCCTCGGGGGCCAGCGAGCTGTTCGTCGGCACGAAGGACCTGGTGCAGTTCTACCTCGCGGCGGACCGGGGCAACCACTTGGTGGCCGGGTCCTATCAGACCCGGCACCCGGCCGTCATCGACGGCATAAGGAGGGTCGTGGAGTCGGCGCGCGCCACGGGCACCCCGGTGAGGGTGTTCGCGCTGGGGGCGGACCTCGGCCACTACCTGGAGCAGCTGCCGACCCCGGACGGCTACATGATGTGCACGGCCGAACTCCAGCAGGTGCTCCTGCGGTCGTGACGCCGGCCGGGCGAGCGCCCGGTACGGCGGTGTCCGCTGCGGCCGGACCGACCGGGAGCCGGCTGCGCGGACGACGAGGTGGACGCGGCGGCAAATGATCCGGCGAGGCCGTCGCTTCCTCGCCGGACCGCCCGGCCGGACCCCGGACCGCCCGGCCGGCTCGCATCCGTCGTGCTTGTTCCTCAGGGTCCGGGTGCGGTTCCGCCTACGGTGAGCCCTCCTGTACGGCCCTCAGCGCGTGCGCTCCGGCCCGGCCCCAGGGATCCGCCTGCCAGTCGCCCGCGCAGGGAGCCCGCCCGAACTCGCTGTCGGCGACCCCGGTCTCACCGGACGGGGCGGCGTGCAGCGGCCGGTGGTACGGGCCGTCCAGTTCCGGCAGGGCCAGCAGGATCGGCAGGTCGAGTTGGGTGGCCGCCCGAAGTTGCACATCGGCGTTGTACATACGTCCTCCGCGGGCGCGGACCGCCCACCCCGAGCCGATCAGTTTCGGCAGGCGGACCTGCGGGCCGGGCGCGCCGTCGTGCAGCATCACGGCCGCCGCCCGGATGAACCACAGCCCGTCGGGGACGTTCAGGCGGAACGGGCGGCACTCGTCCAGAATGTCGCAGGAGCGCGGCAGTCCCTCCATGATCGGGGTGCTGAACGCACCCACATAGACCCGGACCGGGCCGACGTCTGCCGGGAAGTGCAGGCGTCCGGCCACCGTGGACAACCCGTGGCGGGCCTGGGCGGCCGGCAGGACGAGCGGTGGCATACCGCAGCGGGCCAGGAACCGGTACCTGGTCGGCGCGATGCCGACGCTGCGGGTGAAACGGCTGGTGAACGTGCCCAGGCTGTTGTAGCCCACCCGGTGCGTGATGTCCGAGACGCTGGCCGCGGTCTCCAGCAGGTGCCGCTTGGCCATGAACAGTCTGATCGCGGCAAGAAAACGGCCCGGCGACGTCCCGGTCACCTCGTTGAACACCCGCGAATAGTGGAACTTGCTGTAAAATGCGGTTTCCGCCAGTTGTCCCAGAGAGAGCGGGTCGGCGTGGTGATCCCACATAGCATTGATACTACGCTCGATCGCCGCCTCTGTGGCCATCCGTATCCCCCGGCTTTGGATGCTGAGAATGCATTTGTACGGGCACGGAAATAGCACTTTCCTGTCGGGAGTCTGGGAATCCCGATCGGAGTTTTTCCGGTAAGCGGTCGCAGCGCATCCCGACCCACCGGCACTCTCATTACAGCGAGTTACTCTGCGCGTCGGCGGGTCCGCCTTGGGTTGCCTGCTCGTTCTGTACGGGTCAAGCGGTGGCTCCCTCATGTGGCTCTACACCTTCCCGAACGTGTCGAACCCGGACGATGCCGTGGCGGCTGAATGCGGCCGAGGAATATCGTTTAGCTGTTCGAAACCGTTCGCATCTTCAAAATTGCGGTTTGAGATGGATACTGCGAGAAGTTGGCTGAAAATCGCTTTACGGGTACCGCTTCCATTGGCGGTGCTCAGCGCGATGCGGACCAGATCTCCGACCTCGAACGGGTTTCACCGGCTTCACCTGCTGGTGGAGCCGGGGGTCGGTCGCGGGTGTCCGAGGCGCCCCGGCAGGACCGGGACACGTCCACGTACCCTCGACTCCGAGCACCACCCCGTCGTCGTGGCCGAAATGGGGCAGTTCCTCAAGTCTTCGATTCTCACCGGGCTTGGGGAGCGGAGCTCCTACCCCGCACCGGGACGTCACCCTGCGGAGGCCGGCCTCCGCCGCCGCTCGACACAGCCGTGTCGGCGCTCCGCCCGACGCCGCACGCGTCGGCCGGCGGCTCCCGTGATCCCGCCGTCCTTCCACGGGCCCCTGCCCATACGTGTCGAGCGCGGCTCCGTGGTGTTCGCGCACGGCTCTCGCGACGACGCCGGGAATATGCAAGCACGAAATCGCCGAAATGCCCGCACCAGCAGGGCTGCGGCTTTCACGGGCCAGGACCCGGATCGCGTCCATGAGTGAGCGATGCGCAGTGGCCACCGATGAGGTGACGGCGCCGGCGGCGCAACGCACGAGGCGCCCGTGCGTCGAGGAGACATTCGATGTCTCAACTCGTCAGCACGGGCACCCTATTGAATTCATGTCATGCTCATTGCCCTCCAGGAGGGCCACCGCCGCGGGTGCGAGGGTTCCCGGAGTAAGGGCTGTCCCGTGGGCATTGAACAGGCCCGGTCACACGCTCCGCGCGATGACCGGGCCCGGGATCCGCCGTCCGTCAGCGGCGCCCCAGAGGTTCGAGCGCGCTCGCGGATCCCTCCTCCGAGCCCGCCGGGGCGGCCGCGGTCTCCACGTTCCCCAGGAGACCGAAACTCTCCCTGACCGCCCGCTTCTCCTTCCAGAGGTGGTAGACGGCGATGCCTAGGATCACCGTGCCCACCGCGTTGGCCACGAAGTGCCACCAGACCCGGTACGTCGTCAAGGCCGGGCCCGGTTCGATGGCACCGAACCACGTGGACAGGCCGATGGCCCGGCTCGCGCCCAGCGCCACGGACGCCGTCAGCACGATGTGCTCGATGCCGTGGATGCCCTGCATCCAGACGCCCATCCTGGCCCACTTGCGCGACTTCAGCTGCCCGGCGACGCGATGCGTGATCTGCACGATGCCGACCAGTCCGGCAAGGAAGATGAAGTTGCCGACCAGGTGCAGGATCTCCATCCCGAGGGCGGGCTTGCCGGCGTCGACCTGACCCAACCCACGGGCAAAGCTGTCACCCCACGGAGTCATCCACGCCGCGGAGTAGGGATGGGCGATCCAGTAGCCCGCCTGTGCGACATGTTCCTGGAAGTGGCCGACCTGGCCCACCACGCCAACGCCCACAAGTCCTACGGCGAGTTTGTACAGCCACGGCTTCACCGCCTTCCGGTTCCCGACCGCGAGCACGGCGACGGCGGTCCACATCGCGACGGCCCAGCCGATGAAGAGGACAGCGCCCACGGTGTCCACCGTCGAAACGGCGGGTGCCATCCCCGGCATGCCGGAGTGATCCATACGACATTCCTCCCTGCTTGTTTCTCATCTGCGCGGAAAGATCACATAACAGCTGTCGGCGTTCGGCAGCACCTTGAGGAAGTGACCGCAATCCGAGACCAGTGAGAAAGCACGTCCTGGGTCCCCCCGGCACGAGAAGAACCAACACCCTCTCGCTGTTCACGATCTCGAACTGGCCCGCCTACGTGCCTCCCACGCAAGAGACTGCCCCCAGTCCGCCGGGTTCACCTCTTCTCAATTGCTGTCTTCGGTCTCGACGGCGGCGAGGCCCTCCGCCCGCGTGCGGCCCCGGACAGGTCCCTCGGCCGCCGGCACGGCAAAGCACATTGGGAGAAGTCGGCCGGATACAGAGAATGTGATGCTCATATCCGTGGCCGGAGCCACGGACGGTGGATTGGTGAATTCCTGTGCGCGTGCGCACTTCGTCTGGAGAAGAGGGCAAAAAAATGATCACGCTGGACACGGTGAACGTCGAGATCGACGGACCGAAGGCCACGATCTACCTGAACCGGCCGGACAAGAAGAACGCGATGAATCCGCAGATGCATCTGGATATGAATGCGGCCCTGGACGCCATCGAGGCAGCCGGAACCGTCAAGGCGGTCGTCGTGACCGGCAGCGGTGACAGTTTCAGTTCCGGGATGGACCTTGAGGAGTGCTTCCTGCAGCCTTTCGACGACCCGCAGTTGTTCTACCGGACCAATCTGGTGGCGCTCAATTGGTTCAAGCGGCTGAAGGTGTTTCCCGCGGTGACCATCGCCAAGGTGAACGGGTACGCCTTCGGCGGTGGATTCCTGGTCGCGGGGATATGCGACCTGGCCATCACGTCGGAGACCGCGAAGTTCGGACTCTCCGAGATCAACTTCGGCATCTTCCCGGCCGGTGGAGCCACCTGGGCGGCCACCCACAACCTGCCGCGCAAGCAGGCGCTGTACTACATCCTCACCGGGGACACGCTCACCGGGCGGCAGGCGGAGACGTACGGGCTGGTGAACAAGGCTGTTCCGGCGGATCAACTGGACGCGGAGACCGACCGAATCGTCGGACGGATCATCAACAAGAACCCGATCACCCTGGAACTGGCGAAGCAGGTCTACGAACGCACCACGACCATGGACCTTCCGGAGTCGATCGACTACGACCAGGCGAAGCTCTGGGAGCTCTCCCGTCTCAGCGGCAACGAGTGGATCAACGTGGCGCTCAAGCAGTTCGAGAAGCGCGACTACCAGCCCGGCCTCAGCACGTACAGCCGGGTGGAAGCCGCGTCATGATCTTCACCGGTCCACGTCCACGCGTCCACGTGCCCGAAACCACGTTCACCTCCTTCATACTGCGACAGGCGGAGCAGTACCCGGACCGCCTGGCGACGATCGACGTCGACGGGGAGAACGGTTACACCTACGGCCGGCTCGCATCGGCGGTGCGCCGGGCGGCCACCGGGCTGCATGCCCGCGGCTTCGGCAAGGGCGACGTGCTGGCCCTCCTGGCGCCGAACGTGCCCGCCTACCCGATCGCGTTCCACGCCGCCGCCCTGGCGGGCGGCACGGTGGTGGTGCTCAATCCCCTCGACACGGCGGACGATCTCACCGCCCACCTGAACGACACCGGCGCGCGCCTGCTGGTGACCATGCCCTCCGAGGTGGTCAAGGCCACGGCGATGACCGCGCGGACGAAGGTCGAAGAGATCTTCGTGTTCGGTGAGGCGGAGGGCGCCACGTCGTTCTCGGCGCTGCTCACCGACGGTGTGCCTCCCGAGCCGGCCGTCGACCCGGCGGACGACGTGGTGGCCGTGCTCCACTCCAGCGGCAGCACCGGCTATCCCAAGGGGGTGCTGCTGACCCATCGGAACATGATCGCCAACGTTCTCCAGACCAGCCTGGTCGCGCCCCTCGGTGAGCACGAGACGGTGCTCGCCGTCCCGCCCTTCCACCACGCGTTCGGCCTGATCATGACGATGAACGCCAGTCTGCTCCAGGGCGCGACACTCGTGACGATGCCGCGCTTCGACCCCGAGGCCTACCTCAAGGCGATCCAGGACCACCGCGTCACACGCCTCTACGTCGTGCCGACCATCGCCGTCCTCCTCGCGAAGAGCCCACTGGTGGACCGGTACGACCTCTCCTCGCTCCGCTCGATCGTCTCCGGCGGCGCCGCGCTCGACCCCAGAACGGCCGAGCTCTGCCGGCAGCGCCTGGGGGTGAGCATCGGCCAGGGATACGGCCTCACCGAGGCACTGGTCTCGTTCATGCAGCTCGCAGACCCGGTGGCCCCGGGGTCGGTCGGCCCCAACTCCCCCAACATCGAGTGCAAGATCGTCGACGTCACCACCGGCGACGAACTCGGGCCCAACCAGGACGGCGAGGTCCTCATCCGCGGCCCGCATGTGATGAAGGGCTACCTCAACGCCCCGGAGGCCACCGCCGAGGTGCTCGAACCGGACGGTTTCCTGCACACCGGAGACCTCGGCCACGTGGACGGGAACGGAGAGCTCTTCCTCGTCGACCGGATCAAGGAACTCATCAAGTACAAGGGCCAGCAGGTGTCCCCGGTCGAGCTCGAAGCGGTCCTGATGTCGCACCCGAAGGTCGCGGACGCGGCGGTGATCGGTGTGCCCGACGAGGAGGCCAGCGAGATCCCCAAGGGATTCGTGGTGACCGGCGAGCCGGTCACGCCGAAGGAAATCATGGCCTTCGTCGCCGAACGGGTCGCCCCCTACAAGAAGATCCGGCTGGTCGAGTTCATCGATCAGATCCCCCGCACACCGGTCGGCAAGATCGAGCGCCGCAGTCTTCTGGCCCGCGAGCGGACCGGCCGGTCGTCGCAACTCTGAAGCAGACCCCCAGGGAGAACCGATGAACCTTCCGAAGATTGTTTCCCGATCGGAGTGGCTGGAGGCCCGCAGGGCGCTCCTGGAGAAGGAGAAGAAGGTGACCAACGCCCGCGACATGATCGCCGCGGAGCGCAGGAAGCTGCCGATGGTCAAGGTGGAGAAGGAGTACCTCTTCGAAGGACCGGACGGCACAGCGACACTGCTCGACCTGTTCGATGGCCGACGCCAGCTCATCGTCCGGCACTTCATGTTCGGCCCGGACGACGACGAGGGCTGCATCGGCTGCTCCATGCAGACGGACAGCGTCGGCGAGCTCGCCCACCTGTGGGCACGGGACACCAGCTTCACCCTGGTCTCCCGGGCGCCGCTGGCGAAGTTCGAACCCTTCAAGGCCCGGATGGGCTGGACGTACCCCTGGTACTCGTCGTTCGGCAACAGCTTCAACTACGACTTCGAGGCCGCCACCGAGATGGGCGAGTCGCCCGGGGTGAGCGCGTTCATCCGGGACGGCGACGACATCTTCCACACCTACTCGGTCTTCGACCGGGGCGGGGACATCTTCAAGAACTTCTACAACTACCTGGACATCACCGCCCTGGGCCGGCAGGAGGACGAGCTGGAGCACCCCTGGGACTGGTGGCGCTACAAGGACAGCTACGACAGCAAGGACGCAGCCGCGCCCGGCAACAACTGGTGGAATGGAACACGCTTCAAGTCGTAGCGCGTTGATTCCCGCCCTCCGGCGACAGCCGGAGGGCCCGTGACTCCGGCTCCGGGACCTGCTGCCTCCCCGCGACAGGTCCCGGAGCCGGAGTTCTCGACCGTCCGCGACCGGACACGCCCATCACCTGGAGGACATCATGAGCGACCTGTCCGGCAAGACCACCATCGTCGTCGGCGCGAGCCGCGGCCTGGGCCACGGAATCGCCACGGCCTTCGCCGAGGCCGGCTCCCGCGTGGTCGCCGTCTCGCGCACCGGGGCCCCGTTCGCCGAACCGGCCGGCGCCGGCAGCACCGTTCCCGAACTCGCCGACGCAGGCGACCCCACCGTGGCAGGCAGCCTCCTCGACCGCTACCGGCCCGAGGTCGTCGTCCTGGCGGCCGGCGCGAGCCCGCACATGCGTCCGCTGCAACACCAGACCTGGGAGACCTTCTCGGTCAACTGGCAGACCGATGTCAGGATCGCGTTCCACTGGCTGCGCGAGGCCCTGCTCACTCCGCTGCGGCCCGGCAGCAGGGTGATCGTGGTCAGCAGCGGCGCCGCGATGGCGGGTTCGCCGCTCTCCGGGGGCTACGCCGGCGCCAAGGCCACCCAGCGCTTCATCACCGGATACGCCCAGGACGAGGCGAACCGCGCCGGACTGGACATCACATTCTCCGCGGTGCTTCCCCGGATCACCCCGGCGACCGAGCTGGGCAGGTCGGCGGCCCGCGCGTACGCGGCTCGCGACGGCCGGTCCGAGGAGGAGTACCTGAAGCAGATGGGGCCGCTGCTCACCCCGGAGATCGCCGGCGCGGCGATGGTCGAGCTGGTCAGGACGGAGGCGACCGCGGTCGCGCCCGGCTACCTCCTGACCGGGGCCGGCCTGAAGAAGCTGCCCTGACCCGGTTTCACGTCATGGGTACGGGGCAGGGCCGCCGGTCGGCCCTGCCCCGTACGTCGTCGCGACTCCCGGATACGGCTCGGCGGGCGGTGATAACCGGCCTGCCGAGCCGTCGTGCTCGCATGCCCCGGACCCGGCGTCCGCCCCGCCCGGAAACACGGGAGGGCACGTAGGAAGAGGCCGGGGAGATTCCCGTCTTCGATGATGGCTGAGCAGCACCGAGCCCGTGGGCCGGTCCTTCGCATACCTGTCTCGGCCACGACCACGAGGAGTGGGAACAGTGACGACGAACAGCAGCAGTACGAGCACAGCGGACACCGGCGGGGAAGTCCCGGGCGTCCGGACCGATGCCGAACTCGCGAGCTCCCTGGACGGCGGCTTCAGCAGCGAGTACGCCACCGTGAACGGTCTCCGCCTCCACTACGTCGCCGGCGGAGAGGGCGCTCCGCTGGTCCTGCTGCCCGGCTGGCCGGAGACCTGGTGGGAGTTCCACAAGGTGATGCCCGCCCTCGCCGCGGCCGGCCGCAGGGTCATCGTGCTCGACCTCCCCGGCATGGGCGGCTCGGACAAGCCCGCCACCGGATACGACAAGAAGTCGATGGCCGGAGTCGTCCACGGATTCGTCCGTGCCCTCGGCTACGACCAGGTGGACATCGCGGGCCACGACGTCGGCGCGCAGGTCGCCTTCAGCTTCGCGGTCAACCACCCGGAGGCCACCCGCAGGGTCGCCCTGCTCGACGTGCTCCACCCGGACGCGTCGATGTACCAGATACCCGTGCTGCCGGCCCCGGGCCTGCCCTTCTTCCCGTGGTGGTTCGCCTTCAACCAGGTCGTCGGCCTGCCCGAACAACTGCTGGCCGGACGCGCCCACTTCCTCATCGACTGGGTCTTCGACAACTTCCTGCTGGACCCGGACGCGGTGACCCCGGCGGACCGGGCCGTCTACACCCGGGCCTACGACACGGCGGACGGGATCCGCGGCGGCAACGGCTGGTACCAGACGTTCGGCCAGGACATCGCAGACCTCGGAACCTACGGGCAGGTCACCGCGCCCATGCTCGGCCTGGTCTCCAACCTCGCCGACGGCATGTTCGCCAAGCAGATGGAGGCGACGCTGCCCGCCCAGGGGAGCGACGTGCGGGTCGTGCTGGTGCCGGACGCGGGCCACTACTTCGTCGAGGAGGCGCCGCAGGCCGTCATCGACGCGTTCAACGAGTTCTTCGTCTGACCCCTGATCCCACAAGCCCGTTGAGGAGAAGTCATGTCAACGTTCGTCATCCCGACCCGGGAACAGCTGGTGCGGCAGGTGTCCGCGATCGCGCCCGTGCTGCGGGCCAACACCGCGTGGTCGACGGAGAACCGCCGGCTGCACCCGGACTCGGTGGATGCCCTGCGCGACGCGGGCGTCTTCCGGATGCGTATCCCGCTGCGCTACGGCGGTTACGAGAGCGACGCGCAGACCATGGTGGCGGTGGCCGCGGAGATAGCCAAGGCCGACGGGTCCGCCGCGTGGGTGGTGGCCAGCTCCTGGGTCGCCGGCTGGGGCGTGGGCCTGTTCCCGGACGAGGTCCAGGACGAGGTGTTCGCGGAGTCCGGCACAGGGCTCTGCGCCACCATCGGGCCCGGGACCGCGACGGCCGTCCCCGTTCCCGGCGGTGTCCTGGTCAACGGCTCGTGGCCGTTCATCAGCGGCGCCCTCAGCAGCACCTGGCAGCAGGTCGCGGCGATATTCCTGGACCCGGACGGGCAGCCGTACCCGGTGATGGGCCCGGTCCCGGTGTCGGAGCTGGAGATCGTCGACGACTGGCACACCGGCGGACTGCGCGGAACCGGGAGCGTCACCACGACCGCGAAGGACCTGTTCATCCCGCAGGAACGCATCCTGCCGGCGCCCATGGTGCTCGGTGGCCAGTCGGTCTCCAAGCTGAACGCCGACTCGCCGATGTACCGGGCCCCGCTGATCATGGTGGGCGCGGCGTCCACGGTCGGGGTCGCCGTCGGCATGGGCAAGGCTGTGCGGGACCTCTTCTTCGAGCGGCTCCCCGGCCGCAAGATCACCTACACCGAGTACCCGAGCCAGAGCGAGGCCCCGGTGACCCATCTGCGGGTCGCCGAAGCGGTGATGAAGCTCGACGAGGCGGAGTTCCACGCGACCCGGCTGGCCGCCCAGCTGGACGCCAAGTGCGCCTCGGCCGAGCCCTGGGAGATGGCGGAACGCGGCCGCAGCCGCGCGGACGAGGGCGCGGCCGTGCGGCTGACCCGGGAGGCGGTGGAGATCCTCGCCTCGTCCAGCGGCGGCTCCGCCGCCTACACCAAGGTACCGGTGCAGCAGATAGCCAACGATCTCCAGACCTTCGGCCTGCACGCGATGATGAATCCGGATGTCAACGCCGAGACCTACGGCCGGATCCTCTGCGGCCTGGAGCCCAACACCTACTACATCTGACCGGTGCCGAGCCGTCTCCGGCACGAGACAGTCCACCAAGAATCCTGAGGAGTCGTCATGTCCACCCTTGGAATCATCGGCAGCGGAGTCATGGGCACCGTGATCGCCCGGCTCGCCGTCGGGAACGGCATTCCGGTCGTGATGTCCAACTCCCGCGGCCCCGAGAGCCTCGCCGGCCTCGTCGCGGACCTGGGCCCGCTGGCCACGGCCGGTACCGTCGAAGAGGCCTCCCGGGCCGGCGAGTTCGTCGTGATGGCCCTGCCGGTCACCGACTACCGGACCGTCCCGGTGGCGCCGCTGCGGGGCCGGACCCTGCTGGACACCAGCAACTACTACCCGATCCGCGACGGCCGCATCGAGGAGCTGGACTCGGAGAAGCTCACCACCAGCGAGCTGATCCAGCAGCACTTCGACGGGGTCCACCTGGTCAAGGCGTTCAGCGGCATCCTGGCTCACCACATCACCCAGCTCGCCCGTCCCTCCGGCCATCCGGAGCGCAGCGCCGTGGCCATCGCCGGCAACGACGCCTCCGCGAAGTCCGGGGCGTCGGCGCTGATCCACACGATCGGCTTCGACACCGTCGACGTGGGCTCGCTGGCGGACAGCTGGCGCATCGAGCCGGAGACCTCCGCGTACACCTGGCTCTACATGGCCGACCAGAACACCGCCTTCGAGGACCGGACCGAGGCCCTCGGGGCTCCCCTGCCGGCCGCCGCGCTGCGCGCGGCACTGGAGAACGTCGAGAGGGTCCGGGTGGCGGAGCGCACCTTCTGACCTCTGCCCGACGCCCGGAGAGAACAGGGAAGCCCGCCGGCGACAGCGGGCTTCCCTGCGGAGCGCGACCGACGGACCGAGAGCCTGGGGACACCACGATGAGCGAGATCGACCAGCGGCAGACCCGTACCGGCGGCTGCCTGTGCGGGAAGATCCGGTACAGCGCGAACAGCCAACCGTTCTACCCCCATGTGTGCAGCTGCCCGCATTGCAGGAAGCTCTCCGGCAGCCCGATGATGGCCTTCGTGGGCTTCCCGCTGTCCGGCTTCACCTGGGACGGTCCGGGCGGCGAGCCCACCTGGTACGCGACCTCGCCGGGCGCCGGGCGCGGGTTCTGCGGCGACTGCGGCTCCCGGGTGTGCGCGCTCGACGACAGCTCGGACGCCGTCTTCGTGACCATCATGAGCCTGGACGACGACGGTGTGTTCGTTCCGCGGAACCAGCACTTCCGCGACGACGCCGTGTCCTGGCTCCCGCAGGTACCGGAGCCCACAGCCGCCGAGTGACCGGGCACGACGAGAGAAGCGGGCGTCACGACGCCCGAGGGATGTGACCAGAAGTTCCGCCCGGCGAGAAGGAGCGGTATCCATGAACTACGCCGAGATCCTGCACCTGATGGAGACGGACCCGGTGATCCGGACGCTGATCGAGGCACCGATCCCGATGCGGCTCGGATACGTGGGGCTGGACGGCCACCCACGCGCGGTGCCGGTCTCCTACATCTGGAACGGCAAGGCCTTCGTCTTCGCCACCCCGACCGGCGCGTACAAGGTCAAGGCGCTCAGGGCGCACCCGCAGGTCGCCTTCACGGTCGACACCACCACCTACACACCGCTGATCATGAACGTGCGCGGAACAGCCTCCATCGAGATCCGGCAGGGGATCCCCCAGGAACACATCGACGCGTCCCGCCGGAACATCGGCGACGAGGCGCGGATGGAGGAGTGGATGCGGGTGAAGCGGGAGAGCACCAGAGAGATGGCCGTGATCTCCATCGTTCCCACTCATGTCGTCGTGTGCGACTTCGTCACCCGCTTCCCGCCGCCGCGGACCGTGGACTACGCCCACGCCTACGGCGCGGAGCAGGACTGAGGCCGGCCGGAAACCGAACGCCCCGGCGGTCTCGCCGCCGTCGGCACGGACGGCGGCGCACGGACGTGGGGGTGGGGAGCGACGCACAAGGGGCAGCCCCTCTTCCGGCCCGCGTCGGACCGGAAGAGGGGCTGCGGGAACACCCGGTTTCGGGCGTTCTACTTCCACTGGATGATCTGGAGGTAATTCCCGTCGGGGTCGGAGAACGTACCGAACTTGCCCGGCTCCCGGTCGTCGATCGAGATCCACTCCGCGCCGGCCGCGGTCAGCTGGGCCTCCACCGCGTCGAAGTCGTCGACATGGAAGTTGACGATGGAGCGACCCGGCTGGTCGTTCTTCGCATCGATGTCGTCGCGCTCGCAGACGACCAGGTGGAAGCCGCCCAGGTCGATCGGGCCGTCGCCGGTGAATCCCGGGGCCAGCGCCTTGATGTACCAGGCCCGCAGTTCGTCGGGACGAGTCGAGCCGACCAGCATGCTTCCGGGCTTCAGTGTCGCCATGTCGAATCTCCTTGATGTGTGATCCGAGGTCGCGGCGGCGGCTGTCGCCACGCCACGCCTCTCGGTGCTGTGTGAAGTCGTCCGCCTCGGCGGCGCGCTCGACGACCACCGCTCGATGGCACCGGCCGGCCGCGGAGACCTCCACCGTAGGGTGCCGTCCGGTCGGGAAACCGCAGGACGCCTCATCGCGCGCCCGGCCCGGTTGCCGCGGACCAGTCGACCTGTTCGGCGACCGGTCCGCCGAATTCCGCAACTAAAGTGTTGCACGTGACTCAATCCATACGCAACCCGAGTCTTGCGCGACACGCCACCAGTTCCGAAGGTGCGGCAACGCGCGCGCCCACGCCTGACACGGCACCCCCTACGCGGCAGCACCACACCCCTCCCCGCTGAACGCAACCTTTCAATTGCGCCTGACGAACCGATGTGCAACCATCGGGTTGCTGGCAAGAGCACCAATGAAGGAGTCCCTCATGAGCGAACGGCTGATCGAACGCGAAACCCTGATCGCAGCCCCCGTGGACCGGGTGTGGTCACTGGTGACCGAGCCGGGGTTCTGGGTCGCCGACCCGGCGAGTGCGTCCGGCACCGTGGCCGTCGAGGGCGAATCGACGGTGGCCAAGAACCCCGAGTACGGCAGCTTCCCCGTCCGGGTGGAGAAGGTGCGGCCGCAGACCTACGTCGCGTACCGCTGGGCCAGCGCCTTCCCCGGTGAGGAGCTGAGCGAGAACAACAGCACCCTCGTGGAGTTCACGCTGACCGCGGAGGGTGACAAGACGCGGCTGCGCGTCGTCGAGAGCGGGTTCGCGGCGCTGGCCGGGTCCGAGGATCTGCAGGCCAAGGCGCACAGCGACAACTCCGACGGCTGGCCCCAGGTGCTCGACGCGGTCAAGACGCGCGTCGAGGCGTCGTCCGTGTGACGGAGGAACGCCAGGGCTCCGTCGGGGTGGTGGACAGCGTGCTGGTCGCGCTGGCCGACAACACGCGACGCGAGCTGCTGCAACTGCTCGCCGCACAGGGCGAGGCCACAGCGACGACGCTTGCCGAGAGTCTTCCGATATCACGACAGGCGGTGGCCAAACACCTCGCCGTCCTGGACGCCGCCGGGCTGGTCTCCGGCAGCAGGGTCGGACGCGAGGTGCGGTACGCGGTGAAGCCGGCGACCCTCGACGCGACGGCGCGGTGGATGACCATGCTCGCCGCCGACTGGGATCGGCGTCTGGCGAAGATCAAGCACATCGCCGAGGCAGCGGAACGGCAAGACACCCCTTAGACCCTGTCGGCCTGTTCTCGTCCACCGCAGGGCCCGCCCCTTCGGCGGACGGGAACGGGGCGGCAGTCCCCAGCACTCCCCCAGCTCCAGGTCACCCCGGCAGCGGCACCGTCGGCCGACGCGGTGACCCTTCACGAATTCGGACTCTCGATCGAGGGAACCATCTCATGACGACCGACGCAGGCAAGAGCGAAGCGAACTCAGCTCCACGTTTCACCGGCAGGGAACGGATGATCCTGTTCCTCCTGCTCGGGTCCGGATTCATGCTGTCCGTCGACTTCTCGATCCTCAACGTCGCGCTGCCCGAGGTCGGCGCGGGCGTCGGGCTGGGGCTGTCCGGGCTGCCCTGGGTCACCTCGGCCTACGCCCTCCCCGCGGCGGGCTTCGCCCTCCTCTTCGGACGGATGGGCGACCTGTTCGGCCGCCGTCGGCTCTTCATCGCGGGGCTGGCGCTGCTCGCCGTGTCCTCACTGCTCGGCGGGTTCGCCCAGAACGCCGAGGTACTCCTGATCGCCCGCGCACTGCAGGGCTTCGCCACCGCGATGGCGATACCCGCGTCCCTGTCCCTGCTCACCAGCACCTTCGCGGAAGGCGCGCAGCGAGACCGGGTCCTCGGCCTCAACGGTGCGCTGCTCTCCGGCGGTTTCACGGTCGGCGCACTGGTCGGCGGAGTCCTGGTCAGCCTGCTCAGTTGGCGAGCCGCGTTCTTCATCAACGTCCCGGTGGCGGTGGTCATCCTGGCGTTCACCCCCTCGCTGATCAGGGAGAGCAGCGTCCCCGACCGGGTGAAGCTGGACGTGCCCGGGGCGGTGACCGCGGCCGGCGGTCTGCTGGCCGTCATCTACGCGGTCATCGAGTCGAACATCTACTCGGCCATCATCGGCGTGGTTCTCCTGGTCGCGTTCTGGATGATCGAACTCCGTACACCCGCGCCGCTCGCCCCGGTGCGCATCCTCAAGCGGCCGACGGTGAAGTGGGGCAACTACGGGGGTCTCGTGACCTTCTCCATGGGGACCTCCATGATCTTCATGATGACCCTCTACCTTCAGAACGTCCTGCACTACTCCCCGCTGATCACCGGCCTGGTCTTCGGCGTCCCGGGCCTGGCGGCCATGGTCGCCGGGGTCATCGCCGGGCGCTCCATCGGACGCCACGGCAGCCGGAAGGTGCTGGCCGCGGGCATGTCCGTGCAGGGCCTGGCGGTCGTTCCGCTGATCTTCCTCGGTACCGACCGAGTGGCGCTCGCGATCGTGATCCCCGCGCTGTTCATCGCGTTCTTCGGGCATGTGACCTCCATCGTGGCCTACACGGTGACCGGAACCTCGGGCCTGCCCAACGAGGAGCAGGGCCTGGCCACGGGCATGACCGCGATGACCCAGCAGGTGGCAGTCACGATCGGCATCCCTGTCCTGAGCGCGGTCGCCGCGACCCAGACGGTGGAACTGGACGGCCTCCACCTCGCGCTGGTCGTGAACGTCGCGGTGACCCTGGCGAGCGTGGTCCTGGTCTGGCTGGGATTGCGTGCCCGCGGCGCGGACGCTCCGGCGGCCGTCGTGCCGCTGTCGGGGGAGGCCGACGAGGCGCTGGCCCGTCCGCTGGACTGACACCTGACCCCACGGAGGCGCACTCGGCCGAGTGCGCCTCCGTGGCTTTCCGGTCCGGATTCCGCCGAGTCCGTGTCGTCGGGCGTGGGAGATCGCCGGGTGGCCGTCGCCGGCGGGGGTTTCGTGATCCCCCGCACCGCTCACCTCTCCCCCGGCACCCACTGCGCGTGGAAGCCGTGCGGCACCCGAACCGGCAGCGGCACCACGGCGACCGGCGGCCCGGTGAAATCGGCGGTGTCCAGGACCACCAGTTCGCTGCGGTCGGCGGCGGGGTCGTACACCAGGGTCAGCAGCCAGCCGTCGGCCTCCGGGGCCCGCGCCTCGCGCGGCAGGAAGACGGGTTCGCCGGTCAGCCGTCCGCCGGCCAAGGCATGACGGTCCGAGCGGCCGGTGGCGAGGTCGTGCCGCAGCAATGCCGGGCCGCAGAGCGCGGCACCCTGGCCCGCCTTGAGTTCAACGGTGAAGGCGTACCGGTTCCGCAGCCCCGTGTACCGCTCGTCGATCAGCGGGAACTCCTGTACCCGACTGTCCAGTTGCCGCTCCGTCACGGCGTTCTCACGCGGATCGAGGGTCCAGCGCCACAGGGTGGGCGCCGACTCGCTGGCGTGCAGCCGGTCATGGTCGAAGGCCCGCTCGTGGCGGATCACGTCCACGGTGATCCGACCGTCACCCTCTTCGAAGGCGTTGACCGGGTGGAAGACGAAGCAGGGTGCGACATCGAGCCAGAGTGCGGCCGTGTCCGTGCCGCCGCGGGGCACGATCCCGATCCGGGCACCGTGGTCGTGCTGCCAGGAGTAGGGCACCGGCGAGCCGGCCCGCGCCTCGGCGGGGTCGTGGGTCACCGGCAGGTCGAAGAGGACGGCGTGGCGTTCGGTGAGGGAGAAGGAGTGCATCCAGGGGCGGCCCTTGACCGGGATGGGCAGTGCTTCGCGGACCCGGCCCGCGACGTCGAGGGTGAGCAGGACCGCCTCGTCCCTCGCGTGATCGGTCGCGACCGCGAGGAGTTCGCCGGTGACCGGATCGGTGAGGGGGTGCGCGCAGAAGCCGCCGGGGAGGGTGCCGTCGAAGTCGGTGCGGGCGCGGGTGGCGAGGTCGGAGTCGAGGACGAGCGGCAGGGCGTCGGCGGCGGCCACGGCCAGGGTGCGGCCGGCGTGCCGGACCAGGTTCGCGTTGACGTTGCCGTCCGGTCCGTTACGGGGCCCGGGCGTGGGCAGTTCGTTGAGCGCGCCGGTGATCGCGTCGGTCCGCAGCCAGCGGTTGCGGTACGACAGCGCGCGGCCGCCGCCCAGCCGGATCGCGTGTACCATCCCGTCGCCCCCCAGGGCGTGGTCGACGGCGGGGTCGTGGGTGCCCCGGGCATTGGGCCCGATCCGCAGGAAGGTTCCGTCGAGCTGCGGCGGCAGCGTGCCGCGCACCGCCAGTTCGGTGTGTTCCGTCTCGGCCGGCACCGGCTGGTAGCCACGCCCCAGAAGGTGCACCGTGCTGTGCGGGAGTGTGCCGCGGGCAGGGTCGGTGGTGCGAGGCATGGCCGCCTCCTCCGTCGAGTATCAATGTTACGTAACACTGTCACGGAATAGCGTCACAGCCGCCCGCCATACTGTCAAGGGTGAGCCCACGCCGAGTTGACCCGAACCTCCGTCCCCAACTCATCGACGCCGCGGCGAAACTGCTCGGCGAGGAGGGGCCGGCCGCGCTGTCCACCCGCAAGCTGGCAGCCATGGTGGGCACCTCAACCACCGCCGTCTACACGCACTTCGGCGGGATGGACGACCTGGTGCGGGCGATGGTGCACGAGGGGTTCAGGCTGCTCGGCGACCGGATGAGTGCGGTCGAGGAGAGCGATGACCCGGTCGCCGACGTGCTCGCCCTCGGCTGGGCGTACCGGGACAACGCCCGGGAGCACTGGCACCTCTACAACGTGATGTTCGGCGGGTCGGGCCTCAGCGGCTTCTCCCTCACCGACGCCGACCGGCAGCACGGCCGCTACACCCTGGACATCCTCGTCGGAGCCGTCAAGCGCTGCGCCGCGACCGGCCGCTTCCGTCCCTTCGACCCCGAACTGGTCGCCCATCAGCTGTGGATCGCCCTGCACGGACTGGTCACCCTGGACCTCGGCGGCTACCTGGTCGAGCCCAACACCGCCGACGTCTGCTTCGAGGCGCAGGTGGGCGGAATGATCCTGGGCGCGGGGGACGACCCTCAGCTGGCCCAGGAGTCCCTGGCCAGGGCCGCGCGACGGCGGCTCCGGACCCAGTAGGGACCGGAGCCGCCGTTGGTGGGCTCGCCCGGGGCGGAGAGAGCCCTCAGGCGTTCCAGGGTGCCGTCGGGAACCATATGTAATCGAGCCTGCCCAGCATCCGGATGTCCCAGTAGATGACCGTGAACGCGCCGGCCACCAGGAACGCGGACGCGGTCAGCGTAGCCACCCGGCCCGGCTTGGTGGCCAGCCAGCGCTGGACGGGCATGCTGAGGGTGTAGGACAGGAACAGGAAGAGCACCGCCATCACCACGAAGTTGCCGATGGACTGGAGCGAGAAGGCGACTGCCCCGTAGAGCGGGTTGTGTTCCTCGGCCGCCTGCCGGAACAGGTTGCGGAACAGCGGGTAGGGGCGGCCGATCAGGAAGGCGCCGACCATGACGCCGATCAGCACCAGCGGAGCGTTCGGGTACCGGCGCGAGACCGCCGCCAGCGGGTCGGGGATCAGACCGGCCGCGGCCAGCCCGAGCGCCAGCATGAACAGTCCGAGGACCCCGTACACGATCATGGCCTGGGCGATCCGGGGTGACATGCCGTGCGTCTGCGCCATCGAGAACTGCGGCATGTGGGTGCCGACGAGACCGACCAGCACCCCGTAGGCGGCCGAGACCGGCAGCATGCCGGCCGCCATCCAGCCCAGCGGCCGCAGCGCGTGTGCCAGCCGCTGACGGCGGGTCAGGCTGATCTGCCCGACCAGCGGTCCGACCGCTCCGAACACGGCCACGTTGCAGGCCGTGAAGGAGCCTGCCAGCCCGGACACCAGGGCGAAGAGCACCCCGGAGGCGATGCCGGTGAGCGGTGTGTCCTTGGCGTCGTGACCGAGCAGCCGGCTGGCGGTGCGGAAGCCGATCTCGTCGTCCGCCAGCTTCGAGGACCACGCGTAGGCGATCAGCAGGCCGCCGAGCACGCTGAGCACGAGGAGCAGGACCCGGCGGCGCGGGAACAGGCCGTTGACGAAGAGCGATGTGGCGTGCGGCACTGCCGTCGAGGCCGGAGCGGAGGTCGTATCGGTCACGTGAGGTCTCCTCTGTCGCAGGGTGGTGCGGGAACTGGTGCACGAGGTCCGCGATCCCGGCCGCTCCGGTTCGGGGTGGCCGCACGCGAGACCTCGGATACGGGGGCGTGCGGGCAACGCGACTGATTGTCGGGACCCGGCCCGTTCACTGCCTACTCCTGAATTGCCCGGTACCGGCACGGCAGAAGTAGTGACGCGGGCCGGTGAACCGGAGCATGTAACCGGAGAGCTGCGGCCGTCCGGGCACGCGGCGGGCTGGAGGGCAACGATGAGCGCGAGCTGGCGAGCGGTCAGGCGCCGTCTGATGACACCGAGCCACAACGAGACCAAGCTGTCGACCCGGGGCTTCCACGTGAAGAGCCCCGAGGCGCGGGAGACGCTCGAAACGGTCGGGGCGACCTTCCTCGACGGGTACGCGTTCGCCGTCGAGGCGCGCGACCAGGACGAGGCGCACGAGCGGCTGGAGCGGATACCGGTGCGGTTCCGCGGCTTCGCCTACGAGGGCGCGGCGATGGGACTGGCCATGCTGGACGGACTTCCGATACCCGGCAACGGCCGGATATCGGCCTTCCTGGCGGGCCACGGCGCCCCGCACGACTACATGGTGCACGTCGGGGTCGGCTGGGCGATGGCCCGGCTGCCCCGCTTCCGGTGGGCGTCCATCGCGCCCGCCGACCCGCTGCTGCGCTGGCTGGCCCTGGACGGATACGGCTTCCACCAGGCCTACTTCCGTACCCAGCGCTATGTGCGCGAGCAGTACCGGGACCCGTCCTTCCGGTGGCCCGGCGACGAGACCCGGCGGTACGCCGGCCACGCCGTCGACCAGGGCATCGGACGGGCGCTCTGGTTCATCGGCGGCACCGACCCGGTCGTGGTCGCGGACCTGGTGGACAGCTTCGCGGCGGACCGGCATGCCGACCTCTACAGCGGGGTCGGTCTGGCCGCCTGCTACGCCGGCGGTGCCGACGAGGCCGAGCTGCTGTACCTGCTCGAACGGGCAGGCCGCTACCGGCCGCAACTCGCCCAGGGCGCGGCCTTCGCCTCGACGACCCGGGTGGAGTCCGGACTGCTGACACCGCACACCGAATTGGCCGCGCGGCTGTTCTGCGGCATGACCCCGCAGCAGGTCACCGAGGTCTGCTCGCGGGCCCGGCCCAACCCCGTCGTGGACGACCGGCTGACGGCGTACGAGGTATGGCGCCGGGAGATCGCCGAGCGGGTCTCCAGCGACGCGCCCGAGGCACGGGCATGACCGGCGTGGACTCGGTACCGGCCCCGGCCCCGCCGAGCGGCGGCGGCCGGCCGCGGCGGCCACCCGGGCCGTCGCGGGCCGGCACCCCGGTGCTCCTGGCCCGGATGGCCTCCGACCGGCTGACGGTGATGACCGAGGCGGCGGCCACCTACGGCGACGCGGTACGGCTGCCGCTCGGCCCCAAGACCCTGTACTTCTTCAACCACCCCGACCACATCCGCCGGGTGCTGACCGACAACAGCGCCAATTACCACAAGGGCATCGGCCTGGTGCACGCCCGCCGCGCACTCGGCAACGGCCTGCTGACCAGTGAGGGCCCGCTGTGGCGAGCCCAGCGCAAGGTGATCCAGCCGGCGTTCCAGCCGCGCCGGATCAACCGGCAGATCGGGGCCATCGGCGAGGAGGCGCTGCTGCTGGCCGACCGGCTGAAACGGTCGGCGGGCGCGGGAGCGATCGACGTCCGGCAGGAGATGACCGGGCTTACTCTCGGGGTGCTCGGCCGCTCGCTGCTGGACGCGGACCTGGGCGCGTACGAGTCCATCGGCGAGGCCTTCGAGATCGTCCAGGACCAGGCCGTCTTCGAGATGATGAGCCTGAGTTCGGTGCCCACCTGGGTACCGCTGCCGCTGCAGCTGAGGTTCCGCAGGGCGCGGGCCGAACTGAACCGGATCGTGGCCGCGCTCGCCCGGGAGCGGGAACAGCACCCAGCTTCCGACGGCACCCGCGACGACGTGCTCTCGCGCCTCATCGACGCGACGGCCGACGAGCCGGACTCGGCCGTCCGGCAGAACCGGATGCGCGACGAGCTGATCACCCTGCTGCTCGCCGGGCACGACACCACCGCCAGCACCCTCAACTGGACGCTGTACCTGCTGGACCGGCACCCGGAAGCGGGCGACCGGGTACGCGCCGAGGTCGACGAGGTGCTGGGCGACCGGCTGCCCACCATCGAGGACTTCCACCGGCTCACGTACACGTCGATGGTGCTCCAGGAGGTGATGCGGCTGTACCCGGCGGTGTGGCTGCTGCCGCGCCGGGCGCTGGCGGCGGACGAGATCGGGGGCTACCGGGTGCCGGCCGGCGCCGATGTGGTGCTGTGCCCCTACACACTGCACCGGCACCCGGACTTCTGGGAGGACCCGGACCGGTTCGACCCGGAACGGTTCGCTACGGGCCGCTCCGCGGGTCGGCACCGGTACAGCTACGTGCCGTTCGGTGCGGGACCGCGGGTCTGTGTCGGCAGCAGCCTGGGGATGATGGAGGCCACGGTGGTGCTCGCCGTCCTGCTGCGCCGGCTGCGGCTCTCGGTCCCCCCGGGCCACACGGTACGGGCCGAGCCGATGCTGACCCTGCGGGTCAAGGGCGGCCTGCCGATGACCGTGACACCGCGGAACTGACGGTACGCCGCCGGCAGCGGCGAGGACGGACCGGTCACACGAACGGCCGCCCCGGGCAGCAGTCGCCCGGGGCGGCCGTTCGCGTTCCGGCGTCCGCCGCGGGCTGCGGCGGCAACGTCGGAAGCCCGGCCGGAACAGCCGGCCGGGCTTCCTGTCCGAACCGGGATCAGGCGGCGACGCGGCGGAAGGCCCCGCCCAGGAAGAGCAGCGGGTCCTCCCCCGACGCGTTGCCCGCGCCCAGGACCGAGCCCACGAAGATGGTGTGATCCCCTCCGTCGTGGACGGCGCTGAGCCGGCACTCCAGCCATGCCTGGACGTGGCCCAGCACGGGGGCTCCGGTGTGCCGGCCGGGTTCGTGGTCGATGCCGGCGAACTCCGCCGCACCGCGCGGGCGTGAGTGGTCGGCGAAGTGCCGGGCCACCCATTCCTGGTCCCGGCCGAGCACCGAGACCGCGAACGCCTGCTCGGTCAGCACGAGTTGGTGGATGGCTGCCGACTTCACGACGCAGACCAGCACCTGGGCCGGTTCGAGGGAGACGGAGGTGAAGGAGTTGGCGGTCATGCCGCGCGGCGCGTCGCGTCCCGCGGTCAGTACGGTCACCCCGGTGGCGAAACGCCCCAGCACACCGCGCAGTGCGCGACGGTCGTGGATGTCCGCCTCGGGCGCCTCCGCGGGAAGCGGTGGCAGGTCGAGCGGACCGGGCAGCGGAACGGAGGCGGATGGGACGATGGACATGTGGATCACCCCGCAGTAGTGGTGAGCGTCCCGGAGGACGCCGTGCCGGAGACGCCGTAAGGCACCAGCGCGAGCCGCAGCGGCTCGGGGACCCTGGTCGGACGGGTGTCGGTGTTGGGGCCGCGCATGCAGGCGATCCTCTGCTGCCCCCGGGCGACCAGGGTTTCGCTTCCGTCCGGCCCGAGCCGCACGTAGTCGAAAGTGAAGGCGATCTGGGTCTGGGTGAGGTCCAGCAGCCGCATCCGGATGGACAGTTCGTCGAAGGCGGTGATCTCGGCGAAGAACTCGCAGTCCACCTTCAGGGTGAACAGCTTGAGGTCGGCCCGGATGTCCGCGAGCACATCGGGTGCCCGGTCGCGCAGGAACATCTCCCGGCAGCGGCCCTGCCAGCGAAGGTAGTTGACGTAGTAGACGTTGCCGACGAGGTTGGTCTCCTCGAAGCCGACCAGGTGGCGGTACTCGTAGTAGTCCGGTTGCGTCATCGGGTCCCCTCGGTCAGCACGGTGAACGACACCGGATCGGCGACGCCCTCCAGGGCGGTCGCGAAGGACGTGATGCGGTGTGCGCCGCCGCGGAAGGCCACCCAGCCGGGCGGCAGTCCCGCGTCGCCGTCCAGGCTCGGCGCGGCCACCGCGTGGCCCGCCTTGCGCAGCGTCTCCACCGCGCCCCACACCCGGGTGGCGGCCAGGCTCAGCGCCTCGCCCCGTTTCTCGGCGAGCAGCCGGGCCAGCGCCAGGCCGTCGGCGCCCAGCAGCGCGGCCCACTCGTCGGCCGGCCGCTCGGCGGCCACCTCGACGTCGCAGGTGACGGCCTGGTCGGCGACCACGGCGAAGGTGACGCCCGCCGCGTGCGAGGAGGACACCCGGCGCGGGTCGGCCAGTTCGGGCCGTCCGTCGGGCCGGTGGTGCACCTCGGTCTTACGCCCCAGCGCCCAGCTCACCGCCTGGGCGGTGCGCTGCCGGCGCTCGTCCACCGAGGACCCGTCCACCGGGCCGCCGGGCAGCACGACGCACCGCAGCGGGTGGCCGAGCGCCGCTTCGGCGCGCCGTTCCAGGAAGGGGCCGAGCAGGGCCGGCAGCCAGGGGCCGGCTCCGTCCTGCTTGCGCACCGCCCGCAGCAGCAGGCCCTCCCAGCGCTCGACCGGCCGGCCCTCCTCGTCGCGGACGTCCAGGTCGTAGAGGTAGCTGTCGCCGTCCCGGGACCGCTCGCGGGCGTCGAGGTACAGCAGTCGGCCGGTGTGCTGCGCCGGCCGGGCCGCGAGACGCAGCCGTGCCACGCTCACCGGAAGCAGCGTGGCGTCGGGCACGCACGCCTGGATGGAGTGCATGAGCGCGTCGCGGGTCCCGGGGTCGGCCAGTACCAGTTCGCCCGGGTGGTAGGCGGCGAACCAGTCGGTCCGGGGAGTGTCGTCGATCTCGGCCAGGCAGTGCTTCGCGGCCAGGTCCCGGTAGCCGAGCAGCCGCTGGAAGCGGTCGCCCTGGAAGAGCACCGGCCCGTACAGCTCACCGGGTGCCAGCGGGACCCGCGGCACCTCGTCGGTGACCGGCGCCGGGTCACCGGCCACTTCCGGCCCGCCGAAGCGCAGGGTGGCCCGGAAGTGGTCGGCCTGGAAGCCGGTCTCACTGCTGCGCACCACCGCCTCGACCGTGTCGGGTCCGGTGACCAGGGCGGCCACCCGCAGGGTCGTCGTGCCGTGCACCGGGACCACGATGGGCCGCAGGAACCCCATGTCCTCCAGCACCGGGGTGGACCGGTGGCCGGTCAGCGCGGTGGCCACCTGGGTCATGGCCTCCATGCCGAGGACGGCGGGGAAGAGCAGGTCGCCGTCCAGCAGGTGGTCGGCCAGGTAGAGGTCGCTGCCGGCTCCGAGTTCGGCGTCCGCGACCAGTTCGATGCCGGGGTAGTGCACCTGGACGCGTTCCAGGAACCGCAGCAGCGGGGGTTCGGACTGCTCCAGGGTGAGCGTCGGCAGGCCGCCGGCCCGGCCCATCACCACCAGCGCCGGCGGGACAGCGGTGTCGGCCAGCAGCCGGCCGAGCAGTTCCACGCCCTGGTCGGCGGGGATCGGCTCGATGCCTTCGCGGACCAGACCCTCCAGGACGCCCAGCCGCTCCCCCATACCGGCACCGGACCAGACCGACCACTCCAGTGCCAGGCAGCGGCAGTCGGGGTAGTCCTGCTGGAACTGGACGGTCAGCTCGGTGAGCCAGTCGTTGGCAGTGGCGTAGTCTGCCTCGCCGCGCAGTCCCGCCCGGCCGATGATGCTGCCGAAGGTCACGAAGAGCCGCAGCGCCGCCGGGTCGATCGCGGCGAGCACGGCCTCCACGCCGTCGATCTTGGTAGCCAGCGTGCGGCGGAACGAGTCCTCGTCCAGGTTGGCGAGTGCCTGCGGCTGGTTGCGGCCCGCGCCGTGCAGCAGGCCGGTGACCGGGCCGAGCGCCTTGGTGATCTCGCCGACCGCGGCCTTGACCTGGTCGACGTCGGTGACGTCGGCCCGCGCGTAGTGCACCCGGACCCCGGCCGCCTCCATGCGGACCAGGTTGTCCGCGAGCTCGGTGTCCTCCGCGGGGTCGGAGCGGCCCATCAGCCCGATCGCCGCACCGCTCGGCCCGGCCAGCGAGATGGCGCACTCGGCGGTGATGCCCTTGCCGCCGCCGGTGATCAGCAGGACGTCGCCGCCGTCCAGCGCCTGGTGGGTGGAGTTCGTCGCGAGCTCCACCGCCCGCAGCACCGGCTCCCGCCGTACGCCGTCGGAGTCGTAGTGCACCTCGCTGAACCCGGTGGTGGCCAGCACGTCCGCGGTGATCCGGGTGCTGATCCGTTCGGCGGCGTCGGCCGTCATGTCCCCGGGCAACGGCAGGGTGACGACGGTGACCGCGATGTCCGGTGCCTCCAGGTGCAGCGTCTTGGCCAGGCCCGCCGCTCCTCTGCGGTCGCCGACGGCGACCAGCCGGGTGCCCGCGGCGCGCCGGTCCGGGTCGAGTGCGGCTCGGGCGGCGGCAAGCATCAGGCCGATGTGCTCCTGGCCGCAGTCGCGGGGCAGAGCGAGCAGGACGCCCCCGCCGGGCCCGGCCGTGCGCAGCCGCTCGGCCAGCGGTCCGGCCAGCGGGTGCCGGTCGGAGGCGAAGACCTCCCAGTCGCCACCGGGCCCGACGGCGGGGCCGCCGGACAACTCGGCCGGTGTCAGGTCGACCACGAAGGGGCGCACCCAGCTCGCGACGCCGGGGGCGGCGGACGGCTGGTGGTCGTCGGGCGACTGCTCCGACAGCTCGTCGAGGAGTCCGGCGAGTTGCGCCAGCGTGGAGGTGGCGAAGGCGGTGGTGACCATGGGCGCGGAGATGCCCAGCTCCTGGGCGGCCTGGTTCATGATCTGGCCGACGGTGATGGAGCTGAGGTGCAGTTCGTCGAGCGGGTTGGCCGCCGGATCGACCGTTTCGACCGGGAGTTCGGCCCGCTCGGCGGCGAGCCGGAGCAGCACCTCCAGGCTGGAGGTGTTCTCCCCGTCGGCTGCCGTGGTGCCGATGGTGGCCGCGAGAGCGGTGAGCTCGGGCAGCGCGGCCGGAATCGACTGCTCCAGCACGAAGTCCTCGCCGTTGGACTCGGCGGGGCTGGCGAAGAACAGGAACTCCTTGTCCAGCGGCAGCGGCCGGGTGAAGCGCCCGTCGAAGAGCTGACCGTGCCGGACCGGCGCGCCCATCGTCCAGGCGGCGGCGACCGTGCCGAGCAGCCCGGTCAGTGACAGGGCGTCCGCCTCGGTGGCGACCGCGGGCACGTCCGGCAGGATCTCGGCGGCCAGCGACTCCAGTACGTGGCCCGGTCCGACCTCGATCAGCAGGTCGACCTCGCCGTCCATCTCCTGGAGGGCCTCGGTGAACCGGACCGGCTGCAGTACCTGGCGGGTGAGCAGGTCCACCACGTCGGTGTCGGCGGGCAGCAGTCCGCCGGTGACGGTGGAGACCAGGCCCTCGCCGATCGGGCCGAACCGCTCGGTCCTCAGGTGCTCGGCGAGTCCGGCCGCGGCCGGGGCGACGGCCGGTGAGTGGAAGGCGTGCGAGACGTTGATCCTCGCCGCGCCGACGCCCTGTCCGACCGCCCGTGCGCAGACTCGTTCGACCGCCGCGACCGGGCCGGACACCACGGTCTGCCGCGGGCTGTTGTAGCCGGCGATCACCACCGGTTCGCCGGCGGTCAGGGTCTCGGCGAGTTCGGGGGTCGTCGCGAGCGCCGCCATGGTGCCGTCGCCGTCGCTGGCCTCGGCCATGATCCGGCCGCGGGCGCCGGCCGCGCTCAGCACGGTCGGCTCGTCCATGGCGCCCGCCCAGTGCAGGGCAGTCAGTTCCCCGAGGCTGTGTCCGGCGGCCCGGACCGCCTCGATGCCGAGGATGTCCAGGATCCGCAGGCCCGCGACCGAGGCGGCCACGATGCGGGGCTGGGCGATGTCGGTGGCGACCAAGTCGCCGTCGGTGGGCAGCGAGAGCCGGTCGTACAGCTCGTCCACGGCGGCGAACCGGCGGCGCAGCGCGCCTCCGTCGCCCCGTTTCCCGGCGCCCTGGCCCGGGAAGAGGAAAGCGATCCGGGGGGCCGATCCGGCGCTGCCGACGAAGACGCCCTTCTGGGTGTCCAGCAGCGTACGGACTCCGGCGTCCAGTTGTCCGGCCAGCTCGGTGAGCCGCTCGGTGGCCTGTTCGGGCGAGGCGACGAGCACCGCGGCGCGCAACGGCCGGCCGTCCAGCTCGCCCTGCAACGTGGCTGCCAGGTCTCCGAGTTCGGCGTACGACAGCTGGGCGCAGAACTCCGCGAGGCGGGTCGCCTTCTCCCGCAGTTCCTCCGGGTCGGCGCCGTCCAGCAGGAACAGCTCGGCGTCCTGCCGGGAGGCGACCAGTTTGCGGGTGACGCTCGGCACGGCGCTGCGCCGCAGGCCGTCGGCGTGCTCGACCACGACGTGGGCGTTGATGCCGCCGAAGCCCATGGAGGAGACGCCGGCCCGGATGGGCATGTCCTCGGGCCACAGCTCGGCACGGTCCGGGACCCGCAGCGCGGGCTCGGGGCCGAGGAGTTCGGGATGCGGGTCGACGTGGCTGGTGGCGGGCGGGATCACCTGGTGGCGGACCGCGAGGATCGCCTTGAGGAGCCCGGCGACGCCGGCCGCCGCCTTGGTGTGGCCGAAGTTGCCCTTGACGGTGCTCAGGGCGGCCGGGGCGAGAGCCCCGGAGGCGCGGCGGGCCTCGGAGAAGGCGCGCAGCTCGGTGGCGTCACCGACGGCCGTTCCGGTGCCGTGGCCCTCCAGGAGGCCGATGGTCTCCATGCCGAAGCCGGCCGTGCGGTAGGCGCGTCGTATGGCGAGCCGGTGGCCGCTGGCCTCGGGCCTGGTGATGCCGCCCTTCCCGTCGGAGGAGTAGCCCCAGCCGGCGATGGTGGCGTAGCGGAACCGGCCCTGCGCGCGGGCGTCCTCGTCCCGCATCAGGACGAGCATGCCGCAGCCCTCGCCGGGCCAGAAGCCGTTGGCGCCCTTGTCGTAGACCCGCATCTCGCCGGTGGCGAGCGCGCCGGTCTTGGCGAAACCGATCACCTCGAAGGGGTCGATGCTCAGGTCCACACCGCCGGCCACCGCCACGTCCATCGTGCCGCGGGCCAGCGCGTCGCACGCGGTGGAGACCGAGAGCAGGGAGGACGAGCACGCGCCGTCGACGGTGAAACCGCCGCCCTTGAAGTCGAAGTGGTTGCAGATGCGGCCGGCGATGGTGTTGGCCAGGCCGCCGGCCAGGGTGTCCTCACCGATGGGCGGGAAGGCGCTCTTGTAGCGCTGTTCGAGGCTGTCGAGGAACGCGGCGAGCGCCTCGTCGTCCCAGCCCTGCTCGCGCAGCGCGGCGCCGACGGTGCGGCGGACGTACGGCCAGCGCAGCCGCATCAGGTTGGCCCGGCTGAACTCCCCGGTGAGGGTGTTGCCGATGATGACGCCGGTGTTGACGTCCGCCAGCCCCTCGCCGAACGGGAAGCCGGCGTCCTCCAGGGCGCGGGCCGCGGTGTCCAGGGCGAGCCAGTGGGTCATGTCGGTGGAGCGGAAGGTGCTGCCCGCCACCCGGTAGCGGACCCGGTCGAACTCGAATCCCTCGATCACCGCGGCCTTGGCGCTGTAGAAGCGGTCGGGCGCGGTGGGGTCGGGTGAGTAGTAGTCCTCGGCGCGCATCCGCTGGTCGGGCAGTTTACGGAAGGCACGGCGGCCCGCCAGCACGTTCTGCCAGAGCTGTTCGGGGTTCTCGGCGTCGGGGTAGCGGCAGGCGATCCCGACGACCGCGATCCGGCCGGAGGGTTCCCGCTCGTCGTTCTCGGCCGTGGTGACGGGCCGCGGTTCGTGTACGGTCATGCCGCCACCGCCTCGTTGTCGGCCAGGCGCTGCGGCTCGGCGGGCCGCGCCACCGTGCCGTTGGTCGCGTCGCTTCCCCGGCGCCGTTGCAGGCCGTGGGCGACCCACCAGCCGATGCCGCGGACGGCACACACGATCGTGGTGGCGAAGAAGAGTGTGTATACGACGTTGAAGAGCATCAGCAGCCCGTAGACCATGGCGACCGAGGAGCCGAACATGAACTGGTTGCGGCCCTTCGACGGGGTGGTGCCGGGGTCGGTGATCATGTAGTTGGTGAAGAGCACGAAGGCGACACCGCTCATCGGCCCGAGCGCGGACCAGATCGCCACGTCCCATATGAAGTGGCGCAGCACCGCCTGGATGACGAAGCCGCCGAGCCAGCCGACGATCAGCGGTACCCGCTTGGTCAGCATGGCGTTGATGACCGTGCCCGCGGTGGCGATGACCAGCGGGATGCCGACCCGGAAGAACGTGTTCGCGTTCTCGGTGAACTCGTACGGCGGGGCGATGCTGATCCAGGAGCCGAACATCAGCAGTGAGACGGTGATACCGAAGTTGGACGGGTTCATGTAGTGCCGCATGCGCCCGTTGATCGGTGCCTGGAGCACGTGCTTGCCGGCCACGCCGATGAAGACACCGAGCAGGATGGGCAGCAGCAGGTCGTTGGCGTAGAGCAGCATGTTCACCGCGAGCGCGGTGATGTGGGCGGGCAGCAGGAACTCGTACACCCTGCGGAACCCCCCGCCCAGGAAGCGGGCCCGGCGGTTCTGGGCCCAGGCGCTGATCATCTCCAGCACCATCTCGACCGCGTAGGCGAACGGCGCGCAGATGATCGGCCACAGCCAGGGCTGCTCGAAGCCGAGCAGGGTGTAGCCCAGGATGTTGAACACGCTCATGGAGATGGCGAAGTTGCGGAGTGCCAGGTAGCGGGGATCCCGGTTGGGTTTCTTCTTCTCGGCGTGGGGCTGGGCGGCGTGCGAAGCCGCCTTGACAGTCTGGGAACGGGTGCCGGTCATCGGCTCGTCACCTCCTGGATGTCGTCGGTCAGCATGAGGGTGTGGCTGCCGGCGGAGAGCTGCTGGGTCTTGGTGTGCAGGCCGCCGTCGCTGTCGTGCCACGTGAAGTGCGCTTTCACCGGGCCGGAGTAGGTGTCGAGACCGAAGCGCACGTCGAAGCTCCGGAAGCCTCCGTGTCCGCCGCCGCCGTCGAGCTGGGCGATCTGCCGCCCTTGCGGCGTGGTGATGCTCACCGTGGTGCCGTAGGCGGGCGAGCCGGGTGCGGCCAGGCCCTCTCCGGCGGTGGTGTCGGGCGCGGGCCGGTACAGCCGCAGAGTCAGGTCGTGGCCCAGCTTCGGGGCCTGGTTGGCGTAGAACGCCGGCGGGCCCCACTGGCGGGCGATCGCGAAGTCCAGGGCGCCGCTGCCGGTGGTGTCGGCAGTGGCGATCCCGCGGGTCGGAATCGGGACGTCGAGGCCGAGCTGCTCGCTCACGTTCGCGTACTTGCCGCTGCTGGTCCGGGCGTAGAACGCCATCACCTCGTCGCCGGCCAGATCGTCACCGGGGCCGACGTGCGGCCACATCGCGGGGTTGGAGAGCAGGTTGTCGTTGGTCATGGCCATTTCCTGGAGCCACGGCCAGCGGTCGATGTCACCCTTGACGAAGCCGTCGGCCTGCAGGATGTTCTGCTGGCCGTTGTTGAGGAAGTCGCCCATCTTGGCGTCCCAGCCCCAGCCGGTCCAGGCGACGCCGTTCTTCTGCGCCTCCTGCCTGAACGGGGCGACGCCGTCCCGCAGTTCGGCCTTCGCGGCGGCCGGGCTGCCGGCCTGGTTGACCCAGAGGAAGTTGCTCTCCTCCAGGCCCCAGGCGACGGTGATGTTGCTGACCATCATGTCGAAGCTGCCGTTGCCGTCGACGTCACCGAAGTCGACCCCCATGCCCTTGAAGGAGCCGTTGCCGAGCACGAAAGACTTCGGGGTCGTCGCGGTGCGCTCGCCCTTGGCCTCCGTGAAGCGGATGTTGCCGGGGGTGGAACGGTTGTGCAGCAGGTGCCCGTGGCCGAAGTCGTTGGCGATGTAGACGTCGGGCAGCCCGGATCCGGTCAGGTCGGCGCCGGAGATGGCCAGCGTCCAGCCGGTGGAGTTGGCGTACGGGATGGCGTCCTTCTCCTCGACGAAGGAGACGTCCGGGTCGGTGCCGGCCGAACCCTTGTACCAGCGCAGCACGTGGTCACCGCCGGCGTTCTTCGCGCTGGAGAGCGAGTCGTTCATCTCGACGTTCTTGAGGCCCTTCGGGTCGAGCACGTCGGAGTCCGGGAAGTAGTTCCCGACGATCATCGACGGGTGGCCGCTGCCGTCGAGGTCGGCGACGTAGACGGCGTCGGTGTTCCACCGCGGCCCGTGGTACCTGCCGTCGAGGCTCTGCGAGGCGACGACCTCGCGCGGGACGTACGCGGACGCGGACGGGGTCCCGGCGTCGGACTTCGCCAGGAACAGCACCGGAGTGCGTCCCCAGTAGGTGACCAGGAAGTCGTTGCGGCCGTCGCCGTTGAAGTCGCCGGGGGTGCAGCCGGTGGGGGCCATGGCGTCGTCCATCGGCAGCGGCTTGCCGTCCAGCACGAACGGGGTGAACCGGTCGGCGGTGCGAGCGGTCGGGGTATAGGTGACCACGACCGAGTCGGTACGGGTGTCGACAATGCACATACCGTTGGCGAGTCCGTGGCCGGTGACATCGTTGACCGCGATGCTGGCGCCGACCGAGGAAATCCAGGCACGGATCTTCTCGTAGGCCGGGTTCACCTCACGGATCGTCTTCTTCGGCTGCGAGTCGTATCCGGGCGGCATCGCAATCGGCATCTCCTTGAACTTGTACGCCGCAGCAGCCTGGTCACCGCCCGCGACGGATACCGATGTGCGGACGACGAAGAACAGCGAGGTCGCCACCAATATCGTGACCACCCCTGGTATGAGCCTGCGGAATCGCTGTCGGTACGACATCCCAATTCCCTCCCGTGAACGAGAAATGAACAGCTGGCCCAGGACATTGCGAAGGTAATTCAGAAATTACTGTCGCAGTACCTGGCACTTGAGGATCTACCACCCCGGCAAGGGCTGCTTCTCTGACGTTGCCACGGTTCGAAGGGCGCGGCGTCAACCCGGTTAAGGAACACCTTCGGTCGGTGCGGGGGATATCCCCGGCCAGGGTCATTGAGCAGCCTCGGAGAAGACCGGATACCGGCGATCTGAAAACCTCGGGTGAGATCGGACCCTGTCGAATCACAGTCTGGCGAGGTTTAATTCCATGACGCACACGTATGACGCGATCATCGTCGGGTCGGGCTCCGCGGGTGCGGCGCTCGCAGCCCGGCTGAGCGAGGACCCGGCCCGTTCGGTACTCCTCATCGAAGCGGGCCCGGACTTTCCCGATCCGGCCGACATCCCGCACGACATCACCAACGGCAATGCCATGTCGATGAGCAGGCACGACTGGCACTACCGCGCGGAGATCATGGACGGCCGGCGCATCCTCTTTCCCCGTGGAAAGATCACCGGCGGCTCATCCGCGGTCGGTGCCACCATCGCGCTGCGGGGTGTGCCCGAGAACTACGACAAGTGGGCGGCGGCGGGCAACCCGGCGTGGGCGTACGAGCAGGTGCTGCCGTACTTCCGCCGGCTGGAGGACGATCTGAACTTCGGGGGTCGCTACCACGGCAAGGGCGGCCCGGTGCCGATCCGCCGGTTCCAGCCGGACGAGATGACCACCATGCAGCGCGCCTTCACCGAAGCGAGCCTGGCGGCCGGATTCCCCGAGGTCTCCGACCACAACCACCCCGAGGCGACCGGAATCGGCCCGATCCCGTCCAACCGGCGCGACCCCCGCTACCGGGTCTCGACGGCGATGGCGTACCTGACGTACGAGGTACGGGCACGGGAGAACCTGGCCATCCGCAGCGGGACGCTGGTGCACGAGGTGCTCCTTGAGGGCGACCGCGCGGTCGGCGTCCTGGTCTCGGCCGGTGGCGGCGAGCCGGAGAGACTGCGGGCGCACAAGATCGTCCTGTCGGCCGGCGCCGTCAACACCCCGACGCTGCTGATGCGTTCGGGAATCGGCCCGGCCGACGACCTGACCAGGCTCGGGATCGACGTCCGGCTGAACCGGCCCGGGGTCGGCGCCCATCTGATGGACCACCCGCGGACCGGCGTGTTCATGCGGCCCAAGGAGGGGGCACTGGACGAGAACGTGCCGTTCCTGCAGTCCATGGTGCGGACCACGGCCAAGGGGTCCACCGACTTCAACGACATGCAGTACTACATGGTCAACCACTTCGATCTGGAGCTCTTCCCCGAGCTCCAGATGCTGGCGGGCGCCTCGATGATCTTCGGCGTCATGGTGGTGGACCAGCAGCCGGAGTCGGTCGGCCGGCTGCGGCTGGCCTCGGCCGACCCGGCGGCGGGTCCGGACATCCAGCTCGACTTCCTCTCCACCGAACGGGACCTGGAGAAGATGGTCCAGGGCGTCCGAACCTGCTGGGAGCTGGCCAACCACCCGGGGATCGCGGCGCGGGGCGACGGCTTCATCGTTCTGAACGACAAGCTCATCGAGAAGGACGCGATGGTCGAGCAGTACGTGAAGGTGAGCCTGGACAGCGGCTACCACCCGGTGGGCACGGCCCGCATGGGCACCGCTGACGACGCGGGCGCCGTGGTGGACGAACAGCTGCGGGTGCACGGGGTGGAGAACCTGTACGTGGCCGACGCCTCGGTGATGCCGAGCATCGTCAACTGCAACACCAACCTCACCTCGATCATGATCGGTGAGCGGCTCGCGGACTGGCTGCGCGCCGAGTGAGCTGAACCCGCCCGGCCTCCCCCGACGGCCGTTCCGGCGCCTGCCGCGCCGGGACGGCCGCCCGTATGTCCAGGTCCGGAACCCGCCGGCAGGCGGACGCAGGGCAATCTGAAAGACGAGACGCCGTCGCCATTCCTGCCACCATGAGAGAAAACAACGCCGCAATTACCTGGCGGACAGCATGACCATATTTTCCTGCATTTCTCAATCGGTTCGCGGGGCGGCTCCCACAATCGGAAGAAAAGGCGATCATCCATGACCGATCCGAATGCGCTGAGCACGGTCCGCGTCCCCCTGGTGGGGGAGGACGAGGCCCAGGGCAGGACCGCGGAGCTGTACGAGGCGATCAAGTCCCGGATGGGGATTCCCTTCGTGCCGGACATGTTCCGCCTGGTGTCCAGCCGACCCGACCTGCTGGAGGTCGTGATCGCCGGCTACGGCGGCGTGTTCAACGACGGCGTGCTGCCGCGTGCGACCCGCGAGATGATCTCCGCCTGGAGCTCCAAGGTCAACGGCTGCCCGTACTGCGTGGGCACCCACAACTGGTTCCTGGCCCAGTTCGGCGGCGATCAGGAACTCACCGACGCGATAGCCGGCGCCGCCTCGGTGGAGGACCTGCCGATCGACGAGCGCACCAAGGAGCTCATGCGCCTGGTCACCCAGATCTGCACGGGAGCGTTCCGGGTCACCGACGAGGACTGGGCCAGGACCGAGGCCGCGGGCTGGACCAACGCGGAGATGCTGGAAGCGGTCTTCACCGCGTCACTGTTCGCCTTCATCAACCGCCTGGTGGACGGCCTGGGCCTGGGAGACTCCGTGGCCCGCAGCCGGATCGCCTCGCAGCCGGAGGACGCCACCGTGTCCGAGCTGCCGCTGGCGGAGCCCCGATGAGCAGCCCCTCGCGAGCGATCCTGCTGACCGGGGCGTCGTCGAGCACCGGCATGTCCTCCGGCACCGGAAAGGCCGTGGCGCTGCGGCTGCACCGGGCCGGCTGGCCGGTCTACGCGACGGCGCGACGGCCCGAGGCACTGGCCGAGCTGGAGGCCGAGGGCATCCGGGTCCTCCAACTGGACGTCAACGACGAGGATTCGATGACGTCCGTCGTCGACAGGATCACCGCCGAGCACGGCTCGGTCGGCACCCTGATCAACAACGCCGCCTACAGCCTCAACGGCACCATCGGCGAGACGCCGATGGACGAGGTGCGCAGCCAGTTCGAGACGAACCTCTTCGGACTGTGCCGGCTCACCCAGCTCGTGCTGCCCGGCATGCGGGCGCGGGGCAGCGGCCGGGTGATCATGATGTCGTCCATCTTCGGCCAGTTCGCCACCCCGGGCCGCGGTTACTACCAGGCCACCAAGCACGCGCTGGAGGCCATCAGCGATTCGCTGCGTCTGGAGGTGGACGGGTTCGGCATCAAGGTGGTGCTGGTCGAACCGTCCCCGGTGCTCGGCGGGTTCGTACCGATGTCGGTCGCCGACCTCGGGATGTCGGGGCAGGAGCGTGGCGGTGTGTACGACGACTTCTGGAAGTACTTCGTCGACTGGCACGGCGCCTACCGGGAGACGGAGAAGCCGAGCGGCCGCGGCCGGATGGCGGTGCGTGCGGAGACCGTGGCGCAGGTCATAGAGAAGGCGGTGACCAGCGACAACCCTCGCATCAGGTACCGGATCGGGATGCCGTCCCGGTTGCTGCCGCGGATGCGGTGGACCATCGGGGACAGGATGTTCGAACGCTTCGTCCGGGCGTTCTTCCCCGTCCCTTAGGACGTGCCGTCACCCGTGGCTCCGTCCGGGCCCGCCCACAGCGGCGGGCCCGGACGGGGCACGGCCGCGCGCCCAGCGGCAGTCGTGCCCCGCAACTCGTTTGGGACGGGCCGTCAGACCGCAAGAATGAAGAAGGAGGAACCCCGCATCGGTGTGACGATTGACTGCGCACCGAAAGTCATCCGCCGAGGAGCTGAGGGAAGTGCCACCGATGCATGAAGGCCACGCGGAGCCACCGCGGCGCGACGTCACCGGTCCGGATCCCGGAGCAGACGCATGAAGGACCCGAGACTGCTCGTCCAGTCGCCGCTCAGGAGGCTGTCCCTGCTCCAGATCCGGCACATCGCGACCGTGCCGTTCGGTGAGGCGACCGGCGACACCGCCCGGGTCTACCGGGAGCTCGAACGGGACTTCGGGGTGCTGGCGCCACCCATAGCCCTGCACGCTCCGGTGCCGGCACTGCTCGCGGCCTCCTGGATGACACTGCGCGAGACGATGCTGGCCGACGGGCTGGCCCCGCGGGCCGTGAAGGAAGCGGTGGCCGCCGCCGTATCCCGGGGCAACCAGTGCCCCTTCTGCACCACCATGCACTCCACGATGCACAACTCCCTGACGGCCCGGCCCCCTTCGTCCGGGCGGGGCGCCAAGTCGGGACCGGACGGCGGCCCGGGGACGGAGCCGGACCAGTTGGCGGCGTGGATCGGCTCGGCGGGCAGGCCCCCGTTCGCACCCGAACTGGTGCCGGAGCTGGCCGGGACCGCGTTCTGCCTCCAGTACCTCAACCGGATGGTCAACGTCTTCCTGGGCGCGCAACCGCTGCCGCCGCACGCCCCGGACCGGGCGGTGGGCCCCGTGCTGCGGGTGCTGACCGGCCTGATGCGCAGCTCCGTCCGGGCCAGGGCCCGGCCCGGTACGTCGCTGTCGCTGCTGCCCGACGCACCGCTGCCGAAGGAACTGGACTGGGCGGCGGCCGATCCGCGGATCGCCGCGGCGCTGGCCCGCAGCACGGCGGCCGTCGAGCTGACGGCGGCCGAACTGGTGCCGGAGCCGGTCCGGAACCTGGTGACCGCCGAACTGGCCCGCTGGGACGGCGGCGACCCCGGCCTCGGCCGGGCCTGGCTGGACGCCCCGCTGCGGGAACTGCCGCCGGCCGACCGGCCGGCGGGCAACCTCGCACTGCTCACCGCCCTGGCCTCCTACCGGGTGGACGACAAGGTCATCGCGGCCTTCCGGCAGAGCGGCGAGGGTGACCGGGAGATCCTCGCTGTCACGTCGTGGGCGGCCCAGCGGGCGGCCCAGCGGCGCAGCGGACAACTGCTCCGCGACAGCTGAACACCCAGCCCCCTCGGTCTGCGGCTGTCGTTCCGCCCACCGCCTTGCGGTGGTGTTCCGATACAGGGTCCGTGCGCCCTGAATTCTCCAGGTGTTGATGCCCGATGCGGCGCAGCGGGCTCCAACACTTTCACGTCGTCGCCCGAAAGCGGGTCCCCTTTCCCGCCGACCTGCGGCCGTCAGGCTCTGCCCTGCACGCCCGGTCAGGACGTATCGCTTCATCGGCACGTTCGGAGAAATGCCGTGCAAATCTTTGCGGTACACATTATGTCACCGACAGAGCGTCAGTTCTGAGATGCTGCTCGGCCATTTCCGTCAGGACGCATTCGATTCATCGACAAGCTTGGAGCAATGCCATGCAGGTCGCCGTTGAACGCGCGATAGCGACGATGTGGGACCGATACGAGGAACCACTTTCGCTCGACGAGATCGCCAACACCGCGATTCTCAGCAAATTCTACTTCTCCCGAGTGTTCCGCAATCTCACCGGGACCTCCCCGGGCCGGTTCCTTTCCGTGGTCCGGTTGCACCAGGCGAAGAACCTGTTGTTGGAAACCAATCTCAGCGTCACCGAGATCTCCTACCGGGTCGGCTACAACAGTCTCGGCACCTTCACCAGTCGTTTCACCCGCAGTGTGAGTCACTCCCCGGCCCGCTACCGGGCGCTGGCCCGTGCCGGGCTGCTCACGCCGAGCGGCGGGGCCGCCACGGGGCCGGAGCAGCCGCTCGACGGTGGCCGGCCCACCAGTGAACTGGAGGGCACCATTCGTCTCCCCGGCGTCACACAGCCGGTGCGGATCTACGTCGGTGCGTTCCGTGAGTCGATCGTGCAGGGCCGCCCGACCGCCTGCGCGATCCTGGACGGGCCCGGTTCGTTCTCGCTGCGCCTGTCGGAGGGCCCCTGGTACATCCGGGCGGCCGTACTCGCCATGGACGACCCTCCCTCGCCGCTCGGTCGGCGGCGCCCGCTGCTGGTGGCTTCGGGCCAGGTCCTGAACGTACGACGGGACCAGGACGTCCGGGTCAACCTGATCGGGCGTCCGCCGACCCCCCTGGACCTGCCGATCCTGCTGGCGCTGCCGGAGCTGGACTTCTCGGGTCTGCCGAAGGCCGGCGGTGCTCCTTTCGAGCTGCCCGCCGTCTCCGGCACCTGAGACCGCAGGCGCGAAGGAGAACGCCCGGTCCGTCGTGCGACGGGCCGGGCGTTCTCCTTCGTGCAGCCCTTCCGTGCGCCGGCCCCGCCCTGGGCACCCGGCCCGGCCGGTGCGGACCCGGACGCTCCTGCCGCGGCCCTCGCGGGGCCCGGCGGGTCAGAACCCGCGGACCGGCTCCACCTCGTTCGCGGGCGGCGCGAACGGCCCCCAGGCGAAGGCCGGCATCCAGATCGCCGACGGGTCCCCTGACCAGCGCAGGTCCTCGATCTGGTGCCGGGTACGGCGGCCGGTCAGCGACCGGAACACGTCGAAAGCCGGGCCCTGGACAGTGGCGACGGGAGCACCCTCTCCCACCACCCAGTCCCGCTCCGGGGTGTCGATCCGCAGCGCCGGCAGATTCCCCCCGTGCAGCGCGAGGCCGAAGCCCATAGTGGCCAGGTCCAGCGCGCCGGGGAACGCCGGATGGCCGGACGGCTCAACCGTCTCGCCCAGACCGTCGCGCAGGTCCATCTCGTGCGAGAACACGTCGAGCAACAGGATGCGCCGCCGCAGCTCGGGGGTGCGGTCCAGTGCCTCGCGCAACTCGCCGTCCAGGGCGTCCCACCGGTCCAGCAGAACGGGCAGGTCAACGCCCTCCGACGGGCGCAGGTCTATCTGGTTGTCCTCCAGGGCGACGAACGACTCGCATATGTGCACCAGGTGACCGATGAGGTCGCGCACGGTCCAGTCGGGGCAGGCGGGCACACCGGCGGCGGCCGTGTCCGGCGTCCGGGTGACCAGGCCGGCGATGTTCTTCCTGGTCCGCCGGTAGGCGTGGTACTGCTCGGCCGGATCGTGTCCGGTCCCCGCCGCCTTCATGACCCGCTCCGCTCGCCCACGGTGCCGGCCTGGCGCCGCGTCAGCAGACCGGCCCGGTGGAGCCAGCGAGCGGTGTCGGCCATCGTCGTCGCGACGGGCCGCGCCGTGGGGAACCCGGCCGTAGCGGCTCGGGCCACCGGGACCGCGTGCACGCAGGTGTAGGCGGCGCCGAACTCGGCGGGGATGTGCCACGACCACCACCGCTGGACCTCATCGGCGACCCGTGCGGCGGGAAGCATGGCCCGCCCCGGCAGCCGCAGCGTCCTGAGCCGGCGGCCGGTCGCCGCGCGGAGCTCCGTCAGGTAGTCGGCCGTCGTCACGTACCGGTTGGGCCCGAAGACCCGTACCGGCTTGTCCGGCGGCGGGCCGAGGACCAGCCCCCCGAGTACCGCGGCGGTGTCACGCACGTCGCCCAGCGGGAAGCCGCCGGTGGGCCACAGCGGCATCAGACCGCGCAGCGCGTCGCGCAGCCGGCCGGTCTGGTCACCGAGCCTCGGGTCGTCGGGGCCCAGCAGGGCCGGGGGGTAGACGATGTGGACCGGCGCCCCGTCGTCCTGGTGCCGCCGGGCCAGCGTCTCGCAGGCCGCCTTGCTCGCCAGGTAGGGCTCGTCGGGGTCCCCCACCGGGCTTTCGGCGCGCAGCTCGGATTCGGTGGTGGGAATCAGGGCGCCGACGGTCGAGACGTACACCACCGTGCCGGTCCCGGCCCGGACCGCCGCCTTCAGGACCGCTTCGGTGCCCGCCACATTGGTGCGGGTGATGTCGTCACGGCGCCGGCGGTCGAAGGAGTAGACCGACCCCAGGTGGATCACGGCGTCGGCGCCGCGGACCGCGCGGGCCGCCGCTGCCTCGTCAGCGACGTCGCCGGTGACGGTCTCCACCGTGTCCGGGTCGATGCCGAGCGGGCCGAGCGCCGGCGCCAGCCGCAGCGGGTCGCGCACCAGCAGCCGGATCCGCGCTCCGCCGGCCGCGAGGGCCGCGACCGTGTGCGAGCCGAGGAAGCCGGTGCCTCCTGTCACACAGACCAACATGTCGTTCCTCCTTCTCCGTCCCCTGCTCGGCGTGTCGCTCCGCCGGCCGACGCGGCCGGTCCGCAGGCGTGCACAACCGGTCCGGCGGGAGCTGTCGGGTGATATCCGCCACGCGGCGGTTCGTGCCGCCCGGCCCGTGCCGCACGAAGGCGGGGCCGGCGCGGTTCTCAGGCGGCCCACCCGCCAAGGGGGCCGTCCTCGCGGCGCTCGGCGTCCACTTGGACGTCCTTGGCGAAGGAGGCCATCAGCACGGGAACCGCCTCGGCCTGAAAGTCGACCTCGGAGTCGAACTCCTTGATCATTCCCTCCAGCACCAGGAGCGACAGCAGCGGGAAGGCGAACTCGGCCGCGGCGAAGACGCCGAAATCCTTCTGGAGCTTGAACAGCCGCGGCGCGAACGCCCCGAGGTCGAAGTCCTTGGACAGCGCCCCGGCCACCTCGTCCACCAGCTCCGTCACCGCGCTGCGGAAACCTTCCCGGTCCAATTCCGCGGGGAGCCGCGCGGCGCTGTTGAGCACGATGTCCGCGCACTTCGGGCCGTTGCCCTGGGCCATGTTGAGGAAGAAGCCGGCGAAGGAGCGCCGCACGGCGTCGGGCAGCCGCACCACGAAGCCGGCGTCCAGCACCACGACCCGCCCCTCACCGTCCAGGCAGAGGTTGCCCGGATGCAGGTCGCAGTGCACCACGCCGTCCACGAAGAGCATGCGGTAGACCGCCCGCAGGACGTCTCGGACCACCTCCTGGCGGCGGGCCACCGACATGCCGTGGGGCCGGAACCGGCCGATGTCCGGGACGAACTCCATGGTGAGCACCGTCGGTCCGCACAGTCCCTCGACGGGCGCGGGGATGCGCAGTTCGGTGTGGTCGCGGAGGTTGCCGCGCAGCGCGAGCAGGGAATCGTGTTCGGCGGTGAAGTCGAGCTGGCGCAGGACGGCGCCGCCGAGTTGTCCGATCATCTCCTCGGCGGGCAGGTCCCGCATGCTCGGCATCAGCCGGCCGGCCCGCGCGCCGAGCAGGGCCAGTCGCAGGTCGGCCTCCAGCACCGGGCGGATGCCGTGCCGCTGCACCTTGACGGCGACCTCGGTGCCGTCGGCGAGCCGTGCGCGGTGCACACTGGCGATACTGCCGCAAGCCACCGGCTTCCAGTCGAACTCGGCGAAGGCATCCGAGAATCCGGCCTCGGCGAGGGTGCGTGCCACCGCCGCGCGTCTCGGCTGCCGCACCTCGTCGGCCAGTTCGCCCAACGCGTCGCACCAGCGTTCGGGGACCAGGTCACGGCGCGTGCTGAGCAGTTGCCCCGCCTTGACGAAGAACGGCCCCAGCGCGGTGAGCAGCCGGGGAGCGCGGTGCGCCAGTCGGGTCCGGCCGCCGCGGGTCATCGTGTGCGGCAGGGCGGCGATCAGATGTCCGGTGACGATCAGGGCGGTGGCACAGGCACGCTTCAACAGCAGCCACCAGCTGGTCCGTTGTTCTCGCACGGCAACCCCAGATCCCTCGTGTCGGGCGGACCGAAGACGGCCCGTCAGATAGAAAAGCAGCCACCGGGCCGGTGATCTATACGCCATATTGCTCACTGCGGTGCCCGGCCCGTGCCGGGCGGTCCGACGTAGGACTGTGCGATGTCCAGCCACTGGTCGGCCTCCGTCCCGACAGCGCTCAGCGCGAGGTCGTCGCGGTGCCTGCGCCGGGTGACGAGCAGGCAGAGGTCCTCGGCCGGGCCGGCGATCCGCTGCCTGGCCTCCGGCGGGCCGAAGGCCCACAGCACCCCGGACGGGGCCGTCAGCTCGAAACGGAACGGCTTGGCCGGAGGCCGCAGACCGCGGACACGGTAGGCCAGGTCCCGGGTGCGGGTGCCGAGGAAGACGATGTGGCCGATCCGGTCAGTGAGCACGCGCGGACGCCCGAGGCCGTCGCGGATGTCCTGGCCGTGCGCGAATAGCTCCGTCAACGCGACCGCGGCGAGCACACTGCCCGGCAGCGCTCCGGCCGGCCACGGCACGAGGTCACGCCGCTCCAGCGCGGCCAGCCCCTTCTCGGCGGCGGCCCGTTCCTCGGCCCAGCGACGCAGCAGAACGGGAACCGGCTCCGCGACGTACTCGGCGAGCCTCGCGTCCATCCCGGACTGGAAGTTCTCCCGGACCGGCGCGGTCTCGGTCTCGAAGCCGTCCGCGTCGCTCGCCGCGAGCCGGACCATATGGGAGACGTACGCCAGGTGAGCCACCTGGTGACGGACCGTCCAGGAGGCGGCGGGGGTCTCCGCCGCCCATTCCTCGGGGCTCAGTCCTGACACGAGATCACCGAGTTCGGTGCCCTCCACCGCCAGATCGGCGTACACGTCCTGCATCGCGGTCACGTGGCCATTCCTTTCGAGGCGTCAAAAAGCGCAGCGGGCGAACCGTGTCCATCTTCCGGGCGCGGGCGGACCGCCACTTCCTCGCACGTGCTCTACGCGCCGCCTTCGGCTCCCCGGAAGCGGCGGACGGTTCTGTCCTCCACGGCGAGGCGCCGCAGCGCGAGCAGCGCCGGTTCCAGCGGGAGGCTCACCAGCCCGCCGTCGATAGGCGTTCCGAGGACCCGGTGCATGGTCGCAGGGCGCGGGGCCCTGCACGCTCGCCACCTCGCCCCGTCCCGCGCGGTGACGGTGTGCGCGGACCACACCACGTGGGCTCCGACTCACGTCCGACAGTCGGTCAGGGAAGTCGGCGGAAGGTCAGTACCAGTCCTGGCACACCTGGCCCGACAAGGTCACACATGACCACTCAGCCATCCACGAACATCCGGAACAACGCCCGGGGGTCCTCCCCCGCCCGCACGCAACCGCAGGCGACAAGGGCAAGGGCCTCCACCGATGAGCAGGAGCGGGTCAACGCACCCGACCGCGCGCCTTCAAGGGCACCGGCGGCAGGGCGGGGGCGGGGAGCGGGGCGCCGTCGTAGCCGCGTACAGCGCCGAACCGGTCACCGTTCATCCAGCCCTCACGGGCCTTCTCGATGTCGTCCTGGGTCCTGCCCACGAAGTTCCACCACATGACGATCTCCTCCTCGAAGGGCTCACCGCCCAAGAGCATCAGACCGGCGTCGGACTCCGCGCGCAGCGGAAGTTCGTCGCGGCCGCAGCCGAGGTAGAGCATCGAGCCCGGCAGGACGGGTACGCCGTCGACCTCGGCCTCGCCGGACATCGACAGCACCGCGTACTCGAAGTCGGGGTCGAGCGGGAGACGCGCCTCGGCGCCCCGGTTCAGGGCGAGGTCGGCGCCGACGATCGGGGTGTACGTGGTGCCGGGCGAGGTCGCGCCGTCGAGGTCGCCGAGGATCACCGTGGCGGTGAGGCCCGGGGCGGTGACCGTCGGCAGGTCCGTGTGGTGCTGGAAGTGCGGCTCCGTATCGCGGTGGGCGTTGGGGAGCGCGACCCAGAGCTGCGCGCCGTGCAGCAGCGCGGCGTGCGACCTGGGGCTCTCCTCGGAGTGGCTGATCGCCCGGCCGGAGGTCATCAGGCCGAGTTCGCGCGGGCGGATCGTCGCCAGGCTGCCGAGGCTGTCGCGGTGCAGGACCTCGCCCTCGTGCAGCCAGCTGACCGTCTGCAGGCCCATGTGGGGGTGGGGCGGTACCTGCATCCCGGGCTCGTCGGCGATGTCGTCGGGGCCGTAGTGGTCCACGAAGGCCCAGGCCCCGACCATGCGGCGGCCGAGATTGGGCAGCAGTCTGCGGACCTCGGTGGACTCCCCGAGCTTCACACGGCGCGGGGTGAGGAGTTCACGTACCGGTTCGGCCACGACGAAGCCGCGTCCTCCGCAGACGGAGGGGACGGCCTGACGATCGAGATTGCTCATGGCGCTCAACCTATTCCCGTACGGCCCGGTCCGACGGCACCCACGCCGAATATTTAGTGGAATGTTAAACCATCTCGGAGTGTTGTGGCGATTGACGCGTACGGGACCGGCCCGGCGGCGAGCCTCGACCGAGGAGGACGAATGACCGACACCTACTACGAGTTCGGAACCGCCGCCGAGCGGTGGGACCGCGCGCAGTTCTTCTTCGAGTCGAAGGAGTACCTGGTGGCGGCCCGGATTCTGGGCGGGCTGGTCGAGGAGGTGCCGGAGCAGGTCGCGCCGCGCCTGCTGCTGGCCAGGGCCTACTACCACTCGGCGCGGCTGGGCCGGGCCGAGACAGAACTGCGGGCGGTGCTGGAGCTCGATCCCGTCGAGCACTACGCCCGGCTGATGCTCGGGCGCACGCTGGAGCGCCAGGGGCGCCCGGCGGAGGCCGCGACGCACCTCCGGGTGGCGGCCGCGCTGTCCGGGGACTTCACACCGGCCGGGGGCGAGTAGCCGGCGGCCGGTCACCGCCCTCGTCCGCGCCGGCCGACCGGCGCGGACGAGGGGATATCCGGGTGCGGACCGCGCGGACCGCGTGATAGTCCACTGGGTCATGACTGTGCTCGGTACTCCACGCCTCCTGCTCCGCGCCATGAGCGCATCCGACGCCGAGCACGTGGTGGCCGGCTGCCCACCGGAGGGCGTCAGCTGGGCGGCCGGGTACCCCTCCCCGGGTGAGCGGGCGGCGGCCACGCGGCTGCTCGGCACCTTTGCCGGCCCCGGGGATCCGAGCCCGTTCGGCTCGTACGAGATACGGCTCGGGGAGGACGGGCCGGTGATCGGCGGGATGGGGTTCCACGGAGCGCCCGACGAGGCCGGGCACGTCACGATCGGTTACGGGCTGGTGCCGTCGGTCCGGGGCATGGGGTACGCCTCCGAGGCGCTGCGGGCGCTGCTGCGGTTCGCCCGGGACCAGGGCGTCACCTGCGTGCACGGGGACACCGACCTCGACAACATCGCGTCCCAGCGCGTCATGACAGCCGCGGGCATGCGTTTCGTGCGTCAGGACTCCGCGCTGAAGCACTACCGGGTGGACTGGGACGAGCGGCCCGGCCAGGAGTGAGCCGGTCCGGGCCCGGACCGGAACACGGCGGAACCCGCGAGAATTCACCTCGCGGGTTCCGATGTGTCGCGGTCCGACAGTGCCTGCGTGCGGTCAGCCCGCGGCGGTGGCGGTTCGTTCCGACGTTCCGCTTCCGGCCGTCACGGCCTGCTCCCTCGGCACCAGCAGCCGCTCCGTGAGGTAGCCGAAGACCAGCCCGAAAGTGGTCCATAGCGTGAACTGAACCGCGAGCGTGGCCAGCCTGAACTGCCACAGCAGGGTGGCCGGGAAGTCCCTTCCCACCTCGTTGAACGAGGGCAGGAACGCGTACGCGAGACCGATCACCAGCACATAGCCGGCCGCTGCCGCGATCGTCGCGTTCCAGGCGCCCAGGCGGGGAGCCAGTCGCCTCCCGAGGATGACGGCGGCGACGGCCAGCAGCACGCTGAGGGCGACCATCAGGAAGAACAGCGTGGTGCGTTTGCCGATGGTGTCGGGGTTGCCGACGGCCGGCGGGTTGGCCGGGTACTTCAGGAACGGCACGACGTACACGGTCAGCAGGGCGGCGCCCGCGATCAACGCCGCCGTGGCCCGCGGGCCGAACCGGCCCATCCGGCCGAGGGCGTAGCAGAAGACGAGTGCGGCGATGCCGCCGATGGCCACGCCGAAGACGAGCACGCCGGTGGCGAGGCCCGCGGTGGACTGCATGGTGCGGCTGACGAGTTCCTCGCCGCCGCCGTGGTCGTGGCTGTGCGCCTCTTCGAGAGCGATGGCCGCGTCCACCCGGGACTCACCGAGGCAGTAGGCGACGATCAGCGCGAGCGCGCCCGCGATCAGGCCGGCCAGCATGCCGCGGACCAGCAGAGCTCTGACAGATATGGAGTTCATGAGGGATTCCCCTGGATCAGCCCGGTAGGTCAGTGGCAGGGGAAACCGAGGAGATGACGGCCGTCGTGGACCCACTCGTGCACGCCCGCGCCCGAGATGACGGAGGTGGCGCCCTGCTCGGCGCCGACGAAGTACAGCAGGATCAGCATGACGATGCCGAAGAAGACCGCCCAAGGGGCAATGGCCTTGAGGGAGATGGGGGTGATGGCGGGTGCGCCGGTGGTGGGGGCAGCAGTCTGTGCCATGGCAGAACCTCCTGTGGGAACACGCGTCCCGATCGTGGTGCCTGAGACGAAGGTGCTGGGTCTGACTTCCCGCACAGGTACGGGTTCACAGTGGCGCGACCGTGCCGGATTCTCACCGGGCTTCCGTCACACCGTCGTCATGTCGTCGCGACCATACCGCCTCGAAGCGGGGCCCGCCATGGTGCGTCGAGGGTGCCGAGGAGCCCGGATGCCATGGTGTGCTTGGCCAAGTGGCCACTGTTCAGGGAGTTGAGGGCGGTAATGACGGTACGGGTGATGTTGATCTCACCGGCGATGAACGCCGCGCTGCGTGAGGCCCGGTTCGCGGGCGACGCGCCGCTGGACGCCTCCGGGCTCCGGCAGGCCCGGTCCGCCGCCGGCGTCGTGCCCGTCGCGGACCGGTGCCTGCGGGGTCCGTCCCTGCGCTGTGCCGCCACCGCGGACGCCCTCGGACTCCGGTCCGATCCCGAACCCGCCCTGTGCGACTGGGAGATGGGCCGCTGGTCCGGTGCGCCGCTCAGCGAGGTGAGCGCGGACGAGCCGGACGGGGTGGCGGCCTGGCTGACCGATCCGTCCGCCGCTCCGCACGGGGGCGAGTCCCTGCTGGAGCTCTGCGCCCGGGTGGGCACGTGGCTCGACTCCTCGCACGGGAGCGGTGGCGGGCGGGTGCTGGTGGTGGTCGAGCCCGCCGTGGTCCGGGCCGCCACCGTCCACGCGCTGGACCTTCCGCCGCAGGCCTTCTGGCGGCTGGACGTGGCACCGCTGACCGTCACGGAGCTCAGCGGCAGGTCGGGGCGGTGGAACCTGCGCTGCGGCCGGCCGCTCCAGCCGGACCCCGGGAACTGACACGCGTACCGCCGGGACGGCGGGTTCGGTGCGTGCAACAACTGTGGTCTGTGAGGAGCCTTGACACGCTCTTGGTTCACTTCTTAAATCACGTAGTGAACTAAGGCCTCAACTCCCCCACGTGGCCGCCATGCCCCCACTTGTCATATGCATGGCTAGTCACATTTCCTCCGTCCCGTACGGAAAGGAAATCCACATGAGCTCCCCCCACCTGACCAGGCGCCTCCTGGTCTCCGCACTCTCGGTACTCGCCCTCGTCTCGGCCACCTCCGGCCTCGCCTCCGCCGCTCCCGTGCCCCTTCCGGCGGCACAGGGCTCCGTCACCAGCCAGGCGTCCGCGGCTGCCGCGACGTTCACCGACGACTTCGACGGGGCCGCCGGTTCCGCTGTCGACGGCGGCAAGTGGCAGATCGAGACCGGGGACAACGTCGACAACCACGAGCGGCAGTACTACACCGCCGGGAACAGCAACGCGGCGCTGGACGGCCAGGGCCATCTGGTCATCACCGCGCGCAAGGAGAACCCGAGCAACTACCAGTGCTGGTACGGCACCTGCGAGTACACGTCGGCGCGGCTGAACACCTCGGGCAAGTTCACCCAGGCCTACGGTCATGTCGAGGCCCGGATGAAGATCCCGCGCGGCCAGGGCATGTGGCCCGCCTTCTGGATGCTCGGCGACGACATCGGACAGGTCGGCTGGCCCAACTCCGGCGAGATCGACATCATGGAGAACGTCGGCTTCGAACCAGGCACCGTCCACGGCACCCTGCACGGACCCGGCTACTCCGGCTCCGCCGGCATCGGCGCCGGATACACCCTCCCCGATGGCCAGGCGTTCGCCGACGACTTCCACACCTTCGCCATCGACTGGGCCCCCGACTCCATCACCTGGTCCGTCGACGGCAACGTCTACCAGCACCGCACCCCCGCCGACACCAACGGCAACACCTGGGCCTTCAACAAGCCCTTCTTCCTCATCCTCAACCTCGCCGTCGGCGGCTACTGGCCCGGCGACCCCGACGGCAACACCACCTTCCCCCAGCAACTCGTCGTCGACCACGTCCGCGTCACCACCAGCGACAGCCAGCCCCCGGCCTGAGCGAAACGGTCGCGCAGGGCCGGGACCGCGGTTCGCGGTCCCGGCCCTGCGGGCCTTCCGGCTGTCAGTGTGCGGGGGACGTCATCGGCTCACGCCGGGTCGATGCGCGAGATGCCGCCGCCGATGGCGAGAACATACAGTTCGCCGTCGCCGCCCTCCACGAACGAAATGACCTCGCCGCCCTGGACTCCCAGGTCACCCTCGCCGGTGACCTCGCCGTTCTCGATCCGCAGGGTGCGGATCGTGCCGTCGCAGTAGTCGCTGAACACGTACTGCCCCTTGAGATCGGCGATGGCATCGCCCCGGTAGACGTAGCCACCGGTGACCGAGCAGCCGAGGCCGCTGCGGTCGTACTCGTGGACCGGCGGCACGTGATTCGCGGGCTCGGTACCGCCGCGGAAGGGGTGATTGCCCTCCATCGAGGACCAGCCGTAGTTCTCGCCGCCCTTGCTGGACGCGGGAGCCCAGTCGATCTCCTCCCAGTCGCTCTGGCCGACGTCACCGATCAGCAGGTCGCCCGTGCCCGCGTCGAACGAGAACCGCCACGGGTTGCGCAGTCCGTACGCCCAGATCTCGCCCCTCGCCGTGGGGTCTCCCACGAACGGGTTGTCCGCCGGGATGGCGTACGGGTCACCGCCGCCCGGATCGATCCGCAGAAGTTTGCCGAGCAGCGTGCCGAGGTTCTGGCCGTTGCCGTCCGGGTCACCGCCCGAACCACCGTCACCGAGGCCGATGTAGAGATAGCCGTCGGGGCCGAACATGATGTCGCCGCCGTTGTGGTTCGAGTACGGCTGGGTCTGTGTCAGAACGGTGCGCCGGGTGTCCGGCCGGATCGTGCCGCCCGCCATGGCGAACTCGTCCACGGTGCTGGTGCCTTCGAGGTCGGTGAACGAGATGTAGAAGTGTGCGAAGTCCGGATCGAACGCGATGCCCAGCAGGCCGCGTTCGCCGTCGATGGTGGTCTCGTCGGAGATGTCCAGGACCGGCTCGCCGAGCCCCTGGTCGTTCAGAACCCTTACGGTTCCCGCGCGTTCGGCGATCCAGACCGTGCCGTCCGGCCCGGCGGTGCCGGCGGACGGGCTCGTGGCGCGCGCGACTTCGTTGAGGACGACCGACGCCGACCGCTGCGGGGCGGCCGACGCCGTGGCGAGGGCCAGCGACGCGGCGAGACAGGCAGCGCCGACGATCGCCGTGATTCTGGTGCGTACTTTCACCGTGGCCTCCTGGAGGCGGTGAGTGGGGGGAGGTTACCCGGCCGCTCGACGGAGAGTCGGCCGGGCATCGCGCTCGCCGGCGCGCAACCAGGGGTGGGGAGTGGCGTGCCGCCGGCACGCACGAGGATAGAGGGACGGCACCCCCTTGGCCTAGGGCGTGTCGTCGGACTGCCGTCGTCGCCCGGAGGGCGGCAGTTCGACGACACGCCCTAGACCACAGCAGAGATGACTCGCTCCGCCCGCCGCACCCGCACGCCCTTCACCGTCCGCCCCGACCCCCGCCGCTACCCCCGATACGTCTCCAGGAGCCGCAGCCAGATCTCGCTGATCGTCGGGTAGGCGGGGACCGCGTGCCAGAGCCGCTCGATCGGGACCTCCGCCGCGACCGCGATCGTCGCCGAGTGCAGCAGCTCGCCGGTGCCCGGACCCACGAAGGTGACGCCGAGCAGGATCTCCCGGTCGAGGTCGACGATCATGCGGGCGCGGCCCCGGTAGCCGTCCGCGTACAGCCCGGCGCCCGCGACCGCGCCGAGGTCGTGGTCGACGGCCCTGACCCGGTGGCCCGCCTGCTCCGCCTCGGCCAGGGTGAGGCCGACCGAGGCGGCCTCCGGGTCGGTGAAGACGACCTGGGGAACGGCGGCGTGGTCGGCGGTCGCCGCGTGGGCGCCCCAGCGGTCGGTCTCCAGCAGCGGGACGCCCTGGGCGCGGGCGGCGATCGCCGCTCCGGCGATCCGGGCCTGGTACTTGCCCTGGTGGGTCAGGAGCGCGCGGTGGTTGACGTCACCCACGGCGTAGAGCCAGCCGGTGCCCTCGACCCGGCAGCTGTCGTCCACCGTCAGCCAGGAGCCGGGCTTCAGGTGCACCGTCTCCAGTCCCAGGTCTTCGGTGCGCGGGGCGCGGCCGGTCGCGAAGAGGATCTCGTCGGCCTCGACGCTCTCACCGTTGTCCAGCTCGACGGTGACCGGTCCGTCCGGGGCCGGACGCCGTACGGCGGTGGCCGAGACGCCGAACCGGACATCGGCCCCGGCCTCGGTCAGCGCCTCCGCGACCAGCTCACCGGCGAACGGCTCCATCCGGGGCAGCAGCCCCGCGCCGCGGACGAGCACGGTGACCTCCGCGCCTAGGGCGCCCCACACCGTGGCCATCTCCACCCCGACCACGCCCCCGCCCACGACCACGAGCCGTCCCGGCACCTCCTTGGCGCTCGTCGCCTCGCGGCTCGTCCAGGGCCGGGCCTCCGCGACCCCGGGCAGATCGGGGACCACGGCCCGGCTGCCCGTGCAGACGGCGACGGCGTGCCGGGCGGTGAGCCGCCGCTCCGTGCCGTCGGGCGCCGTGACGGAGACCGCCTTCGTGCCGGTCAGCCGGCCGGTGCCCCGGTAGATGTCCGCGCCGATGCCCTCCAGCCAGGCCACCTGGCCGTCGTCCTTCCAGTGGGAGGCGTAGTCGTCGCGGTGGGCGAGAACGGCGGCGGTGTCGAGCGGGCCCTGTACGGATCCGCTGAGCCCGGGGACGCGGCGGGCCTCCGCACGGGCGACGACCGGGCGCAGCAGGGCCTTGCTCGGCATACAGGCCCAGTACGAACACTCACCGCCGATGAGCTCGGACTCCACGATCGCGGCGCTCAGACCGGCGGCCCTGGCCCGGTCCGCCACGTTCTCACCCACCGGACCGGCCCCGATGACCACGACGTCGTACTCGGCAGGCTCCACAGCATGTGTCATGAGGGCCATTTTGGTGGTGGGTGTGCGCGGCGGCCACATGGGCAGGCGGAATAGTGGAAGCACAGGCACCGTTGTCCGGGGACACGTCCGCACGGGCACAGGAAGAGGTAGCAGAGCATGAGCACCGTAGAGCTCACCAAGGAAAACTTCGATCAGGTCGTCAGCGAGAACGAGTTCGTCCTGATCGACTTCTGGGCTTCCTGGTGCGGCCCGTGTCGGCAGTTCGCCCCGGTCTACGACTCGGCGTCCGAGCGCCACGCCGATCTGGTCTTCGCCAAGGTCGACACGGAGGCGCAGCAGGAGCTGGCGGCGGCCTTCGAGATCCGGTCGATTCCGACGCTCATGATCGTCCGTGACAACGTGGCGGTCTTCTCGCAGCCGGGCGCACTGCCCGAGGCCGCGCTGGAGGACGTCATCGGGCAGGCCCGGAAGCTGGACATGGACGAGGTCCGCAAGTCCATCGCGGACGAGCAGAAGGACCAGAAGGAGCAGAAGTAGGCGTCTCGCGGAAGCACGCGAAGCCTGTCGGGGCCCGGCCGTCCACGGCCGGGCCCCGACGCGTCTGCGGGGGCGGTGCGTCGCCGGGCGGCGGACTCAGCCGTCCGTGTTGTTCTCGGGGACGGACGCCTCCGGGACGGGGTTCTCCGGAACCGGCTGGTCCTGGACCTGGTTCTCCCGGACGGGCCGGTCCGAGATCCGGACCGTGAGTCCGTAGTCGATCTCCGAGCCGTCGACGAGAATCGCCTCGACGGTGTGGGTCGCCGGGTCGATGTCGGCCACCATGCCCTCCCCGGCGTATCGCGGGTAGCCGGACTCGCCCGTCGCGCCGGTCGCCTCCACGACCGCGGAGCGGATGGTCCGCCCGGTGCCGGAGGCGTCCGCCCCCTTGCCGTCGGTGAACTGGGGGATCAGCAGGATCTCGTAACTCTGCGGATGGCTCATGGTCATGACGCTAGGCAAGGGAGGTCCGCCGCGCACGTTGCCGCGCTGGCGGGTGCGTTCAGCTCGAATCGCGGTGGACGGCCCGTGCCCGCAGCAGGTCGTGGCGTTCGGGCTCCTTCCCGGGGTGCCGTACCAGCCGGTCGACCAGGTCGGCGAGCGGCTGCTCGATGTCCAGTTCCATCCGTACGCTGCTGAGCCTGGGCCGCAGCAGCCTCGCCAGCATCAGATCGTCCGCGCCGACCACCGCGGTCTCGCCGGGGATCTCGACGTCCGCGTCCTGCAGCGCCCGCATCAGGAGCATCGCGTGGAGGTCGTCGTGGGCGAAGACGGCGTCCAGGCCGAGTGTGCGCCAGCGGGCGGCGAGCCCGGCGGCCGATTCCTCGTCGTTGCGCAGCGGCAGCGGCTCTATCCGGGCCTTGCCCGCGGCGGCCTGCCGGGCGCCCGCGAGTCTGGGTCCGGCGAACGGCGCGAGGCCCGGTTCCTCCGGCATCACCACGCCGATCCGGCGCCTGCCGCGTTCCAGCAGATGGCGGACGGCGCAGCTGCCGACCCTGCGCTGGTCCATGATCAGCGCGTGGGCGCCCGCCACGGGCTGCGGCCCGAGCGTGATCACCGCCTTGGCACCGGAGCGACGGAGCACGGCTGTGCCCTGTGGGGTGAGAGGGACGGAGCCCGGCACGATGACGGCGACGGGCCGCAGCTCCGCCCAGGCGCGGGCCGCGTCGTCGGCGTCCAGCCCGAGGGAGCCGTACTGGACCACGGTGTAGTCGAGGCGGCGCAGTCCGGACTCCAGCTCGCGCAGGAAGCGGTGGTGCAGCGGGCCGGAGGGGAAACTCCCGGTGGGCAGCAGCACCATGCGGGAGTGTCCGGCGCGCAGGCTCCGGGCTGCCGCGTGCGGTACGTAGCCGAGTTCGGCGGCCGCGTCGCGCACCCGGCGGCGGGTCGGATCGCTGATCCGTACGGCCGCGTTGTTGTTCAGTACGTAGGACACGGTGGCCCGGGAGACGCCGGCGAGCCGCGCCACGTCGGCGCTGGTCGGGACGGGGCCTTCGGCGGGCTGCTCGGGTAACTGAATCATGGCGTCGGGCAGTCTTACAGACCCGTTCGGTACGGGAACGCTCCGGCCCCCGTACCGGTTTCGCGGACCCGCTCCACGCGAGGGGCCGTGCGGGTTCTACGGTGTTGCGATGACCATCCAGCACCGCAGCGACATCAATGACGGCTCGGCCGCCTCTCCCGGGCGCACCGGTCCCGGCGCCACCGCGGAGGCCGACCCGCACGGGGTGGGCCCGGTCCGCGCCACGTACGCCCCCGACCGGGACGGCGATCCCGACCCCGGCGAAATCGTCTGGACCTGGGTGCCGTTCGAGGAGAACGACGGGCGCGGCAAGGACCGCCCGGTTCTCGTCGTGGCACGTGAGGAGGCGGGCACCCTGCTCGCCGTCCAGCTCTCCAGCAAGCAGCACGACCAGGACCGCGAGTGGGTGGCCCTGGGCGCCGGTCCCTGGGACAGCTCGGGGCGGCCGTCCTGGGTCGATCTGGACCGGGTGCTGCGGGTTCACGAGGACGGGATGCGGCGCGAGGCGTGCGCCCTGGACCGGGACAGGTTCGACCTGGTGGCCGGGCGGCTCCGGGAGCTCTACGGCTGGAGGTGACGGTGCGGCGGCCCGTCACTTCCACGGTGTCCCCGTGCGAGCGTGCCGGGCCGCGGACCCGAACGGCCGAGGCGGACCGTGCCGGATGACATCGAAGCCTATGGCTCAACGTCAGGGTGAGGGTTGCCCCATATTCCCGAACACATGATCGAACGCGGCCCTGGTGGGTGATTTCCCGCCATGGTCGAGGATGCCGAAGACGATCTGCTCGAAGTGGCCCGCGAACCGGCCGTCGTCGGCGAGCAGCGCGCGGAACACGCCCGCCACCTCCGCCGGATCGTTCTGGAACACACCACAGCCCCAGGCCCCCAGCACCAGCCTGCGGTATCCACGCACGCTCGCGACCTCCAGCACCCGCTCGGCCCGTGCGGCGAGCGCGGCCCCGACGAGGTGTGCGGAGCCGGGGTCCGTACGGCGGATCACCCCGGCGTTGGGCGCGGGCGAGGTGAGGAATCCCGCCACGTACGGGGTGTCGAGGAGCCGGCCCCGGTCGTCGCGGAAGACCGGCACGCCCGGTGAGTGGATGACCCGGTCGGTGTAGAAGGGGCTGCGCTCTGCGCGGTGGTGCGCGTAGAACTCCGGTGCCCTGCGCAGCGTGACGTAGAGCGCGGAGCCCCGGCACAGGGCTTCCTCCTGCGCCTGGGCCCCGTTGAGGTATCCGCCACCGGGGTTGCGGGCGGAGGCGTAGTTCAGGACGGCGACCTTGCCGGGCCGTTCCCCGGTCATCCGGGCGGCGGCCGCCAGGCTGCTCTCGCCGGTGACCTCGATGACCGGTGTGCGGTCGCGGTCCAGCGACGCCACCAACACCGGCTCCGGGCCGTACAGCCTGGTACCCGAGAGGGCGGCTGTCAGCGCCCGTTCGATACTCACTTCCCGCCCCTGCGGCGTGCGGTAGACCCCCGCCTCGACGATGGACTCGGTCTCTCGCGCGATGCCGCGCAGCCGGGCGCTCACCGGTCCTCCCCCTTATGGTGCATACGGGGCATGATCGACGCTCCCGCAGTTTGGACGCAACCGAATTTCCGGCGCACGAGGGCACCCTTGTGCGAACTCCCGGCAGGGGTTTGGGTAGGACGGACGCACCGGCAAAAGGAGGCCCGGCATGTCACCCGAAACGTCCGGCGGCCACGGTCCGCCCGGCTACGCCCCGCCCCTCGGCGAGGGCGAGGCAGAGGATTTACTGCGCGGCATCTGCTTCAAGACGGGGCCGCCGCGGATCGTGGGAGTCGAGCTCGAATGGCTCCTGCACGATCGCGACCGCCCGCACAGCCCCGTCCCGCACCACCGCCTCGAAGCGGCCGCAGCGGCCGTCCGGGCGCTGTCCCTGAACGCTGCGGTGACCTTCGAACCCGGCGGACAGCTGGAGCTCAGCTCGCGCCCCGCGGATTCCCTGATGGCGTGTGTCAACGACACCGCCGACGACCTCGTCGCCGTACGCGCCGCGCTCGACCGGCTCGATCTCACCGCCGTCGGGCTGGGCGTCGATCCCTGGCAGACGCCGCGCAGGCTGCTGCGCGAACCCCGTTACGAAGCCATGGAGAAGGCGCTGGACCGGTGGGGCCCGGCGGGCCGCGCCATGATGTGCACGACCGCCTCCGTCCAGGTCTGCCTGGACGCCGGAGAGGAGGAACCCGGTCCGCTCGGTTACGGGCGGCGCTGGCAGCTCGCCCATCTGCTCGGCGCGGTACTGGTGGCGGCGTTCGCCAACTCGCCGTTCCGGCAGGGCAGGCCGACGCCGTGGCGCTCCGCACGCCAGTCCCTGTGGGCCGATCTCGACCCGCTGCGCACGCTCGCCCCGGACGGCTCGCTGCCGGCCCGGGACGCCTGGGCCTCGCACGTCCTGGACACGCCGGTCCTGTGCATCCGCGGCGAGGCCGGCCCGTGGCACGTGCCGGAGGGGCTCAGCCTCCGGGAGTGGATCCGGTCCGGGGCACCCCGGCGCCCGGTCCGCTCCGACCTCGATTACCACATCACCACGTTGTTCCCGCCGGTCCGTCCGCGCGGGCACCTTGAGCTGCGCATGATCGACGCGCAGTCCGGTACCGACGGATGGCTCGTGCCGCTCGCGGTCACCACTGCCCTGTTCGACGACCCGGAGGCCGCCGAGACCGTGTACCGCACCGTCAAACCGCTGGCCGAGACGGCGGGGCCGCTGGCCCCTCCGCGCAATCCGCTCTGGCTCGCCGCCGCCCGGGACGGCCTGGCCGATCCCGAACTGCGGACGGCGGCCAACGCCTGCTTCGAGCTGGCCCTGGCGGCGCTGCCCAGGATGGGTGCGACGCGGGCGGTGCAGGACACCGTGGCGGACTTCCACGACCGGTACGTCGCCCGGGGCCGATGTCCCGCCGACGATCTCCGGGCCACGCTCTCAGCTGACCGGACGGACGGCCGGTACGACCCGAAGGGGACCCTCTCATGACCGACTCCCCCGCACCTGACACACAGGACGGGCCTGACGCGCTGGACGCCGAAGTGCTCCGCGAGCGGGCTGTCGCCGCGCTCCTCACCGCACGGGAGCGCACCACCCTGCTCACCGACAGCGTGGACGACCACGAACTGACCGCCCAGCACTCGCCGTTGATGTCACCCCTGGTCTGGGATCTCGCGCACATCGGCAACCAGGAAGAGCTGTGGCTGCTGCGCGGAGTGGGCGGACGGGAGGCGATGCGCCCGGAGATCGACGGCCTGTACGACGCCTTCGAGCACCCCCGGGCCGCCCGCCCCTCCCTGCCGCTGCTGGCCCCCGCAGAGGCCAGGTCGTACGCCGCGGAGGTGCGCGGCCGGGCCCTGGACGTGCTCGGCACGACGTCGCTCGGCGGGCGCCCCCTGCTGCGGTCCGCGTTCGCCTTCGGGATGATCGCGCAGCATGAACAGCAGCACGACGAAACCATGCTGATCACCCATCAGCTGCGCTCCGGTCCCGCCGCGCTCACCGCCCCCGAGCCGCCCCGGGCCACCGACGCGGCCACGCTTCCGGCCGAAGTGCTCATCCCTGGCGGCCCGTTCACCATGGGTACCTCGACCGAACCATGGGCCCTGGACAACGAACGCCCCGCCCACCGGCACGACGTACCCGCCTTCTTCCTGGACACCGCCCCGGTGACCTGCGGCGCGTACCGGGCGTTCATCGAGGACGGCGGCTACACCGAGCGGCGCTGGTGGGCGCCCGAGGGGTGGGCGATGATCCGTGAACACGAGCTGGCGGCGCCGCTGTTCTGGCACCGGGACGCCGGTCAGTGGCTGCGCCGGCGCTTCGGCGTGACCGAGCCGGTACCGGCGGACGAGCCCGTGCTGCACGTCAGCTGGTACGAGGCCGACGCGTACGCCCGCTGGGCCGGGCGCAGGCTGCCCACCGAGGCCGAATGGGAGAAGGCGGCCCGCCATGACCCGGCCGCCGACCGGTCCCGGCGCTACCCGTGGGGCGACGAGGACCCCACACCGGACCACGCCAACCTGGGCCAGCGCCATCTGCGGCCCGCCCCCGCCGGGGCGTACCCGGCGGGCCGGTCGCCGTCCGGGGCGGGGCAGCTGATCGGGGACGTGTGGGAGTGGACGTCGAGCGACTTCCTGCCCTACCCGGGCTTCGCGCCGTTCCCGTACCGCGAGTACTCGGAGGTGTTCTTCGGTCCAGGGCACAAGGTGCTGCGCGGCGGTTCGTTCGCGGTGGACGCGGTGGCGTGCCGGGGCACGTTCCGCAACTGGGACCTGCCGGTCCGGCGGCAGATCTTCTCCGGGTTCCGCACCGCGAGGGACGCCTGATGTGCCGTCACATCGCGTACGTTGGGCCTCCGATAGCCCTGGGAGAGGTACTGACCCGGCCCACTCACTCGCTGGTGCGCCAGTCCTGGGAGCCGCGCAGGCAGCGGCACGGGACGGTCAACGCGGACGGCTTCGGCGTCGGCTGGTACGCGGACGGGGACCCGGTCCCCGGACGCTACCGCAGGCCCGGCCCCGTCTGGGGCGACCGGACCTTCGCCGATCTGGCCAGGGTGGTGCGCAGCCATGCCGTGCTGGCCGCGGTCCGCGATGCCACGGAGTTCGATCCGGACGGTGAGGCCGCGGCAGCGCCGTTCGCCGCGGGCGAGGTGCTGTTCAGCCACAACGGCGCGGTGAAGGGCTGGCCCGGCTCCATGGCACCGCTCGCCGCGACGCTGCCCCCGGCCGAACTGCTGCGGCTCACCGCCCGCTGCGATTCGGCGCTGGTCTGGGCCCTGGTGCGACACCGGCTCGCGGCGGGCGACGCGCTCCCGCAGGCCGTCGCGGACACCGTGCTGGAGGTCGCGGAGGCGGCTCCCGGCTCCCGGCTCAACCTGCTGCTCACCGATGGATCCACCATCGTGGCGACGGCCTGGGGCGACACCCTGTGGCACTGGTCCGAGCCCGGCCGGCACGCGGTCGTGGCCTCGGAGCCCTACGACGACGATCCGCGCTGGCGCGAGGTCCCGGACCGCACCCTGCTGACCGCGACCCGCACCGATGTTCTGCTGACCCCGCTCAAGGAGCCCGCCGAGTGAGTCCCTTTCTGCTGACCCGCACCCTGCCGGTGGACGCGACGGACGCGGCGCTGCGCGCCGATGTGCTGCACGGTCTGACCCGGTCACCGAAGACGCTGCCGCCCAAGTGGTTCTACGACGCCCGCGGCAGCGAGCTGTTCGAGGAGATCACCCGGCTGCCCGAGTACTACCCCACCCGGGCAGAGCGGGAGATCCTGATCGACCGGGCCGGTGCGATCGCCGCCGCGTCCGGCGCCCGGACCCTGGTGGAACTGGGCTCCGGTTCCTCCGAGAAGACCCGGCACCTGCTCGACGCGCTGCCGGACCTGCACACCTACGTACCGGTCGACGTGAGCGAGAGTGCCCTGCGCGGGGCGGCCGAGGCACTGCTTGAGGAGCGGCCCGGCCTGTCCGTGCACGCGCTCATCGCCGACTTCACGGGAGCGCTGACCCTGCCGGAGACCCCGGGACCTCGGCTGATCGTCTTCCTGGGCGGCACCATCGGCAATCTGCTGCCGGAGGAGCGTGCCGCGTTCCTCTCGTCCGTACGCTCGCTGCTCTCCCCCGGCGACAGCCTGCTGCTCGGCACGGATCTGGTGAAGGACGAGGAGGTGCTCGTAGCGGCGTACGACGATGCCACGGGGGTCACGGCGGCGTTCAACCGGAACGTCCTGTCGGTCGTCGACCGGGAGCTGGGGGCCGATTTCGAGCCCGCCGACTTCGAGCACGTGGCCCGGTGGAATCCGGAGCGTGAGTGGATCGAGATGCGGCTGCGGGCCCGCCGGGAACTCACGGTGAAGATCCCGGAACTGAATCTGGTGGTGCCGTTCGCGGCCGGTGAGGAACTGCGGACGGAGATCTCCGCGAAGTTCCGCGAGGAGGGGGTACGGGACGAGCTGGACCGCGCCGGGCTGCGGCTGTCTCAGTGGTGGACGGACGCCGCGGGCAGGTTCGCGCTGTCGCTGGCCACGGTGGACTGAGCCAGCCGGGCCAGTTCACGGCGGCCGGGCACCGCGCCCGCCGGGATCGGCGTCAGTACGCGGATCTCGGCGGTCAGCCCGGCCGCCCTCACCACCCGCCACAGCGAGGCGGTCAGCGGATCGTCACCCACGAAGGCCGCGGCGCCCGCCGGTGCCCGGTGATCCGGCGAACCGGTCAGATAGCGGATGCGCAGCGGCTGTACGGCGGCCCCGGCGTCGATCGCGGCCTGGAACGCGGCGGGCCTGAACCGGCCGCCGGGTCCGCTGCCGCACCAGGTACTGCCCTCGGGGAAGACCACGACGCGGGCGCCGCCGCGCAGCGCCGAGGCGAGGCTCCGCACGGTGGCGGGCAGCGTGCGCAGCCGCTCGCGCTCGACGAACAGGGTGCCCCCGGCCGCCGCCAGCGGGCCGAGCACCGGCCAGTGCCGGATGCCGCTCTTGGCCAGCATCCGGCCGGGGCACACGGCCGCGACCAGCGGAATGTCCAGCCAGGAGACATGGTTGGCGACCACCAGCACCCCCGGAGCGCAGGCGTGCTCGCCCTCCGCGCGGCACCGCGCGACGGGCGGCCCGGTGATCCGCACCCGTACCCCGAACGCCCGCAGCACCGCGTGTGCCCAGCACCGGATCAGCCGCTCCCGCCGCGCCCCGCCGGTCAGCGGCAGCGCGAGCGGGGCGCACAGCACCCCGGCGAGGGTCAGCGCGCATCCGGCCAGCAGCAGGGCCGCCGCCGGTACCGGACGGCGGGCCGGGCCCGTGTGGACGGCGCAGCCGGGCGGGGTGCACGGGGAGGCGGGCAGCCAGTGGCTCATTGCTGCGGGGCGAGCGAGAGGAAGTGGCGGAGGTAGCGCGGGTCGGTGCCGCGCAGTGACAGGAGTACGTAGAGATCGGCGACGTTGAACTCGGGGTCGTGGGCGGGCGCCCCGCAGATCCGGGCGCCGAGGCGCAGATAGCCGCGCAGCAGCGGTGGCAGCGCGGTGAGCCCGCCGGGGCCGCCGGGAAGCGGCGCGGGGGCCTGCCAGAGGCGGTGCGGGGAGACCCAGTAGTCCTCGGGGGCCAGGTGCTTGTCCCGTACGGTCTCCCAGGCGCGGGCCGCGGCTCCGCCGCCGTCGGCGAGGGATATCGAGCAGCAGCCGGCCAGCCAGTTGTGGCCGGTGCGTTCCATGTAGCGGGCCAGTCCGGCCCAGATCAGGGCGATGACGGCGCCGTCGCGGTGGGCCGGGTGGACGCAGGAGCGGCCGACCTCGACCAGGTCGTCGCGGATCGGGGCGAGCCTGGCGAGGTCGAACTCCCCCTCCGCGTAGAGGCGTCCGGCGATCCGGGCCCGCTCGGGCGGCAGCAGGCGGTAGGTGGCGACGATGTCGCCCGTGGCCGTCTCCCGGACCAGCAGGTGGTCGCAGTACGCGTCGAACGCGTCGCTGTCCAGGCCGGGTTCCGGGCCCTCCAGCCGGGCGCCGAACTCGGCGGCGAAGACCTGGTGGCGCAGGCGCTGGGCGGCGCGCACCTCCTCCTGGTCCACGGCGAGGGAGACCCGGTAGCGCGGCGGGGCGGCGGGCCGTGGGGCAACCGGCGGTGCGGTGGTGAGGGGGACGGCGGCAGGGGCGGTGGAGGCGGTGGGCAGCGCGTGCATGACGGTCTCCGGGGACGGATCGGCAAGGGCGGCTGCCGGACCGCCGCGGCAGGCGCGGCGGTCCGGCTCCTTACTTCTTCCGTGACCGGCTGGATTCGACGTGACCGCCATGGAGAGGCGGGATGTGCGACGGCTGAATCCCGTGGTGCGCGCCGGCCCCGCTCACCGGCCGACCGCGCGGGTCAGCTGCCCGCGAGCGCTCCCGTGATCTTCTCCGAGGCGGTCTTCGCCTCGGCCGCCGGGTCACCGCCCTGGAGGACGGCCGTCATGTAGAGCTTGATCGGGTTGTCGGCCTCCACCGCCGCCCACTGGGGCGAGTTGGGGGTGGCGTGGCCCTCCGCGGCGCCCTCCGCCATCGCGGCGGTGCTCTCCTCGCCCTCGATGACGTGGGCCAGGGTGGTCTTGTTGGGCACGTAGCTCATGGTCTTGGCCAGTTCCTCCTGCCACTTGGCGCCGGCCAGTTCCTTGATCACGTCGATGCCGGCGCTCCGCCGGTGCGCCTTCTCCGGAACGATCAGATCGGATCCGCCGGTGAATACCGAGCCGGGGGACTTCGCGGTCTTGCCGGGGATCGGGAAGTATCCCAGTTTTCCCTTGAGTTCGGGATTCGTCTTCTCGATAAGCGTGGCCGTGCTGGGGGTGGAAATGATCTGTGCGACATCCCCCTTGGCGAACACATTGCCCTGCGGGGGCTTTTCCTCGTCCGCGTCCTTGGGGCCGTTGCCGAGCGCCTGGAGCTGCTGGTAGAACTTCATGCCGCGCAGGGCCGCGGCGGAGTTGAGAGTGCCCTTCCAGTCGCCGCTCTTCTCGCTCGCGAGTTCGCCGCCCTCGTCCCAGATGAACCCGGCGAGCACGTACCAGTTCTGGCCCGGCAGGTACATGCCCTGATTGCCGTCGCGGTTCAGTTTCTCGCTGTCCGCGATCCACTGCGCGCGCGTCTTCGGCAGGGTCTTGATGCCGGCCTCCTCGAAGAGGTCCTTGTTGTAGATGACCACCCGGTTGGCCGCGTACCAGGGGATTCCGTACTGGACGCCGCCGATGCTGCCCGGTTCGGCAAGGCCGGGCAGCCAGTCCTCGCTGCCGAGGTCCCGCATCGACTCCAGGGTCAGATCGCGCAGCCCGCCGCTCTCCGCGTACTGGGCGACCTGGGTGTTGCCGACCTCGATGACGTCCGGGGTGTCCTTGCCGCCCAGGGCGTCGATGACCTTCGGCCCGATACCGCTCCAGCTCTGGATTCTGAAGTCCAGTTCGACCGATGAGTGCGCCGCTTCGTACGACTTCTTGAAATTGGCCAGGAAGTCGGGGCTCACGCTGTCCTTCATCAGCCAGATCGTGACTTTTTTGCTGTCGGAGCCACCCGAACCGGGGATCACACCGCAGCCGCCGAGTGCGGCTACGGATATCAGGGCAACAGCTCCTACGAGCATGCGGTTCTTCACGGGGTCACCTTCTGCGAAACGGCACGACAAGATCAGGACCCGGTGTGGGGGACTGCGGGCTGCGCTCGCACGGGCGTGGCTGGATTTTGGTATGGACCAATACTTTGGTCAAGGCCGGTTCCGGCCGCGCGAACGCACCGCCAACTCTCGCGAACACCGCCAAGGTGGGGCACCTTGGTAGAGGCGAGAGGAGACATAAGATGTCAAACCATACGTATCGCGTCACAGAGATCGTAGGAACCTCCCATGAGGGCGTCGACGCGGCAGTCCGCAACGGGGTCGCGAGGGCTTCGGAAACGTTGCACAATCTCGATTGGTTCGAGATCACAGAGGTGCGCGGCCAGATCAAGGACGGCCGGATCGAGCACTATCAGGTCGGCCTGAAGGTCGGCTTCCGGCTCGACGACAAGGACTGACGCGGAGCGCGCGCGGCGGTGCCCGCGCACCCTGCGGCGCGGGCGCCGCCCGCAACCCGCAGCGGCCTGGAATCGGACTGTTTATCCTGGTCGGCCCGCCCCGAACCGTACGGAGTCCCCACCCCCATGCCCACCCCCCACGACCCGTACGTCAGGGTCCGCGGCGCCCGCGAGCACAACCTCCAGGACGTCCGGGTCGACATCCCGCGCGACACCCTCACCGTCTTCACCGGCGTCTCCGGCTCCGGAAAGTCTTCGCTGGCCTTCGGGACGATCTACGCGGAGGCGCAGCGCCGCTACTTCGAGTCCGTAGCCCCGTACGCCCGGCGGCTGATCCACCAGGTCGGCGCACCGGCGGTGGGCGAGATCACCGGGCTGCCACCGGCCGTGTCACTGGAGCAGCGCCGCTCCGCGCCCGGCGCCCGGTCCTCCGTGGGGACGGTGACCACGCTGTCCAACTCGCTGCGGATGCTCTTCTCCCGGGCCGGGACGTATCCGGAGGGTTCCGAGCGGCTGGACTCCGACTCCTTCTCGCCGAACACCGCCGCCGGGGCCTGTCCGCGCTGCCACGGTCTGGGCCGGGTGCACCGCACCACGGAGGAGCTGCTGGTCCCCGACCCCTCGCTGTCGATCAGGGACGGCGCGATCGCCGCCTGGCCGGGGGCCTGGCAGGGCAAGAACCTGCGCGATGTGCTGGACGCCCTGGGATACGACGTCGGCCGGCCGTGGCGCGAGCTCGACCCGGCAGACCGGGAGTGGATCCTGTTCACCGACGAGCAGCCGGTGGTGACGGTCCATCCGGTGCGTGACGCGGGCCGGATCCAACGCCCGTACCAGGGTACCTACATGAGCGCGCGCCGCTATGTGATGCACACCTTCGCGGACACCAAGAGCCGGTCCCTGCGGACGAAGGCCGAGCGCTTCCTGACCAGTGAGCCGTGTCCGGTCTGCGCGGGCAGCCGGCTGCGACCGGAGGCCATGGCGGTCACCTTCGCCGGCCGGACGATCGCGGAGCTGGCGGGGCTCCCCCTCACCGGGCTCGCCGAGGCACTGACGGCGGCCGGCGGAGGCGACACCGCCCGGGTGCTGACGGCTGATCTGCTGGCCCGGATCGAAACGGTCACCGAGCTGGGGCTCGGCTATCTCAGCCTGGACCGCACGGCCCCGACGCTCTCCTCCGGTGAGCTGCAACGGCTGCGGCTGGCGACCCAGTTGAGGTCGGGGCTGTTCGGCGTCGTCTACGTACTGGACGAGCCGTCCGCCGGTCTGCACCCGGCGGACACCGAGTCGCTGCTGGGGGTGCTCGGCCGGCTGAAGGAGGCCGGGAACACAGTGTTCGTCGTGGAGCACCAGATGGATGTGGTGCGGCGGGCGGACTGGCTGGTCGACGTGGGGCCGCTGGCCGGTGAGCACGGCGGCCGGGTGCTGCACAGCGGGCCGCCGGCCGGTCTCGCCGATGTCGGCGAGTCGGCGACGCGCCGCTTCCTCTTCGACGACGCGCCGGCCCCGGCGCGCGAGGTGCGGGAGCCCACCGGGTGGCTGCGGCTGCACGGGGTGGAGCGGCACAACGTGCGCGGCGTGGACGCCGCCTTCCCGCTCGGGGTGTTCACCGCCGTCACGGGGGTCTCCGGCTCCGGCAAATCGACGCTGGTGGGGCAGGTCCTGGCGGACGTGCTGGCCGACCGGCGGGCCCCGGCGCAGGCCGAGGCGGATCAGCCGCGCGAGCGGCCGGTACCCGGGTGCGCGTCGGCCGAGGGGCTGGCGGCGGTGGACCGTCTCGTCCAGGTCGACCAGAAGCCGATCGGCCGTACGCCGCGTTCCAACCTGGCGACGTACACCGGGCTGTTCGACGTCGTGCGCAAGCTGTTCGCCGGGACGGACACGGCGGTCGAGCGCGGTTACCGGGCAGGACGGTTCTCCTTCAACGTGGCGGGCGGACGGTGCGAGACCTGCCAGGGTGAGGGGTTCGTCTCCGTGGAGCTGCTCTTCCTGCCCAGCACGTACGCGCCCTGCCCGGACTGCCACGGGGCGCGGTACAACCCGCAGACCCTCGAAGTGACCCTGCGCGGGCTGAACATCGCCCAGGTGCTGGATCTCACGGTGGAGTCGGCGGCCGAATTCTTCGCCGGTACGCCAGGTGCCGAACGCAGTCTGCGGACCCTGCTGGATGTGGGGCTCGGCTATCTGCGGCTCGGGCAGCCGGCGACCGAGCTCTCCGGTGGCGAGGCCCAGCGGATCAAGCTGGCGGCCGAGCTCCAGCGCGCCCGCCGGGGCCACACCCTGTATCTGCTGGACGAGCCGACGACGGGGTTGCATCCGGCCGATGTCGAGGTGCTGATGCGGCAGTTGCACGGCCTGGTCGACGCGGGCAGCACCGTGGTGGTCGTCGAGCACGACATGACCGTGGTCGCGGGCGCCGACTGGGTGATCGACCTCGGGCCGGGCGGCGGCGACCGGGGCGGCCGGATCGTGGCGACGGGACCGCCCTCGGCCGTGGCGCGGGTGGAGGGCAGCCGGACGGCGCCGTACCTCCGGGCCGCGCTCCACCTCGGCTGACCATTCTTTCCTCCCCAACTTGCCTATTTGTCATGCCGGTTGCCGGTTCGGGCAGCCGAAGGAAATAAAACAGTAAAGAACGTTGACAGTTAGCTGGTCCAGACCAATTATGGGCATACCTCACGGCCGCTCCACGCCGTGCGGTACGTGACCCCCGGCCGGGATTCACAGGAACGGACCACGCCCTCCACGGGCGTGGCAGAGCCGTGCGATCCGCCCGTTGTCTCACTCCGCTGGGAGCTACCCCATGAGACGTCCAAGAACAGTCGCCGCCGTCCTGAGCGCGCTGGCCACGGCCGTCGCGTCCGCCGGCCTGGTCCTCGGATCAGGCGCCGGTGCGCAGGCCGCCGCCACCGCCGCCGCTCCCCTGCCCGCGCATGTCTTCGCCCCGTACTTCGAGGCGTACAACGGAGACAGCCCGGCCGCCCTCTCGCAGGCGTCCGGTGCCAAGTACCTGACCATGGCCTTCGTCCAGACAGAGGCCAAGGGTTCCTGCACCCCGTACTGGAACGGGGATTCGAGTACGCCGATCGCCCAGTCCGAGTACGGCGCCGACTTCACGACCATCCGGTCCCGCGGCGGCGACGTGATCCCGTCGTTCGGCGGCTTCGCGGCCGACAACGGCGGCACCGAGATCGCCGACAGTTGCACGAGCGTCGACTCCATCGCCGCCGCGTACGAGAAGGTCATCACGACCTACGACGTGTCCCGCCTCGACATGGACATCGAGGACAACTCGCTCACCAACAAGGCCGGGATAGACCGCCGCAACCAGGCGATCAAGAAGGTCCAGGACTGGGCCGCCGCCAACGGCCGCTCGGTGCAGATCTCGTACACCCTGCCCACCACGACCAGCGGTCTGGCCGCCAGCGGGCTCGCCGTGCTCAAGAGCGCGGTGGCCAACGGCGCGCAGGTCGACGTCGTGAACCTCATGACGTTCGACTACTACGACGGCGCCTCGCACAATATGGCGCAGGACACCCAGACGGCGATCACCGGCCTGAAGGGCCAGCTGGCCAAGCTCTACCCGTCGAAGACCGAGGCCCAGCTGTGGGGCATGACCGGGATCATCGAGATGCCGGGCATCGACGACTACGGCCCCGCCGAGACGTTCACCACGGCCGACGCCACCTCGGTCTACAACTGGGCCGTCTCCAAGGGCGTCAGCACCCTGTCGTTCTGGGCGCTGCAGCGCGACAACGGCGGCTGCCCCGGCACCGGCGGGAGCGACACCTGCTCCGGGATCGCGCAGGACACCTGGTACTTCAGCCACACGTTCGCGCCCTTCACCACGGGCGGCGGCACCGGTCCGGTGACGGACGACTACTCGGTGGCCGTGGCACCCGGTTCGGCGACGGTCGCGCCCGGCGGTTCGGCCACGGCGACCGTGAGCACCGCGGTCACCTCCGGCAGCGCGAAGACCGTGGCGCTGACGACGAGCGGGGCGCCGGCCGGTGTGACGGCCACGCTCAGCCCGACGTCGGTCACCGCGGGCGGGACGTCGAAGCTGACCGTCAACGCCTCGGCCTCTGCGGCGCCCGGCACGTACAAGGTCACTGTGACCGGTGCGGCGGGCACGCTGAGCCACGCGGCGACCTTCACGCTGACGGTCTCCGGTCCCGGGGGCGGTACCGGTTCGCTGGTGAACGGCGACTTCGAGACGGGGTCGCTCGGCCCCTGGACCTGTGAGTCCGGTGGCGCGGTCGTCTCCTCCCCGGTGCACGGCGGCTCGCACGCGCTCGCCGCGGCGGCCACCGCCTCGCAGACCGGCGAGTGCACGCAGACGCTGACGCTTTCCCCCAACACCAAGTACACGCTGAGCGGTTGGGTGCAGGGCAGCTATGGCTACCTCGGCGTCAAGGGCGGGGCCACGGCCAGCACCTGGGGCTCGTCCAGTGGTTACGCCAAGCAGTCGGTGGCCTTCACCACCGGGGCGAGCGGTGCGGTGACGGTGTATCTGCACGGCTGGTACGGGCAGGGCACGGTCTACGGCGACGACCTCTCCGTGACCTCCTGACCTACGGGACGGCGAAATGACGGAGCCCCGGCTCCGGGGGCGGGCGGCCTCCGGAGCCGGGGCTCCGTCGTCTCAGCGGTGGACCTTGCGGGTCGCCCGCAGCCATTCCTTGTTCATCGCGGAGATCGACGGCAGCGGGATGCCCTTCGGGCAGGCCGTGGCGCACTCCCCCGTGAGGGTGCAGCCGCCGAAGCCCTCTGCGTCCATCTGCCCCACCATGTCCAGTACCCGGGTCTCACGCTCCGGGGCGCCCTGCGGCAGCACGTTCAGGTGGTTGACCTTCGCCGAGGTGAAGAGCATCGCGGAGCCGTTGGGGCAGGCCGCCACGCAGGCTCCGCAGCCGATGCACTCGGCGTGCTCGAAGGCGAAGTCGGCGTCCGGCTTGGGCACCGGGGTGGCGTGCGCGTCCGGTGCCGTACCGGTCGGGGCGGAGATGTAGCCGCCGGCCTGGATGATCCGGTCGAAGGCCGAACGGTCCACGACCAGGTCCTTGACGACCGGGAAGGCCGAGGCGCGCCAGGGCTCGATGTCGATGGTGTCGCCGTCCTCGAAGGACCGCATGTGGAGCTGGCAGGTGGTGGTGCGCTCCGGGCCGTGGGCGTCCCCGTTGATGACCAGGCTGCACGCGCCGCAGATGCCTTCGCGGCAGTCGTGGTCGAACGCGACGGGGTCGTCCCCTTCGAGGATGAGTTCCTCGTTGAGGGTGTCGAGCATCTCCAGGAACGACATGTCCTGGGAGATGCCGTCCACTTGGTAGGTGGACATGGCGCCGGGGGCGTCGGTGTTCTTCTGGCGCCAGACGCGCAGGGTGAGCTTCATGCGTAGCTCCGCTGAGTGGGGTGGACGTACTCGAAGACCAGGTCTTCCTTGTGCAGGACGGGAGCGTCACCGGTCTCGGTGAACTCCCAGGCCGCGGCGTAGGAGAACTCCTCGTCGCGCCGGGCGGCCTCGCCGTCCGGGGTCTGCGACTCCTCGCGGAAGTGCCCGCCGCAGGACTCGGCGCGGTGCAGTGCGTCGAGGCACATCAGCTCGGCGAGCTCCAGGTAGTCGACGATGCGGTTGGCCTTCTCCAGCGACTGGTTGAACTCCTCGCCGGTGCCGGGGACCTTGATGCGCCGCCAGAACTCCTCGCGGATCAGCGGCAGCTTGCCGAGCGCCTTGCGCAGCCCCTCCTCGGTGCGGGCCATCCCGCAGTACTCCCACATGAGTTCACCGATCTCCCGGTGGAAGGAGTCGGGGGTGCGGTCGCCGTCGACGGCCAGCAGCAGGTTGATCCGGTCCTCGGTCTCGGCCACCGCCTCCTCCACCTCCGGGTGCGAGGCGTCGACCTTCTCGTGGTGCGGGTTGCGGGCCAGGTAGTCGTTGATCGTCGACGGGAGGACGAAATAGCCGTCCGCGAGGCCCTGCATCAGCGCGGAGGCGCCGAGCCGGTTCGCGCCGTGGTCGGAGAAGTTGGCCTCGCCGATCGCGAACAGGCCGGGGATCGTGGTCTGGAGGTCGTAGTCGACCCAGAGCCCGCCCATCGTGTAGTGCACGGCCGGGTAGATGCGCATCGGTGTCTCGTACGGGTTCTCCGCGGTGATCTGCGCGTACATGTCGAAGAGGTTCCCGTACTTCTCCTCGACCTTCGCCCGGCCCATCCGCTGGATGGCTTCCGCGAAGTCCAGGTAGACGCCCTGCCCGCCGGGGCCGACCCCGCGGCCCTCGTCGCAGACGTTCTTCGCCGCGCGGGAGGCGATGTCGCGGGGCACCAGGTTCCCGAAGGCGGGGTAGATGCGCTCCAGGTAGTAGTCGCGCTCGTCCTCGGGGATCTCGCCCGCGGGACGGGTGTCGCCCTTGGCCTTCGGGACCCAGATGCGGCCGTCGTTGCGCAGCGACTCGCTCATCAGTGTCAGCTTGGACTGGTGGTCACCGGTGCGCGGGATGCAGGTGGGGTGGATCTGGGTGAAGCACGGGTTGGCGAAGTAGGCGCCGCGCCGGTGGGCGCGCCAGATGGCGGTGGCGTTGGAGTTCATGGCGTTGGTCGACAGGTAGAAGACGTTGCCGTATCCGCCGCTGGCCAGCACGACCGCGTCGGCGAAGTACGTGTCGATCTTCCCGGTGACCAGGTCGCGGGCGACGATGCCGCGGGCCTTGCCGTCGACGACGATCAGGTCGAGCATCTCGGTACGGGAGTGCAGCTCGACGTTGCCCGCGGCGATCTGCCGGGACAGCGCCTGGTAGGCGCCGAGGAGCAGTTGCTGTCCGGTCTGGCCCCGGGCGTAGAAGGTGCGGGAGACCTGGACGCCGCCGAAGGAGCGGTTGTCGAGGAGTCCGCCGTACTCGCGGGCGAAGGGGACGCCCTGGGCCACGCACTGGTCGATGATCTCGACGGAGATCTGGGCGAGCCGGTGCACGTTGGACTCGCGGGCGCGGAAGTCGCCGCCCTTGACGGTGTCGTAGAAGAGCCGGTGGACCGAGTCGCCGTCGTTGCGGTAGTTCTTCGCGGCGTTGATGCCGCCCTGGGCGGCCACCGAGTGGGCCCGGCGGGGCGAGTCCTGGAAGCAGAACTGGACGACGTGGTAGCCCTGTTCGGCCAGGGTCGCGCCGGCCGAGCCGCCGGCCAGACCGGTGCCGATCACGATGACGGTGTGCTTGCGGCGGTTGGCCGGGTTGACCAGCTTCGCCTCGAAGCGGCGGGTGTCCCAGCATTCCGCGACGGGCCCGCCGGGGGCGCGGGTGTCGGCGAGGGGCTCGCCGGTCGCGTAGTGCGTGTAGTCGTTCATGTCAGCTCACCACTCCGGTCATGACGGCGACGGGTACGGAGACGAAGCCCACCGTCAGCACCAGCGCGAGCGCGTTGGCGAGGGTCTTCAGGACACGGTCGCGGGTCGCGCGGCCGGCGCCGAGGGTCTGTGCCGCGCTCCAGAACCCGTGCTGGACGTGCAGGCCCATGGCGAGCATGGCGACGATGTAGATGACGTTGCCGTACCAGGTGGAGAAGGTGTCGATGACGTTCTGGTACGGGTGTCCGGACTGGAATCCGCCCGAGTGCACGGTGCCCGTCGTCAGGTCCAGGATGTGCCAGACGATGAACAGCGCGAGGATGATGCCGCCGTAGCGCATGGTGTTGGTGGCATAGCTGGCGCGCGGCTTCCGGTGCACGTACTTGCTGGGCCGCGCCCTGAGGTCGCGGCGGCTGAGCTGGTACGCGGAGACGGCGTGCAGGACCACGGCGGCGACGAGCACCAGCCGGACGATCCACAGCGCCCACTCGTGGTGCAGGAACGGCTCGCCCATCACACGCAGCCAGTGCGCGTAGCCGTTGAACTCGCCCGGTCCGAAGAAGATCTTCAGGTTGCCGACCATGTGGACGACCAAGTAGAGGAGCATGATCAGACCGCTCACGGCCATGATCGTCTTCTTGCCGACGGACGAGTCCCAGAGCGAACGCGTCATGGACGGCCGTCGGTCCGTCCGTGTTGCCAATGCCATGGACACGACGCTAGAGCCGAAGGCGCCGATCAGTCCAAGACATGGAGCAGCTCATGTCCATAGCCGCTGACTATCGAGCGAGCTACGGTGGACGCATGCAGTTCCAGCAGCTGATGTACTTCGTGGCCGTGGCCGAGGCCCGCCACTTCACCCGCGCCGCCGAGGACGTACATGTGTCGCAGCCCTCGCTCTCGCAGCAGATCAGGGCGCTGGAGAGCGAGCTGGGGGCCGAGCTGTTCAGCCGAGCCCGGGGGAACATCGCGCTGACCGACGCGGGCGAGGCGCTGCTGCCGCTGGCCCGGCGCATCCTGGCCGACGCGGACACCGCCCGGCACGAGGTCCAGGAGCTGGCCCAGCTGCGCCGCGGCCGGGTCCGGCTCGGCGCGACGCCCAGCGTCTGCACGGGGCTGCTGCCCGACGTGCTGCGCGCCTTCCACGATCTGCACCCGGGCATCCAGCTGCTGCTGGAGGAGGGTGGTTCGCACGACCTGGTACGGGAGCTGGCGCGCGGCGCCCTCGATCTCGCCCTCGTGGTGCTTCCGCTCCCCGCGGCCTCACCGGCCCTGACCACGGTCGAGCTGCTCCACGAGGATCTGGTGGTCGTCTCCTCCGCGGCCGGACCCCGGCCCGGCCGGGGAGGGCGCGTCCGGATCGCGGATCTGCAGAGCGAGCCGCTCGTGATGTTCCGGCACGGCTACGACCTGCGGGAGCTGACCGTGGCCGCCTGCCGCGCCGAGGGCTTCGAGCCGTCGTTCACCGTGGAGGGCGGCGAGATGGACGCGGTGCTCGGTGTCGTACGGGCCGGTCTCGGCATCGCGGTGGTCCCGAGCATGGTGGCCACCCGGGCGGGCCACGACCTGCGGACGACGCCACTGGCGAAACCGGGGCTCCGCCGCACGATCGCGCTCGCGCACCGCAGTGACGTGGCTCCGCCACGGGCGGCGCGCGAGTTCCAGCGGTTGCTGCTGGCGAGCCGGGCGGACGCCTCGCCTCCGGGCGCCTGACGCGCCCGGGGCCGGAGCGTCCGCCGGCTCACACCGCGTCCGCCAGCAGCAGCGAGTGGATCCGGTCCGGGGCGCCGGGCCGGGCGTAGTACCAGCCCTGGGCCGTGTCGCAGCCCAGCTCCCGCAGCTGCTCCGCCTGGGCCCCCGTCTCCACGCCCTCGACCGTCACCGCCAGGTCCAGGCTGTGCGCGAGCGACACGATGCCCTCGACGATCTTCAGGTCCACCGGATCGGCCGGGTGGTGCTGCATCCCCTGGGTGAAGGAGCGGTCCAGCTTCAGCACACTCACCGGCAGCCGTCGCAGGTTCGCCAGGTTCGAATAACCCGTGCCGAAGTCGTCGAGCGCTATGCCGACGCCCATGTCGGCCAGCTGCCGCAGCGGCTTCAGCAGATCGTCGTCGGCGCCGATGAGCGCCGACTCGGTGACCTCCAGGCACAGCGCCGCGGGCTCCAGCCCGGAGCGCTCCAGGACGTCGACGGTCTCGGCGACCAGGCGCGGATGGTGCAGCTGGGCGGGCGAGAGGTTGACGTTGATCCGCAGCGGGCCGCCGTCGGTGTGCCGCTCCTGCCAGAAGTTGGCCTGCCGTACCGACTCCTCCAGCACCCAGCGGCCGAGCGGCACGATCAGCCCGGTGTGCTCGGCGAGCGCGATGAAGCGGTCGGGCCCCAGCACCCCGTGCTGCGGGTGGCACCAGCGCACCAGTGCCTCCGCACCGTGCACCGAACCGTCCCCGAGGTGCACCAGCGGCTGGTACTCGATGAAGAACTCGCCGCGCTCCAGCGCGGCCGGCAGCGCCGTGGTCAGCCCGTGCCGGGTGATGGCACGGGCGTCCGCCTCCGCGTCGGCCAGCTCGAAGCGGTTGCCGCCCGCCGACTTGGCCCGGTACATCGTGATGTCGGCGCTGCGCAGCACCTCGGCGGCGCTGCGCTCACCGGCCGGCCCCTCGACGACCCCGATGGACCCCCGGACGGTGAGCTCACGCCCGTCCAGCCGGATCGGTGTGCCGAGCACCCCGAGGATGCGGCAGGCCAGTTCGTCGACCTCCGAGGCGGTGTCGGGACCGGTCGTCAGCGCCACGAACTCGTCGCCGCCGAGCCGTGCCACCATCTCGCCCGGCGCGGTCGCGCAGCTCTGCAGCCGGTCCGCGACCTCGACGAGCAGCCGGTCGCCCGAGGCGTGACCCAGGCTGTCGTTGATCGCCTTGAAGCCGTCCAGGTCCAGGTAGCAGAGCCCGAAACGGCTGCCGTCACCGGCCGAGAGCGCTTTCTCAAGGCGCTCGAAAAAAAGCGTCCGGTTCGGTAGGCCGGTCAGCGCGTCGTGCGTGGCCTCGTAACGGAGGCGCAGATTCAGCAGCCTGCGCTCCGTGGTGTCCTCCATCAGCGCCAGCTGGTACTCCGGGTTGCCCTCCGCGTCGCGCAGCAGCGAAACCGTCAGATTGGTCCACAGGACCGTGCCGTCGTTGCGGTAGAACGCCTTCTCGACCCGGTAGTGGTCGCGCTCGCCGCTCACCAGCTCGTTGTAGTACTTCCAGACCTTCGGGGAGTCCTCCGGGTGGACCCACTCGTTGACCCGGTGGCTGCGCACGTGGTGGTCGAGCCCGCCGAACATCCGGGTGAGGGTGTCGTTGACCTCCAGCACGTTGCCTTCGAGGTCGGCGATCCCGATGCCGATGGCGGCGTCCTTGAAGACGGCCCGGAACCGCGCCTCCGTCGCGTGCAGCGCCTGTTCTGCGTGGGAGCGCGCGGCGAGCGCCGAGCGGGCGATGGCCTCCTGCTCGGCGAGGGTCCGCTCGCGCAGCGCCTGGCTGAAGCCGCCCGCGACGGCGTGCTGGATCCTGGCGCAGCGGGACCGGCTGTCCTCGGTCGCCAGTGCCACCGGGCCGTTGTTCCCGCAGTACAGGACGAGGTAGGAGTCGACGACGCCGAGCGTGGAGCTGAGCGCGTCCGGGTCCGTGCAGTGCGCGGCGACGAGCGCGCCGCCCACCCCGGCCGCCGACACGGCGTCGAAGGGGCGGGCGTGCAGGGTGTCGCTGAGCATGCGGGCCAGCGGGAGCAGATGGTGTTCGAACTCCGGGCGGGTCAGGGAGGTGGCCGTCGACGGGAATATGGCCCGGCTCCAGATCGTGGCGAATCGCCGGAGCCGGTCCTCGGGGCCGTCGGGCTCCGCGTCCGGCGCGCCGGACGACTGGGCGGGAATGCTCACGCCTTGCGTCCCACTCCCGCGAAGCCCGAGAAGGCGTACGGGTCTTCACCGCCCTGTGCCACCGGGGTGTCGGGGCGCCAGCTCGGCATCGGCACCAGGCCGGGGTCGACCATCTCGTACCCGTCGAAGAACCGGCCGATCTCGTCGGACGAGCGCATGACCAGCGGGTTGCGGATGTTCTTGTACACACCGACCGCGCCGCCGGCCTCCTCCCGCGTCAGCGGGATGCCCTCGTACGAGGCGTGGGTGACGACGAGGAGGCTGCCGGGGGCCAGGAGGTCCCGCAGTTCCGCGACCGCCTTGTGCGGTTCGTCGGAGTCCTCGATGAAGTGGAGTACGGCGACGAGCAGCAGCGCCACCGGCCGGTCGAAGTCGAGGAGTCCGGAGATCTCCGGGTTGTCCCGGATCTCCTGCGGGCGGCGCAGATCGGCGGTGGCGATCACCGCTGCGGAATTGCCCTCAAGTACGGCCTGGCTGTGGGCGACCGCGACCGGATCGTGGTCGACGTATGCCACCCGGGCCTCGGGGGCGATGCCCTGGGCGACCTCATGGACATTACCGAAGGTCGGTATCCCGGAACCGATGTCCAGGAACTGGGAGATCCCCTCATCGAGGGCGTAGCGCACTGCCCTGCGCATAAAGGCACGGTTCGCCTGCATGATCTTGGGAAGTCCCGGCATGAACTCCATGGCCTTGCGGGCCGCTTCCCGGTCCACCTCGAAATTGTGCGAGCCGCCCAGATAGAAGTCATACATTCGGGACACGCTCGGCACCGAAATGTCAATGCCTTGCGGTGCCCAGGCGGGACGCTCCATCGATCTCTCCAACAAGTCGCCACGGCGATCCGGCCATGTTCATGGTCAGTGTTGACCAGAGGCTACTGATCGCCCGCCAGGAGAGCGAGCGGAAACGGAAATTAGCGGTCCGTTATTGGTCACACTCGTGGCAACTGCAACCGCCTCGTCGCTGCGTGTGACATTCGACCGGCGGAACGCCTGAAAAAGGTTCGCAATAGAACTACTTTGACGTATCGGCCGACTCGGCATTGCGGGACACCGCGCGCCATCTCCCCACGGCTGCGGTGCTGTTGGCACCGGCCGGCCCGCCGGCTCCGGAGCGGGTGCGCGGCCGCCGCACGCGAGCCGCCCCGCCGGATGTGCATGCCAACTCTCCTTCCGACGCTGCCAGTTGCGATGCGAAATCGTGTGACGCATGCCCATGGAGGCGTCCCTGCGGGCCCTCTTTGTTCAATGCGTCCGCAGAATTTCCCCCGGCCGCAAACACCCAGTGCTTCAGGTCCCCACCATCAGGGGAATCGGGCGGCCGTGCGGCGTGCCGCCGTGCGGCCCGGAACATGCTCCCGGTCGTGTACGGATCACTCATCGGCCGGCTCTCGGCGGCCGTCGCACTCATCTGGCTGCTGACCGCCCCGGTGCCCGCGGTCGCGAGCAACTGCGGGTACGCCTCGATCGGTGACGACGGGGGCAGTTCGGCGGTCGCCAGCAGTGGTGACGGCAGTTGTCACGCGGGACCGAAGCCCGAGCCCACGCCACCGCCCGCGCCCCGGCCCCCACCGCCTCCGCCGCCACCACCGCCTCCTCCTCCGCCACCACCCCCGCCACCGCCTCCCCCTCCTCCATCACCGCCCCCACCAGCACCGGCGCCACCGCCGCCGCCCGTGCGGGAGCCGGCACCACCGCCTCCTCCCCCACCGCCGCCCCCTCCGTCGCCGACCCCCTCACCCTCGCCCTCGCCGTCCGTGCGCCCCTCGCCCCGGCCGGTGGCGCTGCCCGCCTACCGCAGACCGGTCCGGAAGGCCCCGGAGCGCCATACCTCCCTGGTCACGCTCACCTTGATGATCACAGCCCCCGCGGTGTTCGCCGTCGCCGTGCTGCGGCCCCGTTCCCGATGACCTTCGGAGACCCACATGTCGGAATGGCTTGTTCTCACCTTCGCCTTGGTCGCGGCCACCGCCGTGGTGCTGACCATCGCCGTACTCAACAACCGCCGGCTTCCCGAGGACGACGACCCGTCCGAAACCCCTGACGTCATCGAGTACATGACGATGATGATCGGCGTGGTCTACGCGATCGTGCTGGGCCTCGCCATCGCGGGCGTCTGGGAGGGCCGCGGAGCGGCCCAGGAGTACGTCCGCCAGGAGGCGCAGGCGCTCCACGAGGTCGACGCGCGCTCGTCCGTCTACCCGGTCGAGGTACGCACCCGGATCCGCGCCGATGTCGACGCCTATGTCAGCTTCGTCGTGCACGACGAGTGGCAGACCATGATCGACCACGGCAGGCTCGACAAACGCGGCTCGCAGCTCCTGGACCGGGTGCGCGCCGACGTCACCGACTACAAGCCGAAGACGGACCACGAGGGAGAGGCGTACCAGCCGCTCGTCGACCAGATCGCCGCGGCCGACGACGCCCGCAGCGCGCGCGGGCAGAGCGCCGGGGCCACCATGCCGGGGGTCGTCTGGTTCGGGCTGATCATCGGGGCGCTGGTGACCGTGGGACTGATCTTCACCCTGCAGATCCGGCGCACGTTCCGCGAACTCCTGCTGGCCGGCCTCTTCAGTGTCCTGATCGCCTTCCTGCTCTTCCTGATCTGGGACTTCGACTCACCGTTCGGCCGGGGCCTCTCGGCCACCGCCGCACCGTTCCTCGATCTGTTCCCCCGGGCCTCAGGGGGTTAGGTTCTTTCGTTCGGATCAGGGCCGTGCGCCGCTCGGGGGACAGCGGCGCACCATTGGACGACTCCGATCGCGGGCGAAATGCGCCACTTCTAGCGTTGGCGGCATCGAGGTGCATTTCTGACGCTTTGCGGGAATCCGTTCCGCAACTGCTCCTCGGGGACCCGGAGGAATCACCATGCGCGCAATACGTGTCGCTCCCCTCGCGCTGCTCGGCGCGGCGGCACTCGCCCTGACCGCCCCCGCCGTGACCGCGTATGCCGCGACCGAGGGCGGACCGCCCGGCGGCGGGAGCGGATACACCGTCACGCCCTCGGTGATCGCGCCGGGCGGTCAGGTGACCCTGGCCGCCAAGGGGTGCTCGACGACGGCCACGGCGTCCTCCGGGGTGTTCGACACCGTCACCATCCCCAGGGACGGCACCGCCAGGGCAACGGTCGACTGGGATGCCAAACCGGCCGCCGTGTACGAGGTGACGTTCACCTGCAACACATCGCCGAGCTCCACGGCGAAGGTGAACCTCACGATCAGCGCGGCCACGAGCACGCCCACCACCAGCTCCACGAGCACCACCAGTTCGACGGCCTCGCCCGCCGGCGTTCAGGGCGGTCTCGGCGGCAGCATCGACAGCCCGGACATGGCGATGATCGTGGGCGGCACCGCGCTGGCCGTGGCCGCCGCGACCAGCACCGTCTTCGTGGCGCGCCGGCGCAGGGAGAACCGCTCGCACTGACCGGCACCGCCGGCGGGAACGGCAGTCGCCCCGGGTCCTTTCACAGGACCCGGGGCGACGTGGTTATCGGTCCGGCAGGTATGTCCGTGAGGTCAGACCGCCCCATGACCGTTCCTCCGGCGGCGCATGATGTACATGCCTCCGCCGAGGGCCGCGGAGGCGACCAGGCCCGCGCCCACACCCATGTCCGCAGGGCTCGCGGCCATCGAGCCGCCGAGGCCGCCCTGCGCGCCGCGGCTGTTGAGCACGGTGAACCGGTGCCCGGCCGTCCGGTCGGTGCCGTCGCAGCGCACCGTCAGGTTGTAGGAGCCGGGCGTGGCGTCGTTGAAGATCCGGACCCTGGCGTGACCGACCCGGCCCGCCGAGAGCCGCGTGGTCCGGAAGGCGTTGGACGAGACGCTGCCGCCCCGGCCGCAGCCCTCCGCGCTGACCTGCATGGCCGCGCCCTGGTGCACGCGCTCGGGATCGACGGTCACGTTGTTCGGACCGTTGTTGCGGCCGTTCCCGTTCCCGTTGTTGTTCCCGTTGCCATTGCCGTTGTTGTTGCCGTTCCAGTTGTTGTTGCCGTTGCCGTTGTTGTTCCCGTTTCCGTTGCCATTGCCGTTGTCCCAGTTGCCCGGGTCGTTCCAGTCGTTCTGGCTGTTCCCGTTGTTCTGGCCGTTCCCGACATCTCCACCGGCCGCAGCCATCGGGGCGCCGATCCCGAGGGCGGCGACGGCGGTCGCGGCGACAACGAGAGCGCGTGTAGCACGCATCGTTCGAACCTCCAGCGGGAAGCGCCCCCGGAGCTCGGTGCGCCGGGATGGATCGACGAGAACGCCTCCCATGACGAACCCTCACCAGATCCTTGATCCACCGCATTTCGACGCTGCTCCACCCCGGTGATCCGACACACCGTGCGCACACCGGTGGAACTGATGGATTCGCAGGTCACAGAGCGTCAGAACTTTTATCCGCGCACTACTCCGATACGCAGCCGCCCGCCCGGCCGCCACCCGTTCGCCCCTCCCTGATCGCCGCCCGGCCGCCCCGCGCCTAGCGTTCCCCTCGTCGCGACGAAGGGAGAACCATGGGCCGGGACAACTGGCACCCCGAACGGATCAGACACTCGCCCTGGGGCGCGCTCGCCCTGGTGATGCTCACCGGTCTCGCACTGATGCGGAACGGCGCGGACCTCTCACCGGGACCGCCGCAGCCGGTCGCCGCCACGTCGGTCGGCCACCAGAAGGCGGTGCCCTCGGCGCCCGCGTCGGGGCCGGTGGTCAAGCCGCTGGCGTACGCCCCCGTCGACCGCGTCGCCATCCCCTCGATCCAGGTGGACGCGCCGGTCATCGACGTGAACCTGGACCCGGACGGCTGGATCGAGACGCCGCCCCCGCAGGACCCCAACCTCGCCGGCTGGTACCAGAACGGCATCGCGCCGGGGCAGCCGGGCACCTCGGTCGTCGTCGGCCACGTGGACAACGAGGCGGGCCCGGCGGTCTTCTACAGCCTGGGCTCGCTGAAGAAGGGCAACCGCATCGAGGTCACCCGCAGCGACGACCGGGTCGCCGTGTTCGAGGTGTACGGGGTAGAGGTGTTCGCGAAGAACGACTTCCCCGGCGCCCGGGTGTACGGCGACACCGGCAAGGCGGAACTGCGGGTCATCACCTGCGGCGGCGGATTCACCAAGGCCAACGGCTACGACGGCAACGTCGTGGTCTTCGCCCGGCTGGTCGCGACGCGCTGACGACCGCTGCCGGGTGGCGGTCCCGTCCCCCGGCAGCAGCCGCCGCACGGCTCAGCGGCGCTGCGGCACGGTGAGCCGGTAGCCCTCGTCCAGCAGCTCGGGCAGATAGCGCCCCAGCGCGGCCACGCTCTGCGAACGGTTGCCGCCCGCGTCGTGCGACAGCACCACGACGCCGGGTGCGGCCCCCTCCCTGACCCGGTCGACGATGCTGTCGGTACCGGGAACCGTCCAGTCCAGCGTGTCCACCGTCCAGGCCATCGGCTCCATGCCCATCGCCGCGCCGATCTCGAAGGAATTGCGGTTCCAGGCCCCGTAGGGCGCCCGGTACCAGAGCGGCGGCGCGCCGGTGATCTTCTCGATCACCTCGCTGGTGCGCCCCAGTTCATCGGTGATGCCCGCCCGGGAGAGCTTGGTGACCAGCGGATGCGTCCACGAGTGGTTGCCCACCGTGTGCCCGTCGTCGGAGATCCTGCGCACCAGGTCCTGGTTGTCGTTGGCCATCTCCCCGCAGAGGAAGAACATGGCCCGCACGTCGTGCTCGCGCAGCGTGTCCAGGATGTGCGGGGTGTAGAGCGGGTCCGGGCCGTCGTCGAAGGTCAGCACCATCGCGTGCCCGATGTCGGGCAGCTGCTCGAACGGCCGGGTACGCACGGGCGGCGCCGCGGGGCGGTAGCGGGGCGGGGTGTTCGCTGTCATGGGGCTCAGACGATAGGACAGCGGCTCGGTCCTGAGGGCCGCGGGCGGCCCCGCCGCGGCGTCGGACGGCGCCACGGGGCGCCGGAAGGGAGTGCCTGCGGTGTCCGCGGCGACCAGGCGCACGACGGAGGCCGCGCCCAGCCCGGCGGCCAGTCTCAGCAGCGTCCTGCGCATCGGCAGCCTCTGATCATTTTTCATGACCAACTGCTCGCACGTCCTGGCTGCCACCCCCCTCAACGACACCGGTCGTGCGGCGTTTTGCACCCAATGGGGGGAGCCCGTCCGTGGCAACCGGCGTCCGCGCACCCCGGTCGCCGGGAGCCCGCACGGGCGGGCCGCGCGGCAGCGGATAGCCTCACTGCCGTGACAGACCAGCAGCCTCACCAGTTCGAACGTGGCACAGACGGCCCAAAAGTGATCGTCGCGGGCCTCGACGGTTCGGAGTCGTCCATGCGTGCCGCGGCCTATGCCGCCGGGCTCGCCCGTCGGCAGCGGGCCATGCTCGCCCTCGTCTACGTACAGCCCGTGCTGCCCGCGGGTGCCGCACTCGGTGCGCCGGTCGGTGATACGACCGGGGAGGTCGCGGAGGGTCTGGTGAACGAGATCCGGGAGTCGACCGAGCGGATGAAGGACATATGGGATGTGCGCTGGGAGTTCCACACCTTCCGCGGTGATCCGTACAACGGTCTGGTGACGGCAGCGGACGAACTCAAGGCGGACGCCGTGGTGGTGGGCGCGTCGGAGTCGGCGGGCCACCGTTTCATCGGATCGGTCGCCGTCCGTCTGGTGAAGGCCGGTCGCTGGCCCGTCACTGTCGTCCCGTAACGCCCTCTCCCCCGCGCTCCCGCACTCGCCGCCCGACCGCTCACCGCACCATTCGCCGCCCCGTGCGACCGCTCGTCGCACGGGGCGGCGTTTGTCCTGTTGCCAGGGGCCCGGATGCGTTCGTATACGCGAGTCAGCAGCGAGGCGGCAGGGCCTCCGCGGGGAAGGGCGTTCACCATGACCACGACGACGACCGACGAGCGGGCCCTCGCGGATCTGCAGCGTGAGCACGGCCCGGCCCTGTTCCACTTCCTGCTCGGTCTGACCTTCGGCGACCGGCAGCGGGCCGAGGATCTGCTCCAGGAGACCCTGGTGCGGGCCTGGCAGCACCCGGAGGCCTTCGAAGCCCCGTACGAGTCCATGCGGCCCTGGCTGTTCACCGTGGGCCGGCGGCTGGCGATCGACGCCCGCAGGTCGCGGCTGGCCCGGCCCGCGGAGGTGGGCGACGCGGTGCTGGAGAGCGCCCCGTGCGCGCAGGACACCGCCGAGTCCGCGGTCGCCGCCCTCGATGTGCGCGAGGCGGTGCGCGGCCTCAGCCCGGAGCACCGGGCGGTGCTGGTCCAGATCTACTTCCGGGGCCTGAGCGTGGGCGAGACGGCCGAGGTGCTCGGGATTCCGGCCGGGACCGTGAAGTCCCGTTCGTACTACGCGCTGCGTCTGCTCTCCCGCAATCTGCCGGGCTACTCAAGGAGGTCCTCCTCGCTGAGCAGCGGGAGCAGGGCCGCGGCCTCCGCCACCGCCACGTAGTCGGCGGCGCAGCGGTCGCAGCTCCGCAGATGGCGGGATACCTCCAGCGCCTCCGGGGCCGGGAGCGCGTCCAGCACGTAGGCGCCGAGCAGTTGCCTCATGTGCGGTCCCTCTCCGGGCTCTGCGGTCATCACACCCTCTTGTCTGTGACGCATCCGGTGCGACGGATCCTGTCCTTCTGGCCACGCGGGGCGCGCTCCCCCGGTTCAATGCTGCGTGTGGGGGCGTACCGAGAACGGAATGGGGCGAGACGCGATGCGTCCGGAACGTCAGGACGGATCCAGTGGCGGCGGGCTGCTGATCCCGATGGCCTGGATGTACGCGGAGTACATCGCAGACGAGCTGCTGCGGACCGGGGAGCTGATGGAACCGGCCACGCTGGAGTACCGGGCGGGGCGTGACGCGCTCGCCCTCACGGTCTTCCTCTCGGACGGCGCGGCGGCGCGGGCGCTGCCCGCCACCCGGGTGGACGAGCTGCGGCTGCTGACGGCGTACGGGGCCCCGTGGCGCGGCTGGGTCTGTGAGCGGCTCGACGCGCTGGAGGCGGCGCGGGGCGGCCCCGATCCAGATCTGGCGCTGGCACGGGCGGCGTGGCGGTGGCTGGAGGACACCGAACTGCTGGCGGCCGACCTCGACGCGATCGGCCCGCCGCCCGGGGAGCCGGCCGACGGCCCTCCGGACCCGGAGGAGGAGGGGGCGGCGGCCCAGGTGTGGACGCCGGCCTGGCAGCTGGGACTGCCGCTGGGTCACCTGTCGATCCATCTGTACTGAGAGGCTGTCCGTCCGTACCGAGAGCCTGCCGGCCACCGCTCAGGAGCCGTGCACCCCGGCTCGGTACTTCGGCAGCCGTACCGTGATCCGCATTCCGGCGCCGATGCCCGTCTCGATGACGAGCCCGTAGTCGTCGCCGTACACCTGGCGCAGCCGTTCGTCCACGTTGAGCAGGCCGACACCGGTGGACTTGCCGCCCTCGCCGCGCAGGATGTGGCGCAGCCGTTCGGGGTCCATGCCGATGCCGTCGTCCTCGATGACCACCTCGGCCTCTGAACCGGCGTCCAGGGCGCTGATGGTGATGCGGCTGGAGGTGACCGCTCCTTCGAGTCCGTGTTTGACGGCGTTCTCGACGAGGGGCTGGAGGCAGAGGAACGGCAGGGCGACGGGCAGCACCTCCGGGGCGACCTGGAGGGTGACCGCGAGCCGTTCGCCGAAGCGGGCCCGGACCAGGGCCAGGTACTGGTCGATGGAGTGCAGTTCGTCCGCGAGGGTGGTGAAGTCGCCGTGGCTGCGGAACGAGTAGCGGGTGAAGTCCGCGAACTCCAGGAGCAGTTCGCGGGCCTGCTCGGGGTCGGTGCGGACGAAGGAGGCGATGGCGGCGAGTGAGTTGAAGATGAAGTGCGGGGAGATCTGCGCGCGCAGGGCCCTGATCTCGGCCTCGATGAGCTGGGTGCGTGAGCGGTCGAGCTCGGCGAGTTCCAGCTGTACGCAGACCCAACGGGCGACCTCTCCGGCCGCTCTCGCCAGGACGGCCGACTCCCTCGGCGCGTAGGCGATCAGGGCGCCCAGGACGCGGTGGTCGACGGTGAGCGGCACGGCGACGGCCCACCGCAGCGGGCAGTCCAGATCGTCGCAGTCGCTGCGGAAGGCGGTGTCGCGGCCGCTGGCGAGCAGCTCCGCCACCTGTTCCATGACGTGTTCGCCGTGGTGGCCGCCCTCGCCGTCCCAGACGAGGACCCGCTCCCGGTCGGTGAGGCACAGGGCGTCGGTGCCGAGCAGGGAACGCAGCCTGCGGGCGGACTTGCGGGCGCTGTCCTCCGTGAGTCCGGCGCGCAGCGGGGGCGCGGCCAGCGAGGCGGTGTGCAGGGTCTCGAAGGTGGCGTGCTCGACGGGGGTGCCGACGTCGCTGGTGCGGACGGGGCGGGCGGTACGGCGACCGGTCAGCAGCCCGGCCCCGAACAGCAGGACGCCCAGGAGCACGATGACGGCGTATCCGGCCCCGGTCACCGGTGCCTCCCGGAGGTCAGCGCTTCGGGCAGGTGGAAGCGGGTCATGGCGGCGTTGGTCCCGGCGGGTATCCGGCCGGGCGTGGCCAGCGACACGAGGATCATCGCGAGGAAGCCGACGGGCACGGACCAGACTGCGGGCCAGGCGAGCAGGGCGTGCGGCCAGCCGGGCGGGCGCACCGCGCCGCTGACGGTGATCGCGACGGAGAGCATGGCGGAGCCGCCGCCGAGCAGGAGTCCGGCGACGGCGCCGGGCGGGGTGAGGCGTCGCCACCAGATCCCGAGGACCAGCAGCGGGCAGAAGGAGGACGCGGAGACCGCGAACGCCATCCCCACGGAGTCCGCCACCGGCACCCGGCTGACCAGCAGGGAGCCGGCCAGCGGGACGGAGATGGCGAGGACGGTGGCCAGCCGGAAGTGCCGTACGCCGCGCGAGGGCAGGACGTCCTGGGTGATGACTCCGGCGACGGCCATGGTCAGTCCGGAGGCGGTGGACAGGAACGCGGCGAAGGCGCCGCCCGCGATGAGCGCGCCGAGCAGGTCGCCGCCGAGGCCGCCGATGACCCGGCCGGGCAGCAGCAGTACGGCGGCGTCCGCGTCGCCGCCGTGGATGAGCTCGGGGGCGTACAGCCGGCCGAGTGCGCCGTAGACGGGCGGCAGCAGGTAGAAGACGCCGATCAGGGCGAGGACGGCGACGGTGGTGCGGCGGGCGTCGCGGCCGTTGGGGCTGGTGTAGAAGCGGACGACGACGTGCGGCAGGCCCATGGTGCCGAGGAAGGTGGCGACGATGAGCCCGTAGGTGGCGTACAGCGGGTGGTCGGCGCGGAAGACGGACAGCTGCTCGTCGAAGGTGACGCGGGGCCGTCCGTCGCCTTGCCAGGCCAGCACCAGGAAGAGGGCGGGGACCAGGAGCGCGGTCAGCTTCAGCCAGTACTGGAAGACCTGGACGAAGGTGATGGAGCGCATGCCGCCCGCGGCGACGGCCAGCACGACCACGGAGGCGACCAGGACGTCCCCGAGCCAGCCGGGTGCCCCGGTGAGGATCTTCAGGGTCAGCCCGGCACCCTGGAGCTGCGGCACGAGGTAGAGCCAGCCGGCTCCGACGACGAGCACGCTGACGAGCCGGCGCACCTGCCGGGATTCGAGCCGTCCCTCGGCGAAGTCGGGCAGGGTGTAGGCCCCGGAGCGGCGCAGCGGCGCGGCGACGAAGACCAGCAGGACGAGGTACCCGGCCGTGTAGCCGACGGGGTACCAGAGCATGTCGGGGCCGTGCACGAGGACCAGTCCGGCGATGCCGAGGAAGGAGGCGGCGGAGAGGTACTCGCCGCTGATCGCGGCCGCGTTGAGGCGGGGGCGTACGGTGCGGGAAGCGACGTAGAAGTCGGACGTGGTGCGGGATATGCGCAGTCCGAATCCGCCGACGAGGACGGTGGCGGAGACGACGGCGGCGACCGCCGTCACCGCGTAGGCGCGGCTCACTGTGCGGGGCGGCCTTCCACGAGCCGGGCGAAGTCGTGTTCGTTGCGCTCGGCCCGGCGCACGTACCACCAGGCGATCAGGGTGAGCGGCGGGTAGGCGGCGAAGCCGAGGACGGCCCATACGACGGCGTCGCTGCGCAGTGCCGCGAAGACCAGCGGCAGGGTGCCCGCGACGACGGCGAGCGCGGCGAAGGCGGTGAGCCCGGCGCGCAGTTGGCTGCGCATCAGCGAGCGCACGTAGGCACCGCCGAGCGCGGTCTGTTCGTCGATCTCCGACTGGGTGCGGTAGCGCGGCAGCGGCCGTACCCGCCGGGGCTCCCCCGTCACCACTTCGCGCCGGGGCGTTGACTCTGCGGACATGGGGCCGGAGTGTACGCAGCACCGGACCCCGCTGGGAAGGGCTTCGAAACGCGGGTAGCCGCTGGTCAGCGGCCGCCCTGCCGCATCAGCAGATCGCGCAGCGCACGGGTGTGGCGGCGGCTGACGGCGAGTTCGGCGGTGCCGATGCGCACGCTCATGCTGCCCGCGTCGAGCCGCAGTTCGTCGATCCGGCCCAGCGCCACGAGGTGGCGGCGGTGGATGCGGACGAAGCCGCGGGTCCGCCAGCGCTCCTCCAGGGTGGTCAGGGGCACCCGGACCAGGTGGCTTCCGGTGGCGGTGTGCAGCCGCGCGTAGTCGCCCTGGGCCTCGGCGTAGGCGATGTCGTCGATCGGGACGAAGCGGATGACGCCGCCCAGTTCGACCGGGATCTGGTCCTGTGCGGTGTCGTGGACGGGTGCGGAGCGCTCCCCGACCTGTTCGGCGACGCGGCGCACGGCTTCGGCCAGGCGCTCGCGGCGTACCGGTTTCAGGACGTAGTCGACGGCCTTGAGGTCGAAGGCCTGTACGGCGAAGTCCTCGTGGGCGGTGACGAAGACGATGAGCGGGGGCGCGGCGAATCCGGCCAGCAGCTGGGCGACGTCGAGGCCGGTCAGCCCGGCCATGTGGATGTCGAGGAAGACGACGTCGATGGCGGCGGGGTCCTCCGGCCCCGCGTCGACCGCGCCGCCGATGCGGCGCAGCGCCTCGGTGGCTCCGGTGGCTCCTTCGGCGCTGCGGATGCGGGGATCGGCGCGCAGGAGGTACAGGAGCTCCTCCAGGGCGGGTTCTTCGTCGTCGACGGCGAGTACGCGCAGCATGAGGCCGGAGTGTAGACCGGCCGGGCGGCGTGGGAACCCGGCGGCCGGGCGGCTACTTGAGCAGTTTGGAGAGCCTGCGGTCGGCGAGCGGCTTTCCGCCGGTCTGGCAGGTCGGGCAGTACTGGAGCGAGGAGTCGCTGAAGGAGACCTCGCGGATGGTGTCGCCGCAGACCGGGCAGGCTTCTCCGGTACGTCCGTGGACCCGCATGCCGCTGCGTTTCTCGGCCTTGAGCTTCTTCGCCGCGAGGCCGCTGGAGCGGGCGACGGCATCGTCGAGGGTGGTGCGCAGGGCGGTGTGCAGCCGGGTGATCTCGTCGTCGGTGAGGTGCGCGGTGAGTTTGAAGGGTGACATCTTCGCGACGTGCAGGATCTCGTCGCTGTAGGCGTTGCCGATGCCGGCGATGAGCGACTGGTCGCGCAGTGCGCCCTTGATCTGGCGGCGCTCCCCTTCGAGCAGTGCGGCGAACGTGTCCCGGTCGAAGGACGGGTCGAGCGGGTCGGGCCCGAGGCGGGCCACGCCGGGCACCTCTGCCGGGTCGTGGACGAGGTGGACGGCGAGGCGCTTGGTGGTGCCCGCCTCCGTGAGGTCGAAGCCGTCGCCGCCGGTGAGTTCGGTGCGCAGCGCCAGCGGCCCCTTGCCGGGGCGCGGCGGGGTGGCGGGGAAGCTGTCCTTCCACTGGAGCCAGCCGGCCCGTGCGAGGTGGGTGAGCAGGTGCAGGGGGCCGACGGCGATGTCCAGGAACTTGCCGTGCCGCCGGACTGCGGTGACCGTGCCGCCGTGCAGGGCGGTGAGCTGCGGGTCGTACGTCTTCAGGACGCTGATGGCGAGCGGGAGGACGCGGTCGATCTCCCTGCCGACGAGGTGCTCGTCGAGGAAGACCCGCAGGGCTTCGACTTCCGGCAGTTCTGGCATGTTCCCAGCCTGCCGCAGGCGGCGCCGGGGTGGCTACCGGAGGCCGTACACCCGCTCGGCGGTGGTGGCGAGGACGGCGGCCCTTTCATCGGGCCCGAGGCCGCTGATCAGGGTGTGGGCGGCCTCGACGACCTCGGTGTACGTGGCCGCGAGCCGGCACACCGGCCAGTCCGAGCCGAACATCAGCCGGGTCGGCCCGAAGGCATCGATGACGGTGTCCGCGTAGGGGCGCAGGTCCTTGACGGTCCAGTTGTGCGGATCGGCCTCCGTGACCAGGCCGGAGAGTTTGCACACGGTGTTGGGGAGGGCGGCCAGCGCCCGCACGTCCTCGGCCCAGGGGTGCGGGCCGCCGGTGGCGATGGGCGGTTTGCCCGCGTGGTCGAGGACGAAGGTGAGGCCGGGCAGCAGTTCGGCGGCCCGGACGGTGGCGGGCAGCTGGTGGGGCTGGACCACCAGGTCGTAGACGAGTCCGGCGTCGGCCACCGCCGCCAGACCGCGCAGGACGTCGGCGCGCAGGAGCCATTCGGGGTCGGGTTCGCCCTGGACCTGGTGGCGCAGCGAGACGAGCCGGTCGCCGCCCGGCAGCGCGCGCAGGGCGGCGAGGGTGTCGGCGATGTCCGGCGCGGTGAGGTCGCTCCAGCCGACGACGCCGGCGACCAGATCGCTGCCGTCGGCCAGCGCGAGGAACTCGGGGGTCTCCTCCGGGGCGGTGACGGTCTGCACGAGCACGGTGGCGGTCACGCCGTTGGCGCGGGCCTCCGGTTCCAGGTCTGTGAGGGAGAAGTCGCGGCGCAGGGGCGCCAGTTCCTCGCCGGTGATCCACTCCTGGTCGCGTACCGAGAGGTCCCAGACGTGGTGGTGGGCGTCGACGATCCGTGGGGTGGCGGTCATCTCACAGCTCCCAGGCGACGGGGAGTCCGGCCTGCGCGCCGTCCGAGGAGTAGTCGTGCGTGACGTCGAGGAGCTCGTCCATCCTGGCCTGCCAGGCGACGTTGACGGGGAGTTCCTCCAGTTCGGCGAGGAGGCGGGCGTAGTCCTCGCACTCGATGACGTGGAACAGCTCGGTGCCGCTGCGCCAGATCGTCCAGGAGGTGGCGCCCGCCGCGCGGATCGCCCGGGTCAGTTCGGCCGGGACCTCGCGGTGGGCGGCCTCGTACTGGGCTATGCGGTCCGCGCGGACCTTGGTGTGCAGGGCGATGCGCATGTCAGTTTCCGTTCTCGGGCAGCAGTCCCTCTTCGCGCAGCTCGTCCCAGAGCGCGTCGGGGACCGGGTCGCGCAGCAGGGCGGCCGCGTCGCGCACCTCGTCCGGGGAGCGGGTGCCGACGAGGACACCGGCGACGGCGGGGTGGGTGAGCGGGTAGTGCAGGGCGGCGGCGCGCAGCGGTACGCCGTGGCCCTCGGTGACGGCCTTGAGGCGCAGGGCCCGGTCCAGGAGGGTCAGGGGTGCGGCGGTGTAGTCGTACGTCGCGCCGGGGCGCGGGTCGGCGAGGAGGCCGGAGTTGAAGACCCCGCCGACGACGACGCTGCGGCCGCGCGCGGCGGCCTCCGGCAGCAGAGTGCTCAGGGCGGACTGGTCGAGGAGGGTGAAGCGGCCTGCGCAGAGCACCACGTCGGCGTCGGTGTCGCGGACGAAGCGGGTGAGCATCGCGGTCTGGTTCATGCCGGCTCCGATGGCGCCGATCACGCCCTCCGCGCGCAGCTTCTCCAGCTCCGGATAGGCCTCCTGGAAGGCGGCTTCCGCGTGGTCGTCCGGGTCGTGCAGGTAGGCGATGTCGATGCGGTCGAGGCCGAGCCGTTCCAGGCTGTCCTCGATGCTGCGGCGGACACCGGCGGCGCTGAAGTCCCAGCGGCGGCGGTGGGTGGCCGGCACGGCGAAGCCCTCCGAGAGCTCTTCCGACGGGGCCGACCCGCCGTCGGGCAGCGGGTCGAGGACCCGGCCGACCTTGGTGGACAGCACGTACGAGTCGCGGGGGCGGGCGCGCAGCGCCTCACCGAGCCGCCGCTCCGAAAGGCCCAGTCCGTAGTGCGGGGCGGTGTCGAAGTAGCGGACGCCCTCGTCCCAGGCGGCGTCGACGGCGGCCGCGGCCCGCGCCGGTTCGACGGCGGTGAAGAGATTGCCGATCGCGGCCGCCCCGAAGGACAGCTCGGTGACCTCTACCGCGCTGTTTCCCAGCCTGTTGCGCCGCATCGCTGTGCCGCCCTCCCCGATGATCGCTCTGCCCTCTCCGCAATATTCATCGGATCACTCGGATGCGTCAACACCCAGGAGACGATCAAGTAGGGCGATTTCCCGGAAACCTGTCCGATCTATGGCGTCGCGCTCGGCCCGCCGGACGAGACCTGCCCGCCGGACGAGACCCGCAGACCGGACGAGCCCCTGCCGACACGGGCCGGGGCCGGTCAGCGGACGGGCAGCGCAGCGAGCAGCTCCGCCACCTCTTCCTCCGCGCAGCGCCCGAGCCGCTCCAGATCGGGCAGCGCCTTGCCGTCGGCCACCAGACCGACCTGAACCCGGCCGCCGTACGTCGTGAGCGCTACGGCCAGTGACTGGCCCCGGGCCAGCGGCGCCATCGGGTAGAGCGCGCGCAGCGGGCAGCCGGCGAGGGAGAGCGCGGAGCGCGGCAGCGGCACGCTGGTGACCAGGACGTCGAAGAGCATCCGGGCCGCGTTGCCGGCGAGCGGGGCGCCGAAGCGGTGGGCCAGCGAAGGAAGCTGGTCGGCGAGTACGGCGACCGCGCCGGCCCCGCGCAGCGGCCCGGCGGCCTTGTTGCGGTCCATGGCGCCGCGTACCGCCCGCAGCCGCTCCCAGGGGTCGGGTTCGGAGACGGGGAGGCCGAGCAGATAGGCGGACAGCCGGTTCCCGGTGGCGGCGCCTCCCGGGCGGCGCCGGGAGACGGGGACCAGGGCGCGCGGATCGGCGCCGGGCAGCGGCTCGCCGCGCTCCAGCATCCAGCGGCGCAGCGCTCCGGCGACGACCGCGAGCAGCACGTCGTTGGATGTGCCGCCCGCGACCCGGCGGATGCGCTGCACGGCGTCGAGGTCCAGATCGGCGGTGGCCAGCCGGCGGGTGCCGCTGGAGCTGGCGCTGAGCGCCGTCGCCCCGCGTAGGTCGAGGCGGCTGGCCCGTACCAGGGAGGCGCCGACGCCGAACGCCCGGCCGAGGTCCTCGATGCGGCCGAGCGCGAGACCGGCGACCTGGCGCGGACCGGGCATCCAGGAGCGCGGCGGCACCGGCCCGGTCCGGCCGGCCGGTACTCCGGTGCGGCCGCGGCTCGTGACGGAGGCGATCTCGTCGAAGATCCCGGCCCCGATGGCGACCGCGCGCATCCCGTCGGCGAGCGCGTGGTGGAGCTTGACCAGGACGGCGAAGGGTCCGTCGGCGGCGCCGCCGATCACGTACATCTGCCAGGGCGGCAGCCCCCTGCGCAGGGGCTGTTCCATCAGTTCGCCGGCGAGCCGGGTGGCCGCCGCCATGAACGCGTCCTCGCCGCCGGTCTCCGTACCGGGCAGCTCCACCCGTCTGACGTGCCGGTGGACGTCGAAGTCCTTGTCGGCCGACCAGGCGGCGCCGCCGACCGGCAGCAGTACGTCGCGCACCCGCATCCGCAGCCGGGGGATCGCGGCGGCGCGGGCGCCGAGCAGCTCCAGCAGGTCGTCCAGGCCGGGCGCGGGGCCGGCCTCCGGGGAGAAGACGGCGAGTGCGCCGAGGTGCATGGGGTGGGCATCGGACTCAAGGTGCCAGAAGGCCAGATCGAGAGGTGCCAGAAGCTCAGTGCCCAACGGGTCCTCATGTCATCGAAGACAAAGACTGACGGAGATCACGAAACCGCGAAGTCACGAAACCGCGAAACCGCGAAACCGCGAAACCGCGAAACCGCGAAACCGTGAAAACAACAGTCAATCCCTCTCGATCGGTTACGGTCAAGTACAGACATGTTACGTTCTGTTACTTTTCAGTAGTGTTCATCGCCGCCGCCCGTCGCGTCGATCCGGCAGCTCAGTCGCGGGGCGGAATGCCGAATTCGCACCAGACGCACTTGCCGGTGCCCCGGGACTCGACGCCCCAGGCGTCCGCGAGCTGGTCCACCAGCATCAGCCCCCGGCCCGACACCCCGGATTCGCCCGCGTCCCGGCGGCGCGGCAGCGCACTCGACCGGTCCTCGACATCGACCCGGAGCCGCCGCCCGGCCCCGGTGAGCACCCGGATGGTGACGATCGCGCCGCCGTCGGTGTGCATCAGCGCGTTGGTGGTCAGTTCGTCGGCGGCCAGCTCGACCTCGTCGGCCCGGTCCTTCGCGCCCCAGGCCCGCACCGCCGCACGGATCATGTGGCGCGCCGAGCTCAGCGCCTCCGGGTCGTTCTGCGCCACGTGCTGCTGGAGCCGGCCGCCGGGCTGCGGCGCGTGGGCGGCCCTGCGGCGAAGCAGCAGCACGGCGACATCGTCGTCCCCGCCGCGCTCGTCGACCCATTCGCAGAGCCGGTCGGCCAGCTCCTGGAGATCCTGCGGACCGTTCCTGACCATGTCGGCCAGCAGCTGCGTGCCCTCGTCGAGATCCGCTCCGGGGAGCTCCACCAGCCCGTCGGTGAACAGCACCATGGTCTGGCCGGGATCCAGCTCGACCGTGCTGACCGGGTACTCCAGCCGGCCGAACATCGCGGAGAGGCCCAGCGGCAGCCCGCCCTCGACGGGCACCTTGCGGCAGGTCCCGTCGGCCTCCCGGACCAGCGGGTCCACATGACCGGCCCTGACCAGCTGCACGACCCCGGTGGTCAGGTCGGCCTCCGCGTAGGTGCAGGTGGCGAAGCGGTCGGTGTCCAGCTCGTGCAGGAAGACGGAGGCCCGCGCCATCACCGTCGCGGGGCTGTGGCCCTCTGCGGCGTAGGCGCGCAGCACGATGCGCAGTTGCCCCATGACGGCCGCGGCGTGGGTGTCGTGCCCCTGTACGTCACCGATGACGGCGCCCACCCTGCCGCCGGGCAGCGGGATGACGTCGTACCAGTCGCCGCCAATGTCCCGGCCGAGGCGGGCCGAGCGGTAACGGACGGCGGTCTGCGCGCCGGGCACCTCGGGGATCCGGCGCGGCAGCATGGCCTGCTGGAGCCCCTCGGCGAGGTCGTGCTCCTGCTCGTAGAGCATGGCGCGCTGGAGGCTCTGGGCGATGGAGCTGCCGAGGGCGACGAGCAGATTGCGTTCGTCGCCGGTGAAGCCGTCCTTGTCGCTGTAGAGCAGCCCGAGCGCGCCGATCGGGCGGGCCTGGGCGATCAGGGGCAGATAGGCGGCGGAGGTGATGCCGAGATGGCTGATGTTGGTCCACAGGATCGGGTACGAGGTCGCGAAGTCCTCGGCGGACTCGATGAAGCGCGGGGTGAGCGTGCGCACGACCTCGCTCATCGGGTACGGCTCGTCCGTCCGGGTGTAGCGGGTGCCGGGCACGAAGGAGCCCTCCGGTCCGTCCGCCACCAGGTGGATGCGCCCGGCCTCTATCAGCCCCATGACCAGGCTCGTCGCGCCCAGGTGCGCGAGCCCCTGGGAGTTCTTGAGCACGTCGGTGACGTCCCGGACGGTACGGGCGTGCGCCAGCGCGGCGGTGGTGGCCTCCACCAGACTGGTCCGGCGCCTGCGCTCCCGGTCCAGCTCACGGCGGGCGGTGGAGTCGGCCAGCTCCTGGGTGGCGTCCCGGACGATGCCGATGATCCGGTGGGGCCGCCCGTTGGCGTCGCGCTGGACGAAGCCCTGGGTATGGGTCCAGCGCAGGCTCCCGTCGCGGCGCAGGCTGCGGAAGTACGCCCCGTAGTTGGTCCGGCCGCTCTTGAGCGCCTGCGCGACCAGCGCGTCCAGCCGTACGCCCTCGTCCGGGGGCACTCGCACGGCGAGCGACTCCGGCCGGTCGTCGTACTCGTCGGCCCGCAGGTCGAACACGTCCAGGGCGGGCTCGTCCATGTGCATGAGGCCACTGTCGAGGTCCCAGTCGAAGCTGCCCATTCGGTTCAGGGCGAGACTGAGGTCCGGGTGGGCGGGCCAGTCGTCCGGGAGTGACAGGGCACCCGCGACCCGATCATCCATGTGGGTCACTCTGCCACCATTTGTCCGATTCTTCGAGTGTGCTGTCCACCAGCTGAACGTGCGATGGGACACATTCCCCGGGCCGGCCCACAGCCCTGTATCCCAAGGATTCGGCGTGCGGAGCCGCGCCCGGGAGTACCGGATACCCCCGCAGAGCGCCGACCCGCCCCGAAACCGGACGCGGGCAGCGGCTAACGTGTGCGGGGGCGAACTAAGCCAAGCCTTACCAAGGCGATCCCTGTCCGTGTTCGCCCGCCGTCCAGCTGTCCGTCCACCGTTGTCCGCCCGCTCTTCGCCCGTTCTAAGGAACAGCCCTCCATGACACGCCCCGTCCGCGTAGCCATCGTCGGAGCCGGTCCCGCCGGAATCTACGCAGCGGACGCGCTGCTCAAATCCGAGGCCGCCGCGGAGCCTGGCGTGTCCATCGACCTGTTCGAGCGGATGCCCGCCCCCTTCGGCCTGATCCGGTACGGCGTGGCGCCGGACCACCCGCGGATCAAGGGCATCGTGCAGGCGCTGCACCAGGTCCTGGACAAGCCGCAGCTGCGGCTCTTCGGCAATGTCGACTACCCGAACGACATCGGCCTGGACGAGCTGCGGTCCTTCTACGACGCCGTGATCTTCTCCACCGGCGCCGACGCGGACCGGGCCCTGGACATACCGGGCAGCGAGCTGGACGGCTCGCACGGTGCCGCCGACTTCGTCTCCTGGTACGACGGCCACCCGGACGTGGCGCGCACCTGGCCGCTGGAGGCCGAGAAGGTCGCGGTCCTGGGCGTCGGCAACGTGGCCCTGGACGTGGCCCGGATGCTCGCCAAGACCGGCGACGAGCTGCTGCCGACCGAGATCCCCGCCAACGTGTACGAGGGCCTCAAGGCCAACAAGGCGCTGGAGGTGCACGTCTTCGGGCGGCGCGGTCCGGCCCAGGCCAAGTTCAGCCCGATGGAGCTGCGCGAGCTGGACCACTCGCCCAACATCGAGGTCATCGTCAACCCCGAGGACATCGACTACGACCAGGGCTCGATCGAGACCCGGCGCGGCAACAAGCAGGCCAACATGGTCGCCTCCACGCTGGAGAACTGGGCGATCCGCGACATCGGCGACCGGCCGCACAAGCTCTTCCTGCACTTCTTCGAGTCCCCCGTCGAGATCCTCGGCGAGGACGGCCGGGTCGTCGGCCTGCGCACCGAGCGCACCGAACTGGACGGCACCGGCAACGTACGCGGCACCGGCCGCTTCAACGACTGGGACGTGCAGAGCGTCTACCGCGCGGTCGGCTACTACTCGCAGGAGCTGTCCAAGCTCCCCTTCGACGTCGCCTCCGGCACCGTCCCGCACGCCGCCGGACGGGTCCTGGCCGGTGACGAGCCGATGGAATCGGTGTACGTCACGGGCTGGATCAAGCGGGGCCCGATCGGCCTGATCGGCCACACCAAGGGCGACGCCAACGAGACCGTCGCCTGCCTGCTGGAGGACCACACCAACGGCCGGCTGGCCGCTCCGGCGCAGCCCGAGCCGGAGGCCGTCACCGAGTTCCTGCGGGCCCGCGGCGTCCGCTACACCACCCGTGAGGGCTGGTACCGCCTGGACGCCCACGAGCGCGCCCTCGGTGCGGAGCAGGACCGCGAACGGGTCAAGGTCGTGGAGCGCGACGCCATGCTCGACGCCTCCGAGCCCGGCAACTGACACGACGGCGAAGGCCCCGGAGCCCCCCTGCGCGGGGATGGCTCCGGGGCCTTCGCCGTGGCCCGGATGTCAGCGGCCCTGGAGTGCCTTCACGTTGTCACCGAAGGTCCAGTTCTTGGACCCGTCCCAGTTCAGCGACCAGTCCATCAGGCCCTTCAGGCTGCCGCCGTAGTGGTTCCAGGCCTGGGACACCAGCCCCGGCGCCATGTAGCCGCCGCCCGCGCCCGGCTGGGCGGGCAGTCCCGGGACCTGCTTGTCGTAGGGCACCTTGACGGTGGTGCCCTGGATGACGAGTCCCTTGTCGAGACAGTCCGTCTGCGCGGTGAACCCCTCGACGGTGCCGGCTTCGTACGAGTCGCCGGAGCAGCCGTACATGCTGCCGTTGTAGTACTGCATGTTCAGCCACCAGAGCCGGCCGTTGTCCGCGTACTTCTTCACGATGGGCAGGTACGCGCCCCAGATCGAGCCGTAGGTGACGCTGCCGCCGGTGACGTAGGCCGTCTCCGGAGCCATCGTCAGGCCGAAGTTCGACGGCATCCTGGCCAGCACCCCGTCGATGATGCGGATCAGGTTGGACTGCGAGGCCGAGAGCTGGTTGATGTCGCCGCTGCCGCTCAGCCCGGTCTCGATGTCGATGTCGATGCCGTCGAAGTTGTACTTCTTGAGGATCGGCACCACCGTGTCGACGAAGCGGTCGGCCACCGCGCTGGAGCTGAGGTCGATCCCGGCCGCCGCGCCGCCGATGGACATCAGGGTGGTGAGCCCGGACGCCTTCGCCTGGCACATCTCGGCCGGGGTGGGGACCTTGACGGTCGAGTCCATCCCGTCCTCCCACAGCACGGTGCCGTCGGAGAGGATGACCGGGAAGGCCGCGTTGATCACGTTGTAGCCGTGCTGGGTGATGCGGCTGTCGGTGACGGGGATCCAGCCCAGCGGCGGGTGCACCCCGTTGGAGGCGCCGTCCCAGTTCTCCCAGTACCCCTGGAGCACCTTGCCCGCGGGCTTCGACTTGACGGCGCAGGTGTCGTCCTGCGCGGAGCTCGGTGTCGCCGCGACCAGCATCTGTACGACGCATGCCGCCGCGATGCCGACGCCCAGCAGACGTGATGTCCGACCGAACATTTCCGGTTCCCTTCGTGGGGTGGAGACCAGAGAAGCCGAAATCGCCATGGTCCTGACAAGTCAGAGCCCTGGCATCCCGGCCGCCACAACGCGGCACACGCTAAAGTGGTCCAGACCTTCCGTCAATAGGTCTGGACCATACGCGGGAACGCCGGGCTCATCCGGTGACGGGCACCGGGGCCTCGCCCTCGCCGTCCGGCCACGGCAGCCGGATCGCCGTCTGCGGCTCCCCCGTCATCGACGGCACCAGCTCCTCGGGCGGATCGTCCGGCTCCGCCGGGGTACCGGTCGGCTCCTCCGTCGGGAGATCCGGGGGTTCGGTCGCCTCGCCCGAAGGCACCCCGCTCGGACAGCCCGCCATCCGTCCGGCTTCCGGCGCCCCCGAGGGGCTCGCGGTCACGGCGGCCTCCTCCCCCGGCGGAGTCGGGACGCCGGGAGTGGGGCAGTCCGTCGGCTCCCCGGGCGGCACCTTCGGCAGCGGTCCGGTGATGTCGGCGTCCGGGGCGTACGGCGGCGGCACCCGGGGGGTGCGGTCCCGGGCGCCCTCGTCCCCGGTCCGCCGCTCGATCCAGGCGTCGTTCACCACATCGACGATCACCAGACCCGAGACCTCGCGCGGGGCGGGCCCGACAGCGACGATGCGGGCCGGGTCGTAACCCGTCCACTCCCCCGCCCGGCCGTCCGGCACGCGTGCCCGGTCCGGCGCGGTCAGCGGGTTCCCGCAGGCACACCTCACCCTCGGCAGCCCGTAACCGTCCGCCAGCACGGCGGTGCCCGCCTGGAGCACGGACTGGAACGTGGTCACCGACCCCCCGTCGAAGCCGTGGTTGGCGACCCGGGTGTCGGCGCGCAGCAGGACCGGGGTCAGCCCGCGCAGGAATCCGGGAATCCCGGCCGTGGAGACGCTCGCCGCCCGCGCGAACGCCGCCCCCTTGCCGCGGTCGGCGGTGAGCAGCCGGATCTGCTTCTCGACATCGCAGGAGGCCACGGACCGGACGCCGCCGTAGAGACCGGGCGTGGCGCCGGTGATCTCGTGGACCGCTCCACCACCGGAGCCGGGGGACTTCTTGGGGGCGGTGCGCGAGGGCGTCGGCGCCGCACCGGACGGCCGGGCCGTCGACGCGGTGAAGGGGTGCGGCCCCCGCGACGCGGCGGGCTGGAGCAGGACCGCCCGGACGTCGGCCGTCCCCTTGGTGCCGTTGCTGCTGCCGTGGGTGGCCTGTGCGCAGCCCGCGGCGAGGAGTATCCCGGCGGACAGGGTGGCGCCGGCGGCGCGGCGCAGGCGTATGGGTGAGCGCACGAAGAGATCTCCTGCCGGTTCACCGGTCCCGAGTTGTCCCCTCATGTCTGCCGCAGTTGCCCCCGCCCCGCAAGCCGGGGGCGGACGGCGGGCGCGACAGCGGCACAGCGCCGGAACCATTCACTTGAACACGTTCAAGAAAGTCTCTAGAGTCGGCGCGAGCAAGCAGTTGAACGTGTTCAACAGGGGGTGGGTCATGTCTGTTCTGGTCGGCCTGATCGTGATGCTCGGCATGCTGGTGATCGTGCCGGCCGGGCTGCGGCTGGCGGGCGTGCCGGAGCTCGACCGGATCCGGCGGCTGTGGCCGGTCTTCGCCGTGCCCGGAGCCGTCTCCCTCTGGCTGCCGCGCGGCCCCGCCGCCACGGCCCTCGCGCTCTGCTACGCGCTCGGGGCCGTGCTCCTCGCGCTGCACGCCCCGCCCCGGCTCGTCCGCCGCTCCGCGCCGATCCGTGCCCGGCGTACGGCACCGGCCGAGACAGCGCTGCTCACCGCTCTCGTGACGCCCTCGATCGCGGCCGTCGCGCTGGTCGCGGAGCGTTCCGGCAGTCCGCTGTTCGGATTCGGCCCCGGCATCCTGGCGCTGACCGTGCCGCACTTCCACTTCGCCGGGTTCGCCGCCGCACTGGTCTCCGGACTGCTCTGCCGGCTCGTGGACAGCCCGGCGGGCCGGTTCGCGGCGATGAGCGTGCCGCTGGGCACCCTGCTCGTCCTGATCGGCTATTTCGTCGGGGACTGGGCCGAACTCGCCGGGGCGGTCGTGCTGACGGCGGGGATGTGGACCACCGCCCTGCTGACCTGGCGGCGGCTCCGCACCGGCCGCGACCGGGCCACCCGGCTGCTGCTCGGCACCTCGGCCGGTGTGCTCGCGGTGACCATGGCGCTGGCGCTCAGTTGGGCCCTGGGCGAGGCCACCGGACTGCCCCACCCCACCCTGACCTGGATGGCCGCCACCCACGGCGTCGGCAACGCGCTGGGCTTCGCGCTCTGCTCGGTGCTCGCCTGGAAGCGGCTCCGCGACCGCACCGACCACGAAGGACGCATCGCATGAGCTCCCTGACCTACCCGGAGGCGGGCGCCACCCGTCTCGGCCCGCTCCCCGACGGCTACCACCACCTCCACCACCGCGACCGGGTCGGCCACGGCCGCGCGGACTTCGAGGCCGCCGGGGCCGCCGTCACCGGGTTCCGTATGCACCGGGCCTCCGGCGCCGGGGTCGAGGCCTCGGCACCACGCGCCGAGCCCGGCGGGGCCGTTCGGGTGTCCCTCGGCGTCGGCCCGGTCCGGTTCTCCGCACCCTGCCGGGTCGTCTGGACCGAGTACGGACCGCGGCGCATCGGATTCGCCTACGGGACGCTGGCCCGGCACCCCGAGTGCGGTGAGGAGTCCTTCGTGGTCGACCTGGCCGACGACGGGACGGTGTCGTTCACCGTCATGGCGTTCAGCCGCCCGGCCCGCTGGTACACCCGGCTCGCCGGTCCGCTCGTACCGGTGGCCCAGCGCTGGTACGCGCGCAGGCTCGGCCGCACCCTGCGCCGGATCGTCACACGGGAGCGCCGGCGGCCGAACTGACGCGCCGGAAGGCGCAGCGGGCCCGATACTGGGCGCGATGGAGTGGTTCAACGCAGACGGGTACTGGCTCAGCCGGCTGATCTTTCAGCGGGCGCTCGCCGTCATCTATCTGACCGCCTTCCTCACCGCCGCGCTCCAGTTCCGGGCGCTGACCGGTGAGCGCGGCATGCTGCCCGTTCCCGCGCTGCTGCGGCGCACCGACTGGCGCACCGCCCCCGGGCTCTTCCGGCTCCACTACTCCGACCGGTTCTTCGTACTGGTGGCGTGGACCGGCTGCGCGCTCTCCGCCGCCCTGATCGCGGGCGTGGACGGCCTGCTGCCGCTGTGGGCGGCGATGCTGCTGTGGGCCCTGCCCTGGGCGCTGTACCTGTCGATCGTCCAGGTGGGGGACGTCTGGTACGGCTTCGGCTGGGAGTCGCTGCTGCTGGAGACCGGGTTCCTCGCCGTCTTCCTCGGCAACGGGGACACCGCTCCGCCGGTGCTGGTCCTGTGGCTGCTGCGCTGGGTGCTGTTCCGGGTCGAGTTCGGGGCCGGGATGATCAAGATCCGCGGCGACGCGTGCTGGCGCGGGCTGACGTGTCTGTACTTCCACCACGAGACCCAGCCGATGCCGGGGCCGCTGAGCTGGTTCTTCCACCATCTGCCCCGGCCTCTGCACCGGGCGGAGGCGGCGGCCAACCATGTGACCCAGCTGCTGGTACCGGTGCTGCTCTTCACCCCGCAGCCGGTGGCGAGCGCGGCGGCGGGGCTGATGGTCCTGACCCAGTTGTGGCTGGTGCTGTCCGGGAACTTCGCGTGGCTCAACTGGCTGACGATCGTGCTCGCCCTGTCGGCCGTCGACTGGTCCCGGGTGGCGGAGCCGCCCGCACAGTCCGCCGCGCCCCTCTGGTACGAGGTGGTGGTCATCGCCGTCACCGCGCTGGTGCTGTTCCTCAGTTACCGGCCGGCCCGCAATCTGGTCTCGCGGCGCCAGGTGATGAACCGCTCCTTCGACCCGCTGCACCTGGTCAACACCTACGGCGCCTTCGGCAGCATCAGCCGGGTCCGGCTGGAGGTGGTGGTGGAGGGGACGGACGAGCGGACCGTGGGTCCGGACACGGTCTGGCGGGAGTACGGCTTCCGGGGGAAGCCCGGCGATCCGCGGCGGCTGCCGCGCCAGTTCGCCCCGTACCACCTGCGGCTCGACTGGATGATGTGGTTCGCCGCGCTCTCGCCCGCCTATGCCCGCCCCTGGTTCGGGCCGTTCGTCCAGCGGCTGCTGGAGAACGACCGGGACACGCTGCGGCTGCTGCGGCACAACCCGTTCCCGGACGCGCCGCCGGAGCACGTCCGCGCCAGGGTGTACCGCTACCGGTACACGACCTGGCGCGAACTGCGGGACACCGGGCACTGGTGGCACCGCACCTATGTGCGGGAGTTCATGCGCCCGGTGCCGCGCCCCGGACCGGTCAGCCCTTCCAGTCGACCTTGAACACCCAGGCGTGCTCGCCGGTCCTGCGGGCCGCCGCCGGTACGTCGATCACCAGCGAGTCGCCGGTGGTGCGCCAGCTCAGCGGCCGGTCGTACCCGAGCAGCGTGATCCGGTCGCCGCCGCGGACCGGTACCGGCGCCTGGACGGTCAGGGTCGCGCCGGGCCGGACCAGCGAGTGGATGTAGAACGCCCGGTCCGGCCGGACGGTGAACCGCAGGTCCTCGCCCAGCTGCGGCATCCGCGACCAGTACGTGGTGTCGTAGATCGCCTCTCCGTTGGTCCTGAGCCACTGCCCCGTCTCGCGCAGCCTGCGCTGCATGATGTCGGGGATGGTGCCGTCGGCCTTCGGCCCGATGTCGAGCAGGAAGTTGCCGTTCTTGGAAACGATGTCGACGAGCGAGTGCACGATCTCCTCCGCCGTCATGTACTTCTCGTCCGGGGTCTGCGCGTTGTAGCCGTAACTGAACGGATCGAGGCCCCGGCTTGACTCCCACTTGGCGGTGACGATCTGGTCGTACGTCGTGTACTCGGGCGTGGTGAAGTCGTGCGAGCCGATCCCGGAGCGGTCGTTGACGGTCACGTCGATCGGCCGGGCCCGGTTCTTGGCGTGGTTGAAGTACTCGGCGAGCACCCGGTGGCTGTCGTTGTCGCCGCCGATGTCGCACCAGATGATCTCGGGGTCGTACCCCTCGATCAGCTCCAGCATCTGCGGGCCCTGGAACTCGGTGACGTAGTCCTTGCCCGCCGTGTGACCGGTGTACGGGACGGGCTCCAGGGTGTACGGATTGCGCGGGGCGTGGCCCATCCACGGGTGGTCCGGGTTGAACCACTCGGGCATGGAGAAGTACAGCCCCCGGTGGAGCTCTGGGGCGTAGCGCCGTGAGGCGTCGAAGAGTTCCCTGATCACATCGCGTTTGGGGCCCATCTTCACCGAGTTGCGGTCGGAGAGCTTGGTGTCCCAGAGCGCGAAGCCCTCATGGTGTTTCGAGGTGAGGACGTGGTACTGCGCGCCCGCGTCCCGGAACAGTTCCACCCAGGCGCGGGGGTCGAAGCGCTCGGCACGGAACCGCGGGATGAAGTCGTCGTAGGCGAAGGACTCGCCGTAGGTGTCGCGGTGGTGGGCGTAGGTGGGGTTGGCCGGGTCCTGCATCTGGTTCCAGTACCACTCGGCGTACTGCGTGCCGACCGGAGCCCAGGCCGGGACGGAGTAGACGCCCCAGTGGATGAAGATCCCGAACTTCGCGTCCTGGTACCAGTACGGCGCCTGGTGGGTGGAGAGGGAGGCGTCCGTGGGCGTGTAGTCGGGGACGCCGAGGGTCAGCGAGCGCCGGACCGTCGCCGCCTGCTGACCCCGGCCGCGCGCGACCACGCTGCCGTCCCGGGCCGTCCCGGCGGCGGTGCCCGGTCTGTTGCGGATGCCGATGCGGACGCGGGCCTGGTCACCGGGGGCGAGCCGGGTGATGCGGGCGGGTGCGACGGTGCGCGCCCCCGGCACGTCCACCGAGAGGCTGAGTCCGTCGGCGGCGAGGATGCCCACGGTGCCCGCGTTGACGACGGTGGCCTCGACGCTCTGGGCGCCGTTGTCGAGCAGCGAGGTGGTGGAGTGCGCGTCCCGTACGGCCAGGGCCCGTCCCTCTGCGGCCGGCTGGAGGGAGAGCGCGAAGATGTGCAGCGCGGACTTGTTCTCCTGTGCGGGCTGGGTGGTGGGGAGCGTCAGCGCGACGGCCTGCCTCGCCGGGTCGAGCGGGATCTCGGACACGGCGATGGAGACCGGGTGCGGGTCCTTCGTGCCGTCGGGGGTGTAGCGGTAGGCGGAGGTCAGGTCGCCGCTGCCGGAGTACCAGTCGGGTCCGGCGAGGGCCGGTTCGGAGGTGGTGCCGTCGGCGTAGTGCACCGTCGCCCTGCCGGAGGCGGCTCCGTAGCTGCACGCGGTGAGGAAGAGGCCGGACAGGTAGCGGCCCGGCGGGAGGTCGATGCGCTGGCCGAGGGCGACGACGTTGTTCTTCGCCCCGGCCCCCGCTGCCGGGAAGCGGAAGAGGGTTCCGGCTATCTCCCGTTCTCCTGCCGGGAGTTCCTCGCCGGGGAAGGTGTAGCCGGAGCCGTCGAAGCTGCCGCCCCGGTCCTGCGCGGTGTCGATGCCGTCGTTGTCGAACCAGTCGTCGAGGGGGACGGGGACGGCCGGGGGTACGGCCCCCCAGTCACCGCCGTGCCGGGTCTCGGGCGCGGTCCCGGTTCGCGGGGCCGCTTCGGCGGTGGCGGGGGTGAGCAGGGCGGCGCCGACTGCCGCCCCTGCCGTCATTCCGAGTACATGGCGCCTGGGAAGTTCGGTCATGACGTCCGATGATTGGAGCAGGACGTGAACCTGTCAATGCAATCTTCCAGACAGAACGAAACTTCTCTCCCACATCCATCGGATGACTCGGCGGACGGAACGGGGCGGTCCGGAGATCCGGCGTCCGCCCCGCCCGCTGTCGGCTACCTCTCCTGCTCGCGGGCCCGCAGCAGCCTGCTGATCTGCTTGACGAGTTCGTCGTCGCTGGTCACCGGCTTGCTGGAGACCAGCGCGCCGAGCCGCTCCGCGGTCTGGAAGTCGTACGCCCGCTCCTGCTCCTCGCCGGGAACCCGGTCGTACTCCTCCTTGGCGCGGAAACCGACGGTCAGGTCCACGGCCTTGGCGATGAGCCAGGTCAGGATGAAGGAGAAGGCGATCACGGCGACGATCGCGACGAGCTGCTTGCCCAGCAGCCCCCAGCCGCCCCCGTAGAAGAGCCCCTTCTTGCCGCTGATGCGCGCGGTGGCGAACAGCCCGACCATGATCAGGCCGATCAGACCGCCGACCCCGTGCACACCCACCACGTCGAGTGTGTCGTCCACGTTGAAACGGAACTTCAGGGTGATAGCGAACGCGCAGACCGCGCCGACCACGAGGCCGGTGATGACCGCGCCCAGCGTGTTGATCTCACCGCAGGCCGGGGTGATCGCGACCATGCCCGCGACGGCGGAGGAGACGACCCCCATCGTGGTGACCCGGCCGGTGCGCCACTTCTCCACCAGCGGCCATGTGACCATCGCGCCCGCGGCACCGAGCTGGGTGTTGATGAAGGCCGCGGCCGCGGTGCCCTGGTCGCTCAGCGCCGAGCCGGAGTTGAAGCCGAACCAGCCGAACCAGAGCAGGCCCACCCCGATGACCACAAGCGGAATGTTGTTGGGGCGCTCCTCACGGCGGGCGAAGTCGCGCGGTGCCCGCAGGACGAGCGCGACGGCCAGGCCCGCCACACCGGAGTTGAGCTCCACCGGGAGACCGCCGGCGAAGTCGAGGGCGCCGAGGTGCCTGACGATCCAGCCGTCCGTGTCGAACACCCAGTGCGCGATGGGGATGTAGACGATGAGCAGCCACAGCACAACGAAGATCAGCCAGCCCCGCATCGTGGCGCGGTCCGCGATCGAACCGCTGATCAGCGCCACCGTGATGATCGCGAAGCCCATCTGGAAGGTGCTGTAGACGTAGGTGGGGATCGACCCGCTCAGCGTGGTCAGGCCGATGTCGTGCATGAACACGTGATCGAGGTTGCCGATGACTCCGGCGCCTCCGACATCGGGCCCGAAGGCGAGGGTGTATCCGATGACCCACCAGACGAGGGTGCCGAACGCGAGCGCGGCGAAGCTCATCTTGATCATCATCAGCACGTGCTTGGTGCGCACCATGCCGCCGTAGAAGAACGCGAGACCGGGCGTCATCAGCAGCACCATGGCGGTGGAGGCGAGCAGCCAGGCGGTGTCACCGGAGTCGTACGCGGGTGGCATCGGCGCGGGAGCGGTGTTCATCGGCGGATACCTCGTGGGTGTCGTGGGGGCGGGCAGGGCGCGGGCATCGGCGCTACGGCTTGCGCAGGTCGGGGACCGGATGGCCGGTGAGCAGCCGGCGCACGGACTGCCAGGCGGCCCGGTGCGCCGCGGCGACCCGGATCGGGCTGTCGTCCAGCAGCCGCACCCAGGCGCCGCACTCCCGGGGCAGGACGCTCACCCCGTAAAGGACGCCGAGCGGTGCCAGCGCCCCGTGCAGGGCGTCGGCCACTTCGGCGGCGGGGGCGCGGTCGGTCACCACGAAGAGCGAGGCGACATGGTCGTGGCCGGCGAACACACCGGGGCCGAGGACTCCCGCACCGTCCGGACCGGGGGCCAGGCGCAGGGTGTCGAGGGCGAGCAGGGTGCCGTCGGGCCTGCTGACGCGCAGGTCGGTGGCGAGCACCCGGTAGGCGTGGCGTTCCCCCCGGGCGAGCCGCCCGGCGGTGAGGGTGTCACCCACGACGACGGTCGCGCCGCTCGCCACCGTGACCTCGGTGCGCTGGTAGAAGCGCGCGTCCGCGAACGGGATCAGCGGGTCCGGCAGGTACTCGACGTAGCTCCCGGCCTCCGCCGTCAGGTGCACCCGCTGGCTCGCGTAGTCGTGCTCCATCCGGAAGACCTTGGTGGCGGCCTGGGTGGTCAGATGGACCTGGGTGTCCGGGCCGCAGCGGAAGTCCATGCGGTAGCGGTCGGCCTGCGCGTAGCCGCCGCCGGTCGCCATCAGGTAGACGTAGCTCATGCCGGGCAGCGCGGGATCGATCCAGAGCGGCCGCATGATCTGCAGCGGTGTCTTCTGGTAGCGCTCGACGAGTTCGGTGCGGCCGCCCCGCACGGCGAAGGCCAGATCGAGGATGCCGACCTTGGCCGGGGACCCGGGCGCGAGCGTGTCGGGCACGGAGGCCAGGGCCGCCACGTCCGGCGGGATCCGGACGGCGGCGTAGTACTCCTCTGCCAGCCGGTCGGCCGGTGGCCGGTGCGGGGCGAGCGTCATCTCAGATCAGCACCTTGCGGCGCGATTCGAGGTAGACCGCGATGTCGTCGATGCCGACGCCGGTCAGGCAGTCGGTGAGGACGACGGGGCGGTTGTCCCGGACCCGGTGGGCGTCGGACTCCATGACGTTGATGTCCGTGCGCACGTACTGGGCGATATCGATCTTGTTGATGACGAGCAGATCGCACTCGGTGATGCCGGGGCCGCGCTTACGGGGCATCTTCTCGCCCTCCGCGGTGTCCAGCACGAAGAGGAAGAGGTCCACGAGGGCCGGGCTGAACGTCAGCGTGAGGTTGTCGCCGCCGGACTCGTAGAGCAGCGTGTCGGTGTCCGGGAAGCGCTCCAGCATCTCGGCGCCGGCCGCCAGGTTCATCGTGGGGTCGTCGCGTACGGCGGTGTGCGGGCAGGCGCCCGTCTCGACGCCGACGACCCGTTCCGGTTCCAGCACACCGGCCAGGGTGCGGCGGACGTGCTGGGCGTCCTCCTGGGTGTAGATGTCGTTGGTGATGACGGCGGGGCGGTGGCCGCGCTCGATCAGCATCGGCACCAGCGCCTCGATGAGCGCCGTCTTGCCGGAGCCGACCGGTCCGCCGATGCCGACCCGCAGTACGTTGTCGTCCATGGTGCTCCCTGGTGTGAGACGGGGTGAAGGTTTCAGCTGGCGAAGAGCCGGGCCTCGGCACGTTCATGACGGCCCGACATGATGTCCGAGGCGAAGACGGTGGCTCCCACGTCGTCGAGTTCGCGCCGCAGCGCCGCCTCGACGGCCTCCTCGATGACGGGCGCGGCACCCCGCAGGAGCGTCTGCGCCGAGCGGTGGTCGGTCAGCCTGAGGCGCAGGGCCGCGCCCGCGAAGCTGACGCAGAAGGCGAAGAGGTCGGAGGCGACGGCCTGCCGGACCGGGACGCCGGTCGCCGCGTAGATGACGCCCGCGGCGACCGCCTGGGTGCCGGGCGCCTCCCGGCGCACCACGCGGCCGAGGTAGTCGCCGATCTCCGGGCGGTCGAAGACCTCCTGCCCGAGGTCGAGCAGCTGGCGTCCGGTCCGGGTCGCGGCCTGGCGCATCTCGCGGCCCAGCTTGGTCGCGAAGAGGTGCTCGTCGATCCGGACGACGGCCGCCGGGTCGCCCGCCGCCGTCGCGCGGTGGGCGAGGGCGAGCGCCGTGGCGTCGGCGGGACCGACGCCGTGCAGCAGCAGGTCGTGGAGCAGCTGCGGAACGGTGGCGGTATCGACGGCCCCGGCCTGGGCGAAGCCCTCCAGGCTGTGCGACAGCGTGTAGAAGCCGCTCGGGAACGCCGAGTCGGTCAGCTGGAGGCTGACCAGCAGCGGCCCCAGGGCGGTGGCGCCCGCGATCACGGCGGGCGGGGGTTCGCCCACACTGCCGTCCTCGTTGCGGTACATCGGCCCTAGACCAGGAAGTACAGGTGGTTGAGGGGCAGCGACTCGGCCGGCTCGATGGTGGCGACCTTGCCGTTGAGCGTGACCTTGAACGTCTCCGGGTCGACCTGGATGTCCGGCAGGGCGTCGTTGCGGACCATGTTGTGCTTGCCGATGGTGCGGGTGCGCCGGACCGGCAGGATCTTGCGTTCCAGGCCGAGTTCGGCGGGGACACCGGCGGCGATGCCCGCCTGGGACATGAAGGTGACGTGGGTGGACTGCAGCGCCTTGCCGTACTGGCCGAACATCGGCCGGTAGATGACCGGTTGCGGAGTGGGCAGTGAGGCGTTGGGGTCGCCCATCTGGGCCCAGGAGACGATGCCTCCCTTGATCACCATCTTCGGCTTGGCCGCGAAGGAGTGGATGGGCCACAGCACGATGTCGGCGATCTTGCCCTTCTCGATCGAGCCGACGTGCTCGGCGATGCCGGAGGCGATGGCCGGGTTGATGGTGACCTTGGCGAGGTAGCGCAGCACCCGCTGGTTGTCGTTGCGCGCCGAGTCGCCCTCCAGCCTGCCGAGCTTGTCCTTGCAGTGGTGCGCGGTCTGGAACGCCCGGGTGACGGACTCCCCGACCCGGCCCATGGCCTGGGAGTCGGAGGAGAACATGCTGATCACGCCGAGGTCGTGCAGCACGGACTCGGCGGCGATCGTCTCGGCCCGCACCCGGCTGTCCGCGAAGGACACGTCCTCGGGGATGTCGTGGCTGAGGTGGTGGCAGACCATGACCATGTCCAGGAGCTCGTCCACCGAGTTCTTGGTGTAGGGCAGGGTCGGGTTGGTGGAGGACGGCAGGATGTTCGGCTCGCCCGCGACCCGCATGATGTCGGGGGCGTGGCCGCCGCCCGCGCCCTCGCTGTGGAAGGTGTGGATGGCCCGGCCGTCGATCGCGGAGCGGGTGTCCTCGAAGAAGCCGCTCTCGTTCAGGCTGTCGGTGTGGATGGAGACCTGGATGTCGTGGGCGTCCGCGACGTTCAGGGCGTTGTCGATGACGGCCGGGGTGGCGCCCCAGTCCTCGTGCACCTTGAGGCCGCAGGCGCCCGCCACGATCTGCTCGTTGAGCGCTTCCGGCAGGCTGCCGTTGCCCTTGCCCATGATGCCGAGGTTGACCGGGAAGCCCTCGGCGGCCTGGAGGAACCTGGCGATGTTGAAGGGGCCGGGGGTGCAGGTGGTGCCGTTGGTGCCGTCCGTCGGTCCGGTGCCGCCACCGATGAGGGTGGTGATGCCGTTGGTGAGCGCCTGTTCGGCCTGTTGCGGGGCGATCAGGTGGACGTGGGTGTCGATGGCGCCCGCGGTGGCGATGAGGTGCTCCCCCGCGATGGCCTCGGTGCCCGCGCCGATGACCAGGTTCGGATCGACGTTGTTCTGGGTCTGCGGATTGCCGGACTTGCCGATGCCGACGATGAAGCCGTCCTTGATGCCGATGTCGCACTTGACCACACCGACCATCGGGTCGATGACCACGACGTTGGTGATGACGGTGTCGAGGGCGCCCTGGGCGGCGGTGATCTGCGGGTCGGAGGCCATGCCGTCCCGCATCGTCTTGCCGCCGCCGTAGAGGACCTCGTCGCCGTACTGGCCCTCGCTGTAGTCCTTCTCGACCTCGACGACGAGGTTGGTGTCGGCCAGGTGGAAGCGGTCTCCGACCGTCGGGCCGAACATGTCGGTGTACTGCTTGCGGGGCAGGATGGGCATCAGCGCGAACCCTTCTTCTTTTCCTTGGCGGCCTTGGCGGCTTTACCGGCGGGCTTGGCGGCGGGTTTGGCAGCGGGTTTGGCGGCCGGCTTCGAGGCGGGCCTGCCGGCCCCGGTGCTCCTGGCGGCGGTGTTCTGCGCGCCCTGGAAGCCCTGCTCGATGGCCTTGCGGACGGCTTCGACCCGTGCGGGGTGGGAGGCGAGGCTGCCGTTGAGCAGCCCGCTGAAGCCGATCAGCCGGCCGGTCCCCCCGTACGCGCACAGCTCGACCTCGCGGGAGCCGCCGGGCTCGAAGCGCACCGAGGTGCCGGCGGGGATGTTGAGGTGCATGCCGAGCGTCTCCTCGCGGTCGAACGACAGCGCCGAGTTGACCTCGAAGAAGTGGTAGTGCGAGCCGATCTGCACCGCACGGTCACCGGTGTTGCTGACGGTGACCTTCAGTGTGCGGCGGCCCGCGTTGATCTCGATGGGGTCCTTGCCGTAGAGGTACTTCTGACGGAACGTCATGCGATGCTCCTGATGACTTGGCCCGCTCCATCGGCGGACGGCTGCTGATGCGGGTGCGGATGGCCGGGGCCGTGATGGTGGTGACCGTGGCCGTGGCCGTGGTCGTGTCCCCCGCCCGGTGGGTGGGTGTGGGAGTGGCCGTGGTTGTCGGCCGCCGTCAGCCCGGCCGCGATGCCGTCGTCGCCGTGTTCGCGCCGGCGCAGCCGGGCGTCGGCCACCCGTTCGGCCAGCACCCTTCGCAGCGCGGACGCGGACACGAGGGGGCCGGCGCCGTCCACCGCGGGGCCGGCCGGTCCGGTGGGCTCGGGCACCTCGGCCGGCGCGAACCCGGCCGGAAGCAGCGTCACCCGCTCCGCGCCGAGCAGCCGGCAGCGCCGGACGCCCTCGGCCGGGTCCGGGTCCCCGCCGGTGAACGCCACCTCGACCAGGGCGTGCCGCCCGTAGCGGCGTACGAGTGCGGCGGTCCGGTACAGCTCCGCGTCCTCGAACGGGTCGCCGGACGGAGCCGTGACCAGCAGGGCGGAGTCCGCAGGTACTCGGCACGCCGCCGCGCGCAGCCAGCCGACGAGGTGCTGCGCGGTGCCGAACGGCTCGGTGAGCACGGTCGCCCCCAGGTCGCCGCCGGCGACGGCTCGCAGCGTCCTGGCGGCGTCCGCGACGAGTCCGGGGTCCCGGCCGAGCGTCATCGGGACGACCGCGGTCTCCTCACCCCGGCGCCGGTGCGCGGAGATGCTCCGGAACAGCTCGCGCCCGCTCGGCACGACGCTCACCCCGGGGTCCACGAGTCCCGCCAGCGCACGCCCGTAACCGGCTTCGTGGCCGCACACGGCGATGACGGCGCAGCGCTCGGCCACCGGGGTCAGCCCCCGATCGGGTCGTGGCAGGACACCAGCTTCGTACCGTCCACGAAGGACGCCTCGACCTGGAGCAGGCCGAGCATCTCCCGTACGCCGGGCATGGTGTCGGGCTCGCCCACGACATGGCGGCCCAACTCCATACAGTCCGCGACGCTCCTGCCGTCACGCGCGGCTTCGAGGATCGCCTCCGTGATCAGCGCGACGGACTCGCTGTAGTTGAGCTTGAGGCCGCGCTCCTGGCGTTTGCGGGCCAGGTCGGCCACCACGTACACCAGCAGCTTGTCGATCTCGCGAGGGGCGAGGTTCATCGTCGGTACCTTCCTCGGGTTGTACGGGCTGAGGGCTCGGGAGCGGGGCCGGGACGGTCAGCCGCTCCGGCGGAGCCGGGGCAGCAGCGGCACGGCGGCCATCAGCGCCCAGGTCGTGAGAATGAACGGCCAGGTGAAGGTGTGGCCGCCGAAGGTCTTGAAGATGGACGTCAGCGACGCCGTGAGCCCGGTGCTGACGGCCGCGCCGAACAGGGCGTAGGCACCGTTCCAGACCGTGTTCGCCAGGAACACCGCGCCGAGGGCGATGGCCACGAGCACCGCGTTGTATCCGTAGATGCCGTTGGCGATCAGCGCCGTCGGGGCGCCGAGCACCCACGCGGCGACGATGCCGACCACGCTGCCGCCCGCCGCGTAGAGCACGACGCGCGGGCCGGCCAGGGCGAGGCCGACGAGCATGATCAGCCCGACGTACCAGCTGTCGATCAGGAAGACCTGCGAGACGTTGTTGAAGAACGCGTGCCACAGGGCGGTCCAGGTCCACCCGGTCTCACCGGTCGTGGTGCTGGCCACGGAGGCCGGGTCGCCGTGCCAGACCCGTGCGAACGAGGGGGCGCCGACCACCATCACTCCGGAGACCAGGCAGAAGGGCGCGGTGAGCGGGGTGAGCCCGTAGGGCGCGAGGAGGGTGCCCAGGGCGGCCATCAGAACGGTGCACATGACGGCGCCGACGACGGTCAGCACATAGGTGGCGAGATGGTTGCCCAGCGAGGAGACGAGGGCGATGCCCGTGAGGCAGCCCGCGTATCCCTGGAGTCCGAGCGCGATTCCCGACCGGTCGACGGCGAGGGCATAGGCGGTCGCGGTGGCGATCAGGGTGCCGAGCGTGGCGTAGAGGCCGTTCTGCCAGCCCGACACCCACAGCGCGACGAGGATCGCCACACCGGTCAGCAGCCCGGCCTGGAGATCGACCTGCCCGAACCCCCGCAGGGAGGCCAGTAAGTACGCGGACGGCTGGCGGCTCTCCAACCGCCGGACGATGTCCGGCTCGGCGAGGGGCAAGGCAGACTCCAGCGGCTCGGCAGCGCGGAGGCCCGTCGGCCCGACAGGCCGGGAGCGCATCCCTACATCTGCCATCAAGGCACAGAGTGTTCGGATAATCGCGCTGCGGGCTCTCCGGTTGACCCACCCGGGTACGGGCTCGGCGGGGCAGGCGTGCTGCGTCCCGGCCGGGCCCGCCCGTTCCATAGGTTCGCGGGATGTCATCCAGGATGAGGCTGCACCTGCACAGTCACCCCGACCATCACCCGGGGGTGCAGCTCTCCGTGGTCGGTGCCGTCGCGGTCGGCGGCGCCGCCGGAGCCGTCGCCCGGTACGGCGCCGACCGCATCTGGCCCACCGGCACCTCGGCCTTCCCATGGACGATTCTGCTGGTCAACACGGTGGGCTGCTTTCTGATGGGCGTCCTGATGGTCACTCTGAAGCTGCGTTTCCCCGGCGCGCCCCGGCTGATCAGTCCGCTGCTCGGCACCGGCGTGCTCGGCGGGTTCACCTCGTTCTCGCACTACACCGACAACGTCCGGCAGCTGTTCGAGAACCATCAGCCCGGGTACGCGGTCGGCTGCCTGGTGCTGACCGTGGTGGCCGCGCTGACCGCTGTGACGGTGGGCGCGTTCGCCACTCACTTCGCCTTCGGGCGTTCCTACGCCACGGAGAGCGGCGCGTCATGACCGACTGGCTGCTTGTCATCGCGGGCGGACTCGTGGGCGCGCCCCTGCGCTACTACCTCGGGGTCGACGCGAAGTTCCGCCTGCACAGCGTCTTCCCGTGGGGCACCTTCGCCGCCAACTCCGGCGCCGCCCTCTTCCTCGGCTTCGTCGCGGAGGCGGTGACGGGCGGGGACCTGGGCGCCCGGCTCAATCTGCTGCTCGCCACCGGGTTCTGCGGGGCCCTGTCGACCTGGTCGACGTTCTCCTACGAGCTGCTGACCCTGAGCTCCGCCCGCCGGCTGATCCTGGCGGCGGGCTATCTGGTGCTCACCGTGGGCGCGGGGGTCGGCCTCTCGTTCGCCGGGGCCGCCGTGGCCCGCGCGGCCTTCTGAACGGGGTCGCGCCCGCCACACGGACGAGCTCCGGCCCGCACCCGGGAACGGGGTGCGGGCCGGAGCTCGGTGGCGCGGACGCTCAGTCGATGCCGGGCAGGATGTGCGGCTCGGCGAGGTCGTCCTCGTAGCCGGCCAGCCGGATCGGTGCGGACCTGGCCCAGACTTCGATGTTCCGGAGCTTCTCGGGCCTGCGGGCCCGCTCTCCGGACCGTTCGGCCGGTCGCTTCTCGTACTTCGTCAGTTCCGGTGTCGTCACCGCGCACTCCTTTGTGTCGCGTAACCCCGGGCGTCGCCTACGCTCCGGCTCCAATACCGGCACGTCGACCGCCCGCCGGGGCGGGGGAAGGATCAGCTTCGGTCGCGGTGGCGCCGGGTACGGGGCGGGACGGCGGCCTGGTTGACAGGCCTGTCCCAGGACGGCCGGGGAATCTTCGTGGATCCCTCGGTGGCGTCCGTTCCTCTCAGAGTAACCAAATGAGCGCCGCTACGCTCGATGGAACGTGTGCCCTGGGTCACTTTCAGCCACCGGGCACGGAAAAGACCCGGCCCGGGAGGCTTCCCGGGCCGGGTCCGCGACTCTGTGAAGGTGCGCTGTTCCCTGCCGCTACCAGTTCGCCGGTGCGTAGTCCTTGAGGAAGCAGCCGTACAGCTCCTCGCCCGCCTCGCCGCGCACGATCGGGTCGTAGACACGAGCGGCGCCGTCTACCAGGTCGAGCGGGGCGTGGAAGCCCTCCTCCGCCAGCCGCATCTTGTCGGGGTGCGGCCGCTCGTCGGTGATCCAGCCGGTGTCGACGGCGGTCATCAGGATGCCGTCCTTCTCGAACATCTCCTGGGCGCTGGTGCGGGTGAGCATGTTCAGCGCGGCCTTGGCCATGTTGGTGTGCGGGTGCCCCGCTCCCTTGTAGCCGCGGCCGAACACCCCCTCCATCGCGGAGACGTTGACCACGTAGGAGTGGGCCGACGCCGTCGCGGCCATGGCCGGGCGGAGCCGGCTGATCAGGATGAACGGCGCGGTCGAGTTGCAGAGCTGGACCTCCAGCAGCTCGATCGGCTCGACCTCGTCGACTGTCTGGATCCAGCTGTTGCTGTGGTGCAGGTCAGGGACCAGGCCTCCCGCGTCGATGGCGGTGCCCGCGGCGATGCGTTCGAGCGAGGCGGATCCGGTGACCAGCGCGAGATCGGTGACGTCCTGCGCGCTGAGCCCCTCCTTGCGGGCGGCGGGCAGCGCGGCCACGCGGTCGACGGTGCCGCTGCCGAAGGTGCCGATCACCTCGGCGGCGGGGAGTTCGCCCGCGGGCAGCGGGGCGGACTCGGCACCGAGCAGTTCGCTGTACGCCTGCGGTGAGCGGCGCACCGTCTGGGCGGCGTTGTTGATCAGGATGTCCAGCGGGCCCTCCGCGGCGACGGAGTCGGCGAGCGCGACGACCTGGGCGGGGTCACGGAGATCGATGCCGACGATCTTCAGCCGGTGGATCCACTCGTCGCTGTCCTCCATCGCCTTGAAGCGGCGGATCGCGTCGTTGGGGAACCGGGTGGTGATCGTGGTGTGCGCGCCGTCCCGCAGCAGGCGCAGCGCGATGTACATACCGATCTTGGCGCGGCCCCCGGTGAGCAGCGCCCGGCGGCCGGTCAGATCGGTGCGCGCGTCACGGCGGGAGCGGTTCTCCCGGGCGCACGGCTGGCAGAGCTGGTGGTAGAACGCGTCGACCTCGACGTACCGCGTCTTGCAGATGTAGCAGGACCTGGGGCGCTGGAGAACACCCGCGATCTCGGCGGAGGCGGAGGAGGACGGCAGGACGCCCTGCGTCTCGTCGTCGATCCGCTCGGCGGAACCGGTCGCGGTGGCCTCGGTGACGGCCTTGTCGTGCGCGGTTTTGGCGGCCCGGCGCTCCTGGCGGCGGCGCTGCTTCACGGTCCGGTAGATACCGGCGGTGGCGCGGCGCACCGCGATGGCGTCCGGGTGGTCGACCTCGATGGCGTCGAGCTCGTCGAGCACGCTCAGGCAGACGGCCAGCCGCTGCGGGTCGATACCGGGACCGAACTCCGCGGCACCGGGCACGAGCTCCTCGGTACCGAGCTCGGGGCCGTCCTCTGTCACCGTCATTGCCGTTCCTCTGTTGCTTGTGCCGCCGGATTCTCCCGGCGACCGTGGCGCGCCGCCGAGCCGGACTCACGAGGACTCGCATCCACGGGACTGAAGGTCCGGCCGCGGGCTCTGCGCGAAGCCGCCGCACTGCGGGCCGAACGCCCCCACCAAGTTTGCCATGCTCCGGCGGCTGCTCCATTCGAGTGCGTCAGCCGGGTTCGCCCGAGGACGCGGCGGAGGGCCGCGTCCCGCTTCCGCCCGCGTCCTCGCGGCTGCTCAGCGGCGCGGCGATGTCCTCAAGGGACCGGCCCTCCGCCGCCACCGCGAAGAAGCAGGCCACCAGCCCGGCCGCGATCATGAGCACGGCCCCGATGCAGAAGGCCAGCGCGGTGTCGGCCACCACGCCGCTCTCCGTGAGGTCGGCGAAGACGAGGGGTCCGGAGATTCCGCCGGCGGCGGTGCCGATGGCGTAGAAGAAGGCGATCGCCATGGCGCGGGTCTCCATCGGGAAGATCTCGCTGACGGTCAGGTAGGCGGAGCTGGCACCGGCGGACGCGAAGAACAGCACGACGCACCAGCACGCGGTCATGGTGACGGCCGAGAGCCACCCGCTGTTGAAGAACCACGCGGTGACCAGGAGCAGGACGCCGGACAGGATGTACGTCCCGGCGATCATGGGTTTGCGGCCTGCGGTGTCGAAGAACCGGCTCAGCAGGAGCGGTCCGAGGAAGTTGCACGCGGCGATGACGGCGAAGTAGTAGCCGGTGGCGCCGCTCGACACGTCGAAGAACGTGACGAGGATCGAGCCGAAGCCGAACGTGACGGCGTTGTAGAGGAACGCCTGCCCGATGAAGAGCGAGAAGCCCAGCACGGCCCTTTTCGGGTAGGACCGGAAGACGGTCCTGGCGATCAGGCCGAAGCCGATCCCGCCCCGCTGCTCGACGGTGATGCTCCCCTCGGCCTCCGGGAGCTTCCGTCCCGTCTCCGACTCCACCTCGCGTTCCACCTCGGCCACGAGCTTCTCCGCTTCCTCGTCACGGCCGTGGATGAACATCCAGCGGGGGCTCTCCGGCACGTGGCGGCGTACGAGGAGGATGACGAGTCCGAGGACGACCCCCAGGGCGAAGGTGAGGCGCCAGCCCACGTCCTTCGGGAAGATGGACGTGTTCAGGGCGAGCACGGAGAGCAGCGAGCCGGCCACGGCACCGAGCCAGAAGCTGCCGTTGATGATGAGGTCGACACGTCCCCGGTACTTGCTAGGGATGAGTTCGTCGATGGCGGAGTTGATCGCGGCGTACTCCCCGCCGATTCCGAAGCCGGTGAGGAACCGGAAGAGGAAGAACCACCAGACGGAGAAGGAGACCGCGGTGAGCGCCGTGGCCAGGAGGTAGACGGCGAGCGTGATCAGGAAGAGCTTCTTCCTGCCGTAGCGGTCGGTGAGCCAGCCGAAGACGAGTGCGCCCGAGCACGCCCCCGCGACGTACATCGCCGCGGCGATCCCGGTGACCTGCCCCGCGCTGATCGGCAGACCGCTGCCGTCCTCGGAGAGCCGGCTCGCGATGTTGCCGACGACCGTGACCTCCAGGCCGTCCAGGATCCAGACCGTCCCGAGCCCGATCACGATCATCCAGTGCCACCCCGACCAGGGGAGCCTGTCCAGTCTCGCCGGAATCCTGGTGGTGACGGTGGCCGTGGCCGGGCCCGCGGAATCGCTGTTCGCCATGACTTCTCCCCGCATCGGATACAAGACAGTGCCCGCGAATACGGGCCGGCAACATCCCGGATCCAATCAGAATTCACCCACAAAGTGGGCATAACGGTCACTCATATCCGTTGCCGCCACGACGGCGAGAATGAATTGCATCCACGACGCATGACCTCGCCGATGCGGGGCACACGAGGTCTGACGCACTTGGCTAGCAGGAGGGGCGACAGCATGGCGGCCACGACGGAGCAGACCGGCGCAGTTCTTGGTGCCACACGCACGTTCTCGGAGCAGACCGGTATCCGTTCGGAGCCCGGTTCCGCGGAACTGCCGTGGATCGAGGACACCGGAAAGGTGGCTCCGAAGGACGCCCGCGCCCTGTCGAAGCTGTTCCTCGACCGGCTCCAGGTCCTCGAAGAGGGCACCCACGAATACCAGTACGCGCGCAACACCCTCATCGAGATGAACCTCTCGCTGGTGCGGTACGCCGCCTCCCGGTTCCGCAACCGCGGCGGCGACGACACCGAGGACATCATCCAGGTCGGCACCATCGGGCTGATCAAGGCGATCGACCGGTTCGACCTCTCCCGTGACGTCGAGTTCGCCACCTTCGCGGTCCCCTACATCGTCGGGGAGATCAAGCGGTTCTTCCGGGACACGACCTGGGCGGTGCACGTGCCGCGGCGGCTCCAGGAGCTCCGTGTCGACCTGGCGAAGGCGAAGGAACAGCTCTCGGCGAAGCTCGACCGCGATCCGACGGTCAAGGAGCTGGCAGAGCTCATCGACCTGCCGGAGGAAGAGATCATCGAGGGACTCGTCGCGGCCAACGGCTATTCGGCGGGATCCCTGGACTCCCCCTCGGCCGAGACCGATTCCGGGAGCGACCAGCGGTCGTTCGCCGAGATGATCGGTGAGGCCGACCCCGGCATGGAGACCGTCGAGAACCTCCACACGCTGGCACCGCTGCTGGAACAGCTCGACGAGCGCGAGCGCAGCATCGTGCGGATGCGCTTCGGCCAGGAGATGACGCAGTCCCAGATCGGTGCCGAGCTCGGCGTCTCGCAGATGCATGTGTCACGGCTCCTCGCCCGCATCGTCAAGCAATTGCGTGCCGGAATGTCCATCGAGGCGTGACGCCCGGCCCCGGGGACGTCCGGCGCCGGTAAGGCCCGTAGCGCCTCACACAGCAGCTGAATGACGCCCGCCCGCACTAGGGCGGGCGTCATTCACATATGCTGCCTGGCGACGGCGGGCGGCCCGCTCGATCACAACGAGAGGGTGAGGCGTGGCTGAGACGCGTACTGGCTCCCACGCGCGGTATCCGGTGAGCTCGGTTCTCCCGGTCCAGACCGGGGCTCAAACCGAGGCCCGGACCGGGGCTCAGCCGGGCGGCCGGGCTTCCGTGTGGGACGTCAATGCCGCCATCCTGCTGGTGGAGGACGACGCGGGCGACGCCCTCCTCGTCGAGGAGATGCTCGCCGACAGCGAGCTGGACTCCGCGCTCACCTGGTGCAAGACGCTGACCGAGGCCCTGACCTTTCTGCGCGGACACCGGACACCCGTCTGCGTCCTGCTGGACCTGCACCTTCCCGATGTGCACGGGCTGAGCGCCGTCACGCAGATCGTGGAGACCACTCCGGACGCCGCGATCGTGGTGCTGACCGGGCTGGCGGAGGCCGAGGCCGGACTGGACGCGGTGGCCACCGGTGCGCAGGACTACCTGGTCAAGGGGCGGCTCGACCCGCAGGCCCTGTCCCGCGCCGTCCGCTACGCCCTCCAGCGCAAGCAGGTCGAACGGGCGGCGGCGGCCCTGCGCGCCAACCAGCAGATGGCCCAGGAGAACGCCCGCCTCGAACGCGGGCTGCTGCCCGTACCGCTCCTGAACGACGACGGTTTCGAGGCGGTCGCCCGCTACGAGCCCGGCCGCGCCCACGGTCTGCTCAGCGGTGACTTCTACGACGTGGTCCAGACGTCCGACGGCACGGTGCACGCCGTGATCGGTGATGTGTCGGGGCACGGCGCGGCGGAGGCCGCGCTGGGGGTGTGCCTGCGGGTGGCCTGGCGCACGGCTGTGCTGTGCCGCACCGACCAGCTGGAACAGATCGGCCTGCTTGAGGAGATCCTGGTCGCGGAGCGGTCCGACCCGCATGTCTTCGCGACCGTCACCTCTCTCGTCTTCCCGCCCGACGGGGACCACGTCCGGATCGTGCGGGCGGGACACCCGGGGCTGCTGCTGCTCCAGGGCCCGGACATCGAGTGGGTGGAGCCCGAGGGCGGCATCGCGCTCGGACTGCTGCCCGGCCACGGTCAGTGGATCTCCACCGACCTGCCGCTGGCGCCCGGTGCCCGTCTCGTACTCTTCAGTGACGGCCTGTTCGAGGGGCGCACCGGCCCCGACACCCGGCTGGGCGAGGACGGTCTGCTCGCGATGGCCCGGAGCCGGGCCGCGCTGCCGGCCCGTCCGTTCATCGACGCGCTGGTCGACGGGGCCGCCGACGCGGCGGCTCCCCACGGCGGCCTCGCCGACGACGTGGCCGTGCTGCATCTCGCCTGGAACAGGACACCTCATGACCAGTGACTCACCCGTGGACGCCCCGCTGCGGCCGGGACGGCTGGCACGGCTCTCGGTCCAGAACTGGGTCCATCTGATCCTGGGCTGCTTCGTGATAGTCGTGTGCGGCTGCCTGGTCGTCGGCGGACTCGTGCTGGCCCGGATATCCGACCGGACCACCGAACTGGTGGACCGCATCCAGCCCGCCCGCTCCGCCTCCTTCCAGCTCCAGAACGCGCTGCTCGACCAGGAGACCGGGGTCCGGGGCTACGCCCTCAGCGGCGACCCCGCCTTCCTCCAGCCCTACGCGACGGGCAAGCGCGACGAACAGCTGCGGCTGGCCCGGGTCCGTTCCGCGATGGGCGGCGCCGAGCCGTACGCCCGTGATCTGGACCGGATCGCCGCGGCCTCCGCGCAGTGGCGCAAGGAGCACGCGGAGCCGCTGATCGCCGCCGTCCGGCGCGACGGCCGGCAGAACCGCGCTTCCGCCAGGACCTCCGAGAGCAAGACCGCCTTCGACACGCTGCGGCGGCTCTACACCGCGCAGCAGTCGCATCTGGACACGGCCCGCGACCACGCCCGCGACCAGCTCAACGACGCGCGCGCCACCCGCGACCGGACCCTGATCGCGCTCGTGGCCTGCTTCGTGTTGTGCGTGATCGCCCTGAGCCTGCTGCTGCACCGGGTGGTGGGACGGCCGCTCGACGCGCTGGCAGAGGCCTCCCGGCACGTACGGTCCGGTTCCTTCCGCCGCCGGATCGACGTGCGCGGCCCGTCCGATGTCAGGGCGGTGGCCGCCGCCGTCGAGGACATGCGGTGCCGGCTGGTCGAGGAGCTCGACGCCGCCGCGGAGCGGGAGGAGCTGCTGGCCCAGCAGGCGGAGGAGCTCCGCCGTTCCAACTCGGAGCTGGAGCAGTTCGCGTACGTCGCCTCGCACGACCTCCAGGAGCCGCTGCGCAAGGTCGCGTCCTTCTGCCAGCTCCTGGAGAAGCGCTACGGGACGGAACTGGACGCGCGCGGCAAGCAGTACATCGACTTCGCGGTCGACGGCGCCAAGCGCATGCAGGTGCTCATCAACGACCTGCTGACCTTCTCCCGGGTCGGCCGGGTCCACGACAGCTGGAGCGCCGTCGACCTGGACCGCTCGCTGGACCGGGCGCTCGCCAACCTGACCCTGGTCATCGAGGAGTCCGGGACCACGGTCGTGCGCGAGGAAACACTGCCCGAGGTGAACGGCGACGGCACGACGCTCGCCATGATCTGGCAGAACCTGATCGGGAACGCGGTGAAGTTCCGCCGCCCGGACGAGCCGTGCGTGATCACGGTCGGCTGTGTCCGGGAGGACGACGTCTGGCACTTCACCGTGACGGACAACGGGATCGGGATCGCCCCCGAGTTCGCCGAGAAGGTCTTCGTGATCTTCCAGCGTCTGCACGCCCGTGACGAGTACGACGGCACCGGGATCGGACTGGCCCTCTGCCGCAAGATCATCGAGTTCCACGGCGGCCGGATCTGGCTTGATCCCGAGCCCCGCCAGGGCACCCGCATCCACTTCAGCCTGCCTGCCGAGGACCACGGTTCGCCGGCCGAAGCCACCCCACCCGCCGAGATTCCCGGAGATACCGCGTGACCCATCCCGCACAGCCCATCGAGGTCCTGCTCGTCGAGGACGACCCCGGTGACGAGCTGATGACGCGTGAGGCGTTCGAGGACAACAAGATCCGCAACACCCTCCACGTGGTCCGTGACGGACAGGAGGCGCTCGACTTCCTCTACCGCCGGGGCGAGCACAGCGAGGCGCCGCGCCCCGACCTGATCCTGCTCGACCTGAACCTGCCCAAGTACGACGGGCGCCAGGTGCTGGAGCAGATCAAGCAGGACGCGGAACTCTCCCTCATCCCGGTGGTCGTGCTGACGACCTCCTCCGCGGAGGAGGACATCCTGCGCAGCTACAAACTGCACGCCAACGCCTATGTCACGAAGCCGGTGGACCTCGATCAGTTCATCGCGGCGGTCCGCCAGATCGACGAGTTCTTCGTGACCGTGGTCCGGCTTCCCGGACGTGCCTGAAATCTACTGACACCGGCCGGGAATGGGATCTCCCGGCGCGGGTACACGAGCAGCGAGAAGAGGGGCCCCACGGCCCCTCCCGCAGCGCCCTGGCTGGAGCACATGAACGAACAGGCCATCTCCCGGCCGGACGACTCCCCGATGAGGCGTCCGCCCACGGAGACACTGCACGCCGCCGAGGTGTTCGACGGCGAGCCCGGGTGCATCTCTCTGGCACGGGCGCTGGCCGACCGATTTCTCGCGCGGCTCGTCTCCGAGTGGATGGCCGTGCTCGGCACCCACACCCGCAACGATCTGATGCTGGCCGTGAGCGAGCTCGTCACCAACGCCGACCGCTACAGCCACGGCCCCTACCTGCTGGAGCTGGAGGGCACGGCCGAGCGGATCAGCGTCACCGTGTACGACAGCAGCAGCGCGCTCCCGGTCTTCTACTCACCCGACCCGAGCCGGCTGGGCGGTCACGGCATGGAGATCGTGGTGGCCCTGTGCGACCGGCTGACGGCCGAGCGGGTGCCCGTCGGCAAGCGCATCCGCGCCGAGTTCACCCTCAGCAGCTGATCCGGGCGGTCCCGGGCTCCGGCGGCCCGCGCGACCACGGCGGTCAGCCGTCGCTCGCGTGCCTGCCGAACCAGTCGACGCAGACGACCAGCGCGTCGTCGAGCGGATCCGATTCGCGGTAGTCCGCGAGTTCACGCAGCACGGCGCCGGGCACCGAGGCGGCGGGCAGCAGCCTCGTCGCCAGAATCGCCCTGGCCAGGCCGCGCTCGGCGTAGACCTCGCCGAGCGGCGAGACGGTGTCGTACACCCCGTCGCTGACGAGCAGCAGCCGGTCGCCCGGGACCAGCTGGAGGTACTGGACGTCGTACCGCGACTCCTCGAACATGCCGAGCGGCAGCTGCGCGTCCAGTTCGATGCGGGCGACCTTCCTGCCGCGCAGCCGCCACAGCTGCGGAGAGCCCGCGTCCACCGCGCCGACCGTCCCGGTGGCGAGGTCGAAGCGGAGCAACAGGGTCGAGACATGGACGGCGCCGCGGTGCTGGTCGTAGAGCGCCTGGTCGGCGAGTGCGGCCTGGTCCTCGATGCCGATGCCGGCCCTTCTGGCGTTGCGCAGGGCGTTCACGGCGAGGTTGGTGAGCAGGGAGGCCTGGATGCCCTCGCCCATGCCGTTGGTCACGGAGACGGTCAGCTGGTCGCCGTCCGCGGCCCAGTCGAAGTTGTCGCCGTGGATGGCGTAGGCCGGCTCCAGCTGGGCGCCGATGGCGTACTCGGCCGCGGTGAAGGCGCGGGCGGGGAGCAGCTGCCACTGCATCTCGGCGGCCAGGGTGAGCCGGGCGATGCGGCGGGCGCCCTGGTACAGGTCGGTGTCGCGTTCGGCGACGATGATCTCGTGGCCCAGCAGGTCGGCCACCTGGGCCAGCTCGTCCATGGTCCGCGGGGTGGAGCCTCCTGCCGGGAGGCGGACGGTGAGGATGCCTAGGCGCTCGCCCCGTACGGTGACGGGGAAGTGGTGGTCGACGGCGCCGCCGCGGCCCGCCGGCTCCTCGTGCGGGAGCTGGCTGCCGAACGCCCGGCCCTGCGGGCTGTTGTGCATCGACAGGGCGTGTTCACGCCCCGGCGCGGAGCCGACCGGCTTGAGGACCGTCATTCCGTAGTCCGCCAGCAGCAGTTCCACGGACCGGGCGTCGTACGCCGCGGCGAGCGCGGCGCGCACCGCCTCGACCAGGGCGTGCGGTGCGGCCGCGCGTACGGCTCTCTCGATTTCGGTACGGACGTTCACGGTCTTGCGCTCATTCCTCTTCGGGGCGCGGGGGCGGGGGCGGGCTGACAGGAGGGTGTGCAGGATGACAGAGTGGATGGATGCGCCACCGCACCGACCCTCCTCACCGCCTTGAGCGGGTGTCCGAGGATGTGTGTGCCGCATCGGAACTGCTGGAGGTGCTGTGGGGCCGCGGCCAGGACGCCGCGCCGCCGGGCACGGTGTCGACCTCGCAGTTGCGGGCCCTGCTCGTCATCGAGAAGCAGGAGGGCAGCAACCTCCGCTCGCTCGGTGAGGCGCTCGGCTCGCGGGCTCCGTCGGTGAGCCGGCTCTGCGACCGGATGGAGGCCATGGGCCTCGTCCAGCGGGACCCGAGCCAGACGAGCCGCCGTGAGGTCGAGCTGCGGCTGACCGGACGGGGCCGCGCCCTGCTGGAGGAGTACCGGGCGATCCGTACGCGTGAGCTCTCCGCCGTGCTGGAGCGGATGCAGCCTTCCGACGTGGCGGCGCTCGCCGGGGGGCTGGCCGCCTTCCGGTCGGCCGCGGCGCAGCGGCTCACGGCCGACCGGCTCCGTGACGACATCGCGGACAGCGCTTAGGGCGTGTCCGCGAAGTCGCGTCGTCCGCCCGGAGGGCGGGCCCGGCGGCGTCCGGAGAGTGCGTGCCAGGTGTCGCCGGTCAGGCGAGACTTCGCGGACACGTGCTGGCCCAGGCTGACGCGTCACTTGCTTCATCCAGCCTCTGCTTCAGCGTTTCCGAGGTACGCCCCGAGGGGATGCGTCCATTGATCGTTCAAGTACAGATTGTTGCCCCATGGAGAATGTTGTCAAATGGCAACTATTACTTCTATCGTTGGCCTCCACCCGCCGCGAGCAGGACGGACATGCACCGGACCGTCCGCGTCAACCGGTGTTCTCCCCCGCCGTCCAGTGCTTCATGAGGTGACCGTGCTCCCATCCCCCAGTGCCGGCAGAGCCATGAGAATCGTCCCACGCGAGGACCGGGGTGCGCTGGTACTCGCCGTGACCGGTGACCTCGACATCGACAACGTCGCCCCGCTCGGCGCCGCCCTGGAGAGCGCGGCCACGAGCGGCGAAGGCCTCGTCGTCGTCGACCTCTCGGACGTGAGCTTCGCGGACTCGACGACGGTGAACGTGCTGCTCCAGGGGCAGACCCTGCTGGGCCCCAGGCTGCGGCTCGCGGAGCCGTCCCCGTTCATGGAGCGGCTCATCGGAGTGCTGGGCCTCGACAGCGCGCTGCCGGTCTTCCCGACCGTCACCGAGGCGATCGACCCCCCGCTCCCGCACTGAGCCCCGAACGCCGGGCGCCCTTCCCCCGTGGTGCGGGGGAAGGGCGCCCGGCGTTGCCGCGGACCGGCCGGGTCAGCCGAGCGCGGGCGGAGCGTCCTCGGGCGAGGTGCCCCAGGCCGACGGCGCGTCGCCCACCGTGAAGGAGAGCGAGCGGGCCGAGCGGATGTCGTCCGTGGTCAGGTAGGTGCGCGACTGCTTCGCACCGTCGAGCCTGGCGGACTGGATGTAGCGGTCGGTGTCCGAGGCGCCGGGGGCGCTCACCGTGAGCGATCCGCGCGGGTAGTACCGGCGGTCGAGCTTGATGTCGACGCGCTCGAACGCGGGCGTGGACAGTCCCCAGGTGTCGGTGCCGGGCTGGACCGGGAAGACCCCGATCGAGGACAGCACCATCCAGGCGGACATGGTGCCCAGGTCGTCATTGCCCGTCATCCCGGTCGGGCCGTTGGTGAAGAGCGTCAGGGCAGCGTGGACCACGTCGGTCGTCTTCCACGGCTGGCCGGTGGAGAGATAGGTGTACGGGGCGATGAGGTCGGGCTCGTTCTGCGGGTTGTACTTGTCGGCGTTGTAGTACGCGTACGGGCCGTTGACCCAGACCTCGCGGGCGGTCTTCGCCGGGTCGGCCAGCAGCTTGTCGTACGCGAAGAAGGAGTCGAGCCGCTGGTTGGCGGCGTCCTTGCCGCCGATCAGGTCGACCATGCCGGGGATGTCCTGCGGCACCATCCACTGGTACTGCCAGGACGTGCCCTCGTGGAAGCCCTCGCTCTCGGCCGGGTCGGCCGGGCCGGTGAAGGCACCCGAGGCGTCGCGGGCGCGGAAGAAGCCGGTCGAGGGGTCGAAGATCTTCCGGTAGTTCTGGGCGCGGGCCTCGTAGCGGGCGGCGTCGGCCTTGTGGCCGAGGTCACGGGCCATCTCGGCGAGCATTCCGTCGGACAGGGCGTACTCCAGGGTGGCGGAGGCGCCGTGGTCGTAGTCGGAGTCGCCGGGCTTGGCGTGCTCACGGTCCTTGATGTACGGGGCGAAGCCGTCCTTCAGGTACTCGGCGTTGGCCTCCCGGCCGACCGGGGCGGATTCCGTGGGCGGCACACCGTCCGCGTTCTTCTTCAGGGCGCGGTACGCCTCCTCCTCGTACCCCTTCAGCAGCCCCTGCTGGTAGGCGTTGGTGAGGAAGGGGGTGACCGGGTCGCCGGTCATGATGTTCGTCTCGACCGTGCCGTAGCCCCACTTGGGCAGCCAGCCGCTCTCCGCGTCGATCCGCAGCACGGATATCGCCATGTCGCGCGATTCGCGCGGGGCGAGCAGCGAGAGGAGCTGGGCCTGGGTGCGGTAGGTGTCCCAGAGCGACCAGTTCTGGTAGTACGTGAACGTTCCCTTGCCGGAGACAGCGCGGTGCTTCTTCTGGTCCCAGCCGGTGTAGCGGCCGTCCACGTCACTGCCGATGTTGGGCGCGAGGAAGGACCGGTAGAGGGAGGAGTAGAAGGTGCGGCGCAGTTCGTCGCTGCCTCCTTGCGCCTTCACGCCTTCGAGGCGGTCCTCCCAGTCCCGCTGCGCGGCGCGCTCGACGCGGTCGAAGCCGCGGCCGCCCTCGGCGCGGAGGTTGAGCGCGGCGCCCTTGGCGTCGACGTAGCTCAGCGCGGTGGTGGCCTCGACCGTGCGGTCCTTGCTGGTGTCGAAGCGCAGCCAGGCGCCGTTGCGGGCGTCGGTGGCGGAGGACGTCTTCGAGCCCTCGGTGACGGTGTCGCCGTTCCAGGTGCCGGAGGTGGTGAACGGCCGGTCGAAGTGGGTGACGGTGTAGACCGTGTACGGCTTGGTGTCCTGGCAGAAGCCGCTGCCGGTGATCGCGGTGCGCACGGTGCGGCTGTCCAGGATCTCGACCTTGGACGCGAGCGTCTTGTGCAGCGACTGCCCGGCGTTGAGCAGGACGTTGGCCTTGTCGGTGGCCGGGAAGGTGTAGCGCTGGACCCCGGTGCGCTTCGAGGCGGTCAGCTCGGCGTCGATGCCGGTCTTGAGCCCGACCCTGTAGTAGCCGGGGCTCGCCTTCTCGTCGTCGTGGCTGAACTCGGCCGCGTACTTCGCGTAGTCGGTCTCGGTGACGTCGCCGGTGGTGGGCAGGGTCGGCAGGTCGCCGCCGAGTCCGCAGCCGACGCCGGAGAGGTGGACGGCGGAGAAGCCGCGGATGTGGTTCTCGCCGTAGTCGTAACCGGTGTTGTGGCCGGTGTCCGGGGAGAGCTGCACCATGCCGAAGGGCACGGAGGCGCCGGGGTAGGTGTTGCCCTCGTTCTGGGTGCCGATGAACGGGTTGACCAGGTCGGTCAGCCGGCCCTCGTTGCGCGGCGCGGCCTCGGCCGTGGCCGTGGCCCCCGTGGTGAGGACACCGCCCAGGAGGGCTGCGGCCGCGAGTGCGGCCGCCGGGCCGCGCAGTCGCGGCCGTGGGGTCCGGTGCATGGGAATACTCCTTCGGACAACGTTGTCAGAGCGCGATCATTCTTGGTTCCCCGTCAGCCGCCGTCAAGGGGGCGGACGGGCCCGCTCCGGTCCGCCCCGCGAGGGACGGACCGGAGCGGGCCGTAGCGGTCAGCCAGCGGGGCATCCCGCCACGTCGGGCTTCGACGCGTCGCGGATCAGCGCCTGCTGGGCGTCGTGCACCCGCTTCACATCGGGCTTGACGACCCTGCGGTCGTAGGTGAGCAGACCGTTCAACTCACCCTCCACATCGGAGATCTGCGTGTACACGGCGCCATTGCTGCCCTTGCAGGCCAGCGCGCGCACCTCGTCGAGCTTGGCGAGGTAGTCGTCCGTGTAGGTCGCCGGGTCGACGGCGATGTAAGACTGCTGCACGGCCCAGGCGTGGCCCGGCACCGCCAGTCCCAGTCCGCCGTACTCGCCGCTGATCAGGGCACGTCGACCGTCCGGCTTCGGCAGCGCCGGGCTCGGGTAGCCGTGCTCGTCGATGATGTCCCCGGTGCCGCCGTCGACGCCCAGGTTGATCCCGGACATGCTGTTGACCAGGCGCGTCGGGTCCCAGGACTTGGCCTGGTCGGCGATGCGGGCCTCGTCGTACTGGCCCCAGCCCTCGTTGAAGGTGACCCACATGACGACGGACGGGTGGCTGGAGTGTTCGTCGATCATCTCCTTCATCTCGTGCTCGTACTCGGTGCGGGCGGCGGCCGACGGGTTCACGGTGTTCATCGCCGGCATGTCCTGCCAGACCATCAGGCCCAGCTTGTCCGCCCAGTAGAACCAGCGGTCGGGCTCGACCTTGATGTGCTTGCGCACCGAGTTGAAGCCCATCGCCTTGTGCATCTTCAGGTCGTAAGCGAGTGCCTCGTCGGTGGGCGCGGTGTGCAGCCCGTCCGGCCAGAACCCCTGGTCGAGGGTGGCCATCAGGAAGACCGGCTTGCCGTTGAGAACGGTGCGCGGGGTGCCGTTCACCTTCTCGACGGCGATGGACCGCATCCCGAAGTAGCTGCCGACCCGGTCGGAGCCGACGGTGACCTTGAGCTGGTAGAGGTGCGGATCGTCGGCGGACCACAGGTGCGGGTCCGGGATCCGCACCTTCAGCGCCGATCCGGTCCGCCCGGTGGCGGTGCCGACCTTGCGCTTGCCGTCGTACGCGGTCGCTGTGACGGGGACACCGTCACGTGCGCCGCGCACCTCGACGGCGACGCTCTTGCCGGGGACGTCCGGGGTGATCTTCAGCGAGTCCGCGTGGTCTGCGGCGACCGGCTCCATCCAGACGGTCTGCCAGATGCCCGACGACGGCGTGTACCAGATGCCGCTGGGGTCCAGGCGCTGCTTGCCCATCGGCGGGTTCTCGCCGTCCTTGGCGTCCGTCGGGTCGTAGACGCCGACGATCAGCTCCTGGGTACGGCCGGGCTTCAGCGCGTCGGTGACATCAGCGCTGAACTTGTCGTAGCCACCCTTGTGTTCGGTGACCTTGTGCCCGTTGACGTACACCTCGGCCTGCCAGTCGACGGCGCCGAAGTTCAGCTGGAGCCGCTTGCCCGAGCCGACCTTCCAGTTCTTCGGGACGGTGAAGGTACGGCGGTACCACATCCGGTCCTCGTGCCGTTCGATCCCGGAGAGCTGGGATTCGACCGGGTACGGGACGAGGATCTTCTCGCCGAGCTTCCTGCCGACCGGGGGCCGCTCCCCCGCCTTCGCCGCGGCGAACTCCCAGGAGCCGTTGAGGTTCTGCCAGTTGTCACGGGTGAGCTGGGGGCGCGGGTACTCGGGGAGCGCGTTCTTCGGCCCCACCTCTTCGGCCCACTTCGTGCTCAGCTCGTGCGTGGAGTGGTTCGGACCGCTGGACCAGAAGGCACCGACCCGCTTGCCGTCCTCACCGGCCAGTGCGCCGTCGCCGTCGTAGCGGATGTCGGCCAGGCCGGTGGCGTTCCCGGCCTTGTTGCCGACGACCGGCTCCTTGAGGGCCACGGTCAGGCTGCGCGGGTCCTTAGGGTCGGCCTTGACCGCGCCGAGCGGCCACTCTGCGCCGCCGATCACGGCGTCGAGGTGGTTCACCAGACCGGCCGGAACCTTCCCGAGCTTCTGCGCGAAGTCCAGCTTGAGGGTGCGGCCGTCCGCGAGCACGGTCGCGGCGATCGCCCCGTCATACGCGAAGTCGTCGGGCAGCCGGAAGGCGGACTGCGGGACAGGCACCTTCGTGCCGCCGGGCTCGGTCCACTTGAGGTGGAGGTTCGAGCCGCCCTCGTGCTCGAAGTACTCGACCTTGAAGTCGTAGGCCTTGCCCGCGGTCAACTCGACCGGCTCGGAGGTCTGTTCCTTCTCCCAGTCGTCGACCCAGTGGTCGATGACCGGCTTCCCGTCGATCCAGAGACGGAAGCCGTTGTCCCCGATCATGGAGAAGACGTGGGCGCCGGACTTCTCCGGCACGATCTTCCCGGTCCACCGGATGCTGGCGTCGTCGGCCTGACCGGTGGCGGAGGACAGCCGCGACTCCAGGCTCTGGAAGTCGATGCCCGGGTCGAATCCGGTGGCCTTCAGCTCACCGAAGTCGAAGGCTCCCGGGGCGGACTGGGTGTAGTACTCCCCCTTGAGCCCATGCACGTCGGCAGAGCTCCCGGGGTCCTGGTCCGCCGCGGAAGCGGCGGGTACGGCGGACAGTCCGGCGGCGCCGACGACGGCGGCGAGCAGCAGGACAAGCCTTTTTCTGATGCGCACGGATCCTCCTTGTGAGGAAGGGTGGCGGCTCGTTGCAACAGGATGTACAACGTTGGAAGGAATGGCAGTTGGCATGACAGCACGACCGATACGGCCCTGTCCAGGTGCATGACATTCGACTCTTCGGAGGGAGCAACACCGGGAAAAACAGCGGCACATCGGCGCGGCAAGGGGCAGCAGGCGCCCCGCCACGCCGCCCCTCGGCACGCCCGCGACCAGGCCTTTCCGACCCTGATCCGCCAGGGATTACGGGACAGCCCTCAGGTGCGCGACGCCGCGCCGGGCGCGCTGTCGAAGACGCAGTCACCGCACAGCCCGCCGCCCGGAACGCGGTAGTAGAGGCAGCAGGTGTTCCGGCGGAATCCGTGGCCGTGCGGGGCGCCGGTGTCGCGCAGTTCGTGGTGGTCGAAGAGTTCGGCCGCCAGGGTTCTGGTGCGGGCGGCGACATCCGGCCTGCCGTGCGTACGCGCCCAGCCGGTCAGCTGGCGTACGGTTCCGGCCAGTGCGGATCCGGCGTTGCCCCGCAGGAGCCGGGACGAGACCGCCGTGTCACGGCGGACCGCCTCGGCTAGCGGTTCGAGATGGCCGTACAGGACGACCTCCCTGATCCGGGCCGCGGTGCCCGGCAGCGGTTCGGCGGAGTCCGTCCACAGGTCCTCCGGCGCCGCCCGGCGCGGGTCCCAGTGGAGGTTCTCGGGCCGCAGGTCGGGGAACCGGCCCGAGAGCGCCGCGGGGCCGAGCGCGCAGGACCAGAGCCGCGCGGCCAGGCCCAGCTGCGCGACGGAGGCGGCCACCCGGCGCTCCGCCGTGCCGAGCCGCTCGGCGACGGTGTCGATCCGTGAGGTCAGCGGCGCCGTGTCGCCCTCGTACAGGCGGGCCAGCGCGCCGTGTCCGTCGTCCGGCGACGGGGGCGCCCCCAGCGCGAAGAACACGCTCACCGAGTCAGCTCGCGGCTCGTCCATCGTGCTGTCGCCCTCCGCTCCCCGGCCACCTGTCGTGACGCCCCGGACACCAGGAGTGCCACGGCTCGCGGTCCACCGTATCCGTACGGGATGATCGTTCTGACGCCGGTCGCAGGGGGGACTACCGTCGGGAGGAGGACACCGTAACCACTGCCGTACTACCAAAGCAGTACGCCGGATCGCCGTCTCAGGGACGACGACGCGGCGGCTTTGAAGGGCCATCGTGGTGTACATGAGTTCCCTCGCGCTGTCCGTGCTGCTGTCACTGGTCTCCGCGGTCGCTTACGCGGCCGGCGCGATCGTCCAGGAGCGCGTCGCCATGGCCTCCGACGGCCGCTCGCTCGCTCCGCTGCGCAACCGGGTCTGGTGGGCCGCAGTCGCCCTGAACGGCGTGGGAGCGCTTCTGCACGTGGTGGCGCTGGCCTACGGACCGCTCAGCCTCGTGCAGCCGCTGGGCGCCCTGACCATCGTCTTCGCCCTGCCGATGGCCGCCCTCTTCGTCCACCGCAGGGCCGGGGCGACGGCCTGGCGCGGCGCGGTCATGGCGACCGTCGGGCTGGCGGGTCTGCTCGCCCTCACCGGAAGCTCCGACACGCACACCCTGGGCGGCCCTCAGCAGCTGATGCTCGGCACGGTGACGTTCGGCGCGGTGGCGGCGCTCGTCCTGCTCTCGAAGGCGATGCGCCGGCCGGTGATGCGAAGTGTCGTGCTGGCCGGGGCCGCCGGTGTGGCGTTCGGTATCGCCTCCGTGTTCACCAAGACCGTGGCGATGGAGTGGACCTCGGGCTCCGTGGGGTCCGGGCTGCCGGCCCTGCTGGTGATCGCCGCGCTTGCCGCCACCGGGCTGCTGCTGTCGCAGGCCGCGTACCGGGGCGCGGGTCTGACCGCCCCGCTCGCCACGGTCACCGTGGTGAACCCGGTCGTCGCGGCGGTCGTCGGCCTCACGCTGTTCGGTGAGTCGTTCCGGCACGGCACCGCGGGCGCCATGCTCGCCCTCGCCTGCGGGATCGTCGCGGCCGGCGGGCTGATCCTGCTCACCACGGAACGGATGGGCGCGGAGCGCCGACGGGCCCAGGAAGCGGCGGACGGCGGATCACGGCGGGCCGGGAAGAGCGCGGACGAGGCTCCGGGCACCCCGGGCTCACCCACCGGGCCCGGAGCGGGTGCCTCGCCCGGAGCCGGTTCCTCGCCCGTGTCCGGTGCGGAGGCCGGGGATTTCAGCGGGCCCGCCGGCTCCCCGGATCCGGGGGGCGCGGTACGGCGGCCGGCCGGGGCGCCGCAGGGCCCGGTGGCGTTCCCCGGTCCCGCGGGGCCGGATCCCTCGGTTCCGGCAGCGCTTCCCAGCCGGCTGTCGCTGCCTGTCCGGACCCCGACGGAGCTCCGCTCGGTGCAGGTCGAGTTCGGTCCGGGCCCCCGGCCGCCGCACACCGGCGGCGCCGGGCGCGGCGGATCGCCCGCCGGGTCCACCACCTCGCCCACCGCTGCCGGCGCCACAGCCGTGACGGCCGATGACGCCGGTCGGGGCGGGGCCGTTCAGACCTTGACGCCGCCCGCCCTGAGGTAGGCCAGCGGGTCGATGTCGGAGCCGTACTCGGGGCCGGTGCGGACCTCGAAGTGCAGGTGCGGACCCGTCACGTTGCCGGTGGCGCCGGAACGGGCGATGCGCTGGCCCTCGCCGACCCGCTGTCCGGCGCGCACGTGGAGCGCCGACAGGTGCGCGTACTGGCTGTACTTGCCGTCGCTGTGCCGGATGACGATCTGGTAGCCGTACGCCCCTCCCCAGCCGGCCGTGACGACCGTGCCGGACGACATCGCCTTGACCGAGGTGCCGGTGGGCACCGGGAAGTCGACGCCCGTGTGGTAGCCGCTCGACCAGGCACCGGACTGCCGGTACTGGGTTCCGGTACGGGCCTCGACCGGGGCCGTGATCCCCGCGTGCTTCGCGGTGTGCCCGCTCTTGTGGGCCTGGGTCTTATGGGCCTCGGTCTTGTGAGCCTGCGTCTTGTGGGTCTCGGTCTTGTGGGTCTCGGTCTTCTTCGGTGCGGGCCGGGCCTGCTGCTTGGGCTGGGCCACCGGCTTGGGGTGCGACGGCCTGGCCGTCTGCTTGGGGTGCGCCTGCTTCTGAGCGGGCTGCGCCGTCCGCTTCGCCGCCGGCTTCCGCTCGGCCTTCGGGGCGCTCTTCGTGGCCGCCCTCGGGGTCCCGGCCAGGTCGAGGCTCAGCCGCTGGCCGGGGAAGATCAGGTCCGGGTCGTCACCGACGACCTTGCGGTTCGCCGAGTAGAGCCGCTGCCAGGCGCCGAGGTCCCGGTCTGCCGCGATCCCGGAGAGCGAGTCGCCGCTCGCCACGGTGTACGAGTCGCGCTTGCCCGGCACCGATGTCGGCGTGCCGGCCGCCGGGGCCTGTTTCGGCCGGGCCTTCGCGGGTGCCGACGCCTTGGTTTCGGTGGCCGCCCGTTTCGGCGCCGCGACCTTGGTCGTCCGCTCGGTCTGCGGGCTGATGTCGGGGGAGTCACCGCCCCGTGCCAGTCCCGCCCGCGCGGAACAGACCGGCCAGGCGCCCGGCCCCTGGCCCTTCAGGACCTTCTCCGCGATGGCGATCTGCTGGTCCCTGCTGGCCAGGTCGGCGCGTGGCGCGTACTCCGCGCCGCCGTACGCCGCCCAGGTCGACCGGGTGAACTGGAGCCCGCCGAAATAGCCGTTGCCGTTATTGATGTGCCAGTTGCCGGTGGACTCGCACGCGGCCACCTTCTCCCAGACATCGCCAGAGGCCGCACCCGCGGAGGCGGCCGTGATCAGCGGGAGTGCTAGTCCCGCACCGCCCGCTGTGACCAGCACCGAGGCGCGGTTGATGCGGCTCGGCTGGTATCTGCGGTGCCGTCCGTTCGCGGCCATGACTTGGCTCCCCCACTGACAGTAGGACACGTCGCAAGCGGTCAACTTATGTGCTGACAACGGGTGATGACAAGAGCGCGACCGGTAACCCGCTTCAACCCCCGCGCAACCGTTCCCCATTGACACGGTCGACATCGGCCAGCGACGCTGACCCAGGCACGACGGGAGAGCGCTCTCCGGATACGGGGGGCGCTTGGGTGAAGGGACATGGCCGTCATGACGGACGAAGAGATCGATCCGCTGCTGGAGAAGCTCGACGCCACGCAGAAGGTGCGTCTGCTGACCGGCGGGAGCACCTGGCGCACCCACCCCGAACCGGCTGTCGGACTGCGCGCCCTCACCCTCTCCGACGGACCCGCGGGGGTGCGCGGCGAGACGTGGGACGAGCGCGAGACCTCGCTCGTACTCCCCTCCCCGACCGCGCTGGCGGCCTCCTGGGACGAGCGGCTGCTCACGGATCTCGGCGCGCTGCTCGCCGCGGAGGCCCGCCGCAAGGGGGTGGACGTGGTCCTCGCCCCGACCCTGAACCTGCACCGCTCCCCGCTGGGCGGGCGGCACTTCGAGTGCTTCTCCGAGGACCCGCTGCTCACCGGGCGGTCCGGGGCCGCGCTCATCAGGGGCATCCAGTCCGGCGGGGTCGCCGCCACCGCCAAGCACTTCGTCGCCAACGACGCCGAGACGGACCGGCTGACCGTCGACGTGCGGATGGACGAACAGACCCTGCACGAGGTCTACCTCGCCCCCTTCGAGGCCGCGGTGGAGGCCGGGGTCTGGGCCGTGATGTCGGCGTACAACAAGGTCGACGGCGTGACCATGTCCGCGTCTCCGCTGCTGGAGAGCCCGCTCAAGAGCGACTGGGGGTTCGACGGGACCGTCGTCTCCGACTGGGGAGGGGTGCGGACCCTCCTGGACACCGCCCGCTCCGCACAGGACCTGGTGATGCCCGGACCCGACGGCCCCTGGGCGAGCGGCCTGCTCTCCGCCCTGGAGAAGGGGCTGGTCCCCGCGGAGGTGATCGACGACAAGGTGCGGCGGCTGCTGCGGCTGGCGCGACGCGTGGGGGCGCTCGGCTCCCCCGGGCCGGCGCGGCGGCCCGCGGTGGCTCCCGCCGCCCGGCGTGCCCTGCTGCGCCGCGCCGTCGCCGCCGGTTCGGTGCTGCTCCGCAACGACGGGCGGCTGCTCCCGCTCGATCCGGCGGCCCTGCGCTCGGTCGCGGTGATCGGCCCGCACGCCGCCGCCGTACGGATCCAGGGCGGCGGCAGCGCGGAGGTTTTCCCCGACTCCGTGGTGACTCCGCTGGCGGGGATACAGGAGGCGCTGGGCGGGGACGCCGAGGTGATCTACCGGCCGGGGCTGCCGCCGTCGCCGCTGCCGCGCCCCCTCGGCCGGGACTGGTCGCGCGACCCCCGGTCCGGGGAACCGGGCGTACTCGTGCGGCTGCTGGACGCGAACGGGGCCGAACTCCACGCGGAGCACCGGCTGTCCGGCCGGATCGTGGAGCCCTCCGTCGTGGTCGAGGGCGCCGCGGCCGTGGAGATCCGGGCGCTGGTCCGGCCGCCCGTGGGCGGGGTGTGGACCTGGGCGGTGGGCGGCTGGGGCGACATCTCGCTGTCCGTCGGCGGCCGGGAGGTGCTGGCCGGGACCTTCCCGCTGGACAGTGACGATCCGACCCGGGTCCATGTCGCGCCGCCCGAGCACGGCGCGCGGACCGAACTCGCGGCGGGCGAGGAGGTGGAGGTGGTGGCGCTGCGCTCGCTCGCGCCGCGTTCCGGAGTCGCGACGATCCTCGCCGCCGCCCCGCCCGCCGGGGACGCGCCCGCCGCGCTCGCCGAGGCGGTGGCCGCCGCACGGGCGGCGGAGGTCGCGGTGGTGGTCGTGGGGACCACGGAGCAGAGCGAGTCCGAGGGGCACGACCGCGAGAGCCTCGGACTGCCGCAGGGGCAGGACGCGCTCGTCCGGGCCGTGGTGCGGGCCAATCCGCGCACGGTGGTCGTGGTCAACTCGGGCGGCCCGGTCGCCCTGCCCTGGCACAGCCGGGTGCCCGCGCTGCTGCTCGCCTGGTTCCCGGGGCAGGAGGCCGGGAGCGGGCTGGCGGACGTGCTGTTCGGCCGGGAAGAGCCGGGCGGCCGGCTGCCGACCACCTGGGGCGCCGCGCAGGACGACGTACCGGTGCTCGACACCCTGCCCGCCCCCGACGGGCGGCTGCGCTACGAGGAGGGCCAGCACATCGGCTACCGCGCCTGGCTGCGCTCCCGCTCCGCGCCCGCCTACTGGTTCGGCCACGGGCTGGGCTACACGGACTGGGAGTACGAGGAGCTGACCGCCCCGGCCGGGGTACGGGCCGGGGAGCCGTTCGACGTGCGGGTACGGGTGCGCAACTCGGGCCGCCGGTCCGGCCGCGAGGTGGTCCAGGTCTATCTCGCCAGGAGCGGGTCCTCGGTGGAGCGGCCGGTGCGTCGGCTGATCGGCTACGCGGCGGTCCGGGCGAGGCCCGGGGAGAGCGCGGTCGCGGTGGTGCGGGTGTCCGGGCGGGCCCTGGCGCACTGGTCGGCGGAGCGGCACGGCTGGGAGACGGAGCCCGGTGGGTTCACGCTGCTGGCCGGCCGCTCGGCGGGCGAACTGCCGCTCAGTGCGACGCTTACGGCGACCGGGGCGGCGCCCTCGCCGGGCACCGGTGTTCCGGAGGCGCCGCACCGCGATGGAGAGCGCTCTCCGTCGGTGCTATAAATGCGCTCATGACGGATGATCTGCGCTCGGCCGGTACACCTACCCTGGAGGACGTGGCGAGGGCGGCCGGAGTCTCCCGCGCCACCGTCTCCCGGGTGATCAACGGAGTCCGCAATGTCGATCCGGTGATCCAGGAGGCCGTGCGCCGGGCGGTCGCCAGCACCGGATACGCCCCCAACCGCGCGGCGCGCTCGCTGGTGACCCGGCGCACCGACGCCATCGCGCTGGTGGTCTCGGGCGCCGGGGTGGAGACCGAGCCGGCGGACGCGGCGCGCCCGTCCGGCTCCGGGCCCGCGGAGACCGGCGAGCCCGACAGCGGTTCCGCCTTCACCGCGCAGGTGTTCGCGGACCCGTTCTTCGGCCGGGTGGTGACCGGGGTGGTCAACTACCTGCGGCCGCGCGGCATGCACCCGGTGCTGATGTTCGCCGAGACGTCACGGGCCCGGGAGGACGTGGTCTCGTTCCTCCGCCAGGGCAGCGCGGACGGCGCCCTGGTCGTCTCGACACACGCGGAGGACCCGCTGCCGGGCCTGCTGACGGACGCGGGGCTGCCCTCGGTGCTTTACGCGCGGCCGGCCCGCCCGGTCCGGATCAGCTATGTCGACCTCGCCCACCAGGACGGGGCACGGCTGGCGGCCGAGCATCTGCTGTCGCGGGGCTGCCGCCGCATCGCGACCATCACCGGCCCGCTCGACGTACCCGCCGGGCAGGAACGGCTGGCGGGGTTCCGGGACACGATGACGGGGCTCGGGCACCCGTACATCCCGATCGCGGAGGGACAGTTCACCCAGGAGAGCGGCGAGGCCGCGATGGAGCGGCTGCTGGTCGAACACCCCGACGTGGACGGGGTGTTCGCGGCCAACGACCTGATGGCGGTGGGCGCCTGCCACGTGCTGCGGGAACACGGGAAGCGGGTGCCGGAGGACGTGGCGGTGATCGGGTTCGACGACAGCAGCGCGGCGTCCGCCTGCCGCCCGCCGCTGACCACGATCCGGCAGCCAGTAGAGGCGATGGCCGCCGAGATGGCCCGGCTGCTCATCGAACGGCTGGCGAAACCGGACGGTGCGACCACCTCCGTGATCTTCGAACCGGCCCTGGTGGTGCGGGACTCGGCGTAGGAGCTGTCCGGCGCGTGGACACTTCCTGGGGGTCGCGGCGCCGTTCGGGGTTGCGCGATCATGGCCGCCGCGGAAAGTATCGGGCGGTCGCCGCGCCGTCGCGCCACCTGATCGGAGTTCCCTGTGAGTCTGGCCGACCGGATACTCCCTCTCGCGGGTGTCGCCCTCGGGGCGCTCATGTCGTACGTGATGACGGGCCTGAACGAGCGGACCAGGTGGCGCAGGCAGCAGGCCGTGCGGTGGGACGAACGCCGGCTGACGGCCTACGCCGAGTACGCCCACGCCGTCAAGGAGCTGGCGGCCGGCTACCGGACCCTGGCCGTCGCCCGCGGCCTGACCCCTGGCCCGACGTCTCCGGAGCCGGCATCCGGCGTGCTCGTGGAGCTCGGCGCGCTGGAGTCCCGTCGCTCCGCGCTCTCCGAGACGCTCGCGCTGCTCGGTGACACCGAGGCGAACACCGCCTCCAAGACGCTGGACCACTGCGTGTGGCGGCTGGAGTGCCTGGCCCGTGGGATCCCCACGGAGGCCGAACAGGACTGGGACCAGGCGTATCTGGAGTTCCGCCAGGCCCGGGACCGCTACGTCGCGCACGCTCGGGCCGATCTCGGCGTCCCGGGGGCCGTGGCCCGGGACGTGGTCTGGCCGGCCGCGTGGCGTCCCACGGGCCGGTCGTCGTCCTCGCCGTGAACAGTCCACGTCCCTCTCCCCCGCGCCGTCCGCGCCCCCTCAGCCCGGCGCGTCCGAAGCGGTCTGCGGGTGCTCGCGCTTGCGCACCTCGTCCGCGGCGGTCCGGAATCCCGGTGCCGGGGCGGTGGGCCGGGGCTCGGGGGCCGGGCGGCTGCCGCCCCTGGCGAGGAAGTCGGCCAGCGGGAGCGTCGCGGCGCCGACCGTGACCGCGTCGGGACCCAGGCGGCCCATCTCGATCGTGGTGCGGGCCGCCGCGTGCCGGAGCGCGTACTCCTGGGCGTAGCGGCGGATGTCGGGCAGCAGGTGCGGCCCGATCAGCAGGCCCGCCCAGCCGCCGAGCAGGATGCGTTCGGGCAGGAAGAGGTTGATCAGGTCTCCCAGCGCCGCGCCCAGGCATTCGGCCGTCTCGTCCAGGAGCGACACCGCCAGCGGGTCGGGCTCGCCGCCGGGGCCGGGGTAGGCCGCGGCCAGCAGCGCGGCGAGCGCGGTCTCGTCGTCGGCGTCGGCGGCGAGCGGGCCGCCCGCCTCGCGCCAGCGTTCGCGCATCGCCTCCGCGCCCGCGTACGCCTCCAGGCAGCCGATGGAGCCGCACCGGCAGCGGCGTCCACGTAGCTGAACGGTGGTGTGGCCCCATTCGAGGGCCATGCTGCTGCGGTCCTCGTCGAGCAGATCGCCGTGGTTCACGCAGGCGCCGACACCGGAGCCGATGAGCGCGATGGCCGAGGCTCCCGCGCCCCGGCCGCCGCCGAACCACATCTCGGCCTGGCCCAGCGTCTTGGCGCCGTTGTCGATGAAGAACGGCACCTCCGGCGGGACCCGTACGGCTTCGCGGAGCAGCTGTTCGAAGGGGACGGCGCTCCAGTCGATCGTCTGGCCGTGGACGACGGAGCCCACATCACCGACGGCACCGTCCGGGGCGGCCCGCTCGATGATTCCCGGGACGCCGATCCCGATGCCGAGCAGCCGGCGCGGATCGGCCCCGGCGTCGCGCAGCACATCGGCGACCCCGCTGCGGACGTGGCCGACGATCCGGCTGACGTCGTAACCGTGCTGGGCCAGCAGCCTTTCGGTGCGGGCGAGTTCGGTGAGGGCGAGATCGAAGAGCTCCACCCTGATCCGGGTCTCCCCGATGTCGATGCCGATCAGGAGACCGCCCGCGGGTGCGACGCGCAGCAGTGTGCGGGGGCGGCCGCCGTCGGAATCGACGACTCCGGCCTCCTCCAGGAGGCCTTCGGCGTCAAGTTCCGTAACAACGTTGCTGATGGAACCCGAGCTCAGCCCGGTGGCGGGACCGAGCTCCTGGCGGCTCAGCGGGCCGTCGAAATACAACCGTTGCAATACCCTTGCCCGGTTGCCCCGTCGCAGGTCACGCACGGTCCGTCTGTTGCGCTCAGCCATGTGGCTCCTTCCCTTCCCGCAACATACCGTGACCGCGGGACTTGACGCGACCTTCTCTCAGCTCTTAAATCACGTCATAAATTAAGTCCTGAAGACCGTTCGGTTCTCGAACACGGCCTTCCTCCCCGGAAAGGGGCCATCCAGCATGCGCAACGTCAGAGCCGCAGCAGCAGTCACCCTCGCGATCTCCATCGCCGCCGGCGTCACCGGCTGCGGAGGCGGTTCGTCCGCCTCGGGCGGCAGCAACGATTCGCCGAAGACCCTCACCTACTGGGCGTCCAACCAGGGCCCCAGCATCGAGGCCGACAAGAAGATCCTCACCCCCGAGCTGAAGAAGTTCGAGAAGCAGACCGGCATCAAGGTCAAGCTGGAGGTCGTGCCCTGGGCCGATCTGCTCAACCGGATCCTCGCCGCCACCACGTCCGGCCAGGGCCCGGACGTGCTGAACATCGGCAACACCTGGTCGGCATCGCTGCAGGCGACGGGTGCGCTGCTCCCCTGGAACAAGGAGAACTTCGACGCGATCGGCGGCCGGGACCGCTTCGTCGAGTCGGCGGTCGCCTCGGCCGGCGCGGAGGGCAAGGACCCCTCCGCGGTGCCGCTGTACTCCCTCGCGTACGCCCTCTACTACAACAAGAAGAGCTTCGCGGACGCGGGCATCAGCAAGCCGCCGGCCACCTGGGACGAGCTGGTCGCGGACGGCAAGAAGCTCTCCAAGGACGGCAAGTGGGGGCTGGGCGCCGAGGGCTCCAACCTCTCCAACAACATCCACCAGACCTTCGTCCTGGGCCAGCAGCACGGCGCGGACTTCTTCGACAAGTCCGGCAAGGCCACCTTCACCTCGGACGGCGCCGTCGCCGCCGTGAAGCAGTACATCGACTTCATGGCCAAGGACAAGATCGTCGCTCCGGGCAACGCGGAGTACGCCCAGAACCAGTCCCTGACGGACTTCGCCAAGGGCAAGACCGCGATGGTGCTGTGGCAGGCCGCCGCGTCCACCTTCGCCTCCCAGGGCATGAAGCCCGAGGACTGGGGCGCGGCCCCGGTCCCGGTCGCCGCGGGCACTCCGGGCACCGGCAAGGCCACCAACTCCATGGTCGCCGGCATCAACATGGCGGTGTTCAAGAACACCAAGAACATCGACGGCGCCAAGAAGTTCGTGAAGTTCATGACCAGCGACGCCGAACAGAAGCTGCTCAACAAGACCTACGGATCGATTCCGCCGGTCAAGGCCGCCCAGGCCGACGAGGCGTTCTCCGCCCCCGACCTCGCGGTCCTGCGCGACACGCTGGCCAAGAGCGCGGCCCCGCTGCCGCAGGTGCCGAACGAGTCGCAGTTCGAGACGGCCGTGGGTACGGCGGTCAAGGAGCTGTGGGCCGATGCCGCAGCCGGACGCCCCGTGACCACCGAATCCGTCAAGGCGCGCCTCGAAAAGGCCCAGCAGACGATGCAGCAGTAAGGCTCTCTCATGACCGCCACCGTGACCACCGACAGCCGGACGGAAAAGTCGGACAGGGTGACGAGCCGGGGCAACGGGGGTGCGCGCAGGAGACTGCCGCGCATCCCCGACCGGATCCGCCAGGGCGGACTGCCCTATCTCCTGCTCCTGCCGGCCGTCCTGCTCGAACTCCTCGTCCACGTGATTCCGATGATCATCGGAATCGTGATGAGCTTCCGCCAGCTCACGCAGTTCTACATCAACAACTGGGGCGGAGCGCCCTGGAGCGGCTTCGACAACTACAAGATCGCCGTGGACGTCAACGCCCCGATCGGCGAGGCGCTGCTCCACTCGTTCTTCGTCACCTGTGTCTTCACGTTCTTCGCCGTCGGCCTGGCCTGGCTGTTCGGGGTCGCGGCGGCGATCATGCTGCAGGAGAACTTCCGCGGCCGGGGCTTCCTCCGGGCGATCTTCCTGGTGCCGTACGCCCTGCCGGTCTACGCGGCCGTCATCACCTGGGCGTTCATGTTCCAGCGGGACAACGGCCTGGTCAACCACGTGCTGCACGACCAGCTCGGGCTGACCGACCAGCCGTCCTTCTGGCTGATCGGTGACAACAGCATCTACGCCCTGATCATCGTCTCGGTCTGGAAGGGCTGGCCGTTCGCCTTCCTCATCGTGATGGCCGGGCTCCAGAACATCCCGCGCGAGCTGTACGAGGCCTCCGCGATCGACGGCGCCGGCATCTGGCAGCAGATCCGCAAGATCACCCTGCCCGCGCTGCGCCCGGTCAACCAGGTCCTCGTGCTCGTCCTGTTCCTGTGGACGTTCAACGACTTCAACACCCCGTACGTGCTGTTCGGGAAGGCGGCGCCGGAGAACGCGGACCTGATCTCGATCCACATCTACCAGTCGTCGTTCGTCACCTGGAACTTCGGCACCGGATCCGCCATGTCCGTCCTGCTGCTGCTCTTCCTGCTGCTCGTGACGGCCGGCTACCTGCTCATCACCTCACGCGGAAGGAAGGGCGCCGATGCCTAGCCATGCCCAGTCGGCCGTGGGGCCCGGGGTATCGAAGTCCCGGGCCCGGAGGCGGTCCCCGATGGCCGCCCCGCAGTCCTTCCTCTGGACCCGCCGCGTCATCCTGACCTTCCTGGCCGCCTTCGCGCTGCTGCCCGTCTACGTGATGATCAGCAGTTCGCTCAAGCCGCTCCAGGACGTCTCCGGGAAGTTCCACTGGATACCGTCCGGGCTGACGGTGCAGCCGTACTTCGACATCTGGGACACCGTCCCGCTGGCCCGGTACTTCGTCAACTCGCTGGTCGTGGCGGGCTCTGCGACGGTCCTCTCGGTGATCATCGCGGTGTTCTCCGCGTACGCCGTGAGCCGCTACAAGTTCCGCGGCAAGCGCGTCTTCACCGTCACGGTGCTCTCCACCCAGATGTTCCCCGGCATCCTCTTCCTGCTCCCGCTGTTCCTCATCTTCGTCAACATCGGGAACAGCACCGGCATCGCGCTGTACGGCTCGCGCGGCGGGCTGATCCTCACGTATCTGACGTTCTCGCTGCCGTTCTCCATCTGGATGCTCATCGGCTACTTCGACTCGATCCCGAAGGATCTGGACGAGGCAGCTCTGGTGGACGGCTGCGGACCGCTCGGCGCCCTGTTCCGGGTCGTCGTGCCGGCCGCCGTGCCGGGCATCGTCGCCGTCGCCGTGTACGCCTTCATGACGGCCTGGGGCGAGGTGCTCTTCGCGTCCGTCATGACCAACGACACCACCCGCACCCTGGCCGTCGGCCTCCAGGGCTACGCCACCCAGAACGACGTGTACTGGAACCAGGTCATGGCCGCCTCGCTCGTCGTCAGTGTCCCGATCGTCGCCGGGTTCCTGCTGCTCCAGCGGTACCTCGTCGCGGGCCTCACCGCGGGAGCCGTCAAGTGACCACATCGGAAAGGAAGTCCGTGAACGACCTCAGCGCCCTCCCGGCCGACTTCACCTGGGGCGTCGCCACCGCCGCGTACCAGATCGAGGGCGCCGTGGCGGAGGACGGCCGTGCCCCGTCGATCTGGGACACCTTCTCCCACATCCCCGGCAAGATCGCCGGCAACGACACCGGGGACGTGGCCTGCGACCACTACCACCGGGTGCCGGAGGACATCGGCCTGATCAAGGAGGTGGGGGCGGGCGCGTACCGCTTCTCGCTCGCCTGGCCGAGGATCGTCCCGGGCGGCGACGGCCCCGTCAACAAGGCCGGGCTCGACTTCTACGACCGGCTGGTCGACGGGCTCCTGGACGCCGGGATCACCCCGTTCGCCACGCTGTACCACTGGGACCTGCCGCAGGCGCTCCAGGACCGGGGCGGCTGGACGGTCCGGGAGACGGCCGAGCACTTCGCCGCGTACGCCTCGGTCGTCGTGGAACGCCTCGGTGACCGGGTGAAGGACTGGGCGACCCTCAACGAGCCGCTCTGCTCCGCCTGGATCGGTCACCTGGAGGGCACCATGGCGCCGGGTCTCACCGACCTGACCGCCGCCGTCCGGGCCTCGTACCACCTGCACCTCGGGCACGGTCTCGCCGTGCGGGCGATCCGTGCGGCGTCCTCGGACGCCCGCGTCGGCATCGTCAACAACCTCAGCCCGGTGGAGGCGGCCACCGACCGCGAGGCGGACCGCGCGGCGGCCGTACGCGGCGACGGCCACATCAACCGCTGGTGGCTCGACCCGATCCTCGGGCGCGGTTACCCGCAGGACATGGTCGATCTGTACGGCGTCGAACTCCCCGTCCAGGACGGCGACATGGACCTGATCTCGGCGCCGCTCGACTGGATGGGCGTGAACTACTACTTCCGCCAGGTCGTCACCGCCGACGCGACCGGTCCCGTCCCGCACGCCAAGCAGGTCTACCTCCCCGGCTCCCGCCACACCCACATGGACTGGGAGGTGCACGCCCAGGGCCTGGAGCAGCTGCTGCTGCGCCTCACCCAGGAGTACGGCGTCGAGCGCATCTACGTCACGGAGAACGGCTCGGCGTACCAGGACGTCGTCCTGGCCGACGGTTCGGTGCACGACCCGGAGCGCACCCAGTACCTGGAGGAGCACCTCGCCGCCTGCGCACGCGCCGTCCGCAAGGGCGCGCCGCTGGCCGGGTACTTCGCCTGGTCGCTGCTGGACAACTTCGAGTGGGCGTACGGCTACGACAAGCGCTTCGGCCTGGTCCACGTGGACTACGCGACGCAGCGCCGCACGGTCAAGAGCAGTGGCCGGCGCTACGCCGAGCTGATCCGCGAGGCCGCGGCGGGCCGCCCGGGCAGGGCCGCCTGACCCCGGCCCTTAAGGCCGGCCTGCCTCCGGCCGCGGCGGACGACCGCCGCGGCCGGAGGTTTCGCGTTTCCACCGGGAATCTTCCACCGCGAACCTTTCGCCGCGAACCTTTCGCCGGGAATCTTCCACTGCGAATCTTCCGCCGGGAATCCTCCGCCGGGATTCGGCACGCGGCCGGGTCCGGGCATGAGTCCGCGGTGGTCACGCATTTCCGTGACCACCGCGGACTTCCTCACCGCACCGACAGCGGGGATGGGACGGTGCGGGCGGACTGCGGGATCGGCGGCCCGGCCGGGTGTGGAACCCGCCCGGGAGAGCGCTCTCCCAGCCGGAACCAGTGTTGCTCCGCCGCTCAGCGAGTGTCAAGACGAGCGACACCGGCGCGCACCCGGCTGCCCGGCTGAACAGGCCGTCCGCCGGTCCCGTATCCATACTGGAGACACCCCGGCGCCGCGACATCCCGGCGCCTCCGCGTCCCCGACAGATTGCAGGAGCACCCAGATGAGCGGCACCGCGCAGATCGGCGTCACCGGGCTCGCGGTGATGGGCCGCAACCTCGCCCGCAACTTCGCCCGCAACGGCTTCACGGTCGCGGTGCACAACCGCACGGCGGCCAAGACCGATGCCCTGGTCGAGGACTTCGGCGACGAGGGAAACTTCGTCGCCGCGCACACGCCGCAGAAGTTCGTCGCGGCGCTGGAGCGGCCCCGCTGCCTGGTCGTCATGGTGAAGGCGGGCGATCCCACGGACGCGGTGATCCAGGAGTTCGCGGCGCTGCTGGAGGAGGGCGACGTCATCATCGACGGCGGCAACGCCCACTTCGAGGACACCCGGCGCCGGGAGAAGCAGCTGCGCGAACGCGGTATCCACTTCGTCGGCGCCGGCATCTCCGGTGGCGAGGAGGGCGCGCTGAACGGGCCGAGCATCATGCCCGGCGGCAGCGACGAATCGTACGCCTCGCTCGGCCCGATGCTGGAGAAGATCTCCGCGAAGGCCAAGGACGGGGCGCCGTGCGTCACGCACATCGGCCCCGACGGCGCCGGTCATTTCGTGAAGATGACGCACAACGGCATCGAGTACGCGGACATGCAGCTGATCGGTGAGGCCTATCAGCTGCTCCGCGACGTGGCGGGCTACTCCCCCGCGCAGATCGCGGACACCTTCCGCACCTGGAACACCGGGCGCCTGGACTCCTACCTCATCGAGATCACCGCGGAGGTCCTCTCCCAGGTGGACGCGGCGACCGGCAAGCCGTTCGTGGACGTGGTGCTCGACCAGGCGGAGCAGAAGGGCACCGGCCGCTGGACCGTGCAGATCGCCCTGGACCTGGGCGTTCCCGTCTCCGCCATCGCCGAGGCCGTCTTCGCCCGCTCCGTCTCCGGCCACGCCGCGCTCCGCGAAGCCTCACGCCACCTCGCCGGACCGACCGCCCGCCGGCTCGGCAAGGACGAGGCGGCGGCCTTCGCCGACCGGGTCGAGCAGGCCCTGTACGCCTCGAAGATCGTCTCCTACACCCAGGGCTTCCACGAGATCGCGGCCGGCAGCGAGACGTACGACTGGGACATCGACCTCGGCAGGGTCGCAGCGATCTGGCGCGGCGGCTGCATCATCCGGGCCGCGTTCCTCGACCGGATCACCAGCGCCTACGAGGCGCGGGCCGGGCTGCCGAGCCTGCTGGCCGACAAGAGCTTCGCCCAGGAGATCGCCACCGCACAGGACGACTGGCGCGCCGTGGTCGCCACCGCCGTCACCCAGGGCGTCCCCACGCCCGCCTTCGCCGCCACCCTCGCCTACTACGACTCGCTGCGCGCCGAACGCCTGCCCGCCGCGCTCACCCAGGGCCAGCGCGACTACTTCGGCGCCCACACCTACCGCCGGGTCGACCGCGAAGGCGTCTTCCACACCCTCTGGGGCGGCGACAGGACGGAAGTCGAGAGCTGACGGGCAGGCCCGGACCGGCTCACATCTTCGCGCCGAAGTCCTGGGTCCACCACGGCCCGCCGGGTCCCTGGTGGATGCCGATGCCGATGTCCTTGAAGTCACAGTTGAGGATGTTGGCGCGGTGGCCGGGGCTGTTCATCCAGGACTCCATCACCGATTCGGGACTCTGCTGGCCCCGGGCTATGTTCTCGCCGTACGTCGACCAGTGGTAGCCGGCGTCGGTGATGCGGCGTCCGGGATCGGCGCCGTCGGGGTTGGTGTGCTCGAAGAAGTCGCGGGCGGCCATGTCGTCGGAGTGCCGCAACGCCGCGTCCGTGAGCTGCTGGTCCTCCTCGACCGGTCCGCATCCGGCCTTCGCCCGCTCCTGGTTGACCAGGGCGACGACCTGGGCCGTGTCGCCCACGGGGGCGGGTCGCGTGGCGGGGGCGCTCGACGGAGGCGGTACGGGCGTCTTCTTCGGCGCCGGGGCGACGCTCTTGTGCGGTGTCCGGGCCGGAGGCGGGGAGGCGCTCCGCTTCTTGGACGGCGAGGGCGAGGCCGAGGGTGAGGGCGAGGCGGATGCCGGCGGCGGCGACGAGGTGGTGGCCGGGCTTCCGGACGCCGTGAGGTCGGCGATCGGCTCCGCCGACGTACGCGAGGCGCTGTCTCCCCCGGTACCCGCTCCGGGCCCCAGGGACGCGTACCAGAGGCCCCCGCCGGTCATGCACGCCACCACCACCGCGCCGCCGACCGCCCGGCGCTGGATCCGGCGCCGCCGGCGGGCGGCGGCGCGGGAGGGGGTGCGTCCGCCCGTGTGCCGCCCGCCCCCGGAGCGGTGTCGGCCGGGCGGGCCGGATGTCGCACCGCCGGCCGACGCGCCGCCGGCCGACGCGGTGTCGAGGGCGTGTGCGGCGGCGACCGGTGCGGTGTCGTCGCTGCCGGGCCACCGCACGAGGAGCGCCGCGGGCACGGCGACCAGGGCCAGCCCGGCCAGCAGACCCTCCGCGGGCATCAGGCCGCTCCACAGCCCGGAGCACCGGAAGCAGTCACGGGCGTGCCGGGCTATTCGCTTGCGCCACAGCGCGGAGGGGCGGCCGTCCCAGGCCGCGCAGACGCCACGGAGTTCCTCGCACGGCGGCTGCGCGCCGAGTGCCCGCACGACCACGCGGGCGGTCTCCAGCTGCGCCTTCATCCGCTGGACCCGGACCGCCGCGTACTGCGGCGACAGCTCCAGCGCCTCGGCCACCTCGGTCCGGGTCAGCTCACCGGCGCACTCCAGCCACCACAGCGACAGCAGGCCCCGGTCGTCGGGCTCCAGCCACCGGGTCGCGCACGCCGTCTCCCGGCGCTGTCCGGACAACTGCAGGCGCATCATCGTCAGGTCGACGAAGTCGGCTCCCGGATCCGCGATCTCCCCGGCCTCCTCCAGCGTGCCGGGCGCGATGTCGCGGTCCCGCCAGTGCGCACGTATCTGGTTCATCGCGATCGCCACCAGCCAGGAGCGGAAGCTCTCCGGGGTGCGCAGACCGCCGAGGCCGTCCAGTGCGCGGAGCATGGTCTCCTGCACCACGTCGTCGACGTCGGCGGAACCGTTCAGCGCCCGGCCCACGATGTTGTAGACGAGCGGGAGGTACGCACTGGCCAGTGCGTCCTGCGCCCCCGCGTCCCCGTTGCGCGCGGCGATCACCAGTGGCACCGGATCCACCGTGTGGTGATGACTGCTCATGAATTAGGTCCCTGTCCTGTAGGCCGCCGATGATGCCCGATGACTGGGAGACCACGGAGGGCGGCCGGGATATCAGTTCCTCGGAACGGAGTTTCCGGCCCGCGTTCCGGAGCGGCCGACCCGGTGGCGTCAGCCGAGCTTCTTGAGCAGCTCGCCCGCGAGCGGGGCGGCGGAGGCCGGGTTCTGGCCGGTGACCAGATTGCGGTCGACAACCACGTACGGGGCCCACGGCTCGCCCTCCTGGAAGTCGGTGCCGATCTCGACGAGGCGGTCCTGGAGCAGCCACGCGGCCTTGTCCGCGAACCCGGCCTGGCTCTCCTCCGTGTTGGTGAAGCCGGTGAGCCGGTACCCGGCGAACGCGTTGGTCCCGTCGTCCTTCGTGGCGGCCAGCAAGGCGGCCGGGGCGTGGCAGACGATGCCGAGGGGCAGGCCCGATTCCAGCGCGCCGACCAGCAGCTTTCCGGAGTCCGCGTTCACCGCCAGGTCCTCCATCGGGCCGTGGCCGCCGGGGTAGAACACCGCCGCGTAGTCCGCCAGGTCCACGTCCGCCAGGCTCAGCGGCTGCTGGAGCTCGCTCATGGAGGCGAGGACGCTCGCCACCCGGTCGGCGTTCTCCTGGCCGTCGTTGAACTCCGGCGCCAGGCTCCCCCGGTCGACGGTCGGCACCACCCCGCCGGGGGTGGCGACGACGATCTCGTACCCGGCGGCCTTGAACCTCTCGTACGGGGCGACCGCCTCCTCGGCCCAGAAGCCGGTCGGGTGCAGGGAACCGTCGGCGAGGGTCCAGTGGTCGGAACCGGTCATCACGAAAAGGATCTTTGCCATGTCACATCTTCCGCAGGGCCCTGGCGTCGGCCGCCCGGGACGCTTCGCGCGAATTCGCGCCTACGGACCCGACCGTACGGTGCGCACCCCCCGGAGCCCGGCAGGGGCGGCTACGGTGGGGCGCGCGAGAGCCATGGGGGTGACGTGGGTGGAGCAGACGGCGGGGGCACCCGCCGGCCGCCGGACCAGGCCCCGGTCAGAAGACGGCGTGTGCCGTCGTTCAGCGGACGGAGAGCCGGTCATGCCCGCCCAACCAATCGACGCGGTGCTGTGCGACATCGACGGCGTGATCCGGCACTGGCCCGCGCAGGACGCCCTCGAAGACGCACATGGACTGCCCCGAGGCGCACTCGCGGCTGCCGCGTTCGCCCCGCGACGGCTGCTCCCAGCGATCACGGGCGCGGTGACCGACGAGCAGTGGCGGTCCGCCGTCGCGGCCGACCTGACCACGGTCTGCGGCTCCGCGGACCGGGCCGGGGCCGCGGTCGCCGCCTGGGCCCGGCTCGTACCGCTCGTCGATCCTGAGGTGGTCGCCCTCCTGGCCTCGGCCCGGGAGGTGGCGACGGTGGCTCTGGTCTCCAACGCCACCACGAGGCTGGAGCTGGATCTCGACCGGCAGGGCCTGAGCGGGGTGGCCGACGCCGTCATCAACACCGCGCGCATCGGCGTCGCCAAACCCGACCCGAGGGTCTACCGCATCGCAGCCGAGCGCGTCGGGACCGCGGTGGACCGCTGTCTGTTCGTGGACGACACCGAGGCCAACGTGGCCGCTGCCCGGCGGGCGGGCATGGCCGCGCTCCACTACCGCCGGCCGGAGGATCTGCGGGCCGTCCTCGCCCCGCTGCTCGACGGCGCCGGCTCCCGGGCGCCACAGGCCTGACGAGGCGTAACGCGCTCCGGACCGGCTGGGCGCGGCCGGTACGGTGGGGCATCGCGCCGCCGCAACCGTCGCGCCGCCCGGCACGGCGGAGTGACGGCGCTCTCCTTCCGGCGGCGGCTGCCCGGAAGGTCCCAAGGGGATCGGAGGCTCTGTGGCAATCGACATCAATGAACCGTTCGGCCAGAACTGGACGCACGCGGCGCAGTTCGGCATCGCGTTCGGGCTCTCCTGCGCGATCGGGATCGAACGCGAGATCCGCCAGAAGGCGGCCGGGCTGCGCACGTACACGATCGTCGGGCTCGGGGCCGCGCTGTTCACCCTGGTCAGCAAGTTCGGCTTCTCCGACGTACTGGTCACCGGACAGGTCGAGTTGGACCCGTCCCGGGTGGCGGCGCAGATCGTCTCCGGGCTCGGGTTCATCGGCGGTGGCGTCATCTTCGTCCACCGCGGCTCGGTCAAGGGGCTGACCACGGCCGCGTCGATCTGGCTGACCGCGGCGGTCGGCTGCGCGGCCGGCGCGGGGCTGCCCGTGCTCGCCACCCTCGCCACGCTCGCCTACTTCCTGGTCTCGTACGGCGTCCGCCCGCTGGCCCACCGGCTGCCCGCGCTGCGCAACGCCTCGATCGGCTACCGGATCACCTACACGGAGGGGGTGGGCGCGCTGCGGGAGCTGGTCAAGCACTGCACGGAGGCGGGGTTCGCGATCTCCGAGCTGACCACGCTCGCCGCCGACGGCGAGGGGATGTTCCGGCGCCGCCGCCGGTCGGAGACCGTGCCGCCGCCCGAGCGGACCGTGGAGGTCGCGCTCAGCGTGCAGGGCAGGGGCGATCCGGACGCGCTGATGGCCCGGCTGTCGGGCACCACCGGGGTGCTGGCGTGCAGCCGGAGCGACCTCGCCGACGAGTGACCGGAGCGGGGCACCCCCGGCCACGCGAGCGCGGGAGCGGCGCGACACATCGGCACATCGCGTGGTCGGACGGGGCCGAGGCGCGGTGCACATGTCACCCGGACGGACGGGCCCGGGGTGCGGCGCGCACGTCGCCCGGTCGGACGCGCCGGGGTGCGGCGCACCGCCGGGTGTGGGTAAGTGGCAGCGGGCCCCGCCGTCCTCACCCGCGCGGGTACCGCCGTGCCGCCTTGTCGCCCACGCCACCTGATGGAGCCGCCGCATGCCCGGGACCACCGAGGGAGCGGCCGCGGCGCAGCCCGTCGTCGCACCGCTGACCAGTGCCGCGCTGATCCTGGTCGCCACGATCGAGCCGGGCGGTGAGCCCGCTGTCCGTGAGGCGCTGCCGGATCTGGCGGCCCTCGCCCGCTCCATCGGGTTCCGCTTCCCCGGCTCCGGGCTGGCCTGTGTGACCGGCTTCGGTTCCGATGCCTGGGGCCGGCTGTTCGCGGGGCCGCGGCCCGCCTCGCTCCATCCCTTCCAGGAACTGCGCGGAACCCGCCACCACGCCCCCGCCACCCCTGGCGACCTGCTGTTCCACATCCGGGCCGAGCGGATGGACGTGTGCTACGAGTGGGCCTCCCAGCTGCTCGGCCGGCTCGGCGGTGCGGTGAAGGTCGTCGACGAGACGCACGGGTTCCGTTACTTCGACCACCGGGATCTGCTGGGCTTCGTCGACGGCACCGAGAATCCGGTGGGTCCGGACGCGCTCTCGGCGGCGCTGGTCGGTGACGAGGACCCGGACTTCGCGGGCGGCAGTTATGTCGTCGTGCAGAAGTACCTGCACGATCTGACGTCGTGGAACGCGCTGAGCACCGAGGAGCAGGAGCGGGTGATCGGGCGGACCAAGTTCACCGACATCGAGTTCGCCGACGACGTCAAACCCGCCGACTCCCACGTGGCGCTGAACACCATCACGGACCCGGACGGCACGGAGCGCGACATCCTGCGTGCCAACATGCCGTTCGGCAGCTTCGAGCAGGGTGAGTTCGGTACGTACTTCATCGCGTACGCCGCTGATCCCGGCGTCACGGAACAGATGCTCCGGAACATGTTCCTGGGCAGTCCCCCCGGCACCCACGACCGCATTCTCGACTTCTCGACAGCGGTCACCGGCACGCTCTTCCACGCCCCCGGCGCCGACTTCCTCGACGCCCCGCCGCCGTCGCCCGCGTCCGCAGAGGCCGGGACCGGGGCACTGCCGGAGCCGGCGTCCGCGCCGGCGGGGCAGTCCCTGATCCCGCCGGACTCCCGTGACGGTTCGCTGCACATCGGCAGCCTGCAAGAAAGCGCCCAGTGATGAACAACCTCCACCGCGCACTCGCCCCCGTCACGCAAGCCGCCTGGGACCAGATCGAGGAGGAGGCCAGGCGCACCTTCAGCCGCCATCTGGCGGGCCGTCGCGTCGTCGACGTCAGCGGGCCGGAAGGCCCTGGGCTGGCGGCCGTCGGTGACGGCCACCTCCGGGAGATCGACCCGCCCACCCCCGACGTGCTGGCCCGCGCCCGCACCTCGGTACCGGTCATCGAGTGGCGGGTGCCGTTCACCCTGAGCAGGGCGGCGGTGGACGATGTCGAGCGCGGCTCCGACGACAGTGACTGGCAGCCGGTGAAGGACGCCGCCCGGACCTGTGCGTTCGCGGAGGACATGGCGCTCATCGACGGCTACGCGGCGGCCGGGATCACCGGTCTGCGGGACGGTTCCTCACACACCCCGCTGCCGCTTCCGGCGGACGCCCGGGACTACCCGGCCACCGTCAGCCAGGCGCTGACGCGGTTGCGGCTGGCCGGTGTGGACGGGCCCTACCGGCTGCTGCTGGGCGCGGACGCGTTCACGGAGGCGACCGAGACGTCCGACCACGGATATCCCGTCTCCACCCATCTGGCCCGGCTGCTCGACGACCAGATCCTGTGGGCGCCCGCCGTGGCGGGCGGGGTGCTGCTGTCCACCCGGGGCGGCGACTTCGAGCTGTGCCTGGGCGAGGATCTGTCGATCGGCTATCAGGAGCACGACGCGACGACCGTCAGCCTGTACTTCCACCAGTCGTTCACGTTCCGGATGCTGACGCCGGAAGCCGTGGTCCCGATCATCGCCTGATCGCAGCTCGTGCCGGAGGCTCGTAACGGTGAGCCTCCGGCACGAGCCCGGAGAGCGGCGGTGTTCATCGGGCCGCCGGTGCGCCGGGACGGCCTCTGCCGGTCACCCGCGTCGGTCACCCGCACGGCTCAGCCCACCGGTGAGGGTTCCGGCTCCGGCGGCGGCACCGGCTCGGGATTCGGCGCGGGCGGCTGCGGGATCGGGTCGGGCGAGGGCCCCGGCGGCGTGGGGACGGGCGGCGTCGGCCCCGGACCCGGCGGCACGGGCTCCGGTTCCGGGAGCGGCTGGGGCGGCCCCGGGATGGGCCCCGGAGTGGGCACCGGCGGGACGGGGTCGGGAAACGGATGGGTCATCTCGGTCCTCCGAACGGTCTGGGTGGATCTCCTCCACCGTCTCCCGGAGCGGCTGCCCGCGCCCGGCGAGTCCATACGTTCCGCCTACGAAAGATCCGTACGGCCCAGCGGACCGGCCACTGCCGCCGCGGCGGCCAGGCCCGGCCGCGGACTGGAGAGCACCGGAATCCGGGTGGCCGTACGGGTGACGGCACCGGCCATGGACGCCTGGGCCAGCACGATCACATCGGCGTCCACCACCGCGTCGGCTGCCTCGGCCACCAGATCCAGATAGCCGTCACGCTCGCCCGCCTCGAAGCGCTCCCAGGCGCCCTCGACCAGCACGGTACGGACCGCGGCCGGACGCCGGCCCGCCGCGGCCGCCTCCTCCGCGATCAGCGCGAGAGTGGGCGCCACGGTGGCGGCGACCGCCGCGATGACGGTCACCCGCTCCGCACGGGCCGCGACCGCCGCCATCGGGCGGTCGACCCGCAGCACCGGGACGCCGAGCGCCGGGCCGAGCGCCTCCGCGACGCCCCCGATCGTCGAGCACGTACAGAGCACCGCGGTGGCCCCCTCGGCGACCGCCCCGGCGAGCACCGCCTCGACCTCGCCCGTCACCGCCTGCGGCCCCCTCTCCCCGGCCCGTTCGAGGAGGCCCTCGTGCACGAGGTGGCGCAGCGCGAGCCCCGGACAGTCGGCGTCGCGCAGGGCGTCGAAGACCGGGATGTGGGCCGGGGAGGTGTGCAGCAGGGCGAGAGGCATGAGCGAAACGCTATCGGCCCGCCGCCGGGCCTCAGTCAGGGCCGGGCCCACCGGCCCTCCCACCGGCCCCGCGATCCGTCAGCGCGCCGCCGGGACGGCGTGCGGGCTGCGCGCGGTGTCGGTGCCCGGGACGGGAGCGGAGGCGTCGGCGCCGAGCGCGACGATCCGGTTGGCCGCGTCGACATGGACGACGCTCGGGACCAGGCCGCGCGCCTCCGCGTCGTCGACCTGCGCGTAGCTGATCAGGATGACCAGGTCACCGGGGTGGACGAGGTGGGCGGCGGCGCCGTTGATCCCGATGACCCCGGAGCCGCGTTCCCCCTCGATGACGTACGTCTCCAGCCGGGCCCCGTTGTCGATGTCCACGATGTGCACGAGCTCGCCGGGCAGCAGATCCGCGGCCTCCATCAGCTCGGCGTCGATGGTGACGGAACCGACGTAATGCAGGTCGGCCTGGGTCACGGTGGCCCGGTGGATTTTGGACTTGAACATGGTGCGCATCATCGAGACAACTCCTGAACGTAGGCTCCCTGCCTGCGTTTTCGCAGGTCAAGTGCTGTTATCACATCCTACAACGAGTCGCGATTTCAGACAGCTGTTCCCAGGTCTTCGAGGCTCACGGTGACCGTTCGCCTCAGGCGCGAGCCCGTGTTCGATCCACCTCCCCCACCCGCGACCGCGACCGCGCCCGCGCCCGCGCCCGGGCGAGCAGAGCCGATGCGTCCGGGTCCGCCAGGAGAGACTTCAGTATCAGCAGCCACCACTGATCCAGCTCTTCACTCCAGCCACGCCCGCCCGGCAGGTCATCGGTCAGTACGCAGAGCCCGAAGAAACCGCACACCAGGGTTACAGCCGCAGCCGCCGGCTCGACCCCTGCCGCGAGTTCTCCTCTCATGCGGGCCTGAGCCAGGAGCCTGGTCGCAGCCGACGCCCAGACATCGAACGGCGTGGGCAGAGTGGCCGCGATGCCCTGGCGTTCCGCCCACAACCGCGCGCCCGCGCGTGCCACGACGTCCTCACTGAGAGCGCGCGCGACATGGAAGCTGAGGCCGACCAGTTTCTCCAGCGGAGGAACACCGGGCGCGGCATAGGGGGCGGCGAGCTGCGGCCAGGTGGCGAACTGCTCGCGCACCACGGCCAGCGCGAGCTTCTCCTTGCTGTAGTAATGGAAATAGATGGCCCCACTCGTTTTTCCCGAGTGATCACTTATGTCATTGACACTCGTTCCCGCATATCCCCGTTCGACAAATAGATGTGCTGCGGATTCCAGCAGCAGCCTGCGGGTCGCACGCGCCCTTTCCTGCACTCCAGTTCCACCTTCGCTCAAACGTGCCAACACTGCGCCGACTTACTTAAAGCCCTCCCCATGGAGGGTTCAGTCGCATCGCGCGAAGATCTTATTATTCGTCGCCCGCACGTGAGCGGTGGAGTATTCACACAATCCGTCACCCCGCCGAGCAGGATCGATTCGCCAGAGTGCGGCGACTCCACCCGCACACAGTCGCGACAGCACCTCCCGCCAGGCACTTTGGCGGCGCCACGGGCGTGAGGGGCTCATTCTTCGCATCACACGCCGAGACCGGCCGCCCTCGGCCCCGGCGCTTCCGTCCACTCGAATTGGTGATTGCGGAAATCGGAGACGCCAAATTAACGTAACGGCCACGATGTTTTCGGCTTCGGCCGAAAGCGGCGACGCGCGTTCTCCATGGCGCGCCCCGGTCACAGCCCCACGGCCACAACAGCCGTGCGACATCACTCGCGCTCTCTCATTTACGCGAGTGGACCACGAATCATCCCGACACCCTCGTGTGTCCCGCCTGCGCCCGCACCGCACAACGGCCGGCGCAGCCTCCGAGATCGGCAATGACATGACAGCTCGAAACATCCTTTTATGGTCGCCGTCCGCCATCGTCTTCGACTGTGACGGGACGCTGATGGACACGGAACAGCACTGGCAGGAGGCCCGGAACATCACCTTCCGGCTCTTCGGCCTCGAACCGCCCGCCGGGTTCGCCGACCGCGCCAAGGGCGTGCACTACAGCGAGTGCGGCGAGCTCATGGCCAAGGAGACCGGAAAGCCGGATCTCGGCGGCGATTTGGCCGACACACTGCTCACCACCTTCACCGCACTGGTCGACGAGAACCCGGTGACCATGCCGGGCGCCGCCGCGCTGGTCCGGCTGGCCGCCCGCCATCTCCCGCTCGCGGTGGCGAGCAACTGCCCCCGGGAGATGGTGGAAACGTGCCTCGGCCGGGCCGGGCTCCTCAGCTCCTTCGGCCATGTCGTGGTCGCGGGCGAGGACATCAGTCCGAAACCCCGGCCCGACGTGTACAGCGTCGCCGCCCGTCTCTGCGGCGTGCCCCCCGAGGAGGCTCTGGCCGTGGAGGACTCGTTCACGGGCATGGAATCGGCCCGCCGGGCCGGCCTGCGCGTCATCGGCATCGGACCTCGTCCGGACGGGGCGGAGGCGGGGCTCGCCGATCTGTGGGTGCACAGCCTTGCCGACAAGGAGTTGGTGAGATGGGCCAGTAGCTGGATCGACGGCCAGAGCGTGTCCGCGAAGTAGGCCCGATGGGTGGGCGGGCGCACCGTCAGCCGGACGCCAGATGGGATTCCAGGCTGTGCACGACCTCCCCGGCCGCGGCGAACAGCAGGGCGATGCCCACCGCTCCGGGGTCCGGAATGCCGGTCGCCCGTTCACCCAGATAGCTCGCCCGGCCCATGCGTGCCGTCAGCGAGGCCGTGTCCCGTACCCCGTACCACGCGCTTTCCGCCGCGTTGGCCAGAGCCGTCGCGGGCGATTGGTCCGCCGCCGCACGCAACGCGTCGGCGGCCGGGGCCAGCGCGTCGACCAGCGTCTTGTCCCCCGGCGAGGCCTCACCCACACGACGGATGGCGGCCAGGCCCTGGGCGGTGCCCTCTGCGATGGCCGCGGCCGTCAGACCGGCACCGGAGCCGTCCGCACCCCTGCTCAACTCCTGGAACAGCAGACCGAACAGGGGACCGCTGGTCCCACCGACCTCGTCGAGAAAGGCCGTTGCCATGGAGCCCAGCACCTCCGCCGGCCCGGCCGAATCATCCATCCGGTCGAGCAGCAGCCCGGCTGCCCGGACCCCGGCAGCGAGATTGGTCCCGAAGTCTCCGTCTCCTGCCCGCTGGTCGAGCGCGGTCAGCTCCGCCTCTGTGGCGTACACCGATTCGGTGAAGCGAAGCATCCAGCCACGGGTCAGCACGCCGTCGAATGTGGCGATCGTCATGGCGCCGTCCTCCTGCTCCCGTCGGGGACTGCGGGAGCCCCGGCCCGCCCGGTGCTCACCATTGCAACACCGGGGTCCGGACCGGAGCATCGTAGAAATCCAGGGTGTCGCGGTCGGCGACCATGAGGGTCAGGGAGAAGCCCCGCATGTCCAGTGCCGTGACGTAGTCGCCGACGAGGTACCGGGCGAGCCGCACCCGCCGGGCGTCAAGAACCCGGGCCAGTTCGCCGAAGATGCCGTAGAGCTCCAGCGAGGTGACCGAGCCCAGTCCGTTGACCAGCGCGACAACCGGTTCCTCGGGGCCGGGGCGCAGCGCGTCCAGCAGCGCGCCCGCCATGTCATCCACCAGGGCGCCCACCGGCCCCTGCCGCCGGGTGCGGTCGGCACGTTCCCCGTGGATTCCCACGCCGTACTCCAGTTCGCCGTGCGGCAGCCGGAACGCCGGCTCGCCGGTCATCGGTGCGTGATGGGCGGCGGAAGCAGCGGCGAGCGTCCGACAGCGGCCTGCCACATTGGCGCCTATCTCGACCAGTTCGGCGAGCCCTTTTCCGGCGTCCGCGGCGGCGCCCAGCACCTTCTCCACGAGCATCGCGGCACCCGTGCCACGACGCCCGGCGGCAATCTCCTCGGAGTCGGAGGCCAGGTCGTCGTCGACGAGAACCCGCGCACAGGTGATCCCCGCGTCGGCGAGGCGCTCGGCGGCGATCCCGAAATTGATCCGGTCCCCCGTGTAGTTCTTCACGATGTGCAGGACGCCCTCCGGCCTCGCCACCATGCGGGAGGCCCGGAAGATCTGCCGGTTGTGCGGCGAGGCGAAGATCCTGCCGGGACAGGCGGCGTCGAGCATGCCCTGGCCGACATACCCCGCGTGCAGGGGCTCATGCCCGGAGCCGCCGCCGGAGACCAGCCCCACCCGCCGTGCCGGCGCGGTGTGCCGGGCGGTGAAGAACCCGTCGGCACGGTCGTAGTCGAGGAGGCCCGCGTGTGCGCGGGCGAAGCCGGACAGCGCGTCGGAGACGAGCTCACCGACACCGTTCTCGAAGTACCTGGTCATGGGCGGCACCCCTTCTGTCCCAAGCCGGAAGGCTGGACAGACCTGCCTCCGGACGAGACCTCCATGGTGCGGCTGACTATGCGCATACGGCAACTCGCTGAGCGTATCGAGCGACCGCGGAGACCCCGTGCTGCCGCCCGGCCACGCCTTCGGGGCCTGGGCCGGGCGGGCTCGCCGGGGCCGGCGCGAGGAGCCCGGCCGGACCACCATGTGGGCGATCTCCCCGGGCTCGACGCGGTGCCGGAGCAGCGGCTGCGGCCGGCGCGTGCGTCGCGAAGCCGCAGCCGGCGGCCGGGAGCGCCGCCCTGGGCCCATCGGCCCCTTCCGCTTCCCCCCGTGGCACCGCGCCCGGCCCGCGGACCGTGTCGGCTACCAGCCGGCCTTCACTCCGTTGTAGGCCGTGCGGCAGTCGGCGTTGGTGGCCTCCGTGGCGAGCTTCTCCATGGCGCTCTTCCAGACCTTCTTGGCCAGCGCCTCCAGGTCACGGGTCGCGGCGGGTACGTTCGGGGCGTACTTCTTGATCGACCCGATCGAGGCCTTGGCGAACTTGTTGCAGGCGGGCGCTGCGGCGTTGCGGTAGCGGGTGTCCAGGTCCGCGGCGACGGCCTGGCCGTTGTTGGTCGCCCAGGTGTTCCAGGCCGCGCATCCCGCCTCCGTGAAGGCCGCCTGGTCGGCCTCGCTCAGCCCCAGCACTTCGCCCAGTAGGGCGTTCTTGGCCTTGTCGGGGACCGTGAAGTCCACGACGGGGAACTTGTCCAGGGTTTCGAGCAGCGCCTCCTGACACGCGGGCGGCAGCGGGGCCGCCTGTGCGGCGGCCGGGGCGGCAGCGCGGGCGGCGGGCTCGGCCACGGCGCTGGAGGAGACGGTCAGCGCGGAGACGGACAGCAGAGCGGCGGTCAGGACGGTCCGCCGGACGGTACGCGAAAGAGTCATGGAGTAGTGCTCCTTGCACGGAATGATCTGTCGTTCCGGGCGCCGCGTCGGCACCCGGCGGCTACTGAACGATCACCGCGTCCCGCAGGTCACGGCTCCGTTCGGCGGGCCGGACGGTGGCACAAAGAGGCGTCGGGCGTCCGTGCGACAGGGGCCTCCGGGGCGGTGTCCGCGGCGGTTCCGCGCCCCTGGGGAGCCGGGACCCATGGCCGCGTGTCCGGCGGGAGCGCGTTTCCGGTCCGCCGGCGGAAGACCAGGAACCCGGCCGACGCGGCGGCGACGAGCCAGAGGCACTGGATCAGGAGGCCGTGGACGGCGGAGGCGTCGGAGAACGCCGCCGACATGCCCGCCTGCACAGCTCCGTACGTCGGCAGGAAGCGCACCACCGCGCTGTCGGACCCGGAGCTGGAGAGCGGGTTCTGCAGTGCGACATCGAGGATGCTGATCATCAGGATGGCGAACATGCCCTCCACCTCGCGGCGGAGTACCGATCCGAAGACCACCCCGAGCGCGCCGTAGGTCAGCGCCGCGCAGAACAGCGCGGCGGTGAGCACGAGGGGCTGGCGCGGCGGCCAGGAGAATCCGACGGTGACCGTGGCGTACCCGGCGATGGCGGCGCAGACCAGCGTGAGCGCGGAGAGCTTGGCGAGGACGAGGTGGTACCGGGGGTAGCCGGCCATCGCGAGCCGGCGGTCGAAGGCGCCTCCCGTGAAGGTGGCGGCGAACATCATGAATCCGGCGATCAGCGTGACCGCGTTCAGCGCGCCGGTGATCTGGGTCAGGTGGTTTCCGGGCGGGGACAGCACCTCGCCGGTGGCCCGGAGCCGGAAGGGTGCGGGCCGGTCGGGGATGGTCACGTAGGCGAGCGCGATCCACACGGGGATGTACACGACCACCAGCAGCATCGCGAAGCGGTTGCGGCTGTGCCCGATCAGGGCGTACCGCGACGCCGTGGTGAACAGGGACCAGTGCCGCCTCATGCCACCGCCTCCGCGCGCGGCTCCTGGCGGTGCAGCCGCCCGTTCTCCAGGCGCCAGAGCACGTCGAGCCGGTTGATGTCGTACGCCAGGTGGGAGACGACCAGGACCGAGCGCCCGGCGTCGCGCAGTCGGGTGGCCAGCTCCCAGAAGCGCAGGTACGTCTCCCAGTCGAAGCCCTGGTAGGGCTCGTCCAACAGCAGGACGTCCGGATCGTGCATGAGCGCGAGGGTCAGATTCAGCTTCTGCCGGGAGCCCCCGCTGAGCAGTCCCGCGCGCTGGTCGAGGTACTCGGTGAAGGCCAGGACCTCCATCACCTCCTCGGCCGGCCGCAGGTCGGGGAGGTCGAACGCGTTCTTGAAGAAGTCGAGGTGCTGGCGGACGGTGAAGGAGTCGTCCAGGACCACGGACTGCGGGCAGTAGCCGAACCTCCCCCGGTGACGCACCGAACCCCGGTCCGGCCTGAGTTCACCGGAGACGATCTTCAGCAGGGTGGTCTTGCCCGAGCCGTTCTCCCCGACGATGCCGGCGAGGGTGCCGGGCCGTAGCCGGAGGTCGACGCCCCGGAGAACCTCGTGCTGGCGGTAGGAGTGGTGCACATCTGTGACGTCCATGGTGTCGCTCCGTCGTGCCGGGTCCGGCTGTCGGCCGCGAGCGCGGTCCGCGTCCTGCCGGTGTACGGGAATGCGTCGGCCGGGCGTTCGGTGGCGCGTCCGGTCCGCCCGTGCCCAACGAGCAGGCCGGGCGGCGGAAACGGTGCCGCGACGAGTGCCCGGCCCGCTGTCGTCAACCCCGTGCACGGCGGGTTCATCCACGCGACGGGTCCACCGCCGAAGACCGGTTCCGGGGGCCGCGGGGTGGATAGCGTGACCCGCTCCGGAGCACCGTGCTCGGTGTAGGCGAAGGGGCGGTCAGCCATGCGGAGAACGTGTGTGATCGGAGCGGGCCCGTCCGGTCTGGCCGCGAGCAAGGTCCTCGCCTCGCACGGTGTTCCGTTCGACTGCTACGAGGCCGGTTCGGGCATCGGCGGGCTCTGGCGGTACGGCAACGACAACGGCATGTCGGGGGCGTACGCGTCACTGCACGCGAACATCTCGAAGGAGAGCATGTCCTTCTCCTCACTGCCGATGCCGGAGAACTACCCGGTCTTCCCGCACCACAGCAGGGTCCTCGCCTACTTGGAGGACTACGCCGCGACGTTCGGTCTGCACCGCCACATCACGTTCGGCACGGAGGTCACCTCGGTGCGGCCCCTGGACGACGGCGGCTGGGAGGTCGGCCGGCGGCGCCGCGGGGATACGGCGGCGGAGGTGACGACGCGGCGGTACACCGACGTGGTGGTGGCCAACGGGCACCACTGGGACCCGCGCCTCCCCGGCCCCGCCGTGCCGGGGGCCGAGGAGTTCGAGGGGTCCGCCCTCCACTCGCACGCGTACCGCTCCCCCGAGCCGTACGCCGGCCGGCGGGTCCTGGTGGTCGGCATGGGCAACTCCGGGTGCGAGATCGCGGCGGAGATCTCGCGAACGGCGGCCCGGACCTTCCTCTCCGCACGCGACGCGACGCACGTGTTCCCCAAGATGCTGCTCGGCCGGCCTGCGGACCACCTGGTCCGGAGCCCGCTGTCCCGAATCCCGCGATTTCTCCAGGGCCCCGCGATGGCGCTTCTCCTGCGCCTGACCCGAGGCGCCCCGGCCCAGTACGGGCTGGCCGAACCGGTCCGCGGACCCCTCGCCGCCCACCCGTCCACCTCGGACGAGCTCCTCGTCCAGCTGGCCAGGGGCGCGGTGACGCCCAAGCCCGGCGTCAGCTCCTTCGGCCGGGACACGGCGGCCTTCACGGACGGCAGCCGCGAAGGCGTGGACGCCGTGGTGTACGCCACCGGATACTCCCTCTCCTTCCCCTTCCTCGACCCCGCCGTCTTCGCGGCACGGGACGGCCGCACGGAGCTCTATCTGCGTACCGTGCCGCCGAGGCTTCCCGGCCTGTACTTCATGGGGCTCGCGCAACCCGCGGGCGCGGCCTTCCCGTTGCTCGAACCGCAGGCGGAATGGGTCAGCGGCCTGATCACGGGAACGCTCGCCCTGCCGTCGCCGCAGGACATGACGCGGGCGATCGGCCGCGAGCGGCGGTCCCATGAACGGACCTACGCGGCCAGCTACCGCCACGGGATCGAGATCGACATCCGCTCCTACCAGCGGGCCCTTCGCCGGGAGCTCCGGGCGGGGCGGCGCCGGGCACGCGGTGGCGTCCCGCCCGTGCCGGTGCCGGCCGCCGCCCGGCCCGGTCCGGCAGCCGAGGTCCCGTAAGCCGGTTCCGCACGACGGCCGGCCGCGAGCGCCCCGCCCGGCTCAGACGGGCGGGGCGCTCTCCTCCAGCTCGCCCACGGCCCGCTCCCACAGCTCCGGCAGCGACTCCCCGAGCGGAAGGGCGCCATCGGCCACGAACGACACCTCGGCCCAGTCGCCGAAGAACGACAGCCCCACCCCGAAGAGATGTCCGGGCACGACCAGGGGCAGCAGGGCGGTGCCCGTCACCCGCGTCTCGCCCAGGCTGCCCTTCTCGGCGAGCGGCATGGAGGTGGCCATGACGTTGGTGACGCGCGGCGAGAGGACCCGTCGCAGATACCACTCGGTGGGGCGGCCCGGCATGAAGCGGACCAGGTCCTGGATGGCCTGCCGCCATGACTCGCCCCGCAACTTCCGGGTCTCCGCCATGACATGGTCCAGTCGCCGCAGTGCGGCGTCACCGCCGCCGGTCCCGTCCGGGGCCTTGCTGACGGTCCGCACCGGCAGCTCCAGCGGCACGGCGAAGCAGCGGTTGCCCCACGTCTGGTCCTCGTCGGGACGGCGTGCGTCGATGGGCAGCACGGCCGTCACCCGAGGGAGCGGTACGCCGGAGCGGGCCGACCAGGCGGACAACGCCCCGGCGAGTGCGGCCAGATGCACGTCGTGGGCGGAGCCTCCGCGTGCGGCGCCGATCCGGCGCAGGGTGTCCGCCGGTACCCGCCCGCGCCACAGCCGCCGCTCCCCGGAGGGGGTGAAGACGGCACCCGGCCGGTGGCCCCGGACGGCGAGGGTGCCCGCGACGAACTTCGTGGCCAGCCCGACTGCCGCGCCCACCCGCCGGGGCACCCCGGCCCGACGGCTCCGTCCCGGTACCGGGCGCGCCGACGGCTCCCCCTCGCCCAGCATGGCGCGGAAGGTCATGGCGGCGGCCGAACCGTCCTGGCAGGCGTGACGGAAGCGGTAGCACACGGCGTACGCGTCGGGTTCGTGCCCGTGGACAAGCCACACCCCCCACAGGGCGCCGGGCGCGAACGGGGCGTTGAGCGCGGTGTGCAGGGCGGAGTCCCAGGCGGCGGGGCCGTCGGCGACCACCTCGTGGACATGCTGCTCGATGTCGAACTCCGCGTCGGGCTGCCACCGGGGCCGCCTGCCGCCCTCGACCCGGCTCGTGTGCAGGGGCAGCCCGCCCAGACGGAAGCCCACGTACGCGCGAAGGTCCGACAGGGCCGGGGGCGGACCGCTGAGATACGCGACACCGCCGGCGTCCCAGCGGACATCGGGCCGCCGCCGCTCCATGCTGAGGAACGCACGGTCGACCGAGTGCGTGGGGTGGCGGGGCGAGGGAATGGACGGAGCGGAGCGCTCGCGGGGCGCGGGCGGCTCCGGCTGAACCGACTCGGCGGGCTCAGCGGACTGTTCGAGATCAGGCATGGGGATTCGGGGCTCCGATTCTGGCCGAAGGCCTTGGCAGGGCAACCTCGGTGCCACGGCTGGGCGACAGCACCGGCGGCGGGTGAGACGGGGCGGCAGGGACGGGCAGGCACGAGCGGACGTACGGCGGGATTCCACCGACGCCGGGCCTGCCGCCCTCCGCCCCGGCCGGCAGCGGCGCGACGCTCGCCCCGGACCGGCCGGACAACAGAATGGCCACCGGTCGGAACCGGTCCGCCCGCGCCCGCACGCCGCCGCACCCTCAGCAACCCGGTTCCGCTCGGAGCTCCTGGCGGTCGGCCGGCGTCCGCCCCGCAGGTGCCCGCGGCCCGTGTTCCCGTGCCAGGGCTGGCCTGCCGCCCCGCACCACCGGCAGCCGCGAACGACGCGCCGGGCCTCGGCGGGCGTGCCCGGATCCCCCGGCCGTTCCAGGACGCCCACCGGCAGGTTCCCCCGAAAGGAGGACGGCGCCCGTACGGCTCCGCCCGCGTCCCGCCATCGCGCCCGCCGGGGCGGCCGGGCTCGGGGCGAGCGCTCTCCGGACGGGCGGCTCGCACGGTTCCCGGTGTGGCGTACTTCGTTCGGGTGAGCAGCGGGAATCGGGGGTCTCGGTCCGCCCGCCGTCTGACATTGTGTGCCGTGCGCCGGAGGTCACCGGTCTGGGGCAGGCCCCGGGGAACTCCTGCCGGACGGGGCATCGGAGCACCCGCGAGCACCGAACCGCACCGCGCGATGCCTCCGCCAGTGGCACTCCGCCCCGCAGGACGACCAGCGGCACCCCGCACCGGCGGCACCCCGCCTCCGCACTCGGTCCCGGGACCGCCTTCTCACCGCCCTTGGAGCCACACCCGTGCACGTCGCCCTCACCGGCGCCACCGGATTTCTCGGACTGCGCCTGTTACGCCGCCTGCTCGGCACGCACCCGTCCGTGACGGTGCTCGCCCACGCGGGATCGGCCGACGCGCTGGACCGCATCACCCGGTTCTTCGAACTGACCGGCTCACCGGAGGCGTTCACCGCAGAGCTGCCCGGCCGGCTGCGGGTGGTGGAGACCGATCTGGCACAGCCCCGGCTGGGACTGTCCGGGCGGAGCTTCCAGAAGCTGGCCGACGGATTGGGCACGATCTGGCACAGCGCGGGCAGCATCAACCTGGAGGGGGACCTCCCCGAGCTGCGCCGCATCAACGTCGAGGGCACCCGGCAGGTGCTGGCGCTGGCGGCCGCGGGCCGCCGGGCGCCCCTGATCCGTCACGTGAGCACCGCGTTCGTCGCCGGGGCGCGGCGGGACGGAGTGGCGTACGAGGACGAGCTGGACGACGCCTGCGGCTTCGAGAACGCCTACGAGCGGTCCAAGTACGAGGCGGAGCTGCTGGTGCACGCGTGGTCCAGGAAGCACGGCCGCCCGGCCCTGGTCCTGCGGCCGAGCATCCTCGTCACGGATCTGCCGCCGCACCCCGAACTGCCCTCGCACCCCTTGCAGGTCATCGAACGGATCCTGCGGGACGCGCGGTGCACCGCCGGTCCCGGAGAGCCCGACGGCCCCGCCGGTAGACCGCTCGTGCGGACGGTGGGGCACCGGAGCGGGCGGCTGAATCTGCTGCAGGTGGAGCACGCGGCCGAGGTCATGGTGCGGCTGGCCGGTCTGACGCCCTCGGGCGGCGTCGACACGTACCACGTCGTCCACGACCGCGATGTGCCCGTTCCCACGGTCGTGACGCTGCTGGAGCGGCTGGTCCCGCTCTCGATCGACCTGGTCGCGACCAAGCCGGACACCCCGTCGGCGCTGGAGGCGCTGCTGGACTTCTATCCGGGCATGACGGCCTACCTCGCCCACCGGCGGCGGTTCGACGACACCAGAGTCAGGACCCGGCTGGGGCCGTCGGCGGCCTCCGCCCCGGTCGGCCTGGACTACCTCTGGTCCGGTCTCGCCCCGAGGGGCCGGCCCCTCGCCCCGGCGCCGGGCACTTGCCCGGTTGTCGTTCCACACGCCTGACCAGCAGATCCGTACGCCTGACCAGCTCACGTCCTCTCCCGTTGGAGCCCTCGCGTGTCCGTCCTCACCGTTCCCGGCGCCCCCGCCGGGTCCCCGCCGGTCGCCTTGTCCGTCCCGTCGCCTGTCTTCTCGCCCGAGGAGATCACGGCCGGTGCCCGGCAGATCCGGAGAGCCGTCCACATCGTCAGTGCGCCGGACGGCCGTGAGCTGGGGATCGCGACCGGGCAGGTACCCGGCGGCCAGGTGCTCGGCACGCTGCCGCCGCTGTACCCCGAGTGGCTCGGCGGCCGTACCTTCTGCGAGGCGCACGGCGTCCGCTTCCCCTATGTCGCGGGGGAGATGGCGAACGGCATCGCGACCACCCGGATGGTCGCGGCGATGGCGCGGGCGGAGATGCTCGGCTTCTTCGGGGCAGGGGGGCTGGCCTATCCCGATGTGGAGCGGGCCGTGCACGCGCTCGCGCGGGAGCTGGACACCCGGAGCAATTGGGGCGTCAACCTCATCCACTCACCTGCGGAGCCGGAACTGGAGTTCCGGGTGGCCGAGTTGCTGGTGGGCACGGGAGTCCCCCGGATCTCCGCGTCGGCGTTCATGGAGCTGACCCCGGCCGTCGTGCTGTGCTCCGCGCACGGGCTGCGCCGGGACCCGGACGGCTCCGTCGTCCGGCGCACCCGGCTGCTCGCCAAGGTCTCCCGGCCCGAGGTGGCCGAGCGGTTCCTCTCCCCCGCTCCGCCCGTACTGCTCGACCAGCTCGTCGCGCGGGGGAAGCTGACCCCGCAGGAAGCGGATCTGGCGGCCCTGGTGCCGGTGGCCGAGGACATCACCGTGGAGGCGGACAGCGGCGGGCACACCGACAACCGGCCGCTGCAGGCGCTGCTGCCGAGGATCGCGGCCCTGCGCGACACGCTGTGCCGCCGGTTCGGATACCCGAGGCCGGTCCGGCTCGGCGCGGCCGGCGGCCTCGGCACACCGGACGCGGTGGCCGCCGCCTTCGCCCTCGGCGCGTCCTACGTCGTCATCGGCTCCGTGAACCAGACGGCCACGGAGGCGGGCCTGTCGGACGAGGCCAAGACGATGCTCTGCGACGCGGACATCTCCGATGTGACCATGGCACCCGCGGCCGACATGTTCGAGCTGGGCGTGAAGCTCCAAGTGCTCTCCCGGGGAACGATGTTCGCCCAGCGGGCCGGGCGGCTCCACTCCGCGTACCGGGCCCACGGCTCACTGGAGGAGATTCCGGCCGCGCTGCGGTCCTCTATCGAACGGGACGTGCTGCGCGCCCCGTTCGACGAGGTCTGGCAGCGCACGCGCGCGTTCTGGGCCCGGCGCGACCCTGCGGAGATCACCCGCGCCGAGGCCGATCCGAAGCACCGGATGGCCCTGGTCTTCCGCTGGTACCTGGGGAGTTCCAGCCAGTGGGCGATCACCGGGGAGCCATCGCGACGGGCCGACTACCAGATCTGGTGCGGTCCCGCGATGGGCGCGTTCAACCGGTGGGTGGCGGGCTCGTTCCTGGCCTCCCCGGCGAACCGCTCCGTGGTGCAGATCGCGCTCAACCTCCTCGAAGGGGCGGCGGTCGTCACGCGCGCCCATCAACTGCGCACCTACGGCGTCCCCCTGACGGCCGATGCGTTCAACTTCGCGCCGCGCGAGCTGGCGTGAGCGGGACCGGCGCCGCCCCGGCGTCAGCAACGACAGACCGACCCGGAGGAGAGACCGTGCCCGGCCCACCCCACCACCAGGTCCCCGTCGCCGTGGTCGGCGTCGGGGCCCTGGTGCCCGGCGCGACGGACGCGGCCGGCTACTGGCGGATCGTGACCGGCGGCCGCGACCTGATGACCGAGGTGCCCGCCTCGCGCTGGAGCGTGGCGGACCACTACGACCCGGACCCGGCCGCTCCCGACAAGACGTACGCCCGGCGGGGCGCGTTCCTGCCGGAGGTCGACTTCGATCCGATGACCTACGGGGTGCCGCCCACCAGTCTGCCGACGACGGACACCTCCCAGCTGCTCGCCCTGATGGTCGCCGACCAGGTGCTGAAGGACGCGGGCGGCCCGGCCGGGGTGGACCGGGACCGGACCGGTGTGGTCCTCGGCGCCGCCGCCCTGGAACTGCTCCCGCACATGTACGGGCGCGCCCAGCGCCCGGTATGGCTCGCGGCGCTGCGGGAGAGCGGACTCGGTGAGGCCGAGGCGCAGGCCGTGTGCGACCGCATCTCGGCGAGCTTCACACCGTGGCGGGAGTCGACCTTTCCGGGGCTGCTCGGCAATGTCGTCGCGGGCCGGATCGCCAACCGGTTCGACCTGCACGGCATCAACCACACCACCGACGCCGCCTGCGCCAGCTCGCTGGCGGCCCTGTCGACCTCGGTCGGTGAGCTGTCCCTCGGCCGGGCCGACCTGGTGATCAGCGGAGGTGTGGACACCGGGAACGACATCGGCATGTTCCTGTGCTTCTCCAAGACGCCCGCCCTGTCCCCCAGCGGCGACTGCCGGCCGTTCTCGGCCTCGGCCGACGGCACCATGCTGGGCGAAGCGGTCGTCATGTACGCCTTGAAGCGGCTGGCCGACGCCGAGCGGGACGGCGACCGGATCCACGCCGTGATCCGGGGCATCGGCACGTCGTCCGACGGCAGGAGCACGGCGATCTACGCCCCGCTCCCCGGCGGCCAGGCGCGGGCCCTGCGCCGCGCCTACGAGGAGGCCGGCTACGGACCGGAGACCGTGGAGCTGGTGGAGGCTCACGGGACCGGCACGAAGGCCGGGGACACCGCGGAACTGGCCGCGCTCAGCGAGGTGTTCGGCGCGACGGGGCGTACGGACGGCCAGTGGTGCGCCATCGGCTCGGTCAAGTCGCAGATCGGCCACACCAAGTGCGCGGCGGGCGCGGCGGGGCTGCTGAAGGCCGTCCTGGCGCTGCACCACAAGGTGCTGCCGCCGACGGTGAAGGTCGACCGGCCGAACCCGGCGGCCGCCACCGCGGACGGCCCGTTCTACGTCAACACCGAGACCCGCCCGTGGGTGCGGCCCGCCGGGCATCCACGCCGGGCGTCGGTGTCGAGCTTCGGTTTCGGCGGCAGCAACTTCCACGTCACGCTTGAGGAGTACACGCCCCGGGCCGCCGGGGGCCGTACGGCTCTGCGCCACCGCTCCGCCCCGAGCGAGCTCGTCCTGTTCAGCGGCGAGTCCCCGGCGGAGCTCGCGGTGCCGGGGGCCGACGACGGCCGCCCGCTGGCCGCGCTGGCGCGGGAGAGCCACAGCTCCTTCTCACCGGCCGCCCGGATGCGGCTGGCCGTCGTCGCCACCGACGCCGACGACCTGCGGGAGAAGCACGCGCGGGCCCTCGCGCTGATCCGGCGGAGCCCCGGCTACGCGTTCGCCACCCCAGCCGGTGTCCGGTACGCCTGCGGGGACGCCGAACCCGGCCGCATCGGCTTCCTGTTCCCGGGACAGGGGTCCCAGTACGTCGGGATGGGTGCCGATCTCGCGATGCTGGCGCCGGCCGCCCAGTCCGTGTGGGACCGGCTGGGCGGCACCCGCTTCGACGGACGCCCCCTGCACCGGGTCGTGTTCCCGCCGCCCGCCTTCACCGACGGGGAACGGGCCGCCCGGCGGGACCTGCTGGACGCCACCGAGTGGGCGCAGCCCGCTTTGGCGGTGCACGCGCTCGCGCTGCTGGAGGTGGTGGGCGGGCTGGGTCTGCGGCCGGACTGCGTGGCGGGTCACAGCTTCGGTGAGCTGGTGGCGCTGCACTGCGCGGGAGCTCTGGACGCCGGCTCGCTGGTGGACCTGGCCCGCCGCCGTGGTGAGCTGATGCGCGACGCGGCGGTCACCCCGGGCGGGATGCTGGCGGTGGCGGCGGATCGCGCGCACGTGGCTCGGGTGCTGGCCGGGGGCGGGTTCGGCGACATCTGGCCGGCCAATCACAACTCCCCCCGCCAAGTGGTGCTTTCGGGGTCCTCGGAGGCGATCGCGCGGGCCGAGAAGGCGTTCTCCGCAGAGGGGACCGGCACCCGCCGGCTGGCCGCGTCGACCGCCTTCCACAGTCCGTTGGTCGGGCCGGCCGTCGAGCCGCTCGCCGAGTACCTGCGCACGGTGTCTCTCACCGCGCCCCGGACCGAGGTCTACGGCAACGCGGACGCGGCACCGTACCCGTCGTCGCCCGAGGAGGTACGCGGCCGGATCGCCCGCCATGCCGCTTCCCCGGTCTTCTTCCAGGACCAGATCGAGGCCATGTACGCGGCCGGGGTGCGGACCTTCGTCGAGGTCGGCGCGGGCGCGGCGCTGACCGGCCTGGTCGGACAGATCCTCGGTGACCGCGAGCACGCGGCCGTCCCCCTGGACCGGCCGGCCCGGCCCGGCGCCGACACCCTGCACGCCGCGCTCGGGGAACTCGCCGTACGCGGCGTCCCCCTCGATCTCGACACCCTCTGGGCGCCGTACGCCCACGAGGGCCCAGTGAAGGAGCACGAACCCCGAATGACCGTGAAGATCAGCGGAGCCAACTACGGTCAGTCCCCGCCGCCCCGCACCGCGCCCGCGGAACCGCCGCCCGCTCCGGAACAGGAGCCGGAACACCTGTCCCGGCCCGCGCCCGCCCCCGTATCCGTACCCGCGTCCGACACCCCGGCGGTTCCCATGCCCGCGTATGTCCCCTCCCCGGCCCACCCCCCGGTCCAGCCCGCGCAGCCGTCGGAGCACGGGGCGGCATCCGCGCCGTGGCGGCCGGAGCTCGAACCGGCGTCCGGGGCAGGGGCCGTCGCCGACGGCAGCTGGTACGCCGCCGTCGAGAGTGTCCAGCGGCAGACCGCACAGGCCCACGCGGCGTGCCAACGCATGCTGACGGACAGCCACATCGCCTTCCTGCGGATGACCGAGACGACCCTGGCGGCCATGCTCGGGCATTCGCACCCGGACGGATCCTCAGAAGTACCCGTCGGCGGTGCTTCGGACGACACGTACGCCGGCGGGGACCTGGACCTGTCCGTCCCCGCGCCGCCGCTGCCGCTCCCCCGCCCCTCCTCGCCGCTCCCCGCACCGGCACCGGCTCCCGTATCCGTGGCTCCGTCGGCACCGGCTGTGAACCACGCGCCGGCAGCGGTGCCTTCGCCCGCGTCCTCACCGGAGACCGTCCCTGCCCCGGCGCCCGCGCCCGCTGATGAGGCGATGCCCCTGTCGCCGTCCGAACTGGAGGAGTTGCTCCTGTCCGTGGTGGCCCGGCTGACCGGCTATCCCACCGCGATGCTCAACATGGACATGGAACTGGAGGCGGATCTGGGCGTCGACTCGATCAAGCGCGTCGAGATCCTCTCCGTCATGCGCCGAGAGGTGCGCGACGTGGGAGCGGGCGACATCGGCAGGCTCGGCAAGCTCCGTACGCTGCGCGAGATCGTCGACGCGCTCACCGATGGCGCCCCGGCTTCCGGGACCACGGTGCCGGAGGCCGCCGAACCCTCCGGGGACGCTGGAGGCACCGAGGTCGCCGCGGCATCCGCACTGCCCGCCCCGCGCACCGGATCCGGCGAGCGGACGCCGCTGACCAGGCTGGTCCCGCGCACCGTGGAGTCGCCACCGTCCGGGCTGGCCACGGCGGGGCTGTTCGACGGGCCCGTCGTGGTCACCGGCGGCGGGGCGGCCGGGTCCGCCATGGCGGGACTCGTCGCGCGGAATCTGGCGGAACACGGCGTGGACGCCACCGCCGTGGACGAGGTGGCCTCGGACGCGCGCGCGGTCATCCATCTCGGCGCGCTCACCTCCGACCCCACTCCGGACGGGGCACGCGAGGTCCACCGGTCCGCGCTGCGGGCTGCGCGTGCGGTCTCGGCGGCACGGGCGGCCGGGGGCGGCGGGCTGTTCGTGACCGTCCAGGACACCGGGGGCGACTTCGGGCTCGGCGGCGGCGAGCCCGGCCGTGCGTGGCTGGGCGGGGTCGCCGGCCTGGCCAGGACCGCGGCGAAGGAGTGGCCGGACGCCTCGGTCAAGGTCATCGACTGCCGGCGCGGCGGCCGGGGCGACGAGGAGGTCGCCACCGCGATCGTGCGGGAACTGCTGGATGGCGGAACCGATCCGGAGGTGGGTCTGGGCGCGGACGGCACCCGGATCCTCCTGCGGCTGGTGGCTGAGCGGGTGACACCCGGCGGCACACCGCGGATCTCCTCCGATTCGGTGATCGTGGCGACCGGAGGGGCCCGCGGGGTGACCGCCGCGGCCCTGCTCGACCTGGCCAGGACCCACCGCCCACGGATCGTGCTGCTCGGCAGGACGGAGCCGGCCGCCGAACCCGCCGGCCTGGCCTCCGCGACCGACGAACCGGCCCTCACCCGGCTGCTCGCGGAGCGCTCAGGACCGGACGCGGCGGACACGTCGCCCGCCCGGATCGCGGAGCGGGCCCGGTCGATCCTGGCCGCGCGCGAGGTGCGGGCGACGGTGGCGGGGCTGGAGGCCGCGGGGTCGCCCGTCCGGTACATCCGGGTGGACGCCCGTGACGGTGACGCCCTCGCCGCCGCCCTGCGCGACGTACGCGAGACGTGGGGGCCGGTCACCGGCATCGTGCACGGCGCGGGGGTACTGGCCGACAGCCGGATCGCCGACAAGACCGACGCGCAGGCCGAGTTGGTGATGTCCAGCAAGGTGGACAGCCTGCGGGCGCTCCTGGCGGCGACGGCGGACGACCCCCTGGACACGATCTGCCTCTTCTCCTCCGTGGCCGCCGTGTTCGGCAATCCGGGCCAGGGCGACTACGCGATGGCCAATGAGGTGCTCCACCAGGTCGCGTCGGCCGAACAGTCCGCCCGCCCCGGCTCGCTGGTGCGGTGCGTGGCCTGGGGCCCCTGGCAGGGCGGCATGGTCACCCCGGCCCTGGCCGCCCACTTCGACCGGTCCGGGGTCCCGCTCATCCCGCTGGACCAGGGCGCCGCGGCGTTCACGGCCGAGCTGGACGGCGCCGCCGGGCAGGCCCGCGTCGTGCTGGTGGCCGGGGACGACCCGGCCGCCCTGTCCCCGGCGGGTGATCCGCGTCGCGCACAGGTGCTGCTCAGCTCCGACACCCTTCCGCAGCTGGCCGACCACGCGCCCGCCGGGGTTCCCGTGCTGCCGGTGGCGATGGTGCTGAACTGGTTCGCCGCCGCGGCCGCGGCCTGGCTGCCGGATGCCGGACAGCTGGTCCTGCGCGATCTGCGGGTGTACAAGAAGTACGCCCTGCCCGAACTGCGGGGCGCCGGCCACCGGATCACCGTGCTCTGCGGCCGCGCGCCCGGTTCGTTCCCGGAGCTGGAGGCGGAGCTGCTGGGCGAGGACGGCTCCGCGCACTTCCGGGCGGTCCTGGACACCGGGGACGGCAGCCCCGATGCGGCCGCCTGGGACATCCCGGACGGCCTGGAGCCGCTCGCGCGGGCCGAGTCGTACGACGGGAAGGTCCTCTTCCACGGCCCCCGCTTCCAGGCACTGCGCTCGGTGCGCGGCGTCTCCGAACACGGCGCGGAGGCGGCCGTCGCGGGCCTGCGCGCCCTGGACTGGGCAGGTGAGCACCGCTGGCCGCTCGATCCGGCCGCTGTGGACGGCGCGCTGCAACTCGCCCTGCTCTGGGGCGAGGAGGTGCTCGGCGCGGCGACGCTGCCGATGGCCGTCGCCGAATGCAGGGTCTACCGGCGCGGCCCGGTGGACGGCACCGTGCGGTGTGTGGTGCGGGGGCGGAAGGCCCACGACACGGGGGCGCGCTGCGACGCGGCACTGATCGACGCGGACGGGTCCGTCCGGCTGGAACTGATCGGTGTCGAACTCGTCCGCCGTCCCTCCTGATCCCTTCCCCCGACTCCGCCCTGCCGTGAAGTGAGACCCGCATGCCTGTCGAACCCATCGCCGTCGTAGGCCGGGGCTGCGTGCTGCCCGGCGCGCTCGACCCGGACACGTTCTGGGAGAACATCGCCGCCGGGCGCCTGAGTCTGTCGGCCGCCCCCGCCGACCGGTGGCGGCTGCCGCGTCACTGGGCCATGGGTTCGGTGGACGACCATCTCGACCGCACCTGGACCGATGTCGGCGGATACGTCCACGGGTTCGAATCCGTCTTCGATCCGACCGGCTTCCGGATCTCCCCGGAGCGGATCGCGCCGCTGGACCCGCTCTTCCACTGGGTCCTGTACGGCGTGCGGCAGGCGCTTACCGAGGCGGGCCGCACCGGGCCGCTGCCGCGCGGGGGTCTGGTGCTGGGGAACCTGTCGTATCCCACGCCCGCAGGTGCGGCCTTCGCCGAGCACGTCTGGCTGTCCGCGCAGCAACCGCCGCTCCGTAACGCCCTGCTGACGGATGAGCGCGGCGCGCGCCCCGACGCGCGTAACCGCTTCTCGTCCGGGCTGCCCGCCCGGCTGGCGGCCGAGGCGCTCGGCCTCGGTGCCGGGGCATGGTCGCTCGACGCCGCCTGCGCGTCCTCGTTGTACGCGATCAAGCTGGCCTGCGACCGGCTGCACGACGGCACGGCGGACCTGATGGTCGCGGGCGCGGTGAGCCGCCCCGATCCCCTCTACCTCCACGTGGGGTTCTGCGGGCTGTCCGCGACCTCCCGCACCGGGCGCAGCCGCCCGTTCCACCGGGACGCGGACGGGCTGGTGCACGGCGAGGGCGCCGGGTTCGTCGCCCTGATGCGGCTGTCCGAGGCCCGCGCCGCAGGCCTCCCGGTGTTCGGCGTGATCCGCGGGGTGGGGCTGTCCAACGACGGTCGTGGCTCCGGGCTGATCAGCCCCTCGCAGGAGGGCCAGGTACGGGCCATGCGGCTGGCGTACGAGGCGGCGGGGGTACCGGCGGAGTCGGTGTCGCTCGTCGAGTGCCACGCGACGGGGACACCGGTCGGTGACGCCGTGGAGGCGCGCGGCATGGCGCGGGTCTTCGGGGCGGCGGACGACCTGCCCATCGGATCGGCCAAGTCGAACGTCGGGCACCTGCTGGCCGCTGCGGGCGTGGCCGGGCTGCTGAAGGTGCTCGGCGCGATGCGGGCGGGGGTCCGCCCGGCGACGCTCGGCGCACAGCGTCCGCTGGACGCGCTGGCGGGCACCCCGTTGCGGGTGCTCTGCGCCGCGGAGGAGTGGACGGGGCCCCGGCGGGCGGCGGTGAGCGCGTTCGGGTTCGGCGGCACCAACGCCCACCTGATCGTCGACCCGCCGGACGCCGTTCCCCCGTCCGCCGTGCGACGCGGAGAACCGGCCACCCCGGCCCCGGTCCGGGCACAGGCCCCGGTGCAGGTGGCGATCGTGGCCATCGGTGCCAGGGTCGGCGAGGGTACGTCCGCCGAGGACCTGCGCCGGGCGGTGCTGGGTGGTGAACGGCGCGGTCCCGTCACGGAGATCGCCGTGGCGCTGACGGACCTGTGCTTCCCGCCACTGGCCCTGGAACGGGTCGTACCCCATCAGCTCCTGGTGCTGGAGGCGGCACGGGAGGCCGCCGGGAAGGTGAGCCTGCCCCGCGAGCGGACCATGGTGGTCATCGGGACCGGGGTGGACCCCCAGGTGGCCCGCGCGGGTGCCCGTTGGCGGGTGCCGTTCTGGCTGGAGCGGTCGGGGGCGCCCGTCACGGGTTCCTCCGCGGATGCCGCTCGGGAGGCGTTCACTCCCCCGATGACGGCGGAAGGGGTGGTGGGCAGCATGCCGAACCTCGCGGCGAACCGCATCAGCACCCAACTGGACCTGGGCGGGCCCGGATTCACCGTGTCGGCGGAGGAGGCGTCCGGGCTGGTCGCACTGGAGCTCGCGGTCCGGGCCATTCGCTCCGGGGAGGCCGACGCGGCTCTCGTCGGCGCCACCGATCTGTCCTGCGAGGCGGTCCACCGGGCCGCCCTGCGGGAGCTCGGCCGCGAGGACGAGCCGGGGGACGCGGCCGTTGTCCTGGTCCTCAAACCCCTGGAGGCGGCGCGCAGGGACGGCGACACCGTCGTGGCGCTGCTGGACGAGGGGGCCGCCGGGGAACCCGACATGGTCATCGGGGACGGACCGGACGCGGTGTTCGATCCGTCGTCGGTGTTCGGGCGCGCCCATGCCGCGTCCGGGCTGGTCTCCGTCGCGGTCGCGGCGCTCTCGCTCCAGCACCGCGCGGTGCCCCGTCCCGGCGGGCGCGCGGACGCCGCGGCGGTCGCCCACACGGCGCTGGCCGTGGCCGTACCCCTGGAGGGGCCGGCCGCGAGCGTGCGGCTGCGCGCGGGGGACGCCCTGCCGTGGCTGGGGGGCACGGCGCCGCGTCTGCATGTCTTCTCCGGGGCGGACCGTCAGGAGGTGCTGGCCGCGCTGGACTCCGGTACGCGGTCCTGTGCGGGTCCGGCCCGCCTGGCGCTCGTGGCCGACGGGGACACCGTGCCCGCCGACCGCGGGGAAGCCGCCCGCCGCTGGCTGACGGAGGGCGGCGTCCGCCCCGCCGACCTGCTGTACCGGGACGGGCCGGTCGCCGGGCAGACCGCGTTCGTGTACACGAACGGCTCGGCCGCGTACCCCGGGATGGGCCATGAACTGATGCTCGCCCTGCCGTCGCTGGGCGACGCCGTACGGGAAAGGCACCGGGAGATGACGGCCCGGCTGCGGTCACGGCCGGAGCCGGGAGTCCTCGGCCAGATCTGGGCCGCCGCCGAACTGGCGGTCTTCCACACCGTTCTCAGCCGCGACCTGCTCGGGCTGCGCCCGGACGCCGCGCTCGGGTACTCCTCCGGTGAGTCGACGGCGCTGGTCGCCCTGGGGGCCTGGCCGGACGCCTCCGGGCTGTTCGAGGCCGTACGGGACAGCGGTCTGTTCACCACCGAACTCACGGGTGAACTGCGGGCGGTCCGGCGCTACTGGCGGCAGCGGGGCATCCACGGGTCCCGGTGGTCGAGCTATCTCCTCGGAGCGCCGCTGGACGCGGTCCGCGCGGAGCTGGCCGAGGACGCCTCGGTCCACCTGATGGCGGTGAACGCGCCCGGCGTCTGTGTCATCGGCGGCGAGTCCCGGGCGTGCGCGGCCGCCGTGGCGAGGATCGGCGCCGACCGGGCGATCGAGCTGGACTACGACCTGGCCGCCCACGCTCCGGAGCTGGCCGGGGTGTCCGAGGTGTGGCGCGAGGTCCACCGCCGTCCCACGGTCGATGTCCCCGGGGTGCGGTTCTACAGCGGGGCCACCGGGAGGGCGTACCGCCCGACCGCGGAGGGGGCCGCAGAGGCGATCACCGCGCAGGGGGTCGGCACGATCGACTTCGCGGCCACCGTCGAGCAGGCGTGGGCGGACGGCGTGCGGGTGTTCGTGGAGCACGGCCCCCGGGGGCTGTGCACCGGCTGGATCAAGCGGGTGCTCGGCGACCGGGAGCACGTGGCCGTCGCGCTGGACGCCTCTGGGGACGCCGGGCTGCGGCAGCTGTGCCTCGCGGTCGGCGAACTCGTCGTCGCCGGCGTGCCGGTGCGGGCCGACGAGGTGCTCGCCCGACTCGCCGGGGCCTCGGCGCAACTGCCGCCGCCCGGTCCCGCCGTCACCGTTCCCGTACCCCCGACTCCGTGCCTGCCTCCCCTGGAGCGTGCCGTGACCGTACTGCCCCGGGCCCCCGAGCTGGCCCCCGTGCCGGACCTGCGCCCCGTCCCGACCACCGGCTCCCCCACCGACGCCGACAGGGCCGCCGCGACTACCACGGTCGCCGAACCCGCCGTCGTCGTAGCACCCGCGCCCGCCCCGGCGCGCGCCGTGGTGTCTCCGCAGCCGGGGGCGGCAGGAGGGGCCGGCGCCGTCGTCGCCCGGCACGGTCTGCGGGTCGCCGCGCTGCACCAGGAGGTCATGGCCGCGCACACCGAGGCCCACCAGCGGTTCCTGCGGGTGTCCGCGCTCGCCGTCGGGGCGCTGACCGCCGCCGGACGGAAGGGCGCCATCCCGCCCCCCGCGCCCGTCACGCCGCAGCCGCCGCCCGCGCCTGGCCCCTCGCACGTCCCGAGGCCGGGGCCGAAGTTCGACCGTGCCCAGCTGGAACACCTCGCCTCCCGCGAGATCTCCACGCTGTTCGGTCCACGCTTCGCCGAACAGGACGGATACGCGGTACAGACCCGGATGCCGGGGCCGCCCATGCTGTTCGCCGACCGGGTCACCGGCCTCGACGCGGTGCCCGCTGCGCTCACGCTGCCGGGTCCGGTGCGCACGGACGGGAGGATCTGGACGGAGACCGACGTCCTGCCCGGGAGCTGGTACCTGGACCCCACGGGCCGCATGCCGGCCGGTCTGCTGATCGAGGCGGGTCAGGCCGATCTGCTCCTGCTCAGCTGGCTGGGCGTCGATCTCCTGAACCGGGGCGAGCGCGCGTACCGGCTGCTCGGCTGCGAGGTGACGTTCCACGGCACGCCGCCGAAAGCGGGCGACACCCTGTGCTTCGAGATCCATGTCGACGGCCACGCGGAGGCCGACGGCGTCCGGCTGGCCTTCTTCCACTACGACTGCTACGTGGACGGCGAGCTGCGGCTCAGCGTCCGCGAGGGCCAGGCCGGGTTCTTCACCCCGGCGGAACTCGCCTCCAGCGGCGGTGTCCGCTGGAATCCGGCAGAGCACCTGCCCGGTGACGGCCTGCCGCTCGACCCGCCGGCCGTGCGCTGCGAACGGACCCGGTTCGACGCGGACCGGATGCGGGCCCTGGCACAGGGGCGCCCCGCCGACTGCTTCGGGCCCGGCTGGGAGGCGACGGCGGCCCACGTGCGCACGCCCACGCTGGACGGGGGCCGGATGCGGCTGCTGGACGAGGTCGTCGCGTTCGATCCGGTCGGAGGACCGTGGGGGCGGGGGTATCTGCGCGCGGAGACCGCGCTGTCGCCGGACGACTGGTTCTTCACCGGGCACTTCAAGAACGACCCCTGCATGCCGGGCACTCTGATGCTCCAGGGCGGTCTCCAGGCGATGGCGTTCTACCTGACGGCGATGGGCTTCACCGTCGACCGGGACGGCTGGCGTTTCGAACCGGTCACCGAGCACCCCTCCAGCGCGATGTGCCGGGGCCAGGCGACCCCGGAGGGCCGGCGGGTGGTCTACGAGGTGTTCGTGTCGGGCGTGTCCGGCGGACCGGTGCCGACGCTGTACGCCGATGTCCTCGGCTCTGTGGACGGGGCGAAGGCGTTCCTGGGCCGAGGCATGGCGCTCAGGCTGGTCCCCGACTGGCCGCTGTCGCACTGGCGGCACGCGGGCCCGCCCGCCGTGCAGACCGGCGGCGCCCCGGTGCCCCTGTCGACACTCGCCGGGCTGGCCGGGCACCGGGAGGAGCGGCCGGTGGCCGTGGCCGCCGACGGATTCCCCTTCGACTACGCCTCGCTGCTGGCCTGCGCGTGGGGCAGGCCGAGTGAGGCGTTCGGCGCCATGTACGAGCCGTTCGACGGCACCCGCAAGGTGGCCCGGCTGCCCGGCCCGCCGTACCACTTCATGAGCCGCGTCGTCTCGGTGGACGGGCCGCAGGCCGGTATGCGGGAGGGCAGTGTCGTCGTCGCCGAGTACGACGTACCAGAGCTGGCCTGGTACTTCGAGCAGAACGGTGGCCGCGCCATGCCGTTCGCCGTCCTGCTGGAAATCGCGCTGCAACCCTGCGGATGGCTCGCCTCCTACGTGGGCAGCGCGCTGACCGGCGAGACGGACCTGCTGTTCCGCAACCTCGACGGATCGGGAACGGTCACCGGTGAGGTCACTCCCGCGACGCGTACGGTCCGTACCAGGGCCGAGCTGACCCGCGTCTCGTCCAGCGGGGACATGATCATCGAGTCGTTCCGGGTGGAGTGCGCGGCCGACGGCGTGCCGGTGTACGAACTCTCCACGGTCTTCGGCTACTTCCCGCGATCCGCCTTCGACGGGCAGCAGGGTCTCGCGGTGTCCGAGGACGAGCGGGCCCGGCTCGACGAGCCCTGCGGCCGTACCGTCGATCTGACCGCCCGTCCCGCCCGTTACTGCGCCGGGGAGCCGGGGCTGCCGGGACCGATGCTGCTGATGCTGGACCGGATCACGGGCTACTGGCCGGGCGGGGGAAGCGCGGGGCTCGGCCGGTTGCGGTCGGAGAAGGACGTCCGCCCCGACGCCTGGTTCTTCCGGGCCCACTTCTTCCAGGACCCGGTTCAGCCGGGCTCGTTGGGCATCGAGGCCATGTGCCAGCTCCTCCGGTTCCATCTGCTGGAGAGCGGCGCGGCCGACGGCGTTCCCGGCGCCGTGTTCGAACCGGTGCTGCCCGGCCGCGAGTCGGCCTGGACGTATCGCGGCCAGATCACCCCGGCGAACCGGTTGATCCGGGTCGACATGGACATCGTGGCGAGCGGCACGGACGCCCGGGGACCCTATGCCGTGGCGGACGCCTCGCTGTGGGGCGACGACACGTGCATCTACCGGGTGCGGGGGCTGGGGATGCGGGTGGTGCCGGGCGTGGAGCGTACGCCGTAACGGGCGCCGCGCCCGCGGCGGCCCCGTGCCGCGGGCGGCGCGATCCGGCGTGGACGGCGGAATGCGGCGCGTTGCGGGGTCGGGGCGGTGAACCGTTCTGACTCCGCACGCCCTGCCGGTGGCCGCGGCCCGCCGCCATGATGAGCGGACGGCAAGTGATCCAAGTGACTCAGATCCGACCGCCCCCGGGCAGGCCGGTCTGCGGTGGAAGGAATCCACATTGTTGCTTCTCATCTCCCCGGACGGCGTCGAGGAAGCCCTCGACTGCGCGAAGGCGGCGGAGCACCTGGACATCGTCGACGTCAAGAAGCCGAATGAGGGGTCGCTCGGCGCGAACTTCCCCTGGGTCATCAGGGAGATCCGGACCGCGATCCCGGCGGACAAGCCGGTGTCCGCCACCGTGGGGGACGTACCGTTCAAGCCCGGCACGGTGGCCCAGGCGGCGCTCGGCGCGGCTGTCTCCGGGGCCACGTACATCAAGGTCGGCCTCTACGGTTGCACCACGCCCGAGCAGGCCGTCGAGGTCATGCGAGGGGTCGTCCGCGCGGTGAAGGAGTACCGGCCGGACGCGTTCGTCGTCGCCTCCGGGTATGCCGACGCGCACCGGATCGGCTGCGTCAATCCGCTCGCGCTGCCCGACATCGCCCGGCGTTCCGGCTCCGACGCGGCCATGCTGGACACCGCGATCAAGGACGGGACGCGGCTGTTCGACCATGTGCCGCCCGATGTCTGCGCGGAGTTCGTCCGGCGGGCCCACGAGTCCGGTCTGCTCGCCGCCCTCGCGGGCAGTGTCAAGGCGGCCGACCTCGGGGCACTGACTCGTATCGGCACCGACATCGTGGGGGTGCGCGGGGCGGTCTGCGAGGGGGGAGACCGCAACACCGGTCGGATTCGGCCGATGTTGGTGGCCGCCTTCCGGGCGGAGATGGACCGGCACGCCCGGGAGCACGCCGCCACCGTCGGCACTCCCACCGTCCCTGCTCCTGCCCCTGCCCCTGCCCCTGCCCCTGCGAGCTGACCGCCGATATGCCGAACTGCCGGCGCCGCCGCGGGCCCGGTGCTCGCGGCGAGCGTTTCGCCGTCGTCGATCCGGCGACGGGCGAGGCCTTCGACGACTCCCCCGACCAGCAGGCGGACGAGCTGGACGCCGTCGTCGGCCGGGCCCAGGAGGCCTGGCGGGACTGGCGGGCCGATGACGGCGCCCGCGCGACCGCTCTGCTCGCGGCCGCCGACGCCGTGGAGGCGGCAGGCCCCGGCCTCGCTCCGCTGCTCACCCGCGAACAGGGCAAGCCCCTCACCGAGTCGTACGCCGAGGTCGCCCGCACGGCGGCCCGGCTGCGCTACTTCGCGGGGTCCGCTCCCGAGCCCCTGCCGATCGCGGACGGCCGTCCGATGCGCAGCGAGATCCGCTGGCGGCCGCTCGGTCCGGTGGCCGCGATCGTCCCGTGGAACTTTCCGCTCCAGCTCGCTTCGGCGAAATTCGCTCCCGCACTCGCCGCGGGCAACACGGTGGTGCTCAAGCCGTCCCCGTTCACGCCTCTCGCCACCCGGCTGCTGGTGTCCGTGATCTCCGCCGCCCTGCCCGAGGACGTGCTGACGGTCGTCACGGGCCGTGAACCTCTGGGCGCACGTCTCGCGTGCCATCCGGGGATCCGCCATGTGACCTTCACCGGTTCGGTTCCCACCGGGCGCGCGGTCGCCGAGGGCGCGGCGGCCTCGCTCGCCCGGGTCACGCTGGAGCTGGGCGGGAACGATGCCGCGATCCTGCTGGACGACGTGGATGTGGACCGGATCGCCGAACGGCTGTTCTGGGCGGCGTTCCGCAACTGCGGGCAGGTCTGCATGGCGGTCAAGCGCGTCTACGTCCCGGACCGGCTCCACTCCGTTGTGGTGGAGGCCCTCGCGCAGTACGCGAAGTCCGCGGTGGTCGGGGCCGGGCTCGATCCGGGCACGCGGTTGGGGCCGGTCAACAACGCCCCGCAGCTGGCCCGGGTGGCGGACCGCACGGCCCAGGCCCTGTCGGACGGCGCCCGCGCCGTTACCGGTGGCCACCGGCTGGACCGGCCGGGCTACTTCTTCGCGCCCACGATCCTGACCGATGTGCAGCCCAGCAGTGCGGTGGTGACGGAGGAACAGTTCGGTCCGGTGCTGCCGGTGCTGCCGTACGGGAACCTCGACGAAGCGGTCGCGGCGGCCAACGACACCCGCTTCGGGCTGGGCGGCTCGGTGTGGGGAACCGACCTCGACCGGGCGGAGGCGGTCGCAGGCCGGCTGGAATGCGGAACGGCGTGGATCAACCACCATGCCGAACTGTCCCTCGCCCAGCCCTTCGCGGGCATCAAGGAGAGCGGGGTCGGCGTCGCGGGCGGCCCGTGGGGGCTGTACGGGAACCTCAGGCCGTTCGTCGTGCACCGGCCTCGGGAGGAGGTGTGAGGTGAGGTTCGACGCGGCGGTACTGCGCTCGTACGGGGACCCGTTCACCGTCGAGGAGGTGGCCCTGGACGCGGGGCCGGCGCAGGGCGAGGTCCTGGTCAGGATCGCGGGCTGCGGGATGTGCCGGACCGATCTCGCGGTACGGCGCTCGGCGGGCCGCTCACCGCTTCCGGCGGTGCTCGGCCACGAGGGGGCCGGGGTGGTGGTGGAGACGGGCGGCCCGGACACCGGCCTGAGCACCGGTGACCACGTCGTCCTTGGCTTCGACTCCTGCGGAGACTGCCGGGCCTGCCTGAGCGGTGCCCCCGCCTACTGCGACTCGTTCGCCCCGCTCAACCTCTTCGGAGGCCGGACGGAGCACGCGGCGCGGTTCAGGGACGCGGCCGGTGGGGAGCTGGCTCCCCGGTGGTTCGGTCAGTCGTCGTTCGCCGGGTACGCGATGGTCCCGGCCCGCAACGCCGTGCGGGTCGATGCCTCGCTGCCGGTCGAACTGCTCGGCCCGCTCGGCTGCGGATTCCTGACCGGGGCCGGTGCCGTCCTCAATTCCTTCGGCATCGGCCCCGGTGACACCCTCGCGGTCTTCGGCGCGGGGGCGGTGGGTCTGGCCGCGGTGATGGCGGCCACCGCCGCCGGGGCGGTGACCGTGGCCGTCGACCGGTTTCCGGAACGGCTGGCCCTGGCCGAGCGGTTCGGTGCGATCGCGCTGCGTGCCGGATCGTCCGGACTGGCCGACCGGATCCGGGGCCGGACCGACGGCGGCGCCCAGTACGCGCTGGACACCACGGGCTCCGCCCCGCTGATCAACGACGCGCTCCGGGCCCTGCGCCCGACCGGTCATCTCGGGCTGGTGGCACGGCTGCGCGACGCGCTGCCGCTCGAACCGGGCTCGCTCGACAGGGGCCGGCGGATCTCCCACATCTGCGAGGGGGACGCGGTGCCGCGGCTGTTCGTCCCGAGGCTGACCGGTCTGTGGCAGGCGGGCCGGTTCCCCTTCGATCAGCTGATCCGTCTGTACCCGCTCTCCGACATCAACGAGGCCGAACGCGACTGCGAGGCGGGCCGCGTGGTCAAACCGGTGCTGGTTCCGTAGCCGCCGCACCGGTTCCGGCGGCCAGGGAACCGCTCTCGGGGGCGCAGGCCCGACGGGCGTACCGGGACCGGCCGACAACAGCTTTACGAACGTGGCTTGTTGGCGAACACCCAGCGGTTGCCCGCCAGCGCGTCGTTCGCCTCGGGCAGCGGGCCGCGTCCGTGGTGGCGGGTGAATTCGAAGGGGGTGTGGACCGCTGTGGACCAGCCCCTGCCGGTCAGGCTTCCGGCGGAGTCGGGCCTGGGCTCCCTGTTGAACAGGGTGAGGAGGTCGATGCCGATCTGCTGGGTCGTCGCGGTGTAGAGCGGGCTGTCGCGGTATTCCAGCAGATCCTTGTCGAGTTTGACCTCGAAAGCGAGGGCGCTTCCTCCGGTGCACAACCGGTCTACCGTGTCCATGAGCTGGGTCTCGGTGGTGCTGGGCAGATAGAACAGCAGCCCCTCGGCCAGCCAGACACTCGGTGCGGCCGGGTCGAAGCCGACGGCGGCCAGTGCACCGGACCAGTCCGCGCGCAGGTCGATCGGGACCGGTATTCGCATCGCCTTCGGGACGGCCGACAGCCCGTCGAGCACCTCGTGTTTGAAGGCCAGCACGCCTGCCCGGTCGACCTCGAAGATCACACAGTCCGCAGGCCAGTCGAGCCGGAACGCCCGGGAGTCCAATCCGGCTCCGAGCAGCACCACTTGGCGGGCGTCCGCGCGCACCGACCGGAGGAGGAAGTCGTCGAGGACCCTCGTCCGCAGACCGAAGTAGCGCGCGAATCGCCCCCACAGCGGGTTCGCGTCCCCGTCGGGAACCTGCTGGATGCGGGTCGGCCAGTCCGCGCACGCCGGTGCGGCGAGCACGAAGTGCTCCGCGAAGACGTCCCGTGCCAGGGAGTCGTGGCGGTGGGTCTCGATCGCGCGTGCCGCGGCGACCAGAAGAGCGGTCAGACCGACGCCTCCCGCCACCCCTTCCGCTTCTCCTGTCCCTTTGGATATTCCCGCCCCATTCACGCCTTCCGCCCCTTCTCTTCCGCTGATCTCTTTTTTCTCCACTGATCCGGCACTCGCACCCCCTGAGACACAGCGAGAACACACAAACAGCGAAGCATTGAAACGGCGGGTCCGATTCCATTCGGAACGGGACCCGCGATCTCATACTGCCGCACCCCCGACAAGGAAGTCACCAGGAATACCGGCCTTTTCCGGACTGTAGTAGTCCTTGATGCCGACCACCCAGGACGTCACCTCGATCCGATCGGAATCCGAGGGACCGAACGCATCGAAAAGGGCGTCGATATTTGGGGGCTCGAAGCCGATCGCGGTCATCAGCGCCATGAAGAGCGGCCGCTCGATGAGGCCGTCGCCGTCCGGGTCGCCCAGCGCGGCGAGCGATTCGGCGAAATCGCTGACCGCGAGGTCGAAACGCGCAGGTGACAGCACGCATGCCGCGAACTCGTCGAAGGTGATCAGACCGTCCCCGTCAGCGTCCAGTTCGACCCTGAGGGTCGACCAGTACCGCCAGAAAGCGGCCACCATGGCGCTCTTCGCCGCATCGTCGGAATCGGGTGCCGCCTCGATGACACGACTCGCCATGAGCTCGAAGTCGTCGGCTTCGAGAACGCCATTGGCGTTGGCGTCGAACAGCGAGAAAACGAGCTTGACCCGATTGGTTGCCTCTACACGCACAGCCCAGCCACCTTTCTTCTGACCGAACCGCACCGGCGGCCGGAAGGAATCAACGAATGATCAGTCACCGCACCTGCCGACCTTGCCCGGATCCCCAGGATTCGGCCGCCTCTTTACTATCCAGCCGACCATCACCCCTGCTCGAAAAATCCACGCCGATTCACCTGAACGGGTGCATTTCATCCAGATGATGTGTGACGCGAAAAATCAGGCATTCGGAACGCGAAGGAGATGCGAGCACCCCGGCCCGGCCCACCGGCCGGACGTCTGCCCGACACCCTCGCCGCCGGACCCAGCCGGACCCCCAGCCAGACCTCCGGCCGGGCTCCGCGCCGGGCGGAGTTGCGGCCGGGACGCCGACGCGTCGTGGAGAGACCGTACGAATGTGTCGCACAGGGCTAGGCCGACGCCCGCTCTTGTTATACCTTCCGTCCAACAGCTTGCTAGACGCCACGTCTAATAAGCGAGGACGGTGTCCGGCGGCCGGCTGTCTCATCGAGAGGGCAGGGATGAGGCTCCGGTCGGGCGCCGTCGGGTCGATCTCCCTCGATTCAAGGAGCCGCTCCATGGCAAGCAGCACTGTTCGGCCGGAGGACCACCACCAGGACCGGTCCGCCGGGCAGGACGTCGCCCGGCGTCTGCTCGACTCGGCCGCGAAGCTGTCGTACGACCCGGCCGCGGAGGTGGACTGGGACACCCCCTTGGACCCGGACCACCACGGCGCGAGCCCCGAGTGGAGCACGCTCTACGGGACCGCGTACTGGCAGGAGTTGACCGAGGCCCAGCGCAAGGCCCTGACCCGCCAGGAGGCCGCGTCCGTCGCCAGTACGGGCATCTGGTTCGAGATGATCCTGCAGCAGATGGTGTTGCGCGACATGTACGCGAAGGACCCGACCGACCCGCGGTTCCAGTGGGCGCTCACCGAGGTGGCCGACGAGTGCCGGCACTCCATCATGTTCGCCCGGGGCGCGGCGAAGCTCGGCGCACCGGCCTACCGGCCGCACCGCGCGGTGGTCGAACTGGGCAGGGCCTTCAAGACACTTGCCTTCGGAGAGGCCGCCTACGCGGCGATCCTCGTCGCCGAGGAGGTGCTCGACGTGATGCAGCGCGACTGGATGCGGGACGAGCGGGTCGCGCCGTTCGTCCGCACCATCAACAACATCCACGTGGTCGAGGAGTCACGGCACATGAAGTTCGCCCGTGACGAGACCCGCAGGCGGCTGCGGAACGCGGGTCCGGTGCGCCGCCACATCAACTCCCTCGTGGTCGCGATCGCCTCGTACTACATCGTCACCAGCATGGTGAACCAGGACGTCTACGCGAACGCCGGTCTGGACAGCGAGCGCGCCCGTAGCGAGGCGGGGGCCAACGAGCACCACAAGTCGCTGATGCGGTCCAGCTGTTCGGGCCTGATGGAGTTCCTCGCCTCGGCGCGGCTCCTCACCAAACCGGCCCTCTTCTTCTACAAGCGCGCCTCCCTGATCTGACCGGCGCGCCGACCGAACCGACCGCGCGACCGAGCGACCGAGCCGACGAGATGCCGAGATGACCTACGCCATCACCCAGACCTGCTGCAGCGATGCCACCTGCGTGGCCGTGTGCCCCGTCAACTGCATTCACCCGACCCCGGAGGAACAGGCCTTCGGCAGCACCGAGATGCTCTACGTCGATCCGGCGACCTGCATCGACTGCGGCGCCTGTGCGGATGCCTGCCCGGTCGACGCCGTCTTCCCGGTGGACAGCCTCTTCGGGGCGCGCAAGGAGTACGCCGCGATCAACGCCGCCTACTTCGAGGACCGGGATCCGGAGCCCGTCGCCGGGCCGAACTTCCATGCCTGGGGCGCGCCCTCGTTCCCGCGCAGCCTGCCGTCCGGTTTCGCGCCGATCCGGGTGGCGGTCGTCGGCACCGGACCGGCCGGGATGTACGCCGCGGAGGACCTGCTGCTGCACACCAACGCCGAGGTCACGCTGGTGGACCGGCTGCCGGTGGCGGGAGGCCTGGTGCGGTACGGCGTCGCGCCCGATCACCCCGCGACGAAGAAGGCGGGCGAGACGTTCGCGCGCTTCCACTCGCACCCCCGGGTACGCATGGCCCTGGGCGTCGAGGTGGGCCGGGACGTCACCGTGGCGGAGCTCGCCGAGCACCACGACGCGGTGATCTACGCGGTCGGCGCCTCCACCGGCCGACGGCTCGGCATACCGGGCGAGGACCTGCCGGGCAGCATCTCGGCCACCTCGTTCGTGTCCTGGTACAACGCCCACCCGGAGACGCCGCCGGAAAGCGTCGCCCTGACGGCGGACCGGGTGGTCGTCGCCGGGAACGGCAACGTCGCGCTCGACGTCGCGCGCATCCTCGTCACGGATCCGGCCGCCCTGGCGGACACGGACATCGCCGGTCACGCGCTGTCGGCCCTGCGGGACTCAAGGGTGCGCGAGGTGGTGCTGCTCGGGCGGCGCGGCCCGGAGCACACCGCCTGCACCGCCTCCGAACTGCTCGCCCTCAAGCACCTGCCGGGTGTGGAGGTGGTCGTCGACGACAGCGACCGGAGGACGGGCGCGGCGATCGATGCCGCAGCGCCGGGCGAGAAGGCCGCGCTGTTCCGGGACATGCCACGGGAGACGGCAGGCCGTTCGCGTACACCGGCCGCCGCACGGCGCATCGTCTTCCGCTTCCACGCGGCCCCGGCTGAAGTGCTCGGCCGGGACCAGGTCGAGGCGGTACGGGTGACGGCCGCCGAGGGGCGGCGGGAGATATCCGCGGGGCTGTTCCTGCGGGCGATCGGATACCGGGGTCTGCCGGTGCCGGGGCTGCCCTTCGACGAGACGACCGGAACCGTTCCGCACGAGGGCGGCCGGGTCACCGGCATGGCCGCGACCTACGTCGTCGGCTGGATCAAGCGGGGCCCGTCGGGCGGCATCGGGGCCAATCGCACCTGCGCCGCCGAGACCGTCGGCTCCCTCCTGGCGGACGCCGTGGCGGGCGTACTGCCCTCCCCCACTCCCCCGCCCCGGGCGTTCCACCGCCTCGCCCGGAGCCGGGGCCGCGATGTCATCGACGCCAGGGGGCTGGCGGCCATCGAACGGGCCGAGCTGGCGGGCGGCCGCGAGCAGGGCCGCCCGCGGGTCAAACTCGCCACGGTGCCCGCGCTGGTCGCGGCGGCGAAGCGCGGCCGCCGCAGACCACCGAACTGACCGGACGGGACAGGGCTGGACCGGACGGGCCCCGAGCGGTCGGCGAGGAACCCCGGGCTCAGGTCCCCCGCCGGATCAGAACTCCTCCGGAGCGGGCGCCGGGGCCGGGACCTGTCCCCTGGCCCGCTTGCCGACGACGGCGGCGGCCGCCACCGCGCCGCCCGCGAAGGCCAGCGCCACCGTCCAGGGCCGGTTGAACACGTGACAGGTGGCCTGGTCCACGGAGTAGCGGCCGGGGCCGATCAGTCCGATCGCGGCAGCGGTGAACCCGAGGAAGGCCGGGTACTCGTATCCGCCGCCCTGTGCGAAGAATCCGGCGGGCGCGTGGACGGCCACGGCACCGGCCATGGCACCGGCGGCCGCCGCACCCGCCGCGGGCGTGGCCAGGCCCAGGGCCAGCAGCGCGCCGCCGCCGGCCTCGCCCAGTCCGGCCGCGACCGCGCTGTGCTTCGGCGGGTGGAAGCCCATCGCCTCCATCGCGGCGGTGGTGCCCTCGATGCCTCCGCCGCCGAACCAGCCCACCAGTTTCTGGCTGCCGTGCGCTGCCAGCACCGCGCCGGTGCCGACGCGCAGGAGAAGGAGGCCGAGGTCACGACGGTTCACGCTGCCCATGGGGTTCTCCGGGAGGGTTCGGGGGCCCGGCCGGACGGATAGGGGCCCCGGGTGCGGTACGGATCCACTCTCCGCGCCCCGGCGCCCCGACGGGTCACGTTGTTAGGCCGTCCGGGCACCGCCAAAGGACGGGTGACCCGTGACACAGTGCGACGTACGCCATTGTGCAACTTGTTGCACAATGGCGTTGCGGTGCTCTAGAACTGGTGCGACGACACTGCGCGAGGAGCCGCCGCATGAGCCCGTACCCGCATCTGCTGAGCCCGCTCGACCTCGGGTTCACCACTCTCCCGAACCGGGTCCTGATGGGATCGATGCACATCGGTCTGGAGGAGGTCGAGCACGGCTTCGAGCGCATGGCCGCGTTCTACGCCGCCCGCGCGCGCGGCGGCGTGGGCCTGATGGTCACCGGCGGCATCGCGCCGAACGACGCCGGCTGCACCTTTCCCGGCGGCGCGAAGATGACCACGGAGGCGGAGGCGGCCGAACACGCGCGGGTGACCTCTGCCGTGCATGCGGCGGGCGGCCGGATCGCCATGCAGATCCTGCACTTCGGGCGTTACGCCCATCACCCCGGTCTGGTGGCACCGAGCGCGGTCAAGGCGCCGATCAGCGCGTTCACCCCGCACGCGCTCACCGACGAAGAGATCGAGTCGACCATCGAGGACTTCGTCACGGCGGCCGCGCTGGCGCGGCGCGCGGGTTACGACGGCGTCGAGATCATGGGCTCCGAGGGCTACTTGATCAATGAGTTCATCGCCGCCGAGACCAATCACCGCGACGACCGCTGGGGCGGCTCGTACGAGAACCGGATCCGCTTCCCCCTGGAGATCGTGCGGCGGGTCCGCGAGCGGGTCGGCAGCGACTTCATCCTGATCTACCGGCTCTCGATGCTGGACCTGGTGCCCGGCGGCTCTTCGCTGGAGGAGGTCGTGCGGCTCGCCCGGGAGATCGAGGCGGCCGGGGCGACGATCATCAACACCGGCATCGGCTGGCACGAGGCGCGCATCCCGACCATCGCGACGTCGGTGCCGCGCGGCGCGTTCACCTGGGTCACCGAGAAGGTGCGCGGCGCCGTCTCCGTACCGCTGGTGACGAGCAACCGGATCAACACCCCGGAGGTCGCGGAGGAGATCCTCGCGGCGGGGCGCGCGGACATGGTGTCGATGGCCAGGCCGTTCCTCGCCGACCCGGACTTCGTGGTGAAGGCGAGCGAGGGCCGCGCGGACGCGATCAACACCTGCATCGGCTGCAACCAGGCCTGTCTGGACCACATCTTCAGCGGTCAGGTCACCTCCTGCCTGGTCAATCCGCGGGCCTGCCACGAGACGGAGCTCACGCTGTCACCGACCAGGACCCGCAAGCGGGTCGCGGTCGTCGGCGCCGGTCCCGCCGGACTCGCGTGTGCCGTGACGGCGGCCGAGCGCGGCCACGAGGTGACGCTGTTCGACGCGGCGGAGGAGATCGGCGGGCAGCTCAACGTGGCGCGCCGGGTGCCGGGCAAGGAAGAGTTCAACGAGACGCTGCGCTACTTCCGTACCCGGCTGGCGGAGGAGAAGGTCGGGGTCCGGCTCGGTGCCGCGGTCACCGCGGAGCAGCTCGACGATTTCGACGAGATCGTGCTGGCCACCGGGGTCACGCCGCGCACCCCCGCGATCCCGGGCGTCGACCACCCCAGCGTGGTCAGCTACCTCGACGTCCTGCGCCACGGGGCGCCGGTGGGCGACCGGGTCGCGCTTGTCGGGGCGGGCGGGATCGGTTTCGACGTGGCCGAGTTCCTGACCGACGGCGGGGACGCGGCGAGCCTGGACCCGGAGGCGTTCTTCCGGCAGTGGGGGGTGGACACGGAGTACCGGGAACGGGGCGGACTGGGCACCGCAGAGCGCCCGAAGTCGCCGCGTACGGTCCATCTGCTCCAGCGCAGGGCGAGCAAGGTCGGCGCGGGGCTCGGGAAGACGACGGGGTGGATCCACCGCACCGAGCTCCGGCACCGCGGCGTGACCATGCTGGCGGGCGTGGGCTACGAGCGCATCGACGACGACGGGCTGCACCTCACGGTCGACGGCGAGCAGCGGTTGCTGCCGGTCGACACGGTGGTGCTGTGCGCGGGCCAGGAGCCCCGGCGGGAGCTGTACGAGGAGCTGCTCGCCGCGGGCAGGGCGGCGCATCTGATCGGCGGCGCGGACGTCGCGGCCGAGCTGGACGCCAAGCGGGCGATCCGTCAGGGCACGGAGCTCGCCGCCGCGCTCTGACCGAGCGTGTCCGGGTGTCCGAACGGCTGGGCACCCGGCCGCCCGGCCGTCCTTAGGATGCACCCCATGTCACTCCCGCACGCGATCCTCACCGCCCTGCTCGAAAAGCCTTCCTCGGGGCTGGAGCTGACCCGCAGGTTCGACCGTTCGATCGGCTACTTCTGGCCGTCCACCCACCAGCAGATCTACCGGGAGCTGGGAAAGCTGGAGCGGGCCGGGCAGATCAGGGCGCTCGTCCCGGCGCAGCCCGCCAGGGGCCGGAAGAAGGAGTACGAGGTGCTGCCGGCGGGCCGCGAAGCGCTGTCCGAGTGGGTGGCACGTCCGGAGGACCCGAAGCAGGTCCGTGACCCCCTGCTGCTGCGGATGCGGGCGGCGGCGGTCGTCGGGGCGCCGGGCCTGGAGACCGAGCTGCGCCGGCATCTGGCGCTGCACCGGCAGCAGCTCGCGGAGTATCTGGCGATCGAGGAGCGGGATTTCCCTCCGGAGCGCACCGCGGCGGAGGACCGGCTGCGTCATCTCGTGCTGCGGGGCGGCATCGACCTGGAGAACTTCTGGATCGGCTGGCTGACCCGCGCACTGGCCGATGACGCCGCCGTCGCCCCGGCGGAACCCGGCCCTCAATAACCGGCCTGGGCCTTCACCGCGTGCTCGGGCCCTTCACCGCACGGTTCAGGAGCGCCCGGCCCTGATCCTGCGGAGGTGTCCGTGCTCCGGGCGGAGCGCGCGCGGGCTCCTGATGACCACCCGCGACGGTACGGGGGCGTCCGGCGCGGGCACGGGCGCGGCGACGGGCGCCGCCCCGGCCTGTGCGCGGCTGAGCAGGAACACTCCGCGTACCGCGGCGGCCGAGCCGAGCAGCGCCGCGACCAGGCTGATCGTCCCGCCCTGGAGGCGCTCCCCGAGCAGCGCGAGGCCGATGGCCGCCGCGGCGACGGGGTTGGCGAGGGTGACCACGGCGAGCGGTGCGCCGAGGCCGCCCCGGTAGGCCGTCTGGGAGAGCAGCAGCCCGCCCATCGCGAACGCCGAGACGAGGAGCGCGACGACCACCAGGCGCCAGCTGAACAGCGGGCCCGTGGTGTGGTCGGTGACGGCGACCGTGAGGGTCTGGGTGAGCGCGGAGGCGACACCGGAGGTGATGCCGGAGGCCGCCGCGTGCCGCAGCCCCGGGCGGGCGCCGGGACGGCTGAGGCCCGCCACGACCGCCATGGTTCCGGCGCCCACGGCGAGCGCCTCGACCAGGCTGAGGGTCTGATGCGGGGCGGAGCCGCCCGCGGTGGTCAGCAGGGCCCCGAGGCCGAGCAGGGTGAGCAGGGTGCCGCGCCATTCTGTCGTGGAGACGCGGCGTCCGGCCGCGCGGGCGCCGAGCGGGACGGCGGCGACCAGGGTGAGGGCGCCGAGCGGCTGGACCAGGGTGAGCGGGCCGTACTTCAGCGCGGCCACGTGCAGCAGCGCGCCGCCGGCGTTCAGCCCGACGGCCGACCACCACGCCCCGTGCCCGAGCAGCCGGAGCGTCCCGGTCCCGGGTGCGGTGCGCCCGGCGAGCCGTGCCTGGGCGACCGCGGCCGACGCGTAGGCGGCGGCGGAGACCAGGGACAGCGCGACGGCGATCAGGGTGGCGTTCATCGTCCGGCTCCGGACGCGGCGTAGGACGGGGAGCGGTCGCCGGACCGGGCGGGGAGGGCAGTGTGAACAGCGGGAGCGGGGACGGCGTAGGAACCGCCGGCGTACGGGCCCGCCGCGGCGGCCGGCCAGGCGACGTGCCTGACCGGTTCGGTGCGCGGCAGGCGCAGGGCCGCGAGGGCCACCGAGAGCAGTGCGGCGACCACGATCGAGTCGAGCCAGTAGTGGTTGGCGGTGCCGACTATGACGAACAGGGTGATCGCCGGGTGCAGCAGCCACAGCCAGCGCCACCGGGAACGGGTCGCGACGACGAGGCCGACGCCGACCATGACCGCCCAGCCGAAGTGCAGTGAGGGCATCGCCGCGAACTGGTTCGCCATCGAGTCGGTGGCGGGCGTCGCTCCGTAGACCGTCGGCCCGTACACCTGCCCGGTGTCGACGAGGCCGGCGGCGGCGAGCAGCCGGGGCGGGGCGAGCGGGAAGATCAGGTGCAGGGCGAGTGCGGCACCGGTCAGGACGGCGAGGACGCGCCGCGACCAGACGTAGTGGCGCGGTCGGCGCCAGTACAGCCAGGCCAGGAAGAGCAGGGTGGCCGGGAAGTGCACCGTGGCGTAGTAGGTGTTCGCCAGGTGGATCAGCGTCTCGTTGTGGAGCAGCAGCCCCTGCACGGTTCCCTCGCCGGGCAGGTGCGCGGCGCGTTCGAAGTCCCAGACGTGTCCGGCGTTGTGGAACGCCTCATCGACGTGGCCGTTGGCGGCCTGGCGGCCGAACTTGTAGATCGCGAAAAGCCCCACGACGAGAAGAAGCTCGCGGACGAGGGGCGGTCGGGCAGCGCTGTCCGGCTCCTGATCTGCGGGCCTGCTACCGGCGAACATCACCCGGTGCCCCTTTGCTGACGAAGCGGTGTTACGGCGGCATGGATCAGCCCATGCCGTATCGATACGCCAGTGTACCGATACGCGGGCGTATCGGAACACTCGCGTATCGGTACACTGGCGTATCGATGGACCTCGTCGCAGAGTCGCAGAGAGGGAACGCGCATGTCGTCGCAGGAAACCGAGCAGGAGACGGCGCCCGCGCCACGCCGCTCGAAAATCACGCCGGAACGGGCCCAGGAGCTCTACACCGCCGTCCTCGACATGCTCAGGGAGAGCGGCTACGAGTCACTCACCATGGAGGGCGTCGCCGCCCGGTCCCGCTGCGGCAAGTCCACGCTCTACCGGCAGTGGGGCTCCAAACCGGAGCTGGTCGTCGCCGCCCTGCACGGCACCCGGCGCGGACTGCTGCCGAGGATCGACACGGGCACGCTGGCGGGAGACCTGCGCGCGGCGGCGAAGGCCATCGGTGAGGGTTCGGGCCGCGACACCACGCTGATGCTGGCGTTGAGCCACGCCGCGCTCCAGAGCCCCGAGCTGCTGTGCGCGCTGCGCGAGTCGCTGATCCTGCCGGAGCTGGCGGCTCTCGACGCCATGGTCAGGCGCGGCGTGGAACGTGGCGAGGTGGCGGCGGACAACCCCGCCACGGAGTTCGTCTCCGCGCAGTTGCTGGGCGTGATGCGCGCCCGGCCCCTGCTGGAGGGGAGCTGCGCGGACGAGAACTTCCTGGTCCGCTTCGTGGAGGGCGCCGTCCTTCCCGCACTCGGCCTGGGCGCTCCCGCGTCCGGGCCCTGAAAGACGTGGGCCGTCGCCCCAGCGGATGACGACGGCCCGCACGCGCCGCACCGTGGGGACGGGGGCGGCGCACCGTCCGGGCGGCCGGTGACTTCTTCGGAGGTCACCGGCCGCCCGTTTTCGTACGCGCTCACAGCTGCCACCACTCCCCCTTCTCGTCCCCTTGACGATATGGCGCGGCGCCGTTATCGTCTTCATGACGAAAACAAGGGGGTCCCACCATGGCCGACATCACCAGGCGCTTCGGCTGGCGCCATCTGCGCTCCGCGCCCACGGCCCACATCCGCCACCACAAACGCGGCGTCCTCGCCCACGACGGCGCCGGGCTGAGCTTCTGGTACCGGTCGCTCAGCGCCGCGCTCTCCGAGGTGCCGGTCAACGACCGCGAACTGGCCATGGCCTTCCACGCCCGCACCGCCGACTTCCAGGACGTCACCGTGCAGGCCACCGTGACGTACCGGATCAGCGATCCGGCCGAGGCCGCCGCGCGCCTCGACTTCTCCGTGGACCCCGACACCGGCGTCTGGCGCGGCGCACCGCTGGAGCAGATCGCGACGCTGCTCACCGAGACGGCCCAGCAGCACACCCTGGACGTGCTGGCCCGCACCCCGCTGGCAGGCGCACTGGTCGACGGCGTCGCCGCCGTACGCGAACGGGTCGCCGCCGGGCTGGCCGACGAGCCCCGGCTGCCCGCCACCGGGATCGAGGTGGTGGCCGTGCGCGTCGTCGCCATCCGGCCGGAGGCAGAGGTGGAGCGGGCCCTGCGCACCCCCGCCAGGGAGCAGATCCAGCAGGAGGCCGACCGCGCGACGTACGAACGGCGGGCCGTCGCCGTCGAGCGCGAGCGGACCATCGCTGAGAACGAGCTGGCCAGCCAGATCGAGCTGGCACGCCGCGAGGAGCAGCTGGTCGAGCAGCGCGGCACCAACACCCGGCGCGAGGCGGAGGAGAACGCCGCCGCCGACGGTGTGCGCGCCGAGGCCGAGGCGGCGCGCAAGGTGCGCCTCGCCCGTGCCGAGGCGGAGTCGGCGCGTGAGGTCGGGGCGGCCCGCGCCGAGTCCCAGGCGGCCTGGCTGCGGGTGCACGGAGAGGTGGAGGCCGCGACCCTGCACGCGCTGGCCGCCACCCGGCTCGCGGAGAACCTGCCGCGCATCGACAGCCTCACCCTCTCGCCCGACGTCCTCACCGGACTGCTCACCAAGCTCGGCGGGCCCTCCCCCGAGAGCCGGGCATGAGCCTGGCGCCGCGAGCGGTGCTGGTCCATCGCACCACCGAGTACGAGGAGTTGCTGGCCCGGCACGGCACGCACGGTCAGGCCGCGTTCTTCCTGTCGAGCCGGGGCCGGTCCATCGAGGAGGTGGCCCGGCGGCACGAGCGGACCCGGCAGGCGCTCAGCGATGTGGCGGCTGCCGTTCCGCTCCAGTGGCGGCAGTCCCGGGTGGAGCGCCAGGATCTGGACCGGTTCCTGTTCGCGCCCGAGGACGTGGTGGTCGTGGTCGGCCAGGACGGCCTGGTCGCCAACGCCGCCAAGTACCTCTCCGGGCAGCCGGTCGTGGGCATCGACACCGATCCCGGACGCAATCCCGGGGTCCTGGTCCGCCACCGGCCCGCCGACGCGGCGGCGCTGCTGCGGGCGGCCGTGACGCCGGGCGGCACGGCGGACGAGCTGACGATGGTCGAGGCGGTGGCCGACGACACCCAGCGGCTGCTGGCGCTCAACGAGATCTATCTCGGCCCGCCGGGGCACCAGACGGCCCGCTACCGGCTCGGCCCCGACACGGCGGACTCCCCCGCGGAACCGCAGGCGTCCTCCGGCGTCCTGGTCGGCACCGGCACCGGCGCCACCGGCTGGCTGCGCTCCCTGTGGCAGGAACGCCGCAGCCCGCTCACGCTGCCGTCGCCCACAGACCCCCGGCTGCTCTGGTTCGTCCGGGAGGCCTGGCCCTCGCCCGTCACCGGCACCTCGCTGGTCTCGGGCGAGCTGGGGCGCGGGCAGGGGCTGCGGCTGACCGTGGAGTCCGACCGGGTGGTCGTCTTCGGTGACGGTATGGAGTCGGACGCGCTGGAGCTGGCGTGGGGGCAGACGGTGCGGCTCGGCATCGCGCCGACGTCGTTGCGGCTGGCCGGATGACCGCGGGCGCCCGCGCCGCCCGCCCTTAGGCTCGACACCTTGTGGCGGTCACCGGCCGCCGATGAGTCCGATCCGAGGAGCAGACATGGACAGCGAAACGGCACGGATCCCGGACCGCAACTCCCGGCCGCCACAGGCCCAGGCCGCCCTGGGGGTGGGCGTGATCGTGCGGGACGCCGAAGGGCGCGTCCTGCTCGGCCGGCATCACAGCGGCAGCTGGGAGCTGCCCGGCGGGAAGGTCGATCCGACGGGCGAGGGCGTCGCGGCGGCGGCGGTGCGGGAGCTGCGCGAGGAGACCGGGCTTGAGGTCCCCGAGGACGGCATGGCCGTCTTCGCGATGCTGCACGACGTGGCCGGTGGCATCAACCGGGTGACGATGGCCGCCCTGGTCACGGTGGAGTCGGGCAGCCCACAGGTGACAGAACCCCATCTGATCAGTACCTGGCGGTGGACCCGCCCCGAGGAACTGCCGACGCCATTGTTCGACCCCTCGGCGCAGATCCTCGCGGCCTGGCGCCCCGACCTCGGCATCGAGCACCCGCCCGCCCATCGGCTGAGCGTCCTGCCCGAGGGTACGCAGGTGAACCCCTAAATCATTTATTCGTTTGCCTAGGGGTCGTAGGCAGAGTTAGCGTCGATGTCATGAAGGCCGTGACCGAGCAGGACATCCGCACATCGTTCGTCAACTGCTCCAAGGGGGAAGCCAAGCGTCTGCCGCTCCCCCGCGATTTCGAGGAGCTGCCGTGGGAGGATCTGGACTTCCTCGGCTGGCGTGACCTGTCCGCTCCCGGGCGCAGCTACATCGTCACCGAGTACGACGGCCGGACGGCGGGCATCACGCTCCGCTTCCCCTCCCAGCAGCGCGGCTTCCTGCACCGGAGCATGTGCTCGCTCTGTCTGACCACGCACCCCGGCAGCGGGGTCTCCCTGATGACCGCCCGCAAGACCGGGCAGTCCGGGCGCGATGGCAATTCGGTCGGCCTGTACATGTGCACCGACCTGGCCTGTTCGCTCTACGTCCGGGGGAAGAAGGCCGTGCCCTCCGGCGCCCGGTTCAAGGAGTCGCTGACGGTGGAGGAGCAGATCGCCCGCACATCGGCCAATCTTTCCGCATTCGTGGCCAAGCTCTTCAGCTGACCGGGGCCGGCCTGGTCCCGTCGGCCTGCCGGAACTCCAGCGTGAGCCGGTTGCGCACTGCCTCCCGTCGCGCTACGCGCACACGCACCCGGCTATCCTGGCCGCCACACCGGACACGGGGTGCCCCGCACAGGGGCTGAGAACACACCCGTCGAACCTGAACCAGTTAGCACTGGCGGAGGGATGTCTTCATGTCATTGCCGTATGCCCAGGACGAGCGCGCGGCCACGGACCCTCGGCCCGCGTTCGACGGGCGGATGCCCACCGCCCCCGGCGATCTGCGCGTCGAGGCGCACGGGATAGCCCCCGTCCCCGAGGACCGCCGCTACGGCGGGCCCGGCCGGCTGTTCACCGTCTGGTTCGCCCCCAACCTGACCATGACCGGGGTCTTCACCGGCACCGTCGGCATCGCGCTGGGCCTGGACTTCGCCACGGCGCTCACCGCCGTCGTGCTCGGCACCCTCGTGGGTGCCGTTCCCACCGCGTATCTGGGCACCTGGGGCAGCCAGACAGGCGCCGGACAACTCCCGCTCGCCCGGCTGGCGTTCGGCCGGGGTGTGCTGCTGCCGGGCACGCTCCAGTGGCTGTCGTCCATCGCCTGGGACGCGCTGATCGAACTGTTCGGCGGGGAGGCGCTGGCCCAGTTGTGCGGCTGGCCGTTCTGGCTGGGAGTGCTGGTCATGATGGCGGCCCAGGGCGCGCTCGGCGTCCTGGGATATGAGGTGATCCACCGGCTCCAGACTGTGATGACCTTCGTCCTCGCCGCCGCCTTCGCGGTGCTCGCCACGAAGCTGCTGGACGGGGTGCACCCCGCCGCGACCGGCACCGCGCACGGCGCGGACCGGGCGGGCGCGTTCGTCCTGACGTGCACCGTCGCCCTGAGCCTGGCGCTGTCCTGGGCGCCGTACGCCAGCGACTTCAGCCGCTATCTGCCGCGCACCACGTCGCGGCCCCGGATGTTCTGGTGCACGCTGCTCGGCATCAGCGTCTCGTTCGTGGCGGTCCAGACGCTCGGCCTGTGGGGTGCGTCCGTCTTCACCGACCAGACCGCGCACGGCATCGACACCCTGCTGGGCGGGGGCGCGCTCGGCGCGTTCGGGCTGCTCGCCGTGGCACTCGCCGCGCTGTGCAGCAACGCCATGAACGACTACAGCGGCTCGCTGGCCCTCCAGACCATGGGCGTCCGCCTGCCGCGCCCCGTCGCCGCCGCGCTCGCCGCCGCCCTCGGCTTCCCGCTCGTCCTGTGGATGCACGCGGCCGACACGACGGCCCGCTTCCAGAACGTGCTGCTGCTCGTCGGCTACTGGATCCCCGGGTTCGTCGCGATCGTGGCCGTCGACTGGATCGTCCGGGCGCGGGCGCGCGGCGGCTCCCCCGTCGACCTGGCCGCCGAGAGCTCCCGCCCCCAGCCGTGGTGGCCGGCGCTCACCGCTTTCGCCGCGGCCTTCGCCGCGGCGGTGCCGTTCATGAACACGAGCCTGTACGTGGGCCCGGTGGCGCGGGCACTGCACGGGGCGGACCTCGCCTACGGGGTGGCGTTCCTGGCGGCCCTCGCCGTGTACGCCCCGCTGCGGCTGCGCCGCCGCGCCTGACAGCCCCGGCGGGCACGGGGGCGTCAGGCCTTCGCGGTCTCCGTCTCCGTCTCGCCGTGTACGTAACGGCCGCCGCGCAGCAGCGAGACGACCGCCGCCACCAGGCACGCCGCGATGGCGAAGTCGAAGGCCACGGAGAGGCCCTGCTCGAACGGCCCGGAGATCAGCGTCGGGAAGAAGGCCCGCCCGGTGAGGTAGTCGGCGTGGCTGGTGGGCAGTTGCGCCAGGGTCTCCGGGCCGAGCAGGCTGCGTACCGGGTTGTATCCCAGGAGCGCCGCGAACAGCACGCCGACCGGTGGCAGGGCCGCGACGCGTGCCGCGTCGGCGGACGGTACGCCCTGCTCGGTGAGCCCGTGGGCCAGCGTGTCCGGCAGCGTGCTCGCGAGCCCGGCGATCATCAGCGAGAAGAAGATGCCGATCGACAGCACGGTGGCCGAGTTCTGGAAGGTGGTGCTGATTCCCGCGCCCACCCCACGCTGGTCCGGCGGCAGACTGTTCATGATCGCCGCCCGGTTCGGCGAGGCGAAGAGCCCCATGGCCAGCCCGTTGACGAGCAGGATCAGGGCGAAGAGCGGGTAGTCGAAGTCGACCGGCAGGGCTTTGAGCGCCGCGAAGGTGGCGGCCGCCAGGAGCATGCCGCCGGTGGTGAAGAGCCGGGCGCCGTAGCGGTCCGAGGCCCACCCGGAGAACGGACCGGCGATCAGGAAACCGATCGTCAGCGGCAGCATGTAGATACCTGCCCACAGCGGGGTCTGCTCGAAGCCGTAGCCGTGCCGGGGCAGCCAGATCCCCTGGAGCCAGATGATCAGGATGAACATCAGGCCGCCGCGTCCCAGGGACGCCAGGAGACTCGCCACGTTCCCCGCCGTGAAGGCGCGGATGCGGAACAGCGCCAGATGGAACATCGGCTGGGCGACCCGGGTCTCGATCAGGCAGAAGAGCCCCAGCACGGCCAGCCCGCCGACGATGGCGGTGATCACCCACGGATTGGTCCATCCCATGGTGTTGCCGCCGTAGGGCTGGATGCCGTACGTGATGCCGGACAGCACGGCGATCAGACCGGCCGCGAAGGTCAGGTTGCCCCACCGGTCGATCCGGGCCGGGGTGCGGACGCCGGTGTCGCGCAGCTTCAGATAGGCCCAGACCGTGCCGAACAGCCCGATCGGGACGGAGACCAGGAACACCAGGTGCCAGTCGAAGGGACCGAGCAGCCCGCCGAGCACGAGTCCCATGAACGACCCCGCGATCGCCGCGACCTGGTTGAGCCCCAGGGCGAGACCGCGCTGCCGGGGCGGGAAGGCGTCGGTGAGGATGGCGTTCGAGTTCGCCATCAGCATCGCTCCGCCCACGCCCTGGAGCACCCTCATCCCGATCAGCCACAGGGCACCGGCGGTGCCGTGCGTCCAGGTCACCGATAGCAGTACGGAGAAGACCGTGAAGACCGCGAACCCCAGGTTGTACATCCGGACCCGGCCGTACATGTCACCCAGCCGGCCGAAGCTCACCACCAGGACCGCGGTGACGACCATGTAGCTCATGATCAGCCACAGCAGCAGGCTCGTGTTGCCCGGCTGGAGGGGGTCCACTCCGATGCCCCGGAAGATGTCCGGCAGCGCGATGAGGATGATCGACAGGTTGATCGTCGCGATCAGGACACCCAGCGTGGTGTTCGAGAGCGCGATCCACTTGTAGCCCGGACCCAGTGGGTCCTCGGCGCCGCCGAGGCGTACGGCTGTGCTCTGCATCGGACCATCCCGCCCGTCGGAGGTACCTCGGCCGCCTACGGGAGCCAAGCTATTCCGGGGCCCCCGGGGCGGCCAGTCCTGCTACTCCGGTGCGGCGGCCGGTCACCCGTCTCCCGAGGACCCTCGCCACCCACAGGCCGGATGCGTAGGGTACGAGCGGCCCGGGAGCCGTGCGCACCGGACCGCACCGGTCGCGAACGCGGGCCGGGGGGCCGAGACCGGGGGGTTGCGGAGATGGCGGACAGGGCGGGCGTCGCGAGTGCCGACGAGAACGGTGGGCGGACGGCGCCGCAGGACCGGCGGGTGTTCGCAGTCGCGGGGCTGGTCTTCGTCCTGCTGATGGCGCTGTCCCCGCGCTACGGCTTCCATATAGACGAGTTGTACTTCCTCGACTGCGCCAGGCACCTCCAGGCGAGTTACGTGGACCAGCCGGTGCTGGCGCCGCTGCTGGCGCGGGTCTCGCTCTCGTTGTTCGGGGTGTCGGAGGCGGGCCTGCGGCTGTGGCCCGCACTGGCGGCGGCGGGCACGGTGGTGGTGGGCGGCATGACAGCGCGCGAATTCGGCGGCGCGCGCCGGGCCCAGCTGCTCGCGGCGGTCGCGACCGGCACCATGCCCGTGCTGCTGGGCGGCGCGCACATCGCCAACACCACGTCGTACGAGGTCCTGGCCTGGGCGGCGACGGCGCTGGTGGTCGTGCGGATCGGCCGCACCGGCGACACCCGGTGGTGGCTCGCCGCGGGAGCGCTGATCGGCATCGGCTCGGAGTTCAACCACCTCGCCGGGATCTTCGGCGTCGTCCTGCTGGCCACCGTGCTCCTGGGCCCCGCCCGCCGGACCGTGGCCGACCGCCGGCTGCTCGCGGGCGCCGCGATCGCCGTACTGCTCGTGCTGCCCGACCTGTGGTGGCAGTCGCGGCACGGCTGGGCGATGTTCGAGATGACACGGGCGCTGAACGGGAAGAACGGGGGCCCGGAGAACATCCCCACCTGGATCGTGGGGCAGTTCGGCATGTCGTGCCTGGCGCTGGCGGTCCTGTGGATGGCGGGTCTGCGGTTCCTATGGCGCTCCGGCCGCCCGCTGTGGCAGTGCCTGGTGGCCACGTACGCGGTGCTGTTCGTGCTGTTCGCCGTGACGACCGGAGCCCAGGTGTACTACCTGGGCGGGCTGTACGTCTGCCTGTTGGCGGCCGGGTCCGTGGGGCTCGACGGCTGGCTGCACGCCCGGCCGGGCCGGCTGCGCGACCTGATGATCGCGACCACCGCCTCTGCCGGGATGTTCGCGGTGATCGTCCTGCCGGTGCTGCCGCTCTCCGACGTGGCCTGGACGTACGGCATCAGCTCGAACTCGGGCGAGACCGTGGGCTGGCCCCAACTCGTCTCCACCGTAAGGCAGGTGTGGACCGGGCTCCCGGCCGGACAGCGCGCGAACGCGGTGGTGTTCGCGGCGGACTACGGCGAGGCCGGCGCCGTCAACGAACTCGGCCGAGGCACCGGACTGCCCACCGCCGTGAGCGCCCAGAACACCGACTGGTGGTGGGGTCCGGGCAACCCGGACGCCACGACCGTGGTGGCCATCGCCCCCGGACCGGACCACGCCCCCGAGTACGCCGCCCAGTTGCGCCGGCACTTCCGGCACGTCCGGGTGGCCGCCACCCTCTCCACCCCGTACGGCGTCCCCAACGTCGAACAGGGCGGCCATGTCTACGTCTGCACGGGCCCGCGACGTCCGTGGGGAGAGATGTGGCCGGAACTGCGCACCTACGCGTGAGAGTCGGCGGCCCTCGGTTCAGCCGCGTTCCTCGTACGACGGACCAACTCAGGCGGCCGGCACCGGCCGAGCGCTGGATGATCAACCGGTGATGCCGCGCCGGGGGACGCTGTTAGCTTCGGTCGCGTGCTCGGGGCACCGCCTCGGGCTGACAGCGAGGACGCGCGATGACGACGTTGGACCGGATGGACATACGACTGCGGGCCCTGCACCTGCTGGAAGGCCAGCGCATGGCGCAGCGCCTGTTCGCGCACGTGGTCGCCACGCAGGTGATCAAGCCCGGACGCGGCGAGGAGGAGGTCGACAACCGGATCGCCCTGATCGCCCGGGAGGTCTTCGGCGTCCGGGCGGGCCGGGTCGGCCGTCGGTTCGTGCGGTCGGGGCCGGACGCCGTGCCGGGCGTGTCGTGGCCGGACCGGGTCATCGGTGAACAGGACCTGGTCGTGGTGGACTTCGAGCCCTTGCTGGCCCCGTACGAGACGGGCTTCGCCCGGACCGTGGCCCTCGGTGACGGGCTCGCGCGGCGGCGCCTCGTGCACGACCTGGACGTCGTGGCCTCCCGCGCCCGTGATGCCTTCCGGGCCGACGAAACCATCACCGGTCGGGAGCTCTACGCGGAGGTACGCGGCCTGGCGGCCGGGACCGGCCGGAGTCTGGGCTCCCGGCACTGCGGTCGGTTGACCGGTACCGCGCCCGCCACGCGTGCGGAGTCGGCACGGCCGGACATGTTCATCGGTCCGGACAACGACCGGCCCCTGCGCCGGACACTGGACGAGGGGTGGCGTGCCCACTGGATCCTTCAGCTCCATCTCGTCGACGACCACAGCGGCCACGCCGCTGTCCACACGGAACTGCTCGACCTCGTCTGACCCGGCTCCCGGTCCGTTCGGAGCACCGCTCGCGCGTCGTCCCAGCCCTCCGGGACGACGCGCGACCGCGTGCTCCGGGGGTTCGTTTCCGGCGCACGCGGTCGGTGTGATGGCCGCGATGACACGGCCTGGGCTCATCCTGTCCGGTACGCCTCGACCGTTCCGTTCGCCATGTCGACGGCGTACACCTTCGCCGTCGTGTTGTTGACGGCCACCGCGGCGAACTCACGGGGCCGGCCGAGCGGGGCCTGCCTCAGCAGCGTGGTGCCGTCGGCCACGCCGAGGCCGCCCGGCGACTCGGTGTCGTCCTGCGTGTCGGCGGTCTTGAGCTGGGTGACGAAGACCCTGTTGAAGTTGCTCAGCACGGCGACCTTGTGCGCCGGGTTCCCGGAGGCGTTCGACGCGGCGCAGACCGATGTCTGTCCGGTGACCGTCGTGCCGACGATTCGGCTGATGCGGCCCGCGATACTGCCGCATTCCGCGATGGCCCCACCATTGGAGAAGACGTAGACCGACCCTGCCGCGGCGTTGTAGACAGCGGATATGGGGGCGTAGAGCGTTCCCACCGGGTCGTCGATCGCCGTGGAACTGCCGTCACTGGGGTCGATGACGATCGTCGTCGCGACGCCCTTCCACTGGCCCGTGGGGTTCGCCGGGTCCGGAGCGCATCTCCGGGCGAGGAGGTAGACGAGGTGGCGGTTGGGATCGACGACGGCGCTGCCCCGGACGGAGTTGTTGACGAGGAAGTTCCCCGCGTTGGTGGCGCAGCCCGACTTCGTCGGGAACTTCCAGACGATCCTGGCCTGGTGGGTCTGCGACGAGATGGCGAAGAGGCCGATGGTGGCATCGGCGCTCTCACCGGTGCCGAGGTTGCTCTTCGCGACGTACACCGCGTGGCGCGCGGCGTCGAAGGAGAAGTCCATGCCGAACACCGCGCTCACCAGTCCCGTGGCGGGCAGGGTGATCGGCTTCGCCGTCGAGCTGCCGGCCGCGATGTAGGCGACCGCCGAGTTGCTGATAGATCCGCCGCCGACGTAGACGTCACCGTTCTCCGGAGAGACGGCCAGTCCGGAGACGGTCGTCGAGAAACCGCCGACGGGGGTCACCTGGTTGGCCTTGGCCGTGTCGATGATCGCGACGCCGCCCGTACCTCCGACGTAGACCCGTCCCGTGCCGGGGTCGACCGCGATCCGGGTCGGGCTCGTCACGGCGCGGGAGACATCGATCGGTTTGCCGATCGCGGTGTCGGTCCTGCCGTCGATCACGGTGACGCTGTTGTCGCCGCTGGAGACGGCGTACACCCGGTCGGCCTTCTCGTCGACCGCGAGGTCGGTCGGATTCGCGCCCACCGGGACCGCGTCCGCCGCACTCTCCGTCGGTGCGGTCCTGTAGAGCGAGAACGACGACTTCTCGCCTCGGCCGCACTTGTTCTCCGTGCCGACCATCACCATGTTGTACGTCGGATCGTCGGCCAGCAGCCCGCCCGCCTTCAGATCATCGACCGTCCCGTAGTGGCCGTGCCGCGCGCAGTAGGACTCTTCCGCTGTGCGCAGGGCAGCCGCGTCCGCGGCCACCGCGTTCTCGCGGCCCTTGTCGCCGATGCCCCTGACGGAGAAGACCACGATGGCGGCGAGGACGCCCAGGATCACGATGACCACGAGCAACTCGATGAGTGTGAAGCCGTCCTCGCGTCTCGCGCGCGAGGAGAGCAGGCGATGGTCCGGTGTCATGGCAGTCGGGGCTTCCTTCGGTCGATGGGTCACGTTGGGCCCGAGCACACGCGCGAGCCCTTGCCACGTCACGGTGTTCCGCGCCGTACGGGCTTGAGGTCCTTGGTTCCCGGCAGATCCGGGCACGCGATCCCGTCCCCGTCCTTGTCGAGGCGGTTCGGGTCGGCCGGCTCGAAGCGCAGGACGGCCTGCGCGTCCGCCTGGCCGGCGAAGTCGTCGCAGTCGTAGGCGTCGTTGCCGTAGCGCAGGAAGTAGCGGGCGTCGAAGGCTCGCTTCGGCTGCGGGCAGAGCGCGCTGCGGATATCGCCAGGACGGCACTTGAACCGCTGCGCGATACGGCGAACCGGTTCGGTGTCGCGCGGTTCCGGCAAGCCCCGGCAGGCGACGCCGCCTCCGTCGTCGAGGTGGTTCGGATCGCTGGGGTCAGCCCGCAACACCGCCTGGGCATCAGCCTGATGGGCGAACTGGACGCACTCGAACGCGTCGCCGTGAGTGGCGTACCGGGCTGCGTCGAACACCTTGCTGTTCGGGCAGAGCGCGGTGCGCGGGGTGCCCGGCGTGCACCACTCACGGTCGGCCATGTGGGACCGGGTGGCGGTATCCGATCCACCGCGCGTCATCACGAATACGGCCGCCGCCACCGCGATCACGGCGAGGACGAGCGCACCCCACCGGATCGCGCGCGAGCCCGACAGCCTGCTCAACACTGCTGACATACCACGCCTCTGCCCATTGTTCCGCCGGCCCCTTTCCTGCGTGCCGCAGCGGACCGACGACACACGTCGGCCAGGCCCGTTGCAGTTTGGATACGGGTATTACATCCACGGCACCGGAGGTTGTCAACCATTGACTACCGGGGCCCGGCATGCGCACCATCTAGGCGTATGAGGCACCTTCCTGCCGGAAACCTCGCAGATGCACGGGAGTTGACGGCATCCGCCTGACCCCGCCAGCAGGGTGCCCGGGCGGCAGTCGCCGCCAACAGAATCGACCAGGAGTAGCAGATGCAAAGAAATTCCAGACGCACCCGGAGCGCCCCGCACGCCGGTCGCAGCGCGATGCGCCGCGTGCGGAACGCGTTCGCGGCGGGTGCGCTCGCGACGGCGCTGATCACCGCCATGGCACCCGCGGCGTTCGCCTCGACGGATTCGCAGACCGCTGTCGCGAACAACATGTATCCCGCCGTGTCGGACATGAAGGGGACGCTCGCGTCACTCCAGTCGTTCACGCCGTTCACCGCGAACGCCGCGTCGCAGATCGGCGGGTTCTGGAACAAGCCGGCGATCGATACGTCGACGATGCGCGGGATCACGTCGGGAAGCCTGCGTCAGCAGCTGAAGAGCGCCGGCCCCTACACCACGTGCGACCCCTCCTCGTCGGACAACTGCTTCAACGGGCCCCTGCACATCGACGCGTTCCTGTCGGCGGACGAGACCAACGTGGACGCGGTCATCCCGACCTCGGACGGCGGGACGTGCGTGGCGAGCGGGAGCGTCGAGTGCAACGGCGACTACACGAGCAAGCATCTCGTGGCGATCGGACGCCTGACGATCTACAGCTGCAGCGGCAGCTGGGCGGGGTCCGGCAAGGGCGATGACCCGTCCAACGCGGCGAGTCCGCCGCTGGCGTCCGGCGCGGACGCCAACGGCAGCGGTAACGGCAAGGCGCAGTCGCCTCGGTGCGACGCCTCGCCGGTCTCCGGGGGCGCGCCCACGACGATTCCGGGGGTGGTGAGCTGGCTCGCGACGAGCGGGCACCGGATCGCGGTCGCCGACCCGGCCTCCGCGCCGTTCGGTGCGGCGTCCAAGCAGGCGCTGACCCAGAACGGGTTCTCCTGGACCGACAGCGGGGCGGGCCAGAACGTGTTCCGGGGAAGCGCGTGCGACAGCGCGGGTACGGCGTGCAAGGTGCGCCTGGAATCAGGGATCAGCCAGGTGCGTGGCGCGGTGACGGCGAACGCCGGCGGGAACACGCAGCTGGGTCTTGTCGCGAAGTCGAACGTCGTGAACGTCCGCTGGACGTCGAGTTCGCTGAACGGCACCACGGGCGATGACCCCAACACGTGGACCGAGGTCGATTCGAGCACGTACTCCGGCTACGGAGACATCGAGCAGTACGGTGTCGCCCTGAACGGCGGCAACTCCGGCGCGGCGGCTGCCTGGGGCGACCTGTTCAACAACAAGTGGGACGGGAACGCCACCATCCAGACGACCCTCGCCGCCTACGGCTACTAGGGCTTCGTACTGACAGCGGAACGACGGCAGGGCCGTCAACGGACCGTCGGCCGGGCACGGACATCGCCCGCCGACGGTTCCGGGCGTGACGTCAGCCGCTGTTGACGGCCGACCGCGTCGAGTCGACGTCGACGGCGTCGAGGAACCGGCGCGCCGAGCGGACGTGCTCCTGCCGCCAGGCGTAGCTCGCGCGGGCGATGTGGTCGCCCGCGGCGTCCTCCTTGGCGCGCAGCGACTCCTCGATCTCGTCGAGGACGACCCGTTGGCGCTCGACCAGACGGGCCGGGCTCAGGTCGCGACGCTGGAGCAGCAGGAGCTTGCAGGTGAGCTCGGCGCGGACGTCGAACAGCTCGGTCACGGGTTCGCTGAGCCACTGGCTGACCGCCGTCTTCGCCGACTGGGTCGCGGCGTAGATCATGCGCTGCGGTCCCCGATTGCCTTCCTCGGCGCCGACCGCCGTGATCAGCCCGCGCTCGACCAGCCGCGTGATCGATCGGTAGACCATGGGCCGCGAGATGTACCAGAACTCGCCGATCTCCGCGCCCTCAGCGGTGAGGGTCGAGATGGCGAAGCCGTGGCTGGGCCGTTCGGCGATGAGCGCGAGCACAATCCACTCGGCCAGTGGCAGATCAGGTTCCTTCATAGGGACAAGGGTAAGGATCGCCGGTGCTGTTTGCGATCCTCCGACCTGGACCTGTGGATTCTCAGAGACCCGGACCGGAACCGTACCAGTGGATGACAGGACCGCCGACGAGGATGGCGGCGATGGCGCCGACGGCGAGGAATACGCCGAAGGGGAGGCGGGTATGGCGGGTCGCCCGCCCCGCCGCCATGAGCGAGAGGCCCACCAGCAGCCCGACGGAGCTGCCGGCCAGCAGCGCGAAGACCGGATGCCACGGCCCGAGCCAGCCCAGTCCGGTGCCGAGCAGCCCGGCCAGGCGCACATCGCCGAATCCGAGCCAGGCCGGCCGCAACTGGTGCAGGGCGAAGAAGACAGCGAAGGCGCCCACTCCGCACGCCGCGGTCACGCCGAGCCGATGCCACTGCCCGGTGACCGCCGCGGCCACGAGCAGGCAGGAAGCGGTGAGCCCGAGAGTCGGGTAGACGATCCGCCGAGGGAGCAGGAACTGTTCGGCGTCGCAGGCGGCCAGGGCCAGGAGGCCAGCGGTGAAGACAAGCGTGGCGGGCAGCGTCTCCGAGCGGCCGAAGCGCAGCGCCTCCGCGACGAACAGGACTGCGGTGAGCGCCTCGACGAGCGGGTAGCGCGCGGGGATGGGCACCCGGCAGGCGCGGCAGCGCCGGCCCAGCAGGAGCCAGGACACGACGGGGATGTTGTCCCGGGCCGCGATCGGTGTCGCGCATCGCGGACAGGCGGAGCGGGGCCGCACGACCGAGCGGCCGGCCGGTACCCGGGAGACGGCGACGTTGAGGAACGACCCCACCGCGAGCCCCAGCAGACCGATAGCCATAACGAATACGGATGACATGGACGCCAGGGTTCCTTACCGTTCTTACGGTGCTTACGGCATGTGCCGCGCTTGCCGGATTTACCGCGTGTACCGCGCTTACCGGTCTCTACGGGTGAGAAGTGAGCGATCCGGGCCCGGCACTCCGGGCCCGGATATTGCCGCAGGCCGCCGAACGCGGTGCCAGGTGGCCTTTCCGTGCCACCTGGCCGACGCGACCGTCCGGCCGCCCGACGGACCGCTGACCGACGAGGTCAGGTGTGACTCCCCCGTATCAGGAGCAGGGGTTCGCCTGGCCGCCCGGGAGCTCGTCCCTCGGCGTGATGTCGTACGAGGTGCCGTTCGCGTTCGGCTTGACGTCGTACCAGGTCGAAGCGGTGGACAGGAAGCCGCCGTCCACCAGCTGGGGCATGGTGCCGTACTTGCTGCGGTTGTCGCCGGCGAAGTACGCCTCTTCCGCGGTCTGGATCGTGGACTTGTCGGTCTTGCACGCCGAGCCCTGCCCCTTGTCGTTGATGCCCCGGACGGAGAAGACGACGATGGCGGACAGGACGCCGAGGATCACGATGACCACGAGCAGCTCGATGAGCGTGAAGCCGGCTTCCGCCGTCTCGTTCCGCGCACGCACGCGCCGACGCGACTTGCCTTGCAGGTAAGTGAACATGTTTCTCCATCTACGACGGCTGGACCAAGCCGAAGCGACAACTAGTCACAGCTTGATTAATCAGCAGCAGACTACTTAGCGGACAAGGGGTCCGCAAGGGGCGCCTACGGCGACCGCGGCGCGGCGGCGTGCAGTAGTATGCGGCTGACTAATCAGCGGCTGACAGTATCGGCGCGCATTCCCCGCGCGTTCCCTGTGAAAGCTCGGCCGCTGTCACGGATGCGCGAAAGGGGTGGTTTCCTTGGCACACAGACGGCTTCTCCGACGCCGCGCGGCCACGACAAGCGCTACGGGCGAGGACAGCACCCTGCCCGATGGCGCGCGAGGCCCGACACCGCCTCCCCTCCAGGCCGACGAACCTGTCCAGGACCCGGTGGCCGGCTCGGCGCAGCCCTCGCCCGCACCGCGGAAGCGGCCGCGCATCGGGGAACTACTGGTGCAGCGAGGGCTGCTGACGCCGGCACAGGTGGACGAGGCGCTCCTGCAGCAGTCGGCGGGCAAGCGGCTCGGCGCCCTGCTGGTCGAACTCGGCATGGTCGACGAGCGGTCACTGGTCGAGGCGCTTTCGGTCCAACTCGACGTACCCGAAGTCGACTTGCGGCAGAGCGAACCTGATCCCGAGGCGGCCGCCCGGGTACCGGAGGCGCTGGCCCGCTCACTGGGCGTCGTCGCCGTACGGCGGGCCGAGGGCACGCTGCTGATCGCGGCGGGCGACCCGGCCGACCCGCGTGTGCTCAAGGAGGTCGGCCGGGCCGTCGCACCGGACCGGGTGCGGTTGGCGATCGCGGCCCCTTCGGACATCCGGCGCTCGATCGACAGCACCTACCGGGCGTTGACCGGTGTCAGCAGCCTCGTCGAAGCCTTCGAGGCGACCGAGACCGGCCGCAACGCCGACTCCGGGGCCAGGGTGGTGAGCGAGGACGCGCCCGTCGTGCACCTGGTCAACCTCATGCTGACCCAGGGCCTGCGCGACCGGGCCTCTGACATACACATCGAACCGCACGCCGACCGGGTCCGGGTCCGCTACCGCATCGACGGCGCGCTGCACGACGTACTGAGCCTGCCGGAGAAGATGGGCCCGTCCGTGGTCAGCCGGATCAAGATCATGGCCAACATGAACATCGTCGACCGGCGGCGCCCGCAGGACGGGCAGATAACCACCGAGATCGACGCCCGATCGGTCGATATCCGGGTCTCCACCACCCCCACCATCTGGGGTGAGAAGGCGGTACTGCGGCTGCTCGACAGCAACCGGACGCTGTTGCGGCTGGCCGAGCTCGGCATGCCCGCCGCGACCTACGAACGGTTCTCGTCCCTGCTGCGCTCCCCGTACGGCATGGTCGCCTGCGGTGGACCGACCGGCTGCGGCAAGACGACCACCCTGTACGCCACGCTCGGTGAGCTGAACCAGAGCGAGCGCAACATCACCACCGTCGAGGACCCGGTGGAGTACGTGGTCCCGTCGGTCAACCAGATCCAGATCAACGACCAGGCGGGCGTCTCGTTCGCGACCGGGCTGCGCTCGATCCTCCGACAGGACCCGGACGTGATCCTGGTGGGTGAGATCCGGGACGCCGAGACAGCACGGATCGCGGTCGAGTCCGCCCTGACCGGCCACTTCGTGCTGTCATCCATCCACGCCGCCGACGCCTGCTCCGCGCTCCACCGGTTCACCGACATGGGCATCGAGCCGTTCCTGATCACCTCCACCGTCGCCGGTGTGGTCAGCCAGCGACTGGTGCGGCGGATCTGCGACCAGTGCCGGGAGCCCTACCGGCCGGGCGTGGACGAACTGGCCTTCTTCGCCGAGGCCGGCGGGTCGACCGACACCGGATTCTGGCAGGGCCGGGGCTGCAACTTCTGCTCGCGGACCGGCTACCAGGAGCGGATCGGCGTCTTCGAACTGCTCGTGATGAGCGACACGGTCAAGCGGCTGCTCGTCGAGAAAGCACCGATCAGCAGCCTGCGCGAGGCCGCCCGCGAACAGCACATGGAAAGCCTCCTGGACGGCGGCGTCCGCCTGGTCGAGGAGGGGGTCACGACCATCGCCGAGATCATGTCCAGCGTGTACGTGGTCTGAGGACGGTCCCCACTGGACGCACCACTGGACGCCCCTCACAACACGAACCTCTGACACCGGAAACCAGGAGGGTACCGGCATGGCCACCTTCAAGTACGTCGCCCTCGGCCCGGACGGGACGCGGGCCACCGGCGTGCTCACGGGCTCCAGTGTCGACGGAGTGACCGACAGCCTGACCCGGCAGGGCTACGACGTGCGGTCGGTCAAGGCTGCGGGCCGCGGCCTGCTGCAGTTCGAACTCACCGCGGCCAAGGTCGACCTGGTCGAACTGAGCAACTTCTCCCGCCAGATGGCCGCCTTCATCAAGGCCGGAGTGCCCATCCTGGACGCCCTGGAAATCATCCGCACCGAGACCAGAGACAAGAAGCTCGGCAGGGTGCTCGTGGACGTCATGGACTCACTGCGATTCGGCGAGAGCTTCGCCGGCGCGATGACCGCCCACGCCGCGGCGCTCCCGCCGTTCTACATCTCCGTCCTCCGCTCGGCCGAGGCGACCGGTGAACTCGACGTGGTGATGGCTCAGTTGGCCCGCTATATCGAGCGCGACGTCGAAGGCAGGCGCAGCATCCGCTCCGCCCTGACCTATCCGGCCCTGGTGATGGGTCTCGCCGTCGCCGTCATCCTCGTCCTCGTCATCTTCGTACTGCCCCGTTTCAAGGCCTTCTTCGAGTCCTTCAACGCGGAACTGCCGCTGCCGACCCGGATTCTGCTGGGCATCACGGACTTCGCCGCGGCCTGGTACCCGGTCATCGCGGGCGTGCTCGTCGTGCTCGTCGTGGCACTGGTCGCGGGTGTGCGGAGCGAACGGGGACGGGTGCTGCGCGACCGGTTCCTGCTGGCGATGCCGGTGGTCGGCGACGTCGTCCGCTTCATGGTCATCGAACGGTTCTGCCGCATCCTGACCTCGATGATCAAGGCGGGCGTGCCCATCCCGGAGGCACTGGGCCTGGCCGGTTCCGGCGCCAACAACCTGGTGTACGAACGGTCCATCGGGACGGCCAGAACGGAGATGCTCGAAGGCGGCGGGATCTCCCGGCCGATCGCCCGCACCAAGCTCTTCCCCGGCTCCGTCACGCAGATGATGCGCGTGGGGGAAGAGACCGGGACCCTGGACGACCAGCTGGAGAACGTCTCGGACTTCTACGAGAAGGAACTGCAGTACAAACTCAAGCGGCTGACCAGCCTGTTCGAGCCGACCGTGGTGATCATGGTCGGGGCCGTCGTGGGGTTCGTCGCCGTCGCTCTCCTCTCCGCGATCTACGGCGTCTACAACCAGGTCGAGGTCCAGTGACCGGCCCGGCACGGCGCCCCCGACGCCGCCCCCGGCTCCGTCGCGGCGAGGAGGGCGAGACCCTGATCGAGGTTCTCGTCGCCGTGGTGCTCATGGGCGTCGCCTTCGTGGCCATCCTCGGAGGCATCGGCACCGCGATCATCAGCTCGGTCACGCAGCAGAAGGTGACCGGCGCCGACTCGGTCATCCGCAGCGCCGCCGAGAAGGTCGTCAGCGCCCCGTACGTCTCCTGCGCCAGTGATTACGAGACTCCCGCGCCGCCGGACGGGTACACAGTGACCGTCGAGATCGAGTACTGGGACGGGGTGGCCGCGTTCGGCCGGCCCTGCCCGGCGGCCGATACCGGGGTGCAGAAGGTCACGCTCACCGTCCACTCGACCGGCCCGCGCCCGGTCAGGGACGCGACCCTCGAAGTGGTCAAGCGGGAGTCGATGCTCTCATGACGAAGCAACGGCAGAGCGGGCGCTCGGAGTCGGGATTCACCCTGACCGAGTTGCTGGTCACGATCGTCATCATGGGCATCATCGCGACACTGCTGCCCAAGGCCATCATTCTCGGACTGCGGTTCACAACGGCCACCGAGAAGCGGGTGGCCGCCACCAGCACGGTGGGCACGCTCAACCGCTACTTCTACGGCGACGTGCAGAGCGCGGACAGGGTCACGACCGACCCCGCGTGCGGCGTTGCCGACGTGATCGTCCACCTGAGCCGGACCGGCACCGACATCGTCTACACCTACGACCGGCAGAGCGGTGCCCTCAACCGGGTGAAGTGCACCGACGGAGGCGACGTCGCCACCACCACGTCGCTCGGCCGGTTCGACAGCGGCACATCGACACATCCGGTGACTCTGAACTGCGGTGCCACGACCTCGTGCACCTCGCCCATGGAGGTAACGCTGACCGTGCGAAGCGACCCCGCCGCGCCCCCGACGGCCCTGACCGCCGTCCGACGATCGAGCGCGTCATGACAGGCCGCCGGGATCCACGCAGCCCGCGCCACGACGACGAGGGCGCGACGCTGATCCTCGCGCTGGCCTTCATCGTCGTCTTCAGCCTGGTCACCGTGTCGGTGCTGTCCTTCGCCGGCACCGGGCTGAAGGCCGCGAGCGTGTACGTCGGCCAGGGCAAGCGGGGCTACAGCGCGGACGGTGCCACCCAGCTCGCGATCAAGAACTTCTCGCAGGGCAACCCGTGCGCCGACTACACCGCCCCGCCGATCAACGGCCGTCAGATGATCGTGCACTGCGACCCCCTCAACTCGTCTCCCGAGGCCACCCGCGCGACCCAGCCGCAGGACGCGTTGCGCAGCCTGGGCCGGGCGGCGACGGACGGCATCGACGTGACCACGCCCGGCCTCCGCGTGCAGGGCAGCGTGTTCTCCCACTCGGACATCACGACCGGCGCGGGCGCCTCGATGGTGGTGTCGGGCGACGTGTCCGCCGTAGGCGACTGCTCACGTGCCGTGTCGCAGACCCGGTTGCCCCCGACCCAGGCCCCGTACGTGCACGGCTGCGCCGACGACACCCCGCCGGCCCCCGCCGACGAGGTCGTGGGCGCGGACCCGGACTACGCACCGCCGGCCACGGCCGTCCCGGTCCGGCAGACGGTGCCCGCGTGCCCCGGCCCCGGCTCCTGGCTGGTGCGGTTGCAGCCCGGATATTACGACGACGCCCGCGCCCTCACCCGCCTCACCGGTGGCGATTGCCCCGATGCCGTCGTGTGGCTGCAACCGGGGCTCTACTACTTCGACTTCACCTTCACCGGCGGCCCCGCGGTCTGGACGGTCGACGACCCCACGGTCAGCGTGGTCGGCGGCACGCGGAGCGGCTGGGCTCCCGGCGCCCCCACCCGCCCGGCCATCCCCAGCCCGGGAGGTTGCGACAGGACGCGGCCGGAGGGCGTCGAGGTCATGATGGGCGGCGGCAGCCGACTCCAGGTCGACCGCGGACACGTCGAACTGTGCGCCCCGGTGGCCCCGGAGGCGCAACAGGTGGCGGTGTACGGGGTCCAGCCGCCGAAGCCGTCACACTCGCTGAAGGCGACAGCGGTGATCGCGAACACCGGCTTCACCGCCCCGGACCATGCCCTGACCAGCGGCGAACGGCCGACCCTGCCCGGATGTCCGCAGCCGACGGGCACCGCGAGCTGCACGGCCGACGCGGTCCTCGGCCCGGCGCGACGCAAGTCGGCCTCGATGCAGCTCGGCGGCTTCACCCCCCGGGTACCGTCCGGCTCCGTCATCACCGGCGCCACGCTCCGTGTCAAGCACGCGGACGGCGGCGACCTGACCGCCCCCGGCGCGGTCGAGGTCACCACCGCCGTCCGCGGAGACACCTGCCGCACCCACGACCTGCCCCGGCACACGGAGCTCACCACGGATCCCCCGATCGACCTGCTGGACGCGTGCGGGCTGAGCGACCCGGCTCGGCTCACCGGACTGACGGTGACCTACGCCGCCACCCTGGACGCCAACGGCACCACCGGCACCGAGCGACTGGACGGCCTCTGGCTGGAGGTCACCTACCGCACGCCGACCACGTTCAAGCCGACCGCCGTGACCGCGTCGACGGGTTTCGCCGATGCCGGGAACGCCCTGGAGATCGGCGAACAACCGGCATCACGCGCAGCGACCGCCGATCTGACCGGGGCGGCCCCGTCCGCGTCGGTCACCCTGGCCGGGTTCGGCCGGCCGCCCTTGCCGCCCGGGTCGACAATCGACTCCGCCGTGCTGCGGGTGGCCCATCGGGAGACCGGCGACGCGGCGGCGCCCAGGATCGATGTCACCCCGGCGGGCGACGGTGACGGCTGTACCGGCCTGCCGCTCACCGCACGGGCGGCCCCGGGCGACGACCGCGTCGACCTGAAGGCCTGCGGCATCACGGCCCCCGGACAGCTGACCGGTCTGACCGCGACCTACACCGCCGGACTGGCCGGGGGCGGTACCGCGGGTGCCGACTCCCTGGACGGCATGTGGCTCGAAGTCGTCTACGATCCGCCACCGCCCCGGCCGGCGACGAGCGCGGAGTCGACGACGTTCGACGCCTCGGCCGACGCGAAGACGATCGACGGCACCAACACGGCCCGCGCGGCGCTCGACCCGGTCGCACGGCCGAAGGCCGACATCGACCTCGGCGGTTACGACTCCCCCGCCGTGCCGCCCGGTTCGGTCCTGGACGGGGCCCTGCTGCACGTCGCGCATCGCGACGATCCCGGGGCGGCCGGAGGACCGCCGCCAACAGCCGCGGTCACCCTGTCCGGGCCCCGCCTGCCGCACACCTGCACCGGCCCGCAGAAGCTCGCCACGCACCGGGGCGCCCTGGCCACCGACACGCTGGACCTGGTCGCCGCCTGCGGGCTCACCGACCCCGCCCAGCTGACCGGCCTGACCGTGACCTACACCGCCACCCTCGGCACCGGCAGCACCGCCGCCACCGACCAGCTCGACGGCACCGCCCTGGAACTGGCCTACCGGCCCCCGATATCGGTCCGGCCCACCGAGGCGGCCAGCACCTCGACGCCCACCGCCGCTGCGTTCCTCGACCCGGACAATGCCCGCGCGATCGACACCACCACCTCGGCCGCGACACTGACCACGGACACCCCGTCGGCGTCGATCCGGCTCGGCGCGTTCGCGATGCTGCCCCTGCCGGCCGGGTCCGTGATCGACAAGGTCGTGCTGCGCGTGTCGCACCGGGGCGACGACACTACCCCGGCACCGCCCGCACCCACAGACCCACCCACGCCGCCAGACCCACCGACACCGACAGAGCCACCCGCACCGCCGGCGCCGCCCACGGCCGCGCTGACCGTCTCCGGCACCGGCACCGCCTGCGACACGGACCACGCCCTGACCCCGCATGAGGGCGCACTCGGTGTCGACGTGGTCGACCTCGGCGCCTGCGGGGTCACGGAGGCCGACCAGTTGTCCCGGCTCGCCGTCGACTACGCGGCGAAGCTGGCCAAGGGCAGCACCGCCGCCACCGAGCAGCTCGACGGCGTCGGACTCGACATCGTGTTCCGGGCCCCGTCCATCAGGGCCCTGTCCGGCTGCTCCACCACGGGCACCCGTTGCGCGGTGCTGAAGTCGACCGACGACGCCGACACGGCCACCGATCACAGCCGCCTGGTGATCAACGGCACCGTCTACGCGCCGACCGCCGCCGTCGACCTGTCGATGAGCCGGGTCGGCTCGCAGATCGTCACCCGTGGCATCGTCGCCCGGACCATCCGCCTCGGCATCAGCCCGGCGACCGGATACCTCCGACCGGTGATCGGGATCCCACCGGAGCCGGTGCTGTTCACGACCTATCCGGCCGTGACCGCTAAACCGGCATCGGTCACCGCGATCACCGGGTTCACACCACCGGCGCCCGGCGCGCCCGTGGACGCCAGGGACGCCACCGTTCCGGGCGGTGGCCGGGCGTCCCTCACCATCGGCGGCTACGCCCGGCCGGCACCGGCCACGACGGGAGCGCTCGACCGCGTCGTCCTCCAGATCGCCCACCACGAAGACGGCGACGTGAAGTCGGTGAAAGCGTCGGTGGACTTCGCCGGCAGCACCTGCGCCGGCACGGAGAACGCGCTGGACGTGCCGGTCCACAGCGGAGTGAGCGGTCCGGTGGCCGACCGGATCGACCTGGCGCCGTGCGGCCTGACCACGGCCTCCCAGCTGGCCGGCCTCACCGTGACCTACACCGTGACCGCCGGGAGCGAGGGCGCGACGGAACACCTCGGCTCCACCCGGATCGACCTGCTGTCCGGCCCACTCGTCAGGGCCGCCGTGTCCTTCGACGGCCACACCGGCACCGTCAAGCAGTGGACGGTCCTGCCATGAGCGAACGAGCCCCCTTGGAGGCCACCATGTCCGGGCCGAGTGCCACGATCATCGACCAGCTGCTCGATGAGCTGTGGGAGCGGGGCGGCAGCGATCTGCTGCTCACCTCAGGATCGGCGCCGTTCCTCCGCGTCGACGGCGCCCTGCGACCGGTCGAGGGGGCCGCGCTGACCGAGCCGGAAGCCGACCGTCTGGTGACCGGTGTGCTGGGCGAGGAACTCACCGAGCGGTTCCGCCGGGAGAAGCAGGTCGATTTCGCGTTCAGCTGGGGAGAAAGGGCCAGGCTGCGCGGGAACGCCTTCGTGCAGCGCGGCGCGTCGGCGCTCGCGCTGCGGATCATCCCGTTCGACGTGCCGTCGTCCGAGCAGCTCGGGCTCCCTCCGGTCGTCATCGGGTGGGCGGGCATGCCGCGCGGGTTCGTGCTGGTGACCGGGCCGACCGGGTCGGGGAAGTCGACCAGCCTGGCGGCGCTCCTCGATTACGTCAACACGCACCGGCCGGTGCACATCCTCACCATCGAGGACCCGATCGAGTACCTGCACCGGCACAAGCGCTCGGCGGTCAACCAACGCGAGGTCGGCACCGACACCGACTCGTTCCCCGCCGCGCTGCGCTCGGCCCTGCGCGAGGACCCCGACGTCCTGCTCCTGGGCGAGATGCGCGACCCGGAGAGCATCTCCGCGGCCCTGACCATCGCCGAGACCGGGCACCTGGTGTTCGCCACCCTGCACACCAACGACACGTCGCAGACGCTGGACCGCATCGTCGACGTGTTCCCCGCCGAGCAACAGCCTCAGATCCGGCTGCAATTGGCGCACACCCTGGTCGGCATCCTCAACCAGACGCTCGTCCCCCGGATCGGCGGGGGCCGGGTGGCCGCCTTCGAGGTGCTGGTGGGCACGCCGGCGATCCGTAATCTGATCCGCGAGGGCAAGACCCGCCAGATCCGCAACATGGTCTCGACCGGCCACCGTGACGGCATGCAGACCCTTGAGACCTCCATCAACGCCCTCGTCGCGGCGGGCGCCATCACCTACGAAGAGGCGATGGCGCACACGGCCTATCCGGAGGACATCCAGCGGCCCCACGTCCCGGCCGGACACCGGGACCCCCGGACCGGACCCGCGCCCACGCAGCCCCAGCCCCAGCCCACCGGACGGTAACGCGGCCCTCGTCCGGTCCCCCGGTCCCCGAAAAGGCCGGTCCCCCGGTACCCAAAAAGGTCAGGGGCCGTTTCAGATTTCTCTGAAACGGCCCCTGACCTGCGACTGTCTCCAGTCGGGACGACAGGATTTGAACCTGCGACCCCTTGACCCCCAGTCAAGTGCGCTACCAAGCTGCGCCACGTCCCGCTGCGATTCCTCCCGGTGTCCCGGGCGGCCGCGCAGGACAAACATTACCTCACTCGGTGGACCGCATTGACGCCCGTGCCTGCTGGGCGCGGGTCGCCAGGGATTCCGCGCCACAGGCCGTCGCCAGCTTGTACGCCCGCGCGAGCTCTGCCGGGGAGCGGGCCGCGATGCCGTGCTCGACGAGGGCGAGCGCGAACTCGTAGCCGGACGGGGACGCCTCCAGATGGCGGACCGCCTCGGCCAGCAGCTGTTCGGCCTCCTCCGGGCGGGCGAAGAGGGCGACGCAGCGCAGTGCCTCACCGATCGCGGTCTCCGTTCCGAAGCGCTCGGCGTGCACTCGGGCGGAGTTGGCGATCCGGGCGGCGCGGCCGGGGTCCTCCTCCGCCAGCGCCCGTGCCAGGTCGCCGGCCCAGGGTCCCCAGATGCCGTTGAACCTGCCGCGCGGTTCGAGGGCCTGACCGGCCGCCTCCAGTTCGGTGACCGCCTCTTTCGTACGCCCCTCGGCCAGCAGCAGACGGCCCCGGACGCACGGGCCGTCGGGCAGCACCATGGCACTGGGGTAGGGCGTACCGAAGTCGTACCGGTCCGCGATCTTGCGGGCCTCCGTGACACGGCCGCGGGCCAGCAGTGTGTCGATGAGCAGGCAGGCGGCGTCCCAGTGGACGGGCAGCCCGCTGCCGACCCGGTCGGCCAGGCGCAGGCCCTCGCGCAGGAAGCCCTCGGCCTCCGCGAGGCGCCCGCGACGACGGTTGACCAGGCCGAGGAGCGTATGGGCGAAGGCCAGGTGGGCGCCGCTCCAGCCGGAGATCTCGAAGGCGCGCACCGCTTCGCCGAAAAGCTCCTCCGCGCGGTCGAGCCGGTCGGTGAATGCGTAGGTGATGCCGAGCAGGGTGGGGAGTTCGAAGCCCCATTCCGTATCGGTCCAGCCGAGACCCCGGGCCGGATGGCCGTTGACCAGGGCGCGTTCGCAGAGGTCGACGATCAGCTGGGAGTTCTCGCCGCGCAGCATGGCGTCGAAGGCCCGCAGGGTGAGCAGGGCCCGCTCCGCGTTGTCCCGGCCGGTGAGGTGGTCGGCGTTGGCGGCGAGCCTGCGGGAGCGGCCCGGACCGTCGTCCTCGGTCGCCTGCATGCCCTCCCAGAGGAAGTGTGCCGCCTGGAGGCGCATCAGGCCGGGTCCTGGCGCGGTCCGCCCGGCCTCGGCCGCGAGGGCGAGCGCGGCCTCCTTCAACTGGTTGTTGTGGGACAGCGCGGCGGCGAGCCGGAACGTGGCGTCGACCCGCAGATTGTCGGCGAGTCCCGGGAGGTCGAGCGCGGCACGCAGATGCCGCACGGTGGTGGGTGGCGAGCTGAGGAGCGTGGCACAGCCCAGCTCGTAGAGCAGGGTGGCGTGCACGTCCTGGCGCGGTGGTTCCTGGAGAGCCCGTTCCAGACAGCGGCGGGCCGCCTCCGGGGCGCCGACGGCGAGGTGCTGTGCCGCGGCTGCCCGCAGTTGCTCGACGAGTTCGTGGTCGTCGTCCGGATGGACTTCGAGCAGATGCCGGGAGGCCGCGGCGGGGCCGAGACCGGCCCGGGTGATGGCCCAGGCCGCCCGGCCGTGCATGGCGGTGCGGGTGGCCGGCGGAATCGAGCGGTACACGGCGGTGGCGATCAGCGGGTGGACGAACTCCAGCGGGTCGAAGCCGCTGACGATACGGGCCTCGCGCAGCCGGGCCGTGCAGTCCGCCGCCTCCGCGGGGCTCATTCCGGCCAGCGTCGCGGCGAGGTCCTGGGAGATGTCGGTGCCGAGCACCGCGGCGGCCCAGGCGAAGCGGTTGGCGTTGGTGCCGAGCCGTTCGAGCCGGGCGACCAGTCCGCTGCCGCGGGCGGACGCGCCGAGTTCGCGCAGCAGCCCTGCGGACTCCTCCAGCGGGGCCAGCTCGCGGTCCTGGACCTTGGCGACGAGTTCGACCGCCTCGTAAGGGTTGCCGCCGGTGACGGCCCAGACCTCGCGGCAGAACGGGTCGTCGGCGTGTTCACCGAGGCCCGCGCGGACCAGTTCCGCGGTGGCGTCCGGGGTGAGGGCCCGCAGGGCGACGCGCACCTGCGCCGGATGTCCGCCGGCCGCGGTGCGCGCGGACTCCCGGGCGGCGAGCTCCTCCGGGCGGTGCGCCTGGACGACCAGGACGCGCAGTTCACCGAGCCGGGCGGTGAACGAGGCGAGCCAGGCGAGGGATTCGCCGTCGGCCCAGTGCGCGTCGTCGATGAGAAGCAGCAGCGGGCGGTGGCTCAGCCGGGAGGCCAGCCGTGAGACGACCCAGTCGAGGCCGTCGCGCACACCCTGCGGATCGGGCTGCGGGCCGGTCGGCTCGACGAGCCCGAGGGCGGGCGCGGTGATCTCGTACCAGGACCCGAAGAGGGCGCGTACGTCGTCGGCGGGGAGCTGTTCCAGTGCGGGCTGGAGGAGTTGGCGTACGACGTGGAACGGTACGGAGGTGACGGTCTCGCCGCCGCGTGCTGACCAGACGGTGCACCGGTCGGCCGCCATGGCCTGGATCTCGGCCAGTAGCGCCGTCTTGCCGATGCCGGCCTCACCGCTGAAGATCAGCAGTCCGCCGGACGCCTGCGCGCCGCAGAGTGCGTCGACGGCTTGTGCGGCAGCGGCGATCTCCGGTTCGCGCTCGTACAGCGGCCGGGACGGTTGCATGCCTACCCTCCCCCAAAGTGGTACGGACAACTGTCGAGAGTAGTCGTGCGCGGGTGTCCACCGACAGTGCTTCGGGGAGTTCGCCGCAGGTGCGGGGCACAATCGAAGGGTGGACGAGACACGCAGGGACCGCGACACCGAAGGAAGGGCGCACAACGCGCGCCCCCGCGACGGGCTGGGGCGCCCCTTGCCGTACGGCTCGCCGGGGGTGGAGCGGCAGCCCGAGGGGGTGGTGCGCTCCCCGCAGGAGACCGTGCGGGAGGCACAGCGGCTGCTGGACGCCGGGATGCCGTTCCACGCCCATGAGGTTTTCGAGGACGCGTGGAAGTCGGGCCCCGTGGCGGAACGGGAGTTGTGGCGCGGGCTGGCCCAGCTCGCGGTCGGGCTGACCCATGCCGCCCGTGGCAACGCGACGGGCGGGGCGCGGCTGCTGCGGCGGGGCGCGGCGGCGCTTTCGGAGTACATGGGCGGACCGGACGGCTCGGAGTCCGTGGACTCCGCGGAGTCTGCCGGTGGTGGTGCTCCGGCGCACGGGATCGATGTCGGTGCGCTTACCGGGTGGGCGCGGGAGCTTGCCGGGCGGGTGGAGGGGCCGGGCGCGGAGCCCGTCGACGCCGCTGCCGAGGCGCCGCGGCTGCGCGGCGGCAGCCGGTAGCCGGGACGGCAGCGGGCGGCGGGGGCGCGCGTCCTTTCCCTCCCCTTGACCGAGAGCGGTGAACAGGGCCCCGCGAAGCTATTACCATCCCGCGTCATGAGCACTTCTGACCAGGACCAGGCCGTGGACACCCCGATAGCCGCACCCGACGCCGAGGAGCGTCGGCTGACACCACGTCAGGCGAGACGGCTGCGCATCGTCCTGTCCTCCGTCGGCATGGCCGCGATGGCGGTCGTCCTGGGGCTGCGGATCGCGAGCCGGTCGTCCGTCCTGGTGGTCGGGGTGTACGGGCTGGCGCTGATCCTGTGCGGGATCGTGATCGAGCTCAGCCGGAACGGCCGCACCCGGCTGGGCAGTTGGCTGCTGGGGATCGGGCTGATCGCGGCGATCGGTTCGGACTGGCTGCTGATCCCCTGACCTTCCCGGGCTCCCCCGGTCAGCGCATGCGGATCCGTACGGTGCCGCCGTGCGGGTCCGCCCGGTCCAGCCAGTCCGCGGACAGGTGGAGGGGGACACCGGGCCGGGCGGGCAGCAGCAGCCGTTGCCGGTGCAGCAGCCGCCCGTCCTGGCGGACCTCGAACAGTGGGGCGGTCCTGCGCAGCCCGGTACGCAGGACGAGGCGGTTGTTCAGCGGCGGGTCCCCGTCCGGGCCGATGAGATTGGGCGCGATCCACATCAGCGGGGCCTCGACCGCGAGTGCCGTACGGCCGGTGGGCCACGTTCCGGTGGCCAGGTAGCGCAGTACGGGGGCGGCCGCCGCCCGCCCCTCGGCCGCCGCGGTGACCGCGCTCTCCACCGCGTGCAGCAGATTTCCGACGGCGAAGACTCCGGGCTCGCCGGTCCGGTACGAGGCGTCGTGGGCGGGTCCGCGAGTGCCCGGATCCAGGGCGACCGCGCCGCGCCGGGCCAGTTCGTGGTCGGGGATCCAGTCGCCGGTGAAGACCACGGTGTCGCAGCGGAGCGTCGTGGTCCGGCCGTCCTCGTGCCGCACCGTGACTCCGGTGAGCCGGCCGCGACCGGTCAGGCCGGTCACGGTGGTGCGGCTGAGCACCGGTGCGCCGGGGCCCCGGCGCAGCACGGCGAGGGGCTGCGGTGGACGGGCGGTCACCAGCGCGGCGACCTCGGCTCCGGCGACGCGCAGGGTGTCGGCCGCCGCGTGGCCGACCGGTTCGTCGCCGACGACCACCGCGCGGGTGCCGATGTGCTGGTGGTGGAGGTGGACGGCCTGCTGGAGTTCTCCGGTGGTGTAGACGCCCGCGGGGCGGCTGCCGGGGACGAGCCGGGCGCTGCGGGGGCGTTCTCTGGCGCCGGTGGCGAGGAGGACGGCGCGGGCGGTGATCCGTTCCAGTCCGTCCGGCCCCGTGACGTCGAGGGTGCGGGCTCCGGCCCAGCCGGTGACGGTGATGCCGGTACGCAGGGTGGCGCCGGCCCGTTCGGCGGCGGCCGCGCACCGCAGGGCGTACTCGGGACCGCTCAGACCGCCGCCGTTGATGGTGATGGTCCGGCGGACGCCGAAGCCGCCGTGGTGGCAGTGGCGTGGGATGCCGCCCGCGCTCTGCTCGCGCTCCAGGACCTCCACCGGTACCCCGGACGCGGCGAGTTCGGCCGCGGCGCCGAGTCCGGCCGGGCCCGCTCCGACGACCAGCACGTCGGCCGTCCGCTCGCGGCGGGTCATGTCCGCTTCCTCCCGGTCAGTGCGCGGAGCCGGGCTCCGCAGTAGAAGCCCTGGCAGCGGCCGTTGCCGGCCCGCGTCCTGCGCGCGAGTCCTTCGACCGAGCGGGGCGGCAGCACGGAGTCCAGTGCGTCGCGGATCTCGCCCTCTGTGACACGTTCGCAGTGGCAGACCACGGTGCCGTAGGCGGGGTCCGCCGCGATGAGACCGGCGTCCAGGTAGGGGCGCTCTGCCGCCTCCCCCAGGTTCGGCATGGTGACGGGCGGCAGCTCGACGGGTGCGCCCAGGTCGAGGCCGGTGCGGGCGAGCAGCTCTGTGACGTGTGCGGCGATGGCCATGGAGGCGGTCAGTCCGGTGGACCTGATGCCGCCGACGGCGACATAGCGCAGCTCCGGGTACTCCTTGATCCGGTAGTCCTCCTGGCCGGTGGCCGCCCGCAGCCCCGCGTAGACGGCGGTGACCTCCTCGTCGATCAGCCGGGGCAGGACGCGGCGCCCCTTCTCCCGCAGCAGCGCGAGTCCGTCCCGCGTCGACTCGGTGGCGGCCTTGTCGTCGAGCTCCTCCGCGGTGGGGCCGAGCAGCACGTTGCCGAAGACGGTCGGTGCCACCAGGACGCCCTTGCCGGCGGCGGTGGGGACGGGGAGCAGGATGTGGCGGACGAGATCGCGGGCGAGCTTGTCGTAGACGATGAGCTGCCCGCGCCGCGGTGTGACGGTGAAGGCGTCGTGCCCGAGGAGGCGGTCGATCTCGTCGGCGTGCAGTCCGGCGGCGTTGATCAGTGCCCGGGTGCGGAGCGTGCCGCGAGTGGTCGTCAGGGTGTGGACACCGGTGCCGGGCTCAGTACCCGGCCCGGCGCCGGGCTCAGTACCGGGCTCGATGGCCGTGACGCGGCAGTCCAGGTGCAGGTGGACGCCGGCCAGGACCGCCTGGGTGGCGAAGGCGAGCGGGGTGGTCCATGGACAGATGACGGACTCGTCGGGGATCTCCAGCGCGCCGAGCGCGCCCGGCCCCAGGTGCGGTTCGAGCTCGGTGAGCCGGCTCGCGTCCAGCAGCCGGGCCGCGTGGTAGCCGTTGCTCTCGGCCTTGGCCAACAGGCTTGGGAGTGCGTCTAGTTGTTCCTGGTCCCAGGCGACGAGGAGGGCGCCGACGCGTTCGACGGGGATGCCCGTCTCGGCGGCGTACGCGGCGAGTCTGCGCTGCCCCTCACGGACCAGCCGGGCCTCCAGCGAACCTGGCACGGCGTCGAACCCGGTGTGCAGGATCGCGGTGTTGGCCTTGGACGTGCCGTTGCCGATGTCGTCCGAGGCCTCGACGAGTGCGGTACGGACGCGGTGGCGGGCCAGTTCGCGGGCGATGGCGGTGCCGACCACTCCCGCGCCGATGACCGTGACGTCGTACTCCTGGCCCTCGGGCAGCGGTTGCCCGGCCCTGGTGACGGTCCGGGTCATCGCCCGGTCCGGGAAGCCGTCACGACCGCTCCAGAAGGGTGCCGACCGCCGCCCGGAATCCGGCGAGCCGCTCGGCGGCCTCCTCAGGGCCGATCCTCGGCTCGTACACCGCGGCCGGCTCCCAGTCGGGCACCGCCCGGTGCGGCGAGAGCCCCGGATCGAGGCCGAGCCGGGCAGCGGCGCCCACGCCGAGCGCGGTGACGTCGGGCAGCGCGGACACCTCGACGGGCCGTTGCAGCAGATCGGCCTGGGTCTGCATGAGCAGGGCCGAGCGGGTCAGACCGCCGTCGACGCGCAGCACCCCGGGCCGCTCGCCCAGATCGGCCGCCACCGCTTCGGCCAGCTCGACCACCTGTGCGGCGATGCCCTCGCACAGCGCCCGCACCAGGTGTCCGGCGGTGGTGTCCAGGCTCAGTCCGGTCACCGAACCCCGGAGGTCCCCGCGCCACCAGGGGGCGGCGAGTCCGGCGAGCGCCGGTACGAAGGTGACGCCCCCGGAGTCGGGGACGGAGCCGCCGACCGGATCGAGGTCCGCTGCACCGGAGATCACCTTGAGGTCCGTGAGCCAGCGCACGGCGGAGGCCGCCGTATAGACCTGCCCGTCCAGGCAGTAGCTGGTCCGCCCGCCGAGCCGCCAGGCCACGCAGCTGACCAGTCCGGTGGAGCTGCGGCGCGGCACCGCGCCCGTCTGGGCCAGCAGGAACGCGCCGGTGCCGTAGGTGCACTTGGCGGCGCCCGGCTCCAGCGCGCCCTGAGCCAGCAGGGCGGCCTGCTGGTCGACGAGGAGGCCGGTCAGCGGCAGCTCGGGCCCGAACGCGGTCGTCGTCCCGAACGCTCCGGCGGCGTCGACCACCGACGGCAGGCGTTCGTCCCCGAGACCGAAGATGTCCAGCGCGGCGGGTGACCAGCCGACCCGGTCGAGGTCGAGCAGCTGGGTACGTCCGGCAGTCGCTGCGTCCGTGACGAACTCTCCGGTGAGCCGGTGGACGAGCCAGGAGTCGCTGGTGGTGACAACTCCCTCGCGGGTCAGTTCGCGGCGGATCCAGGCCATCTTCGGGGCGGCGAAGTAGGGGTCGAGAGGGAGTCCGGTGAGCTCCCTCAACTCCTCCCCGTATTCCGCGAGTCCGGCACAGAGCCCGGCGGACCGCCGGTCCTGCCAGACGATCGCCTCGGTGAGCGGTCTGCCGGTCCCCGGATCCCAGGCGAGCACGGTCTCGCCCTGATTGGCGAGGCCGACGGCGACGGCCGGTTCGCCCGCTTCGGCCAGGGCCCGCCGTCCGGCGTCGACGACCGAATCGAACAGCTCGGCCGGGTCCGCCTCGACCACTCCACCGGCACCGAACCGGGGGCGCACCGGAGCGGAAGCGGAGCCGATCACACCGCGCTCCGGACAGATCACCAGCGCCTTGGTGCCGGAGGTCCCCTGGTCCACGGCGAGTACCGGACCTGTCATCGGCTCTCCATGGGACGCGTACTCCGGGGCTAGAACGGAATCGTGATCTTCGGTGGCGGGACCCCAGAGTGGTGCAGCCCAGCGGTTGAGTCAAGCACCACAAATACGTATGTCCGGAACCGTCCTTTGACGTTCAACCTCCCATTTGCTGAGGCGACTTGAATAAGATCCATGATTCATTCGGGGGTTCGGCGCAATGGGCTCTACACTCACCGCCGAGCAACAACCGGACGCTTTACAGCAGTTCATATTTCAACAGCTGTTTCACCCCCCACGTCCTTGAGGATCGATGAGAACGACACCACGTCCAGAGCACGTCCATGGCCAACAGTGATTTCCGGCCGGTCTACCATCCGGCCGGCCACGACAACGACCTCCGTTCCGCGTTACAGGACTTACGGACGGGACGCTGGCTCTCCATGCGCGATCTGCTGGAGAGCACCCCGGACTGGACCCTGTGGACCCAACGCACCCAGGTGCTCGGAGCCGTCGCAGCGGGCTCGGACGCGGTACAGGCCTGGCTGACCGAGGAGCCCCGCAGCGTCGCGGCCGCCGTGATGCACGCCCGGGTCGTCGTGGAACGGGCCGTCCGGGCCCACCGCGAGGGGCACGGCCGCGCACAGGAGCTGTGGCAGCAGGCCTGGGAGTCCTGCCGCTCCGCCGCCCACGCCTCGCCCGCCGATCCGGTCCCCTGGGTGTGCCTGCTGGCCCTCTCCCAGCTGGACGAGCGCCAGCGGCTGGAGGAGCACCGGCTGCACCCGCCGGGGCCGATGCTCTTTCCCGGCCCCTGGGGCCTGCTGGCGGAGGCGGACAAACGCGATCCGTACAACCGCGAGGCGTACCACCGGATGCTCCAGTTCGTGTACGCGCGCAAGGCGGGCGGCTCGCTCTCGGAGGCGGTCAACTTCGTCCAGTGGGCGGCGTCCTCCGCGCCTGCCGGGTCCGCCCTCCATGTGCTTCCGCTGTATGTGCGGGTCGAGCGCTACCGGCGCGAACGCGGCCACGAGAAGGCCCTGGACCTGCACTGGGTGACCGAGGACGCGGAGCGCGACGCCGTCCGCGCCCTGGAGATCTGGTTCCTGCGCACACCCGCCGCCAGCCATACGCTGCTCGACCTGAACCATCTGGCGCACGCGCTGTGGGGGGCGCTCAAGTTCGCCGACGCGGCACCGGTGTTCAGGGAGCTCGGCCCCTACTTCACCTCACTGCCCTGGGCGTACCGCACCCGAGGCCCCAAGGACCCCGGCGGCGCGGAGGAAGTGTTCCTGCGCGCCCGCGGCCGCGCCCTGGCCGCGGTCCGCGACCCCGGCAGGGGACCGCACGGCTGAGCGGGCACCCGCACCGCCCCTCACCCGTACCCGCGCCGACCCTCACTGTCCCCCGTACCCGCGCCGACCCTCACTGTCCCCCGCATCATCACCGCTCACGGAGGCCCCCCATGTCCATATCCACCTCGACCCACACGGGTTCCGAGGCCAACACGCCGAAGGACGAGGAGCAGCGGCTGCGCGAGCTGGGCTACCAGCCGGTGCTCGCGCGCCGGATGGGCGGCTTCGGCAACTTCGCCATCAGCTTCTCCGTCATCTCGATCCTGTCCGGCTGCATGACCCTGTACGGCTTCGGCATGTCGACGGGCGGGCCCGCGGTGATGCTGTGGGGCTGGGCCGGTGTCGGCCTGTTCGTGCTCTGCGTGGGCATGGCGCTCGCCGAGGTCACCAGCGCGTACCCGACCTCCGGGGCGCTGTACTACATGGCGGACCGGCTCGGCGGCCGTAAGTGGGGCTGGTACACGGGCTGGTTGAATCTGCTCGGGCTGCTCGGCGCGATCGCCGGCATCGACTACGGTGCCGCGCTGTTCACCGGGGCGCTGATGAATCTGCAGTGGGGGTTCACCCCCACACCGGGCAAGACGATGGTGATCTTCCTCTGCATCCTGCTGCTGCACGCCGTGCTGAACCTCTTCGGTGTGCGGCTCGTCAGCGTGCTCAACTCGATCAGCGTGTGGTGGCACCTGGCCGGTGTCGCGGTGATCGTCTCGGTGCTGGCGATCGTGCCGTCGCACCACCAGTCTCCGTCGTTCGTCTTCACCGAGTTCGTCAATGACACCGGCTGGGAGAACCCGCTCTACGTGGCGGCGATCGGCCTGCTGCTGGCCCAGTACACCTTCTGCGGCTACGACGCCTCCGCCCACCTGTCGGAGGAGACCTCGAACGCCTCGGTCTCCGCGGCCCGCGGCATCGTCCGTTCGATCTGGGTCTCCTGGGTGGCCGGATTCGTCCTGCTCGCCGGGCTGACCTTCGCGATCCAGGACTACGCGGGCACCCAGGACAGCGCCACCGGGGTGCCGCCCGCCCAGATCCTGATCGACGCGCTGGGCACCTCGGGCGCCACGGCCATGCTGCTGATCGTGATCGCGGCGCAGCTGTTCTGCGGCAACGCCGAGGTCGCCGCCGCCAGCCGGATGGTGTTCGCCTTCAGCCGGGACAACGCGCTGCCCGGATCCGCGCTGTGGCGCAAGGTGAGCGCCCGCACCCAGACGCCGGTGAACGCGGTGTGGCTGTCGGTCGTCGTCGCCGGACTGCTCGCCGTTCCGTCGCTGTACTCCGCGACCGCGTACGGCGCGGTGACCGCGATCAACGTCATCGGCATCACGCCCGCCTACGCGATCCCGATCTTCCTGAAGCTGCGCGCCGGTGACCGCTTCGAGCGCGGGCCGTGGCACCTGGGCCGCTGGTCGAAGCCGGTCGGCTGGATCGCCGTGGTGTGGGTCTCGATCGTCACCGTGCTGTTCCTGCTGCCGCAGTCGTCCCCGGTGACGATCGACTCGATGAACTACGCCTCGATCGCGCTGGTCGCCGTGCTGGTACTGGCCACCGTGTGGTGGTTCGTCGCGCGGCGTTCGTACAGCACGCCGTCGGCGTACGGCAACGCCCGCGAGCAGGCGGAGATCGAGGAAGGCATCATCTGACGCCAGGGATGCCGTTGAGATACCGCCGTCGGCCCTTCCGGATCACCGCGATCCGGAAGGGCCGCCGTCAGTTCAGCAGCAGTTGGAGGCCGCCCAGCACGGTCGCCCCGATGACCAGGCGTTCGAAGAGCGTCTGGTTGATCCGGTCCACGCACTTGCGGCCGATCCAGGCGCCGGGGAGCACGAACAGCAGCATGCAGGCGTCGAGCAGCAGCGAGCGCCCGTCGATCAGTCCGAGGCCCACGCTGAACGGCACCTTGGACGTGTTGACGATCAGGAAGAACCACGCGGAGGTGCCGAGGAAGCCGAGCTTGCGGAATCCGGCGGAGAGCAGATAGAGCGACATGACCGGGCCGCCCGCGTTGGCGACCATGGTGGTGAAGCCGCCGAGCACCCCGTACGAGCGGGCTTTGAGCCGCTCCGCCGTGTCCGGTGGGCCCGTGTCCGGCGCCGGCTCCCCGCTCCCGGCGGCGGTGCGGCGGCGCCAGACCGTGACGCCCGCCATGAAGAGCAGGATCGCCCCGATCGAGGTCCGTACGGCGGCGTCGCCCGCCCACATCATGAACAGCGTGCCCGCCACCACGCCGACGGCGACGGCGGGAAAGAGCCGCAGCAGCGTCGGCCAGTGCGCGTGGCGGCGGTAGGTGAGCACGGCGAGCACATCGCCGGCGATGAGGATCGGGAGCAGCACTCCGGTGGACTCGCGGGCGGGGAGGACCGCCGCGAAGACCGCGAGGCTGATCGTGTTGGCGCCGCTGACGGCCGTCTTGGAGAAGCCGACGAGCGCGGATGCCGCGGCCAGTGCCGCCAGTTGCCAGAGAGTGAGAGTGTCCATGCCGAAAACAGATCGTAATCTGCCATGATTTTCGGCCTTTACCCAGCTGGGGAAGCGGCATGGCTATGCTGCGCTCCAAGCGCTCACTGGAAGCGTTCAAACGAACAACGCGCAGCGGTACGGCAGGGGGCCAGCAGCATGCGGGAGCCGGTTGAGCTCAGGCGTCAGCGGATCATGTCGGTGGTGGAGTCGCGGGGCCCGGTCAAGGTCAGCGTGCTCGCCGCGGAGCTGGACGTCTCGGTGGTCACGGTCCGGCGCGATGTCGAGGAGCTGACCCGGGCCGGGCGGCTGCGGCGCGGTCACGGTGTGGCCAGGCCGCTGCGGGAACCGGCGGGCGTCGCGCCCGCACCGGCCGTGCGGGGCGACGGGCCGGCCGGTGAGGGCGGTGCGGTCGCGCTGGTCGTGCCGGAGCGGCATTCGTACCTGTACGAGACGCTGCACGGCGCCCGGAGCGTGCTGGAGGAGGCCGGGATCCGGATCGCGCTGCACATCGCGCCGCAGTCGGCAGGTGCCGAACGCCCGCTGGTGGAGCGGGCGCTGGCGGACGGCGCGCGCGGGCTGCTGATCGCCCCGCGGTGGCGCCACACGCTCTCGGAGGAGCTGGACTACGGCTGGCTGGCGGATGTGGGGGTGCCGACCGTGCTGATGGAGCGGCGGCCCCGGCCGGGCAGCGCGCTGCACGCCCTGGACTCCGTCTGTTCCGACCACTGGTACGGGGTGCACCTGGCCGTGGAGCACCTGGTGGCGCTGGGCCACCGCCGGATCGTGCTGGCCGCCCGCGACGACAGCCCGACGGCCCGCACGGTGCGTGCCGCGTTCGCCGGGATCGCGGCGGAGCGCCCGGAGGTGGAGGACTGGACGGTCGTGCTGAGCTCACCGAACGCGGTGCCGGGGCCGGGTCCGGCCGAGGCGGGGCAGGCGCCGCCCGTCTCCCCCGGCAGCGCGGGGCACGCGCCCGACCTGGCCGCCCTGTTGCGCGAGCGCGGGGCCACGGCGGCGGTGCTGCACGGCGACGTGGACGCGCTGATGCTGGTGCAGCGCCTGGCCGAGAACGGTGTGCGGGTGCCCGGGGACTGCTCGGTGGTGGCGTACGACGACGTGGTCGCGGCCCTCGGCAGCACGCCGCTGACCGCGGTGTCGCCGCCCAAGGCGGAGATCGGCAGGGCGGCCGCCGAGCTGCTGCTCCACCGGCTCTCCGGCACGGCCGGGGCCGCCGGACCGGTGCGCCGGACGGAGCTGCTGCCGGAGTTGAAGGTCCGCGGATCGGCCCAGGCGGTCACTCTCACCACGGACTGATCGTTTGACCGCTTTAATTTTCTTCTGAGCGATCTATTGACCGTTACCGATCAGCCGAACAGGATTCCCCGTGTCCTCAATCAGGAGCCGCGGGAGGCGCCCATGCCCGGTCGACAGAGCCGTCGATCCATGCTCGCCACGATGGCCGCAGTACCGCTGGCGGGCGCCCTGAGCGCCTGCAGCGGTGGCACATCGGGGCCGAAGAGCACGAGCAGGACCAGCAAGGCCGGCGGGACCGGCCGCAACGCCACACGCATCACCTTCTGGTCCGCGCTGCGCGGCAGCAAGGAGGTGGTGGACGCGTTCAACCGGACGCACCGCACGATCCAGGTCGACTTCCAGCAGATCCCCTCGGGGCCCCAGGGCGGTTACGCGAAGCTCAGCAACGCCTCCCGGGCCGGCAACGCCCCGGACGTCGCGACGATCGAGTACCCCCAGGTCCCCGGCTTCGCCATCGACGGGGTCGCCGTGGACATCACTGACATGCTGAGCGAGGGCCTGCGCGCCAAGCTGCTGCCGCAGGCGCTGGGGCTCACCACGTTCGAGAAGCGGGTCTTCAGCCTGCCGCTCGACGTCGAACCGATGGTGATGCACTACCGCAGCGACCTGTTCGCGAAGTACGGCATCGAAGTCCCGCGCACCTGGGAGGCGTTCGAGGAGGCGTCCCGCACCGTGCGGGACAAGGCGCCCGGCCGCAGGCTGTCGGCGTTCGCCACCGACGGCGCCTTCCAGTTCGCCTCCTTCGCGTGGCAGGCCGGTGGGCAGTGGTTCGACACCCGCGGCGGCGCCTGGAACGTGTCGCTGGCCGACGCGCCGACCCGCCGTGTGGCGGCGTACTGGCAGCGGCTGATCGACGAGGACCTGGTCGTCATGAGTCCCGTGGACAGCAGGGCCTACGACGCCCAGGTCGGCTCCGGCGAGGTTCTGGTCCGGTTCACCGGCGCCTGGGACGCCGGGGCGCAGATGAACGCCAGGCCCGGCCAGAAGGGACAGTGGGCCATCGCCCCGCTCCCCCAGTGGGACGGGGCGGAGCCGGCGCTCGGCACCCACGGCGGATCGACCTTCGCGGTCACCAGCAGCAGTGACCACCCGGAAGCCGCGCTGGAGTTCATCGAGTGGCAGGTCGCGCACCCCGACGCGCTGCTGGCCCGGCTCTCCAGCGGAGCCAGCAGCCAGTACCCGGCCGCCCCCGGCCTCGTCGCCGTCGGCCGCAAGGCCTTCGACCGCGCCTACTACAGCGGCCAGGACATCTACACGCTCTTCGACCAGGAGGCCCACAAGATCCGGGACGGCTGGACGTGGGGACCCCGGATGACCGCCACCCAGAAGGTCATGCAGGACGGCTTCGCCCGGGTCGGCGGCGGCCAGGGCTCGGTGATCGAGTCCGTGCGCGCCGCTCAGCGGGGCACGATGCCCGACCTCAGGGCGCTGGGCCTGTCCACCACAGAACACAGCAGCTGAGCAGCGGATCCGCAGCCCGCGCCCGTACCCGGCAGCCGACCCGCAGCCCGTACCGGCACCCGGCAGCAGACCCGCAGCCCGTCCCCGATCCCAGCAGCAGAGAGGCAGGTGACACCGATGACCAGCCCGCTCACCACGCAGGCTTCCGCCCCCGTGGCCGCGACCGGTTCCGCCGCGTCGCCGGACCCCGCCACACCCCCGGGCAGCCCCCGCAAGTCCGCCCGGCGCCGTGAACTCGGCGCGGCCGGCGCCCTGATGACCCCCTTCTTCATCCTCCTGGTGACGGTCTTCCTGATCCCGGTCGCCACCGCCGTCTGGCTCAGTTTCTTCGCCGACGACCAGCCCGGACTCGGCTTCGGCCCCGAGCGCAGGGTCTTCGTCGGGCTGCGCAGCTACACCGCCGTGCTGACCGACCCGACGTTCCTCAGCGGCCTGGGCACCGTCGTCCTGTACTGCCTCATCTACATCCCGGTCATGGTGATCGGCGCGCTCGCGCTGGCACTTCTGCTGGACTCCGGAGTGGTGCGGCTGCGCTCCTGGGCGCAGCTCGGGCTCTTCCTCCCGCACGCCGTGCCCGGCATCATCGCCGCCGTCATCTGGCTCTACCTGTACACGCCCGGGCTGAGCCCGGTGGTCGATCTGCTCGGCAAGGCCGACATCACGATCGACTTCCTCGGCGTGCACACGGTCGTCCCGTCGATCGTGAACATCGCGCTGTGGAGCAACCTCGGCTACAACATGGTGGTCTTCTACGCCGCGTTGCAGGCCGTGCCGCGCGAGGTCATCGAGGCGTCCGTCGTCGACGGTGCCGGACCGGTGCGCACCGCGCTCCAGGTCAAGACGCCGCTGGTGCGCTCCTCGATCGTGATGGTCGCGATGTTCACCCTGATCTTCGCGCTCCAGCTCTTCACCGAGCCGATGCTGCTGAGCCAGTCGACGCCGATGATCAGCTCCCGGTTCTCGCCCAGCATGTACATCTACGACGCCGCGTTCACCCGTAACAACTACGGCCTGGCCGCCGCGGCTTCGGTCGTCCTGCTGGTCCTCACGATCGCGCTCTCCTACGGCGTGACCCGCTGGACCAACCGCTCCAACGCCCCAGAGGAGGACGTCCGATGAGCGCGACGAGTCCCGCCCGTACCTCCGCCGCCCTGCGCCCCCGGCTGCTCGGCCGCTCCGTCGTCAATCTGGTCGTCGGCATCTCCGTGCTGTACACGCTGCTGCCGGTGCTGTGGCTGGTGCTCGCTTCTTCGAAGGACCGCGACGCCCTGTTCGGCAGCGATGTGCTCTCGCTCGACCACTTCTCCTTCGCGCAGAACCTCAAGGACCTGTTCGCGATGGACGGCGGTGTGTACGGGCGCTGGTACGGCAACAGCCTGCTGTACGCGGTCCTGGGCGCGGCGCTCGGCGCGCTGATCAGCATCGCCTGCGGGTACGCCTTCGACAAGTACCGCTTCCGGCACAAGGAGAAGCTGTTCGGCCTGGTCCTCGCGGCGGTGATGGTGCCGCAGACCGTGCTGGCGCTGCCGCTGTACCTGATGGCGTCCGGCACCGGCCTGGTCAACACCTTCTGGTCGGTGTTCATCCCGGTGCTCTTCAACCCCTTCGGCGTGTACCTGGGACGGATATTCAGCCAGGGCTACGTGCCCAACGAGGTGCTCGAAGCGGCCCGGGTGGACGGGGCCGGGGAACTCACCACGTACTTCCGGGTCGCGCTGCGGATGCTCGGTCCCGGGCTGGTCACGGTGTTCCTCTTCCAGCTCACCGCGATCTGGAACAACTTCTTCCTGCCCATGGTGATGCTGTCCGACCAGGACCTGTATCCGGTCAGCCTCGGCCTCTACACCTGGAACAGCTCCGCCACCGTCTCACCCGAGTACTACCCCGTGGTCATCATGGGTTCGCTGCTCGCGGTCCTGCCGTTGATCCTCGCCTTCGCGCTGCTCCAGCGCTTCTGGAAGTCGGGGCTCACCGCGGGCGCCGTCAAGTAGCCGTTCCGGTCCGCACCTCATCCCCGTACCAGGAGAAAGATGCCAAGCACCACCGCACCCACCCCCGCCGCACGGCGCAGGCCGCGTGCCGCCGTCGCGATGAAGCCGGATGCCGCGGCCGCCCTGCTGGACGCCGCGTCGCTGGACGCGCTCTCACAGGTGTGCGATCTCGCGCCGCTGCCCGTGCTCGACGACTTCACCACGGAGCGGGCCCGCGCCGTACTCGCGGACACGGAGCTGCTGGTCACCGGCTGGGGCTGTCCGCCGCTCGACGAGGCGGCGCTGGCCGCCGCGCCCCGGCTGCGCGCCGTCGCGCACACGGCCGGAAGCGTGCGCGGGCACATCACGGAGGCCTGCTGGGACCGGGGCATCGAGGTGTCGTCGGCCGCCGCGGCGAACGCCCTGCCGGTCGCGGAGTACACCGTCGCGATGATCCTGCTCTCCGGGAAACAGGCGCTGGAACGGGCCCGCGACTACCGCGCCGAGCGGCACCGCGGCAACTGGCTGGCCACCTCCCCGCAGGTGGGCAACTACGGCCGGACCGTGGGCATCCTGTCCGCCTCGCTCATCGGCCGGCGGGTCATCGAACTGCTGCGCCCCTACGACCTGCGGGTGCTGCTGCACGATCCGTACGTCTCCGAGGAGGAGGCGGCCGAACTCGGGGTCCGGGCGGTGGATCTCGGTGAACTGTTCGCGCGCAGCGACGTGGTGAGCGTCCACACCCCGCTGCTGCCCGCCACCCGCAAGCTCGTCAGCCGTGAACTGCTCATGTCCATGCGGCCGGACGGAGTGCTGATCAACACCGCGCGCGGCGCCGTCGTCGATCAGGACGCGCTGACCGACGTACTCCTGCGGAACCGTATCCGGGCGGTCCTCGACGTCACGGACCCCGACACGCTGCCGGCCGAACACCCCCTGTGGGACTGCGAGAACGCCCTGATCACCCCGCACCTCGCGGGTTCCCAGGGCAACGAGTGGCGGCGGCTCGTCGATCTGGCCGTGAGCGAGAGCGAACGCTGGGCCGCGGGCGACGGATTCGCCCATCCCGTACGACGCGAAAGGCTGGCATTCCTCGCATGAACCGACCGCACCCCGACTCCCCGCTGGAGCTCCCCGCCGACGACCGGGCGAAGAGCCCGGTCACCGGATACACCCGCGCGCACTGGGAGGCCGCCGCGGACGGACTGCTCAAGGCCGCCTGGCGGTGGGCCACCCCCGGCAGCGCGCTGCTCGACCTGCCGGGACGCCCGTCCGCCTCCGGGGTCCGCTCGGACGGCCTGGAGGGATACGCGCGCACGTTCCTGGCCGCCGCCTTCCGGGTCGCGGGCGCGGGCGGCAAGGACCCGCACGGCTGGCTGGAGCGGTACGCGGACGGGCTCGCGGCCGGTACCCGTACGCCGGGCCGGGACGACGCCGAGTCCTGGCCGCTGATCCGCGACCACACCGTCTTCGGCCAGCCCATGGTGGAGTCCGCCTCTGTCGCCATCGGGCTGCGGCTCACCCGGCCCTGGCTCTGGGACCGGCTGGAACCGGCCGTCCAGGACCGCGCGGAGGAGTGGCTGCGCGGCGCACTGCGGCACACCCCCGCGGCGAACAACTGGTACCTGTTCCCGTACTCGGTGGCCGGGTTCCTGGAGTCGGTGGGCCGGGGCGACGCCGAGACCGCGCGGGCCCGGGAGCGGGCCCGCGACCTGATGGAGGTCTGGTACCGGGGCCAGGGCTGGTACGCGGACGGCGACGGCCGCGCCTTCGACCACTACAACGGCTGGGCGCTGCACCTCTACCCGGTGCTCGACGCCCACCTCTCCGGTGACGCGGAGTTCGCCGCGCACTACGGGGCGCGGCTGAGCGAACACCTGGAGAGCTTCGGGCTGCTGTTCGGCGGGGACGGGGCACCGATCCACTTCGGCCGCTCGCTGACCTACCGTTTCGCGGCCGGTGCGGCGGTCGGGCTCGGTGCGCTGACCGGGCACACCCCGCTCACGCCGGGTACGTCGCGGCGGGTGATCAGCGGGGCGCTGCGCTACTTCCTGGACCGGGGCGCGACCGGCACCGACGGGCTGCTGAGCCTGGGCTGGCACGGGCCGCACGAGGCGACGCTCCAGCCCTACTCCGGTCCTTCCTCCCCCTACTGGGCGTCCAAGGCCTTCGTGTCCCTGCTGGCCCCGGAGGACCATCCGCTGTGGACGGCGACCGAGGAGCCGGCGCCGAGCGAGGGGCCGGACCGGGTATTGGCGCTGCCCGCGCCCGGCCTGCTCGTCCAGTCGACCCGGGCGGACGGGATCGTCCGGCTGCACAACCACGGCAGCGACCATGTCAGGCCGCACGAGGGCGAGTCGGCGGCGCAGGACGATCCGCTGTACAGCCGTCAGGCGTACTCGACGGTCACCGGGCCCACGGCGCGGGCCAACGCCGCGGACAACCACCTGGCCGTGGTCGTCGGCGGAATCCGCAGCCGCCGCCGCGCCATCCGCCCGCTCGGCGCGGGCGGCGGCGACGGCTGGGGCTGGGCCGCCTCCTGGCACCGCCCGGTCTTCGCGAGCGGCGCCGCCACGGAGCCGGGGCTGCGAGTGGAGAGCGTGACGGTGGTCCGCGGCCGTTACGAGCTCCGGGTGCACCGGGTGCTCGGCGCGCCTCCCGGCGCCCGGGTCGAGGAGACGGGCTGGGCGACCGGTCCCGGGTCCCCGGTCACGTCCGCGCTGCGCGGTCTGCACGGCTGGGAGTCACGGGACGAGGTACGCGCCCCGCAGGGCACCGCGTACACGCCCTGGGCGGTGCTGCCCCGGCTGGGCGCCGACGCGGAGGGCACGGTGGTGCTGGTCGCGCTCGCCTCGCTCACCGCGGAGCCCGGCGCGGCCGCGCTCGACGCGGTGGTGAGCGGGGTGAACGTCGACGGGGACACGGTCGAGGTGTGCTGGGCCGAGGACGCGGCGACGACCCGGGTCACCTTCGGGCCGGTGACGGTCGAGCACGGCTGAGGTGGACGGAAGGGGGTGCGCGGCCGGTGGCCGCGCACCCCCTTCTCTCACGCGTCCGTACGGATGATGACGGCAAGGGTGCGCGGGCCGTGCACTCCCTCCACCCGTTCGAGTTCGATGTCGGAGGTGGCCGAGGGGCCGCTGATCAGGGTCGTCGGGCGTTCGGGCACCAGCCGGGCGACCGCCTCCGGTACGCCCACCTCCACGGCCGACAGGTCGACGACGCAGACGTGGAGGTCGGGCACCAGGGACAGCGCCCGCCGGCCCTGGTCGGGTGAACCGTCCAGGAAGATCGTGCCGGTCTCGGCGCAGCCGGCGGCCGATGCGGTGACGACGCCGTCGAGGGCGTCGAGCCGGGGCGCCGGGATGTCGGCGGAGTCCTGTTGGACCTCCCCCTCGTAGGCGGCCAGCCAGCCGGGATCGAGACCGGCGGGCACCCCGATCCGCGCGGCTCCCCGCTCCCGCAGCACCTCGGCGACGACCTCGGCCGTGCGCTCGGCGGTGCAGGGGTGGACCTGGGCCTTGTAGTCGACGAGCCGGTCGGTGAACAGGGCCAGGCGCTCCGCGTCGGGGAGGGTGCGCCCGGTGCGGTAGTCGCGTGGGATCGGGGTCTCCTGCGCGGGCGCCAGGGCCAGGGCGTCCCGGACGCGGCCGAGCACCGTTTCGCGAGCGGTCGTCACTTCTCCTCCTCCTGCTGCTGGTTGCGCGTGTGTTCGTCGGCGGCCGCCCGCATCGTCGCCGCGCCCTCGGCGGAGGCCAGCCAGGAGCGGAAGGTCTGACTGGGCGGGGCCGGGGTGTCGCGGCTGTCGCTCCAGCCGTTGAACGGCGGCGGCAGGTGGGAGATCTTCTTGTCCCGTCCGGCGATGACGCGGCCGAGCCCGGACGCCGTCTGCGCGGCGGTGAACAGTTTCGGCCTGCCCATCACCGCGGCCGCCGCCTTCATGGCGAGCTGTTCGGGGGTGGTGCCGGCCTGTTCGGTGTGCTGGTGGCGCAGCTCGACCAGCAGCGAGGGGATGTCGATCTTGACCGGGCAGGCGTCGAAGCAGGCCCCGCAGAGGCTGGAGGCGTACGGCAGCGAGCTGTTGGGGTCGTCCTTCGCGGCGTGCATGCCGGCGAGCTGCGGGGTGAGCACGGCCCCGATCGGTCCGGGGTAGGTCGATCCGTAGGCGTGTCCGCCGGCCCGTTCGTACACCGGGCAGACGTTGAGACAGGCCGAGCAGCGGATGCAGTTGAGCGCCTCGCGGCCGATGCTGTCCGCGAGCGCCGCGGTGCGTCCGTTGTCGAGGAGCACCAGGTGGAAGGTCTGCGGCCCGTCGCCGGGGGTGACTCCGGTCCACATCGAGGTGTACGGGTTCATCCGCTCGCCGGTGGAGGAGCGCGGCAGCAACTGGAGGAAGACTTCCAGGTCCTGGTAGCGCGGCAGCACCTTCTCGATGCCCATGACGGTGATCAGGGTGTCGGGCAGGGTCAGGCACATGCGGCCGTTGCCCTCCGACTCGACGACGGACAGGGTGCCGGTCTCGGCGATGCCGAAGTTGGCCCCGGAGACGGCGACCTTGGTCGTCATGAACTTCTCGCGCAGGTACGCGCGTGCCGCGGCGGCCAGGTGGGCCGGGACGTTGTCCAGCGAGGGGTCGACGCCCGGGATCTCCTTGAGGAAGATCTCCCGGATCTCGTCGCGGTTGCGGTGGATCGCGGGCACCAGGATGTGCGAGGGCTTGTCGTCGGCGAGCTGCACGATGAGCTCGGCGAGGTCGGTCTCGTACGGGGTGATGCCGATGGATTCGAGGTGCTCGTTGAGGCCGATCTCCTGGGTGGCCATCGACTTGACCTTGATGACCTCCTTGCTCCCGGTCTCCTTGACCAGTCGCGCGACGATCTCGTTGGCCTCGCCGCCGTCCCTGGCCCAGTGGACGGTGCCGCCGCGCTCCGTGACCTTGCGCTCCAGCTCCTCCAGCAGCTCGGGGAGGCGGTTCATGGTGTCGGTCTTGATGGCCGCGCCCGCGTCGCGCAGCGCCTCCCAGTCGGGCAGTTCGCCGGTGACGTTGAGGCGTTTGGCGCGGATGGTGTGGGTGGCCCTGCCGAGGTTGCGGCGCAGCTGTCCGTTGCCCAGGTCGTCGTGGGCCGCCGCGGGGAACTTCCGGTCGCCGCGCAGATTGCCCGTCCCGTACGGGGAGCGGGGCGGCGTCGCGGGCATGCCGAGAAAGGTGCTGCTCATCGGGCGGCCTCCGTCGGGACGTACGGCGAGGTGCGGGTGGCGGAGAGGATCTGGGCCAGGTGCAGGGTGCGGGTGCCGGAGCTGATCCGGGAGAGCCCGCCGCCGATGTGCATCAGACAGGACGAGTCGCCGGCGGTGCACACCTCGGCCCCGGTGGTGGCGATGTTGCGCATCTTGTCCTGGAGCATCGCGGTGGACGTGTCGGCGTTCTTCAGCGCGAAGGTGCCGCCGAACCCGCAGCAGGCGTCGGCCTCCGGCAGCTCGACGAGATCGATCGAGTCGACGGCCCGCAGCAGCCGCAGCGGCTTCTCACCGACCCGCAACATGCGCAGCGAGTGACAGGTGGGGTGGTACGTGACCCGGTGCGGGAAGTACGCGCCGACATCGGTGGCGTCCAGCACGTCGACGAGGAACTCCGAGAGCTCGTACGTCTTCGCCCTGACCGTGGCCACGCCCGCGCGCAGTGCCGCGTCGCCGTACCGTTCGGCGACGATCTCGTGCTGGTGGCGGACGGAGCCCGCGCATGATCCCGAGGGCATGACTACGGCCTCGATGGAGGCGTCACCGAACTGCTCGGCGAAATTGCGCACCAGCGGGACGGGCTCGCGCTGGTAGCCGGTGTTGACGTGCATCTGGCCGCAGCAGGTCTGCCCCGGCGGGAACACCACGTCGTGACCCAGGCGGGCCAGCAGCACCGCGGTGGATTTCACCGCCTCCGGGAAGAGCGTGTCTCCCAGACAGGTGGCGAAGAGTCCGATGCGCATGGGTCTCCCCGATCGTTTCTCTGCACGTGATCGTCATGATCCTTTTCATGATCCCCAACGGAATCATGAACCATTGTATGGTCGGACCATAGTACGCGCGCTCGGCCGAAGGAAGGGCGCGGGGCACGCCCGGATCAGTCCCCGGTGAGGGCATCCCCGGTCAGGACACCGGCTTCTCGTCGACGAGCGTTCCGTGCAGCCCCCGGATGTGCGCCTCCACCAGATCGGCGGCGCGCGCCCCCTCGCCCGCGCGCACCAGGCGCAGCAGTTCCGTGTGGTCGGCGTTGAGCGCGGCGGCGGTGGCCCGCCAGTCCGCCGCGGCCTCCAGGGCGCGCAGGATGAGCGGCCGGACGGACTCCCGGACGGCGGAGGTGAGCGTGGAGGTCAGTTCGTTGCCGGAACTGCGCGCGATCTGTACGTGGAACCTGGTGTCCAGGTCGTTGAACTCGGGCACCCCGACGTCCGGCGCCCCCATCCGTACGAGCAGTGCGCCGGCCTCGTCCAGATCCTCCGCGGAGGCATGGTGCGCGGCGGCCTCGAAGCTGGACCGCTCCAGCACGACCCGCGCCTCCAGCACGTCCTCCAGGCTGTAGCTGCCGAGGGCGAAGTGGAGCCGGAGCAGGCGCCCGAGCGCGTCGTCGGGGTGGCGCACGATCCGCGCCCCGGCGTCCGGTCCCCGGCCTGGCTGGGCGACCAGGACGCCGATGGTCTCCAGCACCCGCAGGGCCTCGCGCAGGGCGGACCGGCTGACGCCGAGGACCGGCGCGAGCTCACGTTCGGGCGGCAGCCGGTCCCCGGCCTTGAGCTCACCGGCGAACACCCGCTGCTCGATGCTCTGGAGCACCAGCTCGTGGGTGCGCGACTGCCGCACAGGCTGCCATTCGACGGGCATCCGCCACTCCCTGCCCCGGCCGGAGCCGTTCCGCTGCCGACCGGTCCGGTCCGGATCTCCCACTATGTCACACACCACATGTGGTCGGACCATAACGCAGCGGCCCGGCTCAGTACGTCACCACGATGCGCCGGGCGACTCCGTCCACCCGCACCCGGCCGCCGTACGGGATGATCACCTGCGGGTCCGTGTGGCCGAGGTCGACGTCGAAGACGGCCATGGTGTCCGGGGCGTACTCGCTCAGGGCCCGCAGCACCGCCTCGCGCTGCCGGTCGCGGTACCGCTGTCCGGCCTCGGGGTCGAGGGGCTGTTCGAAGGACCAGTGCTTGGCGCGTCCCATCAGCAGCGCGGGGAACCTGCGCAGCAGTCCGCGCTCCCCCATGTTCCGCAGGATCCGGTACACGTGGTCGGCGCCGGGCATCTCCTCTGACGTTTCGAGGAACAGGACCCGGCCCGCGTACTCGGCCACCGGCCGTATCTCCCGGTCCGCCATCAGCAGCCAGGACAGGATCTCCAGCTCGCCGCCCCAGCTCGGGCCCTCGACCACCCGGCCCGCGTTGTGCCAGGTCCAGCCGTCGACGGGCAGCATGTCGGGTTCGTCGTCGAAGGTTCGCGGGTCCTCCCAGCGGCCGTTCACGCGGCCGCTCTCCTTCGCCGGGACGAGCTCATGGGCGCCGTGGGTGAAGAGCGCCGCCCGCAACGATCCGGCGGTCAGCGGGTGCATCGCCCCCGGGCGTCCCAGCTCGACCATCACCGATCCGCCGTGGTATCCGACGATGCCCAGGTGTTCCAGGAAGACCAGGAGGTTGGTGTTGTCGCTGTAGCCGAAGAACGGCTTGGGGTTGGCCCGCAGCAGCTCCCGGTCCAGATGCGGCAGCACGGTGATCTGGTCGTCCCCGCCGATGCTGGCTATGACGGCCTTGACCGTGGGGTCGGAAAAGGCCGCGTGGAGGTCGGCGGCCCGCTCCTGGGGCGTGGAGCCCATCCTCCGGGTGCTCGGGTACTCGACGGGTTCCAGCCCGAACTCCTCACGGAGCCTGCGCAGCCCCAGTTCGTACGGGAGCGGGAGGATGCCGGGAAGCCCGGAGGAGGGGGACACCACGGCGACTCGGTCACCGGGACCGGGCTTGGCGGGACAGCTGGCGTTCGTCATTCCAGGACCCTAGGGCGTGTTTTGAAAGTCCCGTCAATTCTTTTCGGTCCAGGCGGCGTTGACCGGTGTGCCCTGGTGGAAGTACAGCCGCCAGCGCGACTCCGTGCGCCGCCAGACCGAATTGCGCCGCACCCTGCGCCCGTCCCGCTCCGTCATGAACGTCAGGTGGACGAGGCCCGGGGCCAGCAGTCTGCCGGACATGCCGGTGACGGTGGCCGCGACGGGCGTCCCCTCGGCGTCGGCGGAGGTGATGGCGAGGATCGACATCCTGTCGTACCGCCGCCCGGACGCGCCGAACTCGGTGAACTCCGGGTCCAGGAGTGCGGTCACCGCGTCGGGCAGCGCCCGGACGGCCGGATCCAGCAGCCGCAGCTCGCCCTCGACAGCGGCCCGCACGGACCGCTCCTCCTCACCGTTTCCGCTCATGCGTGCACCCTAAGGGCTGTCCCGTAGCCCCTGGTGGATCAGGCCAGGACCAGCAGATCCATCCAGCTGACGGCCGGCCGGTCCGGTTCCTGCGCCGCGGCCCGCCGCAACCGGCGCATTCCGCACGCGAACTCCTCGTCCGTGAGGGACCGGAGCTTCGCGTCGGTGTCCCGCCGGATCCGGTCCGCGAAGCCGGCCAGGCTCGGCGCGCTCTCCTGCGGTACGGCGTGCAGCGCGACCCGGGCGAAGCCGGCGGCGGCGAAGGCCGCGCAGGTCCGCTCGACGGTCGGGTACGTGTCGACGATGCGCGCGGTCCCGGGGAAGAACCGCACCCTCAGGTCCCGCGTGCAGCGGCCGGGAAAGGAGTTGCGGATCAGCACCGGCGCCCCCGGCTTCAGCGCCCTGCGGATCTCCCGTGCCGCGGCGGGCAGATCCTCGATGTGGTGGACGACCGAGCCGAGCCAGGCCGCGTCCGCGCATCCGTCCGGCACCGGCAGCGCCTCGGCCCGGCCGTCCAGCACCTCGATGTCCGCGGTCCGGGGGATCAGCTCGCGCATGGCGGCGGCCGGCTCCACCGCCAGCACCCGCGCCCCGAACCAGTCCGCGAACGCGGCCGCGAAGGCCCCGGTACCGGCGCCGACGTCCAGCACGACCGCACCCGGCGCCAACGGCACCTCGGCGGCGACGGCCGCGCGCCAGGCGGTGAGCCCGTCGCGCGGAATCTCCCGGGCGATCCGGTAGTCCTCCGCGAACCGGCGGTCCGGAGCGGTCGCTTCCATGTGCCTCTCCCCCTGCCGTGGCTGACGGACCGCACGAACCGCTGCCCGCCCGGCCGCCGCGCTCCGTCGCGGATGCTAGCGAGCGGGCTCATCAATTGTCTAGACCACAATCGGCTTCCGGACGGGCCGCGCGGGACCGGGACCGATCACCCAATTCATCCGGTTCAGCTGATTCATAGGATTCTCACGCAACCCGGCTACGGTGGCTGCCGTGACGCAGACGAGCCCGCCCGGCTGGCATCCAGACCCCGGGTACACAGGATTTGGCCCCATCCAGGAACGCTGGTGGGACGGCAGCCAGTGGACCGATCACCTCCGCGTGCCACCGGCGGCCGTCCGCAGCCGCCGGATACGCATCGGCGCCGGCATAACCGCCGGTGTGGTGGTGCTCGCCGCCATCGGCGGCGGCGTGTACCTGCTGACCGATGACTCCGGCAAGAAGTCGGAGAACACGGCCACCGCACCGTCCAGCCCGCCCTCCCACGCGCCCAGCCGCCAGCCCGGCGCGCCGGGCGGCAGCGGTGGCAGCGACGGCGGTGGCGGGAACAGCGAAGGCGGCAACGGCGGCGGGGACCAGAGCCCGGAGCAGCGGCTGCCGCAGACCGAGGACGGCTACGCGACGGACCTGGCGAGCGGAATCAGCATCCCGGTCCCGGACGGCTGGAAGGGCGAGTCGGGCATGGGCGCCGGGGTGACCACGGGCTCGTACGCCTGCCCCGGTGACACCAAGGAGAAGTGCGTGCGCGGCGGAGTGTTCTCCGTACCGGCGGAGGCGCTGAAGCTGAACACCAAGACCGCGAAGGCCACCGCCGAGAAGGACATCGCCGCCAACGCGAAGCAGTCGTACGGCGAGAAGATCTACGGCGGCATCACCTCGCACGAAGAACTGAAGTCCGAGGCGGTCACGGTGGCCGGCCAGCAGGGCTACCGGGTGCGCTGGAAGGTCGTGACGAAGAACGGCGACGACGGGTACGTCGAGTCGCTGGCCTTCCCCTCCCCCCGGGCCGAGGACATGCTGATCGTCGTCCGTTCGGGCTTCGACATCAACAGCAAGGCACCCGCCCTGTCCGTCCTTGAGGACATCACCAAGGGCATCAAGGCCGCCTCGGGCACCGGCTCGGGTTCCGGCCCCGGCACCACGGCGTAGCCACTGCCCCGAGTGGCGCCGGGCGGCCCGGGTGAGTACCCGGGCCGCCCGGACTGAGTACGCCACCCGATCCCGGACCGGTTTCGCGCTGCTCGAATGGGAGCATGGCTCCCGACGCACCGCGCCCCCGCATCAAGCACGTCACCAGTGCCGGCACCACGCTGGCCGTCACCCTGGCCCCGCTGGTGATCGGCGTACTGCTGGCCCGGACGATGCCCCTGGACCCGCACGGCCCGGTGAACGCGCTGATGACCCGGGGCGGCCGGGGAGCGGGCGTCTCCCCCGCCGAATGGCGCGGCTGCGGCCGCACGGCGCTGCGTCGGTGCCGCAGGGTGTGCCGGTCCCGCGCCCGGTTCGCGGTTCCCTTCCGGTGAAAACCGGTTTCCCCGCCGCGCCCAACTGCCTAGACTCACAACGAAATCGCGCGCCGCGCTCATCTCGGGGCGCGCACCGTGACCAGTGAGGGGAGAGCTGCCGTGCGCTACCGCACCGCTGTCGTCGTTCCCCTGTCGCGGTACGAGGTGATCCTGGTGTCTACCTCCGCCCGGCGCCGGCTGCGCGGCCGGCCCCGGACACCCGAGACGAACGCCTGAACACCGCACCCTCATTGACGGTCCGTCATAGCGGTCACGCCCTGCGCGACGCGCCGGGGCCAGGGGTTCCGCGGGCCTGATCACAGGTTTCTTCGTCCGGGCATCGCGCCGTCTTCTTCCGGATCACTCCGAAGGGCCACGGACCGTGCGTACCGAACTGAACCACCGACTCACCAGCACACTCGACGGCGTTCGCAATCTGGGCATCCTCGCCCACGTAGACGCCGGCAAGACCACCGTCACCGAACGGATCCTCTACGCCACCGGCACCACGCACAAACGCGGCGAGGTCCATGACGGGACGACCATCACCGACTTCGACCCGCAGGAACGCGACCGGGGCATCACCATCTTCGCCGCCGCGGTGAGCTGTACGTGGGCCGGCCACCGGATCAACCTGATCGACACGCCGGGGCACGTCGACTTCGCCGACGAGGTCGAGCGTTCGCTGCGGGTGCTCGACGGCGCGATCGCGGTGTTCGACGCGGTCGCGGGTGTGGAGCCGCAGAGCGAGTCGGTGTGGCGGCAGGCCGACCGGCACGGTGTGCCGCGCATCGCCTTCGTCAACAAGCTCGACCGGGTGGGCGCCCGCCTCGACGCCGCGGTCGCGTCGATCAGGGAGCGGCTGCACACGGTCCCCCTGGTGGTCCAGCTGCCGATCGGGGACGAGGAGCGGTTCACCGGAGTGGTGGATCTGCTGCGCATGCGCGCGCTGGTCTGGGCCGACGGCGCCGACACGTACCAGGAAGGGGAGGTCCCCGATGAGCTGCGGGAGGAGGCGTCACGGCGCCGACGGCTGCTGGAGGAGGCGGTGGCGGAGCTCCACCCGGTCGCACTGGAGGAGTTCTGCGCGCGGTCCACGCTCTCCGCGCGGACACTGGCCGAGGCGTTGCGCGATCTGACCCGTACCGGTGAGGGCGTCGTGGTGCTGTGCGGTTCGGCCTACCGCAACCGAGGTGTCGAGCCGCTCCTGGAGGCCGTGGTGGCCTATCTGCCCTCTCCGCTGGACGTGCCGCCCGTGCGCGGCACGCTCGGCGGCGAGGTGGCGGAACGGGCCGCGGACCCGGCGGCTCCGCTCGCCGCGCTGGCGTTCAAGGTGACCGCGACGCCGACGGGCCGGCTGACGTATCTGCGGCTGTACTCGGGCACGCTCAGGAAGGGGGACACGGTGCTGGACGCGGGTGCGCGGCGCAGCGAGCGGGTCGGCAGGATCCTGCGGGTCCGGGCGGACCGCCATGTCGATGTGGACGAGGCAGTGGCCGGGGACATCGTCGCGGTGATCGGCCTCAAGGCCGCCCGTGCCGGTGCCACCCTGTGCGCGCCGGGTGCGCCGCTGGTCCTCGAACCGCCCACCGTGGCCGATCCGGTCGTCTCCGTGGCGGTCGAGGCGGGCCGGAACACCGACACGGAGCGGCTGATGGCGGCGCTGGCGCGGCTGGCGGAGGAGGATCCGTCGCTGACGGTGCGGACGGACCCCGAGACGGGGCAGACGGTGCTCTCGGGCATGGGCGAACTCCATCTGGAGGTGGCGGCCGAGAAGATCCGCCGGGCCCATGGGCTTGAGGTCCGGGTCGGCCGGCCGCAGGTCGCCCTACGGGAGACGGTCGTGCGCGGTGTGGCGGGTCTGGTGTACCGGCACGTCAAGCAGGACGGCGGGGCCGGGCAGTTCGCCCATGTCGTGCTCACCGTCGAGCCGTTGGGGGACGCCGGCGGCCGGGACGGCGAGGGCGGGGCGGAGTTCGAGTTCCGCTCGTCCGTCGTCGGCGGCCGGGTGCCGCAGGAGTACGTCCGCGCGGTGGCGGCCGGCTGCCGGGACGCCCTGGCCGAGGGGCCGCTCGGCGGGCATCCGGTGACCGGGCTGCGGGTGACGCTGACCGACGGCGCCACGCATCCCAAGGACTCCTCGGAGATGGCGTTCCGCACGGCCGGGCGGTTCGCGCTCCGGGAGGCGCTGCGCGCCTGCGCGATGGTGCTGCTGGAGCCGGTGGCCGAGGTGACGGTCACCGTGCCCGACGACGCCGTCGGCGGGGTGCTCGGTGACCTGGCGGCACGGCGTGGCCAGGTGTCCGGCTCGACCGCGCGGCCCGGTACGGCGGTGATCACGGCGACCGTGCCGCTGGCCGAGCTGTTCGGCTACGCGACGCGGCTGCGCGGCCGGACCCAGGGCCGGGGGACGTTCACCACCCGGGCCACGGGCTACGCCCCGGCGCCGAGCGCGGTGCCGGGCCGGTAGGTGACCGGTCCCTCCCCGTGTGCGGGCTGTCCCGCACACGGGGAGGGAGCCTTGGGTCAGGGCACGGGGACGGGGACGGGGAAGGTCGGGTACTCCACCCCTGAGACGTGCTGGACGACCCGGACGACCTGGCAGGAGTAGCCGAACTCGTTGTCGTACCAGAGGTAGAGGATCGCGTTGTCGCCGTCGACCTGGGTGGGCCCCGCGTCCACGATGGAGGCGTGGCGCGAGCCGATGAAGTCGCTGGAGACCGCGTCCGGGGCGGTGGTGAAGTCGATCTGGCGCTTGAGCGGCGAGGTCAGCGACACCTCGCGGAGGTGGTCGAGGACCTCCGCGCGGGTGGTCTCACGGCCGAGCTTCAGGCTGAGGATCGCGATCGAGACGTCCGGCACCGGGACCCGGATCGAGCTTCCGGTGATCGTCGCGTCGAGGTCCGGCAGCGCCTTGGCCACGGCGGACGCCGCACCGGTCTCGGTGATGACCATGTTGAGCGGCGCCGAGCGGCCGCGCCGGTCGGAGCTGTGGTAGTTGTCCAGCAGGTTCTGGTCGTTGGTGAACGAGTGGATCGTCTCCACGTGGCCGCGCAGGACGCCGTACTCGTCCGCCATCGCCTTCAGCGGCGGGACGATCGCGTTGGTGGTGCAGGAGGCGCAGGAGATGATCTGCTCGTCCGGCTTGATCATGTCGTGGTTGACGCCGTGGACGACGTTGGGGACGTCGCCCTTGCCCGGTGCGGTGAGGACGACCTTGGCGATACCGGGGCGCAGGTGCTGGGACAGCCCCTCGCGGTCGCGCCACCTGCCGGTGTTGTCGATGAGGACGGCGTCCTTGATCCCGTACGCCGTGTAGTCCACCGTCGTCGGGTCGTCGGAGTAGATGACCCGGATCTCGTTGCCGTTGGCGATGATCTTGTTGTTCGCCTCGTCGACGGTGATCGTGCCCTGGAACTGGCCGTGGATCGAGTCGCGGCGCAGCAGCGAGGCGCGCTTGACGATGTCCTGGCCCGCGGCCTTGCGGACGACGATGGCACGCAGCCGGAGGCCGTTGCCGGAGCCCGCCTTCTCGATGAGCAGCCGGGCGAGGAGGCGGCCGATGCGGCCGAATCCGTAGAGGACGACATCGCGCGGCTCGCGGCGCTCGATCTTGTCGATCCCGGTGGCGCCGGCGACGGCCCCGGCGGTGAACTCCGCCTCCGAGAGGCCGCGGTCGTCGGTCCGGTACGTCGCGGCGAGCATGCCGATGTCGATCTGGGAGGGGCCGAGATCGAGGGTGGTCAGCGCCTTCAGGAACGGCAGCGTCTCGGTGACCGAGAGCTCCTCACCGGCGATCTGCCGGGCGAACCGGTGGGTCTTGAGGATGCTGACCACCGACTTGTTCACCAGGGAGCGGCTGTGCAGCAGGACGGTGACGTCCCGCTCCCGGTGCAGCTTCCCGATGATCGGGATCATCGACTCCGCGATCTCCTCGCGGTTCTTCCAGTTGGTGAACGAGTCGTCATTGACAGTCACAGGTTTATCTTTCGAGCTAGGAGGCGCTCATATGGTAACCCGCTGTTGTTCTGATCATCCAGACGGTTCCCCCACAGGCGCCTCCTGGCCTCGTCCGCGTACACACGGCGGACACGAAGTCGTCATGAAGGAAGCGGAATGAGGGTCCAACTCGGCTGGTTCTGAACTGACATGACTGTTGGAGTGACCATCGGTGCGACCGGCACCGAGAACCAGATCGACGCCGGCGTGCGCCTCGCGACAGAGGCCGCGGCAGCCGGGCTGCGGTCCGCCTGGTTCGGGCAGACCTTCGGGGCCGACTCGCCCCAGCTCGCGGCGATCGTCGGACGGGAGGTGCCCGGCATCGACGTGGGCACCTCCGCGATCCCCGTCTTCGGCCGCCACCCGCTGACCGTGTCCAGCCAGGCCCTGACCGCACAGGCGGCCACGCACGGCCGCTACCACCTGGGGCTGGCGCTCGGCACCAGACTGCTGACCGAGGGAGGCTTCGGCATCCCGTACGAGCGGCCCATCGCCCGTCTGCGGGAGTTCCTGACCGCGCTGCGGCAGCTCACAGAGACGGGCACGGCCGACTTCCACGGCGAACTGCTCACCGCGAGAACACCGGTCCCCGCACACGTGCCCGGGGCGGAGGCGGGCGTGCCGCTGCTCGTCGCCGCGATGGGGCCGCAGGCACTGCGCGTCAGCGGCGAGCTGGCGGACGGAATCCTGCCCTATCTCGCCGGACCCCGGGCCCTGGCCGAGCACATCGTGCCGGCCGTCACCAGGGCGGCGCGGAACGCAGGCCGTCCCGCGCCCCGGATCGTGGCGCTCGTGCACGGCGTGGTCACGAGCGACCCCGACGCCGCGCGTGCGACGGCCACAGAGCAGCTCGCCTTCTACGAGCAGATCCCGTCCTACGCACGGGTCGTCGAACTGTCCGGCGGGAAACGGGCCGCCGACGTGGCCGTGATCGGCGACGAGCGGACGGTCGCCGCCGAGATCCGGCGCTACCGGGACGCCGGGGCCACCGAGGTGGTGTTCTCGGGTACGGACCTCGCCGGGGAGGCCGACCGGCGCCGGACGTGGGCACTGCTGGGAGAGCTGGCCGGCTGAGCCACCCGCACCGCAGGGGAACCCGTGCCACGGCGGGCGCACACTCGGGACCTTATTTGTTCTGACATATATACGTACAGAGCTAGAGTCGAACGTGCGGCATACTGAGTTCGTGGCAGAACGTTCTGAGGAGCCCGACGTGGAGTCGATCACCAGGCTGATCACCATCGACCGAAGCAGCCCGGTGCCGCTGTACTTCCAGGTCGCGCAGCAGCTTCAACAGCTCATCGAGTCGGGCACGTTGGCACCGGGGACGCGGCTGGAGAACGAGATCGCGCTGGCCGACCAGTTCGGGCTCTCCCGGCCGACCATGCGGCAGGCCATGCAGCATCTGGTGGACAAGGGACTGCTCGCCCGCAAGCGGGGGGTCGGTACCCAGGTCGTCAACAACCGGGTACGCAGGCAGATCGAGCTCACCAGTCTGTTCGAGGACCTCAAACGCGACGGCCGACGGCCGCGCACCGAGCTGCTGTCCATGCTGACCGTGCCCGCCTCCGACCGGATCGCCGCCGCCCTCAAGGTCGAACCCGGCGCCGCCACCGTGGCCCTGCGCCGGCTGCGCTACGCGGACGACGAGCCCATAGCGGTCATGGAGAACCATCTGCCGGCGGACCTCCTGGGCCTCACGGAGGAGGAGCTCACCGGACACGGCCTCTACGAGCTGCTCAGGCGGGCGGGCATCGCGCTGCGCACCGCGGAGCAGACCATCGGGGCGCGCCGGGCCAGCGCGTCGGAGGCCCGGCTGCTGGGCGAGCCGCGCGGCGGCACCCTGCTCACCATGGAGCGCACGGTCCTCGGGGACGCGGGGCGCCCGGTGGAGTTCGGCTCCCACCTGTACCGGGCGTCCCGGTACTCGTTCGAGATGACCCTGACCGCGCAGTGAACCGCGCACGCCCGGTGCCGGGGGTGCGCGGTTCACCGGACGTCACCCGGAGCGCAGGGCGTTGAGCCGGGCGGCCTGACGCGTCAGATGGTCGCGCTCCGCCAGATCGGGCGCCTTCAGGGCCGCCTCCGCGTACAGCCGCGCCGCCTTCGCGAGGTCGCCGTCGCGCTCGTGGAGGTACGCGGCCGCCGCGGTGTACCGGGGCAGCGATTCGTCCAGTCGCGCGAGCGCCGCCAGTCCGGCCCTCGGCCCGTCGGCCTGGCCCACCGCCACCGCGCGGTTGAGCCGGACGACCGGGCTGTCGGTCAGGCGCGCGAGCTCGTCGTACCACTCGACGATCTGCACCCAGTCGGTCTCCTGTGCGGTGGGCGCGTCGGCGTGCAGCGCCGCCACTGCGGCCTGGGCCTGGAACTCGCCCAGCCGGTCACGGGCCAGGGCCGCCTGAAGGATCCCCACCCCCTCGGCGATCAACGCGGTGTCCCACCGGCCGCGGTCCTGCTCGGCCAGCGGCACCAGGCTGCCGTCGGACGCCGTCCGGGCGGCGCGCCGGGCATGGTGGAGCAGCATCAGGGCGAGCAGCCCCGCCACCTCCGGGTGGTCGATCGCGGCCGCGAGCTGCCGGGTGAGCCGGATGGCCTCCGCGGCCAGGTCTATGTCACCGGAGTACCCCTCGTTGAACACCAGGTAGAGGACGCGCAGCACGGTGGCGACATCGCCCGGCCGGTCGAACCTCCCACCGGAGACGGTGCGTTTGGCCCGGCTGATGCGCTGGGCCATGGTCGCCTCCGGCACCAGGTAGGCCTGGGCGATCTGCCGGGTGGTCAGTCCGCCGACGGCGCGCAGGGTGAGCGCGACGGCGGACGACGGTGTCAGGGACGGGTGGGCGCACAGGAAGTAGAGCTGGAGCGTGTCGTCCACCTCGGTGGCGGGTCCGGGTGCCGGCTGCTCCTCGACGAGGTCCTCGCGCCGCCGGCGGGCGGCGTCCGCCCGGGTGGCGTCGAGGAACCGCCGCCAGGCGACGGTGACCAGCCAGCCCTTCGGGTCCCTCGGCAGATCGGCCGGCCAGACCCGGACCGCCTCCGCCAGCGCGTCCTGGACGGCGTCCTCGGCCGCCGCGAAGTCGGCTCCGCGGCGGACGAGGATCCCGAGCACGCCCGGCGTGAGGCTCCGGAGCATGACGTCATCCATCGACGAGGTCACTCCGTGATGGTGGGCGGCTCGGTCAGGAACGGGCGCAGCTCCAGCCACTCGTGGATCGGGTTGCCGCCCGCCCCGGGCGCGGCCGACAGTTCCCCGGCCAGCTCGACCGCGCGCTCGTAACTGTCGACGTCGATCACCATCCAGCCGGCGATGAGGTCCTTGGTCTCCGCGAACGGGCCGTCGGTGACCGGCGGGCGGCCCTCGCCGTCGTACCGGACGAACGTTCCCTCCGGGGCGAGGGCCTGGCCGTCGACGAACTCGCCGGTCCCCTCCAGCCGGGCCGCGAAGTCGTGCATGTACTTCATGTGGGCCGAGATCTCCTCCGGGGTCCACTGGTCCATGCAGACGTCGTTGACGGCGGCCGGGGCGCCTCGGTAGTGCTTGAGAAGCAGGTACTTCGCCATGGTGTTCTCCTCGACGCTGGTGCGAGCCTTCGTGGTCGCTTTCACTACGGGGACGGAGCCGGTTCCGGGTTCTCGACATCATCGGCATCATCGGGCCGAAAAAGTTTCCCACTCCTCGGCCCCGCGATCATCCTGGACCTCGTCGTGGGCTCCGCAGGGGATTCACCGGGGGTCCGCGAGACCGCTCCGTCGCGCTGTCCGGCGCCCGGCTCCGGCGCCCGGCTCCGGCGCCCGCTGGTAAAATGGGGTGACGCTTGCGACATCGCCGGGGCCCGTGCCGAGGAGCACGGGCCCCGGCGCGTTACGGACACCCCAGCTGAGGAAGGTTCCCCCATGAACGCGAAGCCGCCCGCCGGATCCTTCGCCGAGCTGGGGCTGCCCGAGGCGCTGCTGACGGTGATGACCGGCCTCAAGGTCACCGAGCCCTTCCCCATCCAGGCGGCGACCCTGCCCGACGCGCTGGCCGGCCGGGACGTGCTGGGGCGGGCCCGGACCGGTTCGGGCAAGACGCTGGCCTTCGGGCTGGCCCTGCTGGTCAGGACCGCCGGGCGGCGCGCGGAGGCGAAGCGCCCCCTGGCCCTGGTGCTCGTCCCGACGCGGGAGCTCGCCCAGCAGGTGGGTGACGCGCTGGAGCCGTACGCGCGCGTGCTCGGGCTGGGGATGACGACGGTGGTCGGCGGGCTGTCGATGAACCGGCAGGCGGCCGCGCTGAAGGCCGGTACCGAGGTGGTCATCGCGACCCCGGGACGCCTCTGCGACCTGGTCTCCCGGCGCCACCTCCAGCTGGACCGGGTGGGGATCGCCGTGCTCGACGAGGCGGACCAGATGTGCGACATGGGCTTCCTGCCGCAGGTCTCGGAGATCCTGGACCAGGTCCGCCCCGACGGTCAGCGACTGCTCTTCTCGGCCACCCTCGACCGGAACGTCGACCAGCTGGTCGAGCGCTACCTCCATGAGCCGGTGCTCGTCTCGGTCGACCCGGCCCGCGCCTCTGTCACCACGATGGAGCACCACGTCCTCAACGTGCACGCCGCCGACAAGTACGCGGCCGCGACCGAGATCGCCGCCCGCGAGGGGCGGGTGCTGATGTTCCTGGACACCAAGGCGGGCGTGGACACCTTCACCCGCCATCTGAAGAGCAGCGGGATCCCGGCGGCCGCCCTGCACAGCGGGAAGTCGCAGCCGCAGCGCACGCACACGCTGGACCAGTTCAGGAGCGGCGCCGTCACCGCCCTGGTGGCCACGAACGTGGCGGCCCGCGGCATCCACATCGACGAGCTGGACCTGGTGGTGAACGTGGACGCGCCCACGGACGCCAAGGACTACCTGCACCGCAGCGGCCGCACCGCGCGGGCCGGCCAGTCGGGCAAGGCCGTCACCCTCGTCACACCGGGCCAGCGGCGCGATGTGAGCAAGCTGATGTCCGAGGCCGGGATCCGGCCGACGGTCACTCAGGTGCGGTCCGGCGAAGCCGAGTTGACGCGCATCACCGGCGCCAAGCGGCCGCCGACGAGCAAGCCCGTACAGACCGGCAGGCGGCCGTTCCGCGGGATGGGGGCCCAGGCCCCGAAGGAGAGCCGCCGCGCCGCCCGGTCCCGCCAGGAGGCGGAGGCCCGCAGGGCGTCCCAGGTACGCAAGGGCCGCTGACCGCCGCGAGCACGCCCGGCCCGTCGCCGATCATGCCGGGCCGGGCCGGGTCCCGAGAGTCTCCGGAAACGGATCAGGGCCGGGTTTCGGATTGCTCCGAAACCGGCCCTGATCTGCGACTGTCTCCAGTCGGGACGACAGGATTTGAACCTGCGACCCCTTGACCCCCAGTCAAGTGCGCTACCAAGCTGCGCCACGTCCCGATACCCGCCTGACCTGGGGTTTCCCCCTGGCCGAACGCGCATGAGAACAATACCGCACTTCAACGGGTGGTTACGAACACCTTTGGGCGCTTGACCTCAACCATGGTTGATGTTGAACGCTGTGGCACATGACGCACACGACCACTGCCCCCGCCCCCGCCTACCGCGATCTGCGCCGGCTGATGAGCCTGATGACCGGCGACGAGAAGCACGACCCCGCCGCCACCTCGACGCTCGACACCCTGTGGGTGCTCTACAACCGGGTGCTACGGGTGTCGCCGGGGACCGTGGACGCCCCGGAGCGCGACCGCTTCCTGCTGTCGAAGGGACACGGGCCGATGGCGTACTACGCCGTCCTCGCCGCGCACGGGTTCTTCGGTGAGGAGCTGCTGGCGGGGTTCGGCTCGTACGACTCGCCGCTCGGCCACCATCCGGACCGACTGCTGGTGCCCGGTGCCGAGATCGGCAGCGGTTCACTGGGACACGGGCTGCCGCTGGCCGTGGGCACCGCGCTGGGGCTGCGGGCCCAGGGGCTGAACGGGCCCCGTGTGTGGGTGCTGACCGGGGACGCCGAACTGGACGAGGGCAGCAACCACGAGGCGATCGCCTACGCGGCCCCGGCGGGCCTCGACCGGCTGCACACCGTGGTGATCGACAACGCCTCGGCGACGTACGGCCGACCCGGCGGCATCGCCGACCGGTTCGCGACCGCGGGCTGGTCGGTGGCCTCCGTGGACGGGCGGGACCACGAGGAGCTGTACACCGCCCTCACCGCACCGCACCCCGGACAGCCGCGGGCCGTGGTCGCCCGGGTCGCCCCCAAGCGCTGAGCTCCCGCGTCAGCCACCCACCGGACCGACGGACAGAAAGAACAGGAAGACCTCCCATGGACACGATGCGGGACCGTTTCATCTCGACCACCTCGCGCCTGCTCGACGAGGACCCGCGGCTGGCACTCGTGCTGGCCGAGATCAGCCGGGACGGCTTCGGCCCGGCCGAGCGCGCCCATCCCCACCGCGTCGTCAACGTCGGCATCCGGGAACAGCTGCTCATCGGCGCCGGGGCCGGAATGGCGCTCACCGGAATGCGGCCGATCGTGCACACCTTCGCCAGCTTCCTGGTGGAGCGCCCCTTCGAGCAGGTGAAGCTGGACTTCGGCCACCAGGGCGTCGGCGGGGTACTGGTCAGCGCAGGGGCCTCCTACGACTGGCCGGCCGGCGGTTTCACCCATATGGCGCCCGGCGACGTCGCCCTCCTGGACACCCTCGACGGCTGGACGGTGCACGTTCCGGGCCACCCCGACGAGGCCGAGGCGCTGCTGCGGGAAGCCGTCACCGGGGACGACCGCGTCTATGTGCGGCTGTCGATGCAGTCCAACGAGCGGGCGCGCCCGGTCGGCGGAACGGGCGGGTTCGCCACGGTGCGCGAGGGGACGGGCGGTGTGGTGATCGCCGTCGGCCCGATGCTCGACAACGTCCTCGCCGCCACCGAGGGGCTCGACGTGACCGTGCTGTACGCGACGACGGTGCGGCCGTTCGACGGGGACGGCCTGCGCGGGGCGGTGGGCGACCGGCCGGCCGCCGACGTGGTCGTCGTCGAGCCGTACCTCGCGGGCACGTCCACGGCGGCGGCCAACGACGCGCTCGCCGCCCGCCCGCACCGGGTCCTGGGGCTCGGCGTCGGCCGCGAGGAGCTGCGCCGGTACGGAGGGATGGACGAGCACCTCGCCGCTCACGGCCTGGACCCGCGAGGCCTGCGGCAGCGGATCGGCGGGTTTCTCGGCCGGTGAGCAGCGCGGCGGGGGCAGCGGCGGTCAGTGCGCCGCCAGCAGTTCCCCGTACCAGGCGAGCGTGGCGTCGATGGTCGCGGAGAGCGGGTTCGGTGCCAGGCCGAACGCCTTCTCGATGGCGGAGGAGTCGACGATCTGCGCCTCCGTGTGCTGGTAGAACATCTCGGCGTAGGCCGTCATGAACTGCTCGTCGAACGGTCCGAAGGGCCGGGGTTCCGAGACGACGGTCAGGGTCAGCGGACGGCCGACGCGCTCCTCGATCATCTCCAGGATGCGGCGCGTGGTGAGCGCGGGGGCGGTGGGCAGGTGCCAGACCCGGCCGTCACCGTCCGGGTTCTCACCCAGCGTCGCGAGGCCCGCGGCCACGTCACCGATGTACGTGTAGCTGTGCGGCAGGTCGATGTCGCCGAACGCCGGTACCTCTTCCCCCGTCAGCGCGGCGGGGAACACCGCGCCGCCCAGCGTGGAGTTGAGGACACCGGGCCCCACGAAGTCGGCGGACCGGCCCAGCACGACCCGCAGCCGGCCCTCGGCGTGCGCGGCGAGGTAGCGGGCGTCGAGCTCGGCGCGCATCACGCCCTTGTCGGTCGTGGCGTTCCACGGGGTGTCCTCCGTCATGACCGCACCGTGCGTCTCGCCGTACGGGTAGAGCGTGTCGAGCACCACGAGGCGGGCGCCCTCGGCCTCGACCGCCGCGAGTACGGCCTGCTGGATGCGCGGCATGGTCTCGACCTGGAGGTGGTACGCCACGTTGACGCAGTGGTAGACGACGGCCGCGCCCTCGACGGCTGCCCGAGCGCCGTCCGGGGTGGCGACATCGGCGGCGAACCGCTCGACGCCTTCGAGCTCCGGGCCGGTGGCCGCCCGGTCGACGAGCCGGACCGGGTGGCCCCGGCGGACGAGTTCCCCGGCGAGCGCGGTGCCGGCGGGGCCCGAGCCGAGGACGACGTGAAGGTCATGTGCTGCGGTCATGACGTACTCCCTGTGACGCGAACGACGATCGCTATGGCTTTTCGCTTCTGTTAGACACAGTAACTATCACGATGGAGTCTCGCAAGACTGACTGTTAGACTCCATAACTGAAGTGAGCTTGCCTAGCGGAAGGGGCCGGGGATGGCCGAGGCGCAACAGGGGCCGCGGGCCCGCTACCGGGAGCAGACCCGCGCGGAGATCAAGGAAGCGGCCCTGCGACAGCTGGCCGACGGGGGTGTGGCGGCGCTCGCGCTGACCCGGATCGCCAAGGACATGGGCCTGTCCGGGCCCGCCCTCTACCGCTACTTCGCCAGCCGCGACGATCTGCTGCACGCGCTGATCAGGGACGCGTACGACGATGCCGCCTCGGCCATCGGCGCTGCGGCCGCCCGTTCGGTGGATGCCGCACAGAGCCCGCGCGAGCGGCTGCGCGCGCTGGCGGTGGCGTACCGGGCCTGGGCGGTCGGGGAGCCGCACCGCTATCTCCTGATCCAGGGCGCGCCGGTGCCGGGGTATGTCGCGCCCGCCGACACGCTGGACCGGGCCCGCGCGGTGCTCGGGCCGTTCCTTCCGGTGTTCGCGGGTGGAACGCCCGGGGCGGGTGTGGCGCCGGTGGTGGCGCAGATGGCGGCCTGGCTGGACGGGGATCCGGCCGTGGGCGGCTGGGTGGCGGAGTACGTGGCGGACGCCGCCGGTCCGGCGGGCGCTGCCGGGGCTCTGGCCGGGGCGCTCCTCGCCTGGGCGCAGCTGCACGGATCCGTGGGCCTGGAGGCCGCGGGCCAGTTCGAGGGGATGGGACACAGCGGGGGCACCCTGCTGGACGCGCAGGTCGCAATGCTGGCGGACGCCTTCGGGCTGGAGTGAGCTCCCCGGACCCCTGGGCCTTCGGGCGCACGACGCCGATCGCCGGACGGGCCCAGGGGCCGGTCCGGCGATCGGTGTGTGCGGTGGTGGCGGGTGTCAGGGGTGGATGAGCACCTGGGCCAGGGCCACCCGGCCCGTACCGGACGTCACGATCTTCACCGTGCGGGTCCGGCTGTCCAGGTTCACCAGCGTGGGACGCAGCGCCTTCCCGCTGACGTGCACCGTGCCGTCGTCGGTGACGACGTCGAAGTCGGCCGTCGTGGTGGAGGCGTCGTTCCAGATCTCGACCTGCCGGATGTGCCGGACGGCGCCGAGGTCCGCCTGCCACCAGGCGCCGGGCTCCGAGAGGGTGCGGGTGTCGGTGTTGGTGTCGGCGTCCAGGGCGAGCGCCGCCGTCGCCGCTCCGTCGGTCGAGGACTGGGTGGCCGTGCCGGTGCGGGCCAGGTCGGTGCGGAGCTGCTCGACCGGGCCGCCGTGGGCGCCCGCCCGTGCGGCGACGGCGAGCGCCTGGGCGGGCAGCCGGTCGAGGCCGGTCAGATTGTCCGTCATGACGGAGCCGGTTCCGCCGAGGGCGGGGGCGGCGGTGTCGGTCCAGTTGCCGCGCGCGGTGTTCTGGATTCCGTAGTCCGCCCAGTTGGAGACCCACTTGTAGCCGATGCGGGTGATGACGTTGCGCTCGACGGTGATGTGCGAGGACTGCTCGTCGAGGTAGATGCCGTTCCCGTCGCGTTCGGTGTTGCCGTACGCGGAGCGGTTGATGTAGTTGCCGCTGAGAACGGTGCCGGGCTGCGCGCCCTGGGTGTAGATCGCGCCGCCGTCGTGCTGCTGCTGTGCGACCTCCATGACATCGGTGATGCGGTTGCCCGTCACCTTGTTGTCACGCAGTACGGACTTCTGGGCCTCGGGCTGGTTCCAGCCCCAGCCGACCGAGATCGCGGAGTACGGGAGGTGGTCCAGGCTGTTGTGGTCGATGCTCAGCCCGGCCTCGTAACCGGCCCAGATGCCCACCGAGTCGGTGTACTCGACACCGGAGCGGCTGATGGTGTTGTACGCGACGGTGTTCCGCTCCCCCGCCAGTGACGCCTCCGGCATCGGTTCGGTGTCTCCGACGTAGACGGCGCCGGAGGACAGGTCGGTGAAGGAGGAGCGGGTCAGCGAGCTGTCCTTGGTGCCAGCCTCCAGGATCGCCCCGGCCCCGCCGAGGTGGCTGAACCGGCTGCTCTCGATGCGCACCCGCCGGCCGCCGCGGACGGTGACCGCGGCGGCCGGCTTGGTGTAGTAGCGGCCCGCGTGGTCGACGGGGCCGGTGGCGCCGGTCAGGGTGAGACCGGCCTGCATCCCCGCGTAGCCCTCATCGGTGCCGGGCTGCCGGTACGCCGCGTACGCGAAGCCGATCCCGCTGACGGTGACGTCATGGGCACCGTCGATGACGAGGAGCTGTTCGGTGTGCGGAGTGACGGTCCGCGCGCGGCGCATGTCCTCGCCCTTGCGCGGCAGGTAGGTGACGGTGCGGCCCTTCGAGTCCCAGACGAACTCGCCCGGCCGGTCCAGGAGTTCGGGGGCGTTCTCGAAGAAGGCGACACCGCTGTAGCGGGTGGAGTCGACGGCGGTGGAGTCCCAGGCGGGGCCGGTGCGGTCCGTGCCGCTCGCCGAGTTGGTCCAGCAGGGCTGGACGAACGTCATGGTGTCGCCGCTGACGCCCGCGATCCGGCAGTGGTAGTTCCGCCAGCGGACCCGGATGACGGCTTCGGCGTCGGTGGGGCGCTGCCAGTGGTCGATCCCGGTCGCGGTGGCGCCGGTCATGCCGGTGGCGGAGGCGTCGCAGGTGGTCGCCGCGCATGCCTCGCCACGGGCGCGGGTGGCGCGCTCGCCGTCGACGAAGAGCTGGCGCGGGGTGACCCCGGCGGGGATGGCGGCGCTCCAGGTGCCGTCGGTGTTGCGGTGCCAGCCGGTGATGTCCTGTCCGCCGGAGAGGACGGGGCGGGCGCCGGGGGCGGCGGCCCAGGTGGTGCCCGAGTCGTCCGGGCCGAGCTTCAGGGGCGCGTCGAGCCGGTACGTACCGTCCTTGAGGAGGACGCGGACGTCGCGCCCCTGCTCGGTGCGGGCCCGGTCGCGGGCGTCCTGTGGGGTACAGGGGCGGCTGACGGTGCAGGAGGTGCCGCGGCCGTCCGGGGCCGCGTACAGGGTGCGGGCGCCGGGTGCGGCCTGGGCGGCCGGGGCGGTGAGCAGCGCGGCCAGGAACGCGGCGGTCGCGGCGGCGGCGGTTCCTCTTGCGGCGTTCAGGGGGCGGTTCACGCGGTGGCCTTCCAGTCGGGGTGGCCGGGCATGGGCGGGTTGACGGCCCCGAAGAGCCAGTCGCGCAGGAACGGGTCCAGGCTCCGGTCACCGGTGACGTCCACGGTGTGCCGGATGAACTGTTCGGTGGTGTAGGTGGAGTCCTTGAAACGCTTGACCCACTCGCGCATCACCGTGTCGAACTTCCGCCGGCCGGCCCGCAGGCTCAGGGCGTACAGCACGAGTGCGCCGCCGTCGTAGATGTTGGTGCCGCCGAGCGCCTTCGGCAGTCCGGGCGGGCCGTCGGCCGCGCGGACCGCGTCGAGCTTCTCGTACGTCGTCCGCATCTTGTCCTCGAAGACGGACCAGCCGCGCTCCTCGCCGTACAGACCGGCGTAGTACACGGCGGGGCCCTCGTTGAGCCAGGCCTGCTGCCAGTTGTCCGGGGTGACGGAGTCGCCGAACCACTGGTGGACGAGCTCGTGGACCATGGTGGTCTCGTAGCCGGGCTGTCCGTCGGCGTTGAGCTTGAACCAGTTGGTGGAGAACAGCGACAGGGTCTGGTTCTCCAGGGCGTCGGTGTAGCCGTCGTAGACGTGGACGCCGTAGACGGAGAACGGGTAGCGGCCGAACTTCGCCTCCAGCCAGGCGAGATGGTCCGGGGTGCGGGCCACGATCGGGCCGTACTTCTCCTCCTGCCCCTGGGGCACGATGTGCCGCAGCGGGAGGCCGCGGTGGCTGGTGCCGTAGAGGTAGGTGCCCTTGACGACGGCGATGCCGATGAGTTCGGTCGCCATCCGCTCGCGCAGGGCGAAGTGCCAGACGCTGGAGCCGTCGGCGCGCCGGGTCCGGTGGGTGAGTTCGCCGTTGGCGGTGGCGACGAAGCCCTTGGGCGCGCTGATGTGGAAGGTCCACGTCGCCTTGTCGGACGGGGTGTCGTTGCACGGCAGGAAGGTGTCGGCGCGCGAGGACTGGGCGGCTGAGGCGAATCCGCCGTCGGTGCCGAAGTTCCAGCCGGTGAGGCCGAGCCTGGGCGCCTTGCCGTTGCCCCGGTAGACGATCTCGACGGTGAACGCCTGCCCGTCGTGGAGCGGGCGCGCCGGGGTAACCGTGAGCTCCTGGCCGCTCTGCCCGGGCGTGAGCTCCCAGCGGGCGGGGCGGCCGGAGACGGTCACCTTGTCGATGGTGTGGCCGTCGGTGTCGAGGTTGAACGCGGAGAGGTCCTGGGTGGCCCTGGCGTTGATCCTCACCGTGCCGGAGAAGTCGTACGTGACCGGGGTGAAGTCGAAGGTCAGGTCGTAGTGGAGGACCTGGTAGCCGCCGTTGCCGAGGGTCGGGAAGAGCGGGTCCCCGACGCCGTTCGAGCCGGGCTTCGGGTCGAAGCGGTGCGGTCTCGCCGCGGCGGGCGAGCCGAGGGCGGGGATCGCGGCGGCTGCGGCGACCGCGGCGCCGCCGAGTCTCAGGGCCGTACGCCTGCTGGTGGGAGCGGTCATCACTTCTTGCCCTTCTGGAAGGCGTCCTCGAACTCTCCGCGGGCCTTCTCGCCGCCCTTGGCCAGGTAGTCCTTGACCAGCTGGTCGTAGGCGGACATCGGCTTGCGGCCGGAGATGATGTCCTTGAGGGCGTCGCCCTTCAACGTGTTGAGACTGCCGGAGCCCTTGGAGTCCCAGGTGGGCGAGGAGTACTGGAGCGTCGGATCCTGTTCCATGACCGGGATCATCTTGGTGAACGTGTCGTGGACGTGGCGTACGCCCTGCTCCGAGTCGGCGCTGAAGATCGCGGGGACGGCCGAGGCCACGAACTTCCAGGGCACGGTGACGTCCTGGGTGCCCTGCTTGGTCAGCGCCGGGTTCCCCTGCGCGTCGCGAGTGAAGTCCTTTCCCTCGACCCCGTAGTTGATGAGGGTGTACTCCAGGCTGCCGAACGGCGAGGCCGCGAAGTCCGCGAGCGCCAGGATCTCCTTGACGCGGTCACCGGACGCCTTCTTGATGTGGGTGTTCTGGAGCTCCACGTTGTCCATCCACGCGATGGCGTCCTTGCCGACCGGTACGAACGGGCGAGGGTCGTACTTCTTGTCGACCGCCTTCATCGCGGCGACGTAACCGACACCGGGTGCCAGGTAGGTGGGCATGCCGTCGTAGACGTACGCGCCCTTGCCGTTCTTGAACATGTCCGTGTACTGGGCCTTCTGCGCCCCGGACATCTGGAGCGTGCCCGGGTAGAAGCAGCCCGCCTTGTACAGCAGCCGGGCGGTCTCCACCGCCTTGCGGAACTCCGGAGTCTCCAGATCTGTGGTGAACTTGCCGGTCTTCTCGTCCAGCCGCCAGTAATAGGGCGCACCCGCGGACATGGCGAGCATGCTGGTGGCACCCGCGATGATCGCGTACTGGTCCTTCTTGGGGCGGGTGAGCTCCTTGCAGATCTCGACGAAGCGGTCGAGGTCGGTGATCTGGTCGAGACTCGTGACGCCGGCCTCTTCGAAGAGGTCGTGCCGGTAGACACCGGCACCGCCCGTACCGGTGCGCGCGATCGGGATGCCGTAGAGCTTCCCGCCGAAGATGGCCGACTGCCAGGCGCCCTTCGGGATCGCGGCCAGGTTGGGGTAGTCCTTGACCTTGTCCCCCGCGAGGAACGGAGTCAGGTCGGCGCACTTGGCCTGGAGGAAAGCGGACTTGTTGTCGACGCCTCCGGTCTCCGGGTACATGAACAGATCCGGCAGGCTGTCGCTGGCGACCATGGTGGAGAACTTGGTGCCGTAGTCGTCGGCGGGGACGGCGGTGACGTTCACCTGGCCGCCGAGGAGCTTCTCGATCTCCTGCCAGGCGGCGTTCCGGCCGCGCGAGGGCGGCGGCGGTGAGAACGTCTCCATCGTCGCGCTGATCGGCTTCGCCCCCTTGAGCGGGGTGCCCTTGGTGGCCCGCAGCGGCTTGGCCGGGTAGCCGAAGAAGCCCTGCGGGACGCCGGCGGCGGTGCCGTCCAGATCGGGCTTGACACCGATGTTGCGGATCGCGGTGTCGGGGAGCAGCGAGGCGCTCTTGGCCTCGGCCTTGGCGGTCGTGCCGCCGTCGCCGCAAGCGGCGAGCAGCGGGGCGGCGGCCAGTCCCAGACCGATGCCCGCACCCATGCGGAACAGCGCTCTGCGGTTGACGGGAGTGGAGCTCGACACCTGAATCTCCTTGTGAGAGGGGAAGGAAGGAGTGGGGGGCGGTGGCTGCGCTCAGCCCTTGACGGCGCCGGTGAGCACGCCCTTGGTGAAGTAGCGCTGGAGGAACGGATAGACGCAGAGGATCGGTACGACGGCGATCACCAGGACCGCCATCTGGACGGCCTGCTGCGGGGCGAGCACCTCGCCGGCCGAGGCCGAGTTCAGGCTCTGGCCCTGGAGGACGTAGGTCCGCAGCACCATGGGCAGCGGCCATTTGTCGGAGTCGTTGAGGTACAGGAGCGAGTTGAAGAAGGCGTTCCAGTACGTCACCGCGTAGAAGAGGCTGATCACGGCGAGGACCGCTTTGGAGAGCGGGAGGACGATCCGCACCAGGATGCGGATGTCGCCGGCGCCGTCGACCTTCGCCGCGTCGTACAGCTCGTCCGGCAGGCCCATGAAGAAGGACCGCAGGACGACCAGGTTGAAGGCGCTGACCAGGGTGGGCATGACGAGCGCCGCGTAGGTGTCGTACAGCCCGAGCCCCTTGACCAGCAGGAAGTTCGGGATGATGCCCGCGTTGAACAGCATGGTGAACAGGGCGATCATCAGGATGGGGCGGGAGCCGGTGACCTCGCGGCGGGAGAGTCCGTACGCCATGCCGATCGTGACGAGCAGACTGGCCAGGGTGCCGAACACGGTGATGCCCACGGAGACGAGCAGCGCCCGGGTGACGACGCCGCCCGTGAAGATCGTCCGGTAGGCGTCGAGGTTGGGGTGGTCGGGCCACAGGACGAGGCCGGAGGCCTTGATGATGTCGGTCTGCGAGGCGAAGCTCGTTCCGATGACGCCGACCAGCGGATAGGCGACGGCGAGGACGACCACGACGACGGCCACCGCCTTGGCGGTCTGTCCCATCCGGGTCGGGCGTTCCATCCACGGCGGTCTGCCGTCGGTCCTGGGCTTCCGGGCCGGACGGGGCGCGGGCGCCGTCGTCGCGGACGTGGCGCGGGTCTTCTCAGCGGTCAGCACCGCGGTACACCCCTTCGTGGCCGAGTCGGTGGGCGAGCTTGTTCGCGCCCAGCACGAGTACGGTGCCGATGACGGCCTTGACGAGTCCGACGGCGGCGGCGACGCCCCAGTCGTTGTCCTTGATGCCGTGGTAGTAGACGTACGTGTCGAGGACCTCACCGGCGTCCGGGCCGACCGCGTCGCGCTGGAGCAGGATCTGCTCGAAGCCGACGGAGAGGATCTGCCCGAGGTTGAGGATCAGCAGCAGGATCAGTACGGGGGCGATGCCCGGCAGGGTCACGTGCCAGAGCCGGCGCCGGGGGCCCGCGCCGTCGATCGCGGCGGCCTCGTAGCTCTGCCGGTCGATGTTCAGGAGCGCGGCCAGGATGATGATCGTGCCCCAGCCGGCGTCCTTCCAGGCCACCTGGAGGGTCAGCAGCCAGGGGAAGGCGTCGGGGTCGCTCATCATGTCGTAGCGGGGCAGCCCCAGACCGCCCAGCACATCGGGCAGCAGCCCGGCGCCGCCCAGGATCTGCTGGAAGATCGAGACGATGATGACCCAGCCGATGAAGTGCGGCAGGTAGACGACGCTCTGCACGAATCGCCGGATCCGGTCGCTCGCGATGCTGTTGAGCAGCAGGGCCAGGGCGACCGGGATCGGGAAGAAGAACACCAGCTGGATGAGGGCGATCTCCAGGGTGTTGAACGTCGCGCTCCAGAAGGCGGGTTCACCGAACGCCGAGGAGAAGTTGGCGAAGCCGACCCAGACGCTGTGCATGTAGCCGAGGTACGGCTGGTAGTCCTGGAACGCCACCACGTACCCGAGCAGCGGCACGTAGTGGAAGACGACGAAGTAGAGCAGTCCGGGCAGGGTGAGCAGCAGCATCACCCGGTCGCGCTTGATCCGCTGTCCGAGCGTCAGCCGGTGTGGCGCGGCAGCGGTCCGGGCTTCGGGCGGGGCGGGTTCATCGGCCCGCTGCCGCCGTTTTTCCCGCGGCAGCGGGGGTGCTGTGTCAGCCATGGTGCGTCCTGTTCGGCCGGGTGGCGCGTGGTGAGCCTTCTGCGGCCGCAAGTTAGTAAGCGGTTAACCCAAGCGTCAAGAGATCCGAGCGAACGTCTTTGTTTCGCAGTGCTCTCCGAAGGAAATCCGGCCTCGAAAATCCCCGCATACTGTCTGAATCAGGTCAGTTGCAGGCGGAGGGAGCTTGACGGTCGGGCGTCACGCTCCCTAGCGTGCCGGTCATTCCATAGAACGCGATTACTGTCCGGAGGCAGGGTGCGAACCACCGAAGAGGCACCGGCTCAATCCGGTACCGATACCGCGACCCCGCCCGGAAGGCGGCCGCGCACGGTTCTGGTCATGAGCCCCGGACTGCTGGACGAGGTTTTCCCGCCTCCCGTCCGGGCCCGGCTGGAGGAGACGGCGGAGCTCCTCGACCCGTCCGTGATCAGCGAGTTCGACTCCCCCGCCGCCACCGCGGCGCTGTCCGCCGCCGAGGTGCTGCTGACCGGCTGGGGCTGTCCGCCCGTGGACGCGGCGCTGCTGGAGAGGGCGCCCGCGCTGCGGGCCGTGATCCACGCGGCCGGCACGGTGAAGACGTTTCTGTCCCCGGAGGCCTTCGACCGGGGGATCGTCGTCTCCTCCGCCGCCTCCGCCAACGCCGTGCCGGTGGCGGAGTTCACCCTGGCCGCGATCATCATGGGCGCGAAACGGGTGTTCCCGCTGTCGGGGCTCTACCGGGAGCGCCGCACCCACCGCACCGGCGCCGACCTCGACCGGCAGCACTGGCTCGGCACGCACGGGCTGCGGATCGGTGTGGTCGGGGCCTCCAGGATCGGCCGCCGGGTCATCGAGCTGCTGCGGGTCCTGGAGGCGGAGGTGCTGCTCTACGACCCGTACGTGGGCGCCGCGGAGGCCGCACTCCTCGGCGTCACCCCGGCGGACCTGGACACCCTGGTCGCGACCAGCGACGTGGTGACCGTGCACGCCCCTGACACGCCCGAGACCCGGGGCATCATCGACGCCCGCCGGATCGGCCTGATGCGCCCCGGCACCCTGCTCGTCAACACCGCCCGGGGCCCGCTGGTGGACACCGAGGCGCTGACCGGGCACCTGGTCAGCGGGCGGCTCGACGCGGTCCTGGACGTGACCTCGCCGGAGCCGCTGCCGCCCGGTCACCCGCTGTGGGATCTGCCCAACGTCTTCCTGACCCCGCACCTCGCGGGCGCCCAGGGCAACGAGGTGGGCCGCCTCGGCGCACTCGCCGTCGACGAGCTGGCCCGGTACGCGCGGGACGAGCCCTTCGGGCACCCGGTGCACCGGGCGGACCTGGGGAGGATCGCATGAACCCCGTCCCGCCGCAGGCTCTAGGCTCGGCGTCACACAACAGCCACCAGGGGGTGAGCCGGATGCGCCGGCAGAGCACGGCCGCGGACGGACAGCGGCGGGCGACGGTCACCGACGTCGCGCGGCGCGCAGGGGTCTCGACGGCCACCGTCTCACGCGTCCTGAACCGCAACTACCCCGTCGCGGAGGCGACCCGGGAGCGCGTCGAGTCGGCCATGCGCGAGCTCGGTTACGTCGTCAACGCGCACGCCCGCGCGCTGGCCGGGGTCTCCAACCGCACCGTCGGCATCATCGTCAACGAGGTCATCGACCCCTTCTACGCGTACATCGCGCGGGGCGTGGAGCGCGAGGCCGCGCTCGGCGGCCGGCTCTGCCTGGTGTGCTGCACCCAGGGCGACCCGCAGCGCGAGCTGGCCTTCATCGACCTGATGCACGAGCGCAGGGCCGACGCGGTGGTGGTGGTCGGCGGCTCCATCGCCGATCGCGGCTACACCTCCGAGCTGGCCCGCCGGGCGCGCGAGCTGGACGCGGGCGGCTCCAAGCTGGTGCTGTGCGGCAGGCCGCCGCTGGACGAGGCGGCGCCGACCGCCTCCGTCGAGTACGACAACGAGGGCGGCGCCTTCGCGATCACCGACCACCTGCTGATGCAGGGCCACGAGCGCATCCTCTACCTCGGCGGCCCGCCCAAACTCTCCACCACCCGCGAGCGCCTCGCCGGCCACCGCCGCGCCCTGGAACTGCGCGGGCTGCCCGCCGATCCCGGCCTGGTGCAGTCGGGCGCCTTCAGCCGCAACTTCGGCTACCGGCGGATGGCCGAACTGATCCGTGAAGGGCTGGACTTCACCGCCGTGTTCGCGGCCAACGACATGGTCGCCGCAGGCGCCGCACAGGCCCTGGAAGAGGCCGGTCTGCACGTGCCGAAGGACATCTCGCTGGTGGGCTACGACGACATCCCCGTCGCCCAGGAGCTGCGCCCCCGGCTGACCACCGTCCACATTCCGCTGGAGGAGATGGGCCGCCAGGCCGTGCGGCTGGCCGTCTCCGGCGGCGACGAGGACGACTGGCGGGAGCCGACCACGGGCGCGCTGCGGCTCGGCACCCACATCGTGGTACGCGATTCCGTCGGTCCCCGGGCCGGCAGGCCCGCGCGCGGTTGACCGGTTACTTCCTGCCTGTCCGCAGTTGGCCATAGAAAATGACAGTAACTTCCCGACTCCCCTTGCGGCTCGACAGCAACCGCTTACATGCTGACGGCACGTCCTACCCCGTTCCGCACGCTTCCGCCCCTCGTTCGTTTCTGCAGGGAGAGTTCCGCATGCGTCAGCACACCCCCTCCCCCCGGTCCGCCTCCACGATCGGTCGCCGCTCCGTACTCGCCGCCGCGGCCGGCGCCGGGGCGGTGGCCGCACTCGGCGCCGCCGTCCCCGCCGCTCAGGCCGCCCCCCGCCGGCCGGCCACCCGCCCCGTCGCCCTGACCGTCACCGCCCGCCCCGCCGCGGAGGCCGAACGGCTGCGGCTCGCACAGGCGCTGCGCGGCTCCGAGTTCCAGCCGACCGGCCTGTACGTTCCCGCCGGCACCCCGCTCTCGCTGACGGTCCGGCCGCACGACGGCCTGGTGCCCACGCTCTGGATCGGCGCCTGGGACTACTACGGCGAGATCACAGAGCCACGCTCCTATCCGCTGACCGCGGGCGCCAACACCGTCACGGACCCGCACGGCGGCCCGGTCTACCTGACGCTCACCGGGAACGGCGAACGGGCCTCCGTGCTCATCCGTTCCGGAGCCATCCCCATGCCGGTCTTCACGCTGGGGCGCACCACGGAGGCGGACTACCAGCGACAGCTGGACACCCTCACAGAGTCGCCCTGGGTCGAACTCCACGGGCCGGACACGATCATGACGCTGACCCGGGACGGCGCGCTGCTGTACCGGGACGAGGACCACGCCGCACTGATCCGCCTGGTCGGGACGATCATCGACTCGCACGCCCGGATCAGCGGCCTCGACGGTTCGCGCCCGGTGCACCGGCGCAAGGCGGGCCCGTACCACTTCACCGAGGTCAGCAAGGTGCCGACCGGTGTCGGCGCGTACGCCACGCACGGCTACAACGGCTTCCCGCGCGCCTATCTCGACCGGGCCACCACCGTCGAGGGGCTGCGGACGCGCGGCTGGGGGCTCTACCACGAGCTGGGCCACCTGCATCAGCAGATGGCCTACAAGCCGGGCGGCCTCACCGAGGTGACGGTGAACATCTACTCGCTGGCGGCGCAGCGCACCCTGGACCAGCCGTCCAACCTGCTCACGGTCGACCCGGCGACCGGGCTGACCGCCTTCCAGACCGCGCGGGCCAAGTTCGGCACCGACGGGCTGAGTTACGAGAAGTCGTTCGGCGCCTACGAGAAGCTCGTGCCGCTGCGTCAGCTGGAGCTGGCCTTCGGGGACGACTTCTGGCCCCGGCTGCACAAGCTGGTGCGCGAGGAGAACCCGCAGTCCGACTCCACGGAGAACGACAAGCGCTACCGGGCACTGGCCACCTACTCCAGCCGCGTCGCGGGCCGCGACCTCACCGACTTCTTCGTCAACACCTGGGCCTTCCCCATCGACGCCGTCGGCAGGGCGGAACTCGCCGCCCTGAACCTGCCCCGGCCTGACGTCGACCCGAGCACGCTCTCCGACTGAGCGGCACAGGACATGGACGACGCAGCCGAACAGGACAGGGAGTCATCGTGCAACTGAGCAGAAGGACCCTTCTCGCCGCGAGCGGCGCCGCGGCCGTCGGCGCGACGCTCGCCCCGGCAGCGGGCACCGCGCAGGCCGCGGACAGCGCGCCGGACACCGCGACCGGCGCGGACCAGGACTTCGACGGACTCCTCCTGCGGGCGGAGACCCTGATCACCGGAGGCGGGTCGGAGCCGTCCGACCCCGACGTCGCCGCCGCCCTCGCGGCACTGGACAGCACGGCGAAGGACCTGTGGGACACCCTGGACCGCGGCGCCGCACGGACCGCGCTGTGGGCCGACCTCTCCCCCGTCACGGATCCGGGCAACTTCGGGCAGAGCTACACCCGGCTGCGCACCCTCGCCACCGCGTGGGCCACGCCCGGAGCCGCCCTGCACGGCGACGCGGCGACCGCGCAGGCCCTGCTCGACGCCCTGCGCTTCACGTACGACACCGCCTACCATCCGCAGGCGAAGGAGAGCGGCAACTGGTGGTTCTGGGAGATCGGCGCTCCCCGCGCGCTGATGGACTGCTGTGTGCTGCTGCGCGGTCAGCTGCCCGAGGATGACCTGACGGACTATCTGGCCGTCGTCGACCGGTTCTGCCCCGACGCGGACCGCCGGACCAACTCCCCGACGCTGCCGGAGACCGGCGCCAACCGCACCGACAAGGCGGTGACCGTGGCGCTGCACGGGCTGCTCGGCAGGGACGCGGACAAGGTGTCGTCGGCCCGTGACGCCCTCTCCGACGTGCGCGACTCAGGTCGCAACAGCCTCTTCCGATACGCGAGTTCGGGTGACGGCTTCTACCAGGACGGCTCGTTCGTCCAGCACGACGTGGTCGCCTACACCGGCTCGTACGGCACGGTGCTGCTCGGCGGCGCGGCCTGGCTGATCGCCCTTCTCGCGGACTCGCCGTGGGCGGTCGCGGACCCGGAGGTCTCCGTCATGTACGAGGCCGTGGAGCGGAGCTTCGCCCCGGTGGTGTTCGACGGGCTGATGATGGACTCGGTACGCGGGCGGGCCGTCTCGCGGGAGCGCGCGGGCGACCACCGGGACGGCGCCTCGGCCGTCGCGGCGATCCTCCTCCTCGCGTCCGGCGCACCAGCCTCCTACGCGGACAGCTGGCGGTCACTGGCCAAGGGCTGGCTGACCCGCAATCGCACCACCCCGTTCGCTTCCCTCGCCACCCTCCCCCAACTGGCCCTGGCCAAGGCCGTGCTCGACGACCGCTCCATCCACGCCGGGGCGCGCACGACGGGCAGCTTCGTCCTCGCGGACATGGACCGGGTGGTGCACCGCCGCCCCGGCTGGGCCTGCGCCCTGTCGCTGTCCTCGAAGCGGATCTCCGCGTACGAGGCGGGCAACGGCGAGAACCTGCACGGCTGGTACACCGGCGACGGCATGACGTATCTGTACGACGGCGAAGACCTGGGGCAGTACAACGACGGCTTCTGGCCGACCGTCGACCCGTACCGGCTCCCCGGAACCACGGTCGACACCCGCCGCCGCGACGACCTCGGCACCGGCGCGGGCACCTCCACCTACCTGCCGTCGAACAGCGTCGCGGGCGGGGCCGTACTGGACGACCGGTACACGGTGGCCGCGATGGAGGTGACCGGCGCCCCCGGCAGCACGCTGCGGACCAGGAAGGCGTGGTTCCTGCTGGACAACGCGGTCGTCGCGCTCGGCGCGGGGATCACCGCGAGCGACGGCCGGACGGTCGAGACGATCGTGGAGAACCGCAACCTCGGCGCGCGGGGCCGCAACCGGCTCCTGGTCGACGGGATCCCGCTCCCCGTGGAGCAGGGCCGGGCCGATGAGTTCCGCCGGGCCCGGTGGGCGCATCTCGACGGGACCGGCGGCTACGTCTTCCCCGAGGGGGCCCCGCTGCGCACCCTGCGCGAGGAGCGCACCGGGACGTGGCGGGCCATCAACACGGGCGCCGACACAGGTGGCAGCGCCGATCCCGTCACCCGCCGCTACCTCACGCTCTGGGTCGACCACGGCGTCTCTCCCGACGACGCCGGCTACGCCTACGTAACTCTGCCCGGTGCGTCGGCCGCCGCCACCGCCATCTGGTCGCACTCCCGGCCGGTCCGGATCGTCGCCAACGACGCCGCCGCCCAGGCCGTGGAGGACCGCCGGGCCGGACTGACCGCCGCGCACTTCTGGGACGCCGGGTCCGCGGCCGGGATCGCCTCGTCGGGACCGGCCTCCGTGCTCGTGCGGCGGAGGGGTTCGCGGGTGTCGGTCGCGGTGGCGGATCCGGGCCGGACCCAGACCTCGCTCACGCTCGAACTGCCCTTCCGGGTGCGGTCGGTGGCGGAATCCGATGCCACCGTGAGCGTCGCCCCCGGCCGCAGGATCGTCCTCACCATCAAGGCCGGCGGTTCACGCGGTCACGGCCACCACGCCGAACTCGTCCTGTAACCAACTTTTTTGAGCTCGAACCCGAGGAGCAGCGCCACCATGTCCGTCGCCCCGCATCTGCAACTGCCGCCGACCGACCGGGTCCTGTCGTCACGTACCGGCTGGACCCGGGCGCACTGGGAGGCGACCGCCGACCGGATGCTGGACGCGCTGACGCCGTACGCCACCCCCGGCTTCGCGCAGTACCGGCTGCCCGGCCGGGGCAGTTGGTCGGGGGTCGTCTCTGACGGTCTTGAGGGCTTCGCCCGGTCGTTCCTGCTCGCCGCCTGCCGGATCGCGGGCGCGGGCGGGGCGGTCGACCCCTCGCTGACCGAGCGCTACGCGGCCGGTCTCGCCGCCGGTACGGATCCCGGCAGCGACGAGGCCTGGCCGCGGCTGACGGACTGTTCGCAGCAGATGGTGGAGGCGGCGTCCATCGCGGTCGCGCTGCACGAGACACGGCCGTGGATCTGGGACCGGCTCGACGCCGGGGTCCAGGAGCGGGTCGTCGACTGGCTCTCCGGGTTCGTCGGCGGCCGCACCTGGGACAACAACTGGCGGCTGTTCCAGGTGGTTTCGGAGCAGTTCCTCGCCTCTGTGGGCGCCCCGTACAGCCGGTCGGACATCGAGGGCGGACTCGACAGGATCGAGGACTGGTACGTCGGTGACGGCTGGTACACCGACGGGGACGGCCGCAACTTCGACTACTACATCGGCTGGGCGATGCACCTGTACCCGCTGCTGTGGGCACGGATCGCCGGGCCGGACGGCGACGGCGGCCGGGCCTCGGTGTACCGGGAGCGGCTCAGCCGGTTCCTGGAGGACTACCCGCACTTCTTCGGGGCCGACGGCGCCCCGGTCCACCAGGGCCGTTCGCTCGCGTACCGCTTCGCCTCACTGGCCCCGGTATGGATGGGCGCGCTCGCGGACTGCACGCCGCTGGCGCCCGGACTCACCCGCAGGCTCGCCTCCGGCACACTGCGGCACTTCGCGGAGCGCGGGGTACCGGACGAGCGGGGGCTGCTGACGCTCGGCTGGTACGACACCTTCCTGCCGTCCACCCAGCCGTACTCGGGTCCGGCCTCGCCCTACTGGGCGAGCAAGGGTTTCCTCGGGCTGCTGCTCCCGGCGGACCACGCGGTGTGGACCGCGCGGGAACTCCCGCTGCCCGTCGAGGAGTCCGACACGTACACCGCACTGCCCGCACCGGGCTGGCTGCTGCACGGCACCCGGCACGACGGGATCGTCCGGCTGGTCAACCACGGCAGCGACCACAACCCTCCCGCGCCCGAGGGAGATTCGCCCGGAGCCGATCCGGACCTGGGCGCGGGAGAGGACGACCCGCACTACGCGAAGCTCGGGTACTCGACGGCGACCGCACCGGAATCCGCGCCGCACGCCATGGCCCGCAACATCGACAACCAGCTGTCCCTGATCGCCCCGGACGGCACCCCGTCCCGCCGCCGCCGGATCCATCCCGTGAGCTGCGAGGGCCGCGTCGCCGCCTCCTGGTCGGCGGCGCGGCTGCCGGGCGACGAGCGCGCGTACCGGATCGGGACGACGAGCGTGCTGCACGGACCGTGGGAGATCCGGGTGCACCGGGTCGATGCGCCCGAGGGCGCCTCGGTCCGGGAGGGCGGCCACGCGGTCGCCGGCCCGATCAGCCCGTTCGCCTCCTCCGGTCCGGACTGGGCGCTCGCCCGCACGGCCGACGGGCTGACCAGTGCGGTGGTCGCGCTGTACGGGTGGGACGGCGGCGCCGACGGGGCGGCGGTGGCACGCGATGTCGAGTCCAACGCGTACGGACCGCACTCGGCGGTGCCGTATCTGCGCAGCGCGCCCGGTCCGGGCGGCCGGAGCGTGCGGGTGTCGCTCGTCGTGCTCTCGCGCGACAGTGTCCATCCGGAGGCGCTGCGGACGGCGGTGCGCGTGCGGGTGGACGGCGACGCGGTGGTCCTGACCTTCCTGGACGGGAGCCGGGTCGAGGTCTGACCGGCCGAGGGCCCCGGCCGGCGGGCCGGGCTCAGATCCCGATGCTGTTGTCCTCCCGGCTGTGGATGTGACCGATCAGCTCCTGCGCGAGGGACTTGATCGTGTCGAGCCCGGCCCGCCCCCACGGGCGGGGCACGGTGTCCACCGCGCAGACGGCGCCCAGGGCGATCCCCGTGCGGTCGATGAGCGGCGCCCCGAGGTAGGAGCGGATGCCTATGTCGTCGACGACCGGGTTCCCGGCGAACCTCGGATAGTCGCAGACGTCCTCCAGGACCAGCGCTCTTCGCCGGACCACGACGTGCGGGCAGTAGCCGTGGTCGAGGGCGACATAGCGCCCGCTGCGGCCGCTGCCCGCCGCCGTGGCGCCCAGGTCGGCACCCCTGCGGGTGCCCGCGGGGGTGTGCAGTCCGGCGTAGAACTGCCGGTTGCCATCGATGAAATTGACCATGGAGAAGGGCACTTCGGTCACTTCGGCCACCCGGTCGGCGAAGGCGTCGAAGTTGTCGAACGAGGCGTCGCTCCGCTCCCCCAGGTCAAGGCTGCGCAGCCGCTGGGTCCGGACGGGGGCGTCGCTGTCGACGGGGGTCAGCAGCATCCGTCCGATGGCGTGCGGGATCACGTATGGACTCCGAAACTGCCGTGGCCTGAGAGCGGGGCCGGCTCCGCGGTGGCGTTGATGAGGTGCTGGAGGAGGGTGACCAGCGCGCCGGTTCCCGAGCTGGCGATCCGGGCGTCGCAGAGGACGACCGGTACCGCGGGTGCCAGGTCGAGCGCGGCCCGCACCTCCTCGGGGCCGTAGCGGAAGGCGCCGTCGAACTCGTTGACCGCGACGATGAACCCGATGCCGCGCCGCTCGAAGAAGTCGACGGCCGCGAAGCACTCCTCCAGCCTGCGGGTGTCCGCGATGACCACGGCTCCGAGCGCGCCCTGCGAGAGCTCGTCCCACATGAACCAGAACCGTTCCTGGCCGGGGGTGCCGAACAGGTAGAGCACGTGGCTCTCGTCCAGCGTGATCCGGCCGAAGTCCATGGCCACCGTGGTCGAGGTCTTCGACTCGATGCCTTCGAGGCTGTCCGTCGCCGCGCTGACCTGGGTCAGCAACTCCTCCGTGCTCAGCGGCGCGATTTCGCTGACCGCGCCGACGAACGTCGTCTTGCCGACCCCGAAACCACCCGCGACCAGCACCTTGAGCGCGACGGGAAAGCCCTCCGGGCTGCTGGGCTCCTGCGCGTAGCCGACGTTTCCGGGGCTCCCGGACCCCGGGTACGGGGCGGAGCCGTCGAAACCGTCAGAGCTGTCGTCGTAAGCCATCGAGCACTGCCTCCAGCAGGGATCGGTCGGTGGGCATGTCATGGAAGGCGGGCGGGTGCGCGGTGACCGCTCCGCAGTCGACCAGGTCGGAGAGGAGCACCTTGGTGACGACCGCGGGCAGCCGCAGGTGGGCGGCGATCTCGGCCACCGAGGTGGGCCCGCCGCACAGACCCAGCGCCACCGAGTGCTCGGGGCCGAGGTGGACCTGCGGGACGGTGCCGGTGGCCATCACCAGGGAGAGCAGGTCGAGCACGGTGGTGGGTCGGGTGCGGCCGCCGCTCACCGTGTAGGGGCGGATGAGGCGGCCCGCCGCATCGTCGAGCAACGGCGCGTCCTGGGTGGCCGACACGCTCACAGCCCCGTGGCGCCCGGCACCCCGGCCGCTTGTCTGGTCGGGGTCATCAGATAGGGCCGGACGCTCTTGACCAGCATGGCCATCTCGTAGCCGAGCACGGCGGCGTCGGCGCTGCGCCCGGCGAGCACGGCAAGACAGGTGCCGGAACCGGCGGTGGCGACGAAGAGCAGGGTCGAGTCGAGCTCCACCACCACTTGGCGCACCTCCCCGTTGTCCCCGAACCGCGCCCCGGCACTGCGGCCGAGGGAGTACAGCCCGGCCGCCAGCGCCGCCATGTGGTCGGCGCTGTCGGCGTCCATGCCGTGGAGGGATTTCACCAGCCCGTCGGCGGAGAGCAGGACCGCGCTGCGGGTGTACGGCACGCGCTGTACCAGCCCGCTCAGCAGCCAGTCGAGGTCCGAGACCTGACCGGACGGCATATCGGTCGCCATGGTGCATCTACTCCTTGGAGGTGTTCACGTCGAGTGGGTCTTGATCGCTGTGGTACGAGCCGGTCCGCAGGAGCTGGCCCGGCGCCGGGGCGCCCCGGACCGGAAGCGGATCCAGCGGTGTCCCGGCGGCCGGCACCGCCGCCGGCTCCGTCCCGAGGACGGACTCCGGTACGGGCTCCGCCCCCGGCTCCGCGTCCGCTCGGGCCTCCCCGAGGTCGATGCCGCGCCGGAAGGCCGCCACCAGGCCCGGATCGTGCAGGGTCGGCTCCTCGTCGGTGCGCGGGGCCGGTGCTTCCCTGAGCTGGGGCACCAGGTGCTCCTGGTTCGCGCGGCGGGGAAGCTGCGGGCGGTCCATCGTGCCGCGTACGACCCCGGTCTCCGGGGGGAGCGCCGGGACCGCGTCGTCGGCCGGAGGGATGCCGGGGCGGGCCTCGGCGGGGGTGGGCCGGTCGAGGCGTTCGGCGCGCAGCGGGAGCGGGGGGGCCTCGCCCTGGCGCCGGGTCTGCTGCGGCTGGTGCATCCGCAGTTGCTGCTGTTGCGGCACGTAGGGCCGACGCTCCGGCTCGGGGGCGGGCGTCGGGGCCGGGCCGAGATCGCGGGGGGCGGCGGCCTCGTCCAGCGGGGGCGGGCGGTGCACGGGGCCGGGGGGCGGGGTGGGTGTCTCGCCGGCCGCGGTGTCGTCCGCCGCTCCGAGCAGGGACTGCGGAAGCACCAGTACGGCCTGCGTGCCGCCGTAGATGTTGCTCTGCAGCCGTACGGCGATGCCGTGCCTGCGGGCCAGCGAGGCCACCACGAACAGCCCGATCCGGCCGTCCTGGAGCAGTCGGGCGACATTGACCTGGTCGGGGTCGGCGAGCAGGGCGTTCATCCGCTTCTGCTCGTTGCCCGGCATGCCGAGCCCCCGGTCCTCCACCTCAAGGGCGAGGCCCGCCGTGACGTGCTGGGCGCGCAGCAGCACCTGGGTCTGGGGGGCGGAGAACACCGTGGCGTTCTCGACCAGTTCGGCCAGGAGGTGGATCACGTCGGCCACGGCGTGCCCGCGCAGGGTGCCGTCGATCGGGGGCACGAGCTTGACCCGCGGGTACTGCTCGACCTCGGCGATCGCGGAGCGCAGCACCTCGGTCATGGTGACCGGGTTGCTCCACTGCCGCCTGGAGACGGCGCCGCCCAGGACCGCGAGGTTCTCGGCGTGCCGACGGATCCGGGTGGCCAGGTGGTCGACCTGGAAGAGGCCCTTCAGGAGATCCGGGTCCTCGACCTCGTGCTCCAGCTCGTCGAGCAGCTGGATCTCCCGGTGCACGAGTGACTGGAGCCGACGGGCGAGGTTGACGAAGACCTCGACCTTCTGGTCCTCGCCGGTGTGCTCGGAGAGCCGGGAGGCCTGTACGACGGCGGCGACGGCCGCTTCCTGCTGGCGGCCGAGCTCCTGCGCCAGCAGCTCGAAGGCGTCGCTGCCGGGGGCGGTGGGCTGCGGGACCCGGCGGGTGGGTACGGGTTCGCCGTTGCGGAGCTGTTCCACCACCTGCTGCAGTTCGGCCTGGCCCTGCGCGCTGGCCCGGCGCAGGGCGAAGCACCGCCCGAGGACGGTGGTGGCGACGCGGTTGGCGGCGAGGAAGGCCGCCGCGACGGCGGCGACCGCCAGTGCCGCGGCCGCGCCGAGCGCGGTCCACAGCTCGGTGGACGGCGCGGCGCCGGTGGAGCGGACCGTGAGGATGACGGCCGCTGCGCCGGTCAGCATGACGGCGGTGGCCGGCAGCACGGCGGTGCGCAGGAGTTGGGGGCGTATACGCGCCTCGGGGGACGGCTGGGCAGCGCGCGGTCTGGCCGCGGCCGAGTGGGAACGGGCGCCCGGTCGGCCGTGCCGCCCGCCCTCTCGGCGTTCCGGTCGCGCGTCGGGTGCGCGAAGTTGAGACATCAGCGTCCTCGGTACGTGGGGCCCCAGGAATCGGTATCCATGTGGTGGCACCTACGGTGGTCGGTCATTCTTGGATCATCGGCCGGACGGGCTCCGGGATATGAGCCCACCGTTGATCACCGGACACACACGGTAGTCGCCCTTGACGAGGCCGCGGCGGGCAGTTGCGGAACTTGCCCGCCATCCGTCCCGCTCTGGTATGAGCTCTCGCACGAGCGACCGATTAAATACCTACGCCCATGCGGCTGTTACCGGCCATGTCCCCGGCCGCACGCGAGAAGCCCCCTCGACGACTCGGGGTCGAGGGGGCTTTCTGACGTAACCACTCAGGCCTTGCGGAGCCGGGCCACGATGCCGTCGAGGTCGCGGCGGACCATGTCGGCGCGAATCATGTGTCCGCCCGGTTCCTCGTACCATTCGTGCGGGATGCCGACGGCGCCGAGAAGGGCCCTGAACTCCCGCTGACCGGCCAGCACCTGGGTCTCGTTGGCCGTGTCGAACCAGTTGACCGGGTCAGGGCTGGTGCCGGCCACCAGGAAGACCCGTTTGTTCCGGTAACTCTCGATCCGCTCGACCGGGTTGTCGGCGCTGACCCTGGCCTCGTCCCACAGCGGTATGCCGTAGACCGTGCCGCCACCCAGGTCCAGGGCGGCCGAGGACGCGTTCGCCCAGTGGGCGACCAGCCCGGCGTCGCGGCGCAGGCTGGCCGGGCCCGAGTGGGCGCTCACCGAGGCGAAGTGGCCGTAGTACTTGGCCGCGTACTTCAGGGCGCCGAAGCCGCCCATCGAGAATCCGGCGACGGCACGGCCGTTGTACTCGGCGTAGGTACGGAAGTTCGCGTCGATCCAGGGAAGCAGCTGGCCGATGTGGAAGGTCTCCCAGTTCCGGGGTCCGGTGTTGGAGCTGACCGGGTTGGAGTACCAGCCCGCGTGCCCGCCGTCGGGCATCACGACGATGAGGGGCTTCCCGGCCGTCCAGTCCCGGATGCCCGCACGGTCGAAGGTGATGAAGTCCTGGTCCGTACCGCCCCCGTGGAAGAGGTAGAGGACCGGGTAGGTGCGTGCGCCGGTGTGGTAGTCGTCGGGGAGCAGGACGTTGACGCCCGGGTTCCAGCCGATCGCGTCGGTCGCGAACCGGTAGTACCACATGCGCGGATCGGCCTCGTCTCGCTCCACGACGCGCAGTCCGAAGCCGTCGCCCGCCGCACCGGCCGGGGACGCGGCCGCGAGGATGCCCCCGGTGCCCAGTGCCATCGCTGCGGAGATCCCGCCGGCGGCCCTGATGACGCTTCTGCGGGTGGGACGGTAGCTGCTCAACACGGCCTCCTGGTGGGAAGGGAACAGGTCACGCCGAGTAGCCCTTCGGCGGGATCAGCGTGGCGAGCTGATCGAAGGAGATCCAGTAGATCTGGTTGCCGCCGAAGGAGGCGGGGTCGGCTATGAGGACGGTGCGGTCCACGTCGTCGTAGCCGAACACGGTGAAGTAGTGGTAGATCGTCTGGTCCGAGGGGTAGCCGGGCGGCTGGTTGCCCGGCGGGGCCACGATGTTGGCCACCAGCGGGTAGTTGCGGTCGATGTCGAAGACGATGTCGTTCCACAGCAGGTCCCGCTGGGCCTGGGTGGGCGGGTCGTTCGGCATCTCCTTGGTCTCGTACCAGCCGCCACCGAGGTTGGCGTTGAGTACGCCGGTGACCTGGCCGATGTGGTCGGTGCCGGCCTCGGTCGTGCCGAGCTGCCCGGCCAGGACGCCCTGGCTGGGCGGGGCCGTCCGGGCCGAGAGGGCGATGCGGGTGGCCGCCGGACCGCACCAGTAGCCGGTCTCCTGGACCTGGTAGTCGATCTCCAGCCAGTGCCCGCTGCTGGTACGCCCGGCGTCGACCTCCAGCCGGGTGCCGGGCTCGTTCTGCCCGCTGACGACGGCCGTACCGGCCTTCGTCCCGTGGGCGAGCACGGATACCGGCCGGGTGTTCGGTACGGGCGATGCCTGGGCCATGCCGGATTGGAGAAGAGCACCGACGGCGGCGACGGCGATCGCGGAGGATACAAGTCTCCTGCGCATAAAGGCTCCTGAGGGTGGGGGGACAGGCCTTGCGGGCGGAACGCCTGCCGGGAAGGCACTCGGCCGGTGAACGCCACGGCTCCGCGCGGCACGGCCGGGTCCGGCAGCAGGGGCCAGCGTCGTGCCCGGCCGCCGGACGGCGCAAGGAACGAAAGTTCAGGCTTACGGGCCCCGGCCCGCCTCCGGCTACCGCTTCGCCCGCCCGGCGGCGGCCAGCAGCGCCCGCCCTTCCGCCGTCGCGACGTGGATGGACCGGCCGGCCTCGCGCACGGTGGCGACCAGACCCGCCGCGCGCAGCACGTTGAGGTGCTGGCTGACGGCGGGGTGGGTCACGTCCAGGAGCCGGGCCGCCTCGACGGTGGAGCATCCGGTACAGGTCGCGCGCAGCAGGCGCGCCCTGGTGCGGCCGAGCAGCGGGCCCAGCGGCCCGGCGTCCCCGGTCGGCCGGGCGGGGGCGGGACCGGCCCAGTCCTCGGCGTGGTGGATGGGGTAGACCAGAACGGGCGGCAGGTCCCCGTCGGCCAGGGTGATCGGCGTGGGCCAGCAGAAGAACGACGGTTGCAGCACGATTCCCCGCCCCTGTAAGCGGAGTTGCTGGTCGACGGGGTATGCCGCCTCCAGTACGGGCGGGCGCCAGCGGAACTGCGGCCCGAGCCCGGCCAGCAGCCCCTCGGTGCCGCCGTCGAGGAGGCTGCGCAGGCGCAGGGCGCGGTCGGCGTCGATGTGCGCGTGGACGCGTTGCCAGTACGGGGCGAGCGCCTCCTGCTGGTAGGTGCGCAGCGCCTCACCGAGCTGCCGGAGGGCGTCGGCGTCCCCGCCGGCCAGGGAGTTCACCCAGCCGGGGAGTCGGAGCGTGGCCGCCAGGTGCGCCAGGTCGGTGCGCAGCCGTGGGCGCGGAGTGCTCATCAGGGTGTCGACGGCCGCCTGCAGGGTCGCGCGGTCGCCGGCGGTGGGGGTGAGGAAGTCCGGCGAGTACCCGCGCGGCGGAAGCAGCGGGGAGAGCAGCCGGGGGCTCGGGGACAGCCGGGGGCGGACCCAGCGCCGCCATGTGCCGAACACCCTTTCGCCGTCGCGGCGTTGCAGGGTCTGTACGCTGTTGCTGATCTCCCAGAGGAAGTCCGGCCCGGGTGCCACCCGGATCCGCCCCAGGTCCTCCGGGGTGAAGTGCACCCGCAGCATGGCCGCTCCCTCGAAGGCGCAGGCGCACCGACGCCGTGCCCGCTTCCCGACGGCAGCGTACCGCCGTTCGACCCGCGTCCGGCCGCGCGGGCGCCGACGCCCGACGGACGGTCAGGGGCGGCGGCCCACCCAGGTGGTCCGAGTGGTCCGGACCGTGAGGTCGTCGCGGCGCAGGACGCCGTGCGGGCTCTCGTCGTCGGTGACGGTGTCGAGTGCGTCGAGGTCTTCCGCGGGGAGCTGCCCGTCGAGGTGGGAGCGCAGCTTCCGCAGGCACGCCCGGGCGTAGCGGGCGGTGGCGACCGGCAGCGGGGTGGGCAGGTCGATCACGAAGGCGCGTTCGGCTTCCGGGGTGAAGCCCGCGCGGACCAGGTGGTCCGTCCAGCCGGCGGCGGGCGCTCCCTTGAGGGCGGCGTGGAGTCGGGCCTCCAGGCCCGGCCGGCCCACCCCGATGTCCTCGGGCAGGAAGCGCGGGAAGAAGTCCATCTCGGTGACGGCCAGGAGGCCGCCCGGCCGCAGGGCGTCGAACACGTGGGACAGCACTCTTTCCGGGTCGGCCAGGTGGTGGAGCGCGGCGGCCGCCCAGACGAGGTCGCTGGGGCCGAGGGCCGGCCATTCCTGGTCCAGGTCGGCCTGTACGCCGTGGACCCGGTCCGCGAGCCCCAGCCCGGACGCCTTGACCGACAGGCGGTGCAGCATCTGCGGGGAGACGTCCACCGCCGAGACCCCGGCCCGCGGAAAGCGCCGCGCCAGGGCGATCGCACCGGTCCCGGTTCCGCTGCCCAGGTCGACGATGCGGACCGGTTCCCGGTCGGAGAGTTCACCCAGCCAGGTGGTCAGCTCCGACAGGTACGTCCCCAGGACCTCCGCGTCGAGCTCCAGGATCTCGGCCATGGCGGCGGTGGCTGTGTTCGTGGCGGCTGCATGTGTGGCGGGAGTATGGGTGGCGGGAGTGTCCATATCGCGACCTTATCCCTGGCTTGCGCATGGCGCTTAAGCTCTTGCGCATGACGCAAGAAAGCGATCTGGACAGCACGGTCCGCATGCGGATCAGGAGCCTGCGGCGGGCCCGCGGCTGGTCACTCGACAACCTCGCGGAGCGCGCGCTGCTGAGCCCCTCCACCCTGAGCCGCATCGAGACCGGTCACCGACGCATCGGCCTCGACCAGCTCACGGCGCTGGCCCGCGCCCTGGGAATCTCGCTCGACCAGCTGGTGGAGAGCGCCGACGACGAGGATGTCGTGATCAGGCCGCGCCGCGACGAGGAGCGCGGGCTGACCACCTGGGTGCTGAACCGGGGCTCGGGCCGGGCCGGTGCCACCGTCGCGAAGATGCGCATCACCGAAGAGGCCAGGGGTCCCGGGGCCGATCAGCTGGGAGTCCATCCGGGCAAGGACTGGTTCACGGTCCTGTCGGGGACCGTCACGCTGATCCTCGGCGAACGCGCCATCCGGGTCGAGACGGGTCAGGCCGCCGAGTTCTCCACCATGATCCCGCACGCCTTGAAGGCACACGGCGGGCCGGCCGAGATCCTGTGCATCCTCGACCACGACGGGCAGCGCACCCACCTTCCCCCGGCATGAGCCCGGATGCGCCGGTCACCCGGCACGTCGAGGTGTCCGGCCTCGGGGAACATCGGTACAGCGGTGGCACTGATATTGATCATGGTCGTCCAGCACACCGGCCGGTCGCTCCGCCGGGGTTCGCGGAAAGATCGCCGGGCGGGTGCTGGGGCTGGGGCTGGGGCTGGGGCTGGCTACGGTCCGGTCGTGCCGGTGGAGTTTCTGACTGATGAGCAGGCCGAGGCGTACCGGAAGTTCGCCGAGGAGCCGACCCGCCCTGAGCTGGAGCGGTTCTTCTGGCCTGGGCCCGGCTCGTGCACGTCGACCAGTACTACCTGCGCGTCGACACCATCGCCGCGGCGAACGCGCGGCTGATCGCCGCCCAGGCCGGCATCCCGATCGTGCACACTGGGGCAACTGGCTGCTGGCCTCCGTGAACGGGCTGCGCTTCCAGGTGCCGGTGCGCACCATCAACGCCGCCCCCTCGCCGAAATACTTCGGGTTCAAGCGGGGCGTCACCTGGCTCAACGCCGTCAACGACCAGGTCGCGGGCATCGGGCAGATGGTCGTGCCCCGGCACCCCGCGCGACTCCCTGCACATCCTGGACGCCCTGCTGAACCCGGACGGCGGGGTGAGGCCGGAGATGGTGGCGACCGATATCGCCTCGTACTCCGACATGGTGTTCCGACGCCGTCGGCGTCCCGGCCACCGGCGCTCTACGCCCGGTGCGCGCCCCGGACGCGTCGGAGCTGGATGAAGACGAGACTGGCGCGGAATGAATCCGGCGCGCCGTTGCCCGTGACCCGAAACAGACCCGCCCGGTCGGTCACAGGAGGGCGCCGCCGGAGACCTCGATGCGCTGGGCGGTCATCCAGCGCAGGCCGTCGGACGCCAGCGTGGCGATGGCGTCGCCGATCTCCTCGGGTTCGCCGACGCGGCCAAGCGCGGTCTGCCCGGCCAGACCCTGGCGCATACCGGCGTCATCCCGCATGGCACCGCCGTTGAAGTCGGTGGCGGTCGGCCCCGGGGCAATGCTGTTGACCCGGATACCTCGGGGGCCGAGTTCTGCGGCCAGGGTGCGGCTCAGGGCCTCGACGGCGGCCTTTGATGCGGAGTAGACCGAGGTCGCGGGGCTGGTGTGGCGAGTCAACGACGACGAGACGTTGATGACGCGGGCACCTTCCGCCAGCAGCGGCACAAGCGACTGGATGAGGAAGAACGTGCCCCGCACGTTCGTGCCGAACACCGTGTCGAAGTCGTCGGTCGTGACAGCTTCCAGTGGGCCGAAGACACCCACCCCCGCGTTGTTGACCACGATATCGAGCCGCGAAGCCCCCCAGCGCTCAAGCAGTCCGCTCAGCTCGGAAGTGAAGGCTCCGAAAGAGGAGACGTCGCTGATGTCGAGACGCACGACAGCGGCGGTCCCACCCGCAGCGTGCACGTGCCGCTCCGTCTCCTCGGCCCCGGCCACATCACCGCGATGAGTGATCACGACCCGCACCCCACGCGCCGCCAGCGCAAGAGCCGTACTCCGGCCCAGACCACGGTTCGCACCGGTCACCAAAGCGATCCTGTCGGCTGTCATCCGCTACTCCCTCATCACACGGCACCGGAGAGACATCGGGCACCGCCATCCGAGGCGAGTCACTCGACTCGCCTTCCCGTTGCAGCGTAGGCAGCCCCAAAGAGGCGAGTCAAGTGACTCGCCTCGGATCTGGGGCATACTGCACGCATGGCAGCAGAGCTCTCCGCACACCACCGCCGTCTCGCCCAGCAAAAGCGTGAGGCGATCATCTCCGCGGCCACGGACCTCTTCCTGAACCACGGTTACGACGGCACGTCCCTCGCGCGCATTGCCGAAGGGGCGGCAGTCTCGAAGTCCACCTTGTTCAAGCAGTTCCCCACCAAGGCAGCCCTCTTCGAGGCCATCGTCACCGAGTCATGGCAGCGTGACGCCACCGACGCCGTCGCGCGACCTCGGGCCGGAGATCTGCGTTCCGGCCTGACCTCCATGGGCCACCGCTACGCCGACCTGATCGGCCGGCCCGGCATGACAGCCCTGTTCCGCATCGTCATCGCCGAGCTGCCTCGCTTCCCCGAACTGGGACGGATGCAGTTCCAGCTCGGCAAGCTGCCCTACTTCACCTCTGTCCAGCGCTACCTGGAGTCGGAGCGCGAAGCCGGTAACGCCGACGTCCCGGACGCCGAGAGCGCCGCCAACCAGTTCCTCGGGATGATCGCCAACTACGTCCTGTGGCCCCGCATGTTGCTGACCGACTGGAACCCCACCGCCTCCGACATCCGCTACGCCGTCGAGCAAGCGGTAGAGACCACGCTCGCCCGCTACGCCTCCGATCGACCAGCCTGATCCGAAGCTGGAATTCGTACGCCGCCGCCCCAGCACCGGAGGGGCCCGCGGAGACGCGACCGCGCGCGCCGTCGCTGTCGGTAAACGATCGTTCGGCGACAGACGGCCGACGTGCCCCGTCCCCGCTGTGCACCGCCGGCTCCTCCCCCGCGCCCAGCCACTCGACGGCGGCCAGGGCGTCCCCGCCGTCCCGCTCCAGCGCAAGGCCCGCCGCGAGTACGAGAACCGGGTCAGTGCGCTCGCACCCTGACCATGATCAATCTCAGCGCCAACTGCTTTACCGATGTTCCCCGAGGCCGGTGTCCGCGGCACACGCGCTCCGCGCCGCGGACACCTCACCGCTCAGGCCTGGGCCGCCGGGTCGCGATCACGGTCGGGGGCCGGTGTCACGGCTCCGCCGGGCAGCGGTACGTGGACCGGGGGCCAGTTGCCCCAGCCCGCCACGGGCTCCGCCGCCACACCGCGCCACCACGGTTCGACGGCCGGCGGATCGGCGGGCTCGAACGGGCGGCCCGGGTGCGGAGCCACCATCGTCACTCCCGCGACCTGGGTGGCACGCATCGACCATTCGGCGGGCTCGGCCCACGGATGCAGCGCGAGGTTGAACGTCCCCCAGTGGATCGGCAGCATCACGCCGGCCGCCGGATCGTTGCCCTGGAGGTCCAGATGGGCCTGGACGCCCTCGTCGGGGCTCATGTGGATGTCCGGCCAGGCACCGGGCTCCGGCCTGCCGTCCGTGTGGTCCTTGGGCCAGTACTGGCTGTACGCACCGATCTGGATCATGGTGGCGTCGAACGGCCCGTGTTCGGCGCCGATCTCCTTGAACCCGGGGAAATAGCCGGTGTCGCCGCTGTGGTAGATCCGGTGCTCGGGTCCCGCGACGGCCCACGAGGCCCACAGGGTGTGCTGCTGGTTGCGCAGCCCCCGGCCGCAGAAGTGCCTGGCCGGGGTGGCGGTCAGGCTGATCCCGGCGACCTTCGTGTCCTCGTTCCAGTCGAGCTCGCGGATGCGGTCGGGGGACACGCCCCAGCGCTCCAGGTGCGCCCCGACCCCGAGCGGCACCGCGAAGACCGTGTCCGTACGGGCCAGCGCCTGGATGGTCGGCAGGTCGAGGTGGTCGTAGTGGTCGTGCGAGATCACCACGACATCGACCGGACCGAGCACGCCGAGCGGCAGCGGTGCGGGATGCAGGCGCTTGGGGCCCGCGAAGGCGAAGGGCGAGCAGCGGTCGCCCCAGACCGGGTCGAACAGCACCCGCCGGCCGTCGATCTCCGCGAGCACACTGGAATGCCCCATCCAGGTGAGCCGCAGCCCGGAGGCGGGAGGCGTGGCGAGATCGGCCAGGGTGGTGGCATGGACCGGTACATCACCGGTCGGCGATCTGAGGACCCGCTCCTCCTTGCGGAAGTACGTCTTCGCGAACTCCAGGGCGGACCCCGACGGCCTGATCCGCGCCCCCACCGGGTTCTGGAAGGACCCGTCGACGAAATTCGGGGAACGACGAATGCGCTCCATGCGGGGGCCGCCCGGGTCGGCCCCGAAGTCGGCGGGCCGCAGCGCACGCAGCCGGGTACGGAGCGAGAACGGGGAGTCAGCGCCGGTCACAAGATCTCCTGAGGGAGTCGGTGTCATCTCATTATGGACAGGGGGTACGACAGTGCGAGAGCAGAACACCCAACAGGATGGTGGCCCGCCGGGCCCGCCTCAGCCACGCGGCTGCCCGTACGCGTGCTCGACATGGAGACGCAGTACGACCCGCCGGTCCCTGACCATGGCCCGGCGGTAGTCGTCCCAGTCCGGGTGCTCGCCCTGGACGTCGCGGTAGAGCTGGATCAGCTCCGCCACGGTGGCGTCCTGCGGGTCCGCCGCCGGCGGGGTGAGGTCCGCCGTGCCGTCCGCCACCGTCCAGGCCCAGCGGTCCTCGCTGGTGACGTGGTAGCTCGCCCTCGGGTCCCGGCGCAGGTTCCGGGTCTTCGCGCGGTCCTCGGTGACCGAGACCCGGACGATGCGCTCGTCGGGATAGTAGAAGTGGTTGACATTGGACAGCTGGGGCCTGCCGTCCCGCTTCAGCGTGACCAGTACACCGCTGTTCCCCTCGGAGAACAGCCGAAGCAGCGCATCCTGATGTGCGTCGATTCCCGTCATGCCGAATCCAACGTCCGGACCCCGCGCAGGATTCCGCGTTACGCCCCCGGCATACGTCCCGCGGCCCGCGCGACCGCATCCGGCCGGCGGGCCCCGCTCCGGCGGGGGCCGCGTTGACAGCGGCGCCGAACCGTCTCGATACTGACTCGCGATTCAGTAAAGATCGCGGGCCCGGCGAGCACCGGCCCGTACCGCCCCGGGTCCACCGCACCGTCCCGGGGCCCGCCCCGATCGCAGTGACCGAGGAGAACTCCGATGACCACGCCCGCGGTGTCCCCGCCCGCCCCGCTGATCTCGCTGACCTGGACGGACCACGTCACCGGTCACCGGGGACACCTGGTCGTCGACCGGCTGGTACGCGGGGTGTCCAGCGGCGGGCTGCGGATGCGCGCGGGCTGCACGCTCGAAGAGGTGGCGGGACTGGCCCGGGGCATGACGATGAAGGAGGCCCTCCACTTCGACGCGGACCGCACCGGGGCCCGCTATGTGCCCCTCGGCGGCGCCAAGGGAGGCATCGACTGCGACCCCCGCGATCCGGCCGCGTACGGCGTCCTGGTCCGCTACCTGCGCGCCGTGCGCCCGTACGTCGAGACGATCTGGACGACCGGCGAGGACCTGGGACTCAGCCAGGACCTGGTCGACCGGGCGGCGGCGGAGGCCGGGCTCGTCTCCTCCATCGAGGCCGTCTATCCGCTGCTCGACGACGAGCCGGCCGCCCGGCAGCGGCTGGCCGACGCCTTCGCCGTCGAGGTGGACGGCATCGGTCTCGACGAGCTGGTCGGCGGCTGCGGGGTCGCCGAGTCCGCGCTCGCCGCCCTGGACCGGGACGGGATCGCGTACGGCGGGGCGCGGGTCGCCGTGCAGGGGCTCGGCACCATGGGCGGCGCGACGGCCCGGTTCCTGTCGCGCGCCGGACTCCGGGTGGTCGCCGTGGCCGACGTCCGGGGCACCATCGCCAATCCGGCGGGGCTGGACGTCGAGGCACTGCTGTCCGCCCGGGACACTCACGGGACCGTCGACCGGGGCGTGCTGCGCGAGGCCGACCGCGAGCTGCCCGCCGGGGCCTGGCTGGAACAGGACGTGGAGGTGCTCGTTCCGGCCGCCGTCTCCTACGCCGTCGATGCCGGGAACCAGGCGAGGATCAGGGCCCGTTGGGTGGTCGAGGCGGCCAATATGCCGGTGCTGCCGGAGGCCGAGGCGCTGCTCGCCGAGCGCGGGATCACGGTGCTGCCCGACGTCGTCGTCAACTCCGGTACCAACGCCTGGTGGTGGTGGACCCTGTTCGGTGACATAGGCGCCGACGCCGACGAGGCCTTCGCGCACACCCGGAGCTCGATGCGCGCGCTCGTCGAGCTGGTGATGAGCCGGGCCGCCGCGGACGGCTGCACCCCCAGAGCGGCGGCCCACGCCGTCGTCGCGGACCGGCTGCCGGTGATGGCGGAACGCTTCGGCTGGTACCGCTGACCCGGTGCGCGGCTGCCGCAGGGGCGTACGGGCCCCGCACGGTTCTGCGGCCACCGGCGGATCACGGTCCTGGCCTTCCCCGGCAAGGCCGTTGTTAGGGTGGCGCCGTGGGCAGAGTGCGGTTGAGTGTGGCGGAGCGGCGCGAGGAGCTGCTGCGCGCTGCCGTGGAACAGATCGAGGTGCGAGGCGTCGCAGCGGTGCGGATCGCCGATGTGGCCTCCGTCCTCGGCGTGAGCAACGCACTCGTGCTCTACCACTTCTCCACCAAGGAGAAGCTGGTCGCCGCCGCTTTCGCGCACGCGGCCGAGGCCGATCTCGCCCATCTGCGCAAGCTGCTGACCCGCCGGACCACCGCGGTACGCAGGCTGCGCGCCGCCGTCCGCTGGTACGCGCCGACGGGTCAGGCCAAGGGCTGGCGGCTGTGGATCGAGGGCTGGGCCGCATCGATCCGCGATCCCGCGCTGCGCACGGTCGCGGGCGATCTCGACCAGCAGTGGAAGGCGGAGCTGGCCGAGGTCATCGACGAAGGCGCGGCCGCGGGCGAGTTCCACTGCGACGACCCGATGTCCGTGGCCTGGCGGCTCACCGCTCTGCTGGACGGCCTGGCCGTGCAGATGACCTCGTACGCGGGCCCGCTCTCCCGGGCCACCATGCTGGAGTGGACCGAACAGGCACTGGCCCGTGAACTCGGCATCGACCACGCGACGCTGACTGCCTGACCACCGGACCGCGCCCCTTCCGGCAGCCGCCCCCGCCACCCGTCCGCCCGTTCCGCGCGCCGGTCCGTCAGGTCTGGCGCAGAGGTGCGTAGGCATCGCCCCGCAGCCCGAACGTCCAGGCGACGCCGTCCTTCGCGGTCCGGACCGAGGGCGGCACCCGCAGCCAGTAGGTGCGGTGCGTGCCGTCCGGCTCCGGGGTGGAGTTGACCACCTCGACCATGACCACGTCCTCGTCGCCGACCAGCGCGATCCGCCAGAGGATGCCCGTCTCGTCCCGGTGGACCGGTTCGGCGCCGGATTCGGTGAGGTAGCGGTCGTATCCGTAGAACTCCAGCATCACGCGCCGCAGTTCCGCGTTCTCCTCCGCCCTGATCCGTGTGGGGGTGAGCGTGGTCAGCTCCGCCAGGAAGTCGGCGGGCACCGGCATGCCGCGCCAGGCGTACAGCCCGAACCCGTCCCGGTAGGAGAGCGCGGGACCGTCGCCGCGGTCGAGCCTGCCCGCCTCGTCGCGGTACAGCTCCTCGGGGCGCTCACTGATCACCACCGTGCGCTCGTAGGGCCACCACCAGCCCGCGTTCCTGGCCACCGCCGCCAGTCCGTCGAGCCGGTCGCCCCGGCCGTCGAACGCGGCGAGCCAGGCCGCGTCGTGCTGGCCCAGGACCGCGTCGAGGAGGAGCAGCCGCACATCAGGCTCGTCCTGCGGCCCCTCTGCCACCTCGGTGACGACAGCGGCCCGTATCCGGTCGGCGAGCGCCGCCGTGGTCTCCCACAGCTGGGCGCCGGTGGCGGACCAGAGCGCGGACCAGCCGGCCGGGCCCAACTCGTCGTACATCCGGCGCCGTTCGTCCGCCCACGGGCGGGTCCTGATCTCCTCGCGGACCGAGCGGCCGGCGTCCGCCAGCTTCCGCACGAGCCCGACGGCCTCCCTGGGCGAATCGGCCCAGACGAACTCCTCCGGCTCGGCGAGACCCGCGCTGCGGTAGGCGAGCCGCACCCCGTCCTCCGCCGCCGACCGGTCCGCCGCACCGGTCGCCGCCGCCACGGCCCGCCATGAGTCCACGTACTGCATGTTCTCCCCGTCCCCTGTCTTCCCTGTTCCCGGTCTTCCCTGTTCCCGGTCTTCCCTGTTCCGGATACCAGTTCCGGACGTTCTCCGGTTACCTGTTCCGGACGTTCTCCGGCCACTCCCCTGCGCGGCCCCAGCAGGCCCGGCCGGGGCGGCTCAGTCCGCGACGACCCGGACCGCCCCCGGCGCGTACTCCCGTTGGCGCACGACGCGGAACCAGCCCCTCGGCAGCGGGATCACCGCGTGCTCCTCGTGCACCACCCGTCCCCCGTCGGGGAGGTGGAGCAGCATCGGGCCGAACACCCCGGCCTCCCGGATCAGCCGCCCCGGCCCCGGCACCGCGTGGGCGTGGCCGGTGACCTCACCGAGCGCGAGCACCAGCCGGCCCCGCCCGTCGCGCAGTTCGCCCGGTGCGTCCAGGAGGTTCGGCGGTACCTCCGACTCCTCCAGCGCCATGATCAGCACATCGCCCTGCCGGTACACAGACGTCTCCCCTCCGAACCGGCACCCGCTGTGCCGGCCACCTGGAAAACGCTACGGCGGGGGTCTGACAATCGGCGGTGGAGAACCGGGCGGCGGGGCCGGTGCGCCCGTTGTCAGTGGCTGTTGATAGACCTTGCGGACATCAATCCGTCACCGTCATCAGGAGCCCAGGGCCATGTCCGATGTGGACCACCTGCACGAGCTGCTCGGCCTTCCGGCCGTCGACTTCCAGCACGACGCGAGCGACGGCAGCAGGCCGGCCGCCGGTGCGGCGGCCTGGCGCGTCTTCGTCGAGCCGTACGAGGACGACCGCACCTGGGAGCAGGAGTTCGCCTCGTTCCTGGCGGCGGTGGATCCGGCCGGGGTACGGGCGCTGATCATCGGGCAGTGGGGCGAGTCGTACGAGGAGGGCTCCTCCTATCCGATCGGTCTCGTGACGGCCGCCGCCGACCGGCTGACGTCGCTGGAGGCGGTGTTCGTCGGGGATCTGACGATGGAGGAGTCGGAGATCTCCTGGATCCAGCAGAGCGATGTGACCGCCCTGCTCACCGCCTACCCCGCGCTGGTGGAGTTCGGGGTGCGCGGCGGAACCGATCTCGTCTTCCCGCCCACCCGGCACGAGCGCCTCCGTTCGCTCACCGTCGAGACGGGCGGGCTGCCGGTCGAGGTGGTCCGCGGGGTGCTGGACAGCGAGTTGCCCGCCCTGGAGCGGCTCGATCTCTGGCTGGGTGTGTCCGCCTACGGGGGCGACGCCAATGTGGCGGATCTGGCGCCGCTGCTGTCCGGCACCCGGTTCCCGGCCCTGCGCCATCTCGGTCTGCGCAACAGCGAGGTGGAGAACGAGATCGCGGCGGCCGTCGCCTCGGCCCCGCTCGTGGCCAGGCTGCGCACACTCGACCTGTCCTGCGGCACCCTCGGTGACGAGGGCGCGGCCGCGCTGCTGGAGGGCCAGCCGCTGACCCATCTCGATGTGCTGGACCTGCACCACCACTTCCTCAGCGAAAAGATGGCGGGCCGGATCTCGGACGCCCTGGAACCGCACGGGGTGCGGGTCGATCTGTCGGACCGCCGCGAGCCGTGGGGCGGCGGCGGGCCGGAACAGCGCTATACGACGGTGGCGGAGTGATACGGCCTTGAACAGCATCGAACACCCCGAGATCTTCCACGGCCTTCCCGTGCTGACCCTGCCCTGTGCGGACGATGCCGAGGCGCCCGCGCTGCCGTCGGCGGGATCGGTGGCCTGGCGGCTGGACTGCGGGCCGGACGAGGTGCCGTTCCCCGAGCTCTGGCGGCACTTCCTCGACACGGTCGACCCGGCGGGCGTCAGGGCCCTGCTGATCGGGCCCTGGTGGGAGGACGACTACTCCGTGCTCGCGCCCGTCGTCGAACTGCTCGTCACCGCGGCGGACCGGTTCCCGGAGCTGCGCGCGCTGTTCCTCGCCGATGTGGTCGGCGAGGAGTGCGAGGTGTCGTGGCTCGCCATGTGCGACATCACACCGGTCCTCGAAGCGTTCCCGCTCCTGGAGGAGCTGACCGTGCGCGGCGGTGGGGACAGCGTCCCCGAGGAGGCGAAGCTGGAGCTGCGTCCGGTGCGGCACGGGGCGCTGAAGGCGCTGCGGTTCGAGTCCGGCGGCCTGCCGGGCCACGTCGTGCGCGCGGTCGGGGCCTGCGAACTGCCCGCGCTCGAAAGGCTGGAGCTCTGGCTCGGCTCCAGCTGGTACGGCGGTGACGCCACGGTGGAGGATCTGCGCCCGGTCCTCGCGGGCACGGGCCTTCCCCGGCTTCGCCATCTCGGCCTGCAGAACAGCGAGATCCAGGACGAGATCGCGGCGGCCGTCTCGCACGCCCCGGTCGTCGCCCGGCTGGAGTCGCTCGCCCTCTCCATGGGGACGCTCACCGACGAGGGAGCCTCGGCGCTGCTCAACGGTCAGCCGCTCACCCATCTCACCTCGCTCGACCTGCACCACCACTACCTCACGGACCCGCTGATGGACCGGTTCCGGGAGCTGTGCGCCGGTGCGGGCACCCGGCTCGATCTCGACGGGGCGGACGACTGGGATCCCGAGGACGAGGATTCCCGCTATGTCGCGGTCAGTGAATAGCGCGCCGCCGCGTTTCGCGGTCGTGGGCATTCCCGGCAACCGCCGCGTCGGCCTCTTCCAGGAGGCCGTGCGCGCTGCCGGGCTGGCCCCCGCCCGTGTCGTGTCCTGGCTCGACGTGCTGAACGGGGCCGCGGTCTTCCTGCCCGGGGAGACCGTGCGCATCGACTCCCCCGGTGAGGACGCGGAGGTCGAGCGGCTGCTGCGGGGTGTCGAGGACCCGACCCGGGTGGAGGGTTCGTCCCGCTGGTACGCGCGATTCACCTCCGCCGTACGGGAGGTGGCGCGGGCGGCGGCCGGGGCGGGCGCGGTCCTGCTGGACGATCCCGGCGACATCGCGGTGCTGTTCGACAAGCGGTTGTGTCACGGCGTGCTGGCCGCCGCGGGCGTGCCGGTGCCCGCCTCGCCCACCTCTGGCCCCGCCGCGCCGCCCGTGCGTGGCTGGGCGGATGTGCGCGGGCTGATGGCGGAGCACGGGATGCCGAGGGTGTTCGTGAAGCCAGCGCACGGGTCCTCCGCCTCCGGGGTGCTGGCCGTGGAGACGGCCGGACCGGGCCGGGTGAGGGCGACCACCTCGGTCGAGCGGGACGGGGCGGGCAGCCTCCACAACTCGCTGCGGGTGCGGCGGCTCACGACGGAGGGCGAGGTCGCGGCGGTCGTCGACGCGCTCGCGCCGGACGGTCTGCACGTCGAGCGCTGGCTGCCGAAGGCCTCCCAGCGCGGCCGGGCGGCGGATCTGCGGGTCGTGGTGGTGGACGGCCGCGCCACCCATGCCGTCGTGCGCACCAGCCGCTCCCCCATGACCAATCTGCACCTGGGCGGCGCTCGCGGCGATCTGGACGAGGCGCGGGCCGCCGTCGGGGCGGCGGGCGACAGCTGGCGTGCGGCTCTGGCGGTCTGCGAGCGGGCGGGCGACGCCTTCCCGGACACGCTGTGCGTGGGCGTCGACCTGCTGCCCTCGACCGGCTGGCGGCGGTTCGCCGTCGGTGAGGTCAACGCCTTCGGCGATCTGCTGCCGCGCCTGACAGGTCTGCCCGGCAGCGGCGCCGAGGGCCTGGACACCTATGCGGCGCAGGTCGCCGCCGTACTGAACAGAGCAGCCGTACTGAACAGAGCAGGGAACCACCGTGTCGACGCAGCATCCTGAACCCCCGTCCGGCGTCCTGGGCGGTCCCCCGTCCGGTGCCGCGGACGGCGCCCCGAACCCGGACATGAGCGAGGTCGTCGGCCACGACGATCTGCTGCTCGTCACCCTGGACACCCTCCGGTACGACGTCGCGGCGGAGCTGGCCGCCGCCGGCCGTATCCCGAACCTCGCCCGGCACCTGCCGGCCGGGGGCTGGGAGCGGCGGCACGCTCCGGGGAGTTTCACGTACGCCTCGCACCAGGCGATCTTCGCGGGGTTCCTGCCCACACCGGCCGCACCCGGCCCGCACCCCCGGCTGTTCGCCGCCCGGTTCGCGGGCAGTGAGACGACCGAGGAGCGCACCTTCGTCTTCGACACCCCCGACCTGGTCTCGGGACTTGCCGGGGCCGGGTACCGCACGGTGTGCGTCGGCGGGGTGGGGTTCTTCAACCAGCGGGCACCGCTCGGCTCGGTGCTGCCCGGGATGTTCCACGAGGCGCACTGGGAACCCGAGTTCGGCGTCGCCTCGCCCACCTCATTCGAGGCGCAGGTGGCCCGCGCCGAGCGGGTCGTCGCCGGACTGCCGCACGGACAGCGGCTGTTCCTCTTCGTCAACGTCTCCGCGCTGCACCAGCCGAACTGGTTCCACCGGCCCGGCGCGACCCGGGACACGGGTGACAGCCGCGCGACGCACGCCACCGCGCTGGAGTACGTCGACGCCCATATCGGCCGGCTCTTCGCCGCCGTGAGCAGCCGCCGCCGCGCCTTCGCCATCGTCTGCTCCGACCACGGCACGGCGTACGGCGACGACGGCTACACCGGTCACCGGCTCGGGCACGAGTCCGTCTGGACCGTTCCGTACGCCCACTTCTTCCTGGAACCGGGGACCGCACGATGACCAGTCCGCACACCGTCCGGCCGTACCGGAGCTATGTGTACGCCTATCCGCACAAGACGGCGTACGAGCCGCTCGGCCGGCTGCCCGGCGGGCGTCCGGCCCTGCGGGATCTGTGGGCCGGGGAAGGCAAGGACGCGCTCTCGCTCTATCTCCACATACCGTTCTGCGAGGTCCGCTGCGGCTTCTGCAACCTCTTCACCCGGGTCGGCGCCCCCGACGAGCTGACCGGCCGCTACCTCGACGCGCTGGACCGGCAGGCGACAGCCGTACGGGAGGCCTTGGGCGACACGGAGCCGGTGCGTTTCGCCGCGGCGGCCTTCGGCGGCGGAACCCCGACCTTCCTGACGGCGGGCGAACTGGAGCGCCTCTGCGACATAGCGGAGAAGCGCATGGGCGCCGATCTCCGCTCCGTGCCCCTGTCCGTCGAGACGTCACCGTCGACCGCCACCGCCGACCGGCTGGCCGTCCTGGCGGAGCGCGGGGCGACCAGGATCAGCATCGGTGTGCAGAGCTTCGTGGAGGCCGAGGCACGGGCGGCGGTGCGTCCGCAGCGCCGGGCGGATGTGGAGGCCGCCCTGGGGCTGATCAGGGACGCCCGCATACCGGTCCTCAACATCGACCTGATCTACGGCATCGACGGACAGGACGAGGCGAGCTGGCGCACCTCGCTCGACGCGGCGCTCCAGTGGCGGCCGGAAGAGCTGTACCTCTACCCGCTGTACGTCCGTCCGCTGACCGGCCTCGGCCGGACCGGCGCCGCCGCGGCGGACGCGGAAACCGCCTGGGACGAACAGCGACTGCGGCTCTACCGCGCGGGCCGCGATCACCTCCTGGCGCACGGCTACGAGCAGGTGTCCATGCGGATGTTCCGGCGGGCCGACGCCCCGCCCGCGCAGGGCCCCGACGACTACGCGTGCCAGACCGACGGGATGGTCGGTCTCGGCTGCGGCGCCCGCTCCTACACCTCCCGGCTGCACTACTCCTTCGACTACGCCGTGGAGATGCGGGAGATACGGACGATCATCGACGGCTACACCGCGACCGAGGACTTCTCGCACGCCGAGGTGGGCCGGTACACCGACGGCGACGAGGCACGCCGCCGCCATCTCCTCCAGTCGGTCCTGCAGGCCGGGGGTATGCGGCTGCCGGAGTACCGCGAGCGGTTCGGCAGCAGCCCGCAGGACGACTTCCCCGCGGAGCTGGCCCTGTTCGAGGAGCGGGGCTGGCTCGATCCGGACGCACCGGCCGCCGGGCTGCTGCGCCTGTCGCCCGAGGGGCTCGCGCACTCCGACGCGCTGGGCCCCGAGCTCTTCTCCCCCGCCGTGCGGGCCGCGATGGCCTCGTACGAGCTGAAGTGAGCCCCGTATGGATCTGACGATTCTCTACCGGGGTCCGCTCGCGTCGTGCGATTACGACTGCCCGTACTGCCCGTTCGCCAAGCGGCGCGACAGCCGGGAGCAGCTGCTCGCCGACCGGGCCGCGCTGGAGCGGTTCACGGCATGGGCGGCGGCGCAGCGGGACGACCGGATCTCGGTGCTGTTCACCCCGTGGGGCGAGGGGCTCGTCCGCTCCTGGTACCGCCGGGCGATGGTCGAGCTGGCCGGGCTGCCGCACATCCGCCGGGTGGCGATCCAGACGAACCTGAGCGGACGTACGCGGTGGCTGGCCGGGGCGGGCGCCGCCGGCCGGGACAAGATCGCGCTCTGGTGCACGTACCACCCGGGCCAGACGCCGTACGAGCGTTTCCTGGACCGGTGCGGGGAGCTGACGTCCCTGGGGATCCGGCACAGCGTCGGCGTGGTCGGCCTGGACGATCACCTCGACGAGGCCCGGCGGCTGCGGGCGGCGCTGCCGGCGGACGTGTACCTCTGGGTCAACGCCGCGGAGGGGCACACCTACACGGACGCGGAGGCCGCCCGGTGGACGGAGATCGACCCGCTGTTCCCGTACAGCCGCCATCCGCACCGCTCGGCCGGGCTGCCCTGCCGGACCGGTGAGTCGGTCATCTCGGTGGACGGGGAGGGCACGGTGCGCCGCTGCCATTTCGTCCGGGCCGAGCTCGGCAATCTCTACGACGGCAGCTACCGCGAGGCACTGGGCCCCCGGCCGTGCCCGCTGGCGATGTGCGACTGCCATATCGGCTACGTCCATCTGGAGACGCTGCCGCTGTACGACGTGTTCGCGGGCGGCGTGCTGGAACGCGTACCGGCCCGGTTGCCGCGTTCCGCCGGGCGGGCGGGTCCCCAACTCCTGGGGACGCCCTCGCCGGAGTTCGCCGAACGGCACCCGTTCGGCGAACTCTGACCGGACCGGCCTCTCAGAGGGGCAGCAGGTCCGGCCGCTTCGCCTCCACGTGGTCCCCCGACGACTCGCCGCGCAGCCGGCGCCCGATCCACGGCACCAGGTACTCGCGGGCCCAGTGGATGTCGTCGCGCCGGACCTCCAGCGTTCCCCGGTGCGCCTGCGGCGGCCACTCCTGGTCCGGGTCGGCCGGCACGTCGAGTCCGAGGACCTGGGCGGCGCGCAGCGCGACGCGGGTGTGCCCCTCGGGCGACAGGTGCAGCCGGTCGCCGTCCCAGGCGCGCCGGTCCTGCACGGAGCGCAGGGACCACAGGTCGAGCACCGGGCAGTCGTAGCGGTCCGCGATGGACCGCACGTGGGCGGTGTAGGTGGCGATCTTGCCGCGCAGATGGCGCAGGACCGGAACACCTCGGGTGTCGAAGCCGGTGGTGACCATGACGGTGCCGACCGACCGGGTCAGCTCGGCGACCGCGCGCTCGAAGCGCTCGGCCACGTCGTCGGGGTCGGTGCCCGGCCGGATGATGTCGTTGCCGCCCGCGCAGAAGCTCACCAGGTCCGGGGCGAGTTCCTTGGCGCGGGGTACCTGCTCCTCGACTATCTGGTCGAGAAGGCGTCCTCGTACGGCGAGATTGGCGTACCGGAAGTGTCCGGGCGCGGCGGCTGTGCCGCCCTGCGCCGTTTCCGGGTCCGGGAGCTGGTCGGCCAGGATTACCGCGAACCGGTCGGCCCAGCCGACGAATGTCCCGCCCGGGCCGGGGTCGCCGACTCCCTCGGTGAAACTGTCGCCAATCGCCGCGTACGACTCGATGGCGCCCTGTCGGTTGATGACGCCCTGTCGGATGTTTCTCGAATCGTCTGCCACAAGGGCATATCCTGCACCGTCGATTGTGACCTACGCGACCGTAATACGGGGTTGACGGGTGGTGAGATAGACCACCCGGTCAGATTTTGGTAAAGGGGGAATAAGGACGGTCGCCCCAGCCGCACCGGCATCGACAAAGCAGAGGGACGGTGCGCCGCCGCGCACCGTCCCTCTGTACTGACCTGGTCCGGGTCACCGGACCGCCGCTGTCCGGATCAGACGTTGATCCCGTGCGACGCCAGGTAGGCGATCGGGTCGATGTCCGAGCCGTACGCCGGGCCGGTGCGGACCTCGAAGTGGAGGTGCGGGCCGGTGGCGTTGCCGGTGGCGCCGGAGAGGCCGACCTGCTGGCCCGCGGTCACGGTCTGGCCCGCCGAGACGGAGAGCGAGGACATGTGGCCGTACTGCGAGTAGTGGCCGTCGGCGTGCTTGATGACGACCTCGTTGCCGTACGCGCCGCCCCAGCCCGCGGTGACGACGGTGCCGGAGGTGATCGCCTTCACGCTGGTGCCGGTGGAGACGGGGAAGTCGATGCCGGTGTGGCTGCCGCTGGACCAGCTGGCACCGGAGGCGCGGTAGGCGGTGGTGTGGTTACCGGGGACCGGGTGGACGTAACCGGAGGCGCTGCCCTGGTCCGACGAGGCCGTGTTGGAGGCCTGGGTGTCGGAGGAGGACGCGGTGTCGGAGGCCGCGGGCGCCTTCGACTCGGTCTTGGCCGGGGCCTTCGAGGGGGCCTTCGACGGGGTGGTGGCGCCCGTGGAGGTGTGCGAGCCGGTGGCCGGGGCGTGGCCCCAGGCCTTGCCGCCGAGGGTCAGCTTCATGCCCGGGAAGATCAGGCTCGGGTTGTCGCCGACGACCTCGCGGTTGTCCTGGTACAGCTTCTCCCAGCCGCCCTTGACGTGGTGCTCGGCGGCGATCTTCGACAGGTAGTCACCGGAGACCACGGAGTACGTCTTGGTGCCGGACTGCTTGTCCGCGACCGGCTTGGCCGGGGTGGCGTGCGTGGCGGCGGCCGACTTCGCGGTGGCGGGAGCGGCCTGCTCCGCGGCGTTGGCACCGGTGGCGCCAAGCAGCGGAAGCGCGATGACGGCTCCGCCGGCGCTCGCGACGACGACGCCGCGGGCGATGGTGCTGGACTTGGGACGGCGGTGCTTACCCGGGATGGGCATGAAGAATTTCCTCTCCGGCGCCTACGAGGTGAGCTGTCGGGTTCGGGCTGGAGATGCCCGGCCGCGCCTGGCGCGACTTCACCCCGAGCCGTCCGGATCGCTCCGGTCGGCGGCTTACCTGGGTCCCCCGCTCCTGCCACACGGTGAGTGGGTGCGGAATTCCGGACGGCGGCAGGATTAGGCGTTCCATCCGGATTGACATGGAACGTAAGCGAGCCGGGACGGCGGAAACAAGCCACGGGTTCCACGCCGTATTCCGGACCGGGAATTCGATGCGGAATTCCGGTCACACTCCGTGGATTATGGATCTTGGCATTCCGCTTGGCGCACGGATTACCCGAGCGGCGCGCCGCCACACACCGTCACGGATATGATCCCGCTCACGAGAGGGCGACCATCTCCCGCATAAGCAGGGCATGTTCGACTAAAAGCCTCAATACGGACATGTCACGCCTACTGTTCGCGCGGCGTCCCGCAAAGGCACAGCACAGGGGGCGGCACAGGAGGCGAAACAGGGCGCGGGACGGGGCGCGAAACAGGGGCGCCGCCGGGATGATTGTCCGTGTATCCGATGTCGTATCGTCACGGGAATGGACCCGTCGGCGACACGCGTCGGCGGCAGAGCCCCCAGGAGTGACCGTGACGCAGCAGCTGCCACAGACCCCGTCGACGGAACCCGAGCTGGCGGGGGTCCGTAACTTCCGTGACGTGGGCGGACTGCCGACGTCGGACGGTCGCCGGGTTCGCCACGGACGGCTCTACCGCAGCGGCCACCTGGCGAGCGCCACACCCGAGGACGCGGCGTTCCTCGGCGGCCTCGGCCTGCACACGGTCTTCGACTTCCGTAACGCCGCCGACCTCAAGCTGGACGGACCGGACGTCGAGCTGCCCGGCGTGCGCAATGTGAACATCCCGCTCACCGACCCGGCGGACGGCAGCGAGTTCTGGCGGATGGTGCGCGACGGCGAGATGGACGAGCTGCGCGGAATCCTCGGCGGCGGCAAGGGGACGGACCGCATGGTCGCCTCCTACCGGTCGATCATCCTGGACCGCACCGCCGAGCACAGCCGGGTGCTGCACGCCCTGGCCGAGGACAGCGTCCCGGCCCTGATGCACTGCGCGGCGGGCAAGGACCGGGCCGGGCTCTCGATCGCGGTCTCGCTGCTCGCGGTGGGCGTCGGGCGCGACACGATCGAGGCGGACTACCTCAAGTCCAACGACACCCACCGCCGCTACCGGGTGCGCCGCAGCGACACCTCGGAGGCCGGGATGTCGCCCGAGGTGATGGAGCTCCTGAGCCCGCTCTTCGGCGCCCACAGCGAATACCTCGCGGCGGCCTTCGCGACGATCGACGAGACCTGGGGCGGCACGGACCGCTACCTCGCCGAGGGGCTGAAGGTCACGCCCGCGACGCGGGAGCGGCTGCGCGAGCGGCTCCTCGAAGACGCCTGACGGACCCCGGAGAGGGGCGCCGCCGGCTACTGGTTGTGCATCCCCACCGCGAACAGCAGGTAGAGGAAACCGGCGATGACGTGCCCGGCCACCAGGTAGGCGAAGAGCCTGATGACGAGCCCGCGCGGCATCTTGCGCTCCTGGGAGTCGGCCTCCTTGTGCCTGGCCGGGGTCAGCGGGTCGTAGTTCTCTGAATCGGACATGACGGTCCTCTCTGGTGACCGGGCGGGCCGGCGGGACGGCGTCTCAGCGACGGTGGATCCCGCTGCCGAGACACAGCTCGGCAGCGGGGCTCTGCAACAGGGTGTGAACGAAGAGCAGCTCGGCACCCTCGCGGTCCGGCGCCGCGATCCGGTGCGGGGTGAGCGAGTCGAAGTGCGCGCTGTCGCCGGGGCCGAGGTCGTGCACGGTGTCCCCGAGGGTCACCCGGAGGTTTCCGGCCAGCACGTAGAGCCACTCCTCGCCGGGGTGGACGCGCACCAGATCACCCTGCGCGCCGTACGGCACCCGGACGCGCAGCGCCTGCATCGCCCGGCCGGGCCCACCGGCCTGCTGGTACATCCAGCCGTCCGCCTCCGCCCCCTCGAACTTCCGGGCGCGGACGATCGCGTCACGTTCCGGGGGGATCTCGCCGAGCAGCTCGGAGACCGTCGTACCGTAGATCCTGGCGAGTCCGAGCAGCATCGGCAGCGAGGGCTGGCGGCGGCCCGTTTCGAGCCGGGACAGATGGGCGGGCGAGAGCCCGGCGCGCTGCGCGGCGGTCTCCAGGGTCAGCCCACGGCCGCGGCGCAGATCGCGCAGTCGGGGCGCGACACCGGGCAGCTCGTCGGCCGCCCCTGCTTCAGCGGGGTTCATACGTCCATTGGGCCAGGAACTTTCCTGGGAGGCAAATTTCTTGCCTCCCAGGCAAAACCCCTCCCGCTCAGCGGTTGGCCACGGCCTGCTTCACCAGGGTCCGGCCGAAGTCCCACATCAGCCCGCCGTTGTGCGCGTCGTCCATCACCGCCGTGAACGCGGCGACAAACCGGTCCACGTCCGCCTCGTCGATGACGAGCGGCGGAATCAGCTTGATCACTTCGAGGTGGTCGCCGGAGACCTGGGTGAGGATCCGGTGCTTCTGGAGCAGCGGAACGACGACCATCTGCGCGAAGAGTCCCTTACGGGCCGCCTGGAGCATCGTCCAGCGGCTGCGCAGTTTCAGCGAGGACGGCCGGCCGAACTCGATGCCGATCATCAGCCCGCGTCCCCGCACCTCGTGCAGCAGCTCGTAGCGGTCGACCAGGGCGGACAGCCTCTCGCGCAGCAGATCACCGGTGCGGCGCGCGTTGGCCACGGTCTCCTCGTCCTCCATCACCGAGAGGACCGCGAGCCCGGCGGCCATGGCCTGGGCGTTGGAACCGAAGCTGGCCGAGTGGACCAGCACCCGGTCCATCGAGGAGTAGACGCGCTTGAAGATCCAGTCCTTGCCGAGCGTCGCCCCGACCGGCACATAGCCGCCGGACAGCGCCTTGGCGACGCAGACCAGATCCGGTTCGACGCCCTCCTCGTGCTGGTACGCGTAGAAGTCGCCGGTCCGGCCCAGACCGGTCTGCACCTCGTCGGCGATGAGCAGGGCTTTGTGCTTGTGGAGCAGCTCCTGGGCGGCGCGCAGAAAGCCGGGCGGCGAGGCGTGCACACCCTTGCCCTGGATCGGTTCGACGACCAGGCCCGCCACGTCGCCGCGTTTCAGCTCGCGCCGCAGCGCGTCCAGGTCACCGAGCTCGATGGCGGTGTCGGGCAGCAGGGGGGCGAAGCCGTCCCGGAAGCCGTCCTCGCCGTTGACCGAGAGCGAGCCGGTGGTCAGTCCGTGGAAGGCGTGCGCGCAGTACAGGATCCTCGGCTTCCCGGTCGCGTACCGGGCGAACTTGAGCGCCGTCTCGACGGCCTCGGTACCGCTGTTGCCGAAGAACACCCGGTCCAGGTGCGGGCTGTGCGTGAGCAGCTTCTCGGCCAGCAGCCCCGGCAGCGGCTGGCAGTCGAAGCGGGTGAGGTCGGCGAGCGAGGCGTCCAGGACGTCGTGCACCGCCTTGCGTACGACCGGGTGGTGCCGGCCGAGCCCCATCACGCCGAAACCGGCCAGCATGTCCAGGTAGTCGTTGCCCTCCGCGTCCCAGAAGTGCGCGCCCTCGGCCCGTTCGTAGACCTTGTCGAAGCCGATGGTGCGCAGCATCCGCGGGAGCTGGTGGTTGAGGTACTTCGTGTGCAGCTCGTAGCGTTCGGCGCCGCGCTCCGCGAGGAGCTGCGCCAGATCGAAGCCCTTGGGCCCGTCGTCCTTCATGCCCCGCTCTCCTTGTGCCCGTCGTCCAGGGCGTCGCGCTCGTGGTGACCGTCGTCGACGGTCTTCGGCCGCACGGCCAGGGTCGCGCTGATCCGGCCGGCGATCTCGACCGGTGTGAGTCCGATGTCGGCCAGCACCTCGGCGCGCTTGCCGTGCGCGAGGAACTGGTCCGGAATGCCGAACGTGCGCAGCGGTACGTCGACGTCGGCGTCCCGCAGCGCCTGCCCGACGGCCGAGCCGACGCCGCCGGCCCGGCTGTTGTCCTCGACGACGGCGACGAGCCGGTGCCGCGCGGCGAGCGGGGCCAGCTGCCCGTCGACCGGTTTGACCCAGCGGGGGTCGATCACGGTGCAGCGGATGCCGGCGCCCGCGAGCAGATCGGCGGCGCGCAGGCAGACGGGGGCCATGACGCCGACCGCGACGAGCAGCACATCGGCTTCCTCGTCGCGGTGCAGTACGTCCATGGAGCCGATCCGGCCGACGGCGGGGACCGGCTCCCCCACCGACTCCTTGGGGAACCGGATCACGGTCGGGGCGTCGTCGACGTCGACGGCCTCGCGCAGCTGGGCCCGCAGCTGGCCGGCGTCGCGCGGTGCCGCGATCCGGAGTCCGGGTACGACCTGGAGCACGGACATGTCCCACATGCCGTTGTGGGACGCGCCGTCGGGCCCGGTGACCCCGGCCCGGTCCAGGACGAAGGTGGCCCCGCACCTGTGCAGCGCGACGTCCATCAGGAGCTGGTCGAAGGCGCGGTTGAGGAAGGTGGCGTAGACGGCGACGACGGGATGCAGTCCGCCGGTGGCCAGTCCCGCCGCGGAGACCGCCGCGTGCTGCTCCGCGATGCCCACGTCCCAGACCCGGTCGGGGAAGGCCTCGGCGAACTTCGTCAGCCCCACCGGGTGCAGCATCGCGGCCGTGATGGCGACGACGTCGGGCCGCTCCGCCCCGATGGCGGCGATCTCGTCCCCGAACACCGAGGTCCAGGACGGGCCGGCCGCCGGGGTGAGCGGGGCGCAGGTCAGCGGGTCCATCGCGCCGACGGTGTGGAAGCGGTCGGCCTCGTCCTGGAGGGCGGGCTGATAGCCGCGGCCCTTCTCGGTGAGGCAGTGCACGAGGACCGGCCCGTGGAAGCGTTTCGCCCGTTGGAGGGCGGACTCGACGGCGGCGGTGTCGTGGCCGTCGATGGGTCCGACGTACTTGAGGCCGAGGTCCTCGAACATGCCCTGCGGGGCGAAGGCGTCCTTGAACCCCTTCTTCGCGCCGTGCAGCGACTCGTAGAGCGGCTGTCCGATGACGGGGGTCTGCTGGAGGACGCCCTTGCCCCAGGAGAGGAAGCGCTCGTAGCCGTCGGTGGTGCGCAGGGTGGCGAGGTGGTTGGCGAGGCCGCCGATGGTCGGCGCGTAGGAGCGCTCGTTGTCGTTGACAACGATGATCAGTGGCCGGTCCCTGGCGGCGGCGATGTTGTTCAGCGCCTCCCAGGCCATGCCGCCGGTGAGTGCCCCGTCACCGATGACGGCGACGACGTGGTCGGGGCGGCCCAGTACCTGGTTGGCCTTGGCGAGGCCGTCGGCCCAGCCGAGCACCGTGGAGGCGTGGCTGTTCTCGATGACGTCGTGCTCGGACTCCTCGCGGGAGGGGTAGCCGGAGAGGCCGCCCTTGCCGCGCAGCTTGGAGAAGTCCTGCCGCCCGGTGAGGAGTTTGTGTACGTAGCTCTGGTGGCCGGTGTCCCACAGAACGCGGTCCACGGGCGAGTCGAACACCCGGTGCAGGGCGATGGACAGCTCCACGACGCCGAGGTTGGGCCCCAGGTGGCCGCCGGTCCTGGCCACGGCCTCGATCAGGAACTTCCTGATGTCCTCGGCCAGTTCACCGAGCTGTGGTTCGTTGAGCGTCTTGAGATCGTGCGGCCCCCGGATGCTCCGCAGAAGCGACATGCCGGGCCCCCTCTCTAATCCTGTCTCAGCTCATGGTGACGGCGGGGACCCCCGGTGGTGACGTCTCGGTCCTCGTCATCGGCTGGACCGGAACCGGTACGTCCCGGCCGACCGCCGCCGGCCCGGCCGGGACGCGCCGCGCACGGCGGCGCGTCGCGAGCTGCCGGGCCGGCGGCTCGCGGAGAGCCAGTACCACTGGTTCTCCGATGGTCATCACCTCACCGGTTTCCGCCGATGGTCTCCCGCGCGGCACGCAGGGATTCCTTCAGCGACCCCATGGTGGCCAGTACGGCGGTGGGCTCGTAACCGCAGTGCGCCATGCAGTTGGCGCAGCGCGGGTCCTTGCCCCGGCCGTACTTGTCCCAGTCGGTCTCTTCGATGAGCTCCCGGTACGTCGGCACGTAGCCGTCGCTCATCAGGTAGCAGGGCCGCTGCCAGCCGAAGAGCGAGTAGTTGGGAATGGCCCACGCCGTGCACGGGAAGTCGGCCTTGCCCTCCAGGAAGTCCAGGAAGAGCGGCGAGTGGTTCAGCCGCCACCTGGCCCGGTTGCCGCCCGCGAACGACTTCTTGAACAGCTCGCGGGTCTGCTCGACTCCCAGGAAGTGTTCCTGGTCGGGCGCCTTCTCGTATGCGTAGGCGGGCGAGATCATCATCTCGTCGACCTTCAGATCGTCATTGAGGTAATTCAGGACCTCGATGATCGTCTGCGGGGTGTCGGTGTTGAAGAAGGTGGAATTGGTGGTGACCCGGAAACCTCGGCGCTTGGCTTCCTTGATCGCGGCCACCGCCTCGTCGAATACTCCTTCCTTGGCAACCGATTCGTCGTGCCGCTCCCGCAGCCCGTCGATGTGCACGGCGAACGCGAAGTAGGGCGACGGTGTGAACTTCTCCATCTTCTTCCGCATCAACATCGCGTTGGTGCAGAGGAAGACGTACTTCTTCTTCGCGACCAGCTGCCGGACGATTTCGTCGATCTGCGGATGCATCAGCGGCTCACCGCCCGCGATGGAGACCATCGGGGCGCCGGATTCGAGCACCGCGCCGACGGCCTGGGCCACCGGCATCCGCTGCTTGAGAACTCCGGCGGGATGCTGAATCTTCCCGCAGCCTTCGCAGGCGAGATTGCAGGCGAACAGCGGCTCCAGCTCGACAATCAGCGGGAACTTCTCCCGCTTGCGAAGCTTCTGTTCAGCAAGGTACGTCGCAATCTTGATGGTCTGACGGAGTGGCATGGCCATCTAGCTCACCTCCTGGGGAGCAGCAAAGATCGGTGCCATTCATAGAAAGCCGGTAGGACGGCACGGAGAACGCGGAATGCCGATATTCCACCGCGGACCGTGCCGATGCGGACGAGCTCATGCTGTGGAGCGTCCACGACCACCCGTACGGCCGCAACCGGGCGCGGCCCGGCGCGCAGGGCGGTGCGCAGAGTGACGGCGGACTCCATGTCCACCGCAATCGCTCCGGTGGTCCGCAGCTCGGCCCGCTCATGCCCGCGTACGACATGGTCGGAGCCGGTCAGCGGACCGGTGTGGACGGTGCGTCCCGGTACTGCTCTGGCCAGTGCGTCGGCAAGGAGTTCGGTGCCGGTGCAGGCGGCCGACTCCCCGGCGAGCCGGGTCTCGTCGGCCACCACCAGATCTCCGGGGTGCATGCCGGGCGTCAGCCCGGCACAGAACCCCGAGGCGATGACCGCGGCGCCGAACGCCCGGCCCTCGCCGAGCGCCCGTGCCACGGCGGATTCGGCCGCCTTGGGCCCCATGCCCGTACGGATCACGGTCACGGGTCCCGACGCCCTGTCCGCCCTGCTCCTGCCGGTGCGCAGGGCAAGGTGTTCGATGCCGAGCGCGCAGGCGATCAGCAGCGGGGCGGCGGGGCCGGGCGGCCCCGCGGGTTCGCCCATCAGGCCCCCTCACGGAGGTCCGTGCGGCCGGCGAACGGGTCGCCGTGCACGTACCGGCCGAGTGCGGTCAGTGGGAAGACCTGCCGGTAGAGGTGGTAGTTGATGGAGAAGTCCCAGGGGAAGCCGGTACCGGTGAAGTACGGCTCGTCCCAGGATCCGTCGGCCTGCTGGGTCTCGGTGAGCCAGGCGACGCCGCGGGCCACCGCCGCGGTGTCCCGCCGGTCCGCGGCCAGGAGCGCGAGCAGCGCCCAGGCCGTCTGGGAGGCGGTCGAGGCCCCGTGGCCGATCCACTTCTCCTCCTTGTAGGAGCGCAGGTCCTCGCCCCAGCCGCCGTCGTCGTTCTGGACGGACTCCAGCCAGTCGGCCGCGCGCCGGATCGAGGGATGCGCGGCAGGCAGTCCGGCGGCGACCAGGGCGGGCACCACAGACCCTGTTCCGTATACGTAGTTGACCCCCCAACGGCCGAACCAGCCTCCGGCGGCCTCCTGTTCGGAGAGCAACCACTCGATGCCGCGCCTGGTGACGGGGTGCGCGGAGTGGCCCTCGATGGCGAGCATCTCCACCACGTGGCCGGTGACGTCCGCGGACGGCGGGTCGATGACCTCACCGAAGTCGCAGAACGGCAGCCGGTTGGGGAACGGGCTGGTGTTGTCGGCGTCGAACGCCCCCCAGGCGCCGTTGCGGGACTGCATGCCGACGTTCCAGCGCACCCCCCGGGCGATGGCGGCCTCGACCCGTGCCGGATCCGGGTGACGGACCCGGCGCAGCGCGAGGACCACTTCCGCGGTGTCGTCGATATCCGGGTAGTTGTCGTTGTGGAACTCGAACGCCCAGCCTCCCGGCGGGAGTTGCGGCCTGCGCACCGACCAGTCGCCCGGCCGGTCGATCTCCTCGTCGAGCATCCAGTCGGCCGCCTTCACGAGCGCCGGATGGTCGGGGCGCAGGCCTGCGTCGGCGAGCGCGATGGTGGCGAGGCAGGTGTCCCAGACCGGGGACTGGCAGGCCTCGATCATGCGGGCGCCGTCCTCGCGCCAGACCGCGAACCGGTCCAGCGAGGCGAGTCCGGCCCGCATCACCGGGTGGTCGAGGTCGTAGCCCAGCAGGTGCAGCGCGATGACGGAGTAGACGGCGGGCGGCTGGATGCCGCCCCAGCAGCCGTCGTTCTCCTGGCGTTCGATGATCCAGCGTGCGGCCGCGTTCATCGCGAGGCGGCGCACCCGGCGCGGGGCGATCCGGTGATAGAGGTGCAGTGCCTTGTCGAGGCGCTGGAAGACACCGTCCCAACTGGCCGCCGGTGCGGGGCGCCTGGGTGGGTTCGGTTCGCCGGGGTCGGTGTGCAGTTCGTCCAGTGCGAAGGGGGCGGGCCGGACCGGCCGCTTCGCGGAGACGACCGTGAGCGGCACGATGGTCTGGCGGGCCCAGCAGCCGAAGTCGTAGATATTGAGCGGGACCCACTTCGGGAAGAACATCAGCTCGGGCGGGAGTTCCGGCAGGTCGTCCCATTTCCACCAGCCGAACAGGGCCAGCCAGATCCGGGTGAACACCCGGCTCGCCGCGATCCCGCCCTGTTCCCTGACCCACCCCGAGGCGCGGAGCATGTGCGGGTCTTCCGGCCGGTCCCCGGCCAGCCGCAGGGCCACGTACGCCTCGATGGTGGCGGAGAGGTCCCCCGGTCCGCCGTGGAACGTGGCCCAGGTGCCGTCACCGAGCTGCTCGCCGCGGATGAAGCGGCCGGCCGCCTGTACCGTGGCGGAATCCTGGATTCCGAGGAACTGGCGGAGCAGGAGGTCCTCGGCGTCCATCGTGACGTTGGTGGCGAGGTCGCCCTTCCACCAGCCCTGCTCGTCCTGCTTGCCGAGGAGGTGCTCCACCGAGCGTTCCGCGGCCCGCCGCGCGGCGGCCAGTACGTCGTCCGCGGCGATGGTTGATTCGGTTGTCGGTCTACTGGCCGAGGCTGCGCGGGGATCCACAGCCCCGGTGCTTCCGTCGGTCGTCGCTGTCATGGCTTCCCCTTCGTGCAGTTGTTCCTCTGCTGTGCTGGGGTCTCCGTCGGCCGGCGCCCGTGACGGGCACCGGCCGGCGACTGCGAGTCATATGGAACAGATGGCGATCATCTCTTTCGTACGACGACGAAGTCAGCGAGCGCCGTGAGCTGCGCCCGCACGGTCTCGGGCATGTCGACACCGTGCAGCGCCTCGATGGCGACCGCATGCTGACGACGCGCCTCCTGAGCGGTCCATTCACGGCCGCCCGCCTCCTCGATGAGCGCCGCACGGGCGGCGAACTCCTCTTCGGAGAAGCTGTCGAAGTCGCTGCTCTTCGCGTCGGCGGCGAGCAGCTCGCCCAGGCGCTCGGAGGCCGGTCCGCCCGCGGCGAGCGCGGCGACGACCGGCAGGGACTTCTTGCGCTGGCGCAGATCGCTCCACGTCTGCTTGCCCGTGGACTCCGGGTCGCCCCAGATCCCGAGCAGGTCGTCGACCGCCTGGAAGGCGAGGCCGAGGTGGTAGCCGTACGCCTCCAGGACGTCGGCGGTACGGTCGTCGGCGCCGCCGAGCACCGCCCCGATGGAGCAGGCGCAGGCGAGCAGGGCGCCCGTCTTGTTGCCCTCCATCTCCAGGCACTCCTCGACGGTGACCCGCTCGCGGTGCTCGTAGGAGATGTCCTGGGCCTGCCCGTCGATGAGCTTGCGGGTGGCCGAGGTCAGCCGCCTGGCCGCGCGGCCCGCCTCGACCGTCCCGAGCTCCAGGAGGATCTCGTTGGCGAGCGCGAAGAGCGCGTCACCGACCAGGATCGCCTGGGCGGGGCCGTGCACCTTCCACACCGTGTCGCGGTGGCGCCGCTGCTCGTCGCCGTCCATCAGGTCGTCGTGCAGCAGCGAGAAGTTGTGCACGAGTTCGACGGCCACGGCGCCGGGGACGCCGGCCTGCGCGGCGGCGCCGGCCGCTTCCGCGGACAGCAGGGCCAACGCCGGACGCACGGCCTTGCCGCCGTCGCCGTCGGCGGGCCTGCCCTGGGCATCGATCCAGCCGAAGTGATAGGCGGCCACGGTGTCCATGGGCGGTGCGAGCCGGTCAACGGCGGCCCGGAGCACCGGCGTGGAAAGGGCCCGTCCGCGCTCCAGAAGCGCGGTGACGTCCGTGGCGTCCGCCACGGTGTCGGAAGCCGGATTCGCCGGGGTCACTGACTCTCCTCTTGTTCCGGTGGTACTGCTCATGCCGCCTCCTGCAGCGGATGTTCGTGGGGGCGGCCGAGTGCCAGGAGTGCGGCGTCCGCTGCGCCGGCACCGCTGCGGACGGCGCCCTCCATCGTGGCGGGCCAGCCGGTGGCGGTCCATGCGCCGGCCAGGAAGAGGCCGGGGGCCCCGGTACGGGTCCCGGGCCGCAGCCGGCCGACTCCGGGGGCGGGCGCGAAGGTCGCCGTCCGCTCCCGGGTGACGAAGAAGTCCCTGATCCCGGCACCTCGTGCGGCCGGCAGCAGCCGCTCCAGCTCGGGCAGGTAGCGTGCGCGCAGTTCGGAGACGGGCAGGTCGATCTCCTCGCCGGCCGCCGACTGGGAGACCGCGAGGTACTGCCCGGGTCCGGTGAGGCCCGAGGCCTCCGTACGGTCGAAGACCCACTGGACCGGCGAGCCGAGCGCGGTGAAGAACGGCCGCCGCAGCACCTTGCGGTCGTAGACGACGTGCACGTTGAGGATGGGTGAGCTGCCGATCTCCAGCAGCTTCTCCGGGGCGTCGAGCGCGCCCTCCGGCAGCAGGTCGTGGGTCTCGCGCTGCGGCACGGCCAGCACGACGGTGTCCGCCTCGATCCGCTCGGCCCCGGTCTCGACCACCCAGCGTCCCTCGTCGGTACGGGTGAGCGCGGAGGCCTTCGTCCGGAGTTCGGTGCGCACACCGGCGGCGTCCAGGGCCTTACGGCTCAGCGTGTCGTGGATGTCGCCGAGCGGCACGCTCGCCCAGCCGATGTCGGCGGCGCCGGGCTCGGAGAGGAGGCCGGTCTTGAAGACCTTCGCGGCGAGCGCCAGTGAGGAGTTCGGCGCGGTGGCGTTGAGCGTGGCGACGCCGACCAGGTCCCAGAGGGCCTCGACGGTGCGCGGTGACTGGCCGTGCCGGGCGAGCCAGCTGCCGAAGTCGATGTCGTCCAGCGCCGGGTCGTCCGGGTCGAGCCGGCCGAGGGCCAGCGCGGCGCGCCCGACGCTCGCCCGTTCGGTGAGCGAGAGATGCGGGTATCCGGCGAGTCCGGCGGCGAGGTGGAAGGGGACCGGCAGGCCGTTGCGGCGCAGCCGTCCGAGCCGGGGGCCCGCGGGCCGTCCGACATCGAGAACGGGCACGTCCAAACGGTTTTGCAATGGGGCCAGACGGGCGCCCTCGACCCGGTCGAGGAACCAGCGGTACGCGGTGCAGCAGCGCAGGTAGACATGCTGGCCGTTGTCGACCGTCAGTTCGCCGCGCCGGAAGGAGAAGGCGAGGCCGCCGAGCCGGGGCCGACCTTCGAGCAGGGTCACGTCAACCCCGGCATCGGCCAGGCGCAGGGCAGAGGTGATGCCGGCGAGCCCGCCGCCGATCACCACCGCCCGGGAGGAGCGCAGCCTGTCGTCCGTCATGAATCCCCCTCTCGCCAGGTCTTTCCCGTCAGGGACGCAGCGGTACGGCCCGAGGTTGCCCGCCGTCCGCACTGATCATCCATGGTGCTCATGGTGCGCGAGATGTCCGTGCGGCGCATTCAGACACGCCCCCTGGCCGTCCGGCGCGAAATGTAGCGGGCGTCCAGACCGGACAGGCCGCGCACCGCCACGTAGGCCTTCTCGTGGCCCGGCAGCGAGACCCGGCCGCGCAGCACCGCCTCCGGGTCGCGCTCGATCCGGTCCAGGAGCCTGCGGTAGATGCCCGCCATCGCCGCCACGCAGGCACCGCTGCGCCGGTCCAGCATCGGCAGCAGCCGGTACCCCTCCGCGAACAGGGCGCGGGCGCGCCGGACCTCGAAGTGGATCAGCCCGGCGAAGTCCGAGCCGGGCGGCGGGGTGGCCCGGTGGAACCCCTCCGAGCAGCCGAACTTGGCGAGGTCGTCGGCGGGCAGATAGGTACGCCCGTTGCCCGCGTCCTCGCGGACGTCGCGCAGGATGTTGGTCAGCTGGAGTGCGAGGCCGAGCGTGTCGGCGTACTCCGCGGCGCGTTCCGAGCCGGGCGCGCCCGGCTCCGTACCGAAGACGCCCAGGCTGAGACGGCCGATGGCGCCCGCGACGCACCGGCAGTAGGTCTTGAGGTCGTCCCAGGTCTCGTAGGTCGCGCCGCGCACGTCCATCAGCACACCGTCGATGAGCTCGTCGAGCCCCTCCAGCGGCAGCGGGAACCTGCGGGCGGCGTCCGCGAGCGCGACGGCCACCGGATCGGTGTCGTCCTCGTCCACCGCGCCGTCCCGTACCCGGTCCAGGAGTGTGCGGGTGCCCTCCAGGCGGACGCGCTTGGTCTCCGGCTCCAGCTCACCGTCACCGATGTCGTCGACACGACGGGAGAAGGCGTACAGCGCCGACATGGCCTGCCGCTTCTCGGCCGGCAGCAGCCTGATGCCGTACGCGAAGTTCCGCGCCTGCTGTCCGGTGACCGCCTCGCAGTAACTGTATGCGGCCTGTACCGGTGCCGACATGTACGTCGTCTGTCCCTCCACGGTCCGGCTCACCCCTCTCTACGCGCTCTTCGCAAGACAACTCCCACCTCGCGCAGCAGGCTGGGCTTGGTGGGCTTGGGCGGTCCGGGCAGTACATCGAACCCGGCGGCCGCGATCGCGGTGAGGGCGGCACGCCCCCCGCCGACGAATCCGGCGAGAAGCAGCTTGAGCCTGCCGTGGACGCTACCCACCAGGGGGGTGCCTTCATTCAGCAGATCCCCGGCGCGTTCCGCCTCGTACGCGACCAGTGCCCGCACCGACGCGCCCCCCGTGGGGGCCGCCAGATCGGATTCGGCCACATGGAACCTTGCCATGTCGTCGGCCGGCAGGTAGATCCGGTCCCGCCCGAGGTCCTCGGTGACGTCCTGGAGGTGCTCGACGATCTGCAGTGCGGTGCAGACTGCGTCGGAGCGGCGGATACGTTCCGGGCTCGCGGTTCCGGTGAGCTGGAGGACCAGGCGGCCGACGGGGTTGGCGGAGAGTTCGCAGTAGGCGAGCAGCTCCTCGTACGTCCCGTAGCGGCGGATCTTCTGGTCCTGCCGGTTGGCCTCGATGAGGCCGAGGAAGGGTTCCGGGGTGAGCGCGCGGCGGCGCACGGTGGGGCGAAGCGCCTGCATGAGGGGGTGGTGCGGGGTCTCGCCCGTGGTGGCGAAGATCCTGCGCAGGTCGGTCTCCAGCGCGTCGAGCATGGCGAGCCGGTCGTCGCTCTGTGCCGGGTCCAGGCCGAGGTGGCGGGCGTCGGCGCCGCCGGGGGCGAGGTCGCCGTCACCGATGTCGTCGACGAGCCGGGCGTAGCCGTAGACGGCCATCAGGTCGTCGCGCCAGGCGCGCGGCAGGAAGAACGGAGCCACCGGGAAATTCTCGTCGGCGGCCTTGTCGAGGGTTCCGGGTACGGCGGAATCGAGCCGCGCCGGGCGGGCTCGCGTCACTGCGTACCGCCCTGCACGGGGACGGCGTGAGCACCTCGGAGCTGGAGATTATCCGTCATAGCCGTCACATCTCCCGTTCTACACTGCCGACCCAAAACAACCCATTCCGGACACGCCGCCCGTCCTCCCCAGTGCGGAGGACCCCATGGGCCTTCCACTCAGGCGGTATCGCCCCACTTGCAACGAATCAGCACCGGTACAGCTTACGTTGTACAACGCTCATCGATACGCCGGGGTGCGGGACACGTGAGGAGTGTGCGCCGTGCCGTGCCAACTTTCCCCGCGCGTCATTGAATTGACGTCATCCGGCGGGAGGAGATCTTGCCGGACGACGTACGACGAGCCGTGGAGGTGCGGCGTCCGGTCGGCGGTCCGGACACGCGCCGCGGCCCCCGTCGGAGAGCTCCGACGGGGGCCGCGGCGGTGCGCGGGGCGGGGCGGCGCTACTTGCCGGTCTCCCGCTCGTACGCCTTCAGGACCTCTTCTGTCGGGCCGTCCATCAGCAGTTCGCCCTTCTCCAGCCACAGCACCCGGTCGCAGGTGTCCCTGATCGACTTGTTGCTGTGACTGACCAGGAAGACGGTGCCGGCCTCCTTGCGGAGCTCCCGGATGCGCGCCTCTGAGCGGATCTGGAACTTGCGGTCACCGGTCGCCAGCGCCTCGTCGATCATGAGGACGTCGTGGTTCTTGGCGGCGGCGATCGAGAACCGCAGCCGGGCCGCCATGCCGGAGGAGTACGTCCGCATCGGCAGGGTGATGAAGTCGCCCTTCTCGTTGATCCCGGAGAAGTCGACGATGTCCTGGTACCGCTCCCGGATCTCCTCGCGGCTCATCCCCATGGCGAGTCCGCCCAGGACGACATTGCGCTCGCCGGTCAGGTCGCTCATCAGCGCCGCGTTCACCCCGAGCAGCGAGGGCTGGCCGTCGGTGTAGACCTTGCCGCGCTCGGTCGGCAGCAGCCCCGCGATGGCCCGCAGCAAGGTCGATTTACCGGAGCCGTTGGTCCCGATGAGACCGATCGCCTCGCCCCGGTAGGAGGTGAAGGACACGCCGCGCACGGCGTGCACCTTGCGGATCCCGCGCTCCTCGCCCTTGCCGCGGCGCAGTATCCGGCTCAGTGCCGCGGTGGCGCCGCCCTTGCCACCGCCGCCGCCGTTGACGCGGTACACGATGTGCACATCGTCGGCGATCACGGTGGGGACGCGCCCCCCGGTGTTGTCCTCAGCCACGGCCGTACCGTTCCTCTGCCTTCCAGAAGTACACGAATCCCGCGATGCCCACCAGGAGCGCCCAGGCGACCCCGACCAGCCAGACGTGCGACGGCAGGTTCTCGGAACCGTAGCCGTCGATCATCGCGAACCGGACCAGGTCCATATAGATGGCCGCGGGGTTGTACTGCAGCACATCAGCGATCCAGGACGGCTTGTCCGCGAGCATCACCGGGATGGAGAACATGACGCCCGACGCGTACATCCAGGTTCGCATGATGAACGGCATCAGCTGCGCCAGGTCGGGGGTCTTGGCACCGAGCCTCGCCATGATCAGCGCCAGGCCGGTGTTGAAGAAGAACTGCATCACCAGAGCGGGAACCACCAGCAGCCACGAGAGCCGCGGGTAGCTGCCGAACGCGACGGTCACCGCGACCAGCACGATCATCGAGTACAGCAGCTGCTGGAGCTGCTGGAGCGAGAAGGAGATGGGCAGCGAGGCACGGGGGAAGTGCAGCGCGCGGACCAGACCGAGGTTGCCGGCGATGGCCCGGACGCCCGCCATCACGGAGCTCTGGGTGAAGGTGAAGACAAAGACCCCGGTCACCAGGAACGGGATGAAGACATCCTGCGGAATCCCCCTCTTCGTACCGAGGATCAGTCCGAAGATGATGAAGTAGACCGCGGCGTTCAGGAGCGGGGTGGCCACCTGCCACAGCTGGCCCAGTTTCGCCTGGCTGTACTGAGCGGTCAGCTTCGCCCGGGAGAACGCCATGATGAAGTGGCGTCGCCCGCGGAGCTGGCGCACGTACTCGAAGAGCCCCGGCCGGGCTCCGCTCACCGTCAGACCGTACTTGGCTGCCAGCTCGGCCGAGCTCAGGCCGTCGTCTGCCGATGGCGGGGTGCTCAGGGCGACCGCACCATCATGGGTTGTGTCACTCACCAGATAAGACTCTCGTATTCAAAATGCGCAGCCAGTCGCGGGCGCGGCTCAGGGCGGACAGGTCCCGAATAGAAAAATACGCCTCATGGTCCCAGAGGCGAGCCTCTCAGATGACCGGAGGGCGGCCTAGTCGCGTCAGCCGCCACACCGTGCGCCACTTCATGGGGCGTCGCGGTCCGCAGGGCTTCGACCAGCCTTCCCGGAAGCCGCCGAACCAGGCCTTGAGCGCCGGGCCGGACGGCCTGCGGAGCAGGGTCAGCAGCAGCCACACGCCGAGGTACACGGGGACCAGGGGCGCGGGCAGGTTGCGGCGGGCCAGCCAGACCCGGTTGCGGGCCACCATGCGGTGGTAGACGGCATGCCGGGACGGGGCGGTGGTGGGGTGGTTCAGCACCATGTCGGCGCGGTAGTCGATCAGCCAGCCGGCGTCCAGCGCCCGCCAGGCCAGATCGGTCTCCTCGTGCGCGTAGAAGAAGTCGCCCGGCAGCGGGCCGACCTCCGCGATGACCCGGGTGCGTACGGCGTTGGCGCCGCCGAGGAACGTCGTCACCCGGGACGAGCGCAGCGGGTCGGCCGCCCGCAGCCTCGGCACATGGCGGCGCTGGGTCTCGCCGGTGTCCGGGTCGGCGATCCGGAAGCTGATGATGCCGAGCTTGGAATCGGCCTCGAAGGCCTGCCGGCAGAGCTCGGCGGTGTCGGTGAGCGGCAGCAGTCCGTCGTCGTCCAGGAACAGCAGGGCGTCCACGTCGGCACCGGAGGGCCCGAAGGCCTCGATGCCGACGTTGCGGCCGCCGGGGATGCCCAGGTTCTCGGGCAGCTCGACGGTGCGCACGCCCGCGGGGACGTCCGGTACCGGGGAACCGTTGCCGACGACGACCACCTCGATCCGGTCGCCCTTCTGCGCGGCGACCGAATCGAGCAGGGCACGCAGCTCGGCCGGGCGGTTGCCCATCGTGATGATGACCGCGCCGAGTTTCATGGGGGTGCTCACTTCAGCCTGCTCGATGCCAGGACCGACACGAGGTGGAGGAGGGTCTGCAGCAGGGCGATGCCGGCCAGCACCGCGACCGCGAGGCGGCTGAAGAAGAGGTCGTCGCGGACCGCGTCCAGAACGGCCGCGACCAGGATCACCAGCGAGGCCTCGACGCACAGGATCAGCCGGTGGAACTTGAGGGCACCGGCCGCCCGGCGGGCGAACGCCATGCCGGACGAGCGCGGCTCGGACGCCGCCTCCTTGACCGGCGGCAGCCCGCCCTGGTGGCGTGCGACCCCGACCAGGTCGGTCTCGGCCTTGATCAGGATGGCGCCCAGCGCCGCGAGCGTCCCGAGGAAGGCCCAGAGCCAGTCGATCCGTCCGCTGCCCCACAGGTCGGCGGCGCGCAGGCCGAAGCCGACCAGCACGGCGGCGTCGCAGAGGTAGGCGCCCACCCGGTCCAGGTAGACCCCGCCCAGCGAGAACTGCTTCTTCCAGCGGGCCAGCTCGCCGTCGACGCAGTCGAGCAGCAGGTAGAGCTGGACCATGACCACGCCGAGCAGCGCGCCCGTGATGCCCGGAACGAGCAGGGCCGGTGCGGCGAGCACACCCGCGATGGTCATCAGGTACGTCAGCTGGTTGGGCGTGACCTTGGTGTTCACCAGGTACCGGTCCACACGCAGCGAGACCTCGCGCATGTATATCCGGCCCGCCCAGTGTTCACCGCTGCGCCGGTCCTTGACGCCCGGGGGGTGAACGACAGGACGGAGTTCAGCTACTGATGGTCTTGGCATAGTCGGCGTACGCGTCCCTGATCTGGTCGGTGGACAGGCTGAGGTGTTCCAGGACCGTGAAGCGTCCCGGACGGGTCTGCGGGGCGTAGTCGACGGCCTGGACGAACTCGTCGGCGGTGAAGCCGATCTCCGTGGGCAGGACCGGAAGGCCGTGCCGGCGCAGGACCTCCGCGAAGAGCCCGGACTCCTCGCGGGCTCCGCGCAGGTGCATGGCGAAGGCCGCGCCGAGGCCGACTTGCTCGCCGTGGCTCGCGGCCCGCTTGGGGAAGAGCAGGTCGAAGGCGTGGCTGATCTCGTGGCAGGCGCCGGACGAGGGGCGGGTGTCGCCGCTGATCGAGATGGCGATACCGGAGAGCACCAGCGACTCCGCGAGAACGGTGAGGAACTCGTCGTCCGCGACGGTGCCCGGGTGGCGCAGCACCGCCTCGCCGGCGGTACGGGCCATGGCCGCGGCCAGTCCGTCGATCTGCTCGTCGTTGACCTGGTGGGAGAGTTCCCAGTCGGCGATCGCGGAGATGTTGGAGATCGCGTCGCCGATGCCGGAGCGCACGAAGCGGTCCGGGGCCTCCCGGATCACCGAGAGGTCGATGACCATGGCGATCGGCATCGGGACGCCGTAGGAGCCGCGCCCGTTGTCGTTGTCCAGGGTCGCGACGGGTGAGCAGAGGCCGTCGTGGGCGAGGTTCGTGGCGACGGAGACCAGCGGCAGGCCGACCCGGGCCGCGGCGTACTTCGCCACGTCGATGATCTTGCCGCCGCCGAGACCGACCACCGCGTCGTACCGCTTGCCCTTGATGTCGTCGGCCAGCTGTACGGCGGCGTCGATGTTGCCGCCCGGCACGCAGTACCAGTCGGCGCCGGGCAGGGCGGGTGCGAGCTTCTCGCGCAGGGCCTGCCCCGAGCCGCCGCTGATCGCGATCGCGAGCTTGCCGGACGCGGAGATCCGCTGGTCCGCGAGGAGGCCGGCCAGGTCGTCCATCGCGCCCCGGCTGATGTCGACGAAGACCGGGGAGGGGATGAGCCGGGTCAGTACTGGCACGCGATCTCCCGGCCCTTCGCGAGGTCGTCGTGGTTGTCGATCTCGACCCAGGTGACCTCGCCGATGGGCGCGACGTCGACGGTGAAGCCCCGGTTGACGAGCTCCTGGTAGCCGTCCTCGTAGTAGAGGTCCGGGTCGCGCTCGAAGGTCGCCTTGAGCGCGTCGGCCAGCTCCTCGGCGGCCTCGGCCTCGATGAGGGTGACACCGATGTACTCGCCGGTGGCGGTGGCCGGGTCCATCAGCTTGGTGATCCGCCGGACCCCCTTGCCCTCCTCCGTGATGACCTTCATCTCCTCGTCGGCGAGGTTCTTCACCGTGTCGAGGGCGAGGATGATCTTCTGGCCCTTGCCGCGCGCGTCCAGCAGCGTCCGCTCCACGGACACCGGGTGCACGGTGTCGCCGTTGGCGAGGATCACGCCGCGCTTGAGGACCTCGCGGGCGCACCACAGGGAGTAGGCGTTGTTCCACTCCTCGGCCTTGTCGTTGTCGACGAGGACGATCTTGAGGCCGTACTTCGCCTCCAGTTCCTCCTTGCGGTCGTAGACGGCTTCCTTGCGGTAGCCGACGACGATCGCGACCTCGGTGAGGCCGATCTCCGCGAAGTTGGCCAGCGTGAGATCGAGGACGGTCTTCTCGCCGTCCACCGGCACGAGGGCCTTGGGGAGCGTGTCGGTGTAGGGGCGCAGGCGCCGTCCCGCGCCCGCTGCCAGTACGAGGCCGATCATGCGGGTTCTCCTTCGTCGTGAACGGCGGGTGCCCCGGAGGACACCCAGAAGCGGATGGACTCCACCAGCACGACCAGGGCCACGGCCACCGCGAGAGCGGTGAGTGCCACGGTGAAGCCGGCGGCCCCGGTGAACACGGCCGCGAGTACGGCCACCGCCAGGACCCGGCCTTCGTGCCCGCCGATCGTGCGCACCAGCCACTGGGGCGGCGCGCCGCTGTCGCCGCGGATGCGGTACACCGTGTCGTAGTGATGGTAGGCGACCGCCGATACGAGCCCGAAGGCCGCGGGAAGCGCTCCGTCTATGTCGCTGCGGGCGGCCAGCGCGAGGATCGTGCAGTACTCGGCCGCCCGGAAGACCGGGGGTACGAGCCAGTCGAGTGCGCCCAGGAGCGGGCGGGCGACGGCTACACCGGAGCAGACCGTGTAGAAGACCGCGGCGACGACCATCTGCCGGCTGCCGAACGGCTGCTGGAGCGCGGCCGCGATCAGCGCGCCGGCGCCGACGATCGCCACCACCGGGGCGGTCCAGGCGCCCCGGATCCGGGGGCTGACAGCCGCCACCAGCTGGGCGAACGGGCCGGAGTCCGCGAGGTCCGCGAGTGCCTGCGCGGCCCGGGGCGTACGCCGGGCCTTGCGGGTCAGCGAGCGCAGCAGCCGGCCCGCCGTGGTGTAGCAGGCCGCGAAGGCGCAGCCGACGAGCAGCGCGTAGAAGACGATCCGGGGCGTGGTGAACGCGGTCAGTACGGCGATCATCGCCCAGCGTTCACCGATCGGGAGCACGATCATCCGGCGTATCCACACCGTCCAGGAGACGCTGTCGAGCTTGTCGGAGAGGGCGGCCGTGGGGCTGGAGTTCGCCACCGCGTCGTGGTTGGCCTCGTTGAACGAGAAGTCGATGACGTGCCGGCAGGACTGGAGCACCATCGCGCCGAGCGCCAGTACCCAGACGTCGTCGCCGCCCCGGGCCGCGCCGAGTGCGAGGCCCGCGTAGTAGGCGTACTCCTTGGCGCGGTCGAAGGTGGCGTCCAGCCAGGCGCCCAGGGTCGAGTACTGGAGCGAGTAGCGGGCGAGCTGCCCGTCGGTGCAGTCCAGGACGAAGGAGAAGAGCAGCAGCAGTCCGGCGGCGACGTATCCGCCGCGGGTGCCGGTGGCCGCGCAGCCTGCCGCGATCAGCGCGGTCAGCAGCGACGCGGTCGTGACCTGGTTCGGGGTGAATCCGCGGCGCGCGCACCAGCGGGCGAGGTAGCGCGAGTACGGGCTGATGCAGTACGTGGTGAAGAAGCCGTCGCGGGCCTTCACGGCGCTGCGCAGCCGGATCGCCTCGTCGTCGACGGCGGCGACCGAGGCGAGCGCGGCGGCGCGGCCGGCCTCGTCGGCCGGGACGGCCGCGACGAGCGAGCCGAGCTCCGGTCGCTGCACCCCGGTGCCCTCCGCGTCCAGCATGGCCGCGAGCCGGCCGGGCACGGTGCGGTCGGTGGCCGTGACGGTGTCGCCGGGCGGGCCGGTGGGGGCGCCCGCGCCGACCGCCTCGCCGGCGCCGCTCAGGGCGTCGGCGAGGGCGGCACGCGCCTCGGGCCGCACGGTGAGTGCGCCGGGCACGGTGACGGCGGGGTAGCGGGGGTCGGTCAGTCCGAGCCGCAGGGCGTGGACATGGCCGACGAAACGGGAGTCGACGAGCGCGACCCGGCTGTCGGCGGGGACGACTGACAGCAGCCGCGCGGCCTCACTGACATCGGCGGCGGCCTGTACGTCGAAGCCCAGTGACCGCAGATCGCCCTCGATGGACGATCCGGGCACCGGAGCACCTGTGAGAATGGCGGTCGACAGACGAACTCACTCCTTGGTGCTGACACGGGTCGGCGCACGGCGGTACGGCCCCGATACGGGCCGGCGGCATGTCGGCAGAGGCTATCGGATGAACGGAAGCGGGAATTCACTGCCCGTTTGAGCTCCGTTCCGGGCGGGCCGGGATCATACGGCGCCACCCGCGATCATCATCGTCGATGGCTGCCCGGCCTGACAAAACGCGGCGGGAACGGGCCTGTGGGACAGCGCTTAGTCTGACCCGCATGACATGGCTGATCACAGGCGGAGCGGGATATATCGGAGCACATGTGGTGCGGGCCATGAAGGGGGCCGGTGAGCGGGTGGTCGTTCTCGACGACCTCTCGTCCGGCAACCCGGACCGGCTGCCCGCCGACGTCCCGCTGGTCCGGGGCGCGACGGCCGACCGCGCACTGCTGGACCGGGTGCTGGCCGAGCACGGGGTGAGCGGTGTGATCCATCTCGCGGCGAAGAAGCAGGTCGGGGAGTCCGTCGAGAAGCCGCTCCTGTACTACCGGGAGAACATCGGCGCGCTGACCGTCCTGCTGGAGGCCGTCGCGGCCGCCGGGGTGCGGCGCTTCCTGTTCTCCTCCTCGGCCGCGGTGTACGGCGTACCGGAGGCGGAGCTGATCACGGAGGAGGCTCCCTGCGTCCCGATCAACCCGTACGGGGAGACCAAGCTCGCCGGGGAGTGGCTGGTGCGGGCCGCCGGGCGGGCACACGGGCTGTCCACCGGCTGCCTGCGCTACTTCAACGTGGCGGGCGCGGCCGCGCCGGAGCTCTGCGACACCGGCGTCTTCAACGTGATCCCGATGTTCTTCGACCGGCTGACCCGCGGCGAGACCCCGATGATCTTCGGTGACGACTACGCGACGCCGGACGGCACCTGCATCCGCGACTACATCCACGTGGCCGACCTGGCCGACGCGCACCTGGCCGTCGCCCGGTCGCTCACCGCCCAGGACGGCCCCGGGGACCTCACCGTCAACATCGGTCGCGGCGAGGGCGTCTCCGTGCGCGAGCTGGCCGCTCTGGTGGCGGAGGTCACCGGTCTCGACCGGAAGCCCGAGTTCGGACCCCGGCGCCCCGGGGACGCCTCGAAGGCGGTCGCTTCCTGCGACCGGATCTCCGGGGAGCTGGGCTGGGCGGCCCGGCGCGGGGTCCGCGAGATGGTCGAGTCGGCCTGGCGGGGCTGGCTGCTGCACCACCCCGCCCCGACTGCTCCCTGAGCCGTTGCGCGGGCCGTCCGCCGCTCTGACCTGCGAGCATTTCCGCAGGTCAGAGTAGTTGGCAACGGTGTTCACTGCCGTGTTGCCCGATACCCCCCGCCCGTAGTTCACTGGCTTTGTCCGGGGCGAATCGGCCCCGGTCCGCGCGACGACCGGGAGGCGTCCCCATGGGGGCTGGGCACGACCACGGACACACGCACGGCGGCCCCGCACCGACCGGCACGGCGGCCGCCGCGTACCAGGGGCGGCTGCGGATCGCGCTGGGCATCACGCTCACCGTGACGGTCATGGAGATCGTCGGCGGACTGGTCTCCGGTTCCCTGGCGCTGATCGCCGACGCGGCCCATATGGCGACCGACGCGCTCGGTCTGGGCATGGCACTGCTGGCGATCCACTTCGCCAACAGACCGGCCGGCCCCAACCGCACCTTCGGCTACGCCCGCGCCGAGATCCTCGCCGCGCTGGCAAACTGTCTGCTGCTGCTCGGGGTCGGCGGCTACCTCCTGTTCGAGGCGGTGGAGCGCTTCGTCAGCCCGGCCGAGACCAGGGGCGGGCTGACGATCGCCTTTGCCCTGGTCGGCCTGGTGGCGAACATGGTGTCGCTGTCGCTGCTGATGCGCGGGCAGAAGGACAGCCTCAACGTCCGGGGCGCCTACCTGGAGGTGCTCGCGGACACCCTCGGCTCTGTGACCGTGCTGATCTCGGCGGGCATCATCCTGGCGACCGGCTGGCAGGCCGCCGACCCGATCGCCTCGCTGCTCATCGGCCTCATGATCGTCCCGCGTACGGTGAAGCTGCTCAGGGAGACGCTGAACGTCCTGCTGGAGTCGGCGCCCAAGGGTGTCGACATGGGTGAGGTGCGCGACCACATCACGGCGCTGCCCGGGGTGCTGGACGTCCACGACCTCCATGCCTGGACGATCACCTCCGGCATGCCGGTGCTCTCCGCCCATGTGGTGGTGCACCAGGAGCTGCTCGACTCGATCGGGCACGAGAAGCTCCTGCACGAGCTCCAGGGCTGTCTCGGCGACCACTTCGACGTCGAGCACTGCACCTTCCAGCTGGAGCCGAGCGGGCACGCGGAGCACGAGGCGAAGCTGTGCCGCTGAGCCGCCGAAGCCCCTGAGCCGAGTGCGGCGGCCCCCGCAAGGCCCCCGGAATCACCGATGTACGGTGGAATCCACTCTCGATCAAAGGTTCCTCACCTTGCCCCGCACCGATGACACCCTGCTCTGGACGACGCGCCCGGAGACGCCCTCCGACATCGTCGCCGTGCACGCGGTGAACGCCGCCGCGTTCGAAACGCCGGCGGAGGCCGATCTGGTCGACGCCCTGCGCCGGGACCCGGCGGCCTGGCTGCCCGGTCTCTCCTTCGTCGCGGAGGCGGCCGACGGATCGGTGGCCGCCCACGCCCTGCTGACCCGCTGCCTGGTCGGGGGCGCTCCGGCGCTGGCCCTCGCCCCGGTGGCCACGGCGCCCGAGTGGCAACGCCGGGGCGCCGGGCAGGCCGTGGTGCGGGCCGTGCTCGACGCGGCGCGGGCGCGGGCGGAGTCGCTTGTCCTGGTGCTCGGACACCCCGAGTACTACCCGAGGTTCGGCTTCGTGCCCGCCTCGCGGTACGGCATCCGGCCGGGCTTCGAGGTGCCGGACGAGGCGATGATGGCACTGGTTCTCGATGATTCCGGGCCGGTGCCCCGGGGCATGATCCAATATCCGGCGGCGTTCGGGGTCTGACGTGCGGGTCCGGACCCGTGGGGCGCCCGCGTGGCGCCGCCGGACTGGACATGCCAGGGCCCGAAGTGCAGACAAGCCGCTTTTGTACGGCAGACTTGCGCAGACTCGACGGGACCGGCGCACGGGGCCGGGACCACAGCGAAGGATGGGTATGCCGACCACACCAGCCACCGCGGCGAACAGCTCGTCGAACGGCACAGCAGAAGCGATCATGCTCGAACTGGTCGATGAGAACGGCACCACCATCGGCACGGCGGAGAAGCTCGCTGCCCACCAGGCACCCGGCCAACTGCACCGCGCTTTCTCGGTGTTCCTCTTCGACGAGCAGGGCCGGATGCTGTTGCAGCGGCGCGCACCGGGGAAGTACCACTCCCCCGGTGTCTGGTCCAACACCTGCTGCGGTCACCCGTATCCGGGCGAGGCGCCCTTCGCCGCCGCCGCCCGGCGGACGTACGAGGAGCTGGGCATCTCCCCCTCGCTGCTGGCCGAGGCGGGCACCGTCCGCTACAACCACCCGGACCCCGCCTCCGGGCTGGTGGAGCAGGAGTTCAACCACCTCTTCGTGGGCATGGCGCAGGAGCGGCTGCGGCCGGATCCGGAGGAGGTGGGCGAGACGGCCTTCGTATCGGCCGGGGAGCTGGCCGAACGGCATGCGGCGGCGCCGTTCTCGGCGTGGTTCATGACGGTGCTGGACGCCGCGCGTCCCGCGATCCGTGAGCTGACCGGCCCGGCGGCCGGCTGGTAGACGGGGCGATCGCAGGGAGGCGGAGGGGCCGGTCAGAGGCGCGTGGTGAGCGGCAGCACCGCCCAGATGACCTTTCCGCCGCCCGCGGTGTGCTCCACGTCGCAGGCTCCGCCGGCCTCCCTGGTGATCTCCCGTACCAGCAGCAGTCCGCGCCCGCCCGTCTGCGCGTAGTCGGTCTCCAGCGCCGTCGGACGGTACGGGTGGTTGTCCTCGACGGACACCCGTACCCAGTCGGCGCCCACGGCCACCTCCACGGCGAGTTCCGGGGAGAGCAGCGCCGCGTGCTTCACGGCGTTGGTGACCAGCTCGGAGACGATGAGCAGCAGCCCCTGGGCGATGTCGTCGTCCAGGGGCACGCCCTGGCGGTCCAGCAGGTCGCGTACGGCGTGCCTGGCCCGGGGTACGGAGACATCCGTGGCCGGGGCGGTGAACCGCCACACCCCTTCGTACGACACGGGCCCGGCGGGGACACTCCCGCGGCTCTCCATAGACCGGTACCCGCTCTCCACTCGATGGTGACAGCACGTCGAGTACAGGGTGCGGGGCGTAGTCGGTCCGGTCCGTACCACTGAACAGAAGTCGACTTCTATCGACAGCATTTGACCGGATAGCTTTGGATATGTCAGCCGTCGGACCGCTTTTGCTCATCCGTTGAAGGCTGCTCCTGCCCCGTCCGGTCCGGCCCCAGCTGGTCCGAGACCATCGAGACGATCCGGCGGCCGCCCACACCGATCGCGATGAGTCCGAGTCCGTCGAAGAGCAGCGCGAGCGAGAAGAAGCAGCCGAGCACATAGAGGCTGCTGTGCGGCCAGTCGAAGAGGACCAGCAGGCCCAGCAGCAGCCCGAAGGCGCCCTGGAGCAGGGTCCAGCCGAACTGCGGGCCGCGCACCACGACACTGCCGACGAGGCGGAACACCCCACCGGTCAGGAAGAGCAGCGCGGCGAACATCGTCAGCGCCTCCGCCGTGCCGTGCGGATGGCGGATGACCACGACCCCGGCGGCGATGTTCAGGGCGGCGACCACCACGCCCAGCCAGAAGTAGTTGGTGCCGCGCGACTGGATCGCGTGGAGCAGCCCGACCAGGCCGCCGATCAGCAGCAGCCAGCCGAAGAGGATCATCGAGGTGAGCGTCGCGACGCCGGTGTAGACGAGGCCGACCAGACCGGCGACGACGAGGACTGCTCCGAGCAGGGCCAGTCCGCTGAAACTGCGGCTGAGCTTCCTGCCCTCTTTAGCGGACTCTTTAGCGGAATCGGCCACCGGGAGCTCCTCGGGGTACGTGCCTGCTGCGTGACCCCTTCTTGATCATAGGTTCGAACGGTACGGATAGCATCCGGCGCATGGACCGTACGGAACCCCGGCTGGAGCTCACCGTCGCGGACGGCGTCGCCACCCTCGTCATCAGCAATCCCGCCAAGCGCAACGCCATGACGGCCGCGATGTGGCGCTCCGTGCCCGTACTGCTGGCGGAGCTGGCCGCCGACGCCTCGGTGCGGGTCCTGGTACTGACGGGCGCCGGGGAGACGTTCTGCGCGGGGGCCGACATCTCCTCGCTGCGCGATCCGGCGGGCGCCCCGCAGGGGCTCGCGGTGGCGGCGGAGGAGGCGCTGGCCGCCTTCCCCCGGCCCACGCTCGCCTCGGTTCGGGGCTACTGCGTGGGCGGCGGGAGCCAGCTGGCGGCGGCCTGCGATCTGCGGTTCGCGCAGGAGGGCGCGTCGTTCGGCGTCACCCCGGCCAAGCTCGGGATCGTCTACCCCGCGTCGTCGACCCGCCGGCTGGTCGCGCTGACGGGCCCGGCGACGGCGAAGCACCTGCTGTTCTCCGGTGAGCTGATCGGTACGGACCGGGCGCTGCGGACCGGGCTGGTCGACGAGGTGCTGCCGGCCGGCGAGCTGGACAAGCGGGTCGACGCCTACGCCCGGGTGCTGGTGTCCCGGTCGCGGCTGACCCAGGCGGCCGCGAAGGAGTTCGCCTCCGGGCGCGAGGACCGGGACGCCCACTGGGCGGACCAGGCGCGCCGCAGCGGCGACACCGCGGAGGGGGTCGCCGCCTTCCTGGAGCGGCGCGCGCCCCGTTTCACCTGGCCGTCCCGGGACTAGGGCGTGTTTTGAAAGTAGCGTCGTCCGCCCGAAGGGCGGGCCCGGCGGCGCCTGGTGCGTGCGATCGCAAGGCGCGGAAATGGTCTCGTAGCGGAGCTACTAGGGCATTTTCGCAACGCCGCGAGCGTGCGTGCCAGGCGCCGCCGGGCAGACGGGACTTTCAAAACACGCCCTAGGGCGTGTCCGCGGACTGGCGCTCCCCGCCGCCGCGGGACCGCTACCGAAGGACGTGGCGGCTCCTGGCGCGCCACTCCTCGACGACATCGGCCGGGGCCTTCGCCGGGGATCCGGCGTCGTACGGCGGCTGCGGGTCGTACTCGGTCAGCAGCTGGACCGACTGGGCGTGCCGGTCGCCGGCGATCCGGCCGAGCAGCGTGAGGCCCATGTCGATACCGGAAGAGACACCGGCGGCGGTGACGTACTTGCCGTCGGTGACGACGCGTTCTCCGGTCGGCTCCGCGCCGTACTCCTTCAGGGTGTCGAGGGCGAGCCAGTGCGAGGTGGCCCGCCGCCCCTCCAGGAGCCCGGCGGCCGCGAGCAGCAGTGAGCCGGTGCACACGGAGGTCGTCCAGGTGCTGGTGGCGTCGGCGGTGCGCAGCCAGCCGAGCAGGGTCTCGTCGGTCATCCGGGCGCTCTGCCCGGGGCCGCCGGGGACGATCACCAGATCGGGCGACGGGACGTCGTCGAGCGTCCGGTCGGCGACCAGGGACAGATTGCCGCTCTCGTTGCGCACGGGTCCGGTGCGCTCGGCGACGAAGACGGTCTCGGCGCCGGGGGCGCGGGACAGCATCTCGTAGGGTCCGACGGCGTCGAGCGCGGTGAAGCGGTCGAAGAGGACGATGGCGATCTGCATGGGACTGCCTGCCTTCCGGTCAGAGACCGATGGTGACGGGTCGGGTGGGTCCGGCCGGCGGCCGGGGCGCGAACCGCCTGCGGTATTCGGCGGGTGCGGTGCCCAGCGCCTTGACGAACGCGCGGCGCATCGCTTCCGGCGTGCCGTATCCGCAGCTCCGCGAGATGCCGGCGACACCGTCCGAGGTGTCCTCCAGCAGCCTGCGGGCCGCTTCGAGGCGGACGCGGTCGACGTACCGGCCGGGGGTCATGCCCGTCTCGGCCTGGAACGCGCGGGCGAAGTGGCGCGGCGAGAGCCGGGCGCGGGCGGCGAGGGCCTCGACGGACAGGTCCTCGCCGGGGTGTTCGGTGATCCAGTGCTGGACTTCGCGCAGCGGTTCGCGGCGGGCCGTCTGGGCGGTGAGCTGGGCGCTGAACTGGGACTGGTTCCCCGGTCTGCGCAGGAAGACCACCAGATGCCGGGCGACGGTGAGCGCCACGTCCCGGCCGTGGTCCTCCTCGACGAGTGCGAGGGCGAGGTCGATGCCCGCGGTGACCCCGGCGGAGGTGGCCAGCCTGCCGTCCCGTACGAAGATCGGTTCCGGGTCGACCTCGACGGCCGGATACGCGCGGGCCAGGTGGTCGCAGACCGTCCAGTGCGTGGTCACCCGGTGCCCGTCCAGCTGTCCGGCCTCGGCGAGCAGCAGGGCGCCGGTGCAGACGGAGACGAGCCGTTCCGCGCGCGGGGCGTGCTCGCGCAGCCACTCGACGAGGGCGGGCTCCGGGGCCCTGGTGCCCTGGCCGCCGGGGACGAGCAGCGTGTGCGCGGGTCCGGCGTCCGCGAGCCCGCTGTCGGGGACGAGCGTGAGGCCGCTCGACGAGCGGACCGGGGCGCCGTCCAGCGAGGCGGTGCGCAGCTCGTACGAGACCTCCGGAAACCGGGCGGCTCCGGCGAAGACCTCCATCGGGCCGCTCACATCGAGGCTCTGGACGCCGTCGAAGAGGACGACGAGCACGGATCGCTGCTTCATGTCCGCCATCCTGGGCCGCCTCCCGGATGGCCGCAATGACGGGATACCCACCTTTCCTGCCATGCCGGGCGCGACACAGATCACCGGCGCCCCGGGGTTCCAGCACGTACCGACCAGTCGGTAACGTGCGGGCATGAGTACTCTGCCTCCCCGTGCCGGACGCCGCTGCCACAACGTCGTCAACCCGGTCCACTCCTCGCTCTACTTCTCCCCCGACCTCGGCAAGGAGCTCGGCGCGCTCGGGGTCACCGATGCCCCCGCCGCGTACTTCGCCTCCCGCGCGGCCGCGATGGGCGCCGTCGGCCCGGGAACGGTCGCCGCGACCTTCTACAACTTCAACCACGAGCTCGTGGCCGCACACGTGCCCGCCGTCTGGGACACCGCCTCGCCGGAGGCCGTTCTCGCGGCGCGGCTGCGTGCCGCGGACTCGACGCTGCGGCGGCTCCTGGGCGAGGAGGTCATCGCCTCCCCCGAGCTGGCGGAGGCCGCACAGCTGGCCCTGCGCGCCGCGGAGGGCTGCACGCGACACGCCCGGCCGCTGTACGCGGCGCACGCCGACCTCCCGGTGCCGGAACAGCCGCACCTGGCGTACTGGCACGCGGCGACCCTGCTGCGCGAACACCGGGGTGACGCCCACCTCGCCGCCCTCCTCGCTGCCGAGCTCGACCCGGTCGAGGCCCTGGTCAGCCACACCGCCTCCGGCAAGGGCATGGCGCCGCGCTGGGTGCTGGCCACCCGCGGCTGGCGCCGCGGCGACTGGGAGGACGCCTCCGCGCGGCTGCGTGCGCGTGGACTGCTCACCGCCGAGGGCGAGTTGACGGAGGCGGGCACCGCGCTGCGGACCGGGCTCGAAGAGACCACGGACCGGATGGACCTCGCACCGTACGAGCACCTCGGCGGTGCGGGCGTGGCCCGGCTGACCGAGCTGGGAGGCGGGATTCTCCAGAAGGCGATGGCGGCGGGCGCGTTCCCGGCGGACCTCAGGGGATAGCCGGCCGGGCCGACGACGGCCCGTATGTGGAGTGGCCGGGCGACACGGCGCCCGGCCACCCGGCAGAATGCAGGCGAGTGGCCCGGGACCGGTCCGAACCGCGGACCCCGGGGCCCGACCAGCACAGCCAGTACGAGAAGGCGAGTCGGTAAAACCGTGACGACGTCCATCGAAGGCAGGATCGCCGAGGAGCTCGGCGTACGGGAGCGACAGGTGAAGGCGGCCGTCGAGCTGCTCGACGGCGGATCGACCGTGCCGTTCATCGCGCGCTACCGCAAGGAAGCGACCGAGATGCTCGACGACGCGCAGCTGCGCACGCTTGAGGAGCGGTTGCGGTATCTGCGGGAGCTGGAGGACCGCCGTGCCGCGATCCTCGAATCCGTACGGGAGCAGGGCAAGCTCGACAGCGCGCTGGAGGCGCGGATCCGGGCCGCCGACACGAAGGCGCGCCTTGAGGACATCTATCTGCCGTTCAAGCCGAAGCGGCGCACGAAGGCGCAGATCGCCCGGGAGGCCGGGCTCGAACCGCTCGCCTCCGGCCTGCTGGACGACCCCTCGGCGGATCCGCTCGTCGCGGCCTCGCCGTTCGTCGACGCGGACAAGGGCGTCGCGGACCCGGCGGCGGCCCTGGAGGGGGCGCGGGCCATCCTCGCCGAACGGTTCTCCGAGGACGCCGACCTCACCGGCGAGCTGCGCGAGCGCATGTGGACGCGGGGCCGGCTGGTGGCGAAGGTGCGGGACGGCAAGGAGGAGGCGGGCGCCAAGTTCGCGGACTACTTCGACTTCACCGAGCCGTTCACCGCACTGCCCTCGCACCGGGTGCTGGCGATGCTGCGGGGTGAGAAGGAGGACGTCCTCGACCTCGTCCTGGAGCCCGAGGAGCCGTCCGAGACGCCCGGCCCCTCGTCGTACGAGAACATGGTCGCCCGGCGCTTCGGGGTGAACGACCGGAACCGCCCCGGGGACAAGTGGCTGGCCGACACGGTGCGCTGGGCCTGGCGCACCCGGATCCTGGTGCACCTCGGCATCGACCTGCGGCTGCGGCTGCGCACGGCGGCGGAGGACGAGGCGGTACGCGTCTTCGCGTCGAACCTGCGCGATCTGCTGCTCGCCGCGCCGGCCGGGACGCGGGCCACGCTCGGGCTCGACCCGGGGTTCCGTACCGGGGTGAAGGTCGCCGTCGTCGACGCGACCGGCAAGGTCGTCGCCACCGATGTGATCCACCCGCACGTGCCCGCCAACAAGTGGGACCAGTCGCTGGCGAAGCTGGAGCAGCTGGCGAAGGCGCACGATGTCGATCTGATCGCGATCGGCAACGGCACGGCCTCGCGCGAGACGGACAAGCTCGCCGGTGAACTGTGCGATAAGCAACCGGAGTTGAAGCTCACCAAGGTGATGGTCTCCGAGGCCGGCGCCTCCGTGTACTCGGCGTCGGCCTTCGCTTCGCAGGAACTCCCCGACATGGACGTCTCGTTGCGTGGCGCCGTCTCGATCGCGCGCCGCCTCCAGGACCCCCTGGCGGAGCTGGTGAAGATCGACCCGAAGTCGATCGGGGTCGGCCAGTACCAGCACGACCTTTCCGAGGTGAAGCTGTCGCGCTCGCTCGACGCGGTCGTGGAGGACTGCGTGAACGGGGTCGGGGTCGACGTCAACACCGCCTCCGCGCCGCTGCTTTCGCGGGTCTCCGGGATCGGTTCCGGGCTCGCGGAGAACATCGTCGCGCACCGCGACACCAACGGCCCGTTCCGCTCCCGCAAGGGGCTCAAGGACGTGGCCAGGCTCGGCCCGAAGGCGTACGAGCAGTGCGCCGGCTTCCTGCGGATCCGGGGTGACGACCCGCTGGACGCGTCCAGCGTGCACCCGGAGGCGTACCCGGTGGTCCGGGCGATGGTGAAGCGGACGGGCGGCGACGTCGCGTCCCTGGTCGGCAACACGGATGTGCTGCGGTCGCTGCGGGCGGACGACTTCGTGGACGAGAAGTTCGGGCTGCCGACCGTGACCGACATCCTCAAGGAGCTGGAGAAGCCGGGGCGCGACCCGCGTCCGGCGTTCAAGACGGCCACCTTCAAGGAGGGCGTCGAGAAGATCGGCGACCTGGCGTCCGGGATGGTGCTGGAGGGGGTCGTGACGAACGTCGCGGCGTTCGGCGCGTTCGTGGACGTCGGGGTGCACCAGGACGGCCTGGTACACGTGTCCGCGATGTCGAGGACGTTCGTCAAGGATCCGCGTGACGTCGTGAAGCCGGGTGACGTCGTCAAGGTCAAGGTCATGGAGGTCGACATCCCGCGCAAGCGGATCTCGTTGACGCTGCGGCTGGACGACGAGGCCGGTGCGGGTCCGGGTGCGCGGGCCGGTTCCGGTTCCGGCCGTTCGGGGGGCGCGGGCGCCCCGGCCGGTGCGGGCGGCGAGCGGGGCGGCCGACCGCCGCGCCAGCGACAGGGCCAGAGCGGTCAGAGCGGCCAGAGCCAGGGCGGTCAGGGCGGCCAGGGGCGCGACCGGCGCGGCGGCGGCAACGGCGGCGGCCGGCAGTCCCCGGCCGCCACTCCGGCCAACGGGGCGATGGCCGACGCGCTTCGGCGGGCCGGGCTGCTGGACCCGAAGCAGGGCGGCAAGAAGCGGTAGCGGGAGCGCAAGCCCGCCCGGCTTATCGGGGCGGGGTGGGGAGAGTTCGCCGGAGGCGGCCTTCTCCCCACCCCGCCCTTTCGCATACCCAGGGGCATTTTCCGGCCGCCGGCCCGGGTACACCGACCGGCACCGACGCACGCTCTCGCGTCTGTTGGCCGCCTCGCACCCCGGCAGACCGCTCCCATGTCGGTATACCAAGTCGGTCTCAAGTGGCGATTCCATAGAAAAATTCTGTCGGCCGACTTGCCCGATTCGTACGCCAAATTCCCCTGCAAATCAGGCAAACGCGGTCGTGGACAACTCAGTGGCCCGGAGGTTCGCTGGTATACCGTTCGGCTCAACGAGTGCCCACGTGTACCCACGTCGGTACTCGTTGCGCCGTCCTGCCCCCCTGCCGTCCCCAAGGAGGCTTGATCCCATGCGTCGAATTCCGGCCGCTCTGTCGGTGGCCGCACTGCTGGCGATCACCACCGCATGCAGCTCGCTCTCGCCGCCCGGCAAGGAGACCACCGCCCAGCCGCGCCTGACCGATATGCGTCCGGTGCGCGACGGCGGCACGGTCACGATCGGGCTGAAGTCCGACCCCGACAGGCTCGACCCGAGCCTGACCACGACGCTGGTCGCCCGCACCGTGTTCACGTCCATGTGCGAACAGCTCTACGACGTGGACCAGGACAACAAGTTCGTCCCGCAGCTCGCCGCCACCCTGCCGAAGATCACCGACGGCGGCCGCACCTTCACCTTCACCGTCCGCGAGGGCGCCAGGTTCAGTGACGGTGCCCGGCTGGACGCCGCCGCGGTGAAGGCCTCGCTCGACCGCCATCTGCATCTGCGGGGCTCCGGCCGGGCCTCCGAGATCGACTCCGTCCAGAAGGTCACCGCGACCGGCCCGTACACCGTGCGGCTCTCGCTGAGCCACCCCGACGTACCGCTGCTGGGCCGGCTGGCCAACACCGCCGGGCTGATCATGTCCCCGAAGGCGATCAAGAAGTACGGGGCCGACTTCGCCACCCATCCGTCCTGCGTCGGCCCGTTCAAGTACGTCAAGCGGGTCGTCGGGGACCGGATCGAGCTGAAGAAGGATCCGCTGTACTACGACGCGGACAAGGTCCACCTCGACGGCGTCATCTACAAGACCATCACCGACGGCTCCATCCGGATGGCGAACATCCGCTCCGGTGACGTCCAGATCGGCGACCAGATGGGCCCGGTCGAGGTCCGCAACTCGATGGGCGAGAAGGGGCTCCAGCTCCTGAACACCCCGTCGCTCGGCTACATGGCGCTGACCCTGAACGTCGCCAACTCGCACGGCATCGACAAGGACCCCAGCCCCGTGGACAGCCCCTTCGGCCGCGATGTGCGGGTCCGGGAGGCATTCGACCTGTCGCTGGACCGGGCACTGATCAACAAGTTGGTCTTCCAGGGCATGTACGAACCGGCCTGCGGCCCGGTGCCGCCGGGGACGCCCCTCAGCTCCCCGGTCACCTGCCCCGGACGGGACGTGGAGAAGGCGAAGCGGCTGCTGAAGGCGGCCGGGGTGAAGACGCCGGTGCCGCTGGAGCTGATGATCAACACCACCCCGGAGGACAGCCGCCTCGGCCAGGTCGTGCAGGCCATGGCCGCCGACGCAGGCTTCGACGTCAAGCTCCGCCCCACCGAGTTCGCGACCGGGCTGACCCGGACCCTGGCGGGCGACTTCCAGGCGAGGACCGGCGGCTGGGGCGGCCAGCCCGACCCCGCGGGCAACATCGACAGCCTCGTCGGCACGACCGGCAGCAACAACCAGGGCAAGCTCTCCGACCCGACGATCGACCGGCTGATCGTGGAGGGGCGCAGCACCTCCGACGTGGCGAAGCGCCGCGAGATCTACCGCGAGCTCACCGCCGCGATCAACAAGCAGCACGGGGTCATCTACCTCTACCGCAACATCAGCTACGTCTCCGCCTCGCAGGACGTGAGCGGCATCAAGCTCTCCGGTGACGGCCTGATCAGGGTCAAGGAAGCCGGATACACGAAGGGGAGCCGGTGACCACCCTCCGCAGACTGCTCACGTCGTACGTGAGCCGCCGTATCGGCCAGTCGCTGGTGACGATGGTGCTCGTCAGCATCACCGTGTTCCTCGGGGTCCGCGCGATGCCCGGCGACACCGCTCAGGCCCTCGCCGGTGAACAGACCTCCCCCGAGGTGCTGGCCGCGATCCGCTCCGAGTACGGGCTCGACGACAACATCGCCGTCCAGTACTGGCGTTACGTGAGCAACGCGGCCACGGGCGACTTCGGCACGTCGGCCCGTACCGGGCTGCCGGTGCTCGACTCCATCACCCAGGCCCTGCCCATCACGCTGGAGCTGGCCGCCCTGTCCCTGCTGATGGCCGTGGTCGTCGGCATCGGGGCCGGGGTCATGGCCGCCGTGCGGCGCGGCAAGCCCGAGGAGTGGCTGGCCAACGGCATCGCCCTGCTCGGCATGTCGATCCCCGCCTTCTGGCTGGGCATCGTGCTGGTGCTGGTGTTCGCCATCGCCATGCCGGTGTTCGCGGCCTCCGGCTTCGTACCGTTCAGCACCGACCCGCTGGAGAACCTGCGGCGGCTGGTGCTGCCCGCCATCGTGCTCGGATCCGGCCTCGCCGCGGTGGTGATGCGCCAGACCAGGGCGGCGATGATCGACGCGATGTCCTCGGACTACGTGCGCACCGCACGCGCCAAGGGGCTGTCCCCGGCCGCGGTGATCGGCCGGCACGGGCTGCGCAACTCGCTCGTCACCGTGATCACCGTGCTGGGCCTGCAGCTCGGGCATCTGATCTCCGGGGCCGTCGTCACCGAGCAGGTCTTCGTGCTGCCGGGCTTCGGCAAGCTCACCATCGACGCGGTCTTCACCCGTGACTACGCCATGGTGCAGGGCGTCGTGCTGTTCACCTCGGCCGCCTACATCCTGATCAATCTGCTGGTCGACTTCCTGTACTCGGTCGTCGACCCGCGCATCCGGCTCGGAGGTTCCCGATGACCCTCTCTCCGTCGACGACGGCGCCCGCGCCGGCCGCCACGGCACCTCCCGCGTCCCGGCCGCCCACCCGTGCGGCGCGGTTCGCCACCTCGCTGCGCCGGCTGCGGCGCAACCGGCTGGCGCTCGTGGGCGCGGTGCTCTCCGCCGTGTTCGTCCTCGTCGCCCTGATCGCCCCGCTCATCGCCCCGTACGACCCGGCGCTGCCGGACTTCGACGCGGCGCTGCGGGAGCCCAGCTGGTCGCACTGGCTGGGCACCGACGACCTGGGCCGCGACCAGCTGTCCCGGGTGTTGGTCGGTATCACCGCGTCCATGCAGGTCGGGGTCCTGGCCGTACTGCTGGCCTTCGTCGTCGCCGTGCCGCTCGGGCTGGTGGCCGGTTACTACGGGAAGTTCGCGGACACGGCGGTCTCCCGGCTGACCGACACCATGCTGGCATTTCCGTTCCTGGTGCTGGCCGTGGGTCTCGCCGCGGTGATGGGCCCGTCCCTGGAGAACGCGACCATCGCGATCGGCATCTCGCAGATCCCGGGCATCGTCCGCGTCACCCGTGCGGAGACCCTGCGGCTCAAGCACCTGGACTACGTCGGTGCCGCGACGGCCAACGGCGGCGGTGACGGTGTGATCCTCTTCCGCCACATCCTGCCGAACGCCACCTCGACCCTCATCGTGCAGGCCACCGTGGGCATCCCGTCCGCGATCATCGGCGAGGCGGTGCTCAGCTTCCTCGGTCTCGGGGTGCAGCCGCCCTCGCCGTCGCTCGGGGTGATGCTCTCCAGCGCCCAGCCGTTCATCGCGGACGCGCCCTGGATGGCGGTCTTCCCCGGCCTCGTCATCGTGCTCGCCACCCTGGCGTTCAACCTGCTCGGTGACGGTGTGCGCGACATCCTCGACCCCCGTGGAGGTTCCCGGTGACCGAAGTCGAAACGTCCACCGCGACCGCCGCCGCGCAGAGCTCGGAGCCGGTCCTGCGAGTCCGCGATCTCACGGTCTCCTTCCACGGCGCGGAACGCACCGTGCACGCCGTGGACGGTGTCTCCTACGACCTGTCGCCCGGTGAGGTGCTGGCCGTGGTCGGTGAGTCCGGCTGCGGCAAGTCCGTCACCTCCATGGCGGTGATGGGGCTGCTCCCGCCGACCGCCAGGATCGGCGGGTCCATCACCCTGGACGGCCAGGAGCTGGTCGGCGCGCCGGAGAAGAAGCTGCGCTCGCTGCGCGGCCGCCGGCTGTCGATGATCTTCCAGGAGCCGATGACCTCGCTCAACCCGGTGCTCACCATCGGCCGGCAGATCACCGAGGTGCTCCGCCGCCACCAGGGGCTCGGCCGGAACGAGGCCAGGGAGCGGGCCGTCGAACTGCTCGGCATCGTCGGCATTCCCGCCCCGCACAAGCGGGTCGACGAGTACCCGCACCAGCTGTCCGGCGGGATGCGGCAGCGCGTGATGATCGCGATCGCCGTCGCGTGCGACCCCGCGGTACTGATCGCCGACGAGCCGACGACCGCCCTCGACGTGACCGTGCAGGCGGGCATCCTCGATGTGCTCCGCTCGCTGCGGGACCGGCTCGGTACCGCGATCGTGCTGATCACGCACGACCTCGGGGTCGTCGCGGACACCGCCGACCGGGTCCTGGTGATGTACGCGGGCCGCCCGGTCGAACAGGCCTCGGTGGACGAGCTGTTCGCCTCCCCGCAGCACCCCTACACCCGGGGCCTGCTCGGTGCCGTACTGCGTCCCGGCAGCCGGGGCGCGAACGGCCGCGACCGGCTCAACGAGATCCCCGGACTGGTGCCCGATCTGCGCGAGCAGCCCGCGGGGTGCAGCTTCGCCCCGCGCTGCGCCTTCGCGGACGCGGACTGCCTGACGGACCGGCCGCCGCTGAGCAGGTCCGCCGGCACCCATCTGATCGCCTGTCACCACCCGGCCGGTGCGGCCGGGTCCGCCCCGTCACGACCCGCCGCGAGCAAGGGAGCCGACCGATGAGCGCCAGCCTCGTCCCACCCGCCCGCACCGCGGGCTCCAGCACCCCGGTGCTGGCCGTGCACGACCTGAAGCGGCACTTCGACGGAGCCGGCGGCTCCGTGAAGGCGGTCGACGGGGTGTCATTGACGATCATGCCCGGCGAAGTCGTGGGCCTGGTCGGTGAGTCGGGCAGCGGCAAGTCGACGGTGGGGCGGTGCGTGGTGCGCCTCGACCGGCCGACCGGCGGCAGCGTGGAGATCAACGGCAGGGACATCACCGCGCTCTCCGCACGTGAACTGCGGCCGCTGCGCAAGGATTTTCACCTGGTCTTCCAGGACCCCTCGTCCTCCCTCAACCCCAGGATGACGATCCGCCAGATCATCGCGGAGCCGCTGCGGCTGCACGGGCTGGCGAACCGCGCGGAGGCCTCGCGCCGGGTGGACGAGCTCCTCGCGCAGGTGGGCCTGCGGCCCGAGATCGCGGACCGCAATCCCCATGAGCTGTCCGGTGGCCAGCGCCAGCGGGTCTCGATCGCCCGTGCGCTGTCGGTCGCCCCCGATCTGCTGGTGGCCGACGAGCCGACCTCCGCGCTCGACGTGTCCGTGCAGGCGTCCGTCCTCAACCTGCTCGCGGACCTCCAGCGCGACCGGGGCTTCGGCTGCCTGTTCATCACCCACGACCTCGCGGCCGTGGAGTACCTGGCGGACCGCATCGCGGTGATGTACCTGGGCCGGATCGTCGAACAGGCCCCGGCCGCCGAGCTGTTCGCCTCGCCGAAGCACCCGTACACACAGGCCCTGCTCTCCGCGGCGCCGGTGCCCGACCCGGCCGAGCAGCGCGGCCGCAGCCGGATCGTGCTCGGCGGCGATCTGCCCAGCCCGCTGGACCCGCCGCCCGGCTGCCACTTCCACACCCGGTGCCCGCTGGCCACCGAGCGATGCCGGACGGAGGCACCCGCGCTGCGGACCCTGCCGGTGGCGGCGGACCCGTCGGCCACCCGTGAGGTGGCGTGCCACCTGGTGGCGGACGACGGCACCGTGCCGGACGCCGCGCGGGCGGTCGCGTAACACCTCTCGGGGGAACGAAGGAGCCCGTCCACCACGCGGTGGACGGGCTCCTTCGTTTCAAGGGCGGGTGCCGGTCAGCCGACGAGCTCCAGGCCGTCGGCGACGACGCGGCCAGCGTGCAGGACCGTGCGGTCGTCGCTGCGGTCCATCACGGCGGACGCGACGGTCTCGCCCTCGACCAGCAGCAGATCGGCGGGGTCGCCCACGGCGACGCCCGGCCGGTCGGCGACGGACGCCAGGCGCTCCGGGCCGCCCTGGAGGATCGAGTGGCCACCCCGGGTGGCGACGGCCACGCAGTGCTCGATCAGCTCGTCGGCCCGGTAGCGGTTGGTGAAGGCGAGCTGCCAGGTGCGGTCCAGCATGTCGCCGTTGCCGTACGGGGACCAGAAGTCGCGCTGGCCGTCCTCGCCCAGGCCGACCCGGACCCCGGCGGCGGTCAGCCCGGCCAGCGGAAGGGCGTGCTGCTGCTGGGCCGGGGCGATGGTCGCCATCGCGATGTCCAGCTCCGCGAACTCCTCGGTGAGGCGGCGCGTCGTCGCCTCGTCCACGGTGCCGAGCTCGTACGCGTGGGAGAGCGTGACCTGCCCGGCCATGCCGAGGGCCCGCACCCGCTCCAGGATGAGGTCGACGCTGAACACGCCGAGCGCTCCGGGCTCGTGGAGGTGGATGTCGATCGGTGCCTGGTGGCGCTCGGCCAGGCCGAAGACGACGTCGAGGTGGCGGACGGGGTCGCGGTCCAGGGTGCACGGGTCGATGCCACCGACCACGGCGGCGCCCGAGGCCAGCGCCTGGTCCATCAGCTCCGGCACGCCCTTCTCCTTGAAGAGGCCGGCCTGCGGGAAGGCCATGATCTCGACCTCGCACCGGTCCGCGTGCGCCTCCTTGGCCGCGAGGACGCCCTCGAAGCGCTCCAGTCCGCAGTCCGCGTCGATCTGCGCGTAGCTGCGCACCCGGGTCGTGCCGCGCTCGATCATGCGGCCCAGGGTGTACGTGGCCCGCTCGGCGACGGTCCACTCGTCCTCGCGCCAGTGCGCGCGGTCGTTCATCGTCATGCCCCAGACGCCCGGCTTGCCGGTGTGGGGGCGGAAGGGCAGCCCGATGCGGGTGGAGTCGAGGTGGCAGTGGACGTCGGAGAACGAGGGCAGCGCGAGCCGTCCCCGGCCGGCCACGGTGTCGCCCGTGACGGTGCGGGCGGGGTCGTGCGGGGTGATCGCCGCTATCACGCCGTCCTTGATCTCGATGTCGCAGGGCTCGCCGCCCCAGGGACGGACGTCTGTGATCAGCATGTGGTGCATCTCCTCGGTTGGCCGCCGGGTCCCGGCGGTCGGGGTGGGTCGGGGCCCGGACCGGACGGCGCCGGCCGGGCGGGTCACTCGGCGGGCAGCACCTCGGCCAGCGTCGCCAGGGACGGGCCCCGGCCGCGCTCGATGTGCGCGTAGGCGAGGGCGTCGGCCAGGTCGGGTTTGCCCGCGCAGATCGCCGCGCAGATGTCCTGGTGCTCGGTGCACTGGACGCGCGGGTCGAGGTTGCCGGTGAGGGTGAACAGCCACTGCACCAGGCCGAGCGAGGGCTGGAGCGCGTCCTGGAGCAGCCGGTTCCCGGTCATCGCGACGATCTCGGCGTGCAGGGCGGTGTTGGCCGCGGGGATCTCGTGGACGTCGCCGCCCCGGGTGGCCTCCTCTGCCTCCTCCATGAGGGTGCGCAGCCGGTCGCCGCGGTGCCCGGCGGCGCAGGCCTCCGCGGCCCTGCGGGCGGCGAACACCTCCAGGCTCAGGCGCAGGTCGAAGAGTTCCGCGACATCGCGCAGCGAGAGGTTGCGCACGGACGCGCCGCGCCGCGGGGAGATCACGACGAGGCCTTCGCCGGTCAGCCGGGTGAGCGCCTCGCGGACGGGGATGCGGGAGAAGCCCAGGGCCTCGGAGAGCTCGCGTTCGCGCAGCCGGGACCCTGGCGGGTAGGCGCCGGACAGGATGCCGGCCCGGATCGTGCGCTCGGCGTGGTCGGCGTGGGACTCACTGGCGTCGGGCGATTCGGTCGTCGTCATCGTGATGTCGTCTCCTCGAACGGCGGGAAGGTCGGCGGGAACAGCGCGTCGGCACCCCGGCGGTGCACGTCGCGCTCGGCGTAGCCCTCACGCATCTTCTCGAAGAGTTCCTGTGCGCGGCGGCGCAGGTTGGCCAGGTCGGTGCCGGGGATGCGGCCGTCGGTCATGACGGGGCGTCCCGCCACGACGGAGTGGGTGGCCTGCCGGGCGGTGCCGTTGAGCAGGAAGGTGCGGACGGGGTCGTCCTGGACGCCGTCGCGGATGTCGTCGAGCCGAAACGCGACCAGGTCCGCCTGCGCGCCGCGCTCCAGCCGTCCGAGGTCGTCGCGGCCCAGTGCGCGGGCGCCGCCGAGGGTGGCCGCCTCTACGTAGTGCTCCGCGGGTGCGGCGTCCGCCCGGCCGTCGGCGGTCTTCGCGAGGTGGACGCCGGTGTCCATGCCCCGGATCAGGTCGGGCGGGAAGGAGTCGGTGCCCAGGCAGAGGTTGATGCCCGCGCGCCGGTAGGCGCCGAAGGAGTGCAGTACCTGTCCGTAGCGCAGCGAGGTCTGCGGGCAGTGGATGACGGAGACGCCGGCCGCGGCGAGGGCGGCCAGGTCGCCTCGGTCCTCGCCGTGGACCGAGGGGTGGCGGTCGGTGAAGACGCCGTGCGGGACGAGCAGCCGGGTGTCCAGGAGGCCGGTGCGGGCCAGCAGTTCCAGCGGGGTGGCGTGGTGCGTCCGCCGTACGAGGTCGCGTTCGTGCAGGCCCTGGAGGCAGTGCAGCCGTACGGGGACGTCGCGGCTTCGCGCGAGCGCGGCGGTCTCGCGCAGGAGCTCCTCGGTGAGGGTCTCGATGCGGCAGGGCAGCAGCACCCCGTTGACGAGCGGGTCGCCGAGGCGGGCGGTGTGGTCGAGGAAGCGCTCGGCGTCCCGCAGTCCGGCGCGGCCCAGCTCCTCCGCGAAGGCGACGTGACGGCCGCCGTCGGGCCGTGCCACGTTGACGCCCGAGCGGTAGGCGGGGCCCAGGTAGCCGCGCAGTCCGATGCGCCGGGAGGTCTCGGCCATGGTGACGAGTTCGTCGTACGGCTCTGCCCAGGCGCTGTGCACCTCCGAGGCGATGGGCATGTACGTGGTGATGCCGTGCAGGGCCAGCTGGACCAGGGCGTACTCGCGGACGGTGGCCCGTTCCGCCGGGGTGAAGACGTCGCGCCGGCGGTGGTCGAAGTACTCCTGCGACCAGAGGAGTCCGGCGGCGCGGGCGGGCGGCGCCCAGGAGTCCAGGACGAGGTGGTCGATGTCGGTGAGCGCGTCGAGGTCGATGAGTCCGGGCATCACCAGGGCCTCGCCCAGGTCCAGTTCGACATCGACGGGGCCGTCGTAGCCGCGTCCTACGTAGCTGATCGTGTCGCCCTCCCACACGATCTCGCCGTCCCGCAGGAGCGCGTGGCCGCCGTCGCGGTGGGCGAGGACGTGGGTGGCACGCCAGCGGGTTCGCACGGGGCCTCCTGCGGGTGCGGGGTATACCGGTCGCGTTCCGGCCGGGCGACGGGAACGGCGACTCCCGGGCCGGAACAAGGCGACAGTAACACTTGGCATACCAAGTGCCCGCACCTTCAGGAGTTATGAGAAGTAAGTCGGAATTCAGGCCTCAATCGACGCACGGGGGATTCACACCCACCGCATTTGGCATACCAACAAGGCCGAACCGGGCTGCCGGGGCTCAGCTCTCCGTCAGCCGTCCCGCCGCCACCTCTACACGGCGCGTCGTGCGGACCGCCTCCAGCATCCGGCGGTCGTGCGTGACCAGCAGCAACGTCCCCTTGTACGAGTCGAGCGCCGACTCAAGCTGCTCGATCGCCGGCAGGTCGAGGTGGTTCGTCGGCTCGTCCAGGACGAGGAGGTTGACGCCCCGGCCCTGGAGCAGGGCGAGTGCGGAACGGGTCCGCTCGCCCGGGGAGAGAGTGGTCGCGGGGCGCATGACGTGATCGGCGCGCAGGCCGAATTTGGCGAGGAGCGTGCGGACCTCGGCCGGTTCCGTGTCGGGGACGGCCGCGCAGAACGCCTCCAGCAGGGATTCAGTACCGTGGAACAGCTTCCGCGCCTGGTCCACCTCCCCCACCACCACACCGGAGCCCAGGCTCGCGTGCCCCGAGTCCAGCGGGAGGCGCCCGAGCAGGGCGGCGAGCAGCGTCGACTTCCCGGCGCCGTTCGCGCCGGTGATGGCGATCCGGTCCGCCCAGTCGATCTGGAGCGAGACCGGTCCGAACACGAAGTCCCCGCGCGTGACGCGCGCCTCGCGCAGGGTCGCCACGACGGAGCCGGAGCGGGGGGCGGAGGCGATCTCCATCCGCAGCTCCCACTCCTTGCGCGGCTCCTCCACGACATCGAGCCGCTCGATCATGCGCTGGGTCTGGCGGGCCTTCGCGGCCTGCTTCTCGCTCGACTCACTGCGGAACTTGCGGGCCATCTTGTCGGAGTCGCCGGCCTTGCGGCGCGCGTTCCTGACGCCCTTGTCCATCCAGGAGCGCTGCATGAGGGCGCGGCCCTCCAGCGCGGAGCGCTTGTCCGCGAACTCCTCGAACTCCTCCCGGGCGTGCCTGCGGGCCCGCTCGCGCTCCTCCAGGTACGCCGCGTAGCCACCGCCGTAGAGGTTGATCTGCTGCTGGGCGAGGTCGAGTTCGAGGACCTTGGTCACCGTACGCATCAGGAACTCGCGGTCGTGGCTGATGACGACCGTGCCCGCGCGGAGCCCGGAGACGTACCGCTCAAGCCGTTCCAGGCCGTCGAGGTCGAGGTCGTTGGTGGGTTCGTCGAGCAGGAAGACGTCGTAGCGGGAGAGCAGCAGTGAGGCGAGGCCCACGCGGGCTGCCTGGCCCCCGGAGAGGGTGGTCATCGGCAGGTCGAGGCCGACGGTCAGCCCGAGCTCCGCGGCCACTTCCTCGGCCCGTTCGTCCAGGTCTGCGCCGCCGAGGGCGAGCCAGCGTTCCAGCGACTCCGAGTACGCGTCGTCGGAGCCGGGCGCACCGTCCACGAGGGCCTGGGTGGCGGCGTCCATCGTCGACTGGGCCTCGGCCACGCCCGTCCGCCGGGCCAGGAACTCCCGCACCGTCTCCTGCGGGCGCCGCTCCGGTTCCTGCGGGAGGTGGCCGACGGTGGCGGTGGGCGGGGAGAGCCGCAGCTCCCCCTCCTCCGGCTGGTCGAGCCCGGCGAGCAGACGCAGGAGCGACGATTTTCCGGCGCCGTTGACTCCGACGAGACCGATCACGTCGCCGGGAGCGACCACGAGGTCGAGTTCGGCGAAGAGAGTGCGGTCGCCGTGTCCGGCGGCGAGGTCCTTGGCGACGAGGGTGGCAGTCATCAGGAGGTCGATCCTAATCGGCGCCCGGGGGCGCCGGTCGCCCGGAGCGGGGCTAGGGTCCTTCCCTGGAACAGGTGGACCGACCGGGTGGGCCGGGCAGAGACGAGCGGCGGTGCGGCAGTGTCGGAAGTGATCGTGGTGGGCGGTGGGGTCAGCGGCCTCACCACAGCGGTGGTGCTGGCCGGACGCGGTCACCGGGTACGGGTCTGGTCACGGCAGCCCGCCGCGGCCACGACCTCCGCGGTGGCGGGGGCCCTGTGGTGGCCGTACCGGATCGAGCCGCGGGACCGGGTCGGTGACTGGTCGCTGGCTTCGCTGAGCCGGTACGAGGAGCTGGCCGCCCGGCCCTCGGAGACCGGGGTACGGCTGGTCAGGGGCCTGCACCGGGGCGAGCGGCTCGCGGCGCAGGGGGCGTGGGCCGGAAAGCTGAAGGATGTGGTGGAGAGCGCGGAGGGGCTGCGCTGCCGGTTGCCGCTGATCGACATGCCGGTGCACCTCGACTGGTTGGAGGAACAGGTCAGGGCCGCCGGGGGCTCGGTCGAGCGGCGTACGGTCAGCTCCTTCGACGAGGCCGCCGCCGAGGCGGCGACGGTGGTCAACTGCACCGGGCTCGGCGCCCGTGAGCTGGTCCCTGACACCGGTATGCGGCCCGTGCGCGGTCAGCTGGTCATGGTGGAGAACCCGGGGATCGAGGAGTGGTACACCGAGGCGGACCCGGCGTCAGAGGCGACGACGTACTTCTTCCCGCAGCCGGGCCGGCTGGTGCTCGGCGGCACCGCCGGCACGGACGACTGGAGCACCGTGCCCGATCCCCGCGTGGCCGGGGAGATCGTGGCGCGGTGCGCCCGGGTCCGGCCGGAGATCGCCGGTGCGCGGATCATCGGGCACCGGGTGGGGCTGCGGCCGGCCCGGGACGCGGGGGTCCGCATCGAGGCCGAGCCGCTGCCCGGTGGCGGGCGCCTGGTGCACAACTACGGGCACGGCGGCGCGGGGGTGACCGTGGCGCTGGGCTGCGCGGAAGCGGCGGCCCGGCTGGTGGACTGAACTGGTGCGCTGAGCGCGGTGGGGCGAAGCGCGACCGGCGCTCGTAGTCGCCGGGCGGTCCCGCTCAGTCGGCGGCCGGGCTGGAACCGCCGGGCTTGTCGCTGTCGCGTTCGGTGGTGATCTGGCTGTCGCCGGGACCGATCCGGATCTCGAAGTCGCCGTCGTACTTGGCGTGCCCCTCGATGACGGCGGACTCGACCGCCTCCACCCCGAACTCGCGTCGCACGATGAGCGGGTCCTCGCGCAGGTCCCGCATCAGGGCCACACACATCCCGATCATGACGATGGTGAAGGGCGCGGCCACCAGGATGGTCAGGTTCTGCAGTCCGGCCAGCGCGTCGCCCTTGCCGTTCCCGATCAGCAGCATGACCGCCGCCACCGCGCCGGTGGTGACGCCCCAGAAGACGACGACCCACTTGGCCGGTTCGAGGATGCCCTTCTGGGACAGGGTGCCCATCACGATGGACGCGGCGTCGGCGCCCGACACGAAGAAGATGCCGACCAGGATCATCACGAGCAGGCTCATCACCGTGGGGATGGGGAACTGCTGGAGTACGCCGAAGAGCTGGGCCTCCTGGGTGTCGGCGCCGTCGAGCTTCCCGGCCTCCTGGAGCTTGATGGCGGTGCCGCCGAAGATCGCGAACCAGATCAGGCTGACCGTGCTGGGGACCAGGATGACCCCGCCGATGAACTGACGGATGGTCCGGCCGCGGCTGATCCTGGCGATGAACATGCCGACGAACGGGGTCCAGGAGATCCACCAGGCCCAGTAGAAGACGGTCCAGCTGCTGAGCCAGTCGGCGACCTCGCCCTTGCCGGTCGCCTCCGTGCGTCCGGCGAGCTGGGGCAGATCACCGATGTAGGCGGCGATCGAGGTGGGCAGCAGGTCGAGCACGATGATGGTGGGGCCCGCGATGAACACGAACACGGCGAGGATCAGGGCGAGCACCATATTGATGTTGGACAGCCACTGGATGCCCTTCTCCACGCCGGAGATCGCCGAGGCGACGAAGGCCACGGTCAGTACGGCGATGATCAGGACGAGCAGCCCGGTACCGGTCTTCTCCTTCCAGTTCAGCTCGTGGAACCCGCTGCCGATCTGGAGTGCGCCCAGGCCGAGCGAGGCGGCCGAGCCGAAGAGAGTGGCGAAGATGGCGAGGATGTCGATCAGTCTGCCGAGGCCGCCGTGGGCGTGCCGGGCGCCGATGAGCGGCTCGAAGACGGCGCTGATGGTCTGCCGCCTGCGGCGCCGGAAGGTGCTGTACGAGATGGCGAGACCGACCACCGCGTAGATCGCCCAGGGATGGAGCGTCCAGTGGAAGAGGGTCGTGGCCATCGCGGTCTGCATCGCCTCGGCGGCGTCCGCGGGATGGGTGCCGGGCGGGTGGTGGACGAAGTGCGCCAGGGGCTCGCTCACTCCGTAGAACATCAGGCCGATGCCCATGCCCGCGCTGAACATCATGGCGACCCAGGACACGGTCCGGAATTCCGGCTCCTCGCCCTCCTGGCCGAGGGTGATCTTTCCGTAGCGGCTGATGGCGAGCCAGAGCGCGAAGACCACGAATCCGGAGGCGGCCAGCATGAAGGCCCAACCGCCGTTGTGCATGAGCCCGTTGAGCAGTGTGCTGGAGACGTCCTCCAGCGAGTCGGTGGCGGTGGCCCCCCAGACCACGAAGGCGAGGGTGAGGACGGCGGTGACGCCGAACACCACTCGGTCGGTCGTGGGGCGCCGGCCCTGGGTCGGGTCGCCGGGCAGATCCGCCGTCACCGACAGATCCCCCCTGCCGCCCGTTCTCTGATCGTCCTGGGACACGAAAGGCACCTTTCACGGAAGCTGAAGTTTCGCTCTCCGTAGGCAGTACCACACGCGGCGCACATCTTCCGGGATCAACAAGCGGTATCGGCTTGACCGTTTATGAGGTGGTATGACGCACGTGCGTCCAGCAGGAGCGGGATCAGCTTCCGGGCCGGCTGGTCCAGCGGTACGTACACACCGTCACCGTCGGGCCGGGAGGTGACGCCGTGCAGGGCGAGTTCGTCCCCGACCTCGGCGAATCCGCGCTCCGTGAGCCGGTAACCGCAGGGCGGCCGCGCGAGGACGTCGCCGGGCTCCGGGTCCTCGTTGTCGGCCCCGCCCAGCAGGACCGGTTCCCGGTCGGACGTTCCGGCCGCCCGGGAACCGGCGGTGGCGGCGGCGATCTCACCGCGCCGTTCCTCGACGTAGGAGAACAGACCGTCGAGCGCGGCGAGTTGGGAGTGCACCCGGCGCCGGGTGCTGACCGCGGGGTCGGCCCGCTCGGCGTCCGTGAGCGGGTCCACCCGGGATTCGACGAGCAGGGCCACCGCGTGTTTGACACCCGCCGCGTTGCGCAGGATGCGCTCCTGCCCGTCGCCCGCCGTCTGCTTGACCGCCCGCCCGGTGACCGGGTCCGTCCAGATGCCGTAGAGCCCGCTGTCGTGTCCGGCGGACCGGACGGCCGGGCGCACATAGCGTGCGGCCAGGAGCTTCGACTCCTCTCGCACCCGGTCGTCGACGTTGGGGTTGCGGGGCCACAGGACGGTCAGGTCCTTGTCGTAGTACGGCGTGGCGGCGCCGTACTCGTGCAGGTCGTAGACCACGTCGGGCGTGTGGTCCCGGAGCACCGCCGCGATGGCGCGGCCCTCCGCGGTGTGCAGGGCGAGGTGGTCGCGGTTGATGTCCACGTCGTCCGAGTTGCCCCGGGTGCCTGCGGCACTGCCGTCCGGGTTGGCGGTGGGAACGACGAGGATCTCGGTGCGGGCGAGGAAGTCACGGGTGGCCGGGTCCCTGGCGTATCCGAGATCGCGGACCGTCGTCAGGCAGGCCTCACGGGCAGCCGGTTCGTCGCCGTGCTGGCTGCACACGAGGAGCACGGTGAGCGCGCCCGGACGCCGGGTTCCGATCCGGACGAGCCGCAACGGGCGGCCCCGCTCAGTCGTACCGATCCGCTCCACGGCGACCCGGTCGCCGCGCCCGCCGAGGGCCGCGAGCAGCGCGCGTTCTTCGGCCGGGGAGGTCCAGCGCGTCCCGTCGGCGGCCTCGAATCCGGTACGCGGCGGGGTGCGCGCGGCCTCGGCGGAGCCCGTGAGCAGCGCGCCTGCCAGCGCGGTGGCGACGGCCGCGTGCACGAGGCCGCGCGTCCGGCGACGGCCGGCCAGCGGGCCGCCGCCGTCCGACGCGTGGCCACCCCGTGCACGTCTCGGCATGGCCGGAAGGTACCGTGCCGGGCGCCCGCGCGACAGAGCCCGGAGCCACCCGCGCGACAAGGCCCGGAGCCGCCCGCGCGACAGGGCTCGGAGCCGACCCGGCCCCCGGCCCCCGGCCCGGCGTCCGCGCGAGGGGATACCCCGGTCGCCGCCCGCGCCAGGTCGTAGGCTGGCGGGGTCCGTGCTGTCCGGCCGGGACCCGGCCGGATCCCGCCCCCTCCCGCGCCTCCGAGGAGCGTCCCTTGCCCCGTTCCACCCCCGATGCCTCTCACGCACGCCCCACACTGGAAGCCGTGGCGGCCCGCGCCGGGGTGTCCCGGGCGACGGCCTCCCGGGTGGTCAACGGCGGTGCGGGGGTGCGGCAGCCGCTGGTGGACCAGGTCCGCAAGGCGGTCGACGAGCTCGGCTATGTGCCGAACCACGCCGCCCGGACCCTGGTGACCCGGCGCAACGGGGCGGTCGCCGTCATCATCGACGAACCCGAGATCCGGATCTTCTCCGACCCCTTCTTCTCCCAGCACATCCGTGGCATAAGCCGCGAACTCATCACCTATGACACCCAGTTGGTGCTGCTCCTGGTGGAGGGGAGCGGGGACTTCGACCGGGTCACCCGCTATCTGGCCGGTGGCCACGTGGACGGTGTGCTGGCCTTCTCGCTGCACACGGACGACGAACTGTCCTCGGTCATACGCCGGTTCCGGGTACCGACCGTCTACGGCGGGCGCCCCGGACGGCCGGGCGTCTCAGGCCCCGCGGTCCCCTACGTCGACTGCGACAACCGGGGAGGCGCCCGCGAGGCGGTACGCCATCTGGCCTCGCTCGGCCGCCGGCACATCGCGCACATCGCAGGCCCGCGCGACCAGACCTCGGCCCTGGACCGCCTCGACGGCTACTTCGACGTACTGCCGGACGGGGATCCCGCGCTGGTGGCGGACGGCGACTTCACCGCGGAGGGCGGCGCCCGCGCCATGGCCGGGCTGCTGGCGAGGCGGCCGGACCTGGACGGTGTCTTCGCCGCCAACGACCTGATGGCCTCCGGCGCTCTGCAAGTACTGCGCGAGCACGGCCGCCGGGTACCGCAGGACGTGGCGCTGGTCGGCTTCGACGACATGGAGTCGGTCGCGGAGAAGACCGATCCCCCGCTGACGACGGTCCGTCAGGACGTGGTGAGCATGGGCAGGTTGATGGTCAGGCTGTTGATGGACCGGCTCAACGACGGCGCCGGGGAAGCCGGTCCGGTCATCATGCCGACGGAGCTGATCCGGCGCGCTTCCGCCTGATCCCGGCCTCCCGGTGGGCCGCCCGTGCCCGGCGCGCCCTCGGCAGGTAGCGCAGCCGCTCCGGCAGCACCGGCACCAGCAGCCGCACCACGGCGCAGAACCGCCGCAGCGCCCGCTCCTGCGCGTCCGTCCACTCCAGGCCGATCGCCTCGCGCGCGTCCGGGGGCATCAGCCCGACGGTGAGGAAGCTCCGGAACCGGGCCAGCGGCGGACGGAGCAGCGGCCACAGCGCCCTCAGCGGCAGCCGCAGGAGCAGCGGCCCCCGGTCCGGCGGGGGCACCGGGGTTCCGGGGTCGACGAGTTCGTCGACGACGACGGTCCGCTCGATCTCATCGGCCAGCATGCCCCAGTAGTACGGCCAGAACTCCTCGACGGTCCGCGGCATGTCCCGGTCGCGGATCCCGAGCACCCGGCCCACCTGGAGCCACTCCCGGTACAGCGCCCGCTCCTGTTCCGCGCCGAGCGGGCGGATCAGGTAGCGCGCCGCGTGCTGGTACACGGGGAATCCGGTGGCGTGCACCCATGCGTAGTTCGCCGGTGACAGGGCGTGGTAGGGGCGGCCCCGGGTGTAGGTGCCCCGAATGGTGCGGTGCAGCCGGCGGAGCCTGCGCCCCTCCTCCACCGCCTCCGCTCCCCCGTACACCCAGAGCTGGAGCGAGCGCAGGGACCGTTCACCGCGCCCCCACGGGTCCGTACGGAAGACGGAGTGCTCGTCGACCCCCGCGCCGACCGCTGGATGGGCGACCTGGAGGGTGAGGGCGGCCGGCAGCATCAGCAGAGCCCGGATATCGCCGGACAGGCTCCACAGCACACCCCCGGGCGGGGGCGGTACGGGGTCCTGCTCGCTGCTCATTCGGTACTCCCGGCGGTCGGCGTGGGGGCCTGACCCGGCGATCGGCCCCCGCCTCATCCAGTATGCGAGCGCTTCGGACACCACGCGCACCGACCCCCGCCGCACCCCGTCCCACACCCGCCCGTCGGCACTGTTGACGGGACTCGTGAAACAAGTCAATAGTATTTGTAACTTTGACTCTCAGGACCGACGACCCATCACATCGCTTGCTTATCAAGCGAGTTGGAGCATGAAATCCGGACACCACACACCGGATCGGTCCCACATGGAACCGGGACACGGACACGGACAGGAGGGCGCACCATGGGCCGATACAGCCGCCTGCGCGAGATACGCCGGATGGATCCGGCGCACGACTACGCCGAGATCCTTCGGCTGATCTCTCAGTACGAGTTCCCCTGGGACTACCGGCAGGGGGTGAGCATCGCCTTCCTCCGCGACTACGGGGTCCCCCGGATCTCCGTGCTCCTGGACCGGACCCAGGAGTTCGAACGGGCCGGGCAGAAGCGGTACGACGACACGGTGCTGATCGGGTACGAGATGGCCGCCGACGGCTTCGACTCGGAGCGCGGGCGGGCGGCGGCCCGGCACCTCAACCGGATCCACGGGAAGTACCGGATACCCAACGAGGACTTCCTGTACGTCCTGGCGACCACCGTCGTCGGGCCGAAGCGCTGGATCGACCGGTTCGGCTGGCGGCCCCTGTGCCGGGTGGAGACACAGGCGCTGACCGAGGTGGGCCGGAAGATGGCCGCGATGATGGGCATCGAGGGCGCACCGGACACCTACGAGGGGTTCGAGCGGCTGCTGGACTCCTACGAGGAGCGGATGTTCGCGTACGACCCGGCGAACCGGCGGGTCGCCAACGCCACGTTCCGGACCATGGCCGACTGGTACCCGCGCCCGCTGCGTCCGCTGATCGCGCGCTTCTCGCTCGCCCTGCTGGACGAACCGCTGCTGCGCGCCCTGGGGTTCCGCGCGCAGCCCCGCTGGGTCCGCTCCGCGGCCGCCGGATCGCTGCGCGCCCGCTCGCACTGCGTCCGCCTCCTCCCGGCGCGCCCCCGCCGGCTGCCCTCACGTCCGCAGCCGCGCTCCTATCCGTTCGGCTGGCGGCTGGACGACCTCGGGCCGCACTGGGCGGCCGGCCGCCCCCTGGAACCGCTCCCCGACGAGACGGCCGCCGCCTGAGCCGCCCCCGGCGCCTCAGCGGCCGCTCGGGCCGTCCGGGGAACGGGTCGCGAGCAGCGGCACCAGATAGCGCCGGGCGAACTCCCGCACCTGGGTGTCCTCGTCCAGCTCGAAGCAGCTGACGGGGTTGAGGAGGAAGGAGACGGTGATGCGCACCATCAGTTCGGCGACCGGTGTCGGATCACTGGCCGGGCGGCCCTCCGCGCGCCGGGCGTCACGCAGCCGGTCCGCCAGGTACTCGCGGATGGCGAGGAGGGCCGGTCCGCTCTCCAGGGTCAGGAAGGGCAGCATGGTCTCGGGTTCCAGCCTCAGCAGACCGCCGATGAGCGGATGCTCGCGGATGTGCCGCAGCACCGCGGTGAAGCCTTCGACCAGCCGGTCCTCCGTCGTGGGCAGGGCGGCCACCGCGTCGTCCACCTCCACCAGGAAGCGGCGGTACTCGCGCAGCAGGCAGGCGGAGACGAGGCTGTCCTTGTTGCCGATCCGCCGGTAGACGGTCACGCGCGAGACCCCGGCCCGTTTGGCGACGTCGTCGACGGTGGAGCGGCGCAGCCCGAAGGTCATGAACTGCTCACGCGCGGCGTCGAGGATCTGCTCACTCAGGGCGTCGGAGGGCGGCGGCCCGTCCAGCGCACGGGCCAGCAGTGCCTCGTCCGTGCTCCGTGCGGCCATGGGACCTCCCCGCTCTGTGCCGGTTCCGGTCCACCCTAGTGGCGCCGCAACAGTGAGCTCCGTGCTGTCACTCCGTTACTCGCGCGTCAGTCGAAGTCGTACACCGTCACCTCGACCCCCCGGCTCGACAGCCGTTGTTCCAGCAGGGGTTCGACGCGCGACCACTTCCCGCCCGCCAGCCCGCAGCCGATCCGCGGCATATGGACCGAGGCCCCCAGCTCAAGGGCCTTGTCGGCCACCGTGCCCAGCGCCGTGTCGATCGCCTCGTAGCGGACCGGCACCCCCTGACTCCCGGTGCGCATCCCCCGCTGGCCCACCATGTTCGCCACCCAGATGTACGGGCTCACCTGGACGAACTGGACGGCGCCGAGCCCGAAGTCGTTGCCGGCCCGTTCGCGGTGCCAACTGCGGTACCGGGCCTCCGGTTCGGGCCAGCGGCGCGACACGGCGAGCACGAAGCCCTTGCCCCAGCCGCCCAGGTCGTTGCAGACATGGGCGATCAGCTTGACGCCCTTGCCCTGCGGAGCGGTGGCGTCCCCGTTTACATAAACGATCTCGGTCATCGCACCAGCGTACGAGCGCGCACTGACAATGGGCGGCCGGAGCGCCCGTTCCGGCGGGGCCGGGCTCCTCGCCCTCGGTCCAGCGGTGGACCGACCGGACGAGCGGGAAGGCGGAACTCGGGGTTCCGGCGGCCCATTCGGGGAGCTGCTCCCGCAGCAGCGCCCGGACGGCGGACTCATCCGCGTCGGTCTCGTCCTCATGGAGGGTCACGGCGACAGCCTGGTGCGCGGGCTGCGCCGCCGCCGGCGAAATCAGCTGGTGCTCCGCCGCCGGGCACTTTCACAACAGTGGTGAGACAGCAATACTGTTGAACTGATCGACGCACACGCCCGGCAGTTCATCCGCGGGGTCGGACACGAGGAGCAGAGATGGCGACCGGGACAGAGGAGCCGACGCTCACGGTCGACGAGCTGGCCGCTCGCGCCGGGGTGACGGTGCGCACGGTGCGCTTCTACAGCACCCGGGGGCTGCTGCCGCCGCCGGTGATCGGTCCGCGCCGGGTGGGGCACTACGGGCACGACCACCTCTCCCGCCTCGCGCTGATCGAGGAGCTCCAGCACCAGGGCATGACGCTCGCCGCGATCGAACGCTACCTGGAGCAGCTGCCGCCCGATCTGAGCGCCCAGGACCTGGCGATCCACCGGGCGCTGGTGGCCTCCTGGGCGCCGGACTCGGCGGAGGACGTGAGCCGGGCGGAGCTGGAGCGCCGCGCGGGGCGGGCGCTGACCGGGCAGGACCTCGACCGGCTGGCCGCGATGGGGGTGCTGGAGCGGGCCGATCCGGGCGCGGCCCCCTACCGGGTGGATCCGGGGCTGCTGCGGCTCGGGGTGGAGCTGCTCGACGTGCCGATCGCGCACGAGACGATCCTGGCCGCCCGTACGGTCCTGCTGGAGCACACCCGCTCGGCCGCCCAGGAGCTGACCCGGCTCTTCCGGGACGAGGTGTGGAGTCCGTACCGGGAGCGGGAGTCGGACCCGGAGCACCTCAAGGCGATGAAGTCGCTGTCGGCGCACATGCAGCCGATGGTGCTCCAGGCGCTGGTGACCGCCTTCCAGCGGTCGCTGAAGGAGGAGCTGCGGGCCGCGTTCACCGCCGAGTGACGGTGAACGCGGCGCACGGGCGGCCTCAGTCGTGGAAGGTCTCGCCCTTCTCCGCCTTGGACACGAGCAGCGCGGGCGGCAGGAACCGGTCCCCGTACCGTCCGGCGAGCTCCCGGGCGCGGGCCACGAAGCCGGGCAGGCCGCCCTCGTACCCGTTGATGTACTGGAGCACGCCGCCCGTCCACGGCGGGAAGCCGATGCCCATGATGGAGCCGATGTTGGCGTCGGCGACGGTGATCAGGACGTCCTCCTCCAGGCAGCGGACGCTGTCCAGGGCCTCGGAGAAGAGCATCCGCTCCTGCATGTCGGTGAACGAGATGTCCGTGCCGGGTCGCGTGAAGTGCTCGCGCAGTCCGGGCCAGAGGCGGGTGCGCCTGCCGTTCTCGTCGTACTCGTAGAAGCCCGCGCCGCCGCTGCGTCCGGGGCGCCCGAACTCGTCGACCATGCGGTCGATGACCGAGTCCGAGGGGTGGCCTGCCCAGCTGCCGCCCGCCTCCTCGACGGCCCTGCGGGTCTCGTCGCGGATCTTGCGGGGCAGGGTGAGGGTCAGCTCGTCCATCAGGGAGAGCACCTTGGCCGGGTAGCCCGCCTGGGCGGCGGCCTGCTCGACGGAGGCGGGCTCGACGCCCTCGCCGACCATCGCGACGCCCTCGTTGATGAACTGGCCGATGACGCGGGAGGTGAAGAAGCCGCGCGAGTCGTTGACGACGATCGGGGTCTTCTTGATCCGGCGGACCAGGTCGAAGGCGCGGGCCAGGGCCTCGTCGCCGGTCTTCTCGCCCTTGATGATCTCGACGAGCGGCATCTTGTCGACGGGCGAGAAGAAGTGCAGCCCGATGAAGTCGGCGGGGCGCGTGACCCCTTCGGCCAGGGCCGTGATGGGCAGCGTGGAGGTGTTGGAGCAGAGCAGCGCGTCGGGCTCGATGATGTCCTGGATCTCCTGGAACACCTGGTGCTTGAGCTCGGTGTTCTCGAAGACCGCCTCGATGACGGCGTCGCAGCCCGCGAGGTCTGCCGGGTCGCCGGTCGGGGTGATCCGGGCCAGCAGCTCGTCGCGCTTGGCCTCGGTCGTACGGCCCCGGGACAGCGCCTTGTCGAGCAGCTTCTCGCTGTACGCCTTGCCCTTGGCGGCGGCCTCCGTGGAGACGTCCTTGAGGACGACGTCGATGCCGGCCTTGGCGCAGGAGTAGGCGATGCCCGCGCCCATCATCCCGGCGCCGAGCACGGCCACCTTGCGGACCTGGCGCTCCTCGATGTCCTTGGGGCGGCTGGCGCCGGAGTTGACGGCCTGGAGGTCGAAGAAGAACGCCTGGATCATGTTCTTGGAGACCTGGCCGGTGACCAGCTCGGTGAAGTACCGGGCCTCGATGGTCAGGGCGGTCTCGAAGTCGACCTGGGAGCCCTCGACGGCCGCGGCGAGGATGTTGCGCGGCGCGGGCATCGGGGCGCCGTTCAGCTGCTTCTTGAGGTTGGACGGGAAGGCGGGCAGGTTGGCGGCGAACTTGGGGTTCGACGGGGTGCCGCCGGGGATGCGGTACCCCTTGACGTCCCAGGGCTGCTGGGACTCGGGGTTGGCGTCGATGAAGGCGCGGGCCTTGTCCAGCATCTCCTCGGGGGTGGCGGCGACCTCGTGGACCAGGCCGTTCTCCAGGGCGCGTCGCGGGGTGTACTGGGTGCCCTGGAGGAGCACCTTGAGCAGCGCGTCGGCGATGCCCATGAGGCGTACGGTGCGGGTGACGCCGCCGCCCGCGGGCAGCAGGCCGAGGGTGACCTCGGGCAGGCCGATCCGGGAGCCGGGCGCGTCGAGGGCGACGCGGTGGTGGGAGGCGAGGGCGATCTCGTAACCGCCACCGAGGGCAGCCCCGTTGATGGCGGCGACGACGGGCTTGCCGAGGGTCTCGATGCGGCGGAGCGAGCCCTTGATGGCGGTGCCGGTGTCGAACGCGAGCTGCGCGTTCTCCGGACCGATCCTGATCATGTCCTTGAGGTCGCCGCCGGCGAAGAAGGTCTTCTTCGCGGAGGTGTAGATGATGCCCCGGATGGTGTCCTTCTCGGCCTCCGCGCGCTCGGCGATGGCCGCGATGGAGTCCTTGAAGGCCTGGTTCATCGTGTTGGCGGACTGGTTGGGGTCGTCGAGTACCAGGGTGACGACGCCGGTCTCGTCCTGTTCCCAGCGGATGGTCGTGCTCTCGGTCATGTGTCTGTCTTCTCCGTAGGAGGGGGAACGGTCAGAGACGCTCGATGACGGTGGCCACGCCCATGCCGCCGCCGACGCACAGGGTGGCGAGTCCGTAGCGCTTGTCGCGCCGCTCCAGTTCGTCGATGAGGGTGCCGAGGATCATCGCGCCGGTGGCGCCGAGCGGGTGGCCGAGCGCGATGGCGCCGCCGTTGACGTTGATCTTGTCGAGGGAGAGCCCCATGTCCCTGGCGAAGCGCAGGACGACGCCCGCGAAGGCCTCGTTGATCTCGACGAGGTCGATGTCGTCGATGGTGAGCCCGGCCTTGGCGAGGGCCTTGCGGGTGGCGGGCGCCGGTCCGGTGAGCATGATGGTGGGCTCGGAGCCGGAGACGGCCGCGGAGACGATCCGGGCGCGCGGCGTGAGACCGTACCGCTCCCCGATCTCCTTCGAGCCGATCGCGACCAGGGCCGCGCCGTCGACGATGCCGGAGGAGTTGCCCGCGTGGTGGACGTGGTCGATCTTCTCCACCCAGTGGTACTTCTGGAGCGCCACCGCGTCGAAGCCGCCCATCTCACCGATGCCCGCGAATGACGGCTTGAGCGCGGCGAGGGAGTCGGCGGTGGTGCCGGGCCGCATGTGCTCGTCGTGGTCGAGGACGACGAGGCCGTTGCGGTCCTTGACGGGGACGACGGAGCGGGCGAAGCGGTTGTCCTTCCACGCCTCCGCGGCCCGCTCCTGGGACAGCGCGGCGAACTCGTCGACGTCGCGGCGCGAGAAGCCCTCGATGGTCGCGATGAGGTCGGCGCCGACGCCCTGCGGCGCGAAGCCGGTCTCGTAGTTGGTCATCGGGTCCATCGCCCACGCGCCGCCGTCCGAGCCCATCGGCACCCGGGACATCGACTCGACGCCGCCCGCGAGGACGAGGTCCTCCCAGCCGGAACGGACCTTGGCGGCGGCCAGGTTGACGGCTTCGAGCCCCGAGGCACAGAAGCGGTTCTCCTGGACGCCCGCGACGGTGTCGGGGAGCCCGGCCGCGATGGCGGCGATCCGGGCGATGTCGGAGCCCTGGTCCCCCAGCGGGCTGACCACGCCGAGGACGATGTCGTCGACGGCCGCCGGGTCCAGGCCGGGGAAGCGGCTCCGGAGCTCGTGGATCAGGCCGACGACGAGGTCGATCGGCTTGGTGCCGTGCAGGGCGCCGTTGGCCTTGCCTCGGCCGCGCGGGGTGCGGATCGCGTCGTAGACGAATGCTTCGGTACTCAAGACAGCTGCCTTTCTGGGGCGGTTTTCTGCCCGGTGCGGGGTCGGGCGAGCAGGGGTCAGGCGAGCAGCGAGCGGCCGATGATCTCCTTCATGATCTCGGTCGTGCCGCCGTAGATGGTCTGGATGCGGCCGTCGGTGAACGCCTTGGCCACCCGGTACTCCGTCATGTATCCGTAGCCGCCGTGCAGCTGGAGGCAGCGGTCGGCCACCCGCTTCTGCAGTTCGGTGGCCCACCACTTGGCCATCGAGGCGTGCACGGCGTCGAGCGTGCCCTGCGAGTGGTCGACGATGCACCGGTCGAGGAAGGCGCGGGTGACGGCGCACTCGGTGGCCATCTCCGCGATCTCGAACCGGATGTGCTGGAGCTTGGAGAGCGGCCGTCCGAAGGCCTCGCGCTCCTTGACGTACTCGGTGGTGATCTCCAGCAGGTGCTCGGCGGCGGCGATCCCGGCGACGGCTATGCCCATGCGCTCCTGGGCCAGGTTGGTCATCAGGTGGATGAAGGCGCCGTCCAGCTCACCGAGGAGGTTCTCCTTGGGCACCCGGACGTCGTTGAAGAAGAGCTCGGCGGTGTCCTGGGACTTCTGGCCGATCTTGTCGAGGTTGCGGCCGCGCTCGAAGCCCTCCGCACCGCGCTCGACGACGATGAGCGAGAGCCCCTTCGCGCCGCCCTCCGGGGTGGTCTTCGCCACGACGACGACCAGGTCGGCCAGGATGCCGTTGGAGATGAAGGTCTTGGAGCCGTTGAGCAGCCAGTGGTCGCCCCTGTCCTCTGCCGTGGTGCGGATGGCCTGGAGGTCGGATCCCGCGCCGGGTTCGGTCATGGCGATGGCGGTGATGGTCTCGCCGGTGCAGAAGCCGGGCAGCCAGCGCCGCTTCTGCTCGTCCGTGCCGAGGCCGGTGAGGTAGGGGCCGATGATGTCGTTGTGCAGGCCGAGCGCGAGCCCGGGGGCGCCGGCGCGGGTGAATTCCTCCGCGAGCACGGCGCTGAAGCGGAAGTCGGTGTTGCCGCCGCCGCCGTACTCCTCGGGCACCGCGAGGCCGAGGAGCCCCTGCCGGCCGGCCGCGCGCCAGGCCTCGCGCGAGACGATGCCGTCCTTCTCCCACTGCTCGTAGTGCGGGAGGACCTCCTTGGCCAGGAAGGTGCGGACGGCCTCGCGGAACGCGTCGTGCTCTTCGGTGAAGATCTGCCGCTGCATCAGTCGGTGGTGTCCTTCCGGGTGGTCCGCAGGGCCGGTACGTCCCAGTCGGCGGCGACGGCCTCCGTGTCGGCGCCCGGCCGGGCCGGGCCGCTGTGCACGGAGGCGGGCGTGGCCGAGAACCGGGGCGCGGGCGCGGGCTGGGTGAGTCCGCCGTGCTCGACGAAGGTGGCGCGGGCGGCGAGGTGCGGGTGACGGGGTGCCTCGCGGAGCGAGAGGACGGGCGCCACGCAGGCGTCGGAGCCGTCGAAGACCTCGGTCCACTCGGCGCGGGTGCGGGTACGGAAGCGGGCGGCGACGACCTCGCGCAGTTCGTCCCAGCGGGAGAGGTCGCCGCGGTCGGGCGCCGTCTCCCCGATGCCGAGGAGCTCGGTGAACTCCGCGTAGAACCGCTGCTCCAGCGGGCCGACCGCCATGTACTCGCCGTCGGCGGTCTCGTACGAGCCGTAGAACGGGCAGCCGCCGTCCAGCAGGTTGGAGCCGCGCCGGTCCTGCCAGCCGCCGGCCGCGAGCATCCCGTGGACCATCATGGCGAGGTGGGCGGTGCCGTCGACGATCGCCGCGTCCACGACCTGGCCGGAACCGCCGGGGGTGCGGGCGTGCTGGAGGGCGGCGAGGACGCCGACGACGAGGTAGAGCGAGCCGCCCGCGTAGTCCCCGAGCAGATTGGCCGGGACGGTGGGCGGCTCGTCCGGCTTCCCGATCATGGAGAGGGTGCCGGTCAGCGCGATGTAGGCGATGTCGTGCCCGGCGCGCTCGGCCAGTGGCCCGTCCTGGCCCCAGCCGGTCATCCGCCCGTAGACGAGGCGTGGGTTGCGCGCCAGGCAGGCGTCGGGGCCGACTCCCAGCCGCTCGGCGACGCCCGGCCGGTAGCCCTCGATCAGGATGTCGGCGCGTCCGGCCAGTTCCAGGACCGTGTCCGGGCCGCCCTCGGCCTTGAGGTCGACGAGGACGGAGCGCTTGTTGCGGTTGGTGAGGTCGTGGGCCGGATCGATGCCGAGCCTGGCGCCGCCGGGCCGGTCGACCCGCACCACGTCGGCGCCCAGATCGGCCAGGAGCATCGCGGCGAACGGACCGGGCCCGATGCCCGCCAGCTCGACCACCCGTACTCCGGCGAGCGGGCCCCGGGGGCCGTGCGCACCGTTCCCTGCTGTTGCCATCAAGCCCCCAGCGGTATGACACAACTGATGTAACACCGATGATGCTAAGAACGGACCGCGCTCCGCACAACCCTTTCGGCCGAGCAAGCGCTTAGTTCTTTTCGGCCGATCTTGCCCCACGAAACCCTCCCGGCCGCACACCGCCACGTCCGCCTCGGCTAACCTCTGGCTGCTACATCGGCGCCGGCCCGTGCGGAGGCACTCGTGAACAGGCAGAGCGGGGCACAACGCCCCTATGACGTAGTCCTCTTCGGCGCCACGGGATTCGTGGGAGTCCTCACCGCCGAGTACCTGGCCGCACACGCCCCGGAGGGCTGCCGGTGGGCGCTGGCCGGTCGTAATCGCGCCAAACTGGAGCAGTTGCGCAATCACCTCACCTCCCTCGATCCCGCCTGTGCGGACATCCCACTGCTGCACGCCGACGCGGACGACGCCGGATCGCTGCGCGAACTGGCCGAGTCCACCCACGTGGTGGCCACGACGGTGGGCCCGTACATCTGGTACGGCGAGAAGCTGGTCGCGGCCTGCGCGGAGGCGGGGACGGACTACACGGACCTCTCGGGCGAGCCGGAATTCATCGACCGGGTCTACCTGGAGCACGACGCACGGGCGCGCGAGACCGGCGCCCGGATCGTGCACGCGTGCGGCTTCGACTCCGTACCGCACGACCTCGGCGTGTACTTCACGGTCCAGCAGCTGCCCGAGGGCGTGCCCCTGCGCATCGACGGTTTCGTCCGCAGCAACGCGGCCTTCTCCGGCGGTACGTTCGCCTCCGCGCTCAACACGATGAGCCGCGGCCCGCAGATGGCGGCCGCCGCGCGGGAGCGCCGGCTGCACGAGCCGCGCCTGGTCGGCCGCCGCGCCGCCGCACCGCTCGGCGGACCGCGCTTCAGCACGGAGACCGGCACCTGGGCGCTGCCGCTGCCGACGATCGACGGGCAGCTCGTGAAGCGCTCCGCCCGCGCGCTGCCCCGCTACGGCCCCGACTTCCGCTACCGCCACTACGCCTCGGTCAAGCACCTCCCGGTGGCGCTGGGCGGCACGGCGGCGATGGGTGCCCTGCTGGGCGCGGCGCAGATCCCGGCCGCGCGGGCGTGGCTGATGAGCCGTTACGAGCCGGGCGCGGGCCCGGACGCGGAGCGCAGGCACCGCAGCTGGTTCACGGTCCGGTTCGTCGGCGAGGGCGGCGGCCGCCGGGTGTTCACCGAGGTGTCGGGCGGCGATCCGGGCTACGGGGAGACGGCCCGGATGCTCGCGGAGGCCTCGCTGTGTCTGGCGCTGGACGAGCTGCCGACGGTGTCGGGGCAGGTCACGACGGCCGTCGCGATGGGCGACGCACTGGGGGATCGTCTTCGGGCGTCCGGTCTGCGCTTCCGGGTGGCGGCGGTCCGCTGACGCGCCGCGGCGGCCGGGAGGGGCGGCACTAGAAGATCCAGGAGGCCAGTGTGTAGAGCATCGCCCCGGCCCAGACGAACGCCACCGCACCCCCGATCAGCATGCCCGCCTCGGCTCGGCGCCGGATGGGTTGAAGGGGTGCGGTTCGGGTGGGTGTGCGAGGTACGTTCATGTGTCCAGAGTGCCGACCATGATCGTCGAACGCTATCCGTACGGATACTCAGACGCCCTCGCCCCCGCCCGCACCCTCTCAGCCCGTCGCCTCGCGCAGCGCCCGCCGGCAGAGCGCGTCCGCCCTGCGGGTGGTCTCGGGCTGGCGGAAGTCCCGGGCGAGCAGCAGGGTGTGCGCGCAGGCGTTGTCGAGGCCGGTGCGGTGGCCGACGGAGACGAACACCGGTTTGGTGCCGTCCTGGGTGCGCAGCGCCCGGCCCACCTCCTCGTCCCCGTCGAGCAGCGGCGAGCGGTCGCCGCGACGCGGGCCGGGCTGTTCGTACGAGAAGGTGAACGGGTTCTTCGCCACGCCGATGACCGGCAGCCCGGTGAGCACCCCCAGATGGCTGGCGAGCCCGAAGCGGCGCGGGTGCGCCCGCCCGTATCCGTCGCAGACGACCAGGCCGGGGTCGACCGGCAGGGACTCCAGCGCGGACAGCACCGTGGGGATCTCGCGGAAGGCCAGGAGTCCGGGTACGTACGGAAAGGTGACCCGGCCGACCGCGGTGGACTCCGCCACCACGTCCAGGGTGGCCGCGTCGAGCACGACGGCCGCGGCGACGACGACGTCGCGCTCGTCGTCGTAGGCCACGTCGACACCGGTCACCCGGCCGGTGCCGGGCGGCGGCCCCGGTTCGTCGAGCACCACCCGGGCGCGCAGGGAGTCCTGGAGGGCGCGGGCGGCGGCCTCGTCGGCGGGCATCCGAAGACTTGTCATGGTGGCGGCCAGATTACGGGACCGCCCCTGGCATCGGCCCGGCGCATGACGGCCGGGCGGCGGGGTACCCGACGTCCCGTAGCCACCCCGCCGCTCCCGTAGCCTGGAGATCATGTTCGTACTTGAGCTTTCCTACGCCGCCCCGCTGGACCGGGTCGACGCGTTGATGAAGGACCATGCCGGCTGGCTCGACACGCAGTACGCGGCCGGGGTGTTCATCGCCTCCGGGCGCAAGAACCCGAGGGACGGCGGAGTGATTCTCGCGGTCGGGGAGGACCGGGCCGAGATCGAGAGGATCGCGGCGACCGATCCGTTCGCCGCGCACGGTGTCTGCGTGTACCGGATCACGGAGTTCATCGCGACCAGGACGTCGGACGCCCTCGCGCCCCACCGTCAGCAGGTGTGACCGCACCCTCCGAGTCCGGTGAACGGTGGGTGGCGGGCGGTGACGCAGCTCACGCGGTGTCCCGGTGCACGGATCGGCGGCATCCGTCGTCTGTATCAGTGCCGGGAACCCGTTCATCCGGTCGCGAGAGGGAGCAGGTCTTGTCCATCGTTATCGAGCAGTCCGTACAGGCCCGCATGGTGGCCTCCGCACCGCGGATGGAGACGCTTCCCGCTGTCCTGAGTTACGACCGCACGGACCCCTTCGCGATCCGCATGGCCTTCCCCGCACCCGCGACACTGGAGGGCACAGAGGTGTCCTGGGAGTTCTCCCGGGAGCTGCTCGCGGAGGGCATGGACGTACCGGCGGGGCTGGGTGACGTACGGATCAGGCCCTTCGGGTACGACCGTACGGTGCTGGAGTTCCACGCCCCGGAGGGCATCGCCATGGTGCATGTGCGCACCGCGGAGCTGCGCCGGTTCCTGCGGCGGACCGAGCAGCTGGTGCCCGTCGGCGCGGAGCGCCGGTTCCTTGACCTGGACCGGAGTCTCACGGATCTGCTCGACGGCTCCTGCTGATCCGGCTGCCCGTCATTCGGCTGTTCGCCTGCCGGTCATTCGGCTGCCGGTAATTCGTTTGCCGCTCCCCCGGGCCGGGCGTAGCGTCTTCGGTGTCCTTGTCGTCGCCGATCGGAGTAGGACGTTGCTCGTCTGAGGTCTTGAGACACCGTGTCGCACGCCGTGCCATGTCCGTACATGCCCGCGTGCCCGAGTGTGACCTCAGCTCTTCGAGCCGTCCTCCGTGACCAGGGCCTTCCTCCACACCCCCGGAATCCTTCCGTGGAACGCCAGTGACCGGTGTCTCATCCCGTTGCCCCTGACCTTCCTCGCAACCGGGAGATTCCCTCATGTCAGCTCCACTCGCACACATCACCTGCTCGTCGCTGTCCTTCGCCTGGCCCGACGGGAGCGAGGTGTTCGACGACTTCCATCTCACCGTGGGGCCCGGCCGTACGGGCCTCATCGGCGTCAACGGCGCCGGCAAGTCGACCCTGCTGCGGCTGATCGCCGGTGACCTCACCCCGGCCGGGGGCCGGATCAGGGCCACGGGCGAAGTCGGGTACCTGCCGCAGAACCTGGTCCTGGACACCGCGCTGCGGGTCGACGCGGCCCTCGGCATCGCCGGGACCCGTGAGGCGCTGCACGCCATCGAGGCGGGCGACGTCGGCGAGGAGCGGTTCGCGGCCGTCGGCGACGACTGGGACGTGGAGGAACGGGCCCGCGCCACGCTCGACCAGCTCGGCCTCGGGCACATCGGGCTCGACCGGACCATCGGTGAGATGTCCGGCGGGGAGTGCGTACTGCTGCGGCTGGCGGCACTGCTGCTGGCCCGGCCGGACGTGCTGCTGCTCGACGAGCCGACGAACAACCTGGACCTGTACGCCCGGCAGCGCCTGTACGCCGCGGTCGAGGCGTGGAGCGGTGTCCTGATCGTCGTCAGCCACGACCGGGAACTCCTGGAACGGGTCGATCAGATCGCGGACCTGCGCGGTTCCGAGGTCACCTGGTACGGCGGAAACCTCTCGGCGTACGAGGAGGCGCTCGCCGTGGAGCAGGAGGCCGCCGAGCGCATGGTGCGGGTCGCGGAGGCCGATGTGCACCGGCAGAAGCGCGAACTCGCGGACGCCCAGGTCAAACTGGCCCGGCGCAAGCGCTACGGGCAGAAGATGAACGACCAGAAGCGCGAGCCGAAGATCGTCATGGGAGCCCGCAAGCGCGCCGCGCAGGAGTCCGCGGGCAAGCACCGCATCATGCACACCGAGCGGCTGGCCGAGGCCAGGGAGCGCCTGGACGCCGCGGAGGAGGCGGTGCGCGACGACGACGAGATCCGGGTCGAGCTCCCGCACACCAAGGTCCATCCGGGCCGTGGCGTGCTGGTGCTGCGCGAACTGGAACTGGCCTACGGGGCCCGGGTCCAGGGCTCCTTCGAGGTGCGCGGTCCGGAGCGCATCGCGCTGGTGGGACGTAACGGGGCGGGCAAGACCACGCTGCTGCGGACGCTCGTCGGTGAGCTGGCGCCGGTGTCCGGAGAGGCCGCCGTGGAGGTGCCGACGCGGTTCCTGCCGCAGCGGCTGGACGTGCTCGACGACGGGCTGAGCGTGGTGGAGAACGTGGCGCGGTTCGCACCGGATGCCACGGACAACGCCATCAGGGCGAGGCTGGCACGCTTTCTGTTCAAGGGGGCACGCTCCGACCGACCCGCGGGAACGCTGTCGGGCGGGGAGCGGTTCCGTGCGGCTCTGGCCGCGCTGCTGCTCGCAGAACCGGCCCCTCAGCTGCTGATGCTGGACGAACCGACGAACAACCTGGACCTGGCGAGCGTGCGCCGTCTGACGGCGGCGCTGGACGCGTACGAGGGAGCGCTCATCGTGGCGAGTCACGATGTGCCGTTCCTGGAGTCACTCGGAATCACGCGCTGGCTGCTGCTCGACGGCGAGCTCCGGAACACCACGGCGGACGAGGTGCGCGCGGCCATGTGAGGTGCGGGGGAAAAGCGGGGCTGTGCGGGGCTAGTGGTGGAGTAACGCCCAGGTCTTCGAGCCGCCGGTGACGGTCAGCGCGGGGGCGAGACCCCAGTCTCCGCCGTGCGCTTCGACGGCGGCGGCCAGCAGCCACATGTCGGCGCTGCGGCGCTCCCTGCACTCCTCGGCCCTCTCGGGCGTTCCGTGGCACGGGTGTTGGTCGTAGAGAACGATCCGCAGCGCGTCGAACTGCCAGTGGATCCGCAGCAGCATCTCCCGGTCCGGAGTGAACCGGTAGGCCGCGGCGACCAGTTCGGACGTGGCGAGCACCGCGGTGTCGCGAAGCTCCGCGAGTTCGTGCCGGGTGAGCAGGTCACTCACGACACGGCGGGCGAGGCCGGCACAGAACGCGCCGCCGGGCAGGGCGAACGAATAGCTCAGATTGTCCGCTCTGGGCGGGTGGGGTCCGGCGGAGGCGAGGGCGGGGAGGCAACGCAGTGCGCCCTTCATCAAAGTACTCACAATTCCCGGTTCATGTGGTGACGGTCACACAGAGGCATGGTCGCCCCGTGTGAGACTTGCGCTACCGACCGTAGCCCACAAGTGGAGCACAGTGCTACTACTTGTGTGGTTCCGGTCATTTCACTGACTTCCCGCACCCGGAAGGACACTCACCGTGCCACCCAGGAGCACCCCGACCGCCCGGCAGCAGCGGCTCGGGTACGAACTGCGCAAGCTGCGCGAGCAGTCCGGAATGACGGCGCAGCAGGCCGCCGCACTGCTCGGCGTCGACCGCACCCGGATCCCGAACATCGAGTCGGGCAGGTTCGGCATCAGCGCCGAGCGGGTCCGCACCCTCGCCTTCAACTACGGCTGCCCCGACACGGGCCTGGTGGACCTGCTGGCGGAGATGGCACAGGAACGGGCCAGGGGATGGTGGGAGGAGCATCGCGGACTCCTGCTTCCCAGCCTGCTGGACATCGCCGAACTTGAGTTCCACGCGGTGGAGTTGAACACCGCGACCACCACACACATCCCCGGCCTGCTACAGACGGAGGAGCACGCGCGGGCGGTCTTCGACACCGCCGACCCCCAGCTGCCGCGCCCCGACCTGATGGCCCGGCTCTCCCTGCGGCTGCGCCGCCAGGAGGTGCTCGAACGGGACCAGCCGCCCCTGTACGAGGCGGTGATCCACGAGGCCGCCCTCCGGATGCGGTTCGGCGGCCCGAAGGTCACGGAGGCGCAGCTGCAACACATCCTCCGCCAGTCCGAACGGGACCGGACGACAGTGCGGGTGATCCCGTTCGCGGTCGGCGGATTCCCCGGCGCCGGGCAGTCGTTCACTTATGTCGGCGCGGCGGTGCCCCAGCTCGATACCGTACAGCTCGATTCCTCGCACGGCTCGATGCTGCTCGACGCCGACATGCAACTACGGCGCTATCGCGGCCTGTTGGGGCGTCTTCGTACGCTCGCACTGCCCGTCGCGGAATCACGCGACTTCATCCGGTGCATAGCCAAGGACCTCTGAGGAGAGACCATGAACGACATCCGCTGGGACGAGGCGTTCTGCAGCGAGGGGGCGAACTGCTTCCGGTTCGGACTGGACGACCAGGGCCGCGCCTACATCGGCTCCACCACCGACACCGCCACCTACGTCAGCGACTCGGTGGAGGCGCTGCGGGCACTGATCTTCGCGGTGAAGTCCGGCGCGGCGGACCATCTGCTCTGACCCCGACCGACCGGCCGAGTCCCCCGTGCCGCCGCGCTCCGAGTACGCCGACTGTTCAGAGCGCGTCGTCACCGGGGACCGGGCCCGGCCGTTTCACCGTCTGAGCCCGCTCCCCCGCAGCCGTCCTGACCCTCTGTACACCCACTTGACCTGCGAACATTACGTATAGTAACCGAATATTGCCCGGACGGGCTTGGCTCCGGCCTTACTGCCGCTTTAACCTACGGTCTCGTAACCTACGAAGCCGTAGGTAATTCTCCCGTCCCCAGGAGCCCCCCGTGACTATCACCTCTCCCCACCTCGGCAGTTCCCAGGCGTGGACCGACGCGCAACTGCTGTACGCGCTGGAAGAGGTGGTGGAGAAGGAACTCAACCGCCATCTCAAGGTCGCCAAGGACTGGATGCCGCACGAGTACGTGCCGTTCTCCGACGGCCGGAATTTCCCCGGCGTCTTCGAGGACGGCCAGGCCTGGGAGTCCGAGCAGTCCAAGGTCACCGACATCGGCAAGATCGCCCTGGTCGTGAACCTGCTGACCGAGGACAACCTCCCCAGCTACCACCACGAGATCGCCTCGCTCTTCGGCCGCGACGGCGCCTGGGGCACCTGGGTGCACCGCTGGACGGCGGAGGAGGGCCGGCACGGCATCGTGATGCGCGACTACCTGCTCACCTCGCGCGCGGTGGACCCGGACAAGCTGGAGCAGTTCCGGATGGCGCACATGGCGGAGGGCTTCGAGTCCGACAACCGCCACTCGATGCTGCACTCCGTGGCCTATGTCGCCTTCCAGGAGCTGGCCACCCGGGTCTCCCACCGGAACACCGGCCACCAGTCGGGCGACCCGGTCTGCGACCGGATGCTGGCCCGGATCGCGACCGACGAGAACCTCCACATGGTGTTCTACCGCAACCTCCTGGGCGCGGCCTTCGAGCTCGCGCCGGACCTGACCATGCAGTCCGTGCGCGATGTCGTCGTGAACTTCCGGATGCCCGGCCACGGCATGCCCGGCTTCGAGCGGGCCGCCGCGCAGATGGCGATCGGCGAGATCTACAACATGCGCATCCACCACGACGACGTCATCCAGCCGGTGCTGCGCTACCTGAAGGTGCTGGACATCGACGGGCTCGGCCCGGAGGGTCTCAAGGCGCAGGAGGAGCTCGGTCTGTACATGAACGGGCTGGACAGCGAGGCGTCGAAGTTCGACGCGAAGCTGGCCGCCCGCAAGGAGCGGATGGCGGCCCGCGCCCAGGCCTGACGGCCCCGCCCCACCCCGCCCTGCGGTGACCCGTCACCGCAGGGCGGGATCAGCCCTCACCACCGGCGCGCGGACCGTACTCTGTGCCGGTGAAACCTGTGACGCGTTTCGTTCTCTTCGCCGCGCCGATAGCCATCGCCGCCTCCATCGTCTTCAACGGTGGCGGCGACGACCCCGAACCGCCGGACGACTCCCCCGCCGCGGCCGCCGCGGACCCGGCCGACTCCGCCGTGGGCCCCGACCCGTACGCCGCCGCGAACGACGCGGAACGCCGGGAGCTGGACGAGCGCGTCGAGGCGATGCCCGCCGGGCTGGCCGCACCGGCCGAACGCGAACTGGCCTGGAAGCTGCTGGCCACCTCGGAGAGCTCGACGCTGGACTGGCGCAGCCAGTACGGGGTGATCGACGACAACGGCGACGGCACCGGCTACACGGCCGGGATCGTCGGATTCTGTTCCGGAACGCACGACATGCTCACGTTCGTCGAGTCGTTCACCAAGGACCATCCGGACAGCCCGCTCAAGCCGTACGTCCCCGCGCTGCGCAAGGTGGACGGCACGGGTTCGCACGAGGGTCTGGACCCCGGCTTCACCGCCGCCTGGAAGAAGTCGGCCGAGGATCCGGTGTTCCGTGCCGCGCAGGACCGGGTCAGGGACAAGCAGTACTTCGAGCCGGCCGTGCGGCTGGCCAAACTGGACGGGCTCGGCACCCTGGGCCAGTTCATCTACTTCGACGCCATGGTGCTGCAGGGCCCCGGCACGGAACCGGACGCCTTCTACGGAATCCGGAAGGCGGCACTCGCCGAGGCCGACACGGTCGACGAGGGCGGGGACGAGAAGGTCTATCTGGACGCGTTCCTGGACGCCGCACGAGCCGTGATGAAGTCGAAGAAGAACCAGCACGACACGTCGCGCATCGACACCGCGCAGCGGGAGTTCCTGTACGACGGCAACCTGGCGCTGAAACCGCCGCTGACCTGGAAGATGTACGGCGAGACCTTCCACGTCGCGTCCTGACACGGACGCCCTGCCCCGGATGCCCCGACGCGGGCGCCCCGTCGGCCGACCGGCCGGGCCGGTCGACCGGCCCGGCGCCCGCGGTCACGCCCGGTCGCGCCCCGCTCTGCGCAGCCGGTCGCGCTCCTTCTCCGAGAGGCCGCCCCACACGCCGAAGCGCTCGTCGTTGTCGAGGGCGTAGTCGAGGCAGGCCAGCCGCCCTTCGCAGGCGTTGCAGAGCTGCTTGGCCTCCCGGGTGGAACTGCCGGGGGCGGGGAAGAAGAACTCGGGCCCCGCTTGCGCGCACAGCGCTGTCTCCTGCCAGGCGAGAGCGGGGTCGGTCGGGGTGTTGATCAGCATGCCGCACACAGTGCCCTGCCGCGATAAACGACTGATCAACGATGGATCAACCACCCGTCCCGGGCCCGGCCGGGCGGATCCGCCCGGCGGCCGGCTACGCGCTCTTGATCACGGCGAACGGCGCGCCGTAGGGATCGGCGACGTTGGCGAACCTGCCGACGCCATCCATCTCCAGCGGCTCCAGCGTCAGCTTGCCGCCCAGCCGCTCGACCTCCGCCACCGTCGCATCGCAGTCGTCGACCTCGATGTACGGCAGCCAGTGCGGGCCCACGACCGCCCTGACCGGTACGGCGTCGAGCGGGACGAGCCCGCCGAAGCCGGCTTCCTCGCCGCCGCCCGCGGTCCGGACCAGTGTGTACGATCCGCCGCCATCCGGATAGGGCACCTGGCTGCTCTCCCAGCCGAAGACCGCGCCGTAGAACGCCGCGGCGGCCGGAACGTCCGGGGTGTACAGCTCCGCCCAGCACAGGCTGCCGGGGTCCCCCACGAGTCCGAGTCCCGGCAGCTGCTTCGGCTGCCAGACGCCGAAGTACGCCCCGCCCCGGTCGGCGAACCCGCCCATCCGGCCGAACTCCAGCACGTCCATCGGCGCGAACGGCACCGAGCCGCCGGACTTCTCGACGAGCCGTGCGGTGGCGTCGGTGTCCGCCGACTGGAAGTAGACCGACCAGGATGTCTTCGCCTGCTCCTCCGTCACGGTCATCACACCCCCGACCGACTTCCCGTCGAGCGTGAACATGCCGTAGCCACCGGTCTCGGGTCCTCCGGCCTCGTACCCCCAGCCGAAGAGAGCGGTGTAGAAGGCCGCGGCCCCATCGATATCCGGGGTGCCCAGGTCCAGCCAGTTGGGGGCTCCGTCGACAAATCGGGTGGTGAGCATGGTGCGCTCCTTCAGTGGTCCCGTTCCCGAACGAACAGGGTTTCTCCTGATGTGTCCGAGTCTTGCACCGGGCACTGACAACCGCAGTCCGTCGGCCCCCTGTCAGCAGCGCATGGGACGATACGAATCGCTCCGGCCGCGCTGCCGGGCGGAGCGGCGGTGAGGCTTGCGGGGACAGAGGACGTACATGACTGAGGCCGGGTCCACGGAGGGCGGGGCGACGAGCGGGCGGGCGGCCAGGGAGCTGCTCGCGCGGGCCGAGGAGCTGCTGGGCGCGGCACGCGCGGTGCTGGCCGATCACGGCCGCGCCGTCGACGCCGTACGCACCGCCCTGGACCCCATGCTCGACGCGCTCGTCCGGGACGAGCTGTCGGCCATCCCGGCGTCCCGGCTCAAGGACGTCACCGAGGGCCGGCTCCGTATCGGCGCGATCGAGCAGGCAGGTTTCACCACCGTCGGGCAGGTGCACGGGGCCAGCCGCTACGAGCTCCGCCAGATCCCCGGCGTCGGTGCGCAGACCGCCGACCAGGCGCTCGCCGCGGCGGGCCAGATCGCCCACGCCGTACGGGACACGGTCACGGTGCGGATAGCGGTCGAGTCCCCGGACGACGCCACGACGGCTCTGGTCACGGCGTTGTACCGGCTGGTCGAGGCGGGACCGGACGTCCGGCGGGCGGTGGACGGCGCCCGCGGGCTGGCCGAGCGGCTGGATCCGCTGCTGCTCACGGCGGCGCCCGCGCGGGGGCGGCTGCGGATGGTCTTCACACGGCGGCCGGCCCGGACGCGGGCACTGGCCGCCGTCGCCGCCGCCCGCGCGGTGCTGGCCGATGCGCGGGAGCGTGAACTGCCGCTGCTGTTCGGGCAGGTCTCGGCCGATCTGCTGCGCGATCCGGACTCCCCGATCGCGGCCTGGGTCGACTTCGAGGTGCGCTCCGCCGAGTACTACAGCCTGCTCGCCGAGATGTCCGGCACCGGACCGGACCGGGACGCGGCCGAGGGGTTCCTGCCGTCCGGGATCGCCGACCGGGTGCGGGGTCTGCGGCTGGACGACGCCCGGCTGCGGGTGTCGTTGCGCGGCTACCAGTCCTTCGGCGCCCGTTTCGCACTCGCGCAGAAGCGGGTGATCCTCGGCGACGAGATGGGGCTCGGCAAGACGGTCCAGGCCATCGCCGCGCTGGCCCATCTCGCGGCCGGGGGCGAGACCCACTTCCTGGTGGTCTGCCCGGCGAGCGTGCTGATCAACTGGACCCGGGAGGTGCGGGCCCGTTCGACGCTGCGGGTGCTGCCGGTGCACGGTCCGGACCGGCAGGGCGCGTTCGCGGAGTGGCGCGAGGGCGGCGGGGTCGCCCTCACCACGTACGACGCCCTGCACACCCTGCCCGACGCGGCCGGCTGCGGCGTACGGCCGGGCATGCTCGTGGTCGACGAGGCGCACTACGTCAAGAACCCCGCCACCCGGCGCTCCCGGGCGGTGTCCGGCTGGGCGCGGCGGACCGAGCGGGTGCTGTTCCTGACCGGCACACCGATGGAGAACCGGGTGGCGGAGTTCCGCAGCCTGGTCAGCCAGCTCCAGCCCGAGCTGGCCCCGTTGATCAGCACCAGCCACGGCGCCGCCGGATCCCAGGCGTTCCGCCGGGCCGTCGCCCCCGCCTACCTGCGCCGCAACCAGCGGGACGTCCTCACCGAACTCCCGGCGCTGGTGCAGGTCGACGAGTGGGAGGAGTTCAGCGAGGCCGATCAGCTGGCCTACCGGGAGGCGGTGGCTGCCGGGCAGTTCATGCGAATGCGCCGGGCCGCGTACGCCGGCCCGGCCACCACCTCCGCGAAGCTGAACCGGCTGCGCGAGCTGGTCGCGGAGGCGGCGGGCAACGGGCTGAAGGTCGTGGTGTTCTCGTACTTCCGTGAGGTGCTGGAGACGGTCCGGCTGGCCCTGGACGAGGAGGTGTTCGGGCCGGTGTCCGGGAGCGTGCCCGCCGCCCGGCGTCAGGAGATGATCGACGCCTTCACGGCGGCGGACGGCCATGCGGTGCTGCTGAGCCAGATCCAGGCCGGCGGGATCGGGCTCAACATGCAGGCCGCCTCGGTGGTCATCCTCTGCGAGCCCCAGATCAAGCCCACGATGGAGCACCAGGCGGTGGCCCGCGCCCATCGGATGGGCCAGATACGCACGGTCCAGGTGCACCGGCTGCTCGTGGCGGACAGCGTCGACGAACGCATGCTGGACATCCTGGCCCGCAAGGAACGGCTGTTCGATGCGTATGCGCGGCGCAGCGATGTCGCGGAGACGACGCCGGACGCCGTGGACGTCTCCGACGGCTCGCTGGCCCGCCGCATCGTCGAGGAGGAACAGCAGCGCCTCGCCGTGGAGTCGGGGGCGGCAGCGGCGGTGGAGGCCGGGGTCGACGCGGGGGACGGTTCCTGACGGTTGCGGCGATTCGGCCAGGGCATCGTTTTACTGCCATTCACCGGCAACCCGGTCACGGCACCGGCCGGACCCGGCTAGACAGGAGGGGGCTCGGACCGGCGTCCGCTGCTCTCCTGGAGACGGCCGTGTTCTGGTGGGAGGTCCGGCAGTTGCTGTTGATCACGCGGGCAGAGCGGTGAGCCCCCGGTCGCGCGGAGGCCGGGCGACGATCAGGCGCCCGCCGGTCCGGCGCCGTACCCGCAGGACCGGAAGGCGGAGCCGGCGCACGGACGACCGGCTGACCGGCCGCCTCGTGACCGTGGCGCTGACCGCCGTCGCGGTGGTGGCCCTGGTCAACTGGCTGCTGGCCCACTGGTGGGTGCTGCTGGTCCTCGGCGCGATCGCGCTGCTGACCGGCGGCGGCATGCTCCACCGACGACGGCAGAACGCCCGGTGGGAAGCGGTCCGCGCGCAGGGCCTGCGCTACGAGCTGGCCCAGCTGGACGCCCTGCACCACACCCGGTTCGAGGACGCCGTACGGGACCTGATGCACCGCGACGGCTGCCAGGACGCGCTGCGTGTCGGCGGCGGCGGAGACCTGGGCGCCGATGTGAAGGCCACCGACCCGTACGGGCGGCGCTGGGTGATCCAGTGCAAACACCGGCGCAACGGGCTGGCGGGCTCCGCGGTGGGAACACCGGATCTCCAGGTCCTCAACGGCACCGCCCGCCAGGTGCACGGCGCCGACATCGCGGTGATCGTGACGAACGGCAGAGTGACCGCACCGGCCGTGGTCTTCGCCGAACAGCAGCGGCTGCACGTCGTCGACCGGCACACCCTCGAAAGCTGGGCGTCCGGCTCCCGTCCGCTGTGGCAGCTGCTCCGGGCCGTCCCGCCGCCGCGCGGGCCGACCGCCCTGTCCTGAGCGGTCCGCCGCGGGCCGGGAGCGGCGGGGCCCGGCTCCCTCACCTGTCAGTGGCTGTCGTGCGACGCCGCCTTCTCCGATGTCTTCGCGGCCGACGACTTCGCGTCGGAGGGCTTCGCGTCGGAGGGCTTCGCGCCGTGCGAGGACATCGAGTGCGCCTCGTGCCCCGGCACGGTCCCGTCGGCCTTGGCGACCAGCAGCATCCCGGCCATGCCCATGTCGGAGTGGCTCTGCACATGGCAGTGGTACATCCACGCGCCCGCGCCCACGTGTTCACCGGCGATGACCTGGAAGCCGAACGAGTCCGCCGGTCCGACGATCTTCGTATCGATGACCCGCGTCGGGTCGTCGGGGCCGGTGAGCAGGCCCGTGCGGTTGTCCGCCCAGCGGTGACCGTGGACATGGAACGTGTGGTAGTACTCGCCGTGCGTGATCATGACGACTTCGAGCCGGTCCCCCACCGTGGCCTCGAAGTCGGGGCTCTTGTCGGCGGGCTTGTTGTTGATCAGCATGTCGTTGAAGACGATCGTGATCGTCTTGTCCGGCAGGATGTCGCCCTTGCGCCGGACGATCACCGGACCGTACAGGCCCTTGCGGATGCCGCCCGTGCCGTGATCGGTACCGACGACGTGGTCGTGGTAGTGCCAGTAACCCGCGCTGCCCGCCTGCCAGGTGCCGTCCTTCCTGCGGCCGGGGGCGTGGGTGCGCCAGGTGTAGGTTCGGGTCTCGCCCGGTTCGACGATGCTCTTGTTCATCCGGGTGCCGTCGCTCGCGATGTCGTAGTCGACGCCGTGCGCGTGCAGGCTGGCCGCCACGTCCATCGTGTTCTCGAACTCGATGTGCAGGGTGTCGCCCTCGTTGATCTCGATGAGCGGGCCGGGGATGGATGCCTTGCCCTTCTCGAAGCCGTACCCCATCTGCCCGTCCGGCAGCTTCTCCGCGTACATCTTGAGGTGGCGGACCACGCCTCCCGCCGGTGCGGTGCGGGGCGGGTTCTCGGCGGAGGTGGCCTCGATCGCGCCGAGGGACAACGATGTCACCCCGGTCGCCGCCGCGACCCCGCCGCCCATCAGAATCCGCCGGTTGAAGCTACGTCGATCCATGTCGAACTCCCCACTTTCGGACGGGTGTTGCGGAGAAACCCAAGGCAACTACGGCACACGGCACAGAGGTACGCAGGTCATGGCGGTCAACGCCGCCGGGCACGGGTGGGCCTCAGGGACGGGCCATACCGTAGCCCGGGGATCTTCGTTTATCCACACTAAGGACAAAGTTCGTGCGATTGCTGCCATAGCTATTGGCGAGTCGCGAAAAGAGGTCTAGCTTCATGCGCTGTTGAAGTGACCAACGAGGGGTGGGTGACCACATGCAGCGCACACCACATCACAGGTCCAGATCGCGACGCGGAATTGCGGCGGCCGTAGCGGCCGGCGCACTCACCGCATCCCTGCTCGGCGGCAATGCCGCCAGTGCCAGGCCGTATCCCGGACCGCACGAGTCCATGGCGACAACGTTGTCCCTGCCGACGCCGCCCGGCGGCGCGAACGTGAAGGTGCTGGTCTTCCACGCCTCCGCGTCCGACGAGTCCCCGACGGTCGACGCCGGTATCGCGGCGATCGAGAAGATCGGGCTCACCGGTCCGGAGGCGGGCCGCTTCAAGACCGTGGCCAGTGACGACCCTGCCGTCTTCACCAACGGCAAGCAGCTCGGCAAGTACAACGCCGTCGTCTTCCTGACGGGCGGCGGCGACGTCCTGGATCCGGAGCAGGAGGCCGGTCTTGAGGCGTACATGGAGGCCGGCGGCGGCTTCCTCGGCATCCACGACGCGGCGCGCACCGAGCCGTACTCCGACTGGTTCACCGGGCTGGTCGGTGCCCGTCCGGCGGCCGACAGCCCCACCGCCGTCCAGCGTGCGACGGTGGAGATCGGGGACCGGCAGCACCCGGCCACCAAGAACCTTCCGCTGGAGTGGAAGCGTCCCGACAAGTGGCTGAACTGGAAGGAGAACCCGTCCGGCGACGTGCACACCGTGGCGCGCGTCCGGGAGATCACGTACAAGCCGGGAGCGAGCGCCAACGGCTGGGACCACCCGGTCTCCTGGTGCCGTGACTACGACGGCGGCCGGTCCTTCTACACCGCGATGGGCGGTACGGTCGACAGCTTCGCGGAGGCCGACTTCCGCGACCACCTGCGCGGCGCGCTCGACTGGACGACCCGGATCTCGCAGGCCGACTGCAAGGCGACGATCACCTCCAACTACAAGGCGGAGCGGGTCACCGAGCCCAACCAGCCCGGCAAGAACGACCAGATCGGTGAACCGCACGGGCTGGTCACCGCCCCCGACGGACGCGTGCTGTACATCGGCCGCGGCGGCGCCGACAGCAGCGTGCCGGTCGTCACCGACTGGAAGGACCCGAACGTCGGCAAGGGTCTGGGCCAGATCCACGTCTACGACCCGAAGACCAAGAAGGTCACCCTCGCGGGAGAGCTGACGGTCTTCGGCAACAAGGGCGGCGGCGACGAACTGGTCAAGGTCGAGGAGGGTCTGCTCGGTATCGAGCTCGACCCGGACTTCGAGAAGAACGGCTGGGTGTACCTGCACTACACACCCCACGACAAGATCGACCGCGACAAGCAGATGGCGGTCCGTCAGGTCTCCAGGTTCACCATGGACCTTGCCACGAACAAGCTGGACCTCTCCTCCGAGAAGGTGCTGCTGCACTGGCCGGTCCAGATCCACAGCTGCTGCCACGCGGGCGGCGGGATGGCCTGGGACTCCAAGGGCAACCTGTACATCGCGGCCGGTGACAACAACTCCTCGCAGTTCAGCGACGGTTACTCGGGCAACAACCCGGAGCCGAACTACAAGGGCGTCTCGTTCGCCGATGCCCGGCGCACCGCGGGCAACACGAACAACCTCAACGGCAAGATCCTGCGGATCCACCCCGAGGACGACGGCACCTACACGCTGCCCGCCGGCAACCTGTTCACCGGCAAGGAGACCGACGAGGGCGGTGGCAAGACCCGTGGCGAGATCTACGTGATGGGCGTGCGCAACCCGGCCCGGATCTCCATCGACAAGTCGACCGACACGCTCTACGCGGGCTGGGTCGGCCCCGACGCGGGCGAGCCGAGCACCACCTGGGGTCCGGCGAAGTACGACACGTTCGCCGCGATCACCCAGGCGGGCAACCGCGGCTGGCCGTACTGCATGGGCAACAAGCAGCCCTACCGTGACCGCAATCTGCCCGATCCGAGCAAGCCGCTCGGCTGGTACGACTGCGACCACCCCAAGAACGAGTCCCCCAACAACGACGGCCTGGTGAACCTGCCGCCGGTCACCGGCAACAACATCTGGTACTCGCCGCAGGGCGGTGGCGTGGACTACCCGCGCGACGAGAACGGCATCCCGAGCTACAAGGTCGAGGACCAGAAGGAGCTGCTGCCCTGGCTCAAGGGTGGCGGGCAGGCCACGATGAACGGCCCGGTCTACCGGTACGACGAGAAGGCCGGCGCCGACAAGTGGCCGTCCTACTGGGACGGCAAGTGGTTCGTCGGTGACTTCTACGACGACACCCAGCCCAGGCACGCCGTGCTCACCGACCCGAAGACGGTCGGCAAGGGCGGACTGCCCACGCACGCCGAGTCCCTCAAGGAGATCATCCCGGTCGGCGCGGACGGCATCCGCAACCTGATGGACTGGAAGTTCGCCCCGGACGGTTCGCTGTACGTCCTGGACTACGGGCGCGGTTTCTTCACCTCCGACTCCAAGTCCGCGCTGTGGCGCGTGACGTACAAGGGCGGCGCGGCGACCCCGGCCGTCAAGGACCTGGCCAGGAAGGCGGCAGTGAAGTGAGACACCGTTCGATCTACTTCCGAAGGCGGTCACGGCCCGCCCGGCTGTGGCTCGCCCTGCTGGGGTCGTTCCTGATGGTGCTGGGACTGACCTCGACGGCGGCCTACGGGCGTACCGTCGCCCCGGCCGGCGCGGCGGCGGCCGACCAGGTACTCACCTGGACGGCCGGCAACCCCATCGACCACTACCTGTCCGCACCGAAGACGGCGGTGGCCGGCAAGGCGACCATCGTCTTCGAGAACAGTGAGGGGACCGGGAACACCAGCGGGATGCCGCACACGCTGACCTTCAGCGTCTCGGACCCGGAGTTCAACAACGACGTCCCGCTGAACCTGCTGGCCAACCCGGGCGACGACAAGGGCGGCAAGCAGACGGCGGAGGTCACGCTCACCCCCGGCCGGTACTTCTACCACTGCACGATGCCGGGGCACGAGGCGATGCAGGGCATCCTGACCGTGACCGACGGGGGCGGCGGCGAGGACGACACCACCGCACCCGAGACCTCGGTCAAGGTCGACGGCGACAAGAACGCCGACGGCGCCTACATCGGCTCCGCGACGGTCACCGTCGCGGCCACCGACGAGGGCTCGGGCGTCGACACCGTCGAGTTCGCGGTCGGGGCCGACGGCGAGTGGCAGCCGTACACCGCTCCGATCGTCGTGGACGAGGTCGGCGCGCACGCCATCCGCTACCGCGCGACCGACAAGGCGGGCAACGCGGCGGAGGAGAAGACGGCGGAGTTCACCGTCGCCGCTCCGCCGACGGACGACACCACGCCGCCGGAGACCTCGGCGACCGTCTCCGGTGAGAAGGACGACCAGGGTCAGTACCTGGGCATGGCGACGGTCACCGTGACCGCCTCCGACACCGGGTCCGGCGTCAACACCATCGAGTACGCGGTCGGCGCGGACGGCGCCTGGCAGCCGTACACCGGCCCCGTGATGGTGCACGAGCTCGGCGCGCAGAAGATCCGTTACCGCGCCACCGACAAGGCGGGCAACGCCGCGGAGGAGCAGGCGGTGGAGTTCACCGTCGTCGAGCCGCCGACCCAGGACACCACGCCGCCGGAGACGTCCGCGAAGGTCGCGGGCGACAAGAACTCCGACGGCGCCTACCTCACCAGCGCCAAGGTGACGGTCACCGCGACCGACGACGACAGCGGGGTGGACAAGGTCGAGTACTCCCTCGACGGCGGCCCCTACCTCGCCTACACCGACACGGTCATCGTCGACCGCGTCGGTTACCACACCGTCGCCCACCGGGCCACGGACAAGGCCGGCAACACCTCGGAGGCGAAGCAGACGTCGTTCACCGTCGCGCAGAGCGGCGGCGTACCGGCGCCGAACTGCCCGGAGTTCGACGAACGCCTCACCGTCATCGTGGGCACCGTCGACACCGGGGTCCCCAACCGGATCACCGGCAACCGCTGCACGATCAACGAGCTGATCGAGGACGAGAAGGACTGGTCGTCGCACGCGCTGTTCCTCAAGCACGTCGACAAGGTCCTCGACCAGCTGCTCACCGCCGGGGTGGTCGACGCCCGCGAGGTCAAGAAGATCTACAAGGCGGCCAAGCAGTCGGGGATCGGCAAGCCGGGCCAGGACGAGGGCTACCACAAGCTCTTCGACGGCACGGCGGCCTCCTTCGCCAAGTGGCAGCAGGTCGGCGGCGGGCAGTTCTCGCTGAACGAGGAGGACGGCTCGCTCAACAGCTCCACCACGGTGGACGGCATGGGCATGCTGTGGTTCCCGGGCCGCCAGTACGGGGACTTCTCGCTGAAGCTCCAGTTCCGGGACGACGCCCCGGGCACGGGCAACGCCAACGGCGGTGTGTTCGTGCGGTTCCCGAACGTCCACGACAACCCGGAGGAGTCCGCTCCGGAGTGGGTCGCCATCAAGTACGGCCATGAGATCCAGATCAACGACCGGCCGGACGGCGACATGTACAAGACCGGTTCCGTCTACGGATTCGACCGGGTCGGCCTGGGCGGCGCCGGGGTCACCCCCAAGGGCACCTGGAACGACTACGAGATCCGGGTGGTGGACCAGCACTACTCGATCTACCGCAACGGTGTCCTGCTCAATGAGTTCGACAACAACGGTGGTCAGTCCTTCGAGCCGCCGCGGGACGGCGACCCGGGCACCGACGGCCGGCGGTACGCCTCCGGCTACATCGGACTCCAGGTCCACAGCACCTCGGACGTGATCTCCTACCGGGACATCCGGATCCAGGAGCTCTAGGCAGTACGCCGGGAGTGTTTCAAGTGGCCGCGGCCGCATGCTGAGGCATGTGGTCGCGGCCTCCCGGGTGCCGGTGGCGCCAGACCCAGAAGACCGTGCAGGAGACCAGCGACCAGGCCGCGAGCACCAGGAACGGGAAGACCCGCTGGTGCCCCTGGTAGTAGACGGCGGTGTGCTGGGCGGTGACGGAGGCGCCCGGCGGCAGCCAGCGCCCGATGTGGCCCAGCAGCGAGGGCAGCAGCGGCCAGGACACGGCTCCGCCGGAGGACGGGTTCCCCAGGATCACCATCAGGCCCCAGGTGGGGAGCATGGCCCAGCGCCCCATCAGGGTGTTGAACATGGTGAAGACCATGCCCGAGGTGAACATGGTGAACGCCAGGATCGCCCAGGACTCGGCGAAGGGCAGATCGACGGCGCCCAGCAGCCAGTCCACCACCGCGGCGATGGAGAAGGCTCCCAGAGCTGAGTAGGCGATCGTGAACGCGATCCGTTCCAGCGGGATCAGCGACCGGGCGTGCACGCTCAGCTGGATGGAGCCGACGAAGCCGATGATCACGGCCGCGAGCGAGATGTAGAAGAGCGCGAGCCCGCGCGGGTCGCCCTTCTGGAGCGGTTTGACGTCCGCGACGGTGACGGGCACGTCGAGCTCCTTCCCCACCTTCACCGCGGACTCCGCGAGCAGCTGGGCGACGGCCGCGCCAGAGGCGCCTGCCACGTCCAGGGCCACCCCCGCCCTGCCGGGCCGCACGATCGCGAAGACCTCCTGCTCCTCCAGTGCCTCGCGCGCCCCGGCGGCGGTGTCGTACCGGTGAACGTCCAGGGAGGCGTCGAGCGCCTCGTCCATCGCGGTGACGAACGCCTTGCCGCGGGCCGTCTCCTGGAGACTGACCACGGCGGCCGGGATCCGGTGCGGGGTCGGATTGGCCATCGCGTACGTGTACGAGCCGGCGAAGAGCCCGGCGGCGGCCGCGAGGATGAAGAGGAGGACGGTCGCCGGGAAGTAGGGCGATTCCTTGTACGTCGTCCACTTCTGGCCCCGGGTCAGCGGCCGGCCGTGCGCTCCGTGCGGCGGCGTCGGCTCCGGTACGGGCGGCCCGTCGTCGGGCGTGCTCATGCGTCGCCGGCGTCGTCGTGCCGGGCGCGGCTCGGCTGGACCCGCTTGGGTTCGCCGGGCATCTTCGGGTACTCCGGCGGATACGGCATGTCGCCCAGCCCGCGCTCCTTCTCGTCGCGGTCCGCGAGCTCCAGCAGCCGGTCGAGCCGGAAGGCGTGCTCGTCCATGTCCGCGTGCACGTCGCCCGCTTCCGCGTACCGCACCGGCATGGTCCGGATGTCGAAGTCGCGCGGCTCCGCGTCGTCGATCTCCTCCCAGCGCAGCGGCGCCGAGACCGGGGCGTGCGGGCGGGGGCGTACGGAGTAGGCGGAGGCGATCGTGCGGTCCCTGGCGGTCTGGTTGAAGTCGACGAAGATCCGCTCGCCGCGCTCCTCCTTCCACCAGGCGGTGGTGACCCGGTCCGGCATCCGGCGTTCCAGCTCGCGGCCGGCCGCGATGGTCGCCCGGCGGACCTCGGTGAACGTCCAGCGGGGTTCGATGGGGACGAAGACGTGGATGCCCCGGCCGCCGGAGGTCTTGGGCCAGCCGCGCAGCCCGTGGTCGTCCAGGACGGCGCGCAGCTCGTGGGCGGCCCGTACCGCGTCGGCGTAGTCGGTGCCGGGCTGGGGGTCGAGGTCGATGCGCATCTCGTCGGGGTGGTCGGTGTCGCCGCCCCGGACCGGCCAGGGGTGGAAGGTGAGCGTCCCCAGGTTGGCGGCCCAGATGACGGCGGCCACCTCCGTGGGGCAGATCTCGTCGGCCGGGCGGCCGCTGGGGAAGGCGATGCGGGCCGTGGGAATCCATTCGGGAAGGTTCTTCGGGGCCCGTTTCTGGTAGAAGAACTCACCCTCGACCCCGTCCACGAAGCGCTGGAGGGTGGTCGGCCGGTCGCGCAGCGCGCGGGTGATGCCGGGGCCCACGGCCAGGAAGTACTCGGCCACGTCCCTCTTGGTGTAGCCCTTCTCCGGGAAGTAGACCTTGTCCGGACTGGACAGCCGGACGGGCCGTCCGCCCGCGTCCAGCTCCACCGCTTTGCCCGCTGCTGCCATGTCGGCCACGGTAGGCCGGGCGCACATATGCCGCATATCGGGAGACTCCGGTCGCCGGACGGTCCACAATCGATCCATGGACCTGCCGGTGATGCCGCCCGTGAAGCCGATGCTCGCCAAGTCCGTGTCCCGGATCCCGCCGGGCATGCAGTACGAGGCCAAATGGGACGGCTTCCGGGCGATCGTGCACCGGGACGGCGAGGAGGTGGTGATCGGCAGCCGCACCGGGAAGCCGCTCACCCGCTACTTCCCCGAGCTGGTCACGGCGGTCCGGGACAATCTGCCGGAGCGCTGTGTGATCGACGGCGAGATCGTGATCGCGCACGAGGGCCGGCTCGACTTCGACCGGCTCAGCGAGCGCATCCACCCCGCGGACTCCCGGGTGCGGCTGCTGGCCGAGCAGACCCCGGCCTCGCTGGTCGCCTTCGATGTCCTCGCGGTGGGCGACGACTCGCTGATGGGTACGCGGCAGTCGGACCGGAGGAGGGTGCTGGAGGCCGCGCTGTCCGCCGCCTCCGCCCCTGTCCACCTCGCCCCGGCGACCACCGATCCGGCCGTCGCCCAGGAGTGGTTCGACCGGTACGAGGGAGCGGGTCTCGACGGGGTCGTCGCCAAACCGCTCGATCTGCCCTACCGGCCGGACACCCGGGTGATGTACAAGATCAAGCACGAGCGGACCGCCGACTGCGTGGTGGCGGGCTACCGCCACCACAAGAGCGGCCCGGTCGTCGGATCGCTGCTGCTCGGCCTGTACGACGAGGCGGGCGTCCTCCAGCACGTGGGGGTGTGCGCGGCCTTCCCGATGAAGCGCCGCGCGGAGCTCGTCACCGAACTGGAGCCCCTGGTCACGGACTTCGCCGACCACCCCTGGGGGGCCTGGCAGGACGCGGAGGCGCACGAGCACGCCCGGCTGCCCGGCACCCAGAGCCGGTGGTCCGGAAAGAAGGACCAGTCGTGGGTCCCGGTGCGCCCGGAGCGGGTCTGCGAGGTGGGTTACGACCACATGGAGGGTGACCGCTTCCGGCACACCGCCCAGTTCCGCCGGTGGCGGCCGGACCGCGCCCCCGGCAGCTGCACGTACGAGCAGCTGGAAGAGGTGGTGCGGTACGACCTCTCCTCCGTGCTGTCGGCCGGGGGCGGCTGAACGGCTGCCGGGTCTCAGTCGGCGGTGGGGGAACCGGTGGGCGTGGTGCAGGGCTCGGGGGTCGTGCTCGGGTCCGGGGACGGCGACTCGGTGGCCCCGGCCGTGTCGGTCGGGTCCGGCGACGGGGCGTCCGTCGTACAGCCCGGAGCGGGGTCCGTGGTGCTCGGGTCCGGGTCGGGGCCTGTGGTCGGGTCGGGGCTGGTGCCGGGGTCCGGGGAGGCGGACCCGCTGTCGGTCGGATCGGGCGAGGAGCCGGGGCCGCTGGAGCCGCCGGGGGCCGGGGAGCCGGAACCTCCGGGCGAGGGGTCCGGGGACGCCGATGCCGGCGGGGTCTTCGTGTGGCCCGGCTGGGGGCCGACCTCGATGCCTCCGTTGCCCGCGTCCTTCCCGCCGCCGCGCCCGCCCACCGGGTGCTTGGGCTCGTTCGGGCTTCCGGCGCCGGGGCTCTTCGGTACGGGGCCCTTGCCGTCGGCGACCGGATGGGTGCCCTTGCGGTAGAACTCCAGCCACGACAGGACGGTGCGCAGATACGTGTCCGAGTGGTTGTAGCTCAGGATCGCCGCGTCGAGACCGGCCCGTACCCTCAGATCGCGCGATCCGGCACAGAGGTAGGCCCCCGCCGCCAGGGCCGCGTCGTAGACATTGCCCGGGTCGTCGCGCCCGTCGCCGTTGCCGTCCCGCTTCCAGTGCGCCCAGGTCGACGGGATGAACTGCATCGGGCCGACCGCCCGGTCGAAGGTCTTGTCCCCGTCGTACGCCCCGCCGTCGGTGTCGGGGATATTGGCGAAGCCCGCGCCGTTGAGCACCGGCCCGAGGATCGGGGAGAGCGTCGTGCCGTGGGCGTCGACCCTGCCGCCGCCCGCGTGTCCGGACTCGACCTTGCCGATGGCGGCCAGTAACTGCCACGGCAGCCCGCAGCCGGGATCGCCGCGCCGCATCGCGGCCTCCGCCTTGCGGTAGGCGTCGAGCACGGTGGCCGGAATCCCCGCCTCGGCCCAGGACGCGACGACGGCCGGACTCCGCTTGACGCCCGGCTCGGGGGGCTCGGGGCTCTTCAGCGGCGGCAGTTCGGTGTGGTACGAGTCGTCGTTGGGGACCTCCGACCACCTGACCTCGTCGGTCTCCTGGCGCTGCTTCGGCGTCTCCTCGTGCGCCACGAGCCCCGGTCCCTGGGAGGCGGTGAGCGCTGCCATCGCGGCGACGGCGGCTGCGGTGCCGCCGAGCCCGCGGCGCATGGTGCCGTTGAACCTCATGCGTGCTCTCCTCTCCCCCGGGTCACCGGGAGAACGTGTCGATGGCCGATATCCGCCAGCTGCCGCCCCGGCGGACCGCGTCCACGGCGAACATCGCCGCCGCGTAGGTCGTCTCCTCCGACTTGCCCGTACGGGTGTTGCTCTGGTCGGCGAAGACCAGCAGCCGGGCCCGGTCGCCGTCGAGCAGCTCCACACCGCTCTCGGTGACGGTCGTGGTGAGGACGAGCTTCTGTTTGGGGGCCTGGGCCCGTACCTCCGCGAGCATGTCCTTGTGCTGCTGGACCGCCTTGCCCACCAGATAGCTCTTCACCGCGGTGTCGGCCTTGGCGGGCGAGGCGTAGTTGTACGAGAACACCGCGCCCACCGCCTCGGCGATCTGCCCCTTGACCTCACTGGTGCGGCTGATGTCGGTGAGAGCGGTGTTCTGCCGGCCGGGTTCGTCGCGCAGGCTGCCCGCCGAGGTGAACGACCAGGCGGCGAAGGAACCGAGCAGCACGGTCAGGACGCACAGCACGGCGGGCAGCGAGACCCGCAGCCGCACCGGCCTCACGGACCGCGGCGCCTTCTCCCCCTCCTCGTCCTTCTCCTTCTCCTCGTTCTCCTCCCCCGGTTCGCCCTCGGAGAGGGCCTCGGGCTGGTCCTCGGACTCGGTGTCCGGCGCGGCGGGCTCGGGCGCGGTGGTGGTCGCGGCGGCGGGCGCGGCGGTGCGCTCCGCGGCGGCGACGGTGGCCAGCCGGCGCTGCCGGTTGACGAGGTGACGGGTCGTCGACATGTCCGGGGTCCTCTCGGTGCGGGGGTGGGAGTCGGTGGCGTCAGCCGGCGGTGTTGCCGACGGGCGCCTGGCCGAGGGCGCTGAGCTTCCACCCCTCGGAGGTGCGGGTGAGCTGCCCGAGCATCCGGCTCTCCTTCACCGCGGGCTTTCCCTTCGGCGCGGTCACGGTCACCCGCAGCGCCACCATGACCCCGGCCCGGCCGGCCCGGTCGTCGAGCTCGGTGACGGCGCCGGACAGCACCTTGGCCGTGCTGACGGTCTTCGCCTCCTTGATCTGCTTCACGAACGCGTCCCGTCCGTCCACGAGTTGCTGGTGGAGGTCGCCCGTGGTGGAGTCCTCCCAGCTGTCGAGCCCCTGGACGAGCTTCTGGTGGTCGAGCGTGTTCATGTTCTGCACGGCCTGCTCGCCCGCGGCCAGCGCGTCGTCGCGGGTCTGCGCGTACGCCGCCGAGTCGTCGTGCGATGCCTGGTACCGGGACACCCCGCCCCAGCCCGCCGCACCCGCCGCCGCGACCGTCAGCACGATCGCCGCCGCCACCAGCGGATTCCCCGTCATCCGTACCCGTGCCATTGCTGCCTCTCCCTGCCGGCCTGCCTGTGCTGTGCTGTTCGGGTGCTTCGTACCGCTGCGCTATCTGGAGGTGATCTCGACGATCGTCCAGCGCCCGTCCCGTAGTTGGGCGGTGACGGAGAGCTGCGCCGCCGCCGTGCTGGCGGCCTTGCCCCGGCGTTCGTAGACCTGGTCGAGGAAGACCAGCAGATGGGCGCTGTCGTCGGTCAGCCTGGTCACCCCTGCCCGGACGACGTGGGTGGTGAGGGTGAGCTTCTGATCGGCGGCCTGCTTCTCGACCTGGCCGAACAGCGCCGCGTACTGCTGGAGCGCCTTGCCCGCAAGCAGCTGCTTCGCGGACTCCTTGGTGACGGCGGTGGCCGAGGGGCTGTAGGAGAAGACCTTGCCGAGTGCGTTGGTGACGTCTCCCGCGACCCGGGTGGTCGCCTCGCTGTCGGTGAGCGCCGCGTTGGAGGTGGCGGGCGTGTCGCGCAGCTGGCGGCCCATGCCGAAGAGCACGCCCCCGGCGACGAGCAGCGCCACGACCAGTGTCCAGACCACGAAGCGCGGCCTGCGGCCCCCCGCACCGGACGGCGCCTCGTCAGCTGCGGCTTCCTCTGCCGCGGGTTCGTCCACCGTGGGGTCCGCCGCGGCCGGTTCCTCGGGGGCGAGGTCCTCCGTCCCCGTGGTCACGGCCGTCGCCCCGCCCTGTCGCCTCATGTGCCGCTCCCGACCGGTATCGCCGTCAGTGCCTTGACCTTCCAGCCGTCCGGGGTCCGGGCGAGAGTGGCCTCGAACCGCTTGCGCTCCGTGCCGCCCTTTCCGGTCCGCGGAGTGACCTGGACATCGACCGTCGCGATCAGCTGCGCCGTTCCGGTCCGTTCGTCGAGCGCGGTGAGCGCGGCGTCGGTGACCTTGCCGCGCGCCGTCGAGCCGGACTTCGTCAGCTCGCTCGCGTCCTTGGTACGGGTGCGCTTCAGCTGTTCGTGCAGGGGGCCGGTGGAGGAGCCGAGCCAGCCGGTGAGTCCGGCGTCCACGCTCTTGGCGTCCTTGCCGTCCAGGCTGTTGAGCCGGGCGAGGTGTGTCTTCCCGTCGGCCAGCGCGGTGTCCCGGCTCTTGGCGTAGGCCAGGTCGTCGTCACCGCGCGCCTGGGCGTACGACCAGCCGCCGAGTGCGCAGACGAGTATGGCGGCGAGCAGTGCTGCCCAGCCGATCGAGGTCCTCGTGCGTGCCGTCATGAGCCGTCCCCCTGACCGAGGCCCAGCAGTCCGGCCATGCCGTCGGCGGCCGGGGCGGTGTCGGGGGTGACACCGAGCGCCCCGGGCAACCGGTCCGCCGCCTTGTCGGTGCCCAGGAGCATCGAGCCGGGCTTGGCGGGCGGGGGCAGGGCGCCGCCCTTCGGCGCGTTCGCGCTGCCCCGGACGTTGATGCCCGTTCCGGGCGAGGAGGCACAGCGGGCCTTGGTGTTGAGCGGGGGGCCGGCCGTGACGTCGAGGCCGTTGCGGTAGGTCGTACCGCCGTAGCCGGAGGTGCAGGGCAGTGGCTCGAAGAAGGTGACGGACATGCCGAATCTGGCTCCGTTCTCGTCGACGGCGCTGGAGCCCACGGCCGCGACCTCCGGGAGCTTGACCAGCAGTTCCTCCAGTCCGCGCTGCCGGGTGACGGCCACGTCGGAGGTGGTGAGGAGGTTGGCGACCACCACTCCGAAGCTCGGGTCGAGGTCCCGCAGCAGTCCGCTGATCTGGCCGGTGGCGTCGGGGGTGACGGCGATCAGCTTGCGCAGATCGGTATCGGATCCCTTGAGCTCGGCGGCCAGGTCCTTGGCGCCGGACGCGAAGCCCTTGAGCGCGTCGCCCTGTTCGGCCTGGGTGCGCAGCACGGTCTCTCCGTCGATCATCAGCCGGGTGTTGACGGGCAGCGCGTCGTCGGCCGCCCGGACGAAGTCGCTGCTGGTGTCCAGCAGGACCTGGAGGTCGTCGCCGCGCCCTTCGAAGGCGTTGCCGAATTCGTCGACGACCGTGCGCAGGGACTCCAGGTCGACGGAGCCGGCGAGGTCGTTGACGCTGGTGAGCACGTCGGTGACGGGGGCCGGGACCGTGGTGTCGGCCTGGTCGATCACCGAGCCGTTCGCCAGGTACGGGCCCTCGGAGCGGGTCGGTCGCAGGTCGACGTACTGCTCGCCCACCGAGGAGAGGTTGGCGACGACGGCCTTCAGGGCGTCCGGGATGCGCGGGGCGTCCTTCTCGATGCGGAGTTCGGCCTCCACGCCGTCGTCGGTGAGCTCGATCGGCCCGACCCGGCCCACGGACACGCCCCGGTAGGTGACGTTGGAGTGGGTGAACAGGCCGCCGGTGCGCGGGAGCTGGACCTTGACGGTGTAGTAGCTGCGCATGCCGACGTAGTGGCCGAGATCGGCGTAGCGCACCCCGAGGTAGCCGAGGACGAGCACGGCGATGATCAGGAAGGCGATGTTCTTGAGCCGGATGGCCATGGTGATCATCGGTTGCTGCCCTTCGTGGCCGGTCCCGTCACCGAGGGAAGGGGCAGCGGCAGTGCCGCGCCGGACTTCTGGGCGGTGGCGCCCTGGACGGCCGGGGGTGTGGCGCCGCCGGCCGGGACGAGCGGCGGAATGATCTGGGTGCCGGGCAGTGCGGTGATGTCCAGGTAGACGTTGAGGTAGTCGCCCTTCACACCGCTCAGCACCTCGTCGGTGAACGGGTAGGTGAGCAGCACCTGGAGGGAGTCGGGCAGGTCCTGGCCGGAGTCCGCGAGTGCCTGGAGGGTGGGAGCGAGGGCCTTGAGGTCCGCGACGATGTCGGCCTTGCTCTTGTTCACCGTGTCGACGGCGACGGTGGAGAGCGTGTCGAGCGAGTGCAGCATGGTCATGAGCGAGCCGCGCTGCTTCTCCAGGACCTTCATGCCGGGGCTGAGCTTGGTGAGCACCGTGCCGACGTCCTGTTTGCGGGTGGCGAGGGTGGCGGACAGCCGGTTGACGCCGTCCAGGGCGTCGGTGATGTCCGCCCGGTGGTCGTCCAGGTCGGTGACGAGGGTGTTGACCCGCTTGAGCATGGAGCGGACCTGGGGTTCCTGTCCGGCCAGGGCTTTGTTGAGCTCGGTGGTGATGGTCTTGAGCTGGTTGATGCCGCCGCCGTTGAGGAGCATGGAGAGTGCCCCGAACACCTCCTCGACCTCCGGGTTCCGGTTGGTCCGGGTGAGCGGGATGCGGTCCCCGTCCGCGAGGGCGCCCTTGGCGGTGCCGGCCGCGGGGGGTGAGAGCTGGATGTACTTCTCGCCGAGCAGGCTGGACTGTTCCAGGTGCGCGTACGCGTTCGCGGGGAGTCTGATCCCCCCGTTGACCCGCATGGTCACCTTGGCGTTCCAGCTGCCGGAGGCGAGCGAGATCTTGGTGACCCGGCCGACGGCCACGTCGTTGACCTTCACCGAGGACTGCGGGGCGAGGCTGAGTACGTCCGCGAACTCGGCGGTGATCTCGTACGGGTGGTCGCCCAGGTCCGCGCCGCCGGGCAGCGGTACCTGGTCGATGCCGGTGAACGTCGGCAGGTCGACCGTGGTGGCGATCAGGGCCAGGCCGACGCCGACCGCCAGCACGGCGGCGACGCCGGTCGCGCGGGCGCCGGGCCGGCGCGAGAAGCGGCTCATCGCTTCGCCCCCTTCTTCTGCATGGCGGACTTCTCCGGGGTGCCGTAGACGGTGCCGACGGCGGGCAGTGGCAGCGAGGGCAGCGCCTTCTGCCGGGTGGCGTCCACCGGCTTGAGCCCGCTCAGCTCTGCGGATTCGTCGGTGAGCGGTCCGCCCATGGAGAGTTCGTTGAGGTTGGTGCGGCCGTTGATGGTGCGGTTCAGCGGGTCGTAGGCCTTGATCACGTTGTCCGCGGCGAGCGGCAGGGTGTCCATCGACTCGGCCAGCGAGGCCCGCTGGTCCACCAGGGCCTGGGTGATCGGCACCAGGGCGTCCACGTTCGCCTTGAGGACGCCCCGGTTGTCCTTGATGAAGGTCTTGACCTGGCCGAGGGCGGTGCCCAGTTCCTTCAGGGCCGCGCTGAGGTTCTCCTTGTCGTCGGCCAGGAATCCGGTGACGGAGTTGAGCTGCTGCTCCGCCTTGCGGACGTTGCCGTCGTTGTCCTTCAGCATGGTGGTGAAGGTCTGCAGGTAGGACAGGGTGTCGAAGAGGTTTCCGCTGCTCTTGTCGAGCGTCTTCGTCGCCTTGCCGAACTGCTCGATGGAGTTCCCGATCGCTTTTCCGTTGCCGTCGAGGTTCTTGGCTCCGGTGTCCAGGAGTTTGGCCAGCGCGCCGTCCGAGTTGGCCCCGTCGGGGCCGAGCGCGGTGGAGAGCTCCGTGATGGAGGCGTACAGCTGGTCGACCTCGACCGGGGTGGCGTTGTGCGACGCGGGCAGCTCGGCCTCGTCCGCGAGAAGCGGTCCCCCGTGGTAGGCGGGGGCGAGCTGGATGTACCGGTCGGCCACCAGGCTGGGGGCCACGACGACGGCGTGCGCGTCCTTGGGTACCTTGACGCCCTTGTCGACGCGGAGCCTGACCTCGACCTCCTCGCCCTTGGGCCGCACGGACTCGACCGTGCCGACCTTGACTCCGAGGATCCGCAGGTCCGATCCGGCGTACACGCCGGTGGCCTGGTCGAAGTAGGCGGTGACCGTCGTCTTGCCCTCGTCGTCCATGGCCATCACCCCGGAGGTGGCCGCGACGGCCACGACGGCGAGTCCGGCACCGACGCCGACGATGCGCGTGATTCTCATGTCAGCGGCCGCCTTGCTGCTTGGGTGGCATGCATCCGGTCGCCGGGGGCGTGCCGGCGGGGAGGTAGTCCCTGGGCACGACTCCGCAGACGTAGTTGTCGAGCCAGCGGCCGTTGCCGAGGGTGTTGCCGACGAGCCGGTTGTAGGAGCCCGTCAGGGACAGCACCTTGTCGAGGCTCTTGCGGTTCTTGACCAGGACGGCGGTGACCCGGCCGAGCGACTCCAGGGTGGGCTTGAGCTGCTTGTTGTTGTCCGCGACCAGTCCGGTGAGCTGGATGCCGAGGTCCTGGGTGCCGGTGAGCAGCAGATGGATGGAGTCGCGGCGGGCCTGGATCTCGCCGAGGAGCAGGTTGCCGTCCTCCAGCAGGGTCTCGAAGCTGCTCTTCTTGTGGGCGAGGGTCTTCGTCAGCTGTTTGCTGCCCTTGAGGAGGGTGGCCAGCTGGGCGTCCCGCTGGGAGACCGTCCTGGAGAGTGCGGAGAGCCCGTCGGCGGCGCTCTTCACGTCGGGCGGTGAGTCCTTGAAGGTGGCGGAGATCGTCTCGAAGCTCTTGGCGAGCTGCTTGGTGTCGATCTCCCCGATGGTCTCGCCGAGTCCGTTGAACGCCTGGGTGACGTCGTACGGGGAGGTGGTCCGGCTCGCGGCGATCCGCCGGTCCGGGTCCTGGGGACCGGTGCCGAGCGGGTCGACGGCGAGGTACTTGTCGCCCAGCAGGGTCTTGATGGCGATGCCGACGGTGGAGGAGTTGCCGATCCAGGCGTCCTTGACCCGGAAGCTGACCTTGACCTTGTCGCCGTCGAGCGAGACGCCGGTGACCTCTCCGACCTTGACGCCGGCGATCCGTACCTCGTCGCCGGAGCCGAGCCCGGCGGATTCGGTGAAGTCGGCGGTGTAGGTGGTGCCGCCGCCGATGAAGGGCAGTGAGTCGGCACGGTAGGCGCCGAAGCCGATGAGGGCCAGGACGAGAAGTCCGGCGATGCCGATGGCGACGGGGTTTCGTTCCCGCAGGGGTTTGATTCTCATGCCAGGCACCTCGGCTGGGTGATCGCGATGCCGGTGGGCGGTGCGCTGCCGTCCTCTGTCGTCACACCGCTGACCTTGGCTTCGCAGAGGTAGAGGTTGAGCCAGGAGCCGTAGGAGGCGAGCCGGCTGATCGCCTCCATCTTGGCGGGGGTCTTCTTGAGGAAGTTCTCGATCTGCGGGGTCCCCTTGCCCAACTGGTCGGAGAGGCGCCCGAGTTGTTTGATGTCGTCCTTGAGGGGCTTACGGCCGTCCTGGAGCAGTCCGGCGGTGACGGTGGTCAGCGCGCCCATCGCGGTGACCGCCTGCCCGAGGGGTTTGCGGTCGCCGGCGAAGCCGGTGACGAGCTTCTGGAGCGTGTCGACGAGGTCGTTGAAACCTGCCTCGCGGTCGTTCACGGTCTTCAGGACCGTGTTGAGGTTCTTGATCACCTCACCGATCACCTTGTCCTTGGCCGCGACCGTGGTGGTCAGTGAGCCGACGTGCTGGAGGATGCTGTCGACCGTGCCGCCTTCGCCCTGGAGCACCTGGACGATGGAGCCCGCCAGCTGGTTGACGTCGGGCGGGGAGAGGCCTTCGAAGAGCGGCTGGAAGCCGTTGAAGAGCTGGGTGAGGTCGAGGGCCGGTGTGGTGCGCGAGAGCGGGATGGTCGCTCCCGCCTGGAAGTTCCGGCCGACCGGTCCGGCGCCCCGGTCGAGGTCGATGTAGCGCTGGCCGACCATGTTGAGGTACTTGATCGAGGCGGTCACGGAGGCGGGGAGGCTGCGCCCCTTGCGGACGGCGAAGCCGACCTCGGCCAGCCGCTTGTCCGCGACCTCGATCGACTCGACCTGTCCGACCTTGACCCCGGCGATCCGTACGCTGTCACCGACGATCAGCCCGGTGGCGTCGGTGAACCTCGCCTTGTACGAGGTGGTGTCACCGACCCCGGTGTTGGCGATGGACAGCCCCAGGACGGTGGTGGCCAGGGCGGTCACCAGGATGAAGACGATCGATTTCGCGAGCGGACCCGCGAGGGAGCGGCGCTTCACTTGAGCTTCACCTCCGCACCGCGGAAGGCCGGGCCGATGAGCACGCTGCTCCAGTCGGGCAGGCTCTGCGGCTGGACTTTCAGTGAGGGAGCGACCAGCTCGTTGACGAGCCGGCTCTCCTGCGGGGAGTTGGGCATGCCGAGGGAGGTGTCCGTCGCCTTCCGCCCGGTGTCGGCGGGCTGGTCCGCGGCCGCCTTGTCGCCGGGGGCCTGGGAGGCAGCGGCCCGTCCGGCCGCCGTCGGCTCCGTCGTACCGACGTACGGCACGGAGTAGCAGTGCGGTCCGCCGCTCGCGTCGTAGACCGGGGTGTCCTTGCCGGCCACGTACTTCCCCTTGGACTTGACGGACTTGAGGGTGACGTGGAGACCGGGCTGTCCGGTGCCCTTGCCGAGCGCCTTGTCCATCGCGGGCACGAATCCGGCCACGGTCCGCAGGGTGCAGGGAAATTCGTCGGAGTACTTCGCGAGGAGTTCCAGCGTCGGCCTGCCGGTGGCGGAGAGCCGGATCAGGTTGTCCTTGTTCTCCTGGAGGAACGTCGTGAGGTCCTGCGCGGAGGCGGTCGTCGAACCGTAGAGGTCGGCGAGCTGTGCCTGCTGGTCCGCGAGGGTCCCGCTGGTGGTGGTGAAGTCGGTGAGCGCGTCCAGGACGTCGGGGGCGGCGTCCCCGTACACCCTGCTCACCTTGACGAGTTCCTTGATGTCGGCGTTGAGCGTGGGGAGTTGCGGGTTGAACTTCTGGAGGTGCGCGTCGAGCCTGACGAGGGTGTCGCCGAGCTTCTCGCCGCGTCCCCTGAGCGCCTGGGAGACCGCGTTGAGCGTGGCGGAGAGCTTCTGCGGCTGGACGGCGGTCAGCAGCGGCAGGACGTTGTCGAGGACCTCTTCCAGCTCGATGGCGTTGCTGGAGCGGTCCTGCGGGATGACGGCACCGGCCCGCAGTGTTTCCGCCGAGGGTACGGGGGGCGGTACGAGTGCGACGAACCGTTCCCCGAACAGGGTGGTGGGCAGCATCTGGGCGGTGACGTCGGCGGGGATCCGGTCGAGCTTGCCGGGCTGGATGGCGAGGGTGAGGCGGGCGCCCTCGCCGTCGGCGGAGATATCGCGGACCTGGCCGATGACGACTCCGCGGAGCTTCACGTCGGCGTTGTCGTGCATCTCGTTGCCGACGCTCCCGGTCCGTACCGTCACGGTGGCGTCGTCGGTGAAGTCCTTGTTGTACACGGCGACCGACACCCAGATGAGCAGGGCCGGCACGAGCAGGAAGGCCACTCCGGAGAGTCTGCGGCGGGTGGAGTGCGTGGTCCGGTTGCTCATCAGCCGGCCACCTTCACCGTCGTCGTGGCGCCCCAGATGGCGAGCGAGAGGAAGAAGTCGGTGACGCTGATCAGCACGATCGCGTTGCGCACGGAACGGCCGACCGCCACCCCCACCCCGGCGGGTCCGCCGGTGGCGTGGAAGCCGTAGTAGCAGTGCGCGAGGATCACCATCACGCTGAAGATCAGCACCTTGAGCACCGACAGCAGCACGTCCTGCGGGGACAGGAAGAGATTGAAGTAGTGGTCGTAGGTGCCGGCCGACTGTCCGTTGAACAGGACGGTGACGTACCGGGAGGAGACGTAGGAGGAGAGCAGCCCGATCGCGTAGAGCGGGATGATGGCGACGACCCCGGCGATGATGCGGGTGGTGACGAGGTAGGGCATGGACCGCACGCCCATCGCCTCCAGGCCGTCGATCTCCTCGTTGATCCGCATGGCGCCGAGCTGGGCGGTGAAGCCCGCTCCGACGGTCGCGGAGAGCGCGAGCCCGGCGACGAGCGGGGCGATCTCCCGGGTGTTGAAGTAGGCGGAGATGAAGCCGGTGAAGGCGGCGGTGCCGATCTGGTTGAGCGCGGCGTACCCCTGGAGGCCGACGACCGTGCCGGTGGCCAGCGTCATCGCGATCATCACGCCGATGGTGCCGCCGACGACGCCCAGGCCGCCGCTGCCGAAGGCGACCTCGGCCAGGAGCCGCTGCACCTCCTTGAGGTAGCGCCGCAGGGTTCTGGGGATCCAGAGCAGTGCCCGTACGTAGAAGGTGAGTTGGTCACCGGATCGGTCGAGCCAGCTGAGCATCGACATCGGTCAGCTCCCCTTCGCGGGGACGATCTGGAGGTAGATCGCCGTGAGGATCATGTTCACGAAGAACAGCAGCATGAAGGTGATGACGACGGACTGGTTGACCGCGTCCCCGACCCCCTTCGGCCCGCCGCGCGGGTTGAGTCCCCGGTAGGCGGCGACGATGCCCGCGATGAAGCCGAAGATCAGGGCCTTGATCTCGCTGATGTACAGGTCGGGCAGCTGGGCCAGGGCGGAGAAGCTGGACAGGTAGGCGCCTGGAGTGCCGTGCTGGAGGATCACGTTGAAGAAGTAGCCGCCGAGGGTGCCGACGACGGAGACCAGTCCGTTCAGCAGCACGGCCACCAGCATCGTCGCCAGCACCCGGGGGACGACGAGGCGCTGTACGGGCGAGACGCCCATGACCTCCATCGCGTCGAGCTCCTCGCGGATCTTGCGCGATCCGAGGTCGGCGCAGATCGCGGACCCGGCGGCCCCGGAGACCAGCAGCGCCACGATGATCGGGCTGGCCTGCTGGATGACGGCGAGCACGCTGGCGCCGCCGGTGAACGACTGGGCGCCGAGCTGCTGGGTGAGGGAGCCGACCTGGAGGGCGATGACCGCGCCGAACGGGATGGAGACGAGGGCGGCGGGCAGGATCGTGACGCTGGCGACGAACCAGAACTGCTCGATGAACTCCCTTACCTGGAAGGGCCGGCGGAACGTCTCGCGGCACACGGTCCCGGCGAGGGTGAAGAGCCTGCCCGTCTCACGCAGCGGCGCGAACAGCCGGCTCGGGCGTCTCTGCTCGGGCGCCTTCTCCGGCACCCGGTCCGAGGGCGGCCCGGGGGGCTCGGGGGGCCGCACCGGCATGGGGGCGGTCACGGGCGTCCACCGCCCGCCGCCGGGCTGTAGCTGTTCAGGATGGCCGTACGGGCGGCTTCCGGCAGCTGCCCCATCATCGACATGACCCGCTCCCGGCGGCGCAGCGCGCCCTGCCGCACGGGCAGCCCCGGCGAGGGCTCCAGCTGCGGGACCACGGTGCGGGTGGCGTTGGCCGAACTGATGCCCTGCCCGTAGCCGTTGACCTCCTCTGCGGCCAGCGTGGCGGCGTCTTTCTCCTCCGACATGCCGATGGGTCCCTCGCGGCGGCCGGAGAGGAACTGGGAGACGACGGGCAGATCGCTGGTCAGCAGCACCTCGCGCGGCCCGAAGGTGACCAGGTTGCGGCAGAACAGCATGCCCATGTTGTCCGGGACGGTGGCCGCGATGTCGAGGTTGTGGGTGACGATCAGCATCGTCGCGTCGATCTGCGCGTTGAGGTCGATGAGCAGCTGCGAGATGTAGGCGGTGCGGACCGGGTCGAGACCGGAGTCCGGCTCGTCGCAGAGGATGATCTGCGGGTCCAGGACGAGGGCGCGGGCCAGCCCGGCCCGCTTGCGCATACCGCCGGATATCTCGCCGGGCAGTTTGTCCTCGTCGCCGAGGAGCCCGACGATGTCGATCCGCTCCATGACGATCCGGCGGATTTCGGATTCCCTTTTGCGGGTGTGCTCACGCAGCGGAAAGGCGATGTTGTCGAAGAGGGACATCGATCCGAAGAGGGCACCGTCCTGGAACATGAGACCGAAGAGCTTCCGGGTCTCCATGATCTTCCGTTCCGGACTGTTCACCATGTCGACGCCGTTGATGAGCACGCGTCCTTGCTCGGGCTTGAGCAGACCGATGAGCGACTTCAGGAAGACGGTCTTTCCGGTACCGGAAGGACCGAGCATCACGCTCACTTCACCGGCGGGCAGGGTGAGGCTGACGTCCTGCCAGATGTTCTGCTTACCGAAGGATTTCGTTAGGCCTTCAACGACTACTTCGATTCCCATCGGCCCTCCCTCGACGTATAGGTGAACGTGGTCATCTGTCAGCGCTCCGGCTCCGAGAAATCCAATGGCGGCTCGTCACACATGCACCAGGAGGCGCACGTTATGTCCGCAGAAACCGCCAGGACAAGCTGTTGAACAGCGGAAATCGACGAACAGGGTGCTCGTTGTGGATCACTTGTCACCGAGTGACAAAGCCGCGCACCGGCTTTGTCGGAATCTGCGCAAGATCTCCGGCGTGCGAGTCGGGGCCCCGTCCGGCAGAGGCCGGAACAGCAGGACCCCGACAGCGGGAGCGCCGCCACCGGACGGAGGGTCCGGGGGCTGATCATTCCCGGTGCGAAATCCTGGTCAAGGGGGGCGCGACCTGGACTCCATGTGCGTCGAGCGAACAGTTACGGACGCGTTTCCGTACCGCTCACCTGGGACGCTACGGCCCAGTAACCTGCCTTCGCAATAGCGGTTCCTGAACTTTTTGCCCGCCCGTTGACGGCTGTGTTGTTTCTGTACGGAGGTGAGTAAAGACCCTCACTCACTTATCGCCGAGTGAGTAATTCTAGGTCGCCGGACCTCATTCACCGGGGTTGCCCCGGCATGCCTGCGCCCCGCCCGGATCGGAATTCCGGGCGGGGCGCGAAAAGAGAGAAGTACGGACTACTTGGCGACCCCTGCGTGCCAGCTGTCCGAGAGCACCCGGCCGGCATTGGGCGCGGCACTGCCCGGAAGAGCGAGCCCCGCCGTGTAGGTGGCGGCGTCGTTGAGCACCAGGTGGTTGTTACCGGCCGCCGAGGGCAGCGCGGTCTTCAGGTTCACCGCCCAGTTGAGTTCACCGAGGGTCAGGGGGCCGCAGCCGCTCACCCCGGGAACGGCGAAGCCGCTGTCGCCCTGGTCGTTGCCGGTCAGCGAGAGGCGGTTCAGCAGCCCCGCGGTGTTCGGGGTGCCGGCGGCGTCGAAACGCTGACTGCCCAACGCCGGAACCGTGAGGTTCTGGGGACGCAGCACGACCGGCTTGGACGTGGTCCCGATGTAGCACTTGGACCCGAGGAACGTGTTCTGCAGATGGATCCGGACCGGAATGTCGACGATCGTTTTTCCGCTCTGCATCCCCGCCGTCAGGTCGAAGTTGGTGGGTGTACCCGCCGACTCCACCGTTGCCACGACCCGGTTGAGGCTGCTGTCGGACAGCTGACTGCAGATGCTGGAGACCACCGGAATGCCGCTGGGGCACATGAGCCCGAGGAGGCCGCCGGGGATATTCGTGGGATCCCCGACGATCGCGCCACCGGCCGGCGCCACGATCTTGGAGGCACCGGTCTCGGCGTTGCGGACCACGCCGAACTGGAGGTCGTTCGCGCCGGTCGTCGCCTCGGTGTTGCCGAGCTTGATGGAGCCGCTCGCGGAGTGCGAGGACACACATATCGCGATGTCCGTCGTGCCGTCCGCGGCGAGCATGGCCGGGTCGTCGACCGGACACCGGGCGAAGGGGCTCCAGTTGCCGTTCATGGCCTGGGCCGAGGCGGCGCTCGCCGGAGAGGTGCTCAGCGGTATGCCGACGGCCACCGCCACAAGAGCGGCGAGCAGAGCGGGTCTGACACGTTTGTGGACAGCGCTCATTGATGGTCCAGCCTTTCTTGGAAGCGGGGTGGCAGCGCCCTCAGCGTTCGGGAGTGGGCTTCGGGGGCTCCGGGCAGTTCGCCGGAACATCCTCGACACACAGAGGGGACTGCATCATCTTGGTGAAGTTGCCCTTCCCGGACACCGACGCCGTGAGGAGGTTGTCGAGGTCCTCCGTGACCCCGCATCCGGCGAACGGCGGTATGTCCGAGGTGCCGGTCAGCGGCCCTCCGGTCTTCACGGTGTACCCGACGGGACCGTTCGTACCGGTGCTGCCCTTGCCGACGAGTTCGAGCTCCATCGGCCTCACGGCGCGGCAGTTGGCCCCGACGTCCAGGGGCTCGCCGTTGACGTCGACGTCGTAGAGCCGTATCCGCAGGAGCGCGACGGCGGTCGTCGTCTCCTTGTACTGCTTGGTGTCGGGATCAGGGGCGGAGTCCCCCAGGGTGCCGATGTCGACGCGGCCCTCAAGAGTGAGCTCCATCTTCGCGGTCGTCGGCATGAAGCCGAAGGTGAGGAAGGTGGCCTTGGCCGGCGGCATCTGCGGCTTGCCGTGGTAGTCGAGCGTGCCGTCGGTGGTCAGCCAGCTCTTGACCCCCGTCGGGCAGCTGAGGAAGGAGACCGAGGTGTTCAGGTTGAGGCGGAGCAGCCCGGGGTCGCTGAACTTCGCCGCTCCGTGCAGCTTGTTGACGTTGGAGTATCCCGCCATGTAACCGTGCGCGTTCTTCGGTACCTGTGGGATCGGCCCCGCCATCACCGTGCAGTCGGCTGGCACGCTCACCTTCCCCGGCTCGGGCTCCGGGGCGTCCTGTGCCTTCGGTTCGGCGCTGAGGCCGGTGCTGTTCCTGGACGTCCCCGGTACGTCGGGAGAGTCGCCGGATCCCGGCGACGGGGCCCCGGCGAGCGGGGGCACGTCCACGGCGGCCAGCTCCGCGCTCCGGTCGGGGTCGATCGTGCACGAGAGGGAGACGGGAGACGGGACGGGAGTGGGCGCGGGAGACGGCGCGGTCGCCTCGCCCTCCGCGGCCCGGAAGGCGAGACCGACGTCGAGGTGCCCCAGGGCGAAGCCGATGGATCCGCTGGATCTCGGAGTGATCGTCGGCACGTCCCCGGTGGCCGTGAGCTCAAGGTCGCCCTCGGCGGGAACCGGCCCTTCCGGAATCTCCAGCCCCTGCCAGGGCACCGACGTCGTCTCCCCCCGCTGCGAGACGTCGGCCACCACGCTCGCGGATCCGGAGACGAAGGCGGAGTCGATGCCCGGCAGATCCGAGACGGCTGAACGCGGCAGTGTGAGGGAGACCTTCACGTCGTCGGCCCGGACCGGAGTCCCGACGTTCGCGGTGAGGGGCAGCTCCGCCGCGACCTTCACGGCCACCGGCACCGAACCGGATGGCGATTCACAGGTGTAGTCGAGCTCCGCCTCCGCGACCCGGGTGTCGTTGGCTTCCCCGGTGCCCGTCATCAAGCCGGTCATCAGGGCCAGCGCGCCGACCGTCGCGATCCGTGCCGCACGCCGCGGATCGCTCGTCCTGAATCTCATCTCGACCCAACCTGCCGTCGTCTCAGTGCTCAGCACTCGTCCATGGGAATCGGATGGCGGACGGGTCCGCCATCCGGGAGAGGGCCGCGGGACAGAGACGAGCTCCGCTCCGCAACCCTCTCCCGGTACAGAGGCCCCGGTCCGGTTACGGCGAGGTGATGGTGATCGGCGTGGCGAGCTTGTACGTCGCGTCGAAGGTGGCCGCGTCGCCGGTGTTGAGCAGCCCGCTGCAGTTGGTGGCGCTCTCCACCTTCAGGCCGGTCCCCTTGGCGATCTTGAGCTCGCCGGTGGAGTTGGTGTAGCTCGCGTTGCTCGCACTGCCGGTGATCACGGCCTTGCAGGTGCCCAGGATGGTGTCACCCGTCAGGTTGACGCGGATGCCGGACAGCGTTCCCTTGGTGACGCCGCCGCTGTAGGTGCTCCCGTTGACGCTGATGGTGGAGCCCGAGGCGAGCACCGCCGTGAAGGAGGAGCCGAGCGGTCCGGGGCACGGGCTGGCGGCCGAACCGAAGGTGGCGGCCGTGATCTTGGCGAGGCCCGTACCGGTGGCGTACGTCCCGCTCGTCGAGGTTCCACTGGCGGACGCCGTCGAGCAGTCCACCTGCTGGCTGGTGGCGGTGTCGACCAGGGTGGCCACGGTGCCGGACTTGAGCGACGCCGAGAAGGTGCCACTGGGGTTGGTCACGGTCCACGTCGCGAGTGCGGTGGCCGAGGCCGACGTCGTGGCAAAGCCGAGTGCCGCCGCGGCGACGGTGGTCGCGAACAGCGCTCGCTTGAGGGTGCTTCTCACGGAACTTACCTCCGGAATGTGGAGTTGGACGTACCCGATTGCCTTGCACCGCACCCGTCGAGGGGTTCGGTGCGAGGGCGGCTCAACATCATGGAACGCAGAAGTCGATGGACTCGACTGCGTGATCGAACTCCGTGCGGATCGAACGTTACGAGCCAGTAGCCCAACGCTGCAATACCCGGCACCGAAATTCCCCGAGCCTCTCGATAAAGACATTCCGTCTTAGCGATAACTCAGCAGATCGCCACGATTTTCTATCCGAAAGTGAGTAGTTGTACGCGGGCCGGGGGCCGGTGCCGCCTCCGCACACTCACCTGAGGCGTAGCCACGGGAGCGGCGAACTCCCCCCGCCCGACCAGCTACCCGCCGGTAAGATCGTCGATCACGCCACCGGGTGCGGCCCGACCGTCTTCCGGTACAGCGTCGCTGAACTGGGCGGAGCCGCCCATGGAGTCCGTACGGGTGGCTCGGCGGGTGGGCCGCAGGGTCCGGCCCCTCCCGGCGCCGCCCGCCGAGCCCCACCGGATCACCGCGACGGCGCGCCGGACAAGCTCCGGCGCTGGGCCCAAAACTCCGGCACGGACGACTCGGAATTCGTCCGGACCTCGGCCCCGAATCTTTCTTCCGGAACCAACGATGGATTCTTCACCGAAATTCGAATTACTCTTCGCGCGAGGCACTTTCGCACCACCGGACCTCCGGGCTCCGCAGACCGGGCGCGAGGATGCCCGCCGCCCCGTGACGTGCCCCGCCGCCGTCGCGGCCGGCCCGGCCGCCCGACAGGCCGTCACGGACGCCGCAGGCACACTTTCTTGTCGCCACGGCGGTAAATGTCCGAAAAATATTGTCCGGAAGTGAGCAGTCGCTTCCCACCTGCACCGGAGCACCACAACGGGGCCGAGATGTGTGCCCCCTGCACTTCGATCTTGTGCAAGTGGTGGGCATGGTCGTTGACTTGGTCTATCTTCATCGCGGACTTGGTACGCACCTGTCGGTTTGTGGGAGCGCTTTCCCCCACTGCCTCACCCCCACCGGGCGCTGGAGAGCAAGGGGACACGTCATGCGAGAAGTCATTTCGCCATTGGACACGGGGGATCCGCTGGGGCCGCTTCCCCAGGAGTTCGCCGCGATCATGCGGCCCGAACTTCCGAGCCTCATCAAAGAGATAGGCGTCGAGGTCACCCGGGCCTATCCGGAATACGCGCGTCTGCTCAGCGGACCCAACGGTCAGGCCATTCGCGTGGGTGTCGAGCAGAGCCTCTCCTCGTTCGTCGATCTGGTCGCGGAACCGTCCACCTCGACCTCGTTGCGGGACGACATGTGCCGCCGGTTCGGACGGTTCGAGGCCTACGAGGGCCGCACCATGGAAACGCTCCAGGGTGCCTACCGGCTCGGCGCCCGTGTCGCGCTGCGACGGGCGAAGAAGGTCGGCCGCAGTTACAACTTCTCGCCGACCCTGATGCTCAGTTTCGCGGATGCCCTCTTCGCCTACATAGACGAGCTCGAATCGCTCTCCCGCGAGGGCTTCCTGGAGGTGCAGTCGCAGTCGGGCGAGCAGAGCGAGGCCATGCGCCGTCGCCTGCTCCACCTGATCCTGGCCGGGCGCCCCGTGCCCCGTACCGCCATCGCCGAGCTGTGCGAGCAGACCGGGTGGACGCTCCCCGAGGAGGTCACCCTGGTCGCGGTGCGCACCCCCGCCGGGCTCGACCGGGTCAGCGCCGACCGCGACATCCTGGCCGATCTCAGCGATCCGCAGCCGCACTTACTGATCCCGGGCCCCCTCGACGACGCGCGAAGATCCATGCTCGACCAGTCCCTCCTGGGCAGTCGCGCCGCGATCGGACTGACCGTCCCCACCGCGCTGGCCTCGGACTCGATCCGCTGGGCCAGGCGGGTCCTCGAACTCGTCGACGCCGGTGTCATCGAGGACGCGCCGTTCGTCCTGTGCGAGGACCACCTCATCACCCTGTGGCTGCTGTCCGACCCGGTCCTGCTCGACCAGCTCGCCCAGCGGGAGCTCGCACCCATCGCCAAAATCAGCGCCACCCGGCGGGAACGCCTCGTCGAGACCCTGCGCATCTGGCTCGACACCCGCGGCACGGCGGCCCACATGGGCGAACTCCTGGATGTGCACCCGCAGACCGTCCGCTACCGCATGCGCAACCTGGAATCCATCTTCGGCGAGCAACTGATCGATCCCGAGAGCAGGTTCTCCACCGAGGCCGTGCTGCGGGCACTGCAACTGCAGTCCCGGAGTCGGGAGTCCGCCCTGTAGAAGTCCCGCAGAACGGTTTCAGGCCGGATCACGGCCCTCACGTCGAGTCAACTTACTTATGGGTAAGGCGAAATACCCGGTCACTCCCAAACGGTTGCCACACGGAGACGTTCTCAACGAGAAACCCGGAACTGCGTCCCGTTATATGGAGGAGTCGACCGCCCACCCGGCGGCCGCACCGTACGACCTCCTGGCCACCATTCGAGAGGGAACACCCATGACCGCCTCACACCTGCTCGTCCCCGTACCGATCCCGGACCGGGTCGCCGCGCTGATCGGCTCCTGCATCCCGCAGTACGTCCTGGAGGCGGAGTTCGACGCCGAGTGCGCCGCCCGCGAGGTCCGCAGGTTCCGCGGCCCGCGGCTCGGCGTCGAGGACCAGGCCGACCGCGAGCAGGCCCTGTCGGAGCTGGCCCGCGCCAACAAGGTGCTGGCCGCCCACCACCCCCTGCTGACGGTGCGCCCCGGCAGTGCCTGGTGACTCCCTCGCACCTCCCCCGCATCCGTCTTGCGAAGGGACGGCCCTGCGCCTACCTTACTCAAAAGTAAGTTTACTTCAGAGTAAGGAACTGGCGTGGCCGACAACAGCAGCGGCAACCTCACCGGTGAACTGGCCGCACTCGACTTCGCAGCCGTCTCCCCGCCGGAGTTCGCGCGGATCGTGAAGGGCCTGTCCGCCAAGCAGCTCGGCGAGGTCATGCACGGCGAACTGCGCGCCCGGATACTCGGCGAGGTCTTCGGCCGGATGAGGCAGCAGTTCCGCCCGGAGGCGGCCGGACAGCTCAAGGCGCTGATCCGCTGGAAGATCACCGGGGACACCGACGAGGTGTACGAGACCGCGATAGCCGACGGCGCCTGCACTGTCAGCGCGGGCCGTTCCGACGCCGAACCGCGCACGACGCTGGTGATGGGCGACGCGGAGTTCCTCAAGCTGGTCTCCGGCAACGGCAATCCCGTGACGATGTTCATGATGCGCAAGCTGAAGGTGGCCGGCGACGTCGGTCTGGCCTCGGGCCTCACCCGTTACTTCGACATCCCGAAGGCCTGAGCCGATGAGCTACTTCTCCCTCGCCCTCACCGAGGAGCAGCAGGACCTCCGCAATTGGGTGCACGGCTTCGCCGCCCAGGTGGTGCGCCCGGCGGCCGCCGAATGGGACGCCCGGGAGGAGACCCCGTGGCCGGTCATCCAGGAGGCGGCCCGGATCGGTCTGTACGGGTTCGAGTCGCTGGCCGACATGTACGGCGACCCGTCGGGGCTCTCCCTCCAGATAGCCAACGAGGAGCTGTTCTGGGGCGATGCCGGAATCGGCATGGCGCTCTTCGGCACCTCCCTCGCCGTCGCCGGGATCTTCGCGTCCGGCACACCGGACCAGCTCGCCGAGTGGGTTCCGCAGTGCTACGGCGACGAGGACGATCCCAAGGTGGCGGCGTTCTGCGTCTCCGAACCGCAGGCCGGCTCCGACGTCTCCGCGATGGCCACGAAGGCCCGGTACGACGAGGCCAGGGACGAGTGGGTGCTCTCCGGCCAGAAGGCGTGGATCACCAACGGGGGAATCGCCGAGATCCATGTGGTCGTCGCCTCGGTCGACCCGGCGCTCGGCGCCCGCGGACAGGCCGCGTTCATCGTGCCGCCCGCCACGAAGGGCCTGGAGGCGAGCCGCACCATCAAGAAGCTCGGCCTGCGCGCCTCGCACACCGCGGATGTCTTCCTCGACGACGTCCGGGTCCCCGGCCACTGCCTGCTCGGGGGCAAGGAGAAGCTGGACGCCCGCCTCGCCCGCGCCCGCGAGGGCGGCAACGCGAAGGGACAGGCGGCGATGGCGACCTTCGAGGTCAGCCGCCCCACCGTCGGCGCCCAGGCGCTCGGCATCGCGCGAGCGGCGTACGAGTACGCGCTGGAGTACGCCGGTGAGCGCGAGGCGTTCGGCCGCCCGATCATCGAGAACCAGTCGATCGCCTTCGCGCTCGCCGACATCCGTACCGAGATCGAGGCCGTGCGGCTGCTGATCTGGCAGGCCGCGTGGATGGCCCGTAACGACCGCACCTTCGACGCGGGGCAGGGCTCCATGTCCAAGCTCCGGGCGGGCGAACTCGCCGTCTCCGCCACCGAGAAGGCCGTGCAGATCCTCGGCGGCGCGGGGTACAGCCGGGAGCACCCGGTCGAGCGGATGTACCGCGACGCCAAGATCTACACCATCTTCGAGGGGACCAGCGAGATCCAGCGCCTGGTCATCGCGCGGGCGATCTCGGGACGCCACATCCGCTGATCCGGTACCCGGCAGCCGCCCTCCGGGTGAGAGGGCGGCGGCGCGGATGTCCGTACCGTCGCCCCTTCCGCTCAGCCCGCGACCGGGGTGAAGCGCACCGGCAGCGACCGGGGACCTCGGGTGAAGACGCCCTGCTCGGACGGGGTGAATCCGTCCGCGAGCCGTACGTCGGGCATCGCGTCCAGCAGCTGGTTCACCCCGGTCTCCACCTCGGCCCTGGCCAGCAGCGCGCCCACGCAGAAGTGCCGGCCCAGGGCGAACGCCAGATGGTCGGCCGCCGCGGAGAACGCCGTGGTGGCGGTCAGGTCCGTGCGGAAGATGTCGAACCGGTCCGGGTCGCGGTAGCGGGACGCGTCCCGGTTGGCCGCGCCGATCAGACAGGTGACGGTGGACCCTGCGGGCACCCGGCCGCCGCCGAGCTCCACATCCGTGGCGGCCTGACGCATGATCATGTGCACCGGCGGGGTGTAGCGCAGCGTCTCCGCGAAGGCCCGGTCGATGAGACCGCGGTCCTCCCGCACGGCCGCCAGCTGCTCGGGGTGGGTCAGCAGGTTGGCGAAGATCGAGGCGATGGCCTTGTCGGTGGTCTCGCCGCCCGCGGCCAGCAGCAGGCTGCAGAAGGCCTTGATGTCCTCGTCGCTCATCCGTACGCCGTCGACCTCGGCCGCGCAGAGCGCGGAGAGGAGGTCGTCTCCGGGGGCCGCCCGGCGCTGTTGGATGACCGGGATCATGTACGCGGCGAACTCCTGCCGGGTCCGCTCCCCCGCCGCCGCCACCACGGGGTCGCCCGCGAGGTTGCCCAGGAAGGCGATGACCGTGGTGTACCAGCCGTGGAAGCGGTCGTGGTCCGCCTTGTCCAGGCCGAGCATGTCCGCGATGACGAGGACGGGCAGCCGCGTCGCGAACGCTCCGACGAGATCGGCCTCCCCGGTGCGGCGGAAGGTGTCGATCAGCTCGCGCGCGTTGCGTTCGATGACCGGGAGGAACTTCTCCTGGAGGTCCGTGCCCCGGAAGGCCGGGGCGACCAGGGCCCGGCGCACCGCGTGTTCGCGGCCGCTGAGCTGGAGGATGGTACGGCCGTGGACGGGTTCGATCTGCCAGTCGTAGTTGTCGGTGGTGAACTCCCCCGCCTTGTCCTTGAAGACCCGCTCCACGTCCTCGTAGCGGGAGACGATGTAGCTGTCGGTGGCCTCGTGCCTGATCAGCGGGGCTCTGTCGCGCATGATCCGGTAGGCCCCGTAGGGATCGGCTGCGAAGGCGGGCGAGAGAATGTCGGGCACCGGCGGTTCGTGCGGGGCGAGCGACTCTTGCGGGGCAGACGTCATGACGCTCCAGGCTCGTTGACGGACAACGCCGTCCAGGTTATTGACCCACCCGTCCGCTCATACACCCCCTGGGGAACACCATGGCCACCGGCCCTCGCCCGTCCCTCCTCTTCGTCACCGACCTGGCCTACGAGGCGCGCGGGCGCCGCTACTGCGACGAGGACATCTTCCTGACCTCACGGCTGCGCGAGGACTTCGACACGGCGCTGTGCCATCCGCGCGACGCCGCCGCGCTGCTGGCCGGATTCGACGTGGCCGTCATACGCAACAGCGGCCCGGTGCTGCACTACCAGGAGGCGTACGACGCGTTCCGCACACGGGCCGGGGAACTGGACGCCCGGGTCTACAACCCGCTGACCGGCCGGGGCGACATGGCGGGCAAGCAGTACCTGGTCGACCTGAGCCGGGCCGGGTATCCGGTGATCCCGACCGTGGACCGGGTCGCGGACGTGGGCCTGTTGCCGGCGGCCGACGGATACGTGATCAAGCCGAAGCTGGGCGCGGACTCGGCCGGGCTGCGCTTCGTACAGAGCCCCGACCTGGGCCCGGAGACGGACGGGACGCAGCTGATCCAGCCCCGGATCGACTTCCGCTACGAGGTGTCCTTCTACTTCGTGGACCACGACTTCCAGTACGCGCTGCACGCGCCGCACCCGGAGCGTCGGTGGGTGCTGGAGCCGTACGCGGCGAGTGCGGCGGATCTGGAGTTCGCCCGGTCCTTCGTGGCGTGGAACACCCTCGATCACGGGATCCAGCGGGTCGACGCGTGCCGGACGGCGGACGGTGAGCTGCTCCTCGTCGAGCTGGAGGACCTGAACCCGTACCTCTCGCTGGACCGGGTGGCGGAGCCGGTGCGGGAGGCGTTCGTCACACGGATGAAGGCCTCGCTCAGGGATCTGGCCGCCTGAGCCATCCGGCGGCGCCCGGCATGCGGGTGACGGGGCGCGGTGTGAGGGTGCAAGCGTGACCACTGCCAGCGAGACCGCCCCCGCCGCGCAGAGTGCCGCCGCGCCGCCCCTGCTCGACCCGCGCCGCCGGAACATCGTCTTCGCCACGATCGTGCTGGGGATTCTGCTGGCCGCGCTCGACCAGACGATCGTGGGCACCGCGCTGCCCACGATCGTCTCCGACCTGGGCGGCGCCGCCCATATGTCGTGGGTGGTCACGGCGTATCTGCTCGCGGAGACGGTGGCGACGGTCCTGGTCGGGAAGTTCGGCGACCTGTTCGGCCGGAAGATCGTCTTCCAGCTGTCCGCGATCATCTTCATCACCGGTTCGTTCCTGTGCGGCCTCGCGACGAACATGACGCTGCTGATCGTGTGGCGCGGTCTCCAGGGCATCGGCGCCGGCGGGCTCATGGTCACGTCGATGGCACTGATCGCGGACGTCATCCCGCTGCGCGACCGGGGCAAGTACCAGGGCGCGATCGGTGCGGTGTTCGGTGTCTCCACCGTCATCGGACCGCTGCTGGGCGGGCTCTTCACCGACCATCTGACCTGGCGCTGGGCGTTCTACGTCAATGTGCCGATCGCGATCGTGGTGGTCATCGCCGCGGCCCGCACCATCCCCTCCGTGAAGGCCGCGGGGCGTCCGGTCATCGACTACCTGGGCATCGCCATGGTCACGGTCGGGGCCAGCTCGCTGATCCTGGCGACGAGCTGGGGCGGCAACCAGTACGCCTGGAGCTCCCCCGTCATCATCGGCCTGTTCGCACTCGGCGTGGTCGCGCTCGCGCTCTTCTGCCTCGTGGAGTTCCGGGCGAAGGAACCGATGCTGCCGATGCGGCTCTTCGGCAACCCGGTCTTCACGGTCTGCTCGATCCTCAGCTTCATCGTGGGCTTCGCGATGCTCGGCGCGATGATCTTCCTGCCGACGTATCTGCAGTACGTGGACGGGGACTCCGCGACCCTCTCCGGTGTCCGGACGCTGCCGATGGTCATCGGGCTGCTGGTCGCCTCGATCTTCAGCGGCAACGTGGTCAGCAAGACCGGCCGCTACCGGATCTTCCCGATCATCGGTTCACTGGTCATGGCGGCCGGCCTGTTCCTGCTCTCCCGGATGGGCCCGGACAGCGGGGTGTGGCTGGAGTCGCTGTACATGCTGGTGCTCGGTGTCGGGATCGGGCTGTCCATGCAGGTGCTGACGATCGCGGTGCAGAACACCGTCGACTACTCCGACCTGGGCACGGCGACCTCTGGCGTGACGTTCTTCCGTACGCTCGGCAGCGCCTTCGGCACCGCGGTGTTCGGCACCATCTACGCCAACACGCTCGGCCCCAACCTCAAGGACGGGATCGCCGCCGCGGCACGGGCGGGCGGCGATCCGGCGGTGCTGGTGAAGGCCTCGCAGAGCCCGGAGGGCCTGCACTCGCTGCCCGGCGCGCAGTCGGCGGTGCTGGCCCTGGCGTACGCCGACACCCTGCACACGGTGTTCCTGTGGACGGTGCCGGTCGCGGTGCTGGGGTTCGTCGTGGCGCTCTTCCTGAAGGAGGTGAAGCTGCGCGACACGGTGCGGGCCGGCTCGACCGACATGGGCGAGGGCTTCGCCTCACCGAACACCGGGGACCCGGCCCGGCTGCTCGAATTCTCGGTGGCCAAGGTCCTGCGCCGGGTCGACCCGGAAACGGCCCGGCGGATCATCGTGGAGTCGGACACCCGGCTGGACATGGCGGGGGCCTGGGCGGTGATGCAGGTCGAGCTGTTCACCCGGATGGTCGGCCACGCCGGGCTCCGGCTGATCGCGGCCCGGCACCGGCTTCCGCCCGAGGTACTGGTGCCCGTCTTCGACCGGATGATCGAGGAGGGCTACCTCACCGGGGACGGCCACCTGTTCGCCCACACGGAGGCGGGCCGCAGGGAGGCCGCGACCATCACGAACGCCTGGGCGGCCTGGCTCAACGACCAGCTGGGCCACGACGGCGAACGCCCCGACGACGCCCGCCTGCGCGCCGCGGTCGACGTCATCGCCAAGCGGCTGCTGGCGGAGGACCTCACCCAGGAACTGTCCCCGGCGGCCCCGGCCGGCGCCCCGGTCTGAGCGGGTGCCGGGCGGCTGACGGCTCGTACGTCCTGCGGGCTTCGAGGGGCGCGGCCAGGTGGTCACCTTCGGCGTGACGGTGGCAGTTGTCGACGAGCACGAGAGGCGCCGACCCCGCACCGCACGCGGGTGTCCGTGTTCAACTGACGTCGGCGGTCCGGGCCTCCGTGGTCAGTCCGCGAAGACCGCCGACTCGTAGACCCAGGCACCGCCGTGCCGGACGAAGCGGCTCTTCTCGTGCAGCGAGTCGGCGCGGCCGCGGTCCTTGAAGTGCGCCCGGAAGGTGACCGTGCCAGTGGTGTGGAAGGCGCTGCCCTCCGTCGTCCCCAGGATCTCCAGCCGCTCCCAGCGCACCCCCGGATCGAGGTCGAGGGTGGCCGGCCGGGTGCCGGGGTGCCAGGTGCGCAGCAGGTACCCGGCGTCCCGGACGACGAAGGCCGCGTACCGCGAACGCATCAGCGCCTCGCAGGTCTGCGCGGCGGCCCCGCCGTGCAGCCTCCCGCAGCACGCGCCGTACGTTGCGGGCAGCCCGCACGGGCAGGGCGATGCCGCGGTGATCTCGGCGACTGGAGCGGTACGGGCGCGAGCGGCGGAGGGTCGCCGGGGGTGGGAGGTACGTCGGGACATGGGTCCATTGTGGCCTGCGGCGGTACCGGGCCGGCAACCGGACCGCCGCCCGTCACCCTCAGGTCAGCAGGAAATCCGCCTGGCCGGCTTTGGCTCCCTGGATGAAGGCGGCGATCTCGCGGTGGGTGTAGATCAGGGCGGGGCCGTCCGGGTCCGCGGACTGGCGCATGGCGATTCTTCCGTCGGACAGCTTCATCGCTTCGACACAGTTGCCGCCGTTGCCACCGCTCCACGGCTTGTACCAGCCCTCGGAGCCGAGTTCGGCGGCCGGCATGCCGTTGTATATGGGTGTCATCACAGCTCCTTGCGGAAGCCCCGGAGGATTTCCTTCGTGCGTTGTGCAGTCGCGGCCTGGGCCGCCATTCGGTCCATGACCTCCAGGTAGGAGGCCACCTCGGGGCGTGCGTCGAAGTAGACGGCCCCGGTCAGGTATTCGCTGTAGACCATGTCGGGGAGCTCCGGGACGGCGAACCGGAAGAGCACGAAGGGTCCGTAGGTGCCCGGGTGATGGCCGGTGGAGAACTCGGCGATCTGGACGGTCACGTTGGGCATCGCGGTCGCTTCGAGCAGCTGGTCGATCTGGGCGCGCATGGTCTCCGGGGCGCCCACCGGGCGGCGGAGCACCGTCTCGTCCATCACGACCCACAGCCGCGGGGCATCCGGCTTGGTCAGCAGGGACTGGCGCTCCATCCGCAGCGCCACATGGCGCTCGATGTCCTCCGGCCTGGTCTGGCCGACGGCTCCGGTGCGCATCACGGAGCGCGCGTAGTCCTCGGTCTGCAGCAGCCCGGGGACGAAGTGCGGCTCGTACATGCGCAGCAGGCTCGCCGCGCCCTCCAGGCTGACGTACATGCTGAACCAGTCGGGCAGCACGTCGTGGAAACGCTGCCACCAGCCCGGCTTGTTGGCCTCCTCCGCGAGGACGACGAAGGCGTCGGCCTCCTCCTCGGAGATCCCGTAGGCCTTCAGGAGAAGTTGCACATAGGCGATCTTGAGGGCGACCTCGGCCGTCTCCAGCCTGCGTATCGTCGCGGGCGCGACGCGCAGCACCTTCGCAGCCTGGTCACGGCTCAGGCCGACACGTTCCCGCAGATCCTGCAGGCGCTTGCCGAGAACGACCTGACCCACGGTCGGGGCGGACCGCGGTTCACTCACTTCAGACCTCCCCATGCGCTGTTTGCGAGCAGTGTGCCATGCGCGTGCCGTCAAAGACACAGCCACTCTGGAAATTTCAGAGTGCCCCTTGCCAAGTGTTCGCGACAGGGGGAGAGTTGGTGAGTGAACCAGTTCACTAGTCGCGCTCAGCTGTTTTCACCAAGATCGCGAAGCGTGACACAGCCCCCACTGTGAGGATTCGGTCGTGGCACCTGGCAGTGCGCTCATCTCCCGGCTCGTCGACCTCAGCCCCGGGACCGAAGCGCTCCGGTACTGCTTCGCGCTGCCCGCGCACCCGGAGTCGGTCGCCGGTGCCCGCCGGCTCACGCGGGCCCGGCTGGACGAGTGGCGGCTGGACGACGACGCGCACGAGGCGGCGATCCTCATCGTGTCCGAGCTGGTGACCAACGCGGTGGTGCACACCTCCAGCTCTCGCGTCGTGTGCGAGCTGCGCTGCCTCGATCACCGGCTGCACATAGCCGTACAGGACCAAGGACACCAGCCCGGCGGACCTCAGTTGCGCCGCGACGCCGACGACGAGCACGGACGCGGCCTGCTGCTCGTGGACGCGATGTGCAGTGCCTGGGGGTCCCGCGACGCGGGGGACGGCTCGGGCCGCATCGTCTGGGCAGAACTGCCGCACGGCTCGGAGCACTCATGTTGAAGAACGCAATGTCCCATCTCCTGGGAACCCGTCGCCCCCGTGAGACGGGCCGCCCCGGTGGCGGCCGGGTGCAGCTCCCGCTCCCCTCGGCCCTCACAGCGGCCCTGGGCTGCGACGCGGTGGGGGTGCCCGCCCGGTACGGCTTCCGGCTGATGTCTCATCTGCCGCGCACCGGCTGCGTCTTCGACGACGGGGAGCGCTGGTGGTGGATCGTCCCGTCGGGTTCCGATCTCGAACTGGACTGGCCGGCCCAGGCCGCGTACGCGCGCGGCGCCTACGTACCGGCGGTGCGGCCCCGGCTGATCCATCAGCCCGACAGCCGCACGCCCTATACGCCGCCCATCCCGCTCTACCTGATGGTCTGCCAGGTGACGGGGGTGACGCCCTCGTGGACGTCCGCGGGCGGCCCGCGGGTCTCCTCCGCCCCCTGACCCGCGCGGCCGCCCCGTGAGCGGCGCTACTTGAGGTACGAGAGGCCCGGGTGGACGCGGGTGTAGCCGTCGAGCAGGCGGCGGGCGACCGAGACCGAGTCGACCAGCGGGTGCAGGGCGAAGGCCCGGACGGCGTCGCCGCGCGCACCGCTCGCCGCCGCGTCCAGCACCGCCCGCTCGACGGCCTTCACCGAGGTGACCAGCCCGACCGCGTGGTACGGCAGCGGGTCGACGGCGACCGGATGGGCGCCGTTCGCGTCCACCAGGCACGGCACCTCGATGACGGCGTCCGCGTCGAGCACGGAGAGCGTGGTGCGGTTGCGGACGTTGAGGATCAGGGAGGTCCGTTCGTCGCGGGCCACGGCCCGCATGAGGGCCAGCGCGACCTGCTCGTAGCCGCCCGAGCCGAGGTCGCTCTCCTCGCGCTCGCCGGCCCCCGCCACCTCCCGGTTCTCCGACATGTAGGTGGCCTCGCGCTCCGCGCGGGTACGGTCCCAGGTGGCGAGGGCGGGGGTGCCCGGGTTCTTCATCCGGCCGTAGAAGCCCTCCTGCTGCTCCCGGAGGAAGGCGCCACGGGTCTGCTCCGCCTCCTGGTAGGCGCGGACCGCCTCGCGGTTGAAGTAGTAGTAGTGCAGGTACTCGTTGGGGATCGCGCCCAGGGACCGCAGCCAGTCGGTGCCGAAGAGCCGGCCCTCCTCGAACGAGCCGAGCAGCTCCGGGTCCGCGAACAGCCTCGGCAGTTCGTCCCGGCCGTCGACGTACAGACCCCGTACCCAGCCGAGGTGGTTGAGGCCGACGTAGTCGATCCGGGCCCGGTCCGGGTCCGCGCCGAGCACCCGGGCGATCCGGCGGCCGAGCCCGACCGGCGAGTCGCAGATCCCGATGACCCGGTCACCGAGGTGGGCGGACATCGCCTCCGTCACCAGTCCGGCCGGGTTGGTGAAGTTGATGACCCAGGCGTGCGGGGCTAGCCGGGCGATGCGCCGGGCCAGGTCGACCGCGACCGGCACGGTGCGCAGTCCGTAGGCGATCCCGCCCGCGCCGACGGTCTCCTGTCCGAGCACGCCTTCGTCGAGGGCCACCCGTTCGTCGGCGGCCCGGCCCGCGAGCCCGCCGACCCGGATCGCGGAGAAGACGAAGTCGGCGCCGCGCAGCGCCTCGTCGAGTTCGGTGGTGGCGATGACGGCCGGGGCGTCCGCGATGCCCTCGGCCTGTTCGGTGAGCACCCGGGCGACGGCGGTGAGCCGGTCGGGGTCGGTGTCGTAGAGGGTGACCGAGGAGACCCGTCCCTCGGCGTGGTCGGCGAGCAGCGCCCCGTACACCAGAGGAACCCGGAACCCGCCGCCACCCAGAATTGTCAGCTTCACGCTTCCGCATGGTACGTGGGGGCGTCGCGAGGGGCTCGGCGCGACGGGCCGGTGGCGCCGCCGGAGGGTGACGACGGCCCGGCGGAAGGAAGCCTGAGGGTTCCCTTCCGCCGGGCCGTCGTCACCGTCCACCGCCGGTCAGTTGCCGCTCCACCAGCGGGTCACGACGCGCCACAGGCGGGCCGGGGCCGCGGGCCGGCGCTGCTGCGGGATGAGGCCGGACGCATCGCCGGGCGTGGCCGCCGAGCCGTCGGCCGCGGCGGTCGCCCCGGTCGGGCCGGTACCGGCCGGGTCCGGGGACACGGCGGCCCTGACCGGGATCGGCGCCGTGTGACGGACCGCCGACTGGACCTCCCAGTCCTGGCGGGCCGGGTTCGGCTTGCCCATGGACGGCGGTTCCCGGTCGTCCTGCGGCGGGCGCGAGGCGAACTCGGCGGGAAGCTCCACCAGATGACGGCCCATGATGTTGCCGACCCACTGGAGCTCGCTCTCTTCCACGGCGAGTTCCAGGTCGGGCAGCCGCATCAGCAGCGCGTCCACGCCGACGTCCGCGATGGCGCGCCCGATGTCCTGCCCCGGGCATTCGTGCGGTCCGCCGCTGAACGCGAGGTGGGCCCGGTTGCCCTCCATGTTGGCGCTGAGGTCGGGCCGTACCACCGGGTCGGTGTTGGCCGGCGCGATGCCGACGATCAGCGCGTCGCCCGCCTTGATGCGCTGCCCGCCCAGCTCGGTGTCCCCGACCGCCCAGCGGCCGAAGACCGCGGTGAACGGCGGCTCGTCCCACAGGGTCTGCTCCACCGCCTCCGGGACGGTCATGTGGCCGCCGCTGAGCCTGGCCCGGAACCGGGGGTCGGTGAGGACCATGCGGAGCACGTTGGCGATCAGGTTGGTGGTCGACTCGTAGGAGGCGATCAGGACGAGCCGCAGATGCTCGGCGACCTCTTGGTCGTTCATGTCCGCGGGGTGCTCGACGAGCCAGGTGGCGAAGTCGTCCGCGGGTTCGCGGCGGCGCCGCTCGACGAGGCGGCTCAGCGCGGCGAGCACGTAGGCGTTGCTCTCGACGGCGGTGGCGGTACCGCGGACCATGTCCCGGGCGGCCCCCACCATCCGGTCGTTGTACTCCTCCGGCATCCCGAGGATCGCGCACATCACCATCATCGGCAGCCGCTCGGCGAACTCGCTGACCAGGTCGGTGCGGCCCTCCCGGCAGAAGTCGTTGACGAGCCGGTTGCTGTAGCGGTTGACGTGGCGGCGGACGCCGCGGGTGTCGATCCGGTTCATGGAGTCGGTGACGGCACCGCGCTGGCGCTCGTGGGTGGCACCGTCGGCGAAGACGCAGATCGGCTGCCAGGTGAAGATCGGCGCCAGCGGGTGGTCGGGCGCCACGGTGCCGTCCTGCAGGGCGCGCCAGCGGCGGGAGTCGCGGGAGAACTGCGAGGGCGTACGGGTCATGTGCAGGTTCTCGCTGTGCCCGAGGACCAGCCAGGCCGGCACGTCACCGTGCAGCAGGACGGGCGCCACGGAGCCGTGCTCGGCGCGCAGCTTGTCGTACAGGCCGTGCGGGTCCTGCTCTGCCTCGGGACCGTAGAGCCGTCGCAGGCCGCCGGGGCCGATGCCCAGGCCGTGGGCCGGGCACTCGGGGGGCGGAACCGGCCCCGTGGCCGCTCCGGGCTCGTAGTGGAATGGGGTTGTCACGATCGCTCCAGGGATCAGACTGCCAAGGGCGGACGAATGGGGGTACGCGGTGGGGGCGCGCGGAACGGGTGCGCAGGACGCGTGGGACGTCAGCCGAGCGGGACAGCCGCACTGTGCAGATACCGCATCAGGGTCATCAGCACATCGCGGCTGGAGGCGCGCAGTCGGGCGTCGCAGTCGATCATCGGTACGTCGTCCGGCAGGTCCAGCGCGCTGCGCAGGGCCTCGACGGGGTGCTTCGGGGCGTCGGGGAAGGTGTTGACGGCGACGACGAACGGTACGCCGCGTTCCTCCAGCCGCCCGATGACGTCGAAGCTGACCTCCAGCCGGCGGGTGTCGATGAGGACGACGGCGCCCAGCGCTCCCTCGAACAGGCCGTTCCAGAGGAACCAGAACCGTTCCTGGCCGGGGGTGCCGAACAGATAGAGGATCAGTTCCTCACTGATGCTGATCCGGCCGAAGTCCATGGCCACGGTGGTGGCGGTCTTGCTCTCCACGCCGTAGTTGTCGTCCACGCCGACGCCGGCCTGGGTCATGGTCTCTTCGGTGGTCAGGGGCCGGATCTCGCTGACGGAGCCGACCATCGTCGTCTTCCCGACCCCGAACCCGCCGACGATCACGACCTTCACCGCGGCGGTGGCCGTGGTGGGCAGGACGTCCTCGCTCCGGGGGCCCGTGATCGTGTCAGAGTTTCTGAAGTCCATGCATCACCGCTTCGAGGAGGGACCTGTCCGGGAGGGTCGCGCGGACGATCGGCGCCCGCGATTCGATCAGCTCGGTCGCGAGGAGATCGGTCAGGAGCGCCGTCACCACGCTGAACGGCAGGCTGAGGTAGGCGGAGATCTCCGCGACGGACAGGGGGGCCTGGCAGAGCCGCAGGATCACGGCCTGTTCGGGCTGGACCGTCGGTGTCGGCTGTGATTTGGAGACCACCATCGTGACCAGGTCGAGTGCGGCCCGGTCGCTGCCGTCGGGATCGCCGGTGATCACGTAGAGCCGTTCCGGATCGCTCAGCGCCGGATCGACCGTGCGGCGTTCTCGTCGGATAGAACTCATCCGGCCTGCCCGTCGTGCCGGGGCGGGCTCGTCAGATGGGCGCCGATCCGTACGACCATGTCGCGCATCCGCGATCCGACGAGCCCCGCGTCCACCGTCTCACCGGCGAGCACGGCGAGATACGCGCCGGCTCCGGCGGCCATCAGGTAGAAGAACCCGCCGGTGACCTCGATGACGACGAGCCGCATCCGGCCGTCGCTGTACGGGATCTCGGAGGCGACGGCCGCGGCCAGGCTCTGCAGCCCGGCGCAGGCCGCCGCGAGCCGGTCGGCGACGTCGGGGTCACCGCCGTGCCGGGCGATGCGCAGCCCGTCCGCGGAGAGCACCACGATCTGGTGGATGTCCGGAACGTCGTCGGCCAGCTCTTTGAGCATCCAGTCCATGTTGCCCCGCTGCTGGATCACTTCAGGTCTCCCTTGTCCCACGCGTCATCGGAGTCTTCGTCGGGCCCGGGTTCCCGCGGAACGCCGTTGGCGCCCTTGGTGAACGCCTCCAGCCAGATTCCGGGAGGCGGTTCCTTGCCGTTCTCGTGGCCGTTTCCGTGGCCGTTGGTCCGGCCCGCGGTGGGGTCCGCGGGCTGCGCGGGGAGGTTGTGGGAACCCAGCGGCGCGCGGCCGCGGCTGCGGCGCTGCGGGAGTCCGCCGGCGGTCCACTCCGTCACCACGGGGAGATCGTCCTCCATGGCGACCGGGGCGGCGGGGGCGGCCGGGCGGGTGGCGGGGGCCACCGGGCCGGTGGCCGGACGGGCGCCCAGCGGGCTGGGCTTGCGGCGGTTGCTGCGTGCCGGGACGACGTGCTTCATGTCCGCGAGGTCGATGTCACTGGTCGGCCGCGAGGTGGCGCCGATGCCGTGGGCGATGCCGGGCGCGGGACCGGTGGTGATCATGGAGCGGGGCACGATGAGTACCGCGCGGACACCGCCGTACGCGGACTGCCGCAGCGAGACCTGGAGGTCGTACATCCGCGACAGCCGGCCGACGACCGCCATGCCGAGCCGCGGGGACTCGCCGAGGTCGTTCATGCTGGAGCCGGCCTGGGCCCTGGCGAGCATGTTCTCGGCCCGCGCGCGGGCCTCCTCGCTGAGGCTGACGCCGCCGTCCTCGATCTCGATGGCGATGCCGGTCTGCACCTCGACGGCGGTGACGTGCACACGGGTCTGCGGCGGCGAGTACCGGGTCGCGTTGTCGAGGAGTTCGGCGCAGGCGTGGATGAGCGGTTCGACCGCGGTGCCGATGATGGCGACCTTGGCGATCGAGTGCAGATCGACGCGCGGGTACTCCAGGATTCGCGACATGGCCCCGCGCAACACGCTGAACAGCGGTACGGGCTTGGGCCACTGGCGGCTGGGGCGGGCGCCGCCGAGGACGGCGATGGAGTCCGCGAGCCGGCCGATCAGCGCGGTGCCGTGGTCGATGCGGAGCAGGTCGTCGAAGACGTCGGGGTTGCGCCCGTGGTGCTCCTCCATCTCCCGCAGCTCACTGGCCTGCCGGTGGACGATCGCCTGGACGCGGCGGGCGACGTTGACGAAGGCGCGCTGCGCGGAGTCACGCGTCGCCTCCTCGTTGTCGATGATGTCCAGCACCGTGTAGACGAGAGAGCGCTGGGCGTCGGGCAGATGCCGGTAGACGGGGTCGGCGTCCACGACGTCGCGCAGCACCTCGTCCGGGGAGTTGCCCACCCGCAGCCGGTGGATCGCGGCGGGCAGGAGCTCCTTGCTGATCCGTACGGTCTCTTCGTCGTGGTTGGCCAGCCGGCGTTCCAGGCCGCCGCAGCGGTGCTCGTACTCGGCGCGCTGCCGGCGGATCGTCCGTGCGCGGCGGGCGAGTTCCGCGGTGAGCACGGCGACCACGACGGTGGCGAAGGCGCCGCACAGGACGACTGGTATCCGCGCGGCCCCGGAAACCAGCGCTACGGCTGCGGCGGTCGCGCCCGCCATCGCGACAACGGGCAGCAACACGGCGCGGACGACAGGTGTTTCTCGGTCGATCGGCGGTGATTCAACACGAACCATCTAAAACCTCTGGCGGTTGACTCGGGGGGATTATTCAGGAAGCACAGCGCTTACAGGGCAGTTGGGAACAAGCGCTCGAATTCGCATCAACTCGACTTCACTGCGCGTGAGCTTAGTCAGATCGAAACAGTGCTTCGGCACATTCACCCAACCCCCTGCGCGAGGACTCCAGCGGTAATACACTCGCGGGTTTTGCACGCACCGCCTCCGAGCGTGCGCGGGGAGTGACGGCAGGGCGGATTCCGGAGAAATCACCCGTCAGCGTCCCGTCCTGCGGAACGCGACGACCTGCCTGCCGGGCTTCGCGGATCCTCAACACCCTTGAGAAGTAAGGTGAATGGGCACACCGGCGACTCCAGCGGCTCCGGATCGGTCCAGTCCGTACCGGACAGCGGTACAGGGGCACATGTGATCGAAGCGGATCGAAAGGAACAGATTTCTGACCGGCACGCGAGTGGAGCGCGTGGTCGCCGTCCGAACGAACAGAGGAACGGGCATCTCATGGAGCCGACACGGGACTACACCATCGAGTCACTCGACACCGGACTTCGGCTGCTTCGGCTGTTCCTCACGCATGACTCGCTCACCGTCTCCGGGGCGGCCGAGCTGCTCTCCGTCGGCCGCTCCACCGCCCACCGCGTGCTCAGCACATTGGAGGGGCGCGGCTTCGCGGTCCGGGACGCCTCGGGACGCGGCTACTCCCCCGGTCCCGAACTCATGACGCTGGGGCGGCCCGCCGGCTTCGGAGCGGAGGACCGCGAACAGATCGGCGCGGTACTGGACGACGCGGTGCGGCGCACCGGCGAGACCGTGCAGAGCGTCGCCCTCGTCGGGGACCGGACCGTCGTCACCGACGGCCGCGAGTCCGGGCAGCCGGTGCGGGTGGTGCTGGAGACAGGGCGCACCCACCCCGCGTACGCGACATCGGGCGGCAGGATGCTGCTCTCCCGGCTGGCCCCGGAACAGGTCCGCGCCCTGTATCAGCGGGAGCGGTCGGACGGGCGGGAGCGGCCGGACGAGGGCGCGGACCGGGCCGAGCCGCCGTCGGCACTGCTCGACGAGCTGGCGGACATCCGCGCGTGCGGGTACGCGCTGGGCCGCGGCGAGCCGGTGCCGGGCATCAACACCGTCGCCGTACCGCTGGCCGGTTCCGGCCGCCGGGACCTGCTCGCGCTGACGGCCTGCGCACCCGCGGACCGGGGTGACGACGCCACGCTGGTGCGCCGCGCGGAGGAGCTGCGGCGGTCCGCCGCGCTCCGGGCGGTCAGCGGCGCGCCCCGCCGATCCGGCCCTCCAGCTGTACCAGCAGCTCGCTGAGCTGCGCGCTGAGCCGGTCCCTGGACTCCGCGTCGAGACCGGAGAGCACCGCGCGTTCGTAGGCCAGTTGCTGCGGCAGCAGTCCGTCGACGAGCGCGCGGCCCTCCTCGGTCAGCCGCACGTGCGCGACCCGGCGGTCACGCGTGTCGCCGCGACGCTCTGTGAGGCCGCGCTCCTGGAGGACGCGCAGGCGTTTGGTCACGGCCGCACCGGAGGAGAACGTCTCCCTGGCCAGTTCGCCGGGGGTGAGTTCGCGGTCGGTACGGCGCACCGCGCCGAGCAGGTCGAACTCGGCACGGGTCAGTCCGGCGGCCCGCAGCGGGGCGTCCTCGGCCTGCTGGAGCAGGGCGGCGCAGCGGTTGATCCGGCCGATCAGCTCCATGGGGCCGGTGTCCAGCTCCGGGTTGACTGCCTGCCACTGCCGTACCACCGAGGCGACGATGTCGTCGGTCACACCGCTCCGTTCTCCGGGGCCGGGGCGATCAGCCCCTGCCGTATCGCTGTCGCCGCGAGCGTACGGTGTCCGGCCTGCTCGGCGGCGAGTACCTCCTCCTGGGGCAGGTCGCGCTGCCACCATTCGCCGGCCGCCGTGTCGTCCGCGTCGCGCAGCTCGACCAGGCAGCCGGTGAGCCCTCGGCGGGCGGCTTCGAGCGCGGCGGGGCTCGAACCGGGGGCCGCGAGGGTCTGTACGGCGTGGGCGCGGGCCAGTTCGGCGGCGGCGAGTGCGCTCTCCACCCGCCCCCCGGCGCGCCGGTTGGTGACGAGCATCGCGGTGAGGATTCCGGCCGCGGCGCCGATGACGGTGTCCAGGACCCGGTCGCCGATGAGCTCACCGGCCGGGTGGCTGCCCGCGTACTCCAGGACGAGCAGCGCCATCGGGGTCACCGCGACGGAGCCGAGCCAGTAGTTGCGGGTGATCAGGGCCTCCGCCGCGAAGCTGAAGAAGAGGCAGAAGCCGATCAGGGCCAGCGGGCCGGTCCGGGTGACGGGGAGAACGGCGGCGAAGACCAGGACGCCGATGAGGTTGCCGAGGGTGCGCTGGAGGGCCCGGTTCCAGGAGAGCGTGACGTTGGCCTGGTAGAGGGAGGCCGCGGTGACGATGGCCCAGTAGGGGCGGCCGACGCCGACGGCCGACGAGAGGTAGCCGGCCAGGGCGCAGCCGATGAGGGTGCGGGCCGCGATCGGCAGCAGCGGGGATCCGGGGCCCAGCCGGTGGAGCAGTGCGCGGCGGGCTTCGCCGGGCGCGGTGGGGCGCAGGGCCGTGCGTTCGGCTTCGATGCCGAAGAGTTCGGCGGCCGTTCCGGGGGCGGCCGGTGGGGTGGGCACCGGGCCTCGGGCCCGGGTCCGGGCGGCCCAGTCGCGCAGCAGGGCGGGGTCTGCGGCCGAGGGGCGCTCCCCGCCGTGGGCAGCCGCTCCCCCGTCGGCGGCGGGCGTGGCTGCGGCGAGCGCGGTCTCCGCGTGCACGACGAGGCGTTCCAGCGCACGGCGTGCGGGGGTGGGGCGCCCGGCCGCGAGGAGGGTCTGCCACGCACCGTGCACCGCGGCGACCGCGGCGCGCCGGGTGTGGTGGCCGGGGTCCGCGGTGTGGGCCGCGGCCGCGTTCAGGGCGCGGGCCGTGGCGAGGCGCTCGGGCCCCTCGCGGCGGACGAGGGCGGGACCGGCGACGGTGACGAGCCAGGAGACCGCGCCCGCCCCGAGGGTCAGGGCGAGGTGACCGGGTATCTGGCCCAGGTGCTGCGGGGCGAACAGGGACGCCGAGCTGACGAACGTGAAGATCAGCGGTCCGGGGGGCCCGATCCGGGTGGCGTCGCAGAGCAGTTTCTGCCCGGCCGCCAGGAGTGCGCCGACGGCGATCAGGACGGCGGTCGAATCGGTCAGCGACGCGGTGACGAGCGATACGGCCAGTCCGGCGAGCATCCCGAGGACGACTCCGACGATGCTCCGGGCGCGTCGCGCGTACGGCAGGTTGTGGCCGTACAACGCGCAGAGGGATCCGGCCATCGTGTACATCACGAGGTCGAGGCGGTCGATGGAGAACAGCACCAGGTTGGGTATCGCCGTGGCCACGACCACGCTGGACGCCGGTTTGAGCCAGATGTCCGAGGGGCGGGCCAGGCGCAGCGGCCCCGCCAGTGGGAGCCGGTGGACGGAGGGCTGCCGACGCGGCCGGGTAGTTGTATCGCTCACCCAAATACGTTAACAGGTATTACACATATAAAACACTTGGATCGAGATCTCCCCCCGATGGCCCGCGACCGCCCACGGTCATAGCGTCGAACGGGTAGACACGTCCCGCCGAACGATGTGCGTACGGAGGAATCAGAATGAAACTCACGGCTCCGGTGCCCGGTGGTCCCTGCTGGATCGAACTGAGCACCTCCGACGTCCCGGCGGCCAAGTCCTTCTACGGGACGCTCTTCGGCTGGCGGTGCGAGACCGATCCGCGCGAGGAGGCGGGCGGCTACACGATGGCGCACCTCGGTGAGGCCCGTGTCGCGGCGCTCAGCCCCGTCTACCAGCCGGGCCAGGCGCCCGCCTGGACGGTCTCCTTCGCCACCGGGGACGTGGACTCCTCGGCCGGGAAGGTGACGGCGGCGGGCGGTTCGCTGCTAGTCGGCCCGATGGACATCTTCGACCAGGGCAGGTTCGCGGTGGTCGCGGACCCGTCCGGCGCGGTGTTCTCGCTGTGGCAGGGGCGCGCGTTCGCGGGCGCCGACCTGTTCAACGAGCCGGGCGCGCTGGGCTGGGCCGAGCTCGTCACCCGCGAGGCCGGGCCGGCGCTCACCTTCTATCCCGCCGTACTGGGCTGGACGGTCAGCGCCTCGGACACGTACCCGCAGTGGGGCATCGACGGTGCGGACTTCGGCGGCGTGCTGACGATGGACGAGAAGTTCCCGCCCGAGCTGCCGCCGCACTGGGTGCCGTACTTCGTCGTCGCGGACGTGGACGCGGCGGCGGAGAAGGCGAAGGGGGCCGGCGGCGATCTGCTGATGCCGCCCACGAGCATTCCGCAGGGCCCCAGGATCGCCGTGGTCCGGGACCCCCAGGGCGCCGTGTTCGGAGTCCACCGCACGGACGGATAGCGGCGGAGAAATCCCCCGAAGCTCCGGTCACCCGGTCTGCTCGTCCGTCGCCTGGACGTGGTCCGCGATGCCGACCACCAGGACCCGGGTGCCCGGTTCCGTCGGACGCCAGCGGTGGACGAGACCGCCGGCGCAGTAGAGGGTGTCGCCCCGCTCCAGCCGGTAGAAGCTGCCGTCCGCCTCGACCTCGGCACCGCCGTCCGCGACGTAGAGGATCTCGTCGTTGCGGTGCCTGAACTCACGGCCCCAGTCGTGGTCCCCGGTGAACTCAAGGGCGTGCAGACGCTGATGGCCGCGCACCAGCGGGCGCATCCGGCCGTCGCCGCCCTCCGCGCCGGTCTCCCGCACGGACGCGGAGGCGCCGCGCACCACATCGACGGGCCGGGGCGCCTCCGCCGTGGCCAGCAGTTGCACGGCGGTCGTGTCGAGCGCGTCCGCGATGCGCTGGAGCGACCCCATGCTCGGCCGGGAGCGGCCGTTCTCGATCTGGCTGAGGAAGGGGGTGGAGAGGCCGGCCCGGCGCGCGACCTCCGCGAGGGTCAGCTCAAGGGCGCGGCGCCGTCGGCGAATTCCCGGGCCGACCTGTGGGGTGTCCGCCTCGCTCATCTCACTCATTCCGTGTCCCGCGTGCCGCACACCACAGCCGGCGGGGCAGTGAGCAGCCTACCGGGCCGGTTAACCTTTTAAGTCCCACCTAATAAAGTTAACCGGGAGGACCGATCCATGCCCCTCGTGGACCAGAACCAGCGACGGCGCCGCGGCACCGGACTCATAGCCCTGGACGAGGAGGCCTCCTACGGCGGGTACACCCTCTTCGCCCCGCTGACCGGTGGCGGCGAGGTGTATCTCATCGACATGCGCGGTGAGGTCGTCCACCAGTGGAACCTCCCGCACCGCCCCGGCCGGCACGCCAGGATCCTGCCCAACGGCAACCTCGCGTACAGCGGCGTCCTCCCGGACGAGCCGGCGCTCTTCCCGATGTGGCACAAGTACCGCGGCGGGATCATGCAGGAGATCACCCCCGACGGCACGGTCGTACGCGAGCACCGCGACCGCTACCAGCACCACGACGCGTACCACTACGGCGACGGCCGGCTGCTGTACGCCGCGCTGGAGCCGCTGACCGGCGAGGCCGCGGCCGCCGTCCGGGGCGGGGTCCCCGGCTCCGAGCCGGACGGCACGGTCTGGGCGGACACCATCGTCGAGGTGGACGCGGAGGGACGCACGGTCTGGGAGTGGAAGGTCTCCGAGCACCTGGACCGCGAGGCCTTCCCGCTGCACCCCGACTACTCGCGCGAGCACTACCCGCTGATCAACAGCGTGCTGCCGACCAGCGACGGCAACATCCTGGCGAGCCTTCGCTCCGCCTCCGCGGTGATCGTCATCAGCCGGGAGACCGGCGAGATCATCTGGCGCAGCGAGCCCGGCGTCGTATCGCAGCAGCACTGCCCGACCGAGCTGGAGAACGGCAACTTCCTGGTCTTCGACAACGGCGTCTTCCGGCCGCACTGGGACGTGCCGTTCAGCCGGGTCATCGAGATCGAGCGGTCGAGTGGCACCATTGTCTGGGAGTACCACGACCCGGCACGCGAGTCGTTCTTCGCCCCGTTCATGGGCAGCGCCCAGCGGCTGCCGAACGGGAACACGCTCGTGACGGACTCCCCGGCCGGACGGCTCTTCGAGGTCACCCGGGACGGCTACCTGTGCTGGGAGTACATCGTGCCGTTCTTCGGCGGCTACCAGGAAGAAGAAGTGCGCAAGCTGTTCCCGTCCGAGCCCAACGCCGTGTTCCGCTCCTACCGCTACTCGGCCGGGGAGCTCCCCTGGCTCGACGTCCCGAAGGGCTGAGCCGGACCATGGCCTCCCCCGCCCCCGGCACGGCCGCCACCGACGCGGCCGCAACCGCCGGACCGGTTCCGTCCGTCGCACCGGTCGACGAGCGGCTGCCGCTCCCCCGGCTGGTCCCGCTGGCCTTCCAGCACTTGCTCGCCGGGGTCGCCGCCCCCGTCTCCTCCGTGATCCTGATCGGCACGACGCTGTCGCTGACCGCGTCCCAGACGGCGTCACTGCTCAGCGCCACGCTGGTGCTTTGCGGCATCGGGGCGCTGCTCCAGTCGCTGGGTGTGCGGGCGCTGCGGGTCGGCGCCCGGCTGCCGTTCCTGATGCTGCCGGGCGGTGCGGCGGTGGCGATCTTCCTCCAGGTCGCCAAGGAGCACGGGCCCGCCACCGCCTCGGGCTCCGTACTGATCGCGGCGGTCTTCCTGATCGCCGTACTGCCGCTCTACGGCCGGCTGGTGCGGTTCTTCCCGCCGCTGGTGATGGGCACCACGGTGGTCCTGATCGGGATCAACATGATCAAGATCACCGCGCCGATGATCGCCTCCGGACCCGGGCTCGGCTTCGCCACGCTCGGCATCATCGCCCTGTTCTTCCTGTTCATGCGCGGTGTCTGGCGGCAGATGTCGGTCCTCTTCGGGCTGGTGGGAGGCACCGTCGTCGCCGCGCTGAGCGGTACGGCGTTCCACATGGCGCACGGCAGCACGTTCGCGCTGCCGGACCCGTTCCCGTACGGCACGCCGCATTTCGATCTGCTGGCCGCCGTGCCGCTGCTGGTCTTCGCGCTCGCGTCGCTGGCAGAGGCGACCGGGCAGACCGTCCTGAACAGTGAGGCGGTCGGACGGACGCCGGACCCGGCCCGGGACGTCCCGCGGATCTCCCGCGCGGACGCCGTGACCTCGCTGGGCGCCGGGATCTTCGGTACGTCGCTGATGGTGACCAGCGCGGAGAACATCGGCATCGTCCAGCTGACCCGGGTGCGCAGCCGGTTCGTCACGGCGGGCGCGGGGGTGCTGCTGATCCTGTGCGGTCTCATCACGCCGCTCACCCGGCTGCTCGCCGCCATCCCGGAGCCGGTGGTCGGCGCGGCGGGGCTGATCATCTACGCGGTGATCGCGACGATGGGGTTCGGCATGCTCAGCCGGGAGGACCTCACGCACGGCACCAACGGCATCGTGGTCGCGCTCGCGCTCTGCGTCGGGCTGCTGCCGGTCTTCGCCCCCGAGATGTACGCGGGGATGCCGGTGTGGGCCCGGACCGTCTTCGGCAGCGGTGTGGCGGCCGGGGCGCTGGCCGCGGTGATCCTCGCGGCGGTGTTCGCGAGGCTGGGGCCGGACCGGGACTCGGAGCGGGATCCGGAGCGCACGGCGGACTGAACGCGGCGACCGCCCGCGCCCCTCACCGTGTCAGGTGGGGGCGCGGGCGGTTTCGCGTACGGGCCGTGCGGCTCAGCCGAGGCCGCGGGAGTCCTGCTTGAGGGCGGTGTCCACGGTCAGCGCCGTGGCGACCACCAGGCTCAGCAGCGGCTCGGGCAGCTGGTAGTGGATCTGCAGCACGTAGTTGTCCGCCGTGGTGAACAGCGTCTTGGCGAGGCCTTCCCAGGTCTTGGTGATCCGGGCGATCTCGGCGTCGTTGTGGTCCACGATCGCGAAGTTCCAGGCGCGCCAGTTCTCCGCCTTGATCGCACCGACCTGCTGGCCGTCGACCATGATCGCGAAGTTGATCTTGCCGATGGCGTTCTGCTGGACGATCTCGCCGACCGGCTGCCCGTCGGGGCGCTGGACGATGACCTTGGACTTGATGAACTTCGCGGGGCGGGTCAGCAGCAGCTGCGGCTGGCCGTAGGCGTCACGGATCTCAAGGCGGTGGGTCATGTACTGGTCGATGCTGCTGAGGAACCGCACCACCTTGCGGAGCGCGCTCTGACCGACCTCGACGACCGAGCCGACGGTGTTGCCGTGCTGGTCGAAGACGCTGTACTCGTTGGTGACCTCGATCAGCTTGGCCTTCTGGTTCACCACCAGGACCTGCTGGTTGAAGAGCGAGCCCGCACCCGGACCGCCGCCCTGCTGGGGGTGCGCACCCTGCTGAGGCATCGCGGCCGGCTGCTGGGCGGGAGCCTGCTGCTGGTGCTGCGGGGGCGCCTGCTGCTGGTACTGCTGCTGAGCCGCCTGCTGGTTGTGCTGCGGGGCCTGCTGCTGCGGCACCTGCGCCTGAGCGGGGGCCTGGGCCGGAGCCTGCTGCTGGCCGCCCGCCGGGTTGGTGTGCTCGGTCCACTGGGAGCCGTCCCAGTAGCGCAGCAGCTGGGGCGCGCCATGCGGATCCGGATACCATCCCGCAGATACGTTCGAGTGCGTTGTCACCGGGGCACACTATCCCGCCACGCCGTGGACGGAACCCCCTCCCCGCACATCCACAGTTTCGGAACACCCCTCCGCACTCATTGAAAGTTCACACACCGCTACGATGTCCGGGATGAACAGGCTGAGTGGACGGACCGTCCGGGTGTGCGACGCCCGTGTCCCCGTGCTGCTCGGCTGGCTGCTGATGCTGCTCTCCGTGGCGTCGTGCTGCTCGTTCAACTCCGCGGGAGCCACGGAGGACCCGCACCACGGCACGGTTCCCCTCAGCGCCTTCCACTCCTTCACCCCGGCAGCGGTGGCGGACCAGGCGCGCGTCGTGGTGGCCGACGCACCCCGGGACCGGGGGAGTTCCTGCCACGTCGCGCCCGACGACGCCACGCCGGTCGTACTCCCCACCCCGCCCGCACCGGCCGCGCTCCCCTGCGCACCGGCCGTCCTCCCGGCCGGTTCCCTCACCGGGGCCGCCGGCATCCGGGGCCCCTCCAACGACGCCGTCGGCGACGTCGACCATCTGCGCCTCCAGGTTCAACGGATCTAGCAGCAGCGCCTGTCCCCCCTCCCGAGGGGGCGCATCCGTCTGCCCGCGAACCGTCCGGCTCACCGAACCAGAGGACCCACCATGGCCTCCGCCAAGAAGAACACGCCCGCCAACGCCCGCCGCGCCAAGCTGGAGGAGGCCCGCCGCAAGGAGCGGGCCCGCGAGCGCCGCAGCCGCGTCATCACGATCACCGCCGCCGTCGCCGTCCTGGCCGGCCTCGTCGCGGGCGGCGGCTACCTGATGAACACCGCCGACAAGAAGGACAAGGCCGAGACCGCCGCCAAGTCCTCCCCCGTCCAGGGCGAGAAGAGCTGGGACAAGCTCGGGCGCGACCACGTCGACAAGAAGGTCGACTACCCGATGAACCCGCCGGTCGGCGGCGACCACAATCCGGTGTGGATGAACTGCGACGCGGACGTCTACACCGACGCGATACCGAAGGAGAACGCGGTCCACTCGCTGGAGCACGGCGCCGTCTGGGTCACGTACAACAGCAAGGCGGCGCCCGCCGACGTCAAGAAGCTCGGTGAACGGGTCTCGGCCACCCCGTACTCCCTGATGAGCCCCGTCGAGGACCAGGCCGCCCCGCTGACGCTCAGCGCCTGGGGGAAGCAGGTGACCGTGAAGAGCGCCTCCGACGCCCGGGTGGCGCAGTTCTTCACGAAGTACGTCCAGGGTCCGCAGACCCCCGAGCCCGGTGCGGCGTGCAGCGGCGGGATCGCCAAGTGACCCCCTCCGCCGGGTCCTCGGCCCGTGCGTCCCGCCCCCTTGTGCTGGCCGGCGGCGCACTGCTGCTGCTGGCGCTGGCCCTGGTCGCGCTCATGCTGGCCCGCCCCTCCGCGTCCGCCCCGGCACGGGACGCGAAGGCCGCGGTGTCCGCACCCGCCGAGTCCTCCGCGGACGTGGGGTTCGCCCGTGACATGGCGGTCCACCACCAGCAGGCGGTCGAGATGGCGTTCATCGTCCGGGACCGGACCACCGATGAGGCGGTACGCCGGCTCGCGTTCGACATCATCAACACCCAGGCCAACCAGCGCGGCATGATGCTGGGCTGGCTGGAGATGTGGGGCCGTGCGAAGAGTTCGCCCGGACCGCCCATGGCGTGGATGGGCCACACCTTCACCCCGCGCGGCGACGGGGCGCTGATGCCCGGTATGGCGACCGACACCGAACTCGACGCGCTGCGCGGGGCCGAGGGCAGAGACGCGGAGGTGCGGTTCCTGCGGCTGATGACGGCGCACCACCGGGCCGGTGCCGACATGGCTCAGGCCGCCGCGGATGCCGCGGGCACCGACGAGATCCGGAACCTGGCATCGGGCATGGTGACGGCCCAGCGCTCGGAGATCTCGCTCATGGCAGACATGCTCAAGGAGCGCGGGGCGACCGGCTGACTCCACCGGCCCCGGCCATGCCCCTGAACCGGGTGTGGCCGAGGCCGGTGGCAACCGCGTCCGGCCCGTACCGGTGTACGGGATCGCATAGGCTCGGCACCGATATGAAGAGCAACCTCACGCCGCTGGGGCCCAAGGCCGACAAGGACACCGTCCGGCGCAGCAACCTCAGCCTCGTGCTGCGGGCCGTCCGCGACGAGGGCGAGGGCGAGGCGACCCGGGCCGGGGTCGCCGCGCGGGTAGGGCTGACCCGGGCCGCCGTGTCCTCGCTCGTCGAGCAGCTGCTCGACAGCGGGTTCCTGACGGAGTCCGGCAAGACGTTCAGCGGGCAGGCGGGCCGGCCCGGCACCGCGCTCAAGATGGCCAGGACCGGTCCGGCCGGGCTCGGCGTCGAGGTCAACATCGACTATGTGTCGGTGTGCGTCGTCGACCTGGCGGGCACCGGCCGGGTCCGGCTCACCGAGCATCTCGACAACCGGGGCGCGCCGCCCGCGGAGGTGCTGGCGCGGGCGGCCAGGATCGCCGCGCGCACCCTGGACTCGGCGGGCGAGCAGGAGCTGTTCCCGGTGGGTGTCGCGTTGGCGCTGCCCGGACTGGTCTCGGGCGGCGCGGTGCGCCAGGCCCCGAACCTGGGCTGGAACCAGGTCCCGGCGCAGGAGCTGTTCGCGGCCGCGCTGGCCGAGGAGCGGCCCGGACGTCAGGCGCTGGCCGTCAGTTCGGAGAACGAGGCGAATCTGGCGGCGCTGGCCGAGCTGTGGTTCGGCGGGCTGGACCGGATCCGGAGCTTCCTGTACCTGACCGGTGAGATCGGCGTCGGCGGCGCCCTGGTCATCAACGGCGAGCTGCTGCGCGGGGCGCACGGCTTCGCGGGCGAGATCGGGCACGTGGTGGTGGACTCGCAGGGGCCGCAGTGCCGCTGCGGTTCGCGCGGCTGCCTGGAGCAGTACGCGGGTCAGGCAGCGCTCCTGCGGGCCGCCGGTATCGAGGAGACCGGCAGCGGCATCGCGGTCGCCGAGCTGGAGCGGCGCACCCGGGCGGGCGACGAACGGGCGGTCGCCGCCGTCGCCGGCGCGGGCCGGATGCTGGGCCGGGTGCTGTCGGGGGCGGTGAACCTGCTGGACCCGGACGCCGTGGTGCTCGGCGGGATCTACCGGAACCTGATGCCGTGGCTGTCACCGCCCGTCGACGAGGAGCTCACAAACCGGGTCGTGTCCGGGCTCTGGTCCCCGGGCAGCGGCCGGCTGCGCGCTTCGTCCGTCGCGGGCGACGCGGCACGGGGTGCGGCGGCCCTGGTCATGACCGACGTGCTCGCTGACCCGGTGGCGTACGCGGGGCGCGGCACGGCCTGAGGGGCCCCGCGGACACGGTCTGCGACGCGGGCACGGTCTGCGTCGCGTACGGGGCTGTGCGGCGGTCTGCGACGCGTCTCGGATACGGTCTGCGGCGCGGAGGCGGACGCGCCCGGGGGATGCCGCCTGGAGGCACGTCCCCCAGCAGGCGCGTCCCGGTAGGCGCGTCCGCCCCCGCGACGGGGTCAGCGGACGCCGAGCAGGTGGTCCATCGCCAGCTGGTCCAGGGCCTCGAACGCCATGCCGCGCTCGGCCGCGGCCGTCACGTCGAAGTCCTCGTACGCGGAGCGGTCGGCCAGCAGCCCGGCCACGCCGTCGGCCGCGGTGGGCTGCGCCAGCTCGTCCAGCCGGGAGGCGCGCAGCGCGTCCTGCACCGCCGGATCGGCGCGGAAGGCGGCGGCCCGGTCCTTGAGGATCAGGTAGTTGCGCATGCAGCCCGCGGCCGAGGCCCAGACGCCGTCGTAGTCCTCGGTGCGCGGCGGCTTGAAGTCGAAGTGGCGCGGGCCCTGGTAGCCGGCCGTCTCCAGCAGGTCGACGAGCCAGAAGGCCTGGCGCAGGTCACCGGCGCCGAAGCGGAGGTCCTGGTCGTACTTGATGCCGGACTGGCCGTTGAGGTCCAGGTGGAAGAGCTTGCCCGCCCAGATCGCCTGCGCGATGCCGTGCGCGAAGTTGAGCCCGGCCATCTGCTCGTGGCCGACCTCCGGGTTCACGCCGTACATCTCCGGGCGCTCCAGCCGCTCGATGAAGGCCAGGGCGTGGCCGACGGTCGGCAGCAGGATGTCGCCGCGCGGCTCGTTCGGCTTGGGCTCGATGGCGAACCTGAGGTCGTAGCCCTGCTCGACGACGTACTCCCCGAGCAGGTCGAACGCCTCCTTCATCCGGTCCAGCGCGAGACGGATGTCCTTCGCACCCCCCGACTCCGCGCCCTCACGGCCGCCCCACGCCACATACGTCTCCGCGCCCAGCTCGACCGCCAGGTCGATGTTGCGGATGACCTTGCGCAGCGCGAACCGCCGCACATCACGGTCGTTCGAGGTGAACCCGCCGTCCTTGAACACCGGATGCGTGAACAGATTCGTCGTGGCCATCGGAACCTTGAGACCGGCCGCGTCCAGCGACTGGCGGAACCGCTTCACGATGCCCTCGCGCTCGGAGTCCGTCGAGCCGAACGGGATCAGGTCGTCGTCGTGGAACGTCACACCGTACGCGCCGAGCTCCGCGAGCCGCTGCACGGAGTCGACCGGGTCGATCGCCTCCCGGGTCGCGTCACCGAACGGGTCGCGCCCCTGCCAGCCCACGGTCCACAGGCCGAAGGTGAATTTGTCCTGCGGGGTGGGGGTGAAACGCTCGGTCATGGTCCAACCGCCTTCGGTGCCATGGGTCCGCAGCCGGTCGAGCGGCCGAACCTCAATTTGTTCAGTGTCATGACTAATCATGCACGGACCACCCCGGCGACGTAACCCCCCAGCTCGACTCCATACCCACCCTCGCGCACGAACACCCGTCCGACGACCCAATCCGCCGCATGACGGAAATCCACCCCACCCCTGTTCCCAGCCGGTTCGATCACCTAATTTGTTCTCCGTACGATCAAATACCCGCAGGGCGATGTCCCACGGCATCCCGCCACGCCGGACCGACCCCTGAGACCAGAGAATGAGGCCAGCCATGCCGCCGCTCACCGTCGTCATCGGTGTGGACAGCTCCACCCAGTCCACCAAAGCGGCGTTCGTCGACATCGCGTCCGGGCGGCTGCTCGCCGTCGGCCGTGCCCCCCACGTCGTCACCGGGGAGGCCGGAGCCCGCGAGACGGACCCCGAGGTGTGGTGGCAGGCCCTGCGCGACGCGGTCGCCGCCGGGCTCAAGGAGTCGGGCGTCCCCGCGTCCGCCGTCGCCGGGATCGCCGTGGCGGGCCAGCAGCACGGCCTCGTCGTAATGGACGCGGACGGCGCCCCGCTCCGCCCGGCGCTGCTGTGGAACGACACCCGCTCCGCCCCGCAGGCCGCCGCCCTCACCGCCGCGCTGGGCGGCGCCGACGCCTGGACCGCGCGCACCGGCTCCGTTCCGGTGGCCGCGATGACCGCGTCGAAGTGGCAGTGGCTGCGGGAGAACGAGCCCGCCACCGCAGCGGCGACCGCGGCGATCCGGCTGCCCCACGACTTCCTCACCGAGCGGCTGTCCGGCCGCGCCGTCACCGACCCCGGCGACGCGTCCGGCACCTGCTGGTACTCCACCGCCACCGGAAGCTACGACCCCGAGCTCCTCGAACTCCTGTCCATCGAGCCCGCGTTGCTGCCCGAGGTGGCCGCGAGCGGCGCGGCCCGCATCGGCTCGCTGACCGCCCGCGCCGCCGAAGCGCTCGGCCTGCCCGCCGGTATCGCGGTCGCGGCGGGCACCGGGGACAACATGAGCGCCGCCGTCGGTCTCGGGCTCGGCGGCGCCGGGCTCCTGGACCATCCGGTGCTGAGCCTCGGCACGTCCGGCACGGTCTTCGCCGCTTCCCGGACCCGGCCCGCCTCCCCCGCGCTGTCCGGCTTCGCCGCGGCCGACGGCACGTACCTTCCGCTGGCCTGCACCCTCAACTGCACGCTCGCCGTCGACAAGGTCGCCGCCCTGCTCGGCCTGGACCGCGCCGACGCCGCACCCGGCGGCGAGACGGTGGTCCTGCCCTACCTGGACGGCGAGCGCACCCCCGACCTGCCCACCGCCTCCGGTCTCCTCACCGGGCTGCGGCACGACACCACTCCCCAGCAGATCCTGGGCGCCGCCTACGAGGGCGCGGTCTTCACCGTGCTGCGGGCGCTCGACGAACTGCTCCGGGCCTGCGGGCTCGACCCGGCGGACCCCGAGGTGGCGGCCCGGCCGCTGCTGCTGATCGGCGGCGGCGCCCAGGGGCACCAGTGGGTGGAGACCGTACGGCGGTTGTCGGGGCGCCCGGTGACGGTACCGGCGAGCGGCGAACTCGTCGCGGTGGGCGCGGCGGCCCTCGCCGCCTCTGCCGCCACGGGTACGGACCCGGTCGCCGTCGCCACCGGCTGGCGGAGCGATGGGGACCGGCAACTCGCGGCGGTGGAACGGGATCTGACCACCTGGGACAGGATCGGCTCGGTACTGGACCGGGCGGCCGGACCGCTTCTGGGCGCGAACCACGCGCAGGACCGCTCGCGGGACTGAACGCGGCACTGAAGCGGGACGGGACGCGGGCGGCGGCGCCCCCGCGCGGGACCGAACACGGGCCCGGTCGAACGCGGGCGGCGGCGCCCCGCCCGACGGCCGACGTCCCGTCAGCGACCCGTTTTGGATAGCGAACTGATGTTCACTACTATCCGGCGATGATCATAAGAAGAAGGCTGACGGTCGGGGTGGGCATTCTGCTCGCCACCCTGACCGCCGGGCTCGGCTCGGCCCTCCCCGCCGCGGCCGATGAAACCCCCACGAAAGCGTCCCCCAAGGTCGAGCTGGTGCTCGATGTCAGTGGCTCCATGCGGACCCGCGACATCGACGGCCAGTCCCGGATGACCGCGGCGAAGCAGGCGTTCAACGAGGTCCTGGACGCGGTGCCCGAGCAGGTGCAGCTCGGCATCCGCACGCTCGGCGCCGACTACCCGGGCGACGACCGGAAGGTCGGCTGCAAGGACACCAAGGCGCTCTACCCGGTCGGCCCGCTCGACCGCACAGAGGCCAAGACCGCGGTCGCCACCCTCGCCCCCACCGGCTGGACCCCGATCGGACCCGCCCTGCTGGGCGCCGCCGACGATCTGGAGGGCGGCGACTCCACCCGCCGGATCGTGCTGATCAGCGACGGCGAGGACACCTGCGGCCCGCTCGACCCGTGCGAGGTGGCCCGGGACATCGCCGCACGCGGCATCCACCTCGTCATCGACACCCTCGGCCTGGTGCCGAACGAGAAGATCCGCAAGCAGCTGACCTGCATCGCGGAGGCCACCGGCGGCACGTACACCGCCGTCCAGCACACCGATGAACTCTCCGGCCGGGTCAAGCAGTTGGTGGACCGGGCGGCAGAGCCCGTCGTCACCCCCGTGGCGACGGAGGGCGCGGACAGCTGTACCGACGCCCCGAAGCTCAAGGCGGGCCTCTACACCGACCGCGAGAAGATCGGTGAGCACCGCTGGTACCGGGTGGAGGTGCTGCCCGGCCAGGAACTGCGCGCCTCCGTCAGCGTCTTCGCGGACCGCGCCGTGAACAACGACTACGGGACGCTGCTGCGCGCGGTGACCGTGCACGGCCGCGAGATCGTCAGAGGGTCCGAGTCCGGCACCGGGCGCACCGACGCCATCTCGGCCGGGCTGCGCTACCCGAAGCCCGAACAGGACACGGACGACGAAAAGCCCGCCGCGGAGACCGTCTGCCTCCAGGTCAGCAACTCCTTCTCCGCGCCCGCCTCGGTGAAGACCTCGCCCGGAATGCCGGTCGAGCTGACCGTCGATGTGGTGGACGGGCCCGGCAACGCGGCCGACGTCGCCGCGTTCGGTCTGGGCCGCGGCTGGTGGCTGCTCGGCGTGCTCGTCCTCACCGGACTGGTCGCGGGCCTGCTGACCGGCTGGATCTCGCGCTGGCGCATCGCCGTCTGGAGGACCAACCGATGATCCGTACGACACGTGTGCTCGCGGGCGCGCTGCTGACCGGCCTCGCCCTGCTGACCGGGGCGGGAGCCGCCGTCGCGGACGACCCGTCACCGAGCCCCAGCGCTTCCGGCGACGGCTCGGGCCCCACGGAGGCGGGCACCGCCTTCCGTACCGCCACCGCGATCCAGCAGAACCAGACCGCCACCGCCGGCGGCTCCACGGGCGACTACCTGTACTGGGTGTTCCCGGCCGACGCGGGCCAGCGGCCCACCGTCAAGGCGAAGGTCACCCTGCCCGAGGCAGCCACCCGGCACGGCGTCTCGACGTGGCAGATCGACGTGTACGACGGTCTGCGCCGCCGCCAGGCCTGCATGTACGGCAAGCAGACCGGCAAGGCCGCGGCCGACGCCGCCACGGTCGAGCTGACCTGCGTCCTGCGGACCGTGAGGGCCTGGTCGGAGCCGTGGGCCAACGACCCGCTGCCCGGCAGCTATTACGTCCGCCTCACCGTCATCGATCTGCCCTCGTCCGATCTCGGTCTGCCGGTGCGGACCGAGGTCGAGGTCACGTCGGCCGGGAAGGGCGGTGCAGGGGACGTCGACGGCACCCTGTCCAAGCCGCTGGTGCCCGGGGTGTCCTCGGCCGAGCAGGCCTCCGACGACGACGCCTCGGCCGCCTCGGCCGCCCCGGTCCCGCTGGCCGGTGAACCCGAGGACGGCTGGGCCTCCGGCTGGTGGACCGACCGCTGGCTGTGGACCGTCGGCGGCGGGGTGCTGGGCGCGCTCGCGGCCGTCTTCGGCTACTCGCTGACCCGTGGCAACGGCCGCCCGTCCCGGGTCCCGCCGGGCATGTGACGTACGTCCGTCGGCCGGACCGGAACCCCGGACCGGCCGACGGACAAGGCCTGCTGACGGGCCGGCACGTTGATCAGGACGGGCGTTCGGCGCCGAACGGGCCGTCGGGCGCGAAGGCGAGCGCGGCGAAGCGGTCGCCCATACGACTGTGGGCGGCCGCGTCCGGGTGGAGCTGGTCCGGCAACGGCAGTTCGGCGAAGTCCCGCTCTCCGTACAGAGCCCGGCCGTCGAGGTAGTACAGGTTCGGGTCATCGGCGGCGCGCTGCTCGACGAGACCGCTCAGGGCCTCCCGGATGACGTTGAGCGTCAGCTTCCCGGCCGCCCTCTCCGCGGGGTCGCCCGCGGCCTTGAACTGGAGCCTTCCCTCATCGAGGTTGCTGAAGTCGGGCATGCTCGGGCCCGGGGTGTCCTCGTGAATGGGGCACAGGACGGGCGAGACCACCAGCAGCGGGACGGTGGGGTGCCCCTCGCGGATGGTGTCGAGGAAGCCGTGCACCGCAGGGGTGAAGGCCCGCAGCCGCATCAGGTCGGCGTTGACGAGGTTGATGCCGATCTTGACGCTGATCAGGTCCGCGGGGGTGTCGCGCATCGCCCGCGCCGTGAACGGGTCGAGCAGGGCGCTGCCGCCCAGGCCCAGGTTGACCAGCTCCACCCCGCCGAGGGAGGCCGCCAGCGCGGGCCAGGTGGTGGTGGGGCTCGCGGCGTCGGAGCCGTGGCTGATCGAACTGCCGTGGTGCAGCCACACCTTGCGGCCCCGGTCGGGGGCGGGTTCGACGGGGGCGTCGGTGCGCAGGGCGACGAGTTCGGTGCTCTCGTTGTACGGCAGCCAGATCTCGATGTCCTTGGCGCCTTCGGGCAGCCCGTCGAACCGTACGGTGCCGACCGGTCCCGGCTGTGTCCGCGCGGTCCCGGCGGTCATGTCGACCAGGAGGACGTTGCCGCCGGTCACGCTCCCCTGTCCCGCGAGGCGCCCGTCGACGAGCAAGTCGTAGACACCGTCGGGACGGGGCGGCGCACCCTGATAGGCCGTCTTGGTGCGGAGTGCGTCCAGCTCGATCACGGTGGCGGCGGTACGGAACACCAGCCGCACGCCGGACGGCTGGGCCTCCGCCATCGCCAACTGCGCGTCGGCGCACTGTGCGCGGGCGCGGGCGGGCAGCCGGTGCGGGCGCACGCCGTGCTCGGTGCGCTCCAGGTCGAGCGCACCACGCAGGAGCTGTGCGGTGATCGGTGTGGTGATCCAGTCGGTTTCGGTCTGCATGTCTCTGCCTGTTGTCTCTGCCTGTTGCTCGGGACGTTGAGGTGTCGCTCGGAACGCTGAGGTGCCCGGGAACTCCGGTCAGGGGGCGGGCCAGTTCCGCAGCAGGGCGTCCAGTGCGTCCAGGGACCGCGACCAGCTCTCCTGCGAGTCGGGGGCGCTGTGGCTGAATCCGCCCTGCGTCTCCAGGCTGACGTAGCCGTGGAAGACGCTGCCCAGCAGCCGGACGGCATGTGTCTGGTCGGGCTCGGTCAGGTCGTAGCCGCGCAGGATGGCCCTGGTCATCTGCGAGTGCCTGCGGCCGGCGCTGGCAGCAGCCGCTTCGGGGTCGAGTCTCAGTTGGGCCGCGGCGTAACGACCGGGGTGCTCGCGGGCGTAGTCGCGGTACACGTCCGCGAAGGCCTTGAGCGCGTCCTTGCCCGCCCGACCGGCGAGTGCGGCGGCACCGCGGTCGGCCATCTCCTCAAGGGCGAGCAGGGCGATTCTGGTCTTGAGGTCGTGGGAGTTCTTCAGATGCGAGTACAGGCTCGCGACCTTGACGTCGAACCGCCGGGCGAGCGCCGAGACGGTCACCTGGTCGAAGCCGACCTCATCGGCCAGCTCCGCCCCGGCCTGAGTCAGGCGGTCAGCCGTGAGCCCCGCGCGCACCATGCTCTTCCTTCCGTCAACCCGTCGGCCGTCACTCACGATCCTACATCTTTTAAGGATTTACCTAATAGGTGTAGGTACAGTCCGGGTACCCAGCCCCTTGGCCGTAGACATTGAACCGATATGACCCATCTATCGCCAGGAGCGTGGCATACCGTCCAGAATGTCCCTGTCGGTCCGCAAGCTGTCGACCCAAGGGGAGAAACATCATGGGCCCGTCCTCCGTCCTCACCGCCGCTCTCACCGCGACGGCCGCCGTGGCCCTGACCGCCACCGGCGCGGCCGCCGCCCCGGCCGGTACGCCGGCCGTCGCGTCGGCCCGTCCGAGTGTCTGCCAGGAGCGCTCCCTCAGCGTCTCGGCCTCGTCCGGCGGGCAGCGGAACGTGGCCCGGATCGCCGTCACCAACCGGGGCGGGAGCACCTGCGTGGTGGACCGCGTCCCCACGGTCACCTTCCGGGGGCTGGACGGCTCGGCCGAGGCCGTACCGCCCGCCACCAGCGGCCCCTATGTGCTCTCGCCGGGCGAGCGCGGGTACGCCGCCGTGCGCACGGCGGCCCCGGGCGCCACCGAAGGTCACGTCGTCCGCAGCCTGTCCGTGGCGGCGGACCCCTCGCACCACGGCGTCACGTTCGGCGCCGCGACAGTGGGCATGGGCCGGGGAATCCAGGTGTGGGAACCGGTCACCACCCTGTGGCACACCTCCCGCGCCGCCGCCGACCGGGCCCTGGCGGACGCGACACGCTGAGCGCGGGACGGTACCGGGGGAGCCGGTCACCGCCCGCGCGTCCGGGCGTCGCCCTCTCAGGCGCCCCTCACTCGCATCCGCACCGTCACCGTGCCCGCGCCCTCCCCCGTGGCTCCCGTCTCCTCGTCGACCACGCGGAAGGGCCGGTCGCTGCCCTCGGCCGTGACGCCCAGGGCGTCCCCGTCCCGGACCACCCTGAAGGTCGCGGCGACCGCGCCCGTCAGGTCCGGCACCGTGACCACGGTGTCGGCGGCGGCCGCCGGACCGAACGCGCGCAGGGTGAGTCCGTCGAGCCAGTCGCCGTCCGGGCGCTGGTCCTCCGCGCCCCAGGGGAGCACCGCGCCGGGGCGGACCAGGACCGGCAGGCTGTCGAAGCCGTGGGTCTCGTGGCGCCAGGCAGGCCCGGTGACGGTCTCCCCGGTCAGCAGCGACGTCCAGGTGCCTTCGGGGACGTAGTACTCGACCTGCCCGTCCTCGGTGAAGACCGGTGCGATCAGCAGGTCGGGTCCGAGCATGTACTGACGGTCCAGCATCCGGGTCGTCGGGTCGTCCGGGAACTCCAGCAGCATGGGGCGCATCATCGGGACGCCCGTCCGGTGGGCGGTGGCGGCCGCCCCGTACAGGTACGGCATCAGCCGGTGCTTGAGGAGGGTGAACGTGCGGGTGACGTCCACCGCCTCCTCGCCGAACGCCCACGGCACCCGGTACGACACGTTGCCGTGCAGCCGGCTGTGCGAGGAGAGCAGGCCGAAGGCGAGCCAGCGTTTGAAGACAGCAGGGTCCGGGGTGCCCTCGAAGCCGCCGATGTCGTGGCTCCAGAAGCCGAACCCGGACAGGCTAAGCGAGAGGCCGCCGCGCAGGGACTCGGCCATCGCCGTGAACGAGGCGAAGCAGTCGCCGCCCCAGTGCACCGGGAACTGCTGGCCGCCGGCCGTCGCGGAGCGCGCGAAGAGCACCGCCTCGCCGGCTCCGCGCTCCTTCTCCAGCAGTTCGAAGACCGTGCGGTTGTAGATCTGTGCGTAGTAGTTGTGCATCCGCTCCGGATCCGAGCCGTCGTGCCACACCACATCCGTGGGCACGCGCTCGCCGAAGTCCGTCTTGAAGCAGTCGACTCCCTGGTCGAGCAGGACGCGGAGCTTGCCGCTGTACCACTCGCGGGCCGCCGGGTCCGTGAAGTCGACCAGGGCCATGCCGGGCTGCCACAGGTCCCACTGCCAGATGTCACCGCCGGGCCTGCGGACCAGGTGTCCGAGCTCCGCGGCCTCCGCGAACAGCGCGGACTTCTGGGCGATGTACGGGTTGATCCACATGCTGATCCGCAGGCCGCGCTCCTTGAGCCGGGCCAGCATGCCCTCGGGGTCGGGGAAGACGTCCGGGTCCCACAGGAAGTCGGACCACTGGTACTCGCGCATCCAGAAGCAGTCGAAGTGGAAGACGGAGAGCGGGATTTCGCGCCCCGCCATGCCGTCGACGAACGACGCCACGGTCTCCTCGTCGTAGGAGGTGCAGAACGACGTGGTGAGCCACAGCCCGAACGACCAGGCCGGCGGCAGCGCGGGGCGGCCGGTGAGCGCGGTGTAGCGGGCCAGCACCTCCTTGGGCGTCGGCCCGGCGACGATGTAGTACTCCAGCGACTGGTCCTCGACGCTGAACTGCACCTGGCCCACCGACTCGGAGCCGATCTCGAAGGAGACCCTTCCGGGGTGGTTGACGAAGACGCCGTAGCCGCGTGACGAGAGGTAGAACGGGATGTTCTTGTAGGCGAGTTCGCTGCTGGTGCCGCCGTCGGCCTGCCAGATGTCGACGCTCTGGCCGTTCTTCACGTACGGGGTGAAGCGCTCACCGAGGCCGTAGACGTTCTCCCCGATGTCCAGGGCGAGCTGGGCGACCATGTGGTGGCTGCCGTCCGGCGCGGTCGCGAAGGCGGTGCCCTTGGTGTCGACCCCGGTGAGACGGCGGCCTTCGGCGTCGAGGAAGGTGAGGCCCCACGGCCCGTCGCCGTCCATGCGCAGGGTGAGCGGTCCGCTGGTCAGCTCGGTGACGGCCCCGTCCTGCCGGGTCCGGGCACCGGCGGCTGCCGGGTCCAGTCCGGGGAGCGCGAAGTCGGGCCCCCGGTTCGCCTTCCCGGCGTGGTGGGTGGCGCGCACGCCGATGATCCCCTCTGCCGGGGCGAAGCATTCGACGGTGATCAGTGGGGTGTTGAGGGTGTCGCCGCGTTCGGCGACGTGCTTGACCGCCGCGTAAGCGGTGAACCGGTCGTCACTGACGCGCAGATCGCGGATCTCGGTCGCGTAGCAGGCGCGTACGCCCTCACGCATGAGCCAGAAGCCGTCGGTGAACTTCATGAGGACTCCTTGCCGGGGACAACTCGAACGGGGCTTCCGGGAGCGGGGGTTCGCGGCACGGGCCGGTTCACTCGGCGTCCCCGGTGAAGGCGATCCGGGCGAGACGTACGCCGCCTTCCAGGGTGACGCGCAGGTCGCGGACGCCCGAGGCGCTGATCACGGCCCGGTGGGTGCGGTAGTCGTAGGGACCGCCGGTGGCGCCCACCGGTACGGTGACCGTCGCGCCGTCGACGGTGATGCGTACGGTCCCCTCCCCCGACGCCGACACCGCGAGGCCCCGGGTTCCGGCGCCGAAGTCGCAGTGGCGGTAGAGGAGTTCGTTACGGGCGTTGGACGCGGTCACGGCGTCGCCGTCGGTCTTCGTCCGGTCGACGATCGCGGTGCCGAGCTGTTCGTCGTAGTCGGCCGCCTCCAGACCCCGCGTCAGGATCTGCCGGGGTCCGGCCGGTTCGCCCTCGACGGTGAGTGCGGTGACGGTCCGGATGTCGGCGCTGGAGGCACCGGCCTGGATCTCGTACGCGCCGGGCTCGACGGTCCAGCGGCCGTGCGCCACGTCCCAGTGCCCGAGCTCGGTCATGGGGACGCCGAACTCGACACGCTCGGCGGCGCCGGGCGCCAGGTGCAGCCTGCGGTGGCCGGCCAACTGTCGCAGCGGCCTCGGGACGGACGGCGCGACCGCCCGCACGTAGAGCTGGGCGACCTCGTCGGCGGCGACGGCCCCGGTGTTGGTGACGGTCAGCGACACCCGCACGAGGTCGCCCGCACGCTCCGCGGTCAGAGCGCTGTAGGTGAACTCGCTGTACGACAGTCCGTGACCGAACGGGTAGAGGGGTGTGCCCCGGTAGTAGAGGTAGGTCTGGCGGGAGCCGATGATGTCGTAGTCGAGCAGACCGGGCAGTTCCGCGTCGGAGGCGTACCAGGTCTGCGGCAGCCGCCCTGCCGGAGAGACGTCGCCCGCCAGGACCCGGGCGAGCGCCGTTCCCGCGGCCTGTCCGCCGTGCGCGGTCCACAGCAGCGCGGGAAGCGTGGCCGCCGCGTCCGTGAGGGCGTACGGGTAGGCGGAGGTGACGGCAAGGACGGTGCGCGGGTTGGCGGCGTGGGCGGCGCGCCACAGACGTTCCTGCTGGGCGGGCAGGTCGAGCGTGGTGCGGTCCTCGGTCTCGCGGCCGTTGATGTGGGCGTCGTTGCCGGCCACGACGATCACGGTGTCGGCCGAGGCGGCGGCGCGGGCCACGGCGTCCTCGCCGCGCTCGGTCACCTCCATCTCGAAGACCGTCCCGAGAGCGGCCTCCGTCCCGAGAACTTCCTCCGCACCGCGGGCGGAGATTTCTTCGCCGGGGGCGGCAACCTTTACGCCCTCGGCGGCGACAGAGACATACCTACCCGTGCCGACGTGCAGAAGCCGGTGACCGCCCGCATGCCCCTCCACCGCCTCCAGCCGGAAAGTCTCCTGGACGATCCAGCCGCCGGGCTCGTCCGCGGATGCCCGCAGACAGCCGTCCTCGGCCACCGAGAGATAGCGGCCCGCCGGCTCGCGCAGGGTGATCACACCATTGCCCCAGTCCACGAGCGCCAGGTCTGTCGGGGTGTCGCCGCAGGTCAGCGGGGGCAGATCGGTGCGGCCCGCGAGGAGCGCCGGGTCCAGGGCGCCCTGGGCACCCCGTGCCGAGTCCTGGCCGGTGGCCGCGGCCGGCACCTGGAGCCAGCCGTCCGCGCACTTCAGCCGGACCAGGTCCGCGCCCTCCGCGAACACCACGTGCTCGGCGCCGAACCGTTCCCGGATCCCGTCGAGCGGGGTGGAGCGGTGGATCAGGGTGCCGCTGTACCAGTCGAGCTTGCAGGAGTCCGCGAGCAGCCCGACGACCGCCACGGTCCTCCCGGCGGCGGGCTCCAGCGGCAGCAGGCCGTCGTTCTTCAGCAGCACCACGGCCTGCTCCGCGGCCTCCTGGGCGAGCGCCCGGTGCTCCGGGGTGTCGAAGTCGGCGGCGCCCGCGAAGGGATCGAGCTCCGGGTCGAACTCGCCCAGGGAGAAGCGCAGTTCGAGCAGTCTGCGGACGGCGGTGTCGATGTCGTGCTCGTCGAGCAGTCCGCGCTCCAGGGCTCGCCGGATGCGGCCGGTCATGACGGCGGGGTCCTGGCCGTGATCGGTGAAGCTGTCGACACCGGCCCGCAGGGCGGCGGCCGTCGCCTCCTCGTGGGTGTCGAAGTAGTGCTCGGAGTCGACGAGGTTGGACGGCGCGCCCGCGTCGGAGCAGACCACCAGCGACCGGTCCGTCCAGCCGCGCAACTGCTGGGCCAGGAGCGGCGATACGTGGTTGGGCCGCCCGTTCACCAGGTTGTACGCGGGCATGACCCCGGCCACCGCGCCGGCCAGGACCGCGTCACGGAAGGCCTTGAGGTCGTACTCGTGCAGGACCCGGGGGCGGACGGAGGAGGAGGCGGTGTCGCGGTCGGTCTCGTTGTTGTGGGCGAGCCAGTGCTTGAGGACGGGGGCGGTGCGCCAGTAGTGCGGGTGGTCGCCGCGCAGCCCCCGGGTGTACGCGACCGCGATGGCGGAGGTGAGGCAGGCGTCCTCCGAGTACCCCTCCTCGCCCCGGCCCCACAGCGGGTTGCGCAGCAGATTCACGGTCGGGGCCCAGACGTTGAGCCCGACCCGGTCGTCCTGTGCCCGCTTGGCCCGGACCTCGTTGCCGACCGCCTCCCCGACCCGGCGCACCAGCGCTTCGTTCCAGGTGGCGCCGAGCCCGACAGCCTGCGGGAAGACCGTCGCCGGCCCCATCCAGGCGACGCCGTGCAGGGCCTCCTGGCCGGTCCTGAAGGCGCCGAGCCCGAGCCGGTCGACGGCCGGTGCGAACTGGTGCAGCATCGCGATCCGTTCATCGATCGTGAGCCGCTGGAGCAGATCGTCGATGCGCTTGGCGAAGGGCAGTCGCGGGTCGCGGAAGGGCTGCGGTTGTTCCGTCACGTACGGGTCCCCTTGGAGAGGTGGGAGGTTTTGGTGCCAGGGCCTCGTGTGGGCCTCCGAGAAGCCTCAGAAGATCTTTCGAAGCGCTTCGATGCTCTGCGGCCAACCCCGCCAGTGTCAAGGCCTCTGCCGTGACCTCCGTTCTCGGCGGCTCCCGTTGAGCCAGGAAACGGTTGGGAAACAGGTCGGAGGAATCTGGAAACGGACTCTTGTGCGGCCGGGAGCCTTCACTTAACCTCGCTGCAACATCGAAGCGCTTCGACATTGTTTCGACATCGCTCCGAAAGAGCTTCGACGGGACGCCGGACGTCCCGGAATTCCCGGGACGGTGACAGGTTCTGCCGCCTCCCTGTTGAACCGCTTCACCTGCGGCCGGTCACACCGGCCCAGTCAGCAACGCTCCACCTCAGACACAGGAACCGAACGGCGGTCACCCGCCACGTGTCGTCCTGGTGCGCCTCGAAGGGTTGACGCAATGACGCCGAATTCCTCCCCCTCCTCCACGGCTCCGAGCCGGAGAAGCTTCCTCGCCACCGGCGCGGTGGCCGCTGTCGCCGTGGCCGGCGGGGTACCGCTGCTCGCCGCGTGCGGGGGTTCCGGTTCCGGCTCCGGGAGCAAGGAGGGTGCGACAACGGGCAAGGCGCTGAAAAAGGTTGTACCGGCGTACGCCCGGCTGAACCTGGTCGAGCCGGATGTCGCGAGCGTCAACGGTTCGAGCCCCGGCTTCACCAAGCTGCCGGACCCGCTGGTCACCTCGGTCAAGTCGGTACCGGGCAAGGGTTCGCAGTTCCGCGTCATGACCCCGCTGTGGGGCACCGTCCCGAAGAAGAACAACCCGTACTACACGGCGGTGAACAAGGCGGTCGGCGCCACGCTGAACTTCGACCCGCAGGACGGCAACACCTACCAGGACAAAATCGGTGCGGTGCTGGCCGGTTCGGACATCCCGGACGCCATGACCATCCCCGGCTGGAACATGGTGGGCCAGATCCGCAACGCGATCACCGCCAAGTTCGCGGACCTGAGCCCGTATCTGGCGGGCGACGCCGTCAAGAAGTACCCCAACCTGGCGAACATCCCGACGGGCGCCTGGCAGTACTCCGTCTTCGGCGGCAAGCTGCGCGGACTGCCCATGCCGACGCCGGTCATCGGCAACGCGATCTTCTACCGCAAGGACCTGATCGGCTCCGGAGCCGTGCCCGCCGGCGCGGACGACCTGCTGGCCTTCGGCAAGGAGTACACCGCTCCCAAGAAGAAGGTGTGGGCCTTCGACGACCTCTGGACCTGCATCCAGAAGATCTACGGTCTGCTGCCCGACGCGCCGCACTACTGGCAGCTGGAGAACGGCAAGCTGGTCCACAAGATCGAGACGAAGGAGTACCGCGAGGCACTCGCCTTCGCCCGCAAGCTCCACGACGGCGGCTACGTCCACCCGGACGCCGAGGCCAACAAGGACGCCGACTCCAAGATCCGCTTCACCAGCGGTCACGTGGTCATGTACAGCGACGGCACCGGCGGCTGGAAGGGCATGGTCACCGAACAGGCCACCGCCAATCCGAAGTTCGACATGCAGGCACTCGACTTCTTCAACCAGGACGGCGGCAGGCCGGTCCTCTGGCAGGACGACCCGGCGGGCATCTTCACCTTCCTCAGCAAGAAGCTCTCCAAGGCGCGGATCGAGGAGTTCCTCGCGATAGCCGACTACGCGGCCGCGCCTTACGGCACCAAGGAGTTCATGCTCACCAACTACGGCGTCGAGGGCACCCACTACACGCTCAAGGACGGGGCCCCGACCTACACGCCGCAGGGTGTCGAGGAGGCCCAGCCCTCCACCTTCCTGTTCCTCGCCTCTCCCCCCACCTCCATCGCCTACCCGGACCAGCCGCAGCTGGCGAAGGACTACGCGGCCTGGATGGCGCGCCAGGCCCCGAACGTCAAGAAGCCGCTCTTCTTCGGCATGCAGATCGTCGAACCGCAGCGGTACGCCTCCCTGTACACACCCTTCGACGACCTGCAGAAGGACATCCGGCGCGGCCGCAAGAAGGTCAGTGACATCGACGACGCGGTGAACACCTGGAAGAAGAGCGGCGGAGAGAAGCTGCGCGCCTGGTACCAGGACATTCTCGAAAAGAACGGCTCCGGCAACTGACACGTACGGCAGGCACGGCGCGTACGACGCGCACGACACGTACCGACCGTACGCAGGACAGCACGAGGGCCGCCGTCGGGCGCACGACCCCGGCGGCCAGGGCGGAGAGCACGACATGGGGAGCACAGGGTGAAGCCACGGGCCACGGTCGCGACCGACCCGGACCGCATACCCGACGGGGCGGGCGCCCCGGCCGGCGGCAGCGGCATCGGTGACGTCGGCGGGGAGGGGAGCGGCCGCCCTCCTACGGTGAAGAGAAGACCGGCGCAGAACGCGAAACGGCCCGGCGGCATCACCTGGCGCCAGCGGCTGCGGCGCGACCGCACTCTGGTGCTGATGACACTGCCGGCCATCGCCCTGCTGCTGCTCTTCAACTACATCCCGCTGCTCGGGAACATCGTGGCCTTCCAGGACTACGACGTCTACGACCTGGGCATCACCGGCAGCCCCTTCATCGGCTTCGACAACTTCACCCGGATCTTCGAGGACTACCGCTTCTGGGAAGTCCTCATCAACACCCTGGTCATCTTCGTCACCCAGCTCGTCCTCTTCTTCCCCATCCCGATCGCCATCGCGCTGCTGCTCAACACGATCATGAGCGCACGGGTGCGGGCCTGGGTGCAGGCCGTCGTCTATCTGCCGCACTTCTTCTCCTGGGTGCTCGTCGTCACCGTCTTCCAGCAGATGTTCGGCGGCGCCGGACTGGTCGCCCAGTGGCTGCGGGAACACGGCCACGAAGGTTTCGACCTGATGACCAACCCGGGCTTCTTCAAGTTCCTGGTCTCCGCCCAGGCCGTGTGGAAGGACGCCGGCTGGGGCGTCATCGTCTTCCTCGCCGCGCTCGCCGCCGTCAACACCGATCTGTACGAGGCCGCCGCCGTGGACGGGGCGGGCCGCTGGCGCCGCATGTGGCATGTGACGCTGCCGGCGCTGCGCCCGGTCATCGCGCTGCTGCTCGTCCTGCGGGTGGGCAGCGCGCTCAACCTCGACTTCGAGCAGATCCTGCTCCAGCGCGACCAGGTCGGGGCCGGGGCCTCGGAAATCCTGGACACCTACATCTGGTGGACGGGCATCAAGACCGGCGACTTCGGCTACGCGGCCGCCGCCGGAATCTTCAAAGGGCTGTTCAGCGTCGCCATGGTGCTGGGTGCCAACAAGGTCGCCCACATGCTGGGTGAGCAGGGGGTGTACTCCAAGAAATGACAACTCTCCTGGAACATGCGAAGGACCCGGCGCCGGCCGCGCCCCGCACCGAGACCCCGCTCCAGCGCGCCCTGCGCATGGAGCCCCGGCCGGTGTGGGAGGAGGAGCCCACCAAGGCGGGTCTCGCCTTCAAGGGGTTCGGTCTCATCGCGATCTGCGCGGTCGTGATCATCCCCATCTGGGTGGTGCTCGTCACCAGCCTCTCCGACACCAGGACGATCAACGAGGCCGGCGGACTGGTCGTCTGGCCGAGGCACATCACCTTCATCGCCTACAAGGAGCTGCTCAGCGGAGGCGCGGTGACCCGCGCGGCCGCCGTCAGCGTCGGCCTCACTGTCGTCGGCACCGTGGTCAGCATGGTCGTCTCCGTCCTGTGCGCGTACGGGCTGAGCCGCCGCGATTCGTACGCGCACCGTCCGCTGCTGATGACCCTGATGGCCACGATGTTCTTCGGTGCCGGTCTCATCCCGACGTATCTGCTGGTCACGGGCATCGGGCTGAGCGACAGCTACTGGTCGATGATTCTTCCCAGCGCGATCAGCGTTTTCAATGTGCTGGTCCTGCGCGGCTTCTTCATGGACACCGCGCCCGAACTCATCGACGCGGCCCGGATCGACGGCGCCGGCGAGTGGCGCATCCTGCTCCAGATCATCATGCCGCTGTCGCGTGCGGTGATCGCCGTGATTTCGCTGTTCTACGCGGTCGGTTACTGGAGCCAGTGGTTCAACGCGATGCTCTACATCCAGGACAGCGACAAGTACCCGCTCCAGATGATCCTGCGTCAGCTGGTCCTCCAGCACCAGGTGCCGCCGGGCGCCATGGGAGCGGCGGTCAGCAGCGGGGCGATCAACAGCCTCGCCGTCCAGATGGCGGTCATGATCCTCGCGCTGATCCCGGTCGCGGTGCTGTCGCCGTTCGTCCAGAAGCACTTCCAGAAGGGGATGCTCACCGGCGCGGTGAAGGGCTGATCCGCAACATGGCCGCCCCATCTCACCGATCTCCCCGTCGCAGAACCCATTCCAAGGAACGAGAGACGCCATGCCGTCCCTGCGTGACGCGGCCCGCGGCCGCATCCTCTTCGGAGGCGACTACAACCCCGAGCAGTGGCCGGAAGAGGTGTGGGAGGACGACGCCCGGCTGATGAGGGAGGCCGGGGTCAACTCCGTCACGCTCGGCGTCTTCTCCTGGGCGAAGATCGAACCGCGCCCCGGTGCACGGGAGTTCGGCTGGCTCGACCGGCTGATGGACCTGATGCACGCACACGGAATCGGCGTCGTGCTCGCCACCCCGACCGCCTCCCCGCCGCCCTGGATGGGGGCGCGGCACCCCGACACGCTGCCGCGCGCGGAGGACGGTTCGGTCATCTGGTACGGCTCGCGCCAGCAGTTCTGCGCGAGCTCCCCGGTCTACCGCCGCTACGCCGCCGCTCTCACCGAGGACCTCGCCGCCCGGTACGCGGACCACCCGGCGCTCACCGTCTGGCACATCAACAACGAGTACTGCACGCACTGCTGGTGCGACGGGACGGCCGCCCACTTCCGGCGCTGGCTGCGGAGCCGGTACGGCACGGTCGACGCGCTCAACGAGGCCTGGGGCACCGCGTTCTGGAGCCAGCGTTACGACGCCTGGGCCGAGATCCTGCCGCCGCGCAAGGCGCAGTACATGAAGAACCCCACGCAGGTGCTGGACTTCAAACGGTTCACCTCCGACGCGCTGATGGAGTGTTACGTCGCCGAGCGGGACATCGTCGCCCGGCACACCCCGCACATCCCGGTGACGACGAACTTCATGCCGCTCTGGTCGGGACAGGACGCCTGGGCCTGGTCCGCCCAGGAGGACATCGTCTCCGTAGACATCTACCCGGACCCCCGGGACCCGCACGGCGGCCAGTACAACGCGATGATCGCCGACATGACGCGCTCCCAGGCCGCCGGGCCGTGGATGCTCATGGAACAGGCCGCGGGACCGGTCAACTGGCGTGGGGTCAACCACCCCAAGCCCGAGGGCCTGAACCGGCTCTGGTCGCTCCAGGCGGTGGCGCGCGGCGCGGACGCCGTCTGCTACTTCCAGTGGCGCCAGTCCCGGCAGGGCGCGGAGAAGTTCCACTCCGGGATGGTCGGCCACGCCGGCGAACAGGGCCGAACCTTCCGGGAGATCAAGCGCCTGGGCGCCGAACTGGCGGTGATCGGACCGGCCGTCAGCGGCAGCGGGGTCGGCGCGGACGTGGCGATCCTGCACGACTGGGACTCCTGGTGGGCGGGCGCGCAGGAGGGCAGGCCGTCCGCGCTGCTGGACTACACCGAGGTGGTACGGAGCTGGCACCGGGCGCTGTGGGAGGACGGGTTCGCCACGGAGTTCGCCCGGCCGGACGCCGACCTGAGCGGGTTCCGGGCGGTGGCCGTGCCGCACCTGTATCTGCTCGGCGACACCGCGATCGACAACCTCGTGGCGTACGTGCGCGGCGGCGGCACTCTGGTCTGCGGGTTCTTCAGCGGGGTCGCGGACGTGGACGACCGGATCAGGCCGGGCGGCATGGACGCGCGGCTGCGCGAGCTCTTCGGCATCAGGACCCTGCACGAGTGGTGGCCGCTCGACGCGGGCTCGGCCGTCCAGTGCGACGGCTTCCGGGGCGCCCTCTGGTCCGAGGAGCTGGAGGCGGAGGCGGGCACAGAGGTGGTGGCCGCCTACCGCGACGGCGAGCTCGCCGGGCTGCCCGCGGTGCTGCGCCGGGAGCGGGCCTGGTACCTGTCGACGCTCCCGGAACCGGAGGCGCTGCGCGCGCTGCTGGGCGGGGTGGCCCGGGAGGCGGGCGCGCGGCCGGTGGTGGCGGGGCTGCCCGACGGGGTGGAGGCGGTCCGCCGCGGCGAGCTGCTCTTCCTGCTCAACCACGGGCGGGCCGAGGTCACCGTGACCGTGCCCGGCGCCCTGGAGGACCTGCTGACCGGGCGGGCGGTGCGAGGCCGGGTGGAGCTGGGCCGCCACGGTGTGGCCGTGCTGAGGAGCGCCGCGCCGTGACCGGCCGCGCGCACATCGACGGCACCTGGGAGCCCCGCCCCGCCGCCCGCTGGGAGGACGCCTTCCTCGGCGGCAACGGCCGGCACGGCGCCATGGTGTACGGGGATCCGGCGGACGACCGGGTCATCGTCAACCATCACACGCTGGTGCGGCCCAACGGCAGCGAGCACCTCCGCCCGCCCGAGCTGGCGCACCGGCTGGAGCGGCTGCGGGACGCCCTGCTGACCGGGGACACCACGGCCGGTGAGCAGTTCGGCGCGGGGCGGCCACTGGTCTGGGTGCAGCCCTTCCACCCGGCGTTCCAGACCAGGATCCGCCCCACCCCCACCCGCGCCTCGGTACCGGGCTCCGGTGACGACACGGCGTACGGCGGCTACCGCCGCACGGTCGACTTCGCCACGGGTGAGATCACGGCAGTCTGCGAGGGCCGGCGCAGCCAGGTCTTCGTCTCCCGCGCGGACGACGTGATCGTGCAGCGGGTCACCGGCCCCGGCCTCGCCGTGGACCTGACCCTGGACCATGCCCTGCCCGGCGCCCCGCCCCGGCTCGCGATCGGGCGCGGCACCGCGCTGACTCCGGGCGGCGCCCGGCTGACGCTGCGGGCGGGCTACCCGGACAGCGATCTCGCGTACACCGGGGTGACCGAGGTCCGTGCGGACGGCGGGCGGGTGTCGGTGTCGGGCGAGGGCATCCGCGTCGCGGGGGCCCGGAGCCTGCTGCTGCTCACCCGGGTCCGGCGCCACGCGGGTGACCTCGACCTCGCGGCGGAGTGCGCCGCGCTGCCGGGGGACGACTACCCGGCGCTGCTCGACCGGCACGTCGCGCTGCACCGTGCCGCCTTCGAGCGGGCCTGTCTGACGCTGGACGCGGATCCGGCGGAACGGATGCTGCCCGGAAGCGAGTTGATCCGCCTGGCGGACAGTCCCGCGCTGCTGGAGCGGCTGTTCGCGGCGGGGCGCTACCACCTGCTCTCGTCCTCCGGTGTGCTGCCGCCCCGGCTGACGGGCCTGTGGACGGGCGACTGGGACACCGCCTGGTCGGGGGCGTTCACCACCAACGCCAACCTCAACCTCCAGATGGCCTCCGCGGCGGCCGCGGCGCTGCCGGAGGTGTCGCGGGCGCACGCCGCCCTGGTGTACGGACAGCTCGGTGACTGGCGGGACAACGCGCGGGCCCTCTTCGGCGCGCGCGGCATCGTCGCTCCCTCCCACACCGACGGCGAGTCCGGCCACACCCGTCACTACCAGCGCGCGTATCCGCTGCATCTGTGGACGGCGGGGGCGGACTGGCTCCTGGAACCGCTGATCGAGCACGCCGAGACCTGCGGGGTGACGGACCCGCGACTGGTCGGCGCGCTGGACGAGGCGGCCCTGTTCTACGAGGACTTCCTGACCCGTACCGCACCCGACGGCACGGTGGCCGTCGTGCCGTCGTACTCCCCGGAGAACCGTCCGGCCAACGCGAGCTGGGGGACGGTGAACGCGACGATGGACCTCGCGGCCGCCCGGCACGCGCTGACCGTGTCGGCCGACCGCTCCCCCACCCGTCCGGCCTCGGCACGGCGGCGGGCACTGGCCGCCCGGCTCCCGGAGTACCGGGTCAACGAGGACGGCGCGCTCGCCGAGTGGGCGTGGCCGGGCCTGGAGGAGACGTACGACCACCGCCATCTCAGCCACCTGTACCCGGTGTGGCCGCTGGACGCGATCAATCCGTACGACACCCCGGAGCTGTCGGCCGCGGCGCACCGCGCGCTGGAGCTGCGCGGCTCGGAGAACGACTCCGCGCACGGCCATCTGCACCACGCGCTGGTCGCCGCGCGGCTGCGGGACGGGGCACGGGCCTCGGCGGCCCTGGACGCGGTGCTGGCGGGCGACTTCTTCCACGACTCGTTGATGAGCGCCCACTATCCGTCCCGCAACGTCTACAACGCGGACGCGGCACATGGGCTGCCCGCCGCGGTGATCGAGTCACTGGTCCAGTCGACCCCGCACCGGCTGGTCCTGCTCCCGGCCCCGCTGACCAGCTGCCCGAGCGGCGAACTGCGCGGCGTGCGCACGAGGTTCGGCGCCGGACTGGACCTGGCCTGGCGGGCCGACGGCACCGCCACCGCGGTGCTGCGTCCCAGCCGGGACGCCCGTGTCGATGTACGTACGGGCGACGGCGGCACCCTCAACGGCTCCTCCACCGGATCACTCTCGGCCCCGCTGGAGCTGACGGCCGGTGTGGACCGCGTCCTCGAACTGCGGTCGCGGTTCCGATCCCCGCGCTGTCGAGTGCCGTCAGCTTCGTGACTCGGCGACCAAGTGCCGGTCCCGGTCCGTGCGTTCATGGTGTGCGGCGTCACCTCGGGGCGGGGCCGGTGCTCTCCCGTACCGTCAGCTCCGGTGCCAGCAACTCCGTTTCGTCCGTGCCCCGGCCGGAGAGCTTGGCGACGACCTGCTCGACCGAGCGGCGCCCCATCTCCTGCGCGGGAATGGCCACAGAGGTCAGCCGCACCGAGGCCTGGGAGGCCACCTGCTCGGGGCAGATGGCGACCACCGACACATCCTCCGGAACGGCCCGGCCCTGCTGGCGCAACAGGTTGAGCAGCGGTTCCACCGCGGACTCGTTCTGCACGATGAAGCCCGTCGTGCCGGGGCGCTCGTCGAATATCCGCGAGAGGGTCTGGGCCATCGCGGGGTAGCCGCCCTCGCAGGGCCGGTGCAGGACCCGTACGCCGGTCTCCCGTGCCTTGGCCCGCACTCCGTCGACGGTCCGCTCGGCGAATCCGGTGTGCCGCTCGTACACGGCGGCCGCCTCGCCGATCACCGCGACCTCACGGTGCCCGAGTCCGGCGAGGTGCTCGACGCAGAGCGCCCCGGTCGCCTCGAAGTCGAGGTCCACGCAGGTGAGACCGGCGGTGTCGGCGGGCAGTCCGATGAGCACGGCGGCGCGGTCCGTCTCGCGCAGCAGCGGCAGCCGTTCGTCGTGCAGTTCGACATCCATCAGGATCATGGCGTCCGCGAGCGAGCTGCCGGCGATCCGGCGCACCGCGGCCGGGCCCTCCTCGCCGGTCAGCAGCAGTACGTCATAGCCGTGGATGCGGGCCGTCGTGGCGACGGCGATGGCGATCTCCATCATCACGGGGACGTACATGTCGGTACGCAGCGGCACCATGAGCGCGATGATGTTCGACCGGCTGCTGGCGAGCGCCCGCGCTCCCGCGTTGGGGTGGTAGCCGAGCTCCTTGATGCTCCGCTCCACCCGTTCCCGGGTGGGGACCGAGATGGACCGCTTCCCGCTGAGGACGTAGCTCACCGTGCTGGCGGAGACTCCGGCGTGCTGCGCGACCTCGGCAAGGGTGACCATTCAGCTCTCCATCACAGAACGACGTCGGACACCGGCACGCGGAGGGGCGGCTTCAGTCGGACTCCACTGCGGCGAAGCGCTTCGATACCCCACCCATGACCTTCGGCGTGTACGGATGGTGCGAGCCTAGACCTGCTGCCACAACCTGTCCATAGAATCGTCGAAGCGCTTCGACAGGGAGTGCGCACCCTTCGCCGGACACCTCAGAAGGCGGCGGCCCGTGGCGGTCGCCCGTACGGCCACCGCCACGATATGCCGTCCGGCCCGGTTCAGGCGTTGAGCAGTACGGGGAAGGCCTCCATGTCGTTCTGGGTCATCACCGGGAGCTTGCGGATGTCCGCGTCCGGCACCGCGAGCCGCAGTCGGGGGAACCGGGCGAAGAGGGCGGGCAGCGCTATTCCGGCCTCGACGCGGGAGAGCGCGGCGCCGGGGCAGATGTGCGGACCGTGGCCGAAGGTCATGTGCCGGATCGGGGCGGGGCGGGTGATGTCGAAGGCATCCGCGTCGGCGCCGTGCTGCTCGAAGTCCCGGCCGATGGCCCGGTACGAGATGACCACGCCCTCGCCCTTGGCTATGACGCCGTCACCCACCTGGATGTCCTCGGTCGCGAACCGCATCAGCAGATGGGTGGTCGGGGTGTCCCACCGCAGCGTCTCCTCGATCACCGCCTCCCAGGAGACCTCCCCGTCGAGGACCATCCGCAGCTGTTCCGGGTGGGACAGGAGGGCTCGTACCGCGTTGAGAATGAGCCCGATGGTGGTCTCGTGGCCGGCCGCGACCATCGCCTTGAGGTTGCCCACGACCTCCTCCTCCGTGAGCGGCTCGCCGCCCTCGTCGGCGAGGATGAGCGCGGAGGTCAGGTCGTCGGTGGGCCGCGCGGTCTTCTCGCGGACCAGTCCGGCGTAGAAGACGTCCAACTCGGCCAGCAGGGCGAGTCGTTCGTCCTGCGGGGTGAGCATCGAGAAGAAGGCCTTGTACTGTCTGGTCAGCATGGCGTTCTCGGCGGGGTCCACGCCCATGAGCATGCCGACGACCCGCATCGGCAGCGGCTGCGCGAACACCGATTTGAGGTCGACGACGGCCCCGTCCCTGCCGCCGTCCGCGAGCGCGTCCAGCAGTTCCTCGGTGAACTTCTCGATGTCGGGCCTGACGGCGTCGAGCCTGCGGGGGGTGAGCGCCTGGGAGGTCTTGGTGCGCAGCCGCCGGTGCTCGGTACCGTCCACGGTGAACATGGACCGTCCGGCGTCGATCATGCCGATGAGCGGCCACGCGTGCGTCACCTCACCGCTCTGCCACAGCCCCCAGGCGCCGAGATCCTTCACCAGCCTGGGGTCGACCAGCAGTTGACGGGCATCGGCGTGCCGGGTGATCGTCCAAGCGGGTACGCCGAGCAGCTCGATCCTGGCGAGCCGGCCGGCCTCGCGCAGCCTCGCGGTCTCACCGTCCAGGTCCTGGACCATGGGGTCTATGACGACGGTCCCGGTGTCCGGGGCGGCGGCGTGCGCGGCGGCGTGAGGGCAGGTCACGAGAGGTCTCCTGTCGTGCGAACGGGGGTGAACCGAACGGGCAGCGCGGTGGTGCCGCGCAGGAACGCGGAGGGCCGTCGCACCAGGTCCGCGACGGGGACCCGGAGCTCCAGGTCGGGCAGGCGGTCGAGCAGCACCTCGATGCCGGTACGCGCGATGGTCTCCGCGATCTCCTGAGCGGGGAAGGGGCACCGGTACTCGCCGTGGCTGAAGGCGAGGTGCGCGCCGTTGCCGCCCTGGGCGGAGGAGCCGCCGCCGGTCAGGCTCTGCCGGATCAGCGGGTCGGTGTTGGCGGCGCCGAGCCCGAGCAGCAGCATGTCCCCCGCCCTGATCCGCTGTCCGCCGAGGCGGGTGTCGCGGGCGGCCCAGCGTCCGGCGAGGATCTGCGTCGGGCCGTCCTCCCAGAGCACCTCGTTCATGGCCTCGGCCACGCTGCGCCGGCCGCCCGCCATCGACCGCGCGAACTCGTCCTCCGTGAGCATCAGCCGCAGCGAGTTGCTGATCCAGTCGGCGGTGGTGAGGTGCCCGGCGGCCGTGATGGCCATCAGGTCGAGCATGTACTCCTCGTCGGTGAAGGCCTCGGGGAACGCGAGCATCCGGGAGGTCACGTCGTCGCCCGGGGCGGCACGCTTCGCGGCGACGAGCCGCGTCATGTGCTCCCCGAAACGCAGATGGGCCTCCTGCGCGCCCGGACCGCCGTCGGCCAGGTCCTTCAGCACCTGGGCGATCGAGCCGCCCTCTTCGTCGGGGAATCCGACCAGTCTCGCGAGGACCAGGACCGGAAGGGGCTCGCAGAAGTCGGCGACGAGGTCGGCCGTGCCCCGGCTGCACACGGCGTCGATCAGCCGGTCGGCCAACTGCTCGCAGTGGCTGCGGATCTCGAACGGATCGGCCCCTTCGAGGGCGGGTCCGACCATCCGCGCGTGCCGCCGGTGCTCCTCCCCCGCGCTGAAGTAGATGGACGGCAGCGGCCGCCCGACCATGGGCAGCAGCGGCCAGTCCTGCGGGATGTGCTCCCACTGGTTCCAGAGCCCGACGTCGCGCGGGAACAGCTCACCGTCACTGGTGACCTGATGGAGTTCCCGGTAGCCGATGACCAGCCAGGCGGGGAACCCGCCCGGCAGCTCGACGGGGACCACCGGCCCGTGGTCCCGCCGCATGGCGCGGTAGACGGCCTGCGGCTCGGTCTGGAACGAGGGCCCGCTGAGGGGTACGGGGCCCGGCCCCGCGTGCGCGGGGCACCCCGGAGGAGGTGAGACGGAATCGGGCTCTGCGGAGGAAGGGCGCGTCATCGTCCTGACTTCTGTGGCGGAAGCGTCACGCGTCACGATCGTGCGGTCAACGCACGCCCACTATAAGGATTTTATGTGACACCACAGCGGTCAATGACGATCAAATGTGCACTCACAATGAAGCAACCGGTAGACATCTCACGACAATTGACGACCGATGCGCAGCGGCTCGGCCACGAGCGCACGGGGCCGCTCGGCCGCCCCGTGCGCTCGTGGCCGTCCCGGTCAGCCGGTGACCAGGCCCGGGTCGCTCGTTCCGGCCTCTCCCGTCTCGACGTGTCCGGCGAACCGGCGAAGGAACGTGGCGTCCGTGTCCGAGACCACCTCGATGTCGTACCAGCGCTTGCTTCCGCGCAGGTCAACGGTGTGCCGCACGGTCGCGCCGGCCCGCACCGCGAAGGTCTGCGCCCCGCCGCCGTAGGCGTCCGCGTTACGCACGGTCAGCTGGACCGTCTCCGTACCGGCATGGGTGAGCGTCAGGTCGAGAGCTCCGCTCGCCGGGTTATGACGTGCCGTCACCTCCGGACCGGCCGCCTCGCCCGGGCTCCTGAAGGTCCGAAGGAACCCGTTGGGACCGTGCACCGTGAGGTCGGTCGCGCCACTGGAGTAGGCCGTGTTCCAGCTGTCGGAGAGCGACTTGCCCGCCTCGGTGGTGTAGGTCCACGGCCCGTCACCGCGATTGCCGGACGTCACCAGGAACTGCGCTCCGGCCGCGTCCCCGCCACTGAAGGTGAGCTGGTACTTCCCGGTGCCCGGGTCCGCAGCCCCGTCCACGAGCGGCGCGTACCGCAGCGGCCGGGTGGGCCGCGTGCCGGACTCCTGCTTCGGCACGCTGCCCGAGACCGGCGGCACCGGAACGTAGTCGGGGTGCCGCCCCTTGTCCGGCGGCGCGTATCCGTCCGTGGAGGGCAGCGAGGCGGGCGAGGTGTCCGTCGTACTGAAGTCGAAGGCCGAGGTGAGATCGCCGCAGACAGCGCGCCGCCAGGGCGAGATGTTCGGCTCGTGCACACCGAAGCGCTCTTCCATGAACCGGATGACGGAGGTGTGGTCGAAGACCTCCGAACACGCGAACCCGCCGGTGCTCCAGGGGGAAACCACCGTCATGGGCACGCGCTGCCCGAGCCCGTACGGCCCCGCCGCGTACCTGATGTCGCCGGGGAAGTGGTCGGCGGAGGTGTCCACGGTGGACAGACCCTGGGCCGCGCCGGACGGCACGAACGGCGGCACGACGTGGTCGAAGAACCCGTCGTTCTCGTCATAAGTGATGAAGAGGGCGGTCCGGCCCCAGACCTCGGGGTCGGAGGTCAGCGCGTCCAGCACCTGCGAGATGTACCAGGCACCGTAGTTCGCGGGCCAGTTGGGGTGCTCGCTGTAGGCCTCGGGCGAGACGACCCAGGAGATCTTGGGGAGCGTCCCGGCCCGGACATCGGCCTTCAGGTCATCGAGGAGCCCGTCCCCGTTCTTGACGTCGGTCCCGGTGCGCGCCTTGTCGAAGAGCGGGTCTCCGGGCTTGGCTTCGCGATAACTGTTGAAGTAAAGAAGCGAGTTGTCGCCGTACGTCCCCCGGTAGGCGTCGTCGATCCACCCCCAGGAACCGGCGGCGTCGAGCCCGTCACCGATGTCCTGGTACACCTTCCACGACACCCCGGCCTCCTCCAGCCGCTCGGGGTAGGTCTTCCAGCCGTACCCCGCCTCGTCGTTGCCCAGCACGGGACCGCCCCCGGTGCCGTCGTTGCCGGTGTACCCGCTCCACAGGTAGTAGCGGTTCGGGTCGGTCGAGCCGAGGAACGAGCAGTGGTACGCGTCGCAGACGGTGAACGCGTCGGCGAGGGCGTAGTGGAACGGGATGTCCTCCCGCGTGAGGTGGGCCATCGTCGTGGCCGTCTTGGCGGGCACCCACTGGTCGTACGCGCCCTTGTTCAGCGCCCGGTGCCCACCGGCCCAGTCGTGGTTCAGGTCCTGGAGGAACTGCAACCCGAGGTCGTCGGCGGGCGGCCTGAACGGCAGCACCTCCTTGCCGAGAAGGTCCTTCTGGTGCCAGACCGGCTTTCCGCCGGGCAGCGTGACCGGACGCGGGTCACCGAAGCCGCGCACACCCTTCATCGTGCCGAAGTAGTGGTCGAAGGAACGGTTCTCCTGCATCAGTACGACGATGTGCTCGACGTCCTGGAGCGTGCCCGTACGGCCCTTCGCGGGCAGCGAGGCGGCGCGGGCGATGCTGCTCGACAGCGTACTGAAGGCGACCGTGCTTCCGGCGAGTTGCAGGAGACGGCGACGGTTGAGATCTGCCATGAGTGGGGGCCTCTGTGGGGTGAGGAAGCATAAGGGCGAAAACGACAGGAGTGTTCCAGAACCGGCGGCCCGGTGGAAGACCCGTGCGGTGTGCACACGGTGGCGTCCGGCCGAACACTCGGCGACGAGGCGGGTCACCAACCGGGCAGGACGTGGGTGACACCCCCTGGGTGGTTGCCCCCCGAGGCCCCTGGGGGGACAACCCCCAGGAAAGTCGGGGAGAAACCGGGTCGTGGGGAGGACGCCGGGTCCGTAAGTTCTGGGGTGAGATGTTCGTACCGCCCCACACAGTCCCCGGAGGAACCCCGTGACCGCCGCTCCGTCCCGTCAGCCGACGCGCACGCCCCACGCCCTTGTCGCGGCATTCGTGCGCTTCGTGGTCTGCGGCGGCGGGGTCGGGGTCGCCTCCAGCGGGGTGCTGATGCTGCTCCACGACCGGATGCCGCTGGCCCTGGCGAACGCTCTGGTGACCGTGGTGTCGACGGTGATAGCCACCGAGCTGCACAGCCGGGTGTCGTTCCGCAGCGAACGCCGCGGGTGGGGCGTTCACCTCCAGTCGGGGCTGACCGTCGCCGTCAGCTACGCCTTCACGACCGGGGCGCTGCTCTGCCTCTACGCGCTCCGCTCCGAGCCGTCGGCCCTGGTCGAGCAGACCGTGTACCTGTCGGCGTCGGCGCTGGCCGGGGTCGGGCGGTTCGCCCTGCTGCGGGTGGTGGTCTTCGGGGACCGGAAGGCCGGCGCGACCCCTGGCCCGGTGCTCGGCAGGACCTCCGTGGCAATGGCCGCCTGACAGGCCACCCGTCCGGGCCGATTGGATATCGTGACTGGTCGGCCGGGCAGTCGCACGGCCCATGGGCCGAGTGGGGGCGCGGGTGACACAGGGGCGGGCCGGATGGCTGCGAGTGCCGGTCGGGGACGGTGCCGTGCGGTGGGCCACCCGTGGGAAGTGCCTGCGGGTGCTGGTCGTCGTGCACAACGTGACCTCCGCCACCCGGCTCCTTGACGTGCTGCCGCTCTTCGACGGCGATCTGCGGATCCAGCTCCTCGCCACCTGCCCGGAGTCCTCGGCGTTCTCGGCCGGTACGGCCGAGCTCCTCGCCGGAACGGGAGTGCCGGTGCTGCCGTGGGAGCAGGCCCTCGAAACGCCGGTGGACCTGGCCGTCTCCGCCAGCTTCGGTGGCCAACTTGAGCTTCTCCCAAGCAAGTTGGCCGTTCTCTCGCACGGTGTCGGATACACTAAAAAGCTGGCGACACCGGACACCGGACACCGGACACCGGACACCGGCGCTGGCTCTGGCGCCGGGGCAGGAGCGGAGCTCGGCTCTGTGCCCGTGTTCGGGCAGGCTCCGCAGTGGGTCCTGGCGGACGGCGTACCCATCGCGGACGCTCTCGTCCTCTCCCATCCCGAGCAGTGCGACCGGCTGCGCGCCGCGTGTCCCGAGGCCGCGCCGACCGCTGTACTCGCCGGTGACCCCTGCTTCGACCGCACACTCGCCGCCCGCCCCTACCGCGAGCGCTTCCGCCGGGCACTCGGGGTTCGGGCCGGGCAACGGCTGATCGTCCTCAACTCCACCTGGAATCCGGCGTCCTTCTTCGGGGACGGCGGCGCGGGCGGGGACGACCTCCTGCCCGCGCTGCTGCCTCGGCTCGCAGGCGAGTTCCCGGTGGACGAGTACCGGTTCGCCGCCGTCCTGCACCCCAATATCTGGCACGGGCACGGCCCCGGCCAGGTCCGGGCCTGGCTCGACCGGGCCCGGCGCTGCGGGCTGGTGCTGATCGATCCGCTGGAGGGATGGCGGCAGGCGCTGGTGGCGGCCGACGCGGTGGTCGGGGACCACGGGTCCGTCACCTTCTACGCGGCGGCGCTCGGCACTCCGGTGCTGCTGGCCGCTGCCCCGCTGGACGAACTCGATCCGGGGGCACCGATCTCCGACTTCATGCGGGTGGCGCCCCGGCTGGACCCCGGTGCGCCGCTGCGCGGGCAGGTCGACCGGCTCGTGGAGCAGCACCGGCCGCTGCCGGGGCCCGCCGAGTACACGACCTCCGTACCGGGTGAGGCCGCGGTCCGGCTGCGGTCCCTCTTCTACTCGATGATGGGTGCGGAGGAGCCGGAATGGGCCGCCTCGCTGGAACCGTTGCCGCTGCCCGGCCACGAGCCGGTGTCCGTCACGGCGCCCCTCGACGTGCTGACCCGGGTGACGGGGCCGGGCGAGGTCTCGGTGACCCGTTGGGCGGGGTCACCGCCCTCGGCCGGGTACGTGGCGGGTGACGTACACATCGCCGTGCACGAGGACACCCGCGATGTGGACGGGCTGGAGCTGGCCGACGTCGTCTTCAGGGACGGCCTGCCCGGCGATCCCCGGTTCGGGTCCCCGGCGGTCTGGACGGCCGAGGTGCTGCACCGCCATCCCGGCTGTGCGCTGGCCGCCTTCACGGTCGGCCCGTCCGAGTGTGTCGCCCGGCCGAGGGGCGGCCGGCTGCTCAGCCTGACGTGCCCGCCGGATGCCTCGGTGGACCCCGCTGCCGCCGCCTCCGCCCTCCACGCGCTGCTGGGGGCCGGAAGCGCCGGCGACGACGTCATGGCCGAGCGGCTCGCGGCTCTGCTGGACGACGGCGGGTTCACCGTGCGGTGCGGGGCCAGGAGCGCGCCGGTGCGGGTCACCGAGCTGTCCGCCGGGTGACTTGCCTCAGCCGGTGCCGAGCTCCCCGGCCGCACAGCGCTCGCGCATGGACCGCAGATACGCCACGTGGTACTCGGCACTCTGGCCGCGCAGCGTCGTGAGCGCCGCCTCGACCAGGGGGCGCGCGGTGGCGGTGTCCGACTGGTCCAGCCAGGTCTCGGCCAGATCGGTCAGCGTCCTGGCCGTGTTGTACGTGTCGCCGTCCGCGCGGAAGTGACGGAGCGCCGTTTCCAGTCGTTCCCTTGACTCCTCGAACCTGCCGAGGCCGCGCAGGGCACGGCCCCGGTGGCGTTCCAGCAGGGCGCGTGCGCGGGGGACGTCGGCGGTTCCCCGGTCGGCCGCCCCGATCGTGACCAGCACGGCGTCCGCCTCCTCGAAGCACTCGTACGCCTCCTGGAACCGCCATTGCCGAAGCCTCAGCAGTCCGAGGAACTCCGTCGCCGACGCATGGCCCCGCTTGTGCCCCGCCACCTCCTCGGCCCGCGCGGCCGCGAGCGCTTCCTCCTCCGCCTCGTCCCAGAGGCGCAGTTCGGTGAGCGTGTGCGCGAGCTGGGCGTGCAGTGCTCCCGCGTCCGCGCTCCCCGGGAGGTGGGCGTCGGCGAGCCGTGCACCGGCGCGCAGGGCGGGCAGCAGCGTCTCGTGGCGGCCGGCCTTGAGCTGCAGCGGCCACAGGGAACGGCACAGCTGTACGGCCGAGGCCGGGTCGCCGGACTCCTCCGCGCAGTGGACCGCCTCGATGAGGTTGCCGGACTCCGCGATCAGCGCGTCGAGCGCCTTGCCGCGGCTTTCGAAGTCCGGACTCTCGCGGGTACCCGAGGGCGCGGGGACCCGCCAGCTCTCTGGCAGCGCCTGATGCGCCGCGGATGTCGACAGATCGACGTACCAGCGCAGGGCCCGCGCCATCGCGGCCGAACAGCCGGCGATGCCGTCCTCCTGTACGGCGACGGACTCCGCGTGTCCGCGGACCGCCGGGCGGTAGTGGTAGCGGGCCCGGCCGCCGGCGGTGGTGTTGCGCTCCAGCAGGAGCCCGTCCGCCAGTTCCTCCAGCCGTCGCTCGGCGTCCTGCGGTGTCACCCCGGCGACACGGGCGGCCACCGCGGCGTCCAGGGCGGGCCATTCGCGTACCGCCAGCAGTCGGTACAGCCTCCCCGTCCCCGGGTCCAGCGCGCCGTAGGTGTCCTGCGCCGCCGCGCGTACCGGGTCGCCGCCGGCCGGTGTACCGGAGGCGGGCCCGGCGAGGCGGGGCGCCGCCGCGCGCAGGGCGTACGGCGATCCGCCGCACCGGTCAAGGACGGAGGGCAGGGTGGCGCGGGCCGCGGCGATCGCCGGCTTGTCCAGGAGCTGGGTCAGCAGCCGTACCGCGTCCTTGTCCGCCAGCGGGCCGACGGGTACGCGCACCGCGTCGAGGCCGGGGAACGGACTGCGGGCCACCATGATCATGAACACGCCGGGCGCGGAGGTGAGGAGCGGCCGGACCTGGGCGGCCGAGTGCACATGGTCGAGGACGATCAACAGCTTCCGGTCCGCCACACAGCCCCGGAAGAACTCGCTCAGCTGGTCGGCGGCGGTCGGCATCTCCTCGTCCGGTAGGCCGAGTTGACGCAGCAGGCTGCGCAGCACGGTCCCCGTGCCCCGCGCGGCGGTGGTGCCGCCCGCCAGATCCGCGTAGAGCTGACCGTCCGGGAACCGGCCGGCCCGGCTCACGCCCCAGTGCACCGCGAGCGTGCTGGTGCCCATGCCTTCGGCGCCGTACACCAGAGCCAGCCTCGGGGTGCCGTCCGCGCGCCGCGACGCCTCGCGGTCGAGGCTCTTCAGCGCCTCCTTGCGGTCGGTGAAGAACCTTGTGGAGGCGGGGAGACCGGACTGCCCGGCACGCGGGGTGAAGCCCGCCGCCGCGCCACGGCCGGTGCCGCCCACCCGGCTCGCGAACGCCGTCCAGGAGGAGGCGAGAGCGGGGTTCTGACGGAGCCGCTCCGACACCATGAGGGCCACCGCGTCGAGTTCGCCGGGGGCGACGGGCGCCGGGATCTCGCGGCCGACGATGCGGCGGACGTATCCGCCGGTGGATTCCCACGCCCATCTTCCGGCCTCGTTGGCCATTCCCGAGCCGACCGCGCCGAGCACCGCCGAGACGGCTGTCAGCGAAATGGGATCCAGCATGTGGCGCACTCCCCGTTCCCGGTGTTCCGCGCGATGCGCCCTCCCCGGCACCGCCGCTGCCACCGTGCGGATGCAATCTACCGAGTGGGGCGGCGCGCCGCGTGCTCACCGCGCCCCCAGGCCGGGGAGTTGGCCGATCCGGCGCGCTCCACGGGCTCGTGGAGCCGCACAGCGGTCCGGGCACGGAGGACGTCTGTCCCGGAGTACTTCACGGCGCCGTGAAGTACTCCGGGAAGCGGGGGCCCATCCACGGCTTGCGCCCCCAGGCCAGGACCCGCCCCCTGGCCATGGCGCCCGCCGGTGCGATGCGGCCGAGGGCCATCAGCAGGAACGTGACCGGCTCGATGGAGATCGTGCAGTCCGGGCGGTCCGGCGGCCGGTGGCCCACCGCCGCCGTGCCGTCGGTGAACGTCACCCCCAAGCGGCCGCCGCCCCACAGCCGGACCGAGTAGCGGACGGTGAGACCCGCCGTGGCCCGGTCGTCGGTCACCCGGGGCATGGCTACGACGAAGAAGGGCAGGGTCAGCGCGGCCCGGACCCGGTCGACCATGTGCGGACGCCGCAGTGCCCGCGCCAGGTCGTAGCCGTGGCCCAGCATGTGCGTCAGGAGGTACGCGCCGAGGACCGCGCGGTTCATCGGGCCCATCGGCGTCATCAGCGTCTCGTCCGGAGGGAGCTCGGCCACCGCGTCGAGGAACACGGCGGTCTGCGACACGATCATCGCGGCCAGCGGCTGCCCCGCCCGTTCACCGAACGCCGCGAGGGCCCGCTCGTTGGCCTCGGCCAGGCCCTTCGGGGTGCCGTCCCCGTAGTCGCGCGGGCGTCCGGCGGCCACATCGGCCATCAGCTGGTTGACCTGCGCCAGATGGGCCGCCGCCTCCCCCACCGTCCACTCGGACCCGGGGACCGGCAGTCCTGCGTCCGGGGCGGCGCGCAGCAGGGCGGCGATCTCCGCCGCCGTCTCCCGTATCGCGTCGGCCAGTCCTTCGGGCAGCCTGCCCCGTACCTCGTGCCCCGTCACCGGCTCCACCTTGCTACCCGCCCTCTTGAACCACGTGCCCGTCACGTACGCCTCGTCCGGCACACGGCCCGCACGGCTGACGCACCAGCACAGCCGTCGCACGCGTCCGGCTGTCGCACCCGTACGACCGGCGCGCATGCCAGTTACCTGCGGGTACACAAGAGCATTACCAGGGCTCCACGGGCAAGAGGCCGGGGCCCACTGTTCGAACCCCTCTACGATCGAGCTCGTGTGTGCAAACGTGATCGTCGCTGAAGACGACGAGAAACAGGCCGAACTCCTCCGCCGTTACCTGGAACGCGAGGGCCACTCCGTCACTCTCGTCGGCGACGGTCTGGCCGCCCTCGACCTGGTCCGGCAGCGGGAGCCGGACCTGCTGGTCCTCGATGTGATGATGCCTCGCGCCGACGGTCTGGATGTGGTGCGCGTCCTGCGCGCCGAGCGCCGGGAGCTGCCGGTGCTGATGCTGACGGCCCGCACGACGGAGGACGATCTGCTGCTCGGGCTCGATCTGGGCGCGGACGACTACGTCACCAAGCCGTACAGCCCGCGTGAGCTGATGGCCCGGGTCCGTACGCTCCTGCGGCGCAGCCGCCGCGTCACGGGCGCCGAGCCGGACGACGACCCGACGCTGACGGTCGGTTCGCTCGTCGTCGATCCGGCCCGGCATCTGGTCTCGGTCGGCGGTGAGCCCGTCGAATGCACCCCCGGTGAGTTCCGGATCCTCGCCGCGCTCGCGGCCGAGCCCGACCGGGTCTTCTCCCGGCAGCAACTGCTCGCGGAGCTGCACGGATTCGACCGGTACATCAGCGACCGGACGGTCGACGTGCACATCATGAACCTGCGCAAGAAGATAGAACCCGCCCCGCGCCGGCCGACCCGGCTGCTCACCGTCTTCGGTGTCGGGTACAAGCTGACGGACCCGGCGAAGGCGGCGGCACGTGCGTCGTCGTAGTGGCGCGGGACGCGCGGCCGGCTCCGGACAGCGGGCGGCGGACGCCGGGCAAGGGGCGCGGCTGCCGCTGCGCAAGAGCCTGTTCGCCCGGCTGCTGGCCGTCTCCGCGCTCGTGGCGGCATGTTCGGTGGCTGCCACCGCCTGGCTGGCCGTGCAGACGACATCCGGCGCGATCCGGCAGGAGCAGGGGCAGAACCTCACCGCCGATGCCCGGATCTACCACAGCCTGCTCGGATACGCGGCGGCTCATCCCACCTGGGACGGCGTCGGGAAGACCGTGCGTGACCTGGCGGAGCAGTCCGGCCGGCGGATCACGCTGACGACGGAACGGCGTGCTCCGCTCGCCGACTCGGCCGATCCGGAGACGGCGGCGGCGCTGCCCGCGCAGGCCTCCGCGATCGTCGATCCGCTGTCGGTGGACACGGCGCTGGCGGCCGAGACCGCGGGCGCGTCAGGGGCTCCGGCCGACCGGGTCGATCCGCGAGCGGTCGGGCCGTTCCGGCTGCCCGCCGCCGAGCGGGCGGCGTTGCAGAAGACCGCGGACCGGAAGGTGTCCTGTCTCAGCGCGACCGGGATCGCCTCCGACGTGGTCCGCAGCGCGAGCGGGCGCCCCCGGATCCAGGTGGTGGGCAACGACCCCGACCGCGTCCAGGGCACGCGCTGCGCCACCGATGAGCTGGACAGCCCGACCGCGACCGAGAGGAAGGCGCTCAAGGCCCTCAACCAGCTGGCCGACGCCTGTCTGAAGCGCCAGGGCCGGGCCGGGGTCCAGCTGAAGTTGGATCTGTCCTGGGGCCAGCCCATGGAATCCAGGCCTGCCGTGGCGCTTCCCACCGAGGTGCCGAGCGCGTCGCCCAGCCCCGTGCCGACCTATGCCCCCACCGACGCGCCGAGCCCCGCTCCGGACGCCACCCGCCCGCAGGCGGCCGGAAACGGCGAGGCCGACCGGGCGATCGCCTCCTGCGTCGGCACGGCCCGCCGCGAACAGCTCGGTTCGTACGTCGCCTCGCCCGCCCTGCTGTTCATCGGTGACACGGGCGGCACGACGGTGCCCGGGTTCGATCTCTCACCGGCCAACACCGCGAAGATCGCGGGGGCGGCGGCGCTCGTCCTCGCTCTCACCGTCGGCGCGTCGGTCCTCGTGGGCGCACGGCTCGTACGCCCCCTGCGCGCGCTGACGGGCGCCGCCCAGCGGATGCGGGACGGCGAGGACAGCGTGCCGGTGCTGGTCGCCGCGGACACCGAGATCGGGCGGCTCGCCGCCACGTTCAACGACATGTCCGCCCACCGCGCGCGGCTGGAGGCCCAGCGCAAGGCCATGGTCAGCGATGTCGCGCACGAACTGCGCACCCCGCTCAGCAACATCCGCGGCTGGCTGGAGGCGGCGCAGGACGGAGTGGCCGAGCCCGACCCGGCGTTCATCGCCTCGCTGCACGAGGAGGCGGTGCAGTTGCAGCACATCATCGACGACCTCCAGGATCTGGCCCAGGCCGACGCGGGCGCGCTCAGACTGCACGCCGAGCCGGTCCGGATGGAGGAGTTGCTGGGTCAGGTCGCCGCCGCGCACCAGGCCCGCGCCGAGACGTCCGGGGTGGCGCTGAGCGTGCTGCCGGTGGCCCCGGACCACCCGGTGCCGGGGCTGACGGCCGACCCGGTCCGGCTGCGCCAGGCCATCGGCAACCTGGTCTCGAACGCGGTGCGCCACACCCCGTCCGGCGGAAGCGTCACCCTGCGCCCGTACGGCTCCGATTCCGGCGACGCGGTTCTGGTGGACGTCACGGACACGGGCAGCGGCATACCTCCGGAGGACCTCGCCCATGTCTTCGACCGTTTCTGGCGCGGCGAGAAGTCCCGCAGCCGGCGTACGGGAGGCAGCGGGCTGGGGCTGGCGATCGTACGGAAGCTCACGGAGGCGCACGACGGCACCGTCACCGCTGCGAGCGTGCCGGGGCAGGGCTCCGTGTTCACCCTCCGCCTCCCGGCCGACCGCGTCCCGGCCCACGACCCGGACGGGTCGGAGCGCGGGTCAGAACGCGGGTCCGAGCAGCCCTGATGCGATGAACACAGCGTCCTGACAGCTTCTTCATATCTCCGGGACAGCCTGTCGGCACGCCCCGCGCCGCGGTGCGATTCCGCATCGCGGCGCCGTCGGGGCCGTCCTGAACGGAGCCATATTCATGTCCCTGCGCTCGTCCTTGCGTACCGCTGTCCTGGCCGCCGTGGTGGTCGGCGCGGTAAGCGTCCCCGCCGCCTCGGCCTTCGCCGACTCCTCCGCCACCCCCGCGCCCTCGCGGCCGGCCACGACGGCCACTCCCTCCGAATCGCCCTCGGCCGCCCCCGCCACCGCGGCACCGACCAGGGCCCCGCGCGGCGGAGTCGCCGCGGGCGACAGCCCCACGCCCGCGGTCCGACCCGCGACCGAGGCCCCGCGTGGCGGAGTCGCCGCGGGCGAGCGCCCGGCCGGCACGTCCGGTGACAACACCGCCGCCGTGACGGGGTCCGCCGTGGCGGCCCTCCTGGTCGCGGGCGCCGGAACGGTCGTCCTGCGCCGCCGCTCCACCGGCCGCCGCAACGGCTGACCACCCCTCAGCCGATAGAACCGGCAGTGGCGCCGTCCCGTATAAGGGCGGCGCCACTGCTGTCGGCCGATCACTCCTGGAGTCCGTCCTCATGTCCCGCACGCCCCAGATCCTCCGGCGTACCGCACTGCCGGTGTACGCCTGCCTCGCGCTGACCGCTCTGACCGCGTTGACCGGCTGCTCCGACGCCTCGCCGTCGAAGTCCTCGGCCGCGGCCCGCGGCGCCGAGTCGTCCACCACGGCCGGAACTCCCGCGCCCGATAAGGGAACCGCGTCCGAGCCCGCGCCCCCGTCCCCGTCCACATCCGCGAAGTCCGCCTCGCCGCCCGTACGTGTCTCCATCCCCTCCCTCGGCATCAACAGCGCGGTCATGCGCCTCGGGCTCAACGCCGACGGCACGGTCGAGGTGCCGCCCGCCGACAAGGGCATGACGACCGGCTGGTACACCGGCGGCTCCGTACCCGGCCAGCCGGGCCCCGCCGTACTGATCGGCCACAACGACACCCGCTTCGGCCGCGCCGTGTTCCACGACCTCAAGAAGATCACCAAGGGTGCGGACATCAGCGTCCGTGACGACCGGGGCACCGAGATCCACTTCGAGGTCACCGGCCGGGAGACGGCGAGCAAGAAGGCGTTCCCCACCGCGCGGGTCTACGGACACACCAAGGCCCGTGCGCTGCGGCTGATCACCTGCGACGGCGCGTTCGACGCCGCGGGGCACCCCGTGGACAACCTCATCGTGTACGCCGAACGGAAGTGACGGGCGGCGGAGACCGGGCGCGACGGGCACCTGTTGGACAGCTGCGGTCGGGGCTCCCGGCATCTGCCGTCTACCCACGGGTAACTCCCGCTGCTTTCATGGGTTCCAGCATTCATCCGCCCCCACGCAGCAGCAGACTCAGGAGTACCCCGTGCCGCACTCCGCGCTCCGCCGAATCTCCGGCGTGACCCTGTCCGCCACGCTCACCGCCGCCGCACTGGTGGCCGTCGCACCGCGGGCATCGGCCGCCGACACCCCGCCGCTCCGGGTGCTCACGTACAACACGTTCCTGATGAGCACCAGCCTCTACCCCAACTGGGGGCAGGCGCACCGGGCCGCGGAGATACCGAAGGCCGGCTTCTTCCGGGGCAATGACGTCGTCGTGCTGGAGGAGGCGTTCGACAACACCTCCTCCGACGCCCTGACCCGCGACGCCGCCGGCCAGTACCCGTACCACACACCGGTAGTGGGACGGAGTCGGAGCGGCTGGGACGCCACCAGCGGCGCCTACTCGGCCACCACGCCGGAGGACGGCGGCGTCACGATCCTGAGCAAATGGCCGGTCGTCCGCCAGGAGCAGCACATCTACAAGGACGCCTGCGGCAGCGACTGGTGGTCCAACAAGGGCTTCGCGTATGCCGAGTTGAACGTCAATGGCGTCCGCGTGCACGTGGTCGGAACCCATACCCAGTCGACCGACCCGGGGTGTGCGTCGGGCGAGGCGGCTGCTATCCGGGCGCTGCAGTTCCGGCAGATCGACGCGTTCCTCGACGCGAAGGACATCCCCGCCTCCGAACAGGTCATCGTGGCAGGTGACCTCAACGTGGACTCCCGCTCCCCCGAGTACGCCGCCATGCTCGCGAACGCCGGGCTGACCGCCGCGGACGCCCGCACCGGGCACCCCTACTCGTTCGACACCCGGGACAACTCGATCGCCGCCGAGCGCTACCCCGACGACCCCCGCGAGGACCTCGACCACGTCCTGCACCGCACGGGGCACGCGAGGCCGGCGGGGTGGACGAACGAGGTGGTCAAGGAGGAGAGCGCGCCGTGGACGGTGTCGAGCTGGGGGACGGACTACACGTACACGAACCTCTCCGATCACTACCCGCTCGTGGCATCGGGCCGATAACCGGCTTCCGGACCCCGGTCCTTGCCGGGATCGGGCAGGAAGCGGGGTCCGGGGCTGCCGGTCCCGCTTCTTGATGCCCGGCCGGGCGCGGCGCAGGCTGAACGGACAAGGGGATGGGGACGCGACGCGAGGGGGACCGGATGAGGGGGCATGTGCCCGTGTTCCGGTGGGTGCTGGCGGTCGGCCTGGTGCTGATCGGGTGTTCGCTGGGGGTGTATCTCGCCGTGCCCGGCTTCCCAGAGCTGCGGCAGGTGGAGCTGACGGTGCTCCACGAGTCGGCCGACGGGACGTGCACGGTGCGGTGGGACGATCCGTTCGGGCAGGGCCGGCGCGAGGGGCCGTACCGGTGTGATCCGGAACGCGATCCGCTCCTCAAGGCGCCGTACTACGACGAGGGTTCCGGGCTCGGCTGGGAAAGCGGTTTCGTGTTGGCAGAAGGCGCGGACCGAGGTGATCTGTACGAGCTGGACCAGGACGACGGACCGGCCGACAAGCTGATCCGGATCTCCGACGCGCTGCTGGCGGTCGGCCTTCTCGTGACGATCGTCGGTCTCGTCGGTGGGAACATCCGGGCCGTGGCGCGGGCGAGCGGGGTGAGACCGCAGGTGATACGCCGGGCCTGGCTGCTCAGTGACGCCGCAGAGGCGGTGGCCGTCGATCACCAGCGGGCCGTGGAGGCCGTACGGGCGGCCTGGGCGCCGTTGCACAGGGAGCTGGTGGACGAGCGGCTGGGCCGGCTCCCGGTGGCGCGGCTGCGCTGGGCGGTCAGGGGGCGGCCGGGGCCCGGTGAGTGGGAGCAGGGCGGCATCCGGAGCGTGCGGGACGTGCTCGATGCCGGGGCGTGGGAGCTGGGCCGGTTGCCGGGGGTGGGGCCCCGGGCGGCCGGGCGCGCGGTGGCCGCCGCGCGGCGGATCTCCGACCGGGTGGACGCCAACGCCGCCGTACGGGTCGACTCCGACCGGCCCGACCCCCGGACGACGGCTCTGCTGGTCGCCCTCCAGGTGCTGGTGGAGGGCGGAGCGGCGGCCCGGCGCACGGCGGTGGCGGGACGGGCCCTGGCCGAGCGGCTCGAACCGCTGCTGGCCGACGCCGAACCGTGCGGTGGGTACCGGGAGATGCTGCGTGCCGGGCCCGCCCGGCGCCGTCTCGCACGGGAGTCCGTGGCGCTGCTGCGTGCGGAGTTGGCCGAGGCCGCGCGGGACCGCCTGGCGGACCGGTTCACGCAGACGTCGGTGGACCTGCTGCGGGGTCAGCACAACGAGGCCGCCGGGCTGGCCGCGCGGGTGGACTTCGACGCCCGCCCCGCCGAGTACCGCCGGGTGCTCGTGGACGTCACGGGCCATGGCATCGTGACGGCGGACTGACGGCGCGGGACCCGGCGGTACGCCATGGGCGCGCGGGCCCGCCGGTACGCCGACGGCGCACGGCGCGCGGGGCCCGCCCGTGCGCCGTGCGCGGTCTGCTCAGAAGAAGACTCCGCAGCGCAGCAGCACATTCGCGTACGGCCGCGCCTCGCCCGTACGCACCACCAGGCGCGCGTGGGTCGTGAGCGCCTTGAGCGCGTCGTGGGGGACGTGGGTGAGGTCCGGGAGGCGTTCGGCCAGCAGGCGGGACGCCGCCGGGTTGGCGTCCCGGATCTCCTCGGCCGCCGTCGCGCCCTCCACCACGAGTTCGTCCAGCAGCCCGTCGAGCACCTCCGCGAACGACGGGACGCCCGCCCGGAAGGCCAGGTCGACGACGCGCGGGCCCGGCGGGACGGGCATGCCGACGTCGCAGACCAGGACGGTGTCGCCGTGGCCCAGTTCGGCCAGGGCGCCCGCGAGATGGCGGTTGAGGATGCCTGACTTCTTCACAGTGCGCCGATCTCTTCCTCGGTGGGGAACGACGCCTGCGCGCCCTGCCTGGTGACGGCGGCCGCGCCGACCCGCACGGCGAGGGTCGTCGCCACGGGGAGCGTCTCCCCCAGGCCGAGCCGCCAGGCCAGGGCCGCGGTGAACGCGTCGCCCGCGCCGGTGGTGTCCACCGCGTCGACCTCGGGGCTGGGTACCCGTACGCACTCCCCGGTACGGGTGTCGGCGGCCAGTGCGCCGCCCGCGCCCAGGGTGATCACCACCGAGCGGGGGCCGAGCGCGGTGAGGGCCTGAGCCCAGGACTCGGGGGTGGTGCCCGCGTCCCGGCCCAGGATGAAACGGGCCTCGTGCTCGTTGACCACCAGGGGGTCGCAGGCCGCCAGCACTTCGGCGGGGAGCGGGGCGGGCGGGGACGGGTTGAGGACGAGCCGGGTCCCGGCGGGGAGCACGCGGGCCGTCTCTGCGACCGTGTCCAGCGGGATCTCCAACTGGACGGAGACGACCCGGGCGGCGGAGAGGAGGGGGGCCGCCGCCCGGACGTCCGCCGGGGTGAGCCGTGCGTTGGCGCCCGGCGAGACGACGATGCTGTTGTCGCCCGTCGGATCGACCGTGATCAGGGCGACGCCCGTCGGCGCTCCGCCCACGAGGACCCCGGTGGTGTCGACGCCCGCAGAGCGCTGCGATTCCAGCAGCAGCCTGCCGTGCGCGTCATCACCGACCCGGGCCAGCAGCGCCGTGCGGGCGCCGAGGCGGGCGGCGGCGACCGCCTGGTTGGCGCCCTTGCCGCCCGGGTGGACGGCAAGGTCGGAGCCGAGCACCGTCTCCCCCGCCGCCGGGCGCCGGTCGACGCCGATGACCAGGTCGGCGTTGGCCGAACCGACGACCAGGAGGTCGTACCGGGCGGGCCCGGAGTCCTCGTTCTCGTACATCTGCTGCTACTGCCTTCCTTCCGTGGAGCGGGTGGCCGGGGTGGTGTGCCGCCCGGTCAGGAGAAGTCCGCCACGTTCTGCCGGGTGACGACCTTGACGGGGACCTTGACCGTGCCGGCGACCTTCTTGTCCTCGGCCGCCCGGACCGCGTTCTGTACGGCGATCTTCCCGAGCTCCTTGGGCTGCTGGGCGACGGACGCGTACAGCGTGCCGGCGCCGACCGCCTTCAGGCCGTCCGGTGTGCCGTCGAAGCCGACCACGGAGACCGACTTTCCGGCCTTGCTGCCGAGGGCCTTGACCGCGCCGAGCGCCATCTCGTCGTTCTCCGCGAAGACACCGGTGATTCCTGGGTGGCCCTGGAGGAGGTTGGTCATGACGTCCAGGCCCTTGGTGCGGTCGAAGTCGGCGGGCTGGGTGGCCACCACCTTGATGCCCGGGTACGCCTTGATTCCTGCGGCGAAGCCCGCCCCGCGCTCGCGGCTGGCGGAGGTGCCCGCGGTGCCCTGGAGGACGACGATGCTGCCCTTGCCGCCGAGTTTGTCGGCGAGGGCCTTGGCGGCGAGCTTGCCACCGGCCACGTTGTCGGAGGCCACCAGTGTCGCGGTGTCCGCCTTGTTGACGCCCCGGTCGGCGGCGACCACGGGGATGTCGGCGTCGTTGGCGCCGCGTACGGCCGGTCCGACCGCGTCGGAGTCCACCGGGTTGACGATGACCGCGTCGACCCCGGAACTGGTGAAGTTCTGGAGCTGGTTGGCCTGCTGGGAGGCGTCGTTCTGCGCGTCGGTGACGGTGAGGTCGATCCCGGCGGCCTTGGCCTCCGCCTGCGCACCCGCCTTCATCTGGACGAAGAAGGGGTTGTTGAGCGTGGAGAGGGACATCCCGATCCGGGTGTTGCCGCCGGAGGAACCGGAGTTGAAGAACGTCACGGCGGCGATGACGGCCGCCACGCAGACCAGTGCGAGACCGGCCTTCACCGCTCCCCCGCGCCCCGATCCCGGTGATCCCGGCCCGGCGGCGGAGGAACCGGCCGAGGACGTGGCCCCGGAACCGGCCTTGCGACGCAGTGTGTCGAGCAGCACCGCGAGGGCGATGACGACACCGATGACGACCTGCTGCCAGAAGGCGGACACGGACATCAGGTTGAGGCCGTTGCGCAGCACCGCCAGGATCAGTGCGCCGATCAGGGTGCCGGAAGCCTTGCCGACGCCGCCCGCGAGGCTGGCACCGCCGATGACGACGGCGGCGATCGCGTCGAGTTCGTACCCCTGTGCGGCCTGCGGCTGGGCGGAGGTCAGCCGGGAGGCGAGGACGATGCCCGCGACGGCGGCGAAGAGGCCGGACAGCGCGTAGATGGCCAGCTTCTGCTTCTTGACCCGGAGCCCGGAGAGCCGGGCCGCCTCCTCGTTGCCGCCGATCGCGTACATCGACCGGCCGAGGTAGGTGCGGGCGAGGACGAGTGCGGTGATCAGCCCCATGGCGATCATGACGAGGACCGGTACGGGCAGCCAGCCGCCGAGCGTGTCACCGAGGGTGGAGACGGAGTCGGGGAACGCGATCGGGCTGCCCTGGGAGATCACCAGGGACAGACCCCGCGCGATCGACAGCATGGCCAGCGTCGCGATGAACGAGGGCAGCTTCCCGTACGCGACGAGGGCGCCGTTGACGAAGCCGCAGGCGATGCCGGTGGCGACGGCGAGGAGGACGGCGAGTACGACGGGCATCCCCGCCGACGTCGCCGACCAGGCGAGGACCGTCGCGGAGAGCGCGGCGACCGAGCCGACGGACAGGTCGATACCGGCGGAGACGATGACGAAGGTGACGCCGAACGCGAGGATCGCGGTGACGGCGGCCTGCACGCCGACGTTCAGCAGGTTCTGGGTGGTGAGGAAGTCGCCCGAGAGCAAGGACATCGCCAGCAGCAGGACGACCAGGGCGGTGAGGGCTCCGTTGTCGAGCAGCAGGCGGCGCAGGCCCGGCCCGGCGGCTCCCGTGCCCGCCTTGCGCGGATGGGTGTCAGTGGCCACGGGGGCCCTCCTCGTCGTTCTCGATGCGTGCGGTGGGTTCGGTCGGGTCGGTCGGGTCGGTCGCGGGGGCGGAGCCGACGGCGAGGGCCATCACGGCGTCCTGGGTGGCCCGCTCCGCGGGGAGTTCACCGGCGATCCGGCCCTGGGCCATGACCAGCACCCGGTCGCTCATGCCGAGGACCTCGGGCAGATCGCTGGAGATCATCAGGACGGCGTGGCCGGAGGCGGTCAGTTCGTTGATGAGCTGGTAGATCTCGACCTTGGCGCCGACGTCGATGCCCCGGGTCGGTTCGTCGAGGATCAGCACCCGGGTGTCCGCGAGCAGCCATTTCCCGATGACGACCTTCTGCTGGTTGCCGCCGGAGAGGGTGCGCACGTGCTGGCCGAGGCCCGCCATCCGTACGCCGAGCTGTTCCGCGATCCGGGCGGCGGCCGTGCGCTGGCCCTTGAGGTCGACCAGCCCGGAGCGGCTCGCCGCGCGCAGGGTGACCAGGCCGAGGTTCTCCTGCACGGAGGCGTCGAGCACCAGGCCCTGGCCCTTGCGGTCCTCGGGGACGAGGCCGAGCCCGGCGCTCATGGCGGCGGTGACGTCGTGCTTGCCGAGCCGCTCGCCGCGTACGTCGACGGTGCCCGCGTCGTACGGGTCGGCGCCGAAGACGGCGCGGGCGACCTCGGTGCGGCCGGCCCCGACGAGTCCGGCGAGGCCGACGACCTCACCGGCGCGCACGTCGAAGCTGATGTCGTGGAAGACGCCGCCCCGGCTGAGGCCGCGCACGGACAGCAACGGCTCCCCGGCATCAGCACGTTCACGGGGGTACTGCTGGTCGATGCTGCGGCCGACCATCAGCTGGACGAGTTCCGTCTCCGGGGTCGAGGCGGGCACCTGGTCGATGCTGCGGCCGTCGCGCAGGACGGTGACGCGGTCACCGAGGGCGGCGATCTCGTCCAGGTGATGGGTGATGAAGACGATGCCGACGCCGTCCTCGCGCAGTCTGCGGACGATCCGGAAGAGCTTGTCGACCTCTTCCGAGGTGAGGACCGCGGTCGGCTCGTCCATGATCAGGACGCGCGCCCGAAGGCTGAGGGCCTTGGCGATCTCGACCATCTGGAGCCGGGCGATGCCCAGTTCGCGGATCTTCGCCCGGGGCGACACACGCAGGCCGACGCGGCGCAGCAGCACCTCGGCGTCGGCCTCCATCCTGCGCCGGTCGATCAGTCCGTACCGGCGCGGCTGGCGGCCGAGGAAGATGTTCTCGGCGACCGTGAGATCGGGGACCAGGTTGAACTCCTGGTAGATCGTTGCGATCCCGAGCTTCTCGGCGTCCTGCGCCCCGTTGATGCGGACTTCCTGTCCGCGGGCGAAGATCCGGCCGCTGTCGGGGCGGTAGGCGCCGGAGAGCATCTTGATGAGGGTGCTCTTGCCGGCGCCGTTCTCGCCGAGCAGGACGTGGACCTCGCCGCCGCGCAGATCGAAGTCGACGCTGTCCAGGGCGACCACGCCGGGGAAGGTCTTGCGTACGCCTTCGACGCGCAGCAACTCGACTGACTCGCTCACGCGTCACTCCTCGGCTCGGTGGCGGACGGTCCCGGTTCGCTCGTGCGCTCACCGCAGGAGCCGCGTACGACGAGACGGGCGGGCAGGGTGACGGACTGCGGGGGGCGGCCCTCGACGATGTCGACCAGGGCGCGTACGGCCGCGCGGCCGAGTTCGCCGGTCGGCTGGGCGATCGCGGTGATCGGCGGTCCGGTGTGGACGAACCAGGGGATGTCGTCGAAGGCGGCGATCCCGATGTCCTCTGGCACCCGCAGTCCGTGGGCGCGGATGGCGTCCAGGGCGCCGAGCGCCATCAGGTTGTCCGCCGCGAACACGATCTCGGGCGGTTCGGGGAGGGCGAGGAAGTGCTCGGTGGCGCGCCGGCCGCTGGCCGCCTGGAAGTCGCCCTGGCCGATGTAGGCGTCCGGCAGCGCGAGTCCGTGCGCGCTCATCGCGGACCGGAAGGCCTCGACGCGCTCGTCGCCGGTGGTGGTGGCGGCGGGCCCGGCGATGATGGCGAGCCTGCGGTGGCCGAGCGCGTACAGGTGGGCGACCAGGTCCTGGATGGCCCGGTGTCCGTCGGCGCGGACGACGGGGACGTCCACACCCGGCATCCAGCGGTCCACGAAGACCATCGGGGTACCGGCGCGGGCCACGTCGTGCAGCAGCGGGGAGTCGCCGTCGGCGGGCGAGACGAGGAGGCCGTCGATCCTGCGGTCCAGCAGGGTGCGGACGTGGTCGTCCTGCTGCTCGGGCCGCTCGTCGGCGTTGCCGATGATCACGCTGTAGCCGAGGGCGCGGGCCTCCTCCTCGACGGAGCGGGCCAGCGCGGTGAAGTACGGGTTGAGCACGTCGCTGATGACCAGACCGAGCGTGCGGGTCTGATCGGTGCGCAGCGAGCGGGCCAGAGTGTTGGGCCGGTAGCCGAGGGCTTCGACGGCGGCGAGGACGCGTCTGCGCGCGTCCGGGCTGACGGAGGGATGGCTGTTGAGGACGCGGGAGACCGTGGCGACAGAGACTCCTGCCTGGGCCGCGACATCCTTGATGCTCGCCATTTCCGGGACCACCTCCTTGTGGTTTCCGTACGCCTCGAAACCAGCGGCCCAGGGCCATGGAATCGATTACACGGATGATTGGAATCGATTACATGGCCGAAGACAACCCCCCACCCGCCCTCCGAGACCGGATCGTGACGCGAGGGGCCAGGCATGGCGGGGGTGGCCGCGCGGGCGGCTGAGGGAAGGGGGCACGGTGGTCGTACCGGTGCCGGGAAAAGCAAAAGACCCCTGATCAACAGGGGTCTGAGCTGGTGTCCGAGGGGGGACTTGAACCCCCACGCCCGATAAAGGGCACTAGCACCTCAAGCTAGCGCGTCTGCCATTCCGCCACCCGGACTGGGTGGTCAGCCGCGGTTTCCCGTGGCGACAAAGAAAACAATACCAGGGGTTTGGGGTCCGTCTCACCTGCATATTCGGTGGTCAGCGGGGTGCGGGCCGAGCGGGCGGGCGCTCGGGGCGGAGCGCCCCCGCCGTCGCGCACGTTGCGTCGCCACTCACGTACGGACGGTGTGCCCGGAGGGTCGGCGGCGGGGTCCACGAGGGGGCGGGCGGGGCGGGTTACGTTCGCCGGCATGAGTGATCGCGGCTATCGGCCACCCCGCGCCCTGTCACCGCTGCGCGAGCACCTGCGCGAGACCTTCTGGTTCGCACCGACCCTGACGCTGGTCTGCGCGATCGTGCTCTGGTTCGCCGCCTCCGCGCTCGACGAGCAGCTCGTCGGCTATCTCAAGGACGAGCGGGCGTACGACGAGATCAAGGATCTGATCTCCGTCGCGGACGACACCAAGCAGATCGTCGTCACCGTCAGCTCGGCGATGATGACCTTCATCGGTGTGGTCTTCAGCATCTCGCTGGTGGCCGTGCAGATGGCGAGCGGACAGCTCACGCCCCGGGTGGTGCGGATCTTCGTACGGAGCCGGATCAGCAAGCTCACCCTGTCGGTCTTCCTGGCCACGTTCGTCTTCTCGCTGCTGGTCCTCAGCTCGTACGAGAGCGAGAAGGATCCGCACCGGATCACGTCCGTACCGTTCGTGCAGAGTGTGCTGACCGCCGCGCTCGTCGGGCTCAGCCTGCTGCTGTTCATCGCCTATGTGAGCTCCACCCTGCGCCTGATGCAGGTGGGCCCCGTCGTCGACCGCATCACCCGGGACTCGTTCCGGGTACTGGGGCGGATGCCGGCCGGCCGGCCGCAGGAGGAGCCGCTCGGCGCCGAGACCGGGCAGCTCGTGCACGAGGGGCGGGCCGGGGTGCTGCGGGACGTGAACGTGGCACGGCTGGTGCGGGCCGCGCGGCACCAGGGCGTCGTTCTGCGGCTGATCCCCCGGCTCGGGGACTTCGTCGTGCCGGGGACGCCGGTGCTGGCGGTGCACGGCGGGGCCGCGCCGCCCCGGCGCGCGCTGCGGTACACGGTGTCCGTCGGGGTCGAGCGCACGCTCCACCAGGACCTGGCGTTCGGGCTGCGCCAGTTGTCGGACATCGCGCTGCGGGCCCTGTCCACGTCGGTGAACGATCCGACCACCGCCGTGCAGTGCCTGGACCGGATCGTGCAGTTCCTCGCGGCCGTCGCGGACCTGCCCCTCGGCACCGTCCACCACCGGGACCGCAAAGGAGTCGTGCGGCTGGTGCAGGACGTACCGGGCTGGGCGGATCTGGTGGATCTCGGATTCGAGGAGGTCCGGCGCTGCGCCTCGGACGCTCCGCAGGTCACCCGGCGGCTGCTGGCCGGGATCGACGATCTCCTGCTGCTGGCGCCGCCCGACCGGCGGCAGCCGCTGCTCCGGCACCGGGCGCTGCTGACCCAGGGGGTTGAGCGGACGGTGCGGGGCGCGGCCGAGCGGGAGTTCGCGCTGCTGCCCGACCGGCAGGGGATCGGGTGAGCCCGGCCCGCCCCCGACGGCCCCGGGCCTCCCCGCGCGGTGTGCGGGGAGGCCCGGCGTACGAGGCGCCGCGGGGCGGGCCCCGCGGGTGGTGCTACTTGCGCAGCGCCGCCATCCCCTCGTAGCTGATCCGCGCCTGCTTCAGGGACTGGGCGAGGTCCGTGTCGCTCGGGGCGGTGTCCTGCTCGACCATCGGGTTGCGGTAGTTCGTCTCCCCGACGCGGCGGAAGAACGTCCGGTAGTCGATGACCCCGGTGCCGAAGGGGACCATCTCGTAGCCGTCGCCGTTGGTCGTGCTGACCACACCGTCCTTGGCGTGGAAGAGCGGGTAGCGCTTGTTGTGGCGGCTGACCAGTGCCGCGGGGTCGAAGATGTTCTCCCGCTGCGATCCGTCACGCGTGGTGTAGGTGTGGAACTTGTACTGGGCGACGTGCGCCCAGAAGATGTCCATCTCCAGCCACACGGTCTTCGGGTCGGTGACCTTGAGGAAGTATTCGAGCTTGCGGACACCGGAGCTGCGGGTGGGCCGTCCCTGGTCGTCCAGCGGACCGCTGTCGAGCAGGAAGCCGTAGGCCGCGTCGTGGTTGTGGGTGTACAGCTTGATGCCCGCGCGATGAGCGATCTTCCCCAGTGAGTTCCACTTGTCTGCGGCCACGTCCCAGTCGGCGCGGTACGCGCTGCCGGTGGGGTCGCCACCGGTGCCCATGTGGTCCATGCCGAGGATGTTCGCTATTTCGAGGTGCCGCTTGAACTCGTCCAGGTCGCTCGGGGTCAGCGGCCAGGAGCCCGGAATGAAGCCGTGGTTGCCCTGGGCGCGCAGACCGTACTCGTCCAGCCAGGAGCGCAGCAGCTTCGCGCCCTGCACCGTTTCGAGGTTGCTGCCGCCGGGTGCGTTGGCGTGCTGTCCGTACCCGGCGAACTCGACCTGCTTGTAGCCGTAGCGGGCCAGCTCCTTGAAGACCGCGCGGAAGCCCGAGGGAAGGCTGGTGCTGAGCGGGTCCCGGGCCGTGGCGTCGCGCACGGTGTACAGGATGATTCCCCGCTTCGACGGCGGAACCAGAGCCTGGCCGTGCCCGTTGCCGTGGCCGTGGTCATGCCCGTGCCCGTGGCCGTTGCCGTGGCCCGGGTGGGAGGAGTGGGCGAAGGCGGGCGACGCGCCGAGTACGGGCGCGGCGATCGCCGTCGCCGCGACGGCGGTGCAGGTGCTGAGGAATCGGCGGCGGTCGACACCGAGGGTGCGGCGCAGGGCGTTGTCGGTTCCGGATTCGTCGTTGTACTCGGTCACGGTCTCTCTCTTTCTCGAAAAAGCGCACAGGGCTGCTGTGCACGGACCGATCTCATGCGAGGCCGGCAAGCGTGAGGAGCAGGGACTTCACTTCGGTGGCCCGGACCGGGCCGCTGAACGCGTGGGGGGTGGAGCAGAGGATGAGCGGCCCTTCTTCGTCGCTCAGGGGGAGGCGGCCGTGGCTGCCCCGGATCGGTGACGGGTCCAGGGGGACGACCGCCATGCGGTAGCGCATGCCGAGCTTCTTGCGGGCGACCGCCGTGACCGCCTTGACCCGTACGTACGGGTCCTCGGGATCCATGAAGAGCTCGACGGGGTCGTAGCCGGGTTTGCGGTGGATCTCGACGAGCTGGGCGAAGTCGGGCGCGCGGGCGTCGTCGAGCCAGTAGTAGTACGTGAACCAGGCGTCCGGTTCCGCGACGGCGACGAGTTCGCCGGAGCGCGGATGGTCGAGGCCCTGGGCCTTCTTGCCCTCGTCGTCGAGGAGTTGCTCGATGCCCGGGAGGTCCGCGAGCGCTTCGCGGGCCGCTTCGAGGTCCTCGGGGCGGCGTACGTAGATGTGCGCGATCTGGTGGTCGGCGACGGCGAAGGCCCGGGAGGCCATCGGGTCCAGGTACTCCATGCCGTCCTGGGTGTGGACCTCCAGGAGTCCGGCGCGGCGCAGCGCGCGGTTGATGTCGACGGGCCGGTCCACCCGGGTGATGCCGTACTCGGAGAGGGCGACGACGGTGCGGCCCTCGCGGCGGGCGTCCTCCAGGAGCGGGGCGACGGCCCGGTCGAGGTCTGCGGCGGCCTTGAAGGAGCGCGGGTCGTCGGGGCCGTAGCGCTGGAGGTCGTAGTCGAGGTGCGGGAGGTAGCAGAGGGCGAGGTCGGGGTGGCGGGTGTCGATGATGTGCCGGGTGGCGTCGATGATCCACTGCGAGGAGACGAGGTCGGCGCCGGGTCCCCAGAAGTGGAAGAGGGGGAAGGTGCCGAGCTTCTCGGTGAGTTCGTCGTGCAGGGCCGGCGGCCGGGTGTAGCAGTCGGGCTCCTTGCGGCCGTCGGCGTAGTAGACGGGCCTCGGGGTGACGGTGTAGTCGGTGTCGGCGCCCATCGCGTACCACCAGCAGATGTTGGCGACGGTGTAGCCGGGGTGGGCGCGGCGGGCCGCGTCCCAGAGCTTGTCGCCCGCGACGAGTCCGTTGTGCTGACGCCACAGGAGGACGTCCCCGAGCTCGCGGAAGTACCAGCCGTTGGCGACGATGCCGTGCTCGGCGGGGGTGGTGCCGGTGAGGAAGGTGGACTGGGCGGCGCACGTCACGGCGGGTAGCACGGTGCCGAGCGGGGCGTGGGTGCCGCTCCCGCCGAGTGCCTTGAGGTTCGGCATGTGTGCGAGGAGGCGAGGGGTGAGCCCGACGACGTCGAGGACGAGGAGGGGGGTGGGTGAGCCGGTCGTCCCTGCGGTGGTCATGGCAGCTCCTTGAGGCCGAGGTCGACCAGGAGGTCGCGGGCGAGGGTGAGTTCGGCGGCGATGCCGTCCGCGAGCTGGGCTCTGGTCCGGGGGCGCAGCTCGGCCGGGAGCGCCTGCCAGGTGTACGTCTCCACCTCCAGGTGCCGGGTGAGCGGCCGGGCCCCGCCGACCAGGCGGGTCAGCGTGGACCGGAGCACGGGGAGGGTGGAGGTGAGCGGTGGCGCGGGCGGCGCGTGCAGGGGAACGTGGAAGTGGGCGCGCCAGGGGGCGCTGTCGGGCAGGGTCTCGCCGCCGACCGCCTCGTCGAGGTCGTCGGTGCCGCGCAGTCCGGCGGCGGTGGCGACGCGGGTCTGGTGGAGGAAGCGGGGCTCGGCGAAGGCGGCGAGCGCGGTGCGTACCTCGGGGAGGTGGGGGTGTTCGGCGTGCAGGGCGGCGGAGAGCTGGGCCTTGACGGCGGGGATGCCCGCCGCGGTGAGCGCGTCGAGTGCGGTGTCCGGGTCCTCGAAGGAGGTGGCGAGGTGGCAGGTGTCGACGCAGATGCCGATGCGCGGGTGGCCGATGGTGGTGAGGGGCGCGATGGCGTCGGCGGTGGTCTCGACGGTGCAGCCGGGTTCGGGTTCGAGGCCGATGCGGATGGATTTGCCGGTGAGTTCGGCCAGTGCGTCGAGGCGTTCCCCGAGCGTGGTGAGCGCGGCCAGTGCGGTGCGGGCCGCGTCCGGGTCGCCGGTGTACGGGGTGCGCCAGGCGAGCGGCAGGGTGGAGATGGTGCCGTCGGTGACGTCGTCGGGGAGGAGCGTGGCGAGGAGCCGGGCGAGGTCGGTGGTGTGGGCGAGCCGTTCGGGGTCCGTCCAGTCCGGCTTGTACACCCGGTACTTGACCTCTTCGGCGCCGAACCCCTCGTACGGGAAGCCGTTGAGCGTGACGACTTCGAGTCCTCTGTGGTCGAGTTCGGCGCGCAGGGAGCGCAGTTGCGCGGGGTCGTTGATCAGGGTGCGGGCGGCGTCCCTGGCGAGCCAGAGGCCGATGCCGAGGCGGTCCCGGCCGAGCCGTTTGCGTACCGGTTCGCAGTGGTCGCGCAGTTGGGCGCGGACGCCTTCGAGGTTCTCGGCCGGGTGGACGTTGGTGCAGTACGCGAGGTGGACGACGGAGCCGTCGGGGTGGCGGAAGCGCATGGCCTCACTCCCCGCCGCGGAGGATGGAGTTGCCCTCGTGGAGCGCTTCGGGGGCGGCGGTGTCCAGGTGGAGGCGGCCGCTCTGGCCGTAGAAGGCGACGGGGTTGCGCCACAGCACCTGGTCGACGTCGTCCTCGGTGAACCCCGCGGCCAGCATCGCGTCGGCCACGCTGCGGGTCTTCAGCGGATCGCTCTTGCCCCAGTCGGCGGCGGAGTTGACGAGGATCCGCTCGGTGCCGTGCAGCTTGAGGACGGCGATCATGCGGTCCTCGTCCATCTTGGTGTCGGGGTAGATGGAGAAGCCGGCCCAGCAGCCGCTGTCCAGGGCGTCCTTCACCGTCGTCTCGTTGAGGTGGTCGAGCACCACCAGCTCCGGGGCCAGGTGGGATTCGCGTACGACGTCGATGGTGCGGCGCAGGCCGGCGAGCTTGTCGCGGTGCGGGGTGTGGACGAGTGCGGGCAGCCCGTGGTCGGCGGCGAGCTGGAGCTGGGCGGCCAGCGCGTGGTCCTCCGCCGGGGTCATGGAGTCGTAGCCGATCTCGCCGACGGCGACGACGGAGTCCTTGACGAGGTAGCGCGGCAGGGCGTCCAGGACGGGGGCGCAGCGCGGGTCGTTGGCCTCTTTGGGGTTGAGGGCGAGCGTGCAGTGGTGGGCGATGCCGTACTGGGCGGCGCGGAACGGCTCCCAGCCGAGCAGCGCGTCGAAGTAGTCGAAGAAGCTGCTCGGCGAGGTGCGGGGCTGGCCGAGCCAGAAGGAGGGTTCGACGAGCGCCCGGACCCCGGCGTCGTACATCGCCTGATAGTCGTCCGTGGTGCGGGACGTCATGTGGATGTGGGGGTCGAAGATGCGCATCAGGACTCCTCCGATGGGGCCGTTGAGGCCGTGGGGGCGGCGGGACCGGGGGCTTCGGGGCCGGGGGCCGTGAGGGCGAGCACGCGGTGCAGGTCGGCGGGGACCACGCGGCCGGCGGCGATGCGTTCGGCCGCGTAGTCGCCCAGCATCCGGGCGAGTTCCGCGTCACCGCGGGCGCGCCGGGCCAGTTGGTCGACGGCGTCGACGGGGACGCCCGTGAAGAGGCACTTGAGGACGGCGTGGCGCCAGTTGTGCGGATCGAGGTACTCGCCGGCGTACGGGCCGACGGCGGCGGCGATCAGCGTGGTGTCGTTGGCGCGCAGGGCGTCCTCGACGAGGGCCACGGCGGTGGCGCCGAGGTCCAGCGCGGGCAGGGTGAGCAGCACGGCGCGCCGTTCGGCGGCGGTGCCCTGCTCGTAGAGCCGGGTCACCGCGTCGAGTCCGGCGCGGGACTCGGTGAGCAGCAGGGAGCGTACGGAGTCGGCGCGTTCGAGTCCGCAGTGCCGCCCCGCGGCGGCGAAGCGCAGCTCCCACGGGGGGACGGCGTAGGCGTTGGTGGAGGGTTGGGCGTCCGGGTGGGCGGCGGCGTGGGCGGCCTCCGCGAGGGCTTCGTCGAGCCAGGCGCGGGCGCCGCCGCCGAGTTGTGCGTCGAGTTCGCCGCGGCTCAGCAGCGGGGCGTCCGGCGGGTTCATCGGCATGGTGTGGCTCCCTTCCGCGCGCTGTGGGCCGAGGGTCCGTGCTTGCGCAGGAACTCGATGGAGGACTGGGCGAGTTCGGGTCCGGCGTGGGAGTGGCGGGGCAGTTCGACGACGGTGAGCCCCTGGTATCCGCTGTCGCCCAGGGCGTCCAGGGCGGCGAGGACCGGCGGGAAGTCGATCTCGCCGTCACCGAAGGGAAGGTGTTCGTGGACGCCCCGGCGCATGTCCTCGATCTGGACGTGCCGCAGCCAGGGGGCCGCCTCGCGTACGCAGTCGACGGGCGTGTCGGTCTCCAGGCACTGGCAGTGGCCGATGTCGAGGGTGAGTCCCAGCGGTTCCGGGTCTCCGCACAGGGCGCGCAGGTGGTGGAAGTCGGAGAGGTGGCTGAGGAGGTGTCCGGGTTCGGGCTCGATGGCCAGCGGCACCCCCGCGCGTCCGGCCGCCTCGATGACCGGGGCGAGGGCGCCGGTCAGCCGATCCCAGCCGGTCCCGGCGTCCGTGCCCAGTGGCATGACCCCGCTGAAGCAGTGCACGGCGTGGGCGCCCAGTTCGGCGGCGACGTCGACGGCCCGCACGAGCAGCCCGGTCCTGGCCGCCCTGGCTTCGGGGTCCGGGTCGAGCAGGGAGGGGCCGTGCTTGCGGCGCGGGTCCAGGACGTAGCGGGCCCCGGTCTCCACGGTGACGCCGAGCCCCAGCTCCTGGAGGCGTGCGGCGACCCGGCGGGTGCGGACGAGGAGGTCCGGGCCCATGGGGTCGAGGTGCATGTGGTCGAGGGTGAGGCCGACCCCGTCGTAGCCGAGGTCCGAGAGGAGGCCGAGGGCGTCGCCCAGGCGGAGGTCGGTGAGTCCGTTGGTGCCGTAGCCGAGGCGGATCGTCATGTCAGGCTCACCTTCCGGGAGAGGCTGCGGGCGAGCGGGACGAGGCCCATGACGGCGAGCGCGGTGCCGGAGGCTCCGGCGCGGGCGGCGAGGGCGGCCTGGAGCGGGATCATCGCCCGGATGCCGCCGCCGACGGCGCGCTGGGTGAGCGGCGGCGACGGGTTCAGCGCGGCGTGCGCGAGCGGCCGCCCCGCGGTACGGAGGTAGGCGCCGGTGAGCGCGGTGACCAGCAGCCGGGCGGGGGCCGCCGCCCGCTTCACCTCGCCCGCGTGCTTCGTCTCCCCCGCGTACTTCGTCTCCCCCGGCCGCTCGCGTACCACCGCGCCGCCGAGCGCGGCGACCGCCGTGAGGGCGGCGAGCGGCGCCGTGGTGGAGCCGCCCTGTGCCTCGTGGCGCGAGACGGCGGTGACCGCGTAGGTGTGCGCCGTGAGCAGGGCGGCGGCGGGGAGCGCGGCGGTGGCGGCGGCCGTCGCCTTCGCCGGGGCCGTCGCGGTGGCCGTCGCCGTCGCGCCCAGGAGCAGGTCCAGGCCGCGGGCCGCCGCCATCGCCGCCGGGCCCGCCGGGGTGTGCTTCAGCCGCAGGTCGTACGCCCAGACGGTGGCCGCGAGGCCGGTGGCCACCGTCAGCGCCGGGCGGCCGGCGCGTGCGGCGAGGGCCAGGCCCGCCCCGGTCAGCGCCCCGGCCGCGGTGAGCGCCGCGCGGGGGGTGATCCGGCCGGACGGGATCGGGCGGTGCGGGCGGTCCACGGCGTCCTCTTCACGGTCGGCCCAGTCGTTGAGGGCCATGCCCGCCTCGTACAGGCACAGCGAGGCGCCGACGGCGAGGGCGGTGGAGCGGTTGGGGCGGCGCCCGACCGCTGCCGCGCCCGCGAGCGCGTCGCCCGGCACGGTGAAGAGCGCGGAGATCCTGAGCAACTCCGCCCAGGCGCGTGCCGTCACTTCTCGCCCCGCAGCCGCTCCGCGAAGGAGAGCAGCGCCAGGTACTGGTCGGACAGTGCGGCGGGGCCGCCGTCCGGGTCCTTGAAGTAGAAGCCGAGTTCGGGGCGCGGGCCGGTGAGGCCCACCTCGTGGGCGCGGGCCAGCAGCCGTGCCAGGTCCAGCACCAGGGGCGCGGCGAGTGCCGAGTCGCAGCCCTGCCAGGTGGTCTGGAGCACCATGCGGGCGCCGAGGAAGCCGTCGAACGCGATGTGGTCCCAGGCCGTCTTCCAGTCCCCGAGCGCCGGCACGTCGTCGATGTGGACCTCGCCCTCGGGGGCGGCGCCGAGCGTGTCGGCCAGGACGCGTTCCTTCCCGGCGTTCTTCGCGGCGGCCGCCGCCGGGTCGGCCAGTGCCGCCCCGTCGCCGCCGCCGAGCAGGTTGGTGCCGGACCAGGCCCGTACCGGCAGGGCCCGCTGCACGAACATCGGGGCGAGCACGGAGCGCAGCAGGGTCTGGCCGGTCTTGCCGTCGCGGCCCGCGTGAGGAAGGGCCGAGGCCGCGACGGCGGTCTGAAGGGCGGGGGTGCGCAGTCCGGTGGAGGGGGTGAAGTTGACGTACGGACAGCCGGCGCGCAGGGCGGCCGCGGCGTACAGGGAGCTGGCGGGCAGCCTCGGAGCTCCAGGGTCCGGGGCCGGTTCCGTGGAGGCGACGTTGATGACGACGGTCCTGGCCAGGCCGTTGCGGCGGGTGAAGTCGGTGAGGTCGGCGGCGAACGCGGTGACGAGTTCCTCGTCCGTCCGGGTGTCGCCGGGGAGCGGTCCGCCGGGGCGGATCTCCGCGTCGGCCGCGGCGAGTTCGGAGCCGACGGCGGAGGGGAGGCCGTGCGGCAGCACTCCCCCGGCGGCGAGTACTTCGGCCCGTTTGGGGAGCGGGCAGTCCAGGGTGTCGTGCCCGCCGAAGACGAGCGAGCCCACGGGTGGCAGTCCGCTCCCGGCGAACGGCGCGGTCTCGGTGACCATGCCGGCGGCCGGGTGGAGGCCTGCCGCGAGCGCCGCGCACCCCGCCGTGGCGGTGGTGGCGACGGAGCCGCGTGCTCCGATGAACCAGACTCCGGTACGAACGGCGGGTGCTGACACGGGCTGCCTCCCTGGCTGGGGGTCCTGGCGGTGCGGATCTGGTGGCGCTGTGCCTGAGGGGAAGGGCTGCGGACGGCGGGGGCCCTTGGCCGCTGACGGCGGGGCCCGGGGGTCCGGGCGGCGGGCGGGTGTGACGCCCGCCCGCCGCCCGGACGTGTCCCTACGCGGAGGGCAGTTCCTTCAGCTGGATGTTGCGGAAGGACACCTGGTCGTCGGCCCCGTGGTTCTGGAGGCCGATGTAGCCGTCCTTGAGGCTGCGGGCCGGGTCGGTGTTGGTGAAGTCGTTGATCTTCACTCCGTTGAGGAAGATCTGGAGGCGTTCACCCTGGACCTTGATCTCGTAGCTGTTCCACTGGCCGGGCGGCCTCAGGACCTGGTCGCGGGCCTTGATGTTGGCCGATTTGAAGGTGTAGACGGCCCCGGTGGTGCGGTCGGGGGCGTCGGTGGCGTCGATCTGGACCTCGTAGCCGTTGTCCACCGCGGACCACGGGTCGTCGGACTCCGGGAAGCCGACGAAGACACCGGAGTTGTCATCGCCCGCCAGCTTCCAGTCGAGCTTCAGCGAGTAGGACTTCAGCTCCTTGGCCTGGTAGGTGAGCAGACCCATGCCGCCCTCGGAGCGCAGCTCGCCGTCGACGATGTTGAACTTGCCGGGGCCCGCCTGCTTCCACCCTTCGAGCGTCTCGCCGTTGAAGATCGAGCGGTAGCCGGTGTCGGGCTTGCAGTCGGCCTTCACCTGGCCGGCCGCGTAGCGCAAACCGCCGGAGAGGACCTTGCGGAAGTCCGGGTCGGCGTACGACTCCTTGGTGTGGCCGAGGCCGGTGTAGAAGGAGCGGCCGCCCTGGTAGGTCTGGCACCAGGTGATCGGGTGGTCGCCCTTCATGTTGCCGCCGGTGTAGGTCGTCTCGTCGAGGGTGGCGAGGACCTTGACCTTGTCGCGCGGGTTGGTGCGGTAGTTGTACAGCTCGTCGGTGCGCTCCCAGGCGTTGCCCAGGTGTGCGGTCGCCGGGTTCTTGTGGTCCTCGACCCGGACGGTGACGGGCTGGATGGCGGGATGGCTGTCGAAGTACGCGCCGACGAGTCCGCCGTAGAACGGCCAGTCGTACTCGGTGTCGGCCGCGGCGTGCACGCCGACGTAACCGCCGCCGGTGGTCACGAAGTTCTCGAACGCCTTCTGCTGGTCGGCGTTGAGGACGTCACCCGTGGTCGACATGAAGACCACGGCGTCGTAGCGGGCCAGGTTGGAGGTGGTGAACTGACCGGCCTCCTCGGTCGCGTCGACCGTGATGTTGCTGTCCTTGCCGAGTTCCTTCAGTGCGGCGATGCCCTCGGGGATCGCGTCGTGGCGGAAGCCGGCGGTCTTGGAGAAGACCAGGACCCGCTTGGCGGTCTTGTCGGGCGGGGTGTTGGAGAGCTCGAAGTCGTCGATGTCGTAGAGCGCGCCGTCGCCTCCCTTGAAGACCAGGAAGAGTTCGGTCGACTTCTTCGGGACGCCGCGCAGGGGGACGTCGATGTCCTGGAAGGTCTCCCAGCCGCCCGTCACCGGTACGGGTGCGGAGCCGAGGATCTTCCCGTCCGCAGAGCCCGTGCGGACTTCGAGGAAGCCGCCCGCGCCGCCGGAGGAGATCCGGGCGGTGAGCTTGGTGGAGTCACCGAGCATGTACGGCTTGAAGGAGATCCAGTCGCCGTTCTGGATCTCGCCGACGGTCTTGCCGCCGTGCGCCTCCGCCTTGTTCTGCGGTACGACACCGGAGGAGTCGCTGTAGTGCTCGGCCTGGCGGTGGCGCGGCTGCAGCTCGGACTGGTCGTGACCGGACAGGGCCGCCTGGCCGCCGCCTCCGCCGTCCGTGTACGAGGCGTCGATGACGCCGAAGATGTTGGCGTTCGGGTCGTGCCCGCCGTCCATCTCGGTCTTGATGGTGCCTTCGCAGCCGTGCTCGGAGGTGATCGGGTGGCCGTGGGCGTCGTGGCCGAGGATGAAGCGGACCTCGACCTTGGAGCAGTCGATCGTGCCGTCCTCGGGATCGGTGACGGTCACCTTGAACGGGACCTCGTCGCCGAAGGAGAACAGCTGCCCGTCACCGGGCAGTTCCAGCTTCACGACGGGAGCGGTGTTGCCGACCGTCACGTGCACGTTGGCCGTTCCGGTGCGGCCCGTGGGGTCCGTGGCGGTGACGGTCGCGGTGTAGGTGCCGTTCTTCTTGTACGTGTAAGTGGGGTTGGCCGCGGTCGACTTGCCGCCGTCGCCGAAGTCCCAGCTGTAGGTGAGCTCGTCCCCGTCGCCGTCGGTGGTGCCGGCGGAGGAGAAGGCGACCTTGAGCGGTGCGGTGCCCGAGGTCTTGTTCGCGGTCGCCTCCGCGATCGGGGAGCGTCCGCCGGTGGCGTTCTCGATGCGGTAGAGAGCGGAGTTCTCGTCGCCGCCGAAGTAGCCGGTGCCGTAGTCGAGGACGTACAGCGCGCCGTCGGGCCCGAAGGCCATGTCCATGATCTGGGTGCCGGACCACGGCACGTCGTTGATGGACTCCACCTTGCCGTCGGCGTCCTGCTCGATCCGCTTGATCCACGCGCGGCCGAACTCGCCGGCGAAGAAGTCGCCGTCGTACTCCTCGGGGAACTTCACGGGCGAGTCGAGGTCCGCGTCGTAGTGGTAGACGGGTCCGCCCATCGGGGACTCGGAGCCGGTGCCGAACTCGGGCACGGACCCGTTGTCGTACGGGATCCAGGCGGGCTGGGCCGGGGGCAGGTCGACCAGACCGGTGTTGTACCGGGAGGTGTTCTTGGGGGCGGCGCAGTCGAAGGCCTCACCGGAGGTCTTCGTCGCGAAGTCGTAGTCGATGAACGGGTCGTTGTCACCCGTGCAGAACGGCCATCCGAAGTTGCCCGGCTTGGTGACGCGGGCGAACTCCACCTGTCCGGCGGGGCCGCGCTTCGGGTCGGCCGCACCGGCGTCGGGACCGTAGTCACCGACGTACAGGATGCCGGTGGTCTTGTCGACGGTGAAGCGGAAGGGGTTGCGGAAGCCCATCGCGTAGATCTCGGGACGGGTCTTGTCCGTGCCCGGCGGGAAGAGGTTCCCCTCGGGGACGGTGTACGAGCCGTCCTCCGCGACCTTGATGCGGATGATCTTGCCGCGCAGGTCGTTGGTGTTCCCGGCGGAGCGGCGGGCGTCGAACGCGGGGTTGCGGTCCGGCCGCTCGTCGATCGGGGTGTAGCCGTCGGAGGCGAACGGGTTGGAGTCGTCGCCGGTCGACATGTACAGGTTGCCCTGCGCGTCGAAGTCGATGTCACCGCCGACGTGGCAGCACATGCCGCGCGAGGTCGGGATGTCGAGGACCTTCTTCTCGCTGGCCATGTCGAGCGTGCCGTCCTCCTTGAGGACGAAGCGCGAGAGCCGGTTGACGCCGTCGAACTTGGCGAACTCCGCGGCGGTGCCGTTCTCGGGGGCGTCACCGGCCGGGGTGTCCAGCGGGGGCGCGTAGTAGAGGTAGATCGCCCGGTTCTTGCTGAAGTCCGGGTCGACTCCGACGCCCTGGAGGCCTTCCTCGTCGTGCGAGTAGACGGGGATGGTGCCGGCGAGGGTGGTGTCGCCGCCGTTGTCGGTGAGCCACAGTTCGCCGCCGCGAGCGGTGTGCAGGACGCTGCGGTCCGGGAGCACCGCCAGGGTCATGGGCTCGCCGGTCTCGGCGACCCCCTTGGCGAGGGTGACCTGCTGGAAGTCCCCGGCGGCCGGGGCCGGTGCGGGTTCCTCATGGGCGGCGGCGGTGCCGGCGCCCATGCTGAGGGTGGCGGCGGCCAGCAGGGCGCCGGTGAAGAGGGCGAGGGATTTACGGACGCGGAGCCTGGACCTGGTCCGGCTTCGGGTTCTGTGCACGAGTGTCCTCCGGAAAGTGCCGGTTGTACGGGCGGGTGCGGGTGCTGCCGTGCCGTTCCGCGCGGGGACTGCCGCGCAGGTCAGTCGGGGCCTGTGCGGCTCCGGTGACGAGAGTCATGCCGTGTACACGTTCTGGACGGTAGACCTGTTCGTCCTGGCTGGAAAGCCCTTGTGCAGCGGTCTTGTTGAACTTTTTCCTTGGTCAGGACAAAGGGGGTTTTGGGCAGGGGAAGCCCGCCCGGCGGCATATGCGGTCTGCCGCCGGGCCGGCCGAACGTTCAGCCCCTCCCGCGATTGAGGAGCGGGGCCCGGGGGCAGAGCCCCCGGGACGGTCAGTCGTTGCCGCCGAACGCCGCGTCGAACGACGAGCTCGGCGGGTCGAAGTCGAACCGCTTGAGCGAGGCAAGCGCTTCCGGGGCGCCCGTCAGGCGGTCCATGCCGGCGTCCTCCCACTCCACGGAGACCGGCCCGTCGTACTCGATGGACCGCAGCATCCGGAACACGTCCTCCCACGGCACATCGCCGTGCCCCGCAGAGACGAAGTCCCAGCCGCGCCGCGGGTCGCCCCACGGCAGATGGGAGCCGAGCCGCCCGTTGCGGCCGTCCAGCCGCTTGCGCGCCTCCTTGCAGTCCACGTGGTAGATCCGGTCCCGGAAGTCGTACAGGAAGCCGACCGGGTCCAGGTCCTGCCAGACGAAGTGGCTGGGGTCGAAGTTCAGCCCGAAGGCCGGCCGGTGGCCGACGGCCTCCAGCGCGCGGTGCGTCGTCCAGTAGTCGTACGCGATCTCGCTGGGGTGCACCTCGTGGGCGAAGCGCACCCCCTCCGCGTCGAACACGTCGAGGATCGGGTTCCAGCGCTCGGCGAAGTCCTCGTAGCCGCGCTCGATCATGTGCGGCGGGACCGGCGGGAACATCGCCACCAGGTGCCAGATCGACGAACCGGTGAACCCGATGACCGTGTCCACGCCGAACGCGGCGGCCGCCCGCGCGGTGTTCTTGATCTCCTCGGCGGCCCTGCGGCGCACCCCTTCGGGCTCCCCGTCGCCCCAGATCCGGGCGGGCAGGATGCCCTGGTGGCGCTCGTCGATCGGGTTGTCGCAGACGGCCTGGCCCACCAGGTGGTTGGAGACCGCCCAGCACTTCAGCCCGTACTTGTCGAGCAGCTGATGGCGCCCGTCCAGGTACCCCGGATCCGCGAGGGCCTTGTCGACCTCGAAGTGGTCTCCCCAGCAGGCGAGTTCGAGCCCGTCGTAACCGAAGTCACGGGCGTACCGGCAGACGTCCTCCAGCGGCAGATCGGCCCACTGACCGGTGAAGAGAGTGAAGGGACGGGGCATGCGCAGAACCTCCTAGAGCTGTGCGGTCGAGTGGACGGGGGTGTGCACGGAGTTCTTCGCGGCGCTCTCCTCCACCGCCGCCAGCACCCGTTGCACCTGGAGTCCGTCCGCGAACGACGGGGTGGGGGCGGTGTTTTCCGCGATCGTCCGTACCACGTCACGGGCCTGGTGGATGAACGTGTGCTCGTACCCGAGGGCGTGCCCCGGCGGCCACCAGGCCTCCAGGTAGGGATGCTCGGGCTCGGTGACCAGGATGCGCCGGAAGCCGGCCGTGGTGGCGGGCTCCGTGTGGTCGTGGAAGGACAGCTCGTTGAGCCGTTCCAGGTCGAAGGCGAGCGAGCCCAGCTCCCCGTTGATCTCCAGCCGCAGCGCGTTCTTGCGGCCGGCCGCCATTCGCGTCGCCTCGAAGGAGGCGACCGCTCCGGAGGCGAGCCGGCCGGTGAAGATGGCCGCGTCGTCCACCGTGACCGCTCCCCGCGCCGCGCTGTCCGCCACCCCGGCCAGGCCGTTCGACGGGCCCGACTGGAGGGGCCGTTCGCGTACGAAGGTCTCGGTGACCGCGGACACCCCGACCAGCAGCTCCCCCGCGAGGAACTGGGCGAGGTCCACGATGTGCGCCCCCAGGTCACCGAGCGCGCCGGAGCCCGCGTGTTCCCGTTCCAGCCGCCAGGTAAGCGGCGATCCGGGGTCGACCAGCCAGTCCTGGAGGTAGGTGGCGCGTATGTGCCGCAGGGTGCCGAGCCGCCCCTGCGCGATCAGCTTCCGGGCGTAGGTGATGGCGGGGACCTTGCGGTAGTTGAAGCCGACCACCGCCACCTGGCCCCGGGCGGCGGCGCGCGCCGCCGCCTCGGTCATGGCCTCCGCCTCCGCGACCGTGTTGGCGAGCGGCTTCTCGCACAGCACGTGCTTGCCCGCCTCCAGGGCCGCGATGGCGATCTCCGCATGGCTGTCGCCCGGGGTGCAGATGTCGACGAGCTGCACATCGTCCCGGGCGATCAGGGCCCGCCAGTCGGTCTCCGCCGCCGCCCAGCCGTGCCGGTCCGCGGCGGCCTCGACCGCCCTGCGGTCGCGTCCGCAGATCGCGGCGAGAGCCGGCCGCATCGGCAGCTCAAAGACATGGCCGGCGGTGCGCCATCCCTGCGAGTGGGCGGCGCCCATGAACGCGTATCCGACCATGCCGACCCCGAGCGTGGGTGCGCTCGCCATCGGTCGGTATGTCGGCGGCGCCGCCGCCTCCTGCTCCGTCTCTTCCCTACGGGCCATCCGGGCTTCCTCCTCATCGGTGGTTCGGTGGGTGCGGCGGGAGGGTCAGCACCCTCCCGCGGGGCTTCTCAGTTGAAGCCCGTCGGCAGGTACTGATCGACGTTCTCCTTGGTGACCACCGCGGAGAAGAGCGTGAGGTTGGTCGGGATCTCCACCTCGGAGAGGCCGGCGAGCCCCTTGCTCTGCCCGAGGGCGCGGGCCAGGTCGACGGCGGACGCCGCCATGCTCGGCGGGTAGAGGACCGTCGCCTTGAGCACGCTGTTGTCGGCCTTGATGGCGTCCATCGCGGACTTGGCCCCGGCCCCGCCGACCATCAGGAACTCGTCCCGGCCGGCCTGCTGGATGGCGCGCAGCGCGCCCACGCCCTGGTCGTCGTCGTGGTTCCACAGCGCGTCGATCTTCTTCTGCGCCTGGAGGAGCTGGGACATCTTCGCCTGGCCGGACTCGACGGTGAAGTCGGCTGCCTGACGGGCCACCAGCTTGATGTTGGAGTAGTTCTTCAGCGCGTCGGCGAAGCCCTGGCTGCGCTGCTTGGTGAGCTCCAGACCGTCGATGCCGGCCAGCTCGACGACCTTGGCGTTCGGCTTGTCCTTGAGCTGTTCGCCGATGTACGTACCGGCGTTGAGGCCCATGCCGTAGCTGTCACCGCCGACGTAGCAGCGGTACGCCTGCGGGGAGGCGAAGACGCGGTCCAGGTTGATCACGGGGATGCCCGCCCGCATGGCCTCCAGACCGACCTGGGTGAGCGCCTTGCCGTCGGCCGGGAGGATGATGAGGACGTCGACCTTCTTGTTGATGAGGGTCTTGACCTGGCCGATCTGGGCGGCGGTGTCGTTGGAGCCCTCGGTCGTCTCCAGGGTCACCTCTGAGTACTTCGCCGCCCGCGACTTGGCGTTCTCGTTGATGGCGTTCAGCCAGCCGTGGTCGGCCTGCGGACCCGCGAAGCCGATGGTGAGGGCCTTGCCCGGCTTGTCGTCCGCGGCGGGCGCGTTGCTCTGCGCCGCGGTGTCCTTCTCCTTGGGGTCGTTGCTGGTGCAGGCGGTCAGGAAGGCGCCCGCGGAGACTGCTGCGGTACCGAAGAGCAGTCCTCTGCGGCTGGTTTCTGGCATGGCTGTCAAACCCTTCATCCGGTGCGTGGGCATGCGGAACAGGCGTAATTGGTAAGAGAGTTGAACTGTGGTCAGCTGTCTCGGTTGACCGAGGTGCGGCCCTGGACCAGAACGGCGGCGACGATGATCGCGCCCTTGGCGATCTGCTGGACGTCGCTCTGCAGGTTGTTGAGCGCGAAGATGTTGGTGATCGTGGTGAAGACGAGGACGCCCAGCACGGAGCCGACGATGGTGCCCCGGCCGCCGGTGAGCAGGGTGCCGCCGATGATCGCGGCGGCGATGGCGTCGAGCTCGTACAGGTTGCCGTTGGTGTTCTGTCCCGAGCCGGACAGGATGATCAGCATGAAGGCGGCGATGCCGCAGCAGAGCCCGGACAGCAGGTAGAGGTAGAGGCGCTGGCGCCGTACGTCGATGCCCGCCAGCCGGGCCGCTTCCGCGTTGCCGCCGACGGCGACGGTGCGGCGGCCGAAGGTCGTACGGTTCAGCAGCAGCCAGCCGATGACGGTGACCACGGCGAACATCATGACCAGCGGCGGGATGCCGAGGACGTAGGAGCCGGGCAGGCCCAGGTCCAGGACGGACTTGACCGTGACGATCTGGGTCTTGCCGTCGGTGATCAGGAGGGCCATGCCCCGGGCGGAGGCGAGCATCGCCAGGGTCGCGATGAACGGCACCAGCCGGCCGTACGCGATGAGCACCCCGTTGACCAGTCCGGCGCCGAGGCCGACGAGCATCGCGGTGAACAGGATGCCGACGAAGCCGTACTCCTGGGTGGCGAGTGTGGTGGCCCAGACCGAGGCGAGGGCGACCATGGCGCCGACGGACAGGTCGATGCCGCCGCTGGTGATGACGAAGGTCACCCCGACGGTGACGACGCCGATGACGGACGCCTGGGTCAGGATCAGCTGGAGGTTCCCGGTGTCCAGGAAGGCGTCGGGCTCCGTGATGGCACCGACCACCACCAGTGCGGCGAGAACGCCGAGCAGCGAGAGACTGCGCAGGTCCAGCCGGAGCCCGAGGGCTCGCGGGGATCTGTCCTTGTTCGGGGACGCGGGGACGGATGCGGGCGCGGCGCCCTTGTCCGGCCCGGTCTGCTGCGCCGAGGAGACGGGTTGCGTCATGACGTCGGGCTCCCTTCCATCACGAGGTCGAGTACGCGGTGCTCATCGAGCTCCGTGGCGTCCGCCGTATGCACGACATGACCCTCACGGAGCACCAGCACCCGGTCGGCGAGGCCCAGCACTTCGGGCACTTCGCTGGAGACGAGCAGTACGGCGAGGCCTTCGTCGGCCAGCCGGCGGATCACGGCGTAGAGCTCGGCGCGGGCGCCGACGTCCACTCCGCGGGTCGGTTCGTCCAGCAGCAGCACCCGGCAGCCGCGCAGCAGCCAGCGGGCCAGGACCGCCTTCTGCTGGTTGCCGCCGGAGAGCGTGCGGACGGGGGTGTCCGGGTTGTCGGGGCGCAGCGAGAGCTCGCGGGTGGCGGCGCGAGCCGCCTTGCGCTCGGCGCCCCGGTCGAGCCAACCACCCCTGGAGAAACGGGACATGGTGGAGACCGAGACATTGCGGGTGACGGATTCGAGCATCAGCAGGGCCTGCGCCTTGCGTTCCTCCGGGGCGAGGCCGATGCCGGCCGCGACGGCGGCGCGGACACTGCCGGGCCGCAGCGGTTTGCCCGCGACGGTGACCTGTCCCGCGGTGGCGCGGCGGGCCCCGTAGATGGTCTCCAGGATCTCGGAGCGCCCGGAGCCGACGAGCCCGGCCAGGCCGACGATCTCGCCGGGCCTGAGTTCCAGGTCGACCGGGGCGAACTCGCCCTTCCTGGTGAGGCCTTCGACCTTGAGGACCGGCTCCGCGCCGGTGCTCTCGGGGACCTCTTCCGGCCTCGGCGGGAAGACGTACTCGACATTGCGGCCGGTCATCATGGCAACGATGTCGCGCGTGGGGGTTGACTCGGCGGGGAGGCCGACGGCGACGGTCCGGCCGTCCTTGATCACGGTCACCCGGTCACCGATCCGGCGGATCTCCTCCAGCCGGTGGGAGATGTAGACGACGGCGACCCCGTCGGCGGTCAGCGAGGCGACGATGCGGAAGAGGTTGGCGACCTCGTCCGGGTCGAGCGCCGCTGACGGTTCGTCCATCACGATGAGCCGTACGTCGTGGGAGAGCGCACGCGCCATCGAGACGATCTGCTGCTGCGCCGCGGAGAGTTCACCGACCGGGCGGGCCGGGTCGATCTCCGGGTGACCGAGGCGCTTCAGCAGCGCCCCGGCCGCGGCGCGGCCCTCACGGGTGCGGACGACGAAGCCCGCGGTGGTCGGCTCGTGGCCGAGGAACACGTTCTCCGCGACCGACAGCCCCTCCACCAGGTCGAGTTCCTGGTAGATGGTCGCGATCCCGAGACGCATCGCGGCGATGGGCGTCTTGAGCACGGCCGGTGAGCCGCGCCAGGTGATCTCGCCGTCGTCGGGCTGGTGAGCCCCGGCGAGCACCTTGATGAGGGTGGATTTGCCCGCCCCGTTCTGGCCGAGCAGACAGTGGACCTCGCCGGCCTGGACCTCCAGGTCGACGCCGTCCAGGGCGCGCACGCCGGGGAAGGTCTTGGTGATGCCGGACATGGTGAGCAGGGGTGGTTCTGGAGCCATGACAAATCCCCTCGGCGGGTGCCGGTGAGCGGGCAGGGCGAAGTACGGTCCCGGGGTTCACCCGGACCCCGGCCGCTGGCGCGGGGGTGGGTCGGGGTCGGGCCGGTGGTGCTGGGTCGGGCCAGTGGTACTGAGGTCAGGCCGGTGAGAAGAGGTGGTCGCTGATGAGCCTGGCCGCGCCGATCACTCCGGCGGCGGGTCCCAGCTCGCCCAGGACGATGGGAAGGTTGCCGGTGGCCAGCGGCAGTGACTGCCGGTAGACCTGGGTCCGGACGCTGGCCAGCAGCGTGTGACCCAGTCCGGTCACCCCGCCGCCGATCACCACCAGTCCGGGGTTGAAGAAGCTGACGAGCCCCGCGATGACCTGCCCGACCCGGTTGCCGCCTTCGCGGATCAGGTCGAGCGAGGTGGCGTCGCCGGCGGCCGCGGCGGCGGCGACGTCGACGGCGGTGAGTTTCCCGGACGCCGACAGCCGGGCCGCGAGCTCCGGGGACTGCCCGGCACGGGCGGCGTCCTCGGCGTCGCGGGCCAGTGCGGCGCCGCTGAAGTGTGCTTCCAGGCAGCCCCGGTTGCCACAGGCGCAGGGGCGCCCGTCCGGTGCGACCTGGATGTGGCCGATGTCGCCCGCACTGCCCGTCGTACCGCGGTGGACCTCTCCGCCGACGACGATGCCGCAGCCGATACCGGTACCGATCTTGACGCAGAGGAAGTCGCCCACGGAGCGCGCGACGCCCGCGTGCTGCTCCCCCATCGCCATCAGGTTCACGTCGTTGTCGACCATCACGGGGCAGCCCAGCTCCTGGCTGAGCGCCTCGCGGACCGGGAAGCCGTCCCAGCCGGGCATGATCGGCGGTGCGACCGGAATCCCCTCCGGGAACCGGACCGGACCCGGTACGCCGATACCGGCGCCGTCGAACCCCTCGGCGAGCCCGGAGGCCCGGAGCTTGGCCGCCATGGACAGCACCTGCTCGAAGATGGCGACGGGGCCCTCGCGTACGTCCATGGGGTGGTTGAGGTGGCCCAGGACCTCCAGCTCCGCGTTGGTGACCGCCACATCGACCGAGGTGGCGCCGATGTCGACGCCGAGGAAGCGCAGTGCCGGGGCGAGCCGGATGTTGTGCGAGCGACGCCCGCCGCGGGATGCGGCGAGTCCGTCGGCCACCACAAGGCCGGTCTCCAGCAGTCTGTCCACCTCGACGGCGAGCTTGGAGCGGGAGAGATCGACCTGATCCCCCAGCTGTGCCCGTGAGTTGGGCCCGCCGTCGCGCAACAGCCGAAGCAGTCGCGCCTGATGTGCATTCGCGGGTCGTGCCGTCATACGTCTCACGCGCCCCTCCCCGCCACATCGGCCTGTCCGTCGGGCTTTGGAGGGGAACGTAGCAGCGCTTGCCCGGAGTGGGAAGAAGTTGCGCAGGAATCCACCGCAACTTTCTCCACCCTGAGGACAAAGGTGGGTGGAGTGCCGGTCCCGCTCACCGGACCGGACGACCCCTCTGCCGGTGTTCGCGGGCCCGGAGGGTGCGGGGTTCAGCCCTCTTCGCGCTGGTGGTGGCCCTGGCGGCAGCGCTCCGTGTGGGACCGCATGATCGCCGCGGCCCGCTGCTCGTCGCCCGAGGCGATCGCGGCCGTCAGGGAGCGGTGCTCGGCCCAGGACGTGGCGCCCGACTGCCGGGCGGCGGGGGCGCGGTACCAGCGGGCCCTGCGGTCCACCTGTCCGGCCAGCCCGGCGAGTACGGCATTGCCCGCCAGCTCCATGACCTTGGCGTGGAAGGCGGCATCGGTCTCGGCAGCCGGCCCGGCGTCGCCGTCGGCGGCGGCCCGCTCACCGGTGGCGCACAGCTCCTCCAGCGCGGCGATGCCCGCACTGTCGAAGTGGGCGGCGGCGAGCCGGGCGGCCTCGGCCGCCAGGAGCGTACGGACCGACAGCAGCTGGTCCGCCTCCTCCTGGGTGGGTTCGTGGACGAACGCGCCGTGGGCGGGCCGCAGATCCACCCAGCCCTCGGTGTTGAGCCGCTGCAAGGCCTCGCGCACGGGCTGGCGGGACACCCCGAGGCGGTCGGCCAGCTCGCTCTCGACCAGGTGCCGGCCGGGGCGGAGCACATGGGTGGTGATGAGTTCGAGCAGCGCCCCGTAGACCTGCTCGCGCAGCGGACCGGGTCGTTCCAGCTTCTGCACGGTCCCTGGCGGCAGTTCTGCGGACGACACTGCGGCCCCCTCCGAGCAACGAGCAACGAGCATTGCCTGCCGTCTACAGCCTACTGAGCGCCATCTGCCCCGTCAGGGACAGCGGATCACCTGACCCGCGTAGCTGAGGTTCCCGCCGAAGCCGAAGAGCAGCACCGGAGCCCCGGTGGCGACCTCGCCCCGTTCCACCAGCTTGGACAGGGCCATCGGGATCGAGGCGGCGGACGTGTTGCCGGAATCCACCACGTCCCTGGCGATGACGGCGTTGACCGCGCCGATCTTCCTGGCGACCGGTTCGATGATCCGCAGGTTGGCCTGGTGCAGCACCACCGCGGCGAGGTCCTCCGGGGTGAGCCCGGCCTTCTCGCACACCTTGCGTGCGATGGGCGGCAGCTGGGTGGTCGCCCAGCGGTAGACGGACTGGCCCTCCTGGGCGAAGCGCGGCGGTGTCCCCTCGATCCGTACCGCGTCCCCCATACCGGGCACGGAACCCCACAGCACCGGCCCGATTCCCGGCTGAGCGGCAGAACCGGAGTCCGCGACCACAACCGCGGCCCCGGCGCCGTCCCCCATCAGGACGCAGCTGGTGCGGTCGGTCCAGTCGACGATGTCGCCCATCTTGTCGGCGCCGATCACCAGCGCGCGGCTGGCCGCCCCCGCGCGTACGGCGTGGTCGGCGGTGGCGAGGGCGTGGGTGAAACCGGAACAGACCACGTTGATGTCCATCACCGCGGGCGACGTCATGCCGAGGCGGGCGGCGACCCTGGCCGACATGCTCGGTGACCGGTCGATCGCGGTGGAGGTGGCGACGAGAACCAGATCGATGGCCGAGGGCTGGAGCCCGGCGGCGGCGAGCGCCTTGGCGGCCGCGTGCGCGGCCAGCTCGTCCACCGGCTCTTCGGGGCCGCCGAGGTGACGGGTCTTGATGCCGACGCGGCTGGTGATCCACTCGTCACTGGTGTCGACCATGGCCGCGAGGTCATGGTTGGTGAGCACCTTGGCGGGCTGATAGTGGCCGAGCGCCACGACACGTGAGCCGGTCATATTCAGGTTCCCCTCGCTACATATGGCAGGAACCATCCAGTCTTGGTCGCTACTGACCGGTACATGGGCACGTGATCCCACAGGATTACCGCTCAACGATTGGAGGCTTGACAACAGCCTCGACCCGGCGGACCGCATACTGTAGACAATATTTCCGCCGCCCCACGCGCACACCCGACCACCACCGGCATCGCCCCTCACGTGCGGCACCATGAGACCGTGGGGGTCACCGCGCCGCAGCGGGTGGCCCATGGGCAACCTCCGCACCACGGGCCGCTCCGGCTTCCACCACGTACAGAAATCGGGTCTGACGGTCATGGGACGGGTCACCGAGCGCCGCCGCACCATCCGCATCCGGGACGGGGCCGTGTCCACCCGCCCCGACACGCTCGTCGCGGAGGAGCCACTGGAGATCCGGCTGAACGGCAGGCCGCTCGCCATCACGATGCGCACCCCGGGCGACGACTTCGCGCTGGCGGCGGGCTTCCTGGTGAGCGAGGGCGTGATCGGTGAGGGCCACGAGGTGCAGTCGATCGTGTACTGCGCCGGGGCGACGGCCGACGGGGTCAACACGTACAACGTCGTGGACGTGCGGCTCGCGCCCGGTGTCGTGGTCCCGGACATCACGCTGGAGCGCAACGTCTACACGACGTCCTCCTGCGGACTGTGCGGGAAGGCCAGCCTGGACGCGGTCCGCACCACGACCCGGCACCCCGTCGCCGACACTCCCCCGCTCCGGGTGGAGCCCGCGCTGCTGTCCGCCCTCCCCGACCGGCTGCGCGCCTCGCAGCAGGTGTTCGACCGGACCGGAGGACTGCACGCGGCGGCGCTGTTCTCCGAGACGGGCGAGCTGATGGACATACGGGAGGACGTGGGGCGGCACAACGCGGTCGACAAGCTGGTCGGGCGGGCCCTCACGGACCACCGGCTGCCGCTGTCCCGGACGATTCTGCTGGTCTCGGGCCGGGCCTCGTTCGAGCTGGCGCAGAAGGCGGTGATGGCCGGCATCCCGATGCTGGCGGCCGTCTCCGCGCCGTCCTCCCTCGCCGTCGATCTGGCCGCGGAGACCGGGCTGACCCTGGTCGGCTTCCTGCGGGGGCCTTCCATGAACGTGTACGCGGGTGAGCACCGCATCGCCCTGGAGACAAAGGCGGAGTCGGAAGCGCAGGCGGAGGCCGGGCGGGCTGAGGCCTCCCGCGCCGTCAGCTCACGGTGACGGGCGTCGCCTGCGGCGCCTCACCGTCCGCAGCCGTCTCCAGCGGGTCACGGGCGCGCCGCTTCGCGAGCACCGCGCACACCATGAGCTGCATCTGGTGGAAGAGCATCAGCGGCAGCACGGCCAGGCTAGCCTGCGCGCCGAACAGGACGCTGGCCATGGGCAGGCCGGAGGCCAGGCTCTTCTTCGAGCCGGCGAACTGGATGGCGATGCGGTCCTCCCGGCCGAAGCCGAGCCGCTTGGCCCCGTACCAGCTGAGCGTGAGCATCAGCGCGAGCAGCACCGCCTCCGCACCGAGCAGCGCCCCGAGTCTGGCCGGGGTGACCTGGTGCCAGATGCCCGCGACCATGCCCTCGCTGAACGCGGTGTAGACGACGAGCAGGATCGAGCCCCGGTCGACCAGGCCGAGGATCTTCTTGTGCCGGGCGATGAAGCCGCCGATCCAGCGGCGCAGCAGCTGTCCCGCGACGAACGGCAGCAGCAGCTGGACGCCGATCTTCAGCAGCGCGTCACCGGAGAACCCGCCGCCGCTGTTGCCGAGCAGCGCGGCCGCGAGCAGCGGGGTGACGAAGATTCCGGCGATCGAGGAGAAGGAGCCCGCACAGATCGCGGCGGGCACGTTGCCCCGGGCGATCGAGGTGAAGGCGATCGACGACTGGATGGTCGAGGGGACCAGGCAGAGGAAGAGGAAGCCGCTCTGCAGCTGGGGTGTCAGTACATACGGGACCAGCCCCCGGCTCGCCAGTCCCAGCAGCGGGAACGCGACGAACGTGCAGGCCAGGACCGTGAGGTGGAGCCGCCAGTGCCGGACGCCGTCGAGCGCCTGGGCGGTGGAGAGCCGCGCGCCGTAGAGGAAGAAGAGGAAGGCGACCGCGCCGGTAGAGGCCCCGCCCGCGACATCGGCGGCCGTACCGGAGGCCGGCAGCAGCGCCGCGAGTACGACGGTGCCGATCAGCGCCAGGATGTACGGGTCGATCGGCAGCCAGGACGGCAGCTGTGGCTTGCGGCGGCTCATGTGCTCCACGTGTTCTCTCGTTCGGAGGTCTTGCCCCAGGGGCCCCGTAGCCATCGTGCCCCTGACCACCGAAATCGGGAATCCCGTATACCGCTCTGACTGCGATCACGGTCCGCGATAACGTGGCGGGCATGTACGAGCCCGCGCAGTTGCGAACCTTTCTCGCGGTCGCCCAGACGCTGAGCTTCACCCGGGCGGCCCGCCGGCTCGGGGTGCGGCAGTCCACGGTGAGCCAGCACGTGCGGCGGCTGGAGGAGGCGGCCGGACGTCAGCTGTTCACCCGTGACACGCACCGGGTCGACCTCACCGTGGACGGTGAGGCGATGCTGGGTTTCGCCCGGACGATCCTGGCGGCCCACGAGCGGGCGTCGGCGTTCTTCACCGGCACCCGGCTGCGCGGCCGGCTCCGGTTCGGGGCCTCGGAGGACTTCGTGCTGACCCGGCTGCCGGAGATCCTCCAGGCGTTCCGCCGCGACCATCCCGATGTCGAGCTGGAGCTCACGGTGGAGCTTTCGGGGACGCTGCACCAGCAGCTGGCGGCGGGCCGGCTCGATCTGGTGCTGGCCAAGCGGCGGACCGGTGACACGCACGGGGAGCTCGTCTGGCAGGACGCGCTGACCTGGATCGGCGCGCCGACGCTGCGGATCGACCCGGACCGGCCGGTGCCGCTGGTCCTGTTCCCGCCACCGGCGATCACCCGGGCCCGCGCCCTTGAGGTGCTGGAGGGCCAGGGCCGTTCCTGGCGGGTGGCGTGCACCAGCGGCAGCCTCAGCGGGCTGACCGCCGCCGCCCACGCGGGGCTCGGCGTGATGGCGCACAGCCGGGGTCTCATCCCGCCCGGCCTGGTCCCGCTGCCGGGCAGGGCGGGTCTGCCCGATCTGGGCGAGGTGGACTTCGTCCTGCTGCACGGCCGCCGCCGGGACGGTGCGCAGCAGGCGGCGGACGCGCTCGCCGCGGCGATCCTGGCGGGCGGCGACCGGCTGATCCGTCCGCCGGGGATTGCGGGGCGGTCCTGAGGGGGAGAATGAACGGAACGCGGCGGCCGGGGCCGGGGCGGCTCAACCCGGTCAGGCCCGGCAGCTGCGGAGCAAACCCCCGTATCCGCACGGAACGGCAGTGATCGCGGCGTACAGATTCCGTGGAGATTCCCGCGCGAGCCACTTACTCCTTGGTCGGAAGCGCGCCCGAGCCTTGCCCATCTGGCCGGATTTCAGCCCCTGACCAGTGCAGACGCCATGGTGCGCCGGCCGCGGCGGGCTCTCCCGCGGCGGCGTCCGGTGGGGTAGCGTCACGGCGCTGTGCGGAGCGCCACGAGGAGCAGGTCATTGCGCGAGTTCACTGTCCCACCCATGGCGGCCGCGCCCCACGTGGGCGGGCTCGCTGATGTGGTTTTCGACTACGCCGAGGAGGATCCGCACCGGATCGCCCTCGGCCGCAAGGACGCGTCCGGGAAGTGGCTGGATGTCACCTCCGGCACGTTCCGCGACGAGGTGCTCGCCCTGGCCAAGGGACTGATCGCGCACGGCGTGCGGTTCGGGGACCGGGTCGCCCTGATGTCGCGCACCCGCTACGAGTGGACGCTCTTCGACTTCGCCCTGTGGGCGGTCGGCGCGCAGTCCGTTCCGGTCTATCCGACGTCCTCGGCCGAGCAGGTCCTGTGGATGCTCCACGACGCCGAGGTCTCGGCGGTGATGGTCGAGCACGAGGACCACGCGATGACGGTCGCCTCCGTCATCGACCAGTTGCCCCTGCTGAAGCGGCTGTGGCAGCTGGACACCGACGCGGTGTCCGAGCTGATCGCCGCGGGCGCGCATGTCGAGGACGAGGTGGTGCACCGGCACCGGCGCGCCGTGACGCCCGACTCGGTCGCGACCGTCATCTACACGTCGGGGACGACGGGGCGGCCCAAGGGCTGTGTGATCACGCACGCCAACTTCATGTTCGAGACGGAGACGATGGCGTCGCGGTGGGAGTCGGTCTTCCACTCCCGGCCGGGCGACGAGGCCGCGACGCTGCTCTTCCTGCCGCTGGCGCACGTCTTCGGGCGGATGGTGGAGGTCACCGCGATCCGCGGCCGGGTGAAGCTGGGCCACCAGCCGGAGCTGTCGGCGAAGGCGCTGATGCCGGATCTGGTGACGTTCCGCCCCACGTTCATCCTGGCGGTGCCGTACATCTTCGAGAAGGTCTTCAACGGGGCCCGCCGCAAGGCCGAGACGGAGGGCAGGCTCGGCCCTTTCGACAAGGCCGTGGACATCGCGGTGAAGTACGCGGAGGCGATGGAGGCGCGGGCGTTCGGGACGGGGCCCGGCCCGTCCGCCGGGCTGCGGATGCAGCACCAGTTCTTCGACAAGGTCGTGTACAAGAAGGTGCGCGAGGCGATGGGCGGCCGGATCCGGCACGCCATGTCCGGCGGCTCTGGAATGGAGCGGCAGCTCGGGCTGTTCTTCGCGGGCGCCGGTGTCACGGTGTACGAGGGGTACGGGCTGACCGAGACGACCGCGGCGGCCACCGCCAACCCGCCGGAGCGCACCCGGTACGGCACGGTCGGGCAGCCGATCCCCGGGACCACGGTGCACATCGCGGCCGACGGCGAGATCTGGGTGTACGGCCGCAATGTGTTCTCCGGGTACCTGGGCGACCCCAAGTCCACCGACGCGGTGCTGAACGACGGCTGGCTGGCCACCGGGGATATCGGTGCGCTGGACGAGGACGGCTATCTGACGATCACCGGGCGCAAGAAGGAGATCCTGGTGACGTCCGGCGGCAAGAGCGTCTCACCGGCCGGTCTGGAGGAGCGGGTGCGGGCGCATCCGCTGGTGGCGCAGTGCATCGTGGTCGGCAACGACCGGCCGTACATCGCGGCCCTGGTCACGGTGGATCAGGAGTCGGTGGAGCACTGGCTGGCCATGCAGGGCCGGCAGCGGCTGTCACCGGGCGAACTGGTGCGGGACCCGGATCTGGAGATGGAGGTCCGGCGGGCCGTGGTGGCCGCGAACACGGCGGTGTCACAGGCCGAGTCGATCCGGACATTCCGGATTCTGGCCCATCAGTTCACCGAGGAGCACGGGCTGCTGACCCCGTCGCTGAAGCTGAAGCGCAAGGCCATCGAGACGGCGTACGCGGCCGAGGTGGACGCGCTGTACCGCTGAGCCGGGAAGCTGTCCCGCTGAGCCGGGAGGAATCCGGACCACCGATCGGGAAGAGTCCGTACCGCCGAACCGGAAAGAACGGGTCCGCGGACGGGAATGTGCGGGCCGTCTTGATCGTTGAAGGTTCGAGTCCCACCTCCCAACGTAAGGATCGACCGCTCGTGAGCCAGGTCCCCTCCCTCACCCTCAACAACGGCGTCGAGATGCCCCAGCTCGGTTTCGGAGTCTGGCAGGTGCCGGACGACGAGGCCGCGAAGGCGGTCGCCACAGCCATCGAGTCCGGGTACCGCAGCATCGACACCGCCGCGATCTACCGGAACGAGGGGGGCACCGGCAAGGCCATCGCCGCCTCCGGTGTCGCCCGCGACGAGCTCTTCGTGACCACCAAGCTGTGGAACAGCGAGCAGGGCTACGATTCGACGCTGCGCGCGTTCGACGCCTCGCTGGACAAGCTCGGTCTCGACTACGTCGACCTGTATCTGATCCACTGGCCGGTTCCGGCCAAGGACGCGTACGTCGACACGTACCGGGCGTTCGAGAAGATCTACGCGGACGGCCGCGCGAAGGCCATCGGCGTGTCGAACTTCCTCCCCGAGCACCTGGAGCGGCTGCTCGGCGAGACCTCGGTCGTACCCGCGCTCAACCAGATCGAGCTGCACCCGCAGCTCCAGCAGGCCGAGTCCCGCGCGCTGCACGCCAAGCACGGCATCCTGACCGAGGCCTGGTCGCCGCTGGGTTCCGGCAAGGGTCTCCTGGAGGTCCCGACGGTGGTCGCGGTCGCGCGGAAGCACGGCCGCACGCCCGCTCAGGCGGTGCTCCGCTGGCACCTCCAGACCGGCCACGTGGTGATCCCGAAGTCCGTGACCCCGTCGCGGATCGCGGAGAACATCGACGTGTTCGGCTTCGAGCTGGACGAGGACGACCTGGCGGCGTTCGCGGCGCTGGACGAGGGCAAGCGGCTGGGCTCGCACCCGGGTGAGTTCAACCTCGGCGCCTGAGCCGGAAGGTCAGCGGTGGCGTTTCGCCACTGACGTGACAGAAAGGGAGTCCGCCGGTCCGGCGGACTCCCTTCGTCGTGCTCAGGCCTTGCGGCCGAGGTGGAAGGTCCGGGCCAGCAGCAGGAAGGTATCCGTGCGCCGGTGCAGCCCGGCCGGGTCCTCGGGGTCGGCCAGCCGGTCGAGCACCGCGTTGTCCTCGGCGTCGAGCCGCTCGCCCAGGATCTCGCGGCGGCGGGTGAAGTTGTCGATGACGTGGTTCCGAGCCACCTCGCTGAGGGGCGCGGGCAGGTCGAGCAGGAAGCTCCGGGTGCCCTGCGGGTCGAGGCCCACCGCGGTGAAGAGGGCGGCCCAGTTCTCGGTCTCCCGCTTGGAGCCGGGCAGATCCGCCCGCATCTGCTCGAAGGTCTCCGCCTGGATCACGTCGAGCCGCTCCTCCAGACCGGGCCGGCCGAAGCCGATGTCGCGCGGGAGATGGCGGGGCTGGAGCCCGCCCTCGACGAGTGCGACGGTGCCGCCGGGGCGCAGCAGCCCGGCGAATCCGGCCAGCGCGGCGCGCTGGTCGCCCATGTGGTGCAGCGCGTTGCCCGCCCAGATGAGGTCCGCCTCCCCGGCGCGGTCCAGCTCGTCGGGCAGCTCCGCGTGCAGGGTGGTGACGCGGTCACCGAGCCCGAGCCGCTTCGCGCGGTCGCGGGTGCGCTCCAGCAGGGCCGGGGTGCCGTCCACGGCGACGACCTCGGCCTCCGGGAAGACCTCGGCGAGCAGGCAGGCGACGACGCCCGGTCCGCTGCCGATGTCCAGGACCCGGCGGACCCGTGGAGCGTCGGGCAGACCGGCGATCCAGCGGGCGGCCTCCGTGTACTGGCCGGTGCTGAGTTCGGCGTTCTTCTCCAGCAGCGGGCCGATGGCGTCCCAGTCGAGATCGGAGCCGTGGTGGTGGGCGTGGCCGCTCTCGTGCCGGTGCCCCTGGCTGCTGTCGTGGTGGTGGTGACCGTGACCGGTGTCGTTGCTCATGGGAACAGCCTCACCACCCATCAGCCCACGGGCAAATCCTGTTGCCGTTCCGGCAAGCCCCGTCCGTTGCGGTAGTCCTGCGGGCCGACCCCGCGCACCCGCTTGAAAGCGGTACTGAAGGCGAACGCCTGGCTGTAGCCGACCTTCCGGGCCACCGCCTCGACCGTCGCGTCCGTCTCCCGCAGCAGGTCCGCCGCGACGGCGAGGCGCCAGCCCGTCAGGTACGCCATCGGCGGCTCCCCCACCAGCTCGGTGAAGCGGCGGGCGAGCCCGGCCCGGGAGACTCCGGTCCGGTCGGCCAGCGCGGCGACCGTCCAGGGGTGGGCCGGCTCGTTCTGGAGCAGCCGCAGCGCCTGTCCGACGACGGGGTCACCCATGGCCCTGTACCAGGCGGGGGCCTCGGCACCCGGCCGGGAGAACCAGGTGCGCAGGGCGTCGATCAGCAGCAGATCGAGCAGCCGGTCCAGGACCACGCTCTGCCCCGGCTCGTCCCGGGCGATCTCGCTGTCGAGCAGGGTCAGCAGCGGGCTGCTCCGGCCGTCGCCGGGGAGCAGGATCAGGGCGGGCAGCGCGTCCAGGAGGCGTCTGCTGATCTCGCCGTCCAGCAGGTAGGTGCCGACGAGCATGGACGCCCCGCCGTCCGGGGCGTTGCCCCAGGTACGTACGCCCAAGTGCATGGACTGGGCGAGCGGTTCGCCGTGCAGGGTGGTGCAGACGCCGCCCGGACCGATCCGGGTCCGCGGCCGGGTGCCGGGCCGGTCCGCGACGGTGTACGGCTCGGGGCCGCGCGCGATGGCCAGGTCGCCGGGGCGCAGCAGGACGGGTTCGGCGTCGTCGGCGGGCACGATCCAGGCCTCGCCCTCGGTCATCGACATCAGGCAGAGCGGAGCCCGGTCCTCGATCCGTACGGACCACGGCGGTTCCATCACCATCCGCAGCAGGAAGGCCCCTCTGGCCCGCGGCCCGTCCAGAAGTCCGGCAAGTGCGTCCATGGGCAGCAGCGTAGACGTTCACGAAGGGAGCTGAGCGGCTGAGGGATGGAGGCGGCGGGGGCGCGCGGCGAACCTTGAGTCATGACAGACGACATGGTGAAGCAGCAGCAGGAATCGCGTACGGCCGGACCGGTGCTGGTGACGAGTGGGACGGGCAAGACGGGCCGCCGGGTGGTGGAGCGGCTCGCGGCGCGCGGGGTGCCGGTGCGGGCCGGATCGCGCGGCGGCGAGGTGGTGTTCGACTGGGCGGACGAGTCGGGCTGGGAGACGGCGCTGCGGGGTGCGGAGGCGGCGTACATCGCGTACTACCCCGATCTGGCGGCGCCCGGCGCACCGGAGGCGATGGCGACCTTCGGGCGGATCGCGCGGGACTGCGGGGTGCGGCGGCTCGTGCTGCTGTCGGGACGGGGCGAGGAGCGGGCGGTGATCGCGGAGGAGGCGCTGCGGGCGACGGCCGGGGGTGCCGAACTCACCGTGGTGCGCTCGGCGTTCTTCGCGCAGAACTTCAGCGAGGGTGCGCTGCTCGACGGGGTGCTGGGCGGCGAGCTGGTGTTCCCGGCCGGCTCCACCGCCGAGCCGTTCGTGGACGCCGGGGACCTCGCCGACGTGGTGGTCGCGGCGCTGTGCGGCGAGGGCGGTGCGGGGCAGGTGCACGAACTGACCGGCCCCCGGCTGCTGACCTTCGCGGAGGCGGCCGCGGAGATCACCCGGGCGACCGGCCGCGAGGTGCGGTACGTCGCGGTGACGGGCCCTCAGTACGCGGCGATGCTGGCGGAGTTCGGGGTACCGGAGGACGAAGCGGGCTTCCTGGCCGAGCTGTTCGCGATGCTGCTGGACGGGCACAACGCCACGGTTACGGAGGGCGTCAAGCACGCCCTGGGGCGTGACGCGTCGTCGTTCACCGCCTTCGCCTCGGAGGCCGCGCGGAGCGGCGCCTGGGACGCGTAGGGGGCGCCCCGACGCGCGCGGGACATCACACGCGGGCCGGTCCGGGATTACGGCGGAACGCCAGCAGCCGGTACTCCGGTTCCGCGCGGCGACGGTCCTGGCCGGGCAGCCCTGCCAGGACCTCGACGAGCCGGTCGGCCGCCGTCCCGGGCAGCTCCAGGCGGGAGACGTAGTAGCCGCGGCGCACTCCGCGTGCCGCGCTCATCGGCGTCCGGCCCTGCCCGTGCCCCCGGAAGACCGCGCTCCCCACCACGTCGAGGCCGCACTCGGCCCCGTACCCGATGACCCGGTCCGTGGCGTCGGACGGAGAGGGTGCCAGGTACGGGGCGAACGCCGCGTCGATGTCGCTGGACACGTCGTGCGAGGCGTCCTTGTCGACCGTGGCGACGAACACGCCGCCGGGCCGCAGCACTCGCGCCGCCTGCGCCACCACGGCCCGGACATCGCCGTCGCCGCGCAGCAGGTGCAGTAGCCAGACCGCCGTCACCGCGTCGACGGCCCCGTCCCGCAGCGGCAGCCGGCGTGCGTCGGCGAGCGCCACGCCGGCGACGCGCTGCTTCGCGACCCGGGCCATGCCGAGCGCGGCATCGGTGCCGGACACCCGCAGACCGGCCCTGCCCGAGGCGATCCGTTCGGTGACCAGTCCGGTCCCGCAGCCGATGTCGAGCAGTGAGCGCGCACTGGGCGGGATCAGACCGAGCAGCGCGGTGGCGGCGGCCTCGGCCCGGGGCACGCCACCGCGCGTGGCGTCGTAGGCGGCCGCCTCTTCGTTGTAGTCCAGCATGCGAGCGACTCTAGGGCGTGTCCGCGTCAGCGCGATGCGGGCGATGCTCGCGTACCGCCCACGGCAGGTTCCGGCAATCCGGCAAGTGGTGTGTCGATGACCCAACCGGGAGTCGGCCCCGCGGTGTCCTCTTGCGTGCGCGTGCGGCCCGGCCTACTATCCCGAACATGTTCACTGAACGCGTTCAGTCACGCGCGGAGAAGCGGGAGACGACTCGGCTCAGGGTGCTGTCATCGGCCGAACGGCTTTTCCGCGAGCAGGGGTTCGGCTCCAGCACCATCCGCCAGATCGCCACCGACGCCGGTGTGAGCACCGGGACCGTCATGTCGGTCGGTGACAAGGACGCGCTGCTCGTGGCCATCTTCGACACCTGGATCGCCGCCGTGCACCACGGCCGGGAGGCCGAGCACGGGCGGGGCGACGGGACTCCGCTGTCCCCCGGCGCGGCGGCCGGGGCGGTCCTGGATCTCGTCGAACCCTTCATCAGCTACTTCGCGCTCGACCTCGAACTGTCCCGCGAGTACGCCGCGGTCATCGTCCGAGGCACCCACGAGTCCGAGATCTTCCAGACCCTCGCCGGGGCCCTGCTGGCCGAGCTCGAAGCCCTCCTGTCCCGCACTTCGCTCACCGCGACCGGGGCCGCGAGCGGCGCGCGCACGCTCTACTTCGCCTACCTGGGGATCCTCATGACCGTGGGCTACGGCGCTCTCGACCAGCGGGGCGCTGTAGCCCAGTTCCAGGAAGTCATCCATTTCGTCGTCGACCGCGAAGGAACACAACGATGATCAGCACTCCCGACCCATGGTGGCCGACCGCACTGCTCGCCCTGGTCCTCCTCTCCGACGCGGCCATGTCCGTACGTCCCCCGGTGTTCATCCAGCAGTGCCTGGAAGGAGTGCGCTTCCCCCGCGACTGGTGGTGGGTACTGGTGGTCGTCAAGTTCCTGGCGGCGGCCGGACTCGCCGCCGGACTCCGGTACGAGGGTGTCGCTGTCACGACCAACGTCGCGGTGATCGCCTACTTCCTGTGCGCGGCCTATGCCCACTACCGGGCGCGGTTCCTCAAGCAGGAGTTCTGGCTGAACTGCCTGGGGATGCTCGTGCTGTCGACAGCGGTCCTGTTCGTCTCCCACCTGTCCACGCTCTGACCGGCCCCGGCCCGGTTTCGGCGCGCTGAAACCACCGTGAAACCACGTTGAACGCGTCATGCCGCAACCTGCGCGGCATGACCACAACGACCACTCGCCCTCTCGCCATCGCGGCCAGGGGGCTGCGCAAGTCCTACGGTGACAAGACGGTCCTGAACGGCATCGATCTGGCGGTGCCGGCCGGCACGGTCTTCGCCCTGCTCGGCCCGAACGGCGCCGGCAAGACCACCGCCGTCAAGATCCTCTCCACCCTCGTCTCCGCGGACGCCGGCTCCGGTGACATCCGGGTCGCCGGCCACGACCTGTCCGTCTCCCCGCAGGCCGTGCGGGCGGCGATCGGCGTCACCGGGCAGTTCTCCGCCGTCGACGGCCTGATCACCGGCGAGGAGAACATGCTCCTCATGGCCGACCTGCACCACCTCTCCCGCCGCGAGGGCCGCGTCGCCACCGCCGAACTGCTGGAGCGCTTCGACCTGACGGACGCGGCGAAGAGGCCCGCCGCCACCTACTCCGGCGGCATGAAGCGGCGCCTCGACATCGCCATGACCCTGGTCGGCAGCCCGCGGATCATCTTCCTCGACGAGCCGACCACCGGTCTCGACCCGCGCAGCCGGCACAACATGTGGGGCGTCATCCGCCGGCTGGTCTCCGGTGGCGTCACCGTCTTCCTCACCACGCAGTACCTCGACGAAGCCGACGAACTCGCCGACCGCATCGCGGTACTGAGCGACGGGGCGATCGCCGCCGAGGGCAGCGCCGACGAGCTGAAGCGGCTCGTCCCCGGCGGGCACGTGCGGCTCCGGTTTACCGACCCGTCCGCGTACCGGACCGCCGCCGTCGCCCTGCCCGAGGGTGCCCGGGACGACGAGGCGCTCTCGCTGCGGATGCCCAGCGACGGCAGCCAGCGCGAACTGCGCTCCGTCCTGGACCGGCTGGACGCGACCGGCACCGAAGCCGACGAGCTGACCGTGCACACCCCCGACCTCGACGACGTGTTCTTCGCCCTCACCAGCGGCACCGACGCGCCCCCCACAACCAAGGAAGCCGTCCGATGAGCGCCTTCTCCCTCGCCGCACGCGACTCCGGCACCATGCTGCGCCGCAATCTGCTGCACGCCCGGCGCTACCCGTCCCTCACCCTGAACCTGCTGCTCATGCCGATCGTCCTGCTGCTGCTCTTCGTCTACGTCTTCGGTGACGTGATGAGCGCGGGCATCGGCGGCGGCGCCGACCGCTCCGCCTACATCGCCTATCTCGTGCCGGGCATCCTGCTGATGACCATCGGCTCCACCCCGGCGGGAACCGCGGTGTCCGTCTCGATGGACATGACCGAGGGCATCATCGCCCGCTTCCGCACGATGGCGATCCACCGAGGGGCGGTGCTCATCGGGCATGTCGTCGGCAGTGTGCTCCAGTCCGTCCTCAGCGTGGTCCTCGTCGGCGCCGTCGCCGTGGCCATCGGCTTCCGGTCCACCGACGCCACGCCCGTCGAGTGGCTGGCGGCGTTCGGGCTGCTCGTACTCGTCGCCACCGCGTTCACCTGGATCGCGGTCGGAATGGGACTGGCCTCCCCGAACGCCGAGGCGGCGAGCAACAACGCGCTGCCGATGGTCATCCTCCCGCTCATTTCGAGCGCCTTCGTCCCCGTCGACGCGATGCCCGGCTGGTTCCGGCCCTTCGCCGAGTACCAGCCGTTCACCCCGGCCATCGAGACCCTTCGCGGGCTGCTGCTCGGCAGCGGGATCGGTGACAACGGGTGGCTCACGGTCCTCTGGTGCGTGGCCCTGACCGTGCTCGGCTACTGGTGGTCGACGTCGCTGTTCGGCCGCGACCCGAAGTAGCCGCCCCGGCCGTGCTCGTCGGCGGCCCCGGAGCCGGTGGCGGACGCGGCCGTGAGCGCCCGGACCGCCTCCCGGAGCCCGTCCCGCCCCAGGGCGGCGTACTGGGACACCGCCTCGTAGTACGCCGCCCCGTCGGCGCACTCCGCCGCCTGCCGGGCGCGGGCCTGCGACATCGTCGGCTGGAACTCCCGCAGCACCCGCAGCCGTTCGGCCAGCGCGATCATCCGGACGGCCGAGACGTCGCCGGCTGCGAGCCCCGCCGAGCCCAGCGCGTGCAGCACAGTGCCGGCGACCGGGGGCTCCATGGGTGTGCGCAACGGGCCGGAGACCAGGGTCTCCAGGAGCCGCCGCAGCCGCTCCACCGGCTCCGCGACGAGCCGGAGGCGCCCGGCGTGGGCGTGGGCCGTCACCGCCACCGCCTGGATCTCCAGGGCCCACGGGTCCGCCCACGGGTCGCCGCCGTACATCGAGCCCGCCCCGGGCAGCCGGTCCACGGCGGCGCGCCACAGGTCGAGTCCGGTCTCCGTCAGCCCTCGGGCGAGCGCGATCTCAGCCCGCACACCGAGGTCGGGGCTGTAGAAGGCGTCCTGCGGCGGTGTGGCGTCGGCCTGCGCCTCCCGCAGCCAGTACTCCGCCTCGTCCGGGTCGCCGCGCTGCAGGCAGGCCAGGGCCAGGCCGCTTCGGATGCCGATGTAGTCGTGCTCGTCACCGAGCCGCGGCAGGACCTCCAGCGCGGTCCTGAGGTATCCGTAAGCGGCCTCGCCCAGCCCGGTCTTCAGACACAGCTCGCTCGCCCGGGAAAGGCCCATGACCTGCATGGCCGGGTTGTCGACCCGCTCCAGGACGGCGACCATCCGGCGGGCCGAGGCGAGCGCCCGGTCGGTCTCGTGCCCGTACTCCCAGACGTAGGTGGCGATGCACTCCGCCACGCCCGCCACCAGCGGCTGTCCGCTGCCGCAGAGCTCGCCCAGCACGCCGTAGTCGGGCGGCAGCATCTCGGGGACCGCGCTCAGCACGGTCGAGGTCGCACGCAGCAGCGTGTCCGGCGGTGCCGGGGGCAGCCGCCGGAGGGTGACGAGCTGGCGTACGGCCCGCAGTCCGTGGCCCATCAGCAAGGCCGCCGCGCACAACACCGCTGCGGCGCGGGCGACTTCGACGTACTCGGGACCGGGCCGGAAGTGCGAGAGCGGTGGTCCGGTGTCCGCCGCGAGGGCGGTGAGCCGGGGAAGGTTGGAGTCGGTGAGCCACAGGGCGGCCAGGACGGCGGTGACCGCGGCCGTGGCCGGGCCGTCGGCACGGGCCAGGGCCTGCCGCAGGGCCGCCACCAGGTTGTCCTGCTCGGCCTTGGTCCGCTCCCAGGCCGCCGACCGGTCCGAACCGAAGAGCACCTCGTGGTGCGCGACCCCGAAGTCCCGCGCCCAGCGGAGGAACCGGCCCACGGCCTCCCCGTCCCCACCGGTCTCCGTACGCCGGGCCGCACTGAACTCCCGTACCGTCTCCAGCATCCGGAACCGCACCCCGGCCGGGGTGTCCGTGACGGTGACCAGCGACTGGCCTGCCAGCTGTTCGAGAAGGAGCAGCGCGTCCTCGCCGATGACGTGCTCCGCCGCGTCACCAGAGAAGCCGCCGGGGAAGACGGACAGCGTGCGCAGCGCGGCCCGGGCGTCCCGCGTGAGCAGGTTCCAGCTCCACTCCACGACCGCGTGCAGCGTGCGGTGGCGCTCCGGCACACCCCGCACCCCGCCGCGCAGCAGCGCGAACCGGTCACCGAGGCGGCGGGCGATCTCCGGCACCGAGAGCACCCGCACCCGGGCCGCCGCCAGTTCGACGGCGAGCGGCAGTCCGTCGAGCTGTCGGCACAGCCCGGCCACCGCGTCCGAGGGCAGCCGCACGCCCGGCCGGGTGGCCCGGGCCCGCTGGGTGAACAGCTCGACGGAGGTGTCGAGCCCGAGCTCCGACAGCGCGTACACCGCCTCCGACGTCAGGCCCAGGGGCGCGCGGCCGGTCGCGAGTACCCGCAGATCCCGCGAGGACGCGACCAGGGCCTGTACGAGTCCGGCGACGCCCCGGACGACCTGCTCGCAGTTGTCCAGGACGAGCAGCGCGGACCCCGGCCCGAGCGCGCCGAGGATGCCGGCCACCGGGTCGGCCGGGACGTGGCCGCTCAGGGCGCCGGACCGGCCCTCGCCCGCGCCGAGCGCGGAAGCCACCTCCGCGGCCACGTCCTCGTCCTCCGTGACAGCGGCGAGCGGCACGAAGTACACCACGCGCTGCTCGGCCCGACGGCTGACGGCGTGCGCGAGCCGGGTCTTGCCGAGGCCGCCGGGGCCGACGACGGTGACGGCGCGGGAGGCACGCAGCAGCCGCTCCACCGCCGCGATGTCCTCGTCCCGGCCGAGCAGCGGGTTCGGCTCGTGCCGCACGCCGTGCCTCACCACGGGCGGCTCGCCGCGCAGCAGTTCGCGCTGGAGGGCCTGGAGCCCGGCGCCCGGATCCGTGCCGAGCCCGTCGCGCACTTCGCGTCGGTAGGCCTCGTACCGGGTCAGCGCGGCGGAAGGGCCGACCGTCACGGCCTCGCCGCGCAGCAGTTCGGCCAGAACCTCCTCGTCACGCGGATGCTCCGAGGCGGCCTCGGCCAGCGGCCCGGCCGCCTCCGCGTGCCGTCCGAGGCGGGCGAGCGCGAGCGCCCGAGCGCGTACCAGGGCGGCGTGGGCCGGGGCCCGATCGGCGCGGAGCACGGCCACCGGGTCCGCGGTTCCGGCCGCGCCGTCGCCCGTGCCCTCCCACAGAGTGAGACCGGCCTCGGCCTCGGCCAGTGATCCCGCGTGGTCGCCGGCCCTGGCCCGGTCCGCGCTCGCGGCGGCGTGCAGCAGCAGCGCGGAGCTGTCGACCCGGTCCTCGTCCAGCGCGAGGCGGTATCCGGTCGGCGTACTGACGAGGACACCGGCGCCCAGCTGCCCCCGCGCCCTGGACACCAGGACCTGAACCGCCTTTCCCGGCCGCTGCGGCAGCGCGTCCGGCCACAGCCCCGCCACCAGCCGGTCGGTGCTGCAACCCGTGCGCAGGTCGCCCGCGAGCAGCGCGAGGAGGCCCCGCAGCCGGGGCGCGGTGATCTCCTGCCCACGGTAGGCGACACGCGGCAGCAGGATCAGATCGGTGGTCACCCTCGCAGGGTAGCCAGCGCCGTCGGCCGGAACTCCCTCCGCTGCTCCGGTCACGATTGCCAGCAGCCGAACTGGGCCATAACTTGCGGTTATGGAGCTTGAGTTGCGCCATCTGCGTACCGTCCGTGCCATCGCCGACACCGGAAGTCTCACCAAGGCGGCCGCCGCGCTGGGCCTGGCGCAGCCCGCGCTCAGCGCGCAGCTGCGGCGGATCGAGAAGGCGCTCGGGGGCCCGCTGTTCGACCGGGACCACACGGGTGCGCGGCCGACACCGCTGGGCGAGCTGGTGCTCGAACGGGCCCGGGTGGTGCTGCCCGCCGTCAGTGAACTCCAGGCGGAGGCGGTGCGGTTCGCCAACGCGCGGGGGGCCATGGAGCGCTTCCGGCTGGGCGGCACACACGGTCCGCTGCTCGGCGGGCTCGTGGACCGGCTGGCGACGGCGCACCCGGCCGCGACGGTGTCCACGTACACCAGCTGGTCGGTGGCCGAGATAGCCGCTCAACTCGTGGACGGGCGACTCGACTTCGCGCTCATCGGGGCCTGCGGTGAGAGCCCGCCGCCGGTCGCGGACCGGCTGACGTGGGAGGTCGTCGGCGTCGATCCGGTCTTCGTGATGCTGCCCGAGGGCCATCCGCTGGCCGGGGCGCCGGAGCTGGAGCTCTCCGCGCTGGCGGACGAGTGCTGGGCCGACGTGCCGGGCGACGGCTGTTTCGCGGACTGCTTCGTGGCGGCCTGCGCGCGGGCGGGCTTCAGCCCGGTGTCGGTGTACGAGACGGACACCGTGTCGGTGGTCCATCTGGTGCGGGTGGGGCGGGCGGTCGGGCTGTGCCGGGCGACGTTCCCGCCGACGCCCGGCGTGGTGACCCGCCCGATCACCGGTTCGCCGTTGAGCTGGCGCCATCTGCTGGGCTGGCATCCGCGCTCGGCGGCGGCCTCCGCGGCGGCCGCCTCCGTGCGCGGCCACACCCGGGCGGCGTACACCGAGGCGGTGGAGCGCAGCGAGAGCTGTGCGCGCTGGCTGGCCGCGCACCCCCGGTTCGGCGCCGTGACCTGACGGGCCCCGCCGCGCTCCTGGCCGCTACTCCGCGCCGTGGCCCGGAGCGACGGCCGCCACCCTGGCGGCGAGGGACAGGTCCTTCTCGGTGACCTTCCCGCCCGCGTCGTGGGAGTTCACCGAGAGCGCGACGGTGTCGTATCCGAGCGTCAGATCGGAGTGGTGGTTCAGCTCGTCCTGGATCTGGGCGACATGGACGGTGAGCCCGGCGGCGGCGAAGTGCGAGGGGAGCCGGTAGGTGCGGGTGATCCGGTCCCCCTCCAGCGTCCAGCCGGGCAGTTCGCGCAGCCGGTTCTCGATCTCGTTCCGCGGCAGCGGTTCGGCGGGCATACGGGGGCTCCCTCGCTCGGTGGTCGGTGCCCGTGACGTTACGGTCTCGGTATGACAACTGTCGCGCTTGACACGGGGGTAGGGCCGCTGCTGCGCAGCTGGCGGGAGCGGAGCCGGATCAGCCAGCTGGAGCTCGCGCTGCGGGCCGACTCCTCCGCCCGGCACATCTCCTTCATCGAGACGGGCCGGGCCCGCCCCAGCGAGGAGATGGTCCTGCGGCTGGCGGAGCACCTGGGCGTGCCCGTACGGGAACGCAACGCCCTTCTGGTGGTCGCCGGTTACGCCCCTCGCTATACGGAGACCGCGCTGGACGACCCGGCGATGGGCGCGCTGCGCGAGGGGATGGACCGGCTGCTCCAGGGGTACGACCCGTATCCGGCGCTCGTCGTGGACGGCATGTACAACGTGGTGGCGGCCAATCAGGGGATCGCCCGGATGACGGCCGGGGTCGCGGAGCACCTGCTCGCCCCGCCGCTGAACGCGATGCGGCTGACCCTGCACCCGGAGGGCCTGGCCCCCCGGATCCGCAATCTGCGCGAGTGGCGGGCCGATCTGCTGGCGCAGATGGAGCGTCAGATCGCCCTGGTCCGTTCGGCGGAGCTCCGTGCGCTGTACGAGGAGGTCGCGGGCTATCCGGTGGAGCCGGGGCCGGGCGGCCGGGAGTGGGACGAGCCCTCCTCCTCGGTGCCGTTCGCGCTGCCGCTGGTGATCGAGCAGGACGGCCGGCTGCTCTCGTTCGTCGCGTCCATCGCCACGTTCAACACACCGATGGACGTGACGGTCGCGGAGCTGGCCATCGAGACGTTCCTGCCCGCCGACCCCGGTACCGCGGCGTATCTGCGTTCGCTCGTGTCCTAACGGTCATTTTTTGGGGACGGGCCTGGTCCACGGTCCTTCGTCCCGCGCCAGGACCAGCGCGGCCAGGCACACCACCGCGAGGATCGCGACGGCCAGGACCAGCGGCAGCACCGGATGCCCGTGCAGCACGGCCACGGCTCCGACCAGGGCGCCGGCCAGCATGGCGGCGGCCGAGAGGGTCCGGCGGCCGGCCCTGCTGCCGCCGCCCCCGGCGAGCCGCCCGTCGGAGGCGATACCGGTGATGGTCAGCGTCAGCACGGTGGTGGTGAGGTCGGGTACGGCGAGCGCCCGCGAGGCGGCGTTCTGCACGCCGAGGCCGAGTGCGAGCAGCACGATGAGGGCGAACCGCACGCCGCCGTCGTACGGGCTCCCGGAGATCAGGGTGACGACCAGGGCGGCCAGTACGCACAGGGTCTCGACGCACAGCGCGTGCAGCAGCATGCGGCCGCGGTGGGCGTGGGAGTGGTGGACGAGCAGTCCGCCGGTCAGCGCCCCGGCCGCGAAGGCGGCGAGCGCGACGAGCGAGGCGGCCAGCGAGAAGCCGGGGGCGCCGGCGAACGCGAAACCGGAGAAGACCACATTGCCGGTCATGTTCGCGACGAAGACCCGGCCCAGTTGCAGGTAGCTGACGGCGTCGACCAGTCCGGTGACGACGGTGAGAGCGAGCATCAGCGGCGGCAGCGGCCCGTGCCGGTCGTTCATGTCCGGTACGAGGGTGGTCCATGCCTCACGCAGCACGACGGGCACGGGCACGCTCCGATCACGGCGATCGCCGGGTGGTTGATCAGGATTGTGCCGTTCCGCCCGGTACGAATACCACGACCGACGCGCCTCGTCCCTGCCGCCGGTCCGGCGGCGGGGACGAGGCAGTGGCCGGGTTACACGCGCGCCCCGTTGTCGAGCGGGTCCCGTCGCCCGGTCCCGGGCCGGGCGCGCGGGGCGCTCCTCGGGACGGGCGGCGGCGCCTTGCTGCCGCGTTCCAGGACCAGCGCGGCCGGTACCGCTGTCATGACGGAGGAGTACGTGCCGACGACGATGCCGATCAGCAGGGCGAGGGCGAAGTCCGCGAGCGAGTCACCGCCCAGGACAGCCAGCGCGACGAGGATGAACAGGGCGCCCATCCCGGTGTTCACGGTTCTGGGGACCGTCTGCAGGACCGCCCGGTTGGCCACGGTCCCGAGCGGCTCCCGGCGGGCCTTGGCCCACAGCTCCCGCACCCGGTCGAAGACCACCACCGAGTCGTTGACGGAGTAGCCGATGACGGTGAGGAGCGCCGCCAGGAAGATGCCGTCCACGGTGCGACCCAGCCAGGCGAAGGCGCCGACCAGGACGATCACGTCGTGTACGAGTGCGCCGACCGAGGCCACCGCGAACGTCCAGCGGAACCGGACGGCCAGATAACCGAGCTGGACGAGTACGGCGATGGCCAGGGCGATCAGCGCGTTGCGCCGCAGCTCGTCGCCCAGGCTGGGGCCGATGAGTTCGTCCCTGACCTTGGTGGTCTCGCCGCCCTCCTCCGCCAGCGCGGCGCGCAGCGCGTGTTCGCCCGCGTTGTCCAGCTCACCGGTCCGCACCGAGATGTCGCCCGCGCCCGCCGTGGTGACCTCCGCGTCACCGAACCCCGCACCGGCCAGCGCGGAACGGGCGGTCTCGACGTCGACCGGACGGCTGGTCGCGTACTCGACGAGGCGGCCTCCGGTGAACTCGACGCCGAGGTTGACCCCGCGCACCAGGATGCCGGTGACCGCCACGGCGACCAGCACCGCGGAGACGAGCAGCCAGCGGCGCGGGTACCGCATCAGCTGGGGATCGCGGCGGTTCAGCCAGGTCCGGACCCGGCCGGGACTCGCGATGCCGTTGACGCCCCGGTAGGTGCCGACGAACGTGGAGCCCGCGGCGATCTCGGTGAGCGCGCGGGCGATGACCAGTGCGGAGAACATCGACGCGAGTACGCCGATGCCGAGCGTGACGCCGAAGCCCTTGACCGGTCCCGAGCCGAGGAAGAAGAGCAGGCCCGCCGCGATCAGGGTCGTCACGTTGGAGTCCGCGACGGCGCTCCAGGCGTGCCGGAAACCGGCGGTCAGCGAGGTGCGCAGGGAGCGGCCCGGACGCTGGGCGTGTTCCTCCCTGGCCCGTTCGAAGACCAGCACGTTGGCGTCGACCGCCATGCCGATGGCCAGGACGAATCCGGCGAGTCCGGGCAGGGTGAGCGTGACGCCGAGTGCGACGAGCGCCGCGTACGAGATCACTCCGTAGGCGCCGAGCGCGACGGCGGCGAGCGCGCCGAAGAGCCGGTAGACGACGGTGATGAACAGGGCCGTGGCCGCGGCGCCGATGAGGGCGGCGCGGGCGCTGGCGTCGATGGCGGCGGCCCCGAGCGTCGGGCCGACGGTCCGCTGCTCGACGATCTCGACGGGCACCGGCAGGGCGCCGCCCTGGATCAGCAGGGCGAGTTCGCGGGCCTCGTCGGCGCTGAAGGAGCCGGTGATCTGGGTGGAACCGGAGGGCAGGCCCGTGCCGCAGCCGACGGTCGGCGAGACCTGGGGCGAGGAGATGACCTGCTTGTCCAGGACGATGGCGACCCGGCGCCGCTCGTCCTGGACCGGGTGACAGGCCGCCTCCCCCGTGAGCCGGGTCCAGTCCCGTCCGGCGTCCTTGTGGAAGTCCAGCGAGACGGACCAGCCGGCGCCCTGCTGGGCGTCGAATGAGGCGGAGGCGTCCTTGACGCCCGCGCCGGACAGCGCGGCGGGGCCCAGGGCGAGGCGGCGGCCCTGCTCGTCGGGGAGCGTCGTCCCTTCCTCCGCACCGGAGCCGTCGGCGGTGCCGGGCCCCTGGACGGCATGGAAGGTCAGCTGGGCGGTTCTGCCGATGACCTCGGCGGCCTTGCGGGGGTCCTGGACGTCCGGGAGTTCGACGATGATCCGGTCCTCGCCGGAACGGGTCAGGGTCGGTTCCGCGACGCCGAGTGAGTCGATGCGTTTGCGCAGCACTTCCAGGGTCCGGTCCGTGCTCTCCCGGTCCGCCTTCGCGGTGCCGGAGTCCTTGGCCTGGAGCACCATTCTGGTGCCGCCCTGGAGATCGAGGCCGAGTCTGGGGGACATGGTCAGCGTGATGAGCACGGCGACGAGCAGAACGGCCGCAGCCAGAACCGCCCGCACCGTGGTGGCGCGAGTCATGGGTTTCCTCCGAGGGGTGCCGGGGCCCTCGGGCTCTCGCCTTGGATCAGGGCGCCGCGGCAGGGGTGCGGGACGGGACCGGTGACAGGTCCCAGGGCCGGTGAACGGCCGTGCCCGGAGGCCCGCGCACACCGGGGAGCGCGGCACGGAAGCGGTCGGCGGCGGCCGGGGCCGCGCCCAGGGCGGTTACGGGGACGGGGAGCGGCGGCAGCAGGCCGGGCGGGCGCGGGAGCGGGGCGCCGGGGCCCGGCGGCGGGAGGTGCTGGGGGGTACGGGGGTGTTCGGCGGCGGCCCAGGGCTGGGGCGCGGTCACCGGTGTCGGCCGCACCCCCTCCACGGCGGCGCGGGTATGGGGGCCGGAATCGGGGCCGGTGCTGGGCCCGGAGCCGGAGCCGCGCAGGTCCCGGTCGGTCCGCTGGGCTCCGGCCGGATGGCCGACGGGGGACACCGGTCCGGCCGTGGTCCGGGCGGGCAGCCCGGCTCCGGCGGCGACCGCACCGCCCGCGACGGTGGCGGTGGCGGTGGCCGTAGTCGTGGCGGAGGCCGTGGTCGCGGCGGAGGCCGTGGTCGCGGCACCGGCTGTGACGGTGAGGACGGCGAGGAGCAGTGCGGCGAGGTACTGCCGCAGCGGGGCCGTGCGTCGCAGGTGTGCCGGGGTGTCCGGCCGGTCCTGTGAACGCGCGTCGCCCCGGAGTGCCCCCGGGAGGGGGGTCACCCGGCTCGGCCGGGCAGGGCAGGTGCGACGGTGGCGCGGCGGAGCACCGAGCTGAGGAACAGCCCGGCCCCGCGCACGACGGTGGTCGCCGGATCGTCCGGCAGCCGGACCGGGACGCCGAGGCGGACAGCGATCCGGTTGGTGACGTCGGGCCGCAGCGCACCGCCGCCGGCGAGCAACGGGCCCCTGCGCAGGGCGCCGAGCACCGCGCCGTGACGGTCCTGCTGCCACATCGCCATGATCATGTCCAGGACGGCCCGGACCACGGCGGTGGGCGGGTCGCCCGGATCCAGATCGCTGATCCCGGTCTCGGCCAGCCGCGCGTCGCGGACCTGCCCGTCCACCAGGAGCGTCACCTCTGTCAGTTCGGCACCGATGTCGACGACGAGCAGCGGGCCGCCGTCCTGCGGCCCCGCGCACGCGGCGGCGGCCCTGGCGCTGTCCAGCACGATGACGCTCGACGGGCCGAGCGCGCCGAGGATCTCCCGCGCGGCGGCGCGGTGTTCGGGGCCCGCGAGTACGGGGTGGCTGAGGACGATCACGGTGTCGCTGCGGTCGGCGCCCAGCGCCGCGTCCGCGACACGGCCGAGCATCCGCCCGCACGACTCGGCGTCGACGATGCGTCCGCGCCGGACCGGGCCGCCCCGGCCGTACTCACCGCCGGGGCCGTTCCCGGTGTCGGACACAACTCCCTGTCCGGGAAGCCAGGCACGGGTACGGGAGCTGCCGAGATCGAGCGCGAGCCCGCGGGTCACTCCCCGGTGTTGCCGGTCCTGCTGGTGAACGGAGCGGACGTGCCGCTGTCCGTCGCGCAAAGAACGCATCGCCCCTCACCCCCGGCCTGCTCTCGCAGCCGTTCACACACCCATTGACCCGCTGATAGCGAGGCATGACCGAACCCTCACTATGCAATAGGCAGGCAAAGAAAGCCACTCTCACGCAAAATCCAAGGGGCCATCTCTGATCTCCTGCCCCCTGATCCCCTCACACCTCGGACGGCAGGAACGCGCCGATCAGTTCGGCGAACTCCTCGGGCGCGGCGATCCGGATACCCAGATCCTCCGCCTTGGTGCGCTTGGACCCGGCCTTCTCGCCGGCCACCAGCAGCGTGGTGCGCTTGGAGACGCTGGAGGAGGCCTTCCCGCCCGCCCGCTCGATGAGCTCGTTCATCTCGTTGCGCGAGAGCTTCTCCAGGGCGCCCGTCATGGACCCGGTGACCACGACGGTCATCCCGGCGAGCGGCCTCCCGTCCACATCACCACCGTCCGCGCCGTTGCCGTCGGCGCCCTTGCCCTCCGCGCCCTCCGCGTCCGCGTCGCTCTCCTGACCCGGCTCGGGGGGCGGGGTCGCGCCCGGCTCCGTCATGTTCACCCCGGCGGCGACGAGCTTCTCGATCAGCGGCGCCAGCTCCACCAGCTCCGCGACGACTCCCCCGGCCTTCTCCTTGCCGATTCCGTCGACGCGCTGGAGCGTCTCGGCGTCGGCGGCTCTGACGCGGTCCATGTCCGCGAAGTACCGGGCGATCCGGCGCGACATGGAGCGTCCGGTGCCACGCACACCCAGGGCGCAGAACACCCGCGAGAGCGGCTGGGCGCGCGCCGCGTCGATCGCGGCCAGCAGGTTGTCCGTACTGGTGTCGCCCATCCGCTCCAGCCCGAGCAGCTGCTCACGCTCCAGTGCGAACAGATCCGCGAAGTCCGCGACCAGCCCGGCATCGACGAGCTGGACGACCCGGGTCGCGCCGAGCCCCTCGATATCCAGCTGATCGCGCCCCGCCGCGTACGAGATGGAGGCGACGAGTCGGCAGTTCCGGCCGCGGACGCAGCGCCAGCGCTGCTCGCTCGTATCGATCTCGGAGCCGCACTGCGGGCAGGCTTCGGGGAACTCGACCGGCTGCTCGTCGCCGGTCCGCAGATGGGCGACGGGGGCCTCGATCCGGGGAATGATGTCGCCCGCCTTGTAGACCATCACATGGTCGCCCAGGCGCAGATCGCGGCGGGTGATGTCGGCCGGATTGTGCAGGGTGGCGTAGCTGACGGTCGATCCGTCGATCTCGACCGGCTCCAGCACCGCACGTGGCGCGATGATGCCGGTCCGCCCCACGTTCCACTCGACGCCGAGGAGCCGGGTGACCTTCTCGACGGCCGGCAGTTTGTACGCGATCGCCCAGCGCGGTGCGCGGGTGCCGGAGCCGGCGTCGCGCTGGTCCGCCGCGAGGTCGGCCTTGATCACTATGCCGTCGATCCCGAAGGGCAACGAGGCGCGCAGCGCGGCGATTTCCTCGACGCGCAGCTGGACGTCCTCGATCGTGGTGACGGTGCGCGGCGCCACCTCCGTGTCCGCCGCGGTGTGTACGCCGAGCCGCGCGGCGTATTCCAGGACCTCGCTGTGGGGCAGCTCGGCCAGGGTGCCGGTCAGCTCGCCGGATTCCGGGAGCGGCAGGGCGCCGTACGCGAAGAACGTCATCTCCACGGTGTAGGGGCGGTCCTTGGCGCGCAGGGTGCCCGCCGCGCCGTTGCGCGCGTTGGCGAAGGGGGCGCCGCCGTGTTCGGTACGGATCGCGTTGGCCTGTTCGAACTGCTCGGCCGTCATCAGGATCTCGCCGCGCATCTCGATCGTGACCGGCTCACCGAGCCGCTCGGGAAGACCGACGACGGTGCCGATCGCATGCGAGACGTCCTCACCTGCCGTGCCGTCGCCACGGGTGACCAGCTGTTCGAGCCGACCCTCGCGGTACCGGGCGGCGACCGCCAGCCCGTCGAGCTTCGGCTCCACGCTCCAGGCGGTGACCGGCCTGCCTATCCGGCGCTCCAGCGACACGGTCCAGGTGACGAACTGCTCGGCCGAGAAGACGTTGTCCAGGGAGAGCATCGGGACGGTGTGCGGCACGTCCCCCACGACCGCGCCGCCCGCCACCTTGCCCGTCGGCGAGTCGGCCAGCACCTCCTGCGGATGGGCCTGCTCGTAGGCGGCGATCCCGCGCGCCAGCCGGTCGTACGCGTCGTCGTCGAGCGCGCTCTCGCCCGTGGCGTAGTACGCGGCGGCGGCCTGCGACGCCTCTTCGACCGCGACGGCGTATGCGGCGGTGTCGGCGAGCACAACAGCTGAGTTCGTCATGCCCCTCATACTGCCGCCCACCACTGACAACGCCCCGGCGGCGGATTCCCGACGGGGCCTGCGCGCCCCCTCGGCCCGCCGCCCGACCCGCACGTGCCGACTTCCGTCGTAGCCGAATCCGGGACGATATTGAGAGAGCGCTCTCCCGATGAACGAATCCTCAACAAGCTTCAAAAAGCAGCCAGTTGCGGTGTCGTTCACTCTATTGACATGTCCAGGGCGTCATTTTACGTTCCCTTGAGAGAGCGCTCTCTCGCACCATCAAGGAACCCCCACTTCCTCCGAACAGGAGTGCCGTGCTCTTCTTCCGTCATAGATTCGCCCGCCATCGGCCCACCGGCGAACACGGCCACCGCGCGGCCCCGCCGCGCCGGCGGTACCGCGTCGCGGGACTCGTCGCCGCCGCGCTCGCCGTCTCCTTCCTCCAGTCCGCCACCGGCAGCGCGTCCGCCGGTACGGACGCGGGCACGAACGCCGTTCCGGCCGCCAAGGCCGCGGACGTCGTCCGGGTCGCCGAGTTCCTCGCTGAATGCCCCTACACCCACCGGGCACCCGACGACCCGATCGTCTTCCCGGGTCTGCCCGGCGCCTCGCACATGCACAGCTTCTTCGGCAACGACTCGACGAACGGCAACTCCGACCTCGCCTCGCTGGAGAAGGCCAGGAGCAGCTGCTCCCCCGACACGGACCTGTCGTCGTACTGGGTGCCGACCCTGTACGACGGCGACAAGGAGGTCGAACCCACCGGCACCACGTTCTACTACCTGGGCGAAGGCGTCCGCGACGACGTCATCCAGCGGATCCAGCCCTTCCCGCGCGGGCTGCGCATCGTCGCGGGGAACGCGAAGGCGACCGGCCCCGACGACAACACGATCTCGCGCTGGTCGTGCCTCCACCACGGAGAGGTCAACCCGTCGCACGACTTCGTGAACTGCCCGGCCGACGGGATGCTGGAGTCGTACCTGGACTTCCCGCAGTGCTGGAACGGCAAGGACCTCGACTCCGCCGACCACAAGAGCCACATGTCGTATCCGGTCAACGGCGAATGCCCCTCGACCCACCCCGTTCCGGTTCCCAAGCTGCGCCAGGTGCTCCGCTACCCGGTCAGCGGCGACCCGGCCCGGTTCAGGCTGGCGTCCGGTCCCGGCTACACGATGCACGGTGACTTCTTCAACGTGTGGCCCGAGGCCGAGATGGCCCAGCGCGTCCGCGACTGCATCAACGCCATCGTGAAGTGCGGTGCCGACGGCACCCCCTGACGCGGCGTCACCCATCAGCCGTCGGCCACCGGCCACGGGCTGAGCCGCCACCGTCCGTCCGATGCCCGTCCGGGGCCCCGCGCCCCGGGCGGGCCCTTCCCCCGAGGACTCGTCATGAAGGCGGCCCGCAGCACCGCAGCGCTGTCCCTGCTCCTGCTTCTGACCGGATGTCTGCTGGCCGGATGCGCGTCCCCGGCCGGGCCGAAGCGCCCGGCCGCCCCGGCCCCCTCGGTCTCCGCCGCCACCGGGAGCGGGGCCCCGGCCGATCCGACGGACGCCGCCTGGGCCCAGCTGATGACCCCGATGAACGAGCAGGCGGTGGCCCTGCTCTCGCTCGCCGGGCAGCGCGCCGCCGATCCACGGATACGGGGCTGGGCGGTCGGGCTCCGTACCGCGCAGAACGGCGAACTCGCCCGGCTGCGCCCGCTGCTGGCCCGGATGGGGCTGCCCGACACCAATGTGCACGAGGGGCACGACATGCCGGGGATGGTGACGGAACACGATCTCGAACAGGCCCGCGCCGTCGAGGGCCGGGCGTTCGACCGCCTCGTCACGGCGCTGATCCGCGACCATCTGCGCCAGTCCGCCCAGGTGTCGCGCTCCGAGACACAGTCCGGGACCAGGCCCGACGCCAAGCGGCTGGCCACTGCCCTGGTCTCGGCGCGCGAGGCGGAACTCGCCGAGCTCGATCAGCTTCCGGGCCCGTCCGGGGAAGCCGGCTGACGTCCGCCTCCGCGCCGCCGCCGCAGGCCCCTCACCCGTTTCCGGACCGGCCGTACCGCCCGGGTATAAAGAGCTGCATGACTGCCGACGCACCGCTGCCCGCGCGCCCCGCCACTCTGGAGGACGTGGCCGCTGTGGCGGGGGTGTCACGGGCCACCGTCTCCCGCGTGATCAACGGCGCGACGACCGTGGACCCGGCGCTGCGCCGAATGGTCGAGGAGGCCGTGGACGCCACCGGATACGTGCCCAACCGCGCCGCCCGCTCGCTGGTCACCCGGCGCACGGACTCCGTCGCACTCGTCGTCTCGGAACGCGAACGGCGCCCGGTCTCCGAGCCCTTCATAGGCCGGATGTTCTCCGACCCGTACTTCGGACGGGTGGTCAGCGGGCTGCTCGAAGTGCTGCGCCCGGCCGGTATCCAGCTCGTGCTGATGCTGGCCGACGACCAGCCCTCCCGCGACCAGTTGCTGTCCTACCTGCGCCACGGCCACGTCGACGGGGTGGTCCTCATCTCCTCGCACGCGGACGACCCGCTGCCGGGGCTGCTGCACGACACCCGGCTGCCCGCCGTCCTAGCGGGTGAGCCGCGCCGGCCGACCCCGCTCACCTATGTCGAGGCCGACCAGCGGGCGGGGGCGCGACTGGCCGCAGAGCACCTGGTCTCGCTGGGCCGTCGCCGGATCGGCACGGTGTCGGGCCCGCAGGACATGCCGGCCGGTCAGGCGCGGCTGACGGGTTTCCTGGACGCGCTCTCCGCGCACGGCATCCGGGACGTGACGGCCGTGGAGGGCGATTTCACGCATACGGGCGGCGCCGCCGCGATGAAGCGGCTGCTCGAAGAGCGCGCGGACCTGGACGCGGTGTTCATCGCGTCGGACCTGATGGCGCTGGGCGCGCTTCCGGTGCTGCTGCGGGCCGGCAAGGAGATCCCCGATGACATCGCCCTCGTCGGGTTCGACGACAGCAGTGCGGCCACGGCCTGCGATCCGCCGCTGACGACGGTCCGGCAGCCGGTGGAGGAGATGTCCGCCGAGATGGCCCGGCTGCTGCTGAAGCAGATCGGCAGCCCCGGTGAGCAGGTGCCGTCGGCGATCTTCCATCCGACCCTGGTGCGCCGCCGCTCCGCCTGAGCCGTGGCCGGTCAGCCCCGCGCGCCGGTGCCCGCGTCGGCGTCGCCGGCCCGGTCCGGCCGTCCCACGGGCACCTGCGGCCCCGAGACCTCGTTCAGCCAGCGCCGCAGGACCCGGTGCACGGTCTCCGCGCCGACCAGCTCGGCCGGCCGCTCCTCGCCCTCCGCGGCCGCCGCGTCGAGCGGGTCCGTCATCCCGCGCGGCCAGAGCAGGAAGGGCCGGGACTGTTCGCCGCCCAGGCCTCCGTGCGAGCCGATCTGCTCCTCGAAGGCGTGCACGGTGCCGGTCTCCGGGTCGTACATCGAGTTGACCATCACGTCCGCGACGTGCGGGAAGGTGTCGGTGCGCCGGACCGCGGCCGCCGCTCCCGGGCCGAAGGGGGCCAGCGGCCCGTCCCCGTCCCGCAGCTCCGCCACCGGGATACGGGTGCCGCCGCGCGCCAGCACCACAGAGCCGTGGGCCTCGCTGCGCACCAGCAGGAAGCCGATGCCGGGGTGGTTGGCGAGCGTGCTGAGCAGCGCGGGGTGGCGGCGGTCGAGCTGCTCCATGGAGGCGCGTCCCGGCAGGTCGGGGAAGGAGATCAGGCCGAGGTTGCCGGAGGCGAGGACGACCGGCTCCGAGGGGTTGGCCAGATCCTCCTGCCGGTCCCCGTCGACCGGCCGGTGCAGCGCGATCCGTACCGCGTCACGGGCCTCGGAACCGCTCCGGGTGCGCTGCGCCCGGCGGGGCACCGGCAGTCCGCTGCCCGCCCGCACCAGGTCCTTCAGCGTCAGCCCGTACACCCCCGCGAAGGTCTCCCCGGGGCTCTGGCCGTGGTCGGACAGGAGCACGATCCGGTACGTGCGCGGGGTGTGTTCCGCGACCTTGACGATCAGCGCGAGCGAGCGGTCCAGCCGGGCGAGGACCTTCTCGGCGTCCCGGCTGCGCGGCCCGGAGTGGTGGGCGACCTCGTCGTAGGCGACCAGGTCGGCGTAGACCGCCGTCCGTCCGGCGAACATGTCGCCTATGACGGCGGCGACCACCACGTCGCGTTCGACGACGGTCGCGAAGGCCCGGATGAAGGGGTAGAGCCCGCCGCGCTTGATCCGGGGGGTCTCCTTGCGGAGGCGGGCCCGGGTCGACTGGCCGATCTCCCTGCCGACCTCGGCGACGAACGAGAGCGCGGTACGCACGGCGTTGGCCGGGTCCGCGAAGTAGGCGAAGTACCCGGCCCGTGAGCGGCGGCCCTTGCCGCGTCTGGCGGCCATCGACAGGACGAGCGCGAGCTGGTCGGCGCCGCCGCTGAAGAGGTTGCCCCGGCCGGCCCCGTCCAGGGTGAGCAGTCCGCCGTCGTGGGTGCGGATGACGGCCCTGCGCTGCATTTCGAGGGCGCTGGCCGGTCTGCTGGAGACCATGACGTCGCCGGTCTCCTTCTCGTACCAGCGGAAGGCCGGGACATCGAAGTTGGTGCCGTGCAGGATACCGAGCTGGCTGGCGCCGGTCTGGCTGGACCAGTCGGTGCGCCAGGGGGTGAGCCGGTGGCCCGTGCCGTCGGCCAGCCAGTGCGCGACGGTCGGCATCAGGCCGTCGGCGGCGGCCTGCGCGAGGACGTCGTGGCCGACTCCGTCGAGCTGGATGAAGACCGTGCCGGGCGGCCCGCCGTCCGCACCGGCACCGCTGCCGCTGCGGCTGCGGCGGCGCCGCCGGTCGGCGAGGCGGGACAGCCGGCGGCGGTAGGCGTTGTCGTCACGGACGGCGAGGGCGGTGGACGTCGCGGAGGCGACCGCGGACATCACGGCCGCGACGACCACCGCCATCTGCGGGTCGGCCGCGCCGCGCCCGTCCGGGATCAGCCGCAGCGCTATCAGCAGCAGCGAGCCGTTGAGGAAGAACACCAGCATGCCGAGGACCAGGGCCGGCACGATGAGCAGGGCCCGTACCAGCACCGGCCAGACCAGGGCGGAGAGCAGACCGAACGCGCCCGCGCCCCATGCCGCGGTGAACGCGGTCTTGGTGATGCTGTCGCCGTCGTCCGACTGGAGCTGGAAGTCCGGCAGAATCCCGGCGAGCACAAGCATCGTGAGCGTCGAGACGGCCCACACCACAATCACTCGCATCAGGGCGCTTCCGGCTGTCCGCCATCGCCCGTCACCCACGCCGCTGCCACCTCACGTCCGGGTCACGCTCTTCCGGGACCCGGTCCAGCTTTTCACAGCGGGACGGCCCGCCGGGCAGGCGATCCCCGGCCGGGCCGCTCAGGAGCCGTCGTATCCGGCGGTCGGCATGGAGAGCCTGCGGTGCACGCCGGCTTTGGTCCGGGAGCTGTAGAGCGGCTCGTCAAGACCGGCGATCTCCAGGCGTACGCCGCGCCGCTCGCACTCCTCGGTGAACCGCGGGACCGAGGCGACGGCCCGCGCGAGCACCCGGTCGTTGGGGGCGACGAAGAGTTCGACCTCGCCGTCCTCGACGTCGGCCCAGAGGGCCTGGTGGTCGGGGCGCAGTCCGTACAGGCGCAGCTGCCGGGTGACGACGTAGCCCTTGTCGGCCGCCCAGCGGGCGCACATCTCGTGCTGGCCGCGGGTGTCCACCAGGAACGGGTCGCTGTCGAGCTCCTCCAGCGGCGTGAGACTGGCGATGGCCGCCACCCGTACGTCTCCCATGGGCGTTCCCCCGGTGCTAGGGCCTGTCGTCCTGCGACCCTACGCCCCGGGTTCCGTACGAAAAAGGCGCGTGGCGGGACGGGTGGGGGGCGCACGGGAGCGGGAGTACCGGGGCTCACGGACCGAGCCGGGCCGTTACCCGTAGGCTCGACGGCAGGTCCGGGGAACAGGAGGCGGCGCGTGCCGGTGGAAGTCACCTGGTGGGGTCATGCCACCTGCACGATCGAGGACTCCGGGGTCCGGGTGCTGACCGACCCCCTCTTCGTGCGGCGCATCGCGCATCTGCGACGCCGGCGCGGAGAGCTGCCCGGTCCGGCGGCCGCCGTCGCCGATGTCGTCCTCATCTCGCATCTGCACTCCGATCATCTGCATCTGCCGTCGCTGGCCCGTATCGCGCCGGGCGGCCGGCTGATCGTGCCGATGGGCGCGGTCCGGGCGGTTCCGGGGCTGCGGCTGCTGCGCAGGATGCGCGGGCTGCGGATCACCGAGGTCGTGCCCGGCGACGAGGTGCGGGTCGGTGCGCTGCTGATCCGAGCGGTCCCTGCCCTGCACGACGGGCGGCGGCTGCCGGTGGGCCCGCACCGCTCCCCCGCCCTGGGTTACGTCGTCCAGGGCGCGGCCCGCACCTACTTCGCAGGGGACACCGGTCTGTTCGACGACATGGCGGAGGAGGTCGGGCCGGTGGACGTGGCGCTGCTGCCGGTCGGCGGCTGGGGGCCCTACCTGGGCCACAGCCATCTCGACGCGGGACGGGCCGCCGTGGCGCTGGCCCGGCTGTCGCCGCGCTCGGCCGTGCCCGTGCACTACGGCACGTACTGGCCGATCGGCATGGACGGGATCCGGCCGCACGAGTTCCATTCGCCGGGTGACGAGTTCGTCCGCCAGGCGGCCATGCTGGCGCCGGGGGTGGCGGTGCACCGGCTGGAGCACGGCGAACATGTCCGGCCGGAGGCCGGCGGGTGATCCACGAGGTGGTGAGCCGGCTCCCCGCGGAGTCGACGCAGCAGGCGGTCGGCTATCCGTCGCTGTTCCTGCTGGTGGCGCTGGGTGCGCTGGTGCCGGTGGTGCCCACGGGCGCGCTGGTGAGCTCGGCGGCGGTGGTGGCGTTCCACCAGTCGTCGCCGTTCGCGCTGCTGTACGTCTTCGCGGTGGCGTCGGGCGCCGCGTTCCTCGGGGACATCTGCCTGTACTGGCTGGGGCAGCGCGGGGTGCGCTCGAAGAACGGTTCCAAGTGGCTGCGGGTGATCAGCGAACGGGCCGCTCCGGAGCGGCTGGCGCAGGCGCGGCAGAAGCTGGACGAGCACGGTGCGATGGTGCTGGTGCTGTCCCGGCTGGTGCCGGCCGGGCGGATTCCGGTGATGCTGGCGTGTCTGCTGGGGCGGATGCCGATGCGGCGGTTCGCCCGCGGGGATGTGCCGGCCTGTCTGGCCTGGGCGGCCACGTACCAGCTGATCGGCATTCTGGGCGGCTCGCTGTTCCCCGAGCCGTGGCAGGGGGTCGTGGCCGCGGTGGGTCTGACGCTGCTGGTCAGCGGGGTGCCCGCGCTGTGGCGGCGGCTTCGGGTTCGGTTCGGCCGCTGACGGCCGGGGGCTGTCAGCGGAGTTCGTCGAGGGCGGAGCGGAAGACGCCGAGGGCGGCCGCGACGTGCGGCAGCTCCAGGGGCTGGGGCGCGGCCAGTGACTCCAGCTGCTGCCGCGGGGTCGACCCGAGCAGCGTCCCGGTGCCCAGCCGCACCCGCAGGGCTCCCAGCTCATCGCCGAACCGGTGGCCGCCGGGGGCCGGTGCGCCGAGCCGCTCCGTCAGGTACTCCTCCAGCTCCAGCGAGTCGGTGACGCCACGGGCGGCGAGCCGGGACCTGAGCGGGCCGAGGTCCGCGTACAGGTGGCGGCCGGCCTGCGGGGGCCGGGCCAGCGCGCCGGAGGCGAGGACCGCCCGGTGGGCGGCGGCGGCGACCTGCGCCTGCATGACCGCCGCCCGGCGGACCCGCTCCGTGACGGCGTCCGGTTCGCGCAGCGCGTGTGCGGCGGCGGCGGCGACCGGACCGGCGACGAAGGCGCCGAGCGCGGTGAGGATGTCGAGCGTCCGGGCGTGGCGGACCGCCGCCCGGCCGGTGTCGGGGAACCGGGCGACCGCGACCGGCCAGGCGGACGGGGTCAGCGCACCGGTCAGGTCGGAGACCACCGTCACGTCGTCGGGGCACATCTCGGCCGGGCTCAGCAGCACCGTGTCGCGCGGCCGGTGCAGGGTGTCGCGCCAGGTCTCGTCGCTGACGATGTGCAGCCCCTCCGCGACGGCGGCCTCGCAGGCCTCGCGGACGAGTTCCGGCGGCGCGACGGTGGCGGTGGGGTCGTCGACGACGGAGATCAGCAGCAGCCGGGGCCTGCCGCCCTCGGCCCGCACCCTGCGCACGGTCTCCAGCAGTGCGTACGGGTCGGGCACGCCGCCGCACTCGGCGGGGGTCGGCACGTGGTAGGCGGGGCGCCCCAGCAGCCGGGCCTGCGGGATCCAGGCGGCGGGGCAGGGGCGCGGCATCAGTACGTCGCCGCCGTGCGCGGCGATCAGGGCGAGCAGCAGCGAGGAGGTGCCCGGCGCGGCCGCGACGTGCTCGGGGCCGCCGCGCAGTCCGCGCCGTTCCCAGTAGGCGCAGGCGGCCTCGCGCAGCGCGGCGGAGCCCCCGGCCGGCTCAGGTACACCGCTGCCGGCCGCCGCCGCCAGCACCTCGGCCAGTTCGGGCAGGACCGGCAGTCCGGGGGCGGGCGCGGGCGGTCCGTACCGCACGGGGCCGCGGTCCTCCCTGACCTCCGGTACGCCGCGCCCGGTCCGTTCCCGGCCCATCCGGGCCTCCTTCGCCGCCGCTCGGTCAGCCGCCCGCCGAGCGGGCCGTGTGAGCCCCTTTATACGAGGGAATGGCGCGGGCCGCCCGGTGGGCCGGGAACCTCGACCGCCGTGAGGTCCTGGACACGGCCCCTGGCCCGTCAGCCCGCGAAGGGTGTGCCGGGCAGGCCCCGGCCCGCGTCCGGCAGGACCAGCAGCGAGCCGTCGAGCGGATGCGGGGCGTCGAGACCGCCGCGGGCCGTGGAGATGTACAGGTCGCGCAGGTCCGGTCCGCCGAAGGCGCAGGATGTGGGCCGTCGCACCGGCAGTTCGACGACGCGCTCCAGCACCCCGTCCGGCGTGTAGCGGCGCAGCGCGGCCCCGTCCCACAGGGCGACCCAGACGGCTCCCAGCGCGTCCACCGTCAGTCCGTCGGGGAAGCCGGCCCCCTCCTCCACGGTGGCGAACGGGCGGCGGTCGAGGACCTGTTCGCCGTCCACGTCGAAGACATCGATCCGGCGGGTCGCCGTGTCGATGTAGTACATCAGCCGCCCGTCGGGGCTCCATCCGGTGCCGTTGCTGCAGGCCACCAGGGGCAGCACCCGGGTGGCGGTGCCGTCGGCCGCGACGCGGGTGAGGCTCCCGCCGGTCTCGGTGTCGTCGTAGCGCATGGTGCCCGCCCACAGCGACCCGTCCGGCGCCACCGCCGCGTCGTTGCCGCGCCGTCCCGGTTCGGGGTCGTGGACGAGCCAGCGGAAGGCGCCGTCGGCGTCGTACAGTCCGATGCCGTCGCGCAGGTTGACGACCAGGCCGCCGCCCGCGCGTGGCTTGGCAGCTCCGACGTGCTGTTCTGTCGCCATGACCGTACGGCGGCCGGTGGCCGGTTCGTAGGTGTGGATCCGGGCGGCGAGGATGTCGACCCAGATCAGCCGTCCGGTGGCCGGGTCCCAGGTGGGGCCCTCACCGAGTGCGGCGTGTTCGCGGACGGCGATTTCGGGGCGCGGCCGGCTCATGCCCGCTCCCCGTGGTGTCCGAGCCGGGCGGAGAGCGCCTCGGCCCCCGCTGCGGCGAGGGAGGCCAGCTCCTGTTCGCGCTCGTCGCTCCAGCGGATCATCGGGACGGAGATGGAGAGCGCCGCGACGACCCGGCCGCCGCCGTCCCGTACGGGCGCGGCCACACAGCTCACATCGGGGTCGGACTCGCGGTGCTCCACCGCGATGCCCCGCTCCCGGACGGCGTCGAGCGCGGTACGCAGCGCCGCCTCGTCGGTGATGCTGTGCGGGGTCATTCCGGTGAGTTCGAGGCCGTAGAGGCGGTCGTCGAGCTCCGGGGCGGGCAGGGCCGCGAGCAGCGTCTTGCCGACGGCCGTGCAGTGGGCGGGCAGCCTGCGGCCGGCGGCGGAGACCATCCGGACCGCGTGGGTGGAGTCCGCCTTGGCGACGCAGATGACGTCGGCCTCCTCCAGGATCGCCACGTGGACGGTCTCCCCGCAGGTCTCAGCCACCTGCTCGGCCGCCCGGCGGCCCTCGGCGGCGAGGTCGAGCTGCTCGGCGTACCGGCTGCCGAGCTGATAGGTGCGGACGCCGAGGCGGTAGCGGCCGGGCTGGTCCGGGGTCGTGGCCAGATAGGAGCGGGCGGCCAGCGTGGTGAGCAGCTCGTGGACGGTGGTGCGGGGCAGCTGGAGCTTGCGGGTGACCTCGGGCGCCGAGAGCGTTCCGTCGCCGTCGAGGAACAGTTCGAGCACGTCCAGCGCCCTGGTCACCGCCGGGACAAGTCGCCCCATGGGTTGTGCACCACCCTCTCGCGTTCGGGATTCCGGTCAGTGACCGGCATCACGAACACAGGCTAAGGGCGTGACACTTGTCCGGGCAATGAGCAGTGACTTCCGACACCGGACCATGCGTATTTTCGCGGTAGTTATCCGCTTTTGACACTGATTGGGGGGCGGCTTGAGCCGTCCGGCGGGCGGGTGGGGCCGAGCCGTCCGGGCGCGCCTCTTGATTCGGAGCGGCCCGGCAGGGTATTCGCTGTCCCATGTCGTCACCGAGCAACCCTTCACATCCGCCGAACCCCGCAGGGCTGCGGAACCTGCTGCACCGATGCGATCTCGCCGTGTTCCAGGGCCTGGCCCGGCGGCACTGGCCGGCCGCCGCACCCGTGCTGCCCCGGCTCAGCCGCAGCGCCAATCACGGGCTGCTGTGGGCCGGTGCCGCGGCGGGCATGGCCGCGTTCGGCGGCAGCGCGCGTGCCCGGAGGGCCGCCTTCCGCGGGATGGCCTCGCTGGCCGTGGCCTCGGCCGCGATCAACACGGTCGGCAAGGGGGCGGTCCGCAGGGAGCGGCCGATACTGGACGCCGTTCCGGTGATACGACAGCTCAAGCGCCAGCCGGTCACCACGTCGTTCCCGTCCGGGCACGCCGCGTCCGCCGCCGCCTTCGCCACCGGGGTGGCCCTGGAGTCGAAGGGCTGGGGGGCGGTCGTCGCGCCGGTCGCGCTGTCCGTGGCGGCCTCCCGCATCTACACCGGAGTCCACTATCCGAGCGATGTGCTGGCCGGTGCGGCGCTCGGCATAGGGGCGGCGTTCGCGCTGCGCGGTGTCGTACCGACCCGGGGGCAGCTGCCCGCACCGGGCAGGCCGCCCGCCCACGCGCCCGCGCTGCCCGATGGCAAGAATCTGGTCGTCGTGGTGAACGAGGCGTCGGGTACGGCCACGGCGACGGCCGCGCTGGTCCGGGACGCGCTGCCGAACGCGGAGGTGGTCGAGTGTCCGCCCGAGGAGGTCTCCGCCGAGCTGGAGAAGGCGGCGGACCGGGGTCTGGCGCTGGGTGTCTGCGGCGGTGACGGCACGGTCAACCGGGCGGCGGCGGTGGCTTCCGTGCACGGCATGCCGCTCGCGGTGTTCCCCGGCGGGACGCTGAACCACTTCGCGTACGACTTGGGCATCGAGACCGTGGCCGACGCCTGTGCCGCGATCGCGGCGGGCGACGCGGTCCGGGTGGACCTGGGCCGCTTCCGGCCGGGTCCCGACGGGCCGGGCGGCGCCCACGGCTACTTCCTCAACGCGTTCAGCATGGGCGTCTATCCCGAGCTGGTGCGGACCCGTGAGCACTGGTCCCCCCGGATCGGCGGCTGGCCGGCCGGCGTGCTCGCCGCGTTGCACGTGCTGCGCGGGCGGCGCCCGCTGGAGGCCGAACTCCAGGGTCGGCGGCGCCCGTTGTGGCTGCTGTTCGTCGGCAACGGCCTGTTCCAGCGGGTGGGCCCGGCACCCGGCCGACGGCACAACCTCGCCGACGGGCTGCTGGACGTACGGGTGGTGCACGGCGGACGGACCCCGGGGCTCCGGCTGCTCGCGGCGGCCGTCGCGGGACCGCTGACCCGCTCCCCCATGCATGCCGCCGTCCGCCGCCACCGGGTCCGGGTCGCCGGACTGAAGCCGGGAACGCCGTACGCGTACGACGGCGAAGTGGCGCACAGCGGTCGCGAGCTGATGATCGACAAGCTGCCGGAGGCGCTGACGGTGTACTGCCCGATGCAGCTGTGACCCGATCGCTTATGTGAGACCTGCCCGGAGACGGGCCAACGAGGGGCGGCCGACGCCGAGTCGGCCGCCCCTCGCGCGTTCCGGCCACCGACCAAGCAGTCTCACATCGCAAGATACCCATCTCATTATTCGGCGGCCGGGCGTACCGTAGCCGTACCGATCAGCACTTCGCCCTCGGAGAAAGGACGCACGGCCATGTCGAAGGAGACCGCCGTCTACACCCACGGCCACCACGAGTCGGTGCTGCGCTCGCACCGCTGGCGCACGGCCGCCAACTCCGCCGGGTACCTCCTCGGTGAACTGCGCCCCGGCATGACCGTGCTGGACGTGGGCTGCGGTCCCGGGACCATCACCGCCGACATCGCCGCGCTCGTCGCGCCCGGCCGGGTCACCGCCGTCGACACCACCCGCGAGATCCTGGACCAGGCGGCCGAGGCGGCGGCGGAACGCGGTCTGGACAACCTGGAGTTCGCCACCGCCGACGTGCACGACCTGGACTTCCCCGACGACACCTTCGACGTGGTCCACGCCCACCAGGTCCTCCAGCATGTCGGGGACCCGGTTCAGGCGCTGCGCGAGATGCGCCGGGTCTGCCGCCCCGGTGGCGTGGTCGCGGCCCGCGACAGCGACTACGCGGCGATGACCTGGTACCCCGAGGTGCCCGCGATGGACGCCTGGCTGGACCTCTACCGCCGAGTGGCCCGCGCCAACGGCGGTGAGCCGGACGCGGGGCGCCGGCTGCTCTCCTGGGCCCGGCAGGCCGGCTTCACCGACATCATCCCGACGGCCGCCGCCTGGTGTTTCGGCACCCCGGAGAGCCGGGACTGGTGGAGCGCGCTGTGGGCGGACCGTACCGTCGGCTCGGTCTACGCGAAACTGGCGGTCGACGGCGGGCACGCCACGCCGGAACAGCTGGCCGAGATCGCCGAGGCGTGGCGCACCTGGGGTGCGCAGGAGGACGGCTGGTTCATGGTCCCGCACGGCGAGCTGCTCTGCCGCGCATGAGGGCCACCGAACCGATCACACACCGCTGACCGGCCAACTACCCTGTTCCGCATGGAAATCCTGGGAACCACGCTGCGGATCTGCGTCGACGACCTGGAGGCCGCGGTGGCCTTCTACGAGAACCTGACGGGCAGTCCGGCGCTGCGCTTCGAGCGCGGCGGCGTCTCGGTGGCCGCCATCAGCTGCTTCCTGCTGATGAGCGGCCCCGAGTCCGAGCTGGAGATCCTGCGCAAGGTGACGGCGACGATCGCGGTCAAGGACGTGGAAGAGGCCAACACTTCGCTGGCCCGGGTGGGCGCCCGGGTCATCGCGGGCCCGGTCCACACGCCCGTCGGCCGCAACCTGATCGCCGTGCACCCGGACGGTTCGGTCTTCGAGTACGTCGACCGGAACCTGTCCGCCGGTACCCCCTGACGCGCCCGGCTCTCCGTCAGGAGCGCGGACGCATCCGGTAGTTGTACCGGTCCGGCAGCGGCTCGTCCGTCAGCTCGGCCCACACCTCGTCCAGGATCTCCGCGCCCTCGCGCAGATCGGCGACCTCGAAGCCTTCGTCGAACAGCGCGCGGGCGGCGGCCCGTTCGCCCTCCGCGAGCAGCAGCCGCGCCTCCAGCAGGCGGAAGCGGCCGCGACCGCGGACCGCCGGGAGCAGCCCGTCCCAGACGGTGCGGGCGGGCCCCGGCCGGTCCGCCGTCAGCAGTGCTTCGATGGCCTCCCGGCCGAGGGCGGCGGTGGCGGCCGCCCAGGCGTCGCCGTCGTCCCGGCGCGCCGCGCGCAGGTCGTCGAACGCCTCCGCGTAGTGGTCGGCCGCCCGCTCGCGCTGGCCGCTCTCCTGGGCGGCGACGGCGAGGCAGCGCAGCAGCGGCCAGCGGGACGGGGCCAGGGCCAGTCCGCGTTCCCAGCTGCGGACCGCCTGGGCGCGGTCGTCGGCGTGCCACTGGGCGATACCCAGGTGGTATTCGGTGAGCGGTTCCGCGGCGGCCGTCTCCAGCATGTCGCGCCAGTGCGGGGAGACCAGCGAGGGGCCGGGCGGCGTCGCCCCGGAGGACTCGGGGAAGGTCCCCTGCTCCAGCAACTCCAGCCAGGGTTCCTGCTGTTCACCGAGGGTGGACTCGGCGAAGGGCGTGCCCGGCAGTTTGTACCCGGCGCGCCGGACTTCGAGCGCGCCCCAGCCGGACCCGGTGGCGAGGACCTCGCCGGGTTCGGTGTCGGCGCAGCGGCGCCAGGCCTCGTACGCGGCGTCCACATCGCCGCGCGGCAGGGCGGCGGCGAGCCGCTGTTCGGTCTCCGCGCGGGCGGCCGGCCAGTCGTCGCCGTGCACGGCGGCGGGGTCCGCCGACAGGGGCCCGTACGACTCCAGCCAGCTGAACTCGCCGCCCGGCTCCAGCGGCACGTGTTCCAGCTGGGTGCGGGCCAGCCCTGCCTGGATCTCCGCGTAGCCGGTGGTGCCGGGTTCGGTGAGCCACTCCTGCCAGCGGCGGCCGCCGGGCCCGCTGCCCCAGAGGAACAGCTTGCGGCCGCGCAGCAGATCGGTGGAGGTCTGGACGAGCCCGTGGCCGTTCTCGTCGAGGGAGGCGATCCAGCGGCGGGCGCCGTCGGGCACATCGTAGAAGTAGTCGGCGGGGAAGTCGCTGCGCAGCGGGTACGTCCGGTCGACCGAATCGCTCTCGGGGACCGGGACCAGATTCAGTGTGCGTTCGTAGCCGAAGTGCCAGGCCCTCTCGGCCGGGGCCACCACCCGGGTGCGCTCACCCTCGGGTACCGCGATGTTGGACCACCAGTAGACGGGTGCGGGGTGTTCGTGCGGATTGCGTATCCGGACGCCGACGTGCAGGAAGTCGGAGTCGTCGGGCAGCCACAGGTCCACCTGGAACGGCAGGTCGCGAAGCCTCTCCCACTCCCAGAGCCGGACCATCTCACCGCCGTCGGGTGCGGTGACCCGGGCGGCGTGCACGGGGGCGCAGGACAGGGTGGTGTGGCCGGTCGCGCCGATGTTCCACTCGATGCCGCCGGAGAACCAGGCGCCGTTGAGCGCGAAGTCGGCGGGCTGGAGGACGGGGTTGGTGTAGACGAGATCCCGGCCGGTGGGCTTGTGGAAGAGGGAGTGGATACGGCCGCCGAATCCGGGCAGCACGGTGGCCCGGAGCCGGTCGTTCTCGATGACGATCACATCGAGGTCCGTGGGCGTGCGCTCGCGCCCGTACCCGTCGAGGACGGCCACGGGCAGCACGGTGGCCAGTGGCTCGTGGCCGATTTGGCGGGCCATGTCACGGGGCAGACCGGCCCGGTCCCGGTCGTCGACGACATGCGTCTCGTCCAGGGGCCGCAACGCGGGCAGCGGATTCTCCGGTCCCACCGCCGCCGCGGGCAGGGTCAGTACGTCACGTCGTACGGTGGTGGCCAAGGCAACCTCGCTCCCTCGCGCGGGCCGCCGCAGGTCCGGGCGCCCCCCGATGACCATGGAACACGCTGCGGGCCGCCCGGACCAGGGGATCGGCCGTCTCTCTTCTGCAAAAGCCGCGACCACCGGGTCGGTGAGCAGGGCGCGGGCGCTTCTGTCCGGGGCGCCGGCGCTGTTGACCGGCGGCCGGAGGCGCGGGTCGGCGGCCGCGTCGAGCGCCGCGATATTCCGCGTGCGCGCCATGCTCCTGGCCGTAGGGTTGCCGCTCAAGCGGTTTGCGGGACGTTATGGAGACGGTGGAACACGATGAGCACGCAGCACACCTACCGAGTGATCGTGCGCGGCACCTGGGACGGGCTGACGGACGCGGCGCGGGAACGGATGCTGGCCGAGGTGGAGCAGCACGGCCTGGCCTCCATGGCGTTCAGCGAAGAGGGTTCGCTCACCTACGACCGCGTCCTCAAGCACTTCAGCTTCCGCTACGTGGTGGTGTCGGACGCCGAGGACGGTACGGAGATGGCGTGCGCGATCGCGGAGGACCGCGCGGAGACGGAGCTGCGCGAGCGCGGGTACGGGCATGGTGAACTGCGCTCCACAGCGACGGACATGGACGCCATGAAGATCAATTACAAGGGGCGCCGGGGGCAGGGGGCGGCGTGACGGCGGACCCCCGCCGAGGGTCCGCCGTCATCGCACGGTTCAGCCGGTGAACCGGTCCGGGTCGGGTCCGGTCCGCTCGTTGCGGTTCAGCGCGGAGATCTCGCCGATGTCGCCCTCGCTGAGGTCGAAGTCGAAGAGGGCGAAGTTCTCCTCGACGCGCTTCCGCGTCACCGACTTGGGGAAGATGATGTCCCCGCGCTGGATGTGCCAGCGCAGGGTCACCTGCGCAGGCGTCCTGCCCACCCGGTCCGCGATGCGGTTGATGGCCGGGTCGTCCAGCACCTTGCCCTGTGCGATGGGTGACCAGGCCTCCGTGGCGATCTCGTGCTCGGCGCCGAACGCCCTGACGTCGTCCTGCGTGAGGTAGGGGTGCGCCTCGATCTGGTTGACCACGGGCACCACCTCGCTGTTCTCCAGCAGTCGGCGCAGGTGGTGGGGCTGGAAGTTGGAGACCCCGATCGCCTTGGTCCGGCCGGAACGGTAGATCTCCTCCAGGGCCTTCCAGGTCTCCACGAAGTCGCCCTTGCCGGGCAGCGGCCAGTGGATGAGAAAGAGGTCCAGGTGGTCGAGACCGATCTCCTCCATGGTGCGGTCGAACGCCCGGAGGGCGTCGTCGTACCCGTGGGCGTCGTTGTTGAGTTTGCTGGTCACGAAGACGTCGGCGCGGTCCAGCCCGGAGTCCAGGACCGCCTGGCCGACCTCCTTCTCGTTGCCGTACATCTCCGCCGTGTCGATGTGCCGGTAGCCGGTCTCCAGCGCGGCCAGCGTCGCCTTCCGGGTCTCGTCGGGCGGGATCTGGAAGGTGCCGAAACCCAGTTGGGGGATCCGCACCGCGTTGTTGAGGGTGATGGTCGGTACCGAGGTCACAGTCACTCCTCCATGAAGGGTTCTCCGTGTGACGGGGCGGCCTCCCCCGGGGCCTCCGGACGGTGAAGTGTCAGCCGCCGCCGGACTGCAGGTCCGGGGCATCCGGGTGGGGGGACTTGCTGGGCTTGACGGAGGTGTCGGCCTTCTCGTCCGACGTACCGGCGGGCCTGTCGACCGGTCCGCCGGAAGGCTTGTCCGAGCCCGTATCGCGGGACCCCATGGCCCCGCGCTCCTCCTGCGGCTCTTCGTGGACCTGGGCGCGTGTTCTGTTCGACATCGAAACCCACTTCCCTGCTCGCATCGCACACCCGGGGGTGTCGGCGGACACTCACTGGCGTTCGCTGGCATCGCGGGTGATCCGTCCCCCCTGCTGGCTGGAGCGTCGCCCGAGCCGAGAGCGCGGCGCAGGGGAGCCCCGTCAGACCATTTTTCACCCTTTTGCCGCCTCCTCGCATCCGGACCACGAGCTGCCGGGCGGACCGCACGGACGGGGCCGCACATCACTGTCCGTGGTCGGCCGAGCGCGCGGCGCGCTCGGGTCCGAGGCGTTCGAGGCGTTCGAGGCGTTCGCGCGCGGTACGACGGTGTGCCAATTTCTGGCCTCTTTGCGCAGGTGCGGGGCGTCTGCCGCCGAAGAGCGCTGTCTGTCAATGTTTGGCACCATCCAGTCAGGGCCAGGCGCGTACTCGCGAGACGCCCATCGCATGCGTGATCCGACCAACGTCGCGCACCTGACAACGCAGCAGGAGGACAGCCCGATGACCGACACCTCACGCGAGGCGACCACCACGGACTCCGGCGCTCCGGTGGAGAGTGACGAACACTCGCTCACCGTCGGCCCCGGCGGACCGGTCCTGTTGCAGGACGCCTACCTGATCGAGCAGATGGCGCAGTTCAACCGGGAGCGGATTCCCGAGCGTCAGCCCCATGCCAAGGGGAGCGGCGCCTTCGGGCACTTCGAGGTGACCAACGACGTCAGCGCCTACACCAAGGCGGCGGTCTTCCAGCCCGGCACCAGGACCGATCTCGTGGCCCGGTTCTCGACCGTCGCCGGCGAGCGCGGCAGCCCGGACACCTGGCGGGACCCGCGCGGCTTCGCGGTGAAGTTCTACACCAGCGAGGGCAACTACGACATGGTGGGCAACGACACCCCCGTGTTCTTCATCAAGGACCCGATGAAGTTCCAGCACTTCATCCGGTCCCAGAAGCGCCGCGCGGACAACAACCTGCGCGACCACGACATGCAGTGGGACTTCTGGACCCTCTCGCCCGAATCGGCCCACCAGGTCGCATGGCTGATGGGCGACCGGGGCATCCCGCGCTCCTGGCGGCACATGAACGGGTACACCTCGCACACCTACATGTGGATCAACGCGCAGGACGACCGCTTCTGGGTGAAGTACCACTTCAAGACCGACCAGGGCATCGAGTGCTTCACCCAGGACGAGGGTGACCAGATGGCCTCGGCCGACACCGATTACCACACGCGGGATCTCTTCGAGCACATCCGTGACGGCGAGTACCCGAGCTGGACGCTGCACGTGCAGGTCATGCCGTACGAGGACGCCGCCGGGTACCGCTTCAACCCGTTCGACCTGACCAAGGTGTGGCCGCACAGCGACTACCCGCTGATCGAGGTCGGCCGGATGACGCTGGACCGCAACCCCACCGACAACCACGCCGAGATCGAGCAGGCGGCCTTCCAGCCGAACAACCTGGTTCCCGGCATCGGTCCGAGCCCCGACCGGATGCTGCTGGCCCGGCTGTTCTCGTACGCGGACGCGCACCGCTACCGCATCGGGGCCAACTACCAGCAGCTGCCCGTCAACGCGCCCGTCGTCCCGGTACACACGTACTCCAAGGACGGGGCGATGGCGTACCGGAAGACCAGCGACCCCGTGTACGCACCGAACTCCAAGGGCGGGCCCGCCGCCGACACGGCACGGCACGGCTCCCCGCCGAGCTGGTACGCCGACGGGGAAATCACCCGGGCGGCCTATGTGGACCACGCCGAGGACGACGACTGGGGTCAGCCCGGCACCCTGGTCCGTGAGGTCCTGGACGACGCGGCCCGCGACCGGCTGGTGGACAACGTCGTCGGCCATCTGCTCAACGGGGTCACCGAGCCTGTTCTGGTACGGGCCTTCCAGTACTGGTCGAACATCGACAAGTCGATCGGTGAGCGCATCGAGCGGGGTGTCCGCGCCAAGGCGGGCGAGAAGGATCCGAAGGCCGCGGAGCAGGGCAACCCCGCACGGCGGAACATGCAGGCAAAGGCCTGATCGCGGAGAGATGCGGAGAAGCGAGGAGAGAGTCCCATGCCCGCAGGATCCAGCCCGAAGCGCGAGCGTCAGTACGAGCACGTGAAGGAGAGCGCCGAGAGGCGGGGTACGTCCGAGAAGCGGGCGAAGGAGATCGCGGCCCGCACCGTCAACAAGGAGCGGGCGCGCTCGGGCGAGGCGGAGACGGCGAGCAAGTCGTCGACGCGGGACCCGAAGTCCGCCTCGCAGCGTGGCGGACAGCGCTCCCACAGCGGCGCCCGGGGACGCACCAGGGACCAGCTGTACGAGGACGCCAAGCGCAAGAACATCGAGGGCCGCTCGAAGATGAACAAGGAGCAGCTGCTCAAGGCCGTCGGCCGTTGAGCGGCTGCCCGGGAACGAGGCAGAGACGATGACCGCGAATGACGGAAGCCGGCGCAGGGTGCTGGCCGTCGTGACGAACTACGGCGTCGAGCAGGACGAACTCGTGGTGCCCGTGGAACACCTGCGGGGCTGGGGCGCCCATGTGGACATCGCGGCCCTGTCCTCGGACGACATCCGGACGCTGGTCGGTGACAAGGACCCCGGAGAGACCGTGCGGCCCGACCTCACGCTGGACGCGGCCGACGCCGCCGCGTACGACCTGCTGCTCATTCCGGGCGGGACCCTGAACGCGGACAAGCTGCGCTGCCAGGGCCCGGCGGTGGAACTCGTCCACGCCTTCAAGGACACCGGGCGCCCCGTCGCGGCGATCTGCCACGGGCCATGGGCACTGGTCGAGGCGGATGCCGTCGCGGGAAAGCGGCTCACGTCGTACGCCTCGCTGGCCACGGACATCCGCAACGCCGGCGGCACCTGGGCCGACGAGCCCGTGGTCACCGATGACACGGGCGGCTGGACGCTCATCACCTCCCGCGACCCCGGAGACCTGGACGCCTTCCTCCACGAGATCGATGCCGCCCTCGCTGTCGTATGAGCCGGCGTGCGCCGGAGGCGGCGGGCTTCCCGGCCGCGGCGGCTCCGGCGGCCCGTTCGGTGGCCGAGCTGGACGCGGCACTGACCACGTGCCGGGCCTGCCCGCGGCTGGTGGCCTGGCGGGAGGAGACCGCCCGGGTCAAGCGTCCGGCTTACCTGGACCAGGAGTACTGGGCACGACCGGTGCCGGGTTTCGGCCCCCCGGACGCGCCGCTGGCACTCGTCGGCCTGGCACCGGCCGCACACGGCGGCAATCGCACGGGCCGGATCTTCACCGGCGACGCCTCCGGGGACGCTCTGTTCGCGGCCCTGTACGACGTCGGGCTCGCCTCCCGGCCGACCGCCACGCACCGCGGGGACGGCCTGCGGCTGTACGGGGTACGCATCACGATGCCGGTGCACTGCGCGCCGCCCGGCAACCGGCCCACCACCGCAGAGCGCGACACCTGCCGCCCCTGGCTCGCCCGCGAGCTGGCGCTGCTGGGCCCGGCGGTGCGCGCCGTCGTGGTGCTCGGCGGCTTCGCCTGGCAGACCCTCCTCCCGGTACTGGCCGACGCCGGCTGGCAGCTGCCCCGCCCCCGTCCCGCCTTCGGGCACGGCGCCGAGGCAGCCCTCACCAGCCGCGACGGACAACGGACGCTGCACCTGGTCGGCGGCTACCACCCCAGCCAACGCAACATGTCCACCCGCACCCTGACCCCCGTACAGCTGCGTGAGGTGTTGCTCCGGGGCGCCGCGCTGGCCCACCTGCCGGCCACCCGCCCCTAGGGCCGGAGCCCGGCCCTCACGCCTCCAGGTGGGCCAGCACCGCGCGCATCCCACGGCGCACCGCGTCGCGGGACTCCCCGGTCAGATCGACGGTCTCGAAGCCGTGGTGGGCGTTCGGTACGTCGATCACCTCGACCGCCGCCCCGCAGTCCCGGGACGCGGTGAGGAAATCCTCCACCGTGACGGCGAACTCCGGCCGCTCGCGGCCCACCCGGGTGATCACGAGCGGCAGCGCACCGGCCTTCGGCACCACGTCCGCCGGGCGGAAGCGGGGGTCCACCGGGCCCAGCACGGGCAGCGGTGCCAGCAGCGGGTAGCTGGCCGCCACGCAGCGCAGCCAGGACGGCGGCTGCCGCAGCCAGTCCGCCATGAGCAGCCCGCCGCCCGAGAAGAACCACAGGGCGATCCGATGGCCGTCCACCCGTGGATCGGCCCGGACCAGCTCAAGGGTGGCAGCGATGTCCTCTGCGGCGAGCGGGTAGCCGGCGGCGTCGTGCAGGCGGTGGTCGAGGGTCACGCCGACGACCCCCTGCCCGGCCGCGTAGCGGGCGTACCCGTTCAGGCCCGGCCAGTCCCTCGGGGTCGGCCGGGCCTCGGCGGACACCGGTCCGCCGTGCACGAACACCACGGCCGGACGCGGGCCTTCGGCGGCGGGCGGGTAGAGGTCGGTGTGGCCGGTCCGCTCGCGCGGGACGTCCGGCACGTCGAGCAGGAACGGCCGCAGGTGCGCGGGCAACTGCCCGGCGTCTGGTGCTACCAGCCGGTGTCCCTCGCCCGCGGCCGCCCGCCGCAGGACCTCCGCGAGCCCGTCCGGGAGGGACAGCATCGGCCAGTGTCCGGTGGGGAGTTCGAAGAACGTCACCTGCGGGCCGGTGAAGACCTGGAGAGTCGGCTCTCCGAAGTCCACACCCCGCTGGACCATTTCGATGCTGGAGCCGGCCGCGTTGCACAGCACCCCGGTGACGGGCAGCGAGGCCGCCGCGCCGGTCAGCCGCAGCGGCTGGAGCAGGGTGCGCAGCGGCTGCGGCGAGGCGGACGCGGTGAGCCGGTCCAGGGCCGCGTCGGGAACGCCCTCGGTACTGCCCCAGCGCTGCCACGCGTCGCGGGCCGGGGCGGGCAGCACCCCGTGGGCCCCGTCGGCACCGGCGCGCTCGGCCAGCTCCTCGCGCAGGGCCGGGTCGGGTACGGCGGCCAGGGCGGGGACGCCGTCCTGGGGCAGCCCCGAGTCCAGGTACACGATCCGGGCGACGAGCTCCGCCCTGCGGTCGGCGGCGCCCAGCACCGGGTGGATGCCGTAGTCGTGGCCGACCAGCACCACCTCCCGGCCGGGCGCGGCGCCGACCGAGTCGAGCACCGCGAGCACGTCCGCGATGTGGGTCTCCAGGTCGACGGTGTCCGCCTCGGCGGGGCGGGGGCCACCGGTTCCGGTGAGGGCCACCGCGTGCACCTCGTCGCCCTCGGCGGTCAGTCGCGCGGCGGTCTCCCGCCACACGTGCGTATCGGTGAACATGCCTGGTACCAGGATGAATACGGTCATCGGTCTCTCCTCAGCGCTCCTCGCCCGCGAACGCCGCCACGACTCTGCGGCAGCGCCCGCCGGTACGGTAGAAGCTCCCCCGGAGGGAGATTCAAGTGTTCCCGTCCCACGACGGCCTGTACGGCATCGGTGAGCTCGCCGAGCGTGCGGGTGTCACCGTCAAGACCGTCCGCTTCTACTCCGACAGAGGTCTGCTGCCGGAGGCCGGCCGCAGCGCCGGCGGGCACCGCCGGTACGGTCCGGAGTCGCTCGGCCGGCTGCGTCTGGTCCGCTCGCTGCGTGCCCTGGGGCTTCCGGTGCGCGAGGTGCGGCGGGTCCTCGACGAGGAGGAGACCGGGGCGGGCAGCGTGCTGGAGGACGCCGTCGCGGGGCAGTTGCGCGAACTGGGCTCCCAGCTCCGGGCGCTGCGCTGGCGGGAGGCCGGGCTGCGGCTGGTGCAGGAGTGCGGGCCGGGTGAGCGGGCGGACCGGCTGCGGCTGATCGGGGCGGTGTCCGCGCCTCCGGACACGGCGCCGCTGGCCCGTTTCTGGCGGGGCTGGCTGCCGCCCCGGATGCCGGCCGGGGCGACCTCCGCGTTCCTGGAGGCGGTGGTGCCACAGCCGCCGGAGGACCCGGAGCCCGCCCAGGTTCTCGCCTTCGCCCGGTTGTACGCCTTCGTGACCCGCCCGTGCACCGGCACCGAGCTTCCTCAGCCGGCGGCGCACCGGGGCGAGGGCGCGGGCCGACCGGCTGTGCTGTACGCCGGTCTGGCCGAGGCGTACGAGCTGGCGGGGGCCGTGATGCGCCGGGGCGGGCGGCCGTCTCCGGGCCCGGAGCTGGACAGTTTCGTGGACGCGTACGCGAGCGCGTACGGCAGCCGGGACACTCTCGGCTTCCGCCGGGTGCTGGCCGGACAGCTGGCGGCCGATCCCCGGATCGACCGCTACTGGGAGCTGGTGTCGGAGGTGGTCACCCCGCCGGGAGGCACACCGGAGCCGACCCCCGGGTCCGCGCACGACTGGCTGTTCGCGGCGCTGGACGCGCAGTTGGCCGCCGGGACGGGCTGAGGCCCCGGCCCGGCCGGGTCAGCGCATCTCCGCGGTGATCGCCCAGCGCTCGTGGTCGCGCCAGGCCCCGTCGATGAACAGGAAGTCCGGCGAGAAGCCCTCCAGCCGGAATCCGGCCCGGCGCACCAGCGCGATCGAGGCCTCGTTGTCCGGCTGGATGTTGGCTTCGAGGCGGTGCAGGCCGAGGGGCCCGAAGGCGTACCGCAGTACCAGACCGAGCCCCTCGGCCATCAGTCCGCGCCCGGCCGCGTGGGCGAAGGCACCGTATCCGAGGGCGCCGCAGCGGAAGCCGCCGATGACGATGTTGTTGATGTTGATGAAGCCGGCGACGGCACCGTCGGCGCCGCCCCCGGCGCCGTGCCGCTCGCACACGAGGAAGCCCGCCTTCGACGGGTCCTCGATGAGTACGCCCGCGTAGGCGGAGTACGTGTCCGGATCGGTCGGCGGGAACAGCCAGGGGCGGTGCAGTTCGCGGCTCTCCCGGGCACGTGCGGTGAACTCGTCGGCATCCGCGGGGGTGAAGGGGCGGATCGCGGTGCGCGGCCCCTCGGCCAGATAGGTGGTGTCGGACATCGGCCCAGCGTAGGCGGCCTTCGGGGCACCTGTGCTACCTGGCCCGCCTGCGGAAGAAGTAGGCGCCGCAGGCCATCCCGGCCAGGAACATCACGGCCAGCGCCGCGTAGAGCGGCATCGTCACCACTGGAATCAGCAGGCGGACCTGCACGTCGTCGGTGTTCTCGGCGATGAACACCACCGAGAGGACCGCGATGACGAGGATCAGAATGCGGGCCGGGGTGAAAGCACCGGTGCTGCGCGTACCGCCGCTCGACACGTCTTTCGGGCTCATGAATGGCCCCTTCCCTGCTCCTGGTAAGCCTCGGCCCCCGGGGCACCAGGATGCCTCCGTCCGGGTGCCGGGCGCCGTTCTGTACGCCCATCCGGGTGACAGCGGTACGGGCCCCGGTGTGCGGTTCGTCCCGCTCAGAGCAGCGCCGCGACCTCGACCGTCAGGGTGGCGGGGCCGCCGTCGGCAGGCGCGTCGAGCACGGCCGGGACCCCGAGCGGGATGGTCAGCCCGGTGGGGCCGTGGCCGAAGCCGAGCTCCTCGACGACGGGGACACCGAGGCCGCCGAGCCGGTCCGCGAGCACCGCCCGCACCTTCTCGTACGGCCCGCAGCCCATCCAGGAGCCGCAGGCCACCCCGGCGACGCCGTCGAGCGCCCCGGCCCGCAGCAGCTGGGTGAGGATGCGGTCGATGGCGTACGGGGACTCGCCGGTGTCCTCGATGACCAGCAGCCCGCCGCGGGCCGACCGTCTGGCGTGCGGGGTGCCCAGTCCGGCGGCGAGCAGGCTCACACAGCCGCCGTAGGTGATTCCCCCGGCCCGGCCGGGCGACAGCACCGCCGCCCCGTCGAGGCCCAGCGTCCGCACGGTGTCCGGCTCGAACAGGGTGGCCCGCAGCGCCTCCTGGGTGCGCGGGTCCTTGAGGAAGGCCTCGGTTCCCACCATGGGGCCGTGCAGGGTGGCGAAGCCCGTGCGCAGGGCGAACGCCTCGTGGAGCACGGTGATGTCGCTGTAGCCGACGAACGCCTTGGGTCCGGCGGCGCGGATCGCCGCCCAGTCGACCAGATCGACCATGCGGTGTGCCCCGTACCCGCCCCTGGCGCAGATCACCGCGTCGACCGACGGATCGCACCAGGCGTCCTGGAGATCCCGCGCGCGTGCCTCGTCCGCACCGGCCAGATAGTCCAGATCCGGGTGCGTGTCCAGGACATGAGGCATCGTCAGGGTCTCCAGGCCCCAGCCGCGCAGGATGTCCAGGCCGGGTTCCAGCCGGTCGACGGGCACGGGCCCGCTCGGGGAGACGACGGCGACCCTGGCGCCCGCGCGCAGCCGGGCGGGGCGGGTCAGCGGGGCGAGGCTCACTCCTTCAGCTCCAGCCGCGGCACGTCGGGCCGTTCGATGCCGAAGGTCTGGGCGTAGAGGGAGAGTTCGGCCTCCAGCGCGCTGATCATGGTGTCCGCGCGGCGGAAGCCGTGGCCCTCGCCCGGGTAGGTGAGATAGGCGTGCGGGATGCCGCGCCCCTCCACGGCGGCCAGGAATCGCTCGCACTGCACGGGCGGGCAGATCGGGTCGTCCTCGCCCTGGAGCAGCAGGAAGGGTGTGGTGAGCCGGTCGGTACGGGTGCTCGGGGAGCGTTCGCGGTAGCGATCGGGGACCTCGGCCAGCGGGCCCACCAGCGATTCCAGGTACTGCGATTCGAAGTCGTGGGTCTCGCCGCTGCCCCAGCCGGTCAGATCGAGGATGGGATAGATGATCGTGCCGCAGGCGTAGACGTCGGTGCCGGTCAGCGAGGCGGCCGTGGTCCAGCCGCCGGCGCTGCCGCCGCGGACGGCGAGCCGGTCCGGGTCCGCGGTGCCCTCGGCGGCGAGCGCGCGGGCCACGGCCGCGCAGTCCTCCACGTCGACGACGCCCCACTGTTCGCGCAGCCGGTTGCGGTACTCACGTCCGTAACCGGTCGAGCCGCCGTAGTTGACCTCGGCCACCCCGATGCCGCGCGAGGTGAAGTAGGCGATCTCCAGGTCGAGAACGAGGGCGGCGTGCCCGGTGGGGCCGCCGTGCGCCCATATGACGTACGGCGGCAGTTCGCCGGCAGGGCCGGTCCGGTCGGGGCTGTGCGGCGGGTAGATGTGGGCGTGGATCTCCCGGCCGCCGGGACCGTCGAAGGTGCGCTCCGCCGGCTCTGGGTAGTACGCGGGATCGACCGCGTCCTCGTGCTCGGCCGCGATGATCCGGGTGTGTCCGGTCGCGGTGTCCAGCTCCACGATCTCGTACGCGCTGCGCGGGCTCGCGGCGATGCCGATGACCCGGCTGCCCTGTACGGCGAGCGTTCCGGCCCATTCGGTCCAGGGCCCGGCGATGCCCACGAGCGTCCCGGTCTCCGGGTCGAGGATGGAGAGCGTGGTGGCGCCCCTGCCGTGCAGGGTGGCGATCAGCCCGTTCTCCAGCGGCCGGAACCAGCTGAGCCCGATCTTCCACAGTGGTCCGGCGAACTCCTCCTGCCTGGGGCAGAGTTCGACAGCGCTGCCGTCCGGTTCCGCGCGGTACAGGTTCCACCAGCCGCTGCGGTCGCTGGCGAAGAGCAGCCGTCCGTCGGCGGTCCACTGGATCTGCGGTACGGATTCCTCCGGGCCGCCCAGCAGGGTGCGGGGGTCGCGGAACGTTCCGTCGTCCGCGAGGTCCGCGACGATCACCTCGGTGCCGTCCCATGGCATCCTCGGGTGGTCCCAGGCGATCCAGGCCGCCCGCCGTCCGTCGGGCGAGAGTTCGGGCCCGGTGACGAACCGGTGCCGGTCGTCGGAGAGTTCGCGTACCGAGGAGCGGTCACCGGCCGCCGATCCGTCCAGCGGCACGGCGGCGATCAGCCTGCGCAGCTCGGCCGGTCCCTCGCCGGTGAACTCCTCCAGGACGCACCAGACCTCTCCGGAGGCGCCCCGCTCCGGGTGGAGTCGCGGGTCGGCCCAGCGCAGTCCGCCGCCGACCGTGGAGACGGGGGTGAGCGGCCACGGCTCGCGGGGGCCGTCCGGCTCCCAGGCGTACAGCCGCTGGTCGTCGAAGTGGACGAAGACGATCAGCGGGCCGCCCTCGGCGCGTTCCGTTCCGGTCCAGGGCCGGCCGCCGTACTCGATGACCCGGCTGCGGACGTTCCAGGGGGCGGGCAGCTCCGCGGTGGTGCCGTCGGCCAGTCGTCGCACCAGGGCGCGCCGGCCGGCCTGGGCCGGGCGCGGTTCCGTCCACCACAGTTCTTCGCCGACCGCTTCGACGTACTCGGGCCGGCCGTCCCGCGAGGCGGCCAGCGCGGCGTCGATCGGGGACGGCCAGCTTCCGTAGGCCTGCGTGGTTGCCATGTTCGAATTCCCCCGAGTGGTTCAGGCGGTGCGGAGATAGTGGTCCAGGACCCGGACGCCGAAGTGCAGCGCCTCGACGGGGACGCGTTCGTCCACGCCGTGGAAGTGGGCCTGGTAGTCGAAGCCGACGGGCAGCTTCAGCGGGGAGAAGCCGTAGCCGGTGATGCCGAGCCGGGAGAACTGCTTGGCGTCGGTGCCGCCCGACATGGAGTACGGCACCACGTGGCCGTCCGGGTCGAACCGCTCGACGGCGGCCCGGAGTTTGGCGTACGTGGGCGAGTCGACCGGGGCCTGGAGGGCGATCTCGCGGTGGTGGAACTCCCAGTCGACCGAGGGTCCGGTCAGCCGGTCCATGGTGGCGTGGAACTCGTCCTCGCCGCCCGGCACCGTCCGGCCGTCGATGAACGCGGTGGCGTGGCCCGGAATGACGTTGACCTTGTACCCGGCGTCCAGCATCGTCGGGTTGGCGCTGTTGCGGACGGTCGGCTCGATGAGGGCGGCGGCCGGTCCGATCTTGCCGAGGAGTTCGTCCACGTCGAAGCCGGGGGCGTCGAGGTCGGGGTGGATGCCGTGCAGTGCGGCGATCTCGGTGAGCGCGGCGCGGACCGTCGGAGTGAGGCGCACCGGCCATTCGTGGGCGCCGATCCGGGCGACGGCGGCGGCCAGCGCGCTGACCGCGTTGGCCTTGTTGACCTTGGAGCCGTGTCCCGCCTTGCCGTGCGCGGTCAGCTTGAGCCATCCGGTGCCGCGTTCGCCCGCCGCGATGGGGTAGAGCGGCATGTTCGGTCCGGCGTGGAAGGTGAAGGCGCCGGATTCGCTGATGCCCTCCGTGCAGCCCTCGAAGAGTCCGGGGTGCTGATCGGCGAGGAAGCCCGAGCCGTCGTCGGCGCTGGCCTCCTCGTCGGCGGTGTACGCGATCACGATGTCGCGGCGGGGCCGGATGCCTGCCCTGGCCCAGTACCGGGCGACCGCGAGGACCATCGCGTCCATGTTCTTCATGTCGATGGCGCCCCGGCCCCAGACGACACCGTCGCGGACCTCACCCGAGAAGGGGTGCACCGACCAGTCGTCGGCCTCCGCCGGCACCACGTCCAGGTGTCCGTGGACCAGCAGCGCGTCGGCGGACGGGTCCGTACCGGCGATCCTGGCGACCACGTTGGTGCGGCCGGGGGTGCGCTCCAGCAGCGTCGGTTCGAGTCCGGCGGCGGCCAGCCGCTCGGCCACGTACTCGGCCGCCGGGCGTTCACGGCAGTCGCCGCCGCCCCGGTTGGTGGTGTCGATGCGGATCAGTTCGGAGGTGAACGTCACCGATTCGTCGAGCGCGAGCGCGTCGACGCCGCTCCTGGGGTTGGTCACCTCAGCCATACTGTTCCTCCACGGCGGACGACACGATGGTCGTCACCGCCTTGAACGTGCGGATACCTTCGTACATCGTCTCGCTCGTATAGACGACACGCCTCTCGCCGGAGACCGTCACGCCCGGTACGACGGTGGCCGCCGCCGCCAGGTGCTCGGCGTCGAACTCCAGCTCCACGGAGAACGGTCCGCCGTCGACCGCCGGGTACCGGCCCGCCAGCGCGACCGCCTCCTTGGCCGCCGCACGGATGTCGGCGGCGGTTCGGGCCGGGGTGCGGCAGACCGCGGCGTAGCGCGAGACGTAGTCCTTGACGGCCACGGTGCGGGCGTCGGGCGCGTAACCCGCCGCGTCGACACAGGTCAGATCGTCCCCGGTGACCAGCACGACGGGGACCCCGTACTCGGCGGCGACATGCGCGTTGAGCAGCCCCTCACTGGCCCTGACCCCGTTCAGCCAGACCCCGGTGATGGAGTTGGCCAGATAGGTGTGGGCCAGCACGCCCTCCGTACCGGCGCCCGTGTGGTAGCCGACGAAGGCGACCGCGTCGACGTCCCCGTGCTGGATGCCCTCCACCATGCTGAGCGACTTGTGCTTGCCGGTGAGCATCTGGACCCGGTCGTCGAGCCGCTCCAGGAGCAGGTTGCGCATCGTCCAGTGGGCCTCGTTCACGAGCACCTCGTCGGCGCCCCCGTCGTAGAACCCGAGGGCCGCGGCGTTGACGTCGGACGTGAACAGCGAACGGCACCGCTCCCACTGCGGCGTGCCGGGCAGCACATCGGCCGGCCAGGTCACGCCGGTGGCGCCTTCCATGTCGGCACTCACGAGGATCTTCATGCGGCCACACGGTACGCGCCGGGGAACGCGCAGGCCAGGGCTGTCCGGACCTCCATTGGTCCATTCCACTGAAGGGGGCCGTACGGCTCAGTCCCGTGGGTAGTCACCGGTCTCGCCGTCCGTCCGCTCGCGCAGCAGATCCGCGTGGCCGTTGTGCCGGGCGTATTCCTGAATCATGGCCAGGTACACCCAGCGCAGGCTGCAGGTCCTGGCTCCGCCCGCCGTCACGAAGGTCTCGTCGAGGTCCCGGCCCGCGACTGCCGCCCCGGCCGCCGCGACCTCGGCCAGGTAGGCCGCGTAGTCGTGCTCCGCGCGGGCCGGGTCCACGCCCCGGAGACCTTCGTCACTGTCGTCCGGCCCGGTGAACACGTCACCGAGCGGCTCGCCGGCGAAGCTCCGCCGGAACCACCAGCGTTCGATCTCGGCCAGGTGCCGCACCAGCCCGAGCAGAGTGAGTCCGGACGGTCCGGCGGTGGTGCGGGCCAGCTCCTCCGGACCGAGTCCGGCGCATTTGACCAGGAGCGTTTCGCGGTGCCACTGGAGCCAGCCGGCCAGCATGGTCCGCTCGTCAGCGGTGCCGGGTGCGTTCAGCTGGAGGCCGTCGGGGGTCGTACGCGTGAGGCGGGGCGCCGTCCATGTCATGGCGGCCATCCTCACAGCCCGCTGCCGGACGGGTTACGGGCGCCCCTGCCGCGGGGCGCCCGCGCGCCGGGTCGTTCAGCGGCGCTTCGCGCCCTTCAGGAGCTTCTCGATCCGGCTGAGTTCCGCGTCGTCGAACTCCAGATTACGGACCGCCTGGACGCTGTTCTCCAGCTGGGCGACGCTGCTCGCGCCGACCACGGCGGAGGTGACCCGGCCGCCGCGCAGCACCCAGGCCAGCGCCAGCTGGGCCAGCGACTGGCCGCGTTCCGAGGCCAGTTCGTCGAGCTCGCGCAGGCGTGCGAGCAGCTCCGGGGTGACGGAGTCGGCCGACAGGAACGGGCTGCTGCCCGCCGCCCGTGAGCCCTCCGGGATGCCGCGGAGGTAGCGGTCGGAGAGGATGCCCTGCTCCAGCGGCGAGTACGCGATGGAGCCGGCGCCAAGCTCGTCGAGGGCCGTGAGCAGGCCGTCCTCGACCCAGCGGTCCAGCATCGAGTAGCGCGGCTGGTGGATGAGCAGCGGGGTGCCGAGGTCCTTCAGGATCCGGGCGGCCTCCCGGGTCTGCTCGGCGGAGTAGTTGGAGACGCCCACGTAGAGCGCCTTGCCCTGCTGGACCGCCGAGTGGAGGGCGCCCATCGTCTCTTCGAGCGGGGTCTCGGGGTCGGGGCGGTGGGAGTAGAAGATGTCGACGTAGTCGAGCCCGAGGCGGCCGAGGCTCTGGTCGAGCGAGGAGAGCAGGTTCTTGCGTGAGCCCCACTCCCCGTACGGGCCGTCCCACATCAGGTAGCCGGCCTTGGTGGAGACGATGATCTCGTCCCGGTGCCGGGCGAAGTCCGTGGCCAGCGCCCGACCCATCGCGGTCTCTGCGGAGCCGGGCGGCGGGCCGTAGTTGTTCGCCAGGTCGAAGTGGGTGATGCCGAGGTCGAAGGCCCGGCGGAGGATCTGTCCCTGGGTCTCCGGCGTCCGGTCCCCGCCGAAGTTGTGCCACAGGCCGAGCGAGAGGGCCGGCAGCTTCAGGCCGCTGCGCCCGGTGCGCCGGTAGGGCATGTCCTGGTAGCGCTCTGCGGACGGGATGTACATGCGGGGCTCCACGGGAGAGTTCGTTCCGGTCCACGACGGGGTACGCCGTGCGGGATCCAGGCTCGCGCAGATCGATCCAGCAGTCCAACAGGAGATTCCGCTTGGATTCAGCGCCTATATTTCTCAATCATGGAGTTGCGCCAGCTGGAACATTTCGTCGCGGTCGCCGAGGAACAGCACTTCACCCGGGCCGCCGAGCGCCTCGCCGTGTCGCAGTCCGGGCTATCCGCCTCCGTCCGGGCGCTGGAGCAGGAGCTGCGGACCCCGCTGTTCAGCCGGACCACCCGCAGCGTCCGGCTGACCGAGGCCGGGCGCGCCCTGCTGGTGGAGGCCGAGCGCACCCTGGCCGGCGCGCGGGCCGCGAAGGACGCCGTCGACGCCGTACGGGGGCTGCTGCGCGGCACCCTGTCGGTGGGGGTCGAGCAGTGCGTGGCCGGGGTGAGCCTGCCCCGGCTGCTCGCCGCCTTCCACCGCGCGCATCCGCACATGGAGATCCGGCTCCGCCAGGAGGGGACGACGAGCCTGGTGGACGGGGTGGCCGGCGGGCGGCTCGACATCGCCTTCGCCGCCACGGTCAGCTCCGTGGAGTGGCGCGGCGAGCTGGTCCCGCTGGCCCGTGAGCCCATGGTCCTGCTGTGCGCGCCCGGCCACCGGCTGGCCGGGAAGGACCGGGCCGGGTGGGACGAGCTGCCGGGCGAGCCGTTCATCGACTTCCATCCGGACTGGGGTCCGCGCCGCGCGGCGGACGAGGCGTTCGCCGCCGCGCGGGTCCGCCGCACGGTCGCGCTTGAGGTGAACGACGTGCACAGCCTGCTTGAGCTGGTGCAGGAGGGGCTCGGCATCGCGGTGGTGCCGCACCACTTCACCCGCAAGCCCGAGGCGCGGGGCCTGGCGACGGTACGGCTGGACGGGCCCGCCCAGCCGTACTACGAGAGCGTCGTGGTGCTTCCGGAGGCGCCGGTCATGAGCCCCGGGGCGCGGGCTCTCATGACCCTGGTACGGGGGCAGGACGCACTCTGAGGCCTCTCCGCGCGGCCCCCGTTCAGCCGACGGCCAGCACGAACCACCTGGCAGGCAGGTCGATCCGGGTCCCGTCGGGCAGCTGCTCGGTCTGCGGCAGGGCCGTGTCACCGCTGTCCAACGTGGTCAGTCCGGCCGCCCGCAGAAGCTCCGGCACTTCCTCCTCCGCGGCGTCCGCCGGTTTGAGCCCGTGGTCGTAGACCCGGCGCAGCTTCTTGGGCGGACCGTCCGGTCCCTGTGCCGCCAGTCGGAGCACGTCCTTGGAGGCCGGGGTCAGCTCCGCGACGAAGGCCCGCCCGCGTGCGCCGAGCAGCGTCGCCACGGCCGCGGCAACCGCGGGCCTGGCCTCGGCCTCGCTCTGGTGGATAACCGCCCGCATATAGACGTTGGCGTCCCCGATCCGCTCGTGCAGGGCGCGTACCGCTTCGCCGTCGGTCAGATCGAGCTGGGCGAACTCGGCGACGCCCTCGGTGTCCGCCCGGCGGGCGAGGCCGATCGCGGCGTGCGAGAGGTCCACGCCGATGGCATGGGCGAACCGGGTGGCCAGGTAGCGGGTCTGGGTGCCGTTGCCGCAGCCGAGGTCGACGACGGGCAGCGCGGCATCGGCGTACGGCAGGAGCAGTTCGCTGTGCGGGGCGGCGCTCAGCGAGGGGTCGGCGTCCCAGATCGCCTCGCCGGGCGCGTCCGATGTCGCCTCCCAGAAGCCTTCCCACGCCTCGCGGTACCGCTGTGGATCATTCATGCGCACTCCCAAGTCCCGTCACGCCGAGCCACCTTGCAGAACAAGGGATTACCGCCCGCGGCGGATCGGGGCAAGTGCGCGGACGCGACCGGCGACCGGCGACGCCTCTTCCCCGGCCCCGGTTACCGCCCGTTCGGGCGACGACCGGTCCGCCGGGAGAGCGCCAGCTCGAACCAGACGGTCTTGCCGCGGGCCGTCGTGCTGCTGCCCCACTCCCGGGCGAGGCCGGTCACCAGGACGAGGCCGCGGCCGAACTCGTCCTCCGCGGTGGCGTCGAGGAGCGCGGCCGGGGCGGGCTCGTCGTCGCTGACCTCGCAGAGCAGGGCGCCGGTGCGAACCAGCCGGAGCCCGATGTGGTGGGTGCGGCCGTGTTTCACCGCGTTGGTGACCAGCTCGCTGACCATCAGCTCGGCCGACTCCACCGCGCCGGGCAGCTCCCAGTCGAGCAGCTTGCCCCGGACCATCCGGCGGGCGCGCGCCACTTCGCGTGGGTCCAGGGCGAGTTGCCACTCCGCGACGTCGTCCTCCGGGATGCCGTTGAGCCGGGCCATCAGCAGGGCGACATCGTCCTTGCGGCCGTCGCGGGGGTTGAGTGCCCGGATGATCGTGTCGCAGGCGTCGTCCATGGACGCGGCGGGATGCGCGGCCGAGGCGCAGAGCGCGGCGAGACCGGCGCCGATGTCCTGGCCGCGCACCTCGACCAGCCCGTCGGTGCAGAGCACCAGGCGGTCGCCCGGCAGGACCCGCACGGTCGCCGTCGCGAAGGCCACCCCGCCGACCCCGATCGGGGCACCGGTCGGCAGATCGAGCAGCTCGGCCCGGCCGTCCTCCGCGTGGACGAGCACGGGCGGGATGTGCCCGGCGTTGGCGATCTGGAGTTCGGAGCGGATCGGGTCGTACACCGCGTAGAGGCAGGTGGCGAGGTACTGCTCGCCGAGCCGCTGGGCCAGGTCGTCCAGATTGCGCAGCAGCTGCGCGGGCTCCATCTCCATGGTGGCCATGGTCAGCACGGCGGTACGCAACTGGCCCATCATCGCAGCCGAGTTGAGGCCGTGCCCCATCACGTCGCCGACGACGAGCGCGGTCCGGGAGCCGGGGAGCTTCACCGAGTCGAACCAGTCGCCGCCGACCCGGCCGAGCCGGGCGCCCGGCAGGTAGCGGGTGGCGATGTCGCAGCCGGCCATGCGTGGCTCGACCTGGGGCAGCATGCTGTCCTGGAGGGTCTCTGCGACGTTCTCCTGGTAGGTGTACATGCGGGCGTTGTCCAGGACGAGCCCGGCCCTGGCGGCGAGTTCGGCGCCGGTGGTGCGGTCCATGTCGTCGAAGGGCTCCCGCCCCGGGCGCCGCATCAGGACCATGAAGCCGAGCACCACGTCGCGGGCCTTGAGCGGCACGATGAGCAGGGACCGGTGGGTGATCAGCGGACGCAGGTCGCGCTTCTCGAACTCACCGGAGATCCGGTTGCTCAACTCCTCGCTGACATAGGGGATGATGACCGGCTCGCCGGTGACCATGCACTGGAAGAAGGGGGTGTGTTCCGGGAACGCGATGGATTCGCCCACGGGCACGGTGTCGTCCCAGCGGCCGGGTTCGTCGTTGTGCTCGACCCAGACCCGGTGCCAGACCGTCGTCACGTCGGGCGGCCCGTCCGGGAAGCCCTCACCGGCGAGGACGGCGGCGCGCAGATGCGTACCCGCGAAGTCGGTGAAGCGGGGCACCGCGGCGCTGGTGACCTCGCGGATGGTGCGTTCCAGGTCGAGGGAGGAACCGATTCGGCCGCTGACCTCGTTGAGGAATTCCAGCCGCTCACGGACCGCCGCGTATTCGAGGTCCAGCTCGGGGCGGGGCACCGCGCGGGGCGCGGGCCGTCCGTCGTCGATGTGCGGCGAAGTCGCCGCACCGGGGCGTCCGACGCGCTGCGGCACCCCCCAGTCGGGGGTCACCGGGATCCGGTCGTGGTGGCTGAACTCCAGGACCGGATAGCCGAGTTCGAGTACCTGGGAGACGATCCGGGTGGCCTCGTGGACGCTCATGCTGGGCAGGATCTCGGGCAGCCGACCGGACAGTTCCCGGTAGCCGGGGAGGTCGGTGTGCAGGGCGAATCCGGGTGCGATCGTGTCCGCGCCCCGTCCCTGTCCCGCCTCGGCGCCGCGCACCTGCGCGGAGTCCGCGGCGAGCACGAGCAGCCGCTCCGGGCCGGGCCCGACGAGCGGATAGGCCCACCACAGGACCTCGATCCGGCCCCGGTCCGGCTGGTCCACCCGGGCCCGGCCCGCTGTCGGATAGGCGGCGGTACCGCTGAGGGAGCTGTCCAGCTCCGGACCGAACTCGGCGTACATCGCGTCCCGCGTCGGTTCGTCCCGGTCCCGCAACGCCCCTGAGACGGGGAGCAGTTCACCGGCCGGACAGCCGACCGCGTCCTCCCGGGCGACACCGAAGAGCCTTCTGGCGCCGGACGACCAGTGCGACACACGTCCGTCCGTGTCGACGACGACCACGGCGAGCGGCACACGGCCCGCCGCCGCGTCTCGCGGTTGTGGTGTCCTGTGCTCCGGCACACCGGGTTCCATGGGTGGAAGGCTCCTTCCCCACCGCAAGGTTCTGCGGTACGTGGCTCCACCGTACGGGGCCGTGACCGGCGCCCGCCGGTCATCGACGGAATCACCCACGAAGGTGGTGCGCCCCGCGCACTCGGGGGGCGCACTGCCCTCGCCACCGCTGTCGCGGGGTCAGTCCTCGTGACCCAGCTGGAGGTCCCGTTCGGTGCGCCCGCCGCCCGCGACCTGGAGGACCGTGGCCACCGGCGGGTAGCCGGCGGCGATCACGGTGTACTCGCCGGTGGACAGGTCGACGAACCGGAAGGCTCCGTCGGGCCCGGTGGTCACGGTGTCGACGACGTTGCCGGCCGCGTCCAGGAGCGTGACCCGGGCGTCCTCGACGAGCCGCCCGCCGCTGGCGCGCACGACACCGCGCAGCACGGCGCCGCCGGCCAGTTCGATGTCCTGCCGGGTCTCCCGGGCCGCCTGCACACTGACCGGCAGCGCGGCGGGCCGGAACGCGGGGGCGCTGGCCGCGAGGGTGTACTCCCCTGCCACCAGTTCCGAGATCACGTAGCCGCCCTCGCGACCGCTGCGGGTGGAGGAGACGACCTCGCCGCGTACGTCGGTGAGTGTGACGGCGGCGTCCCGCACCGGAGCGCCGTCCGGCGTCAGGACGGTTCCCGCCAGCCGGCCCGCCCCGCCGAGCACCACGTCGAGCTCCACCGGCCGCTCGCCCACGGTGACGCTGACCGCCTGCGGCTGGTGGCCCCCGGCGGCGGCGATGAGGACGTACGAACCGGCGCCGGGGACGCTGAGCGCGTACCGCCCCTCCTCACCGCTGGCGCCCCTGCCGACCTGCTGCCCCTGGACGTCGATGAGGGTGAGGGCGGCGCGGGGGACCTTCGTGCCGTCGGGATGCTGGACGCTGCCGCTGACGGGCACCCCCGCGAGGTGCCCGGCGGGCTGGGGGCCGGGGTTGACCCGGGCGGACGGGATCGTCGCGGGCTCTGCTGCGGTTTCCGGGCTGTGGTGGGACACCAGCGGTTTCTCCTTGAGGAAGAAGGCGAAGAACAGGCCGAGCACGAGGACCGGCACGAGGTAGAGGAAGATCCGGGGCATCGCGTCGGCGTACGCCTGGATATAACTGTCGCGCAGCGCCGGCTCCATGGCGTGGACCAGCTGCGGGGTGATCGACTCGGGGTCGGGCAGACCGGCCCCGGCCGGCAGGCGCACCGCGAGCGCGTCGGCGAGGCGCCCGGCGAAGAGCGTGCCGAAGACGGCCGCGCCGACGCTGCCGCCGATCTGCCGGAAGTAGTTGTTGGCACTGGTGGCGGTGCCGAGGTCGGCGGGCCGTACGGAGTTCTGCACGGCGAGCACCAGCACCGGCATGATCAGTCCGATCCCGAGCCCGAGCACCGCCTGCGAAATGCTGTACTCCAGCCGCGGGGTGTCCGTTTCGAGCCGGGACAGCAGCCACATGCCGATCGCCGCCAGCGCGCTCCCGGCGATCGGGTAGACGCGGTATTTGCCGGTACGGGAGATGAGCTGGCCGGAGACGACCGAAGCGGCGACGATGCCGCCCATCATCGGGAGCATCAGCAGGCCGGACTCGGTGGCGGTGGCCCCGTCGACCATCTGCAGGAAGGTCGGCAGGTAGCTGGCCGCGCCGAACAGGGCGATCCCGACCACCGCGCCGACGAGTGCGCTGATGTTGAAGATCGAGTCGCGGAACAGCCGCAGCGGGATGATCGGTTCGGGCGCGCGCTGCTCGACGACGACGAAGAGCAGGGTCGTCACGACGGCTCCCGCGGCCAGTGCCAGGATGGTGCCGGAGCTCCAGGCGTACTCCGTACCGCCCCAGCTGGTGACCAGCACCACGCAGGTGGAAGCGGCGGCCAGCAGCACGGCGCCGAGGATGTCGAGCCGGGGCCGGACGGCCGGCTTCGGCAGCTTCAGCACGACGGTGATGACGGCGAAGGTGACCAGGCCGAACGGGATGTTGATGTAGAAGCACCAGCGCCAGGAGGCGTGGTCGGTGAAGAAGCCGCCGAGCAACGGGCCCGCCACGGAGGCGAGTCCGAAGGCCGCGCCGATCAGCCCCATGAACCGGCCGCGTTCCCTGGGCGGCACGACGTCCGCGATGATCGCCTGGACGCCGATCATCAGACCGCCGCCGCCGACGCCCTGGAGGGCGCGGAAGGCGATGAGTTCGTCCATGGTGCGCGACCAGCCGGCCAGCGCGGAGCCGATCACGAACACGACGATCGCGAACTGGAAGACGCCCTTGCGCCCGAAGAGGTCGCCGAGCTTTCCGTAGACCGGGAGCCCGATGGTGGAGGCGAGCAGATAGGCGGTGACCGCCCAGGACATCTTCTCCAGGCCGTGCAGCTCACCGACGATCTTCGGGAGCGCGGTGGCGACGATCATCTGGTCGAGCGCCGCGAGCAGCAGCGTGAGCATCAGCCCGATGAAGATGAGCCGGATGCGGCGCGGGTCCGTCTCGAAGGCGGGCGGCATGACCGCGTCCGGCGCCGTCGCGGGTGGAGCGGGCGGAGCAGGTGGAACGGGTGGCGACGGGGGCGGTTCGGACGTCCGCACCGTCGCGGTGTCGCCCGGACCGTCGGGCTCGTCCTTCACCAGAGTGATCCCACCCACCACGTGCCGCTCCCCTCGTCGCATCTGCGCCGCCCATTTCTCGCATCGCGATACAAGGGAGGGCAAACGCGGCGGGGGGCGCTGACGGCGCACTCGGAGGGCTTAGCTCCCGGTGAGAGCCACTACGGCGCACAACCGGGCGGGTGGAAAGACCACCCGAACCGGTGAGGCAGGAAACGCGGACCGGGGGTTACTTCTCCACCTCGGTGGCAAGGTTCTGCAGCAATTCGTCGTAGATGCGGCCGAGTCCCTTGGGCGCGAAGGTGCGCTCGAAGAACCCGCCGATGCCGCCGGCACCGTTCCAGACGGTCGAGACGACGGCCTTGGACTTGCCCTCGCCGGCCGGGGTGACGGTCCACGTCGTGACCATCGAGGAGTTGCGGTCCTTCTCCACCAGCTGACCGCCCCCATAGCCTGCGGCATGGGAGGGGCCCCCTGACGGCTCGCTGACCTCCAGCAGGCAGTCGCGCACCCGCTTACTGGTGGCCTGGAGCTTCCAGTGGACGAGGGTGCCCTCTCCGTCGCCGCCCTCACGCACCTCGTACTCGCTGAACTGGCCGGGCAGCACCTTGCCGCGGACGTCCTTGTAGTCGGCCAGCGCGTCGAACACCGCTTCCGGGTCCGCCGCGATGATCCGCTCTGTCGTGGCCTCGACCTGCGCCATGGCTGTTCCTCCAGCACTCGGTTGTTCGGGGGTGTGCTGAGCCAACCACCTCCGGCACCCGGCTCAAAATCCGGTCGGGGACGAAGGGGAGAAAACGATCAAGGGAACAAGTGTTCTATTCTCGGGTCAGTGCTACCTAGGAGGCGTCCATGCGCTGGGACAATCTGGCAGACAACCCCGCCAAGACCACCAAGAGCGGGGAGGCCGCGCTCTTCGCCGCGGACGCGGTGACGACGCGCACCTTCGACACTCCGGAGTTCCGCGGCATCACCTTCCACGAGGTCCGGGCCCGCTCGGCGCTGAACCGGGTGCCCGGCGCGTCCCGGATGCCCTTCGAATGGACGGTGAACCCCTACCGCGGCTGTTCGCACGCGTGCGTCTACTGCTTCGCCCGCAAGACCCACAGCTATCTGGACCTCGACACCGGGCTCGGCTTCGACTCCCAGATCGTCGTCAAGATCAACGCCCCGGAGCTGGTGCGCCGCGAACTCGCCTCGCCGCGCTGGCACGGCGCGCACATAGCGATGGGGACCAATGTCGACTGCTACCAGCGGGCCGAGGGCCGCTACCGGCTGATGCCCGGCATCCTCGCGGCCCTGCGCGACCACGCGAACCCCTTCTCGATCCTGACCAAGGGCACCCTGATCCTGCGCGACCTGGAACTGCTGCGGCAGGCCGCGGAGGTCACAGAGGTGGGCGTCTCGGTCTCCGTCGGCTTCGTCGACCCCGAGCTCTGGCGCACCGTGGAGCCCGGCACCCCCTCCCCCGAGCGCCGCCTCGACGTCGTACGCGCCCTCAGCGGGCACGGCATCGGCTGCGGGGTCCTGATGGCGCCCGTCATCCCGTTCCTCGGGGACCGGCCGGAACAGCTGCGGGCGACCGTCCGCGCGATCGCCGCCGCCGGCGCGACCTCCGTGACCCCGCTCGTCCTGCATCTGCGCCCCGGCTCCCGGGAGTGGTTCATGGAGTGGCTCGGCCGCCACCACCCGGGGCTGGTGGGCCGTTACGAGCGCCTGTACGCGGACGGGGCGTACGCGCCCACCTGGTATCAGCGCCGGATCACGCGCCGCGTGCACGAGCTGGCGACCGAGTACGGCATCGGGCCCTCGCGCCGGGGCACCTCGCGCGCCCTCCCCGCGCGGGACGAGCCGCAGCCCCCGCTGGACGGCTCCGAGCCCACCCAGCTGACCCTGCTCTGACCGGCCGCCGCGCGGCTGCGACGACCGCGACGGCCGCGGCGCGCCGGGGTCCCACGGGCAAACGGGTCATCTCTCACCACAACAGGTCCTTCCGGTCCCGAATACGGGGAGCATCCCGCGGGGGCTGCCGCCACGCGCAGCCGTGTTCCCCCCACCACGGGAGGCCATATGACGAAACGTTCAGGAATTCTGTTCGCCGTCGGGGCGACGGTCGCCGGTCTGGTGACCGCCGCCCCGTCCCCGGCGACCGCCGACACGGGCACGCAGCGGGTCGCGGCGCCCAAGTGGACCGCCTGCGCCACCAAGGCGTCCCCGACGCTCCAGTGCGCGTCGGTGAGCGCCCCGCTCGACCATGACGACCCGTCGGGCCGGAAGGTCACCCTCGCCCTGACCCGGGTCCCGCACACCTCGAAGACGTTCCAGGGCCCGCTGCTGGTCAACCCCGGCGGTCCCGGCGGCAGCGGACTGTCGATGGCCGGTTTCGTCGCCGCGTCGCTGCCGAAGGCGGTGGCCGCCCAGTACGACGTGATCGGCTTCGATCCGCGCGGCGTGGGCAAGAGCCGGCCGGCCCTGGACTGCGTGCCCAAGTACTCCGATCCGGTGCGGCCGGACTCGGTGCCGAACTCCCTCGGGGGCGAGCGGATCAACCGGGAACGCGCCCGGTCCTTCGCGGCCGCCTGTGGCCAGAAGTACCCGGACCTGTTGCCGTACATGGACACGGTCAGCGCGGCCAAGGACCTCGACGTGATCCGGCGGGCGACCGGCGCCGCGAAGCTCAACTACCTCGGGTACTCCTACGGCACCTACCTGGGCTCGGTGTACGCCAAGCTGTTCCCGGACCGCGTGCGGCGCCTGGTGCTCGACTCCAACGTCGACCCGACCGGCGTCTGGTACGACGACAACCTGAGCCAGGACTACGCGTTCGACACCCGGCACAAGGCGTTCATGGCCTGGGTGGCGAAGTACGACAGCACGTACAAGCTGGGCAGCGACCCCGCGAAGGTCGAGGCCGTCTGGTACCGGATGCGGAACGCCGTCAAGAAGCATCCCGCGGGCAAGAAGGTCGGCGCGAGCGAGCTGGACGACACGTTCCTGCCGGGCGGCTACTACAACGGCTACTGGCCCGCGCTGGCCGAGGCGTTCGCCGGTTACGTGAACCACAAGGACGAGAAGACGCTGGTCAAGGCGTACGAGCGGTTCGGCGCGGTCGACGCGGAGGGCGACAACGGGTACTCGGTCTACACCGCCGTGCAGTGCCGTGACGCCGAGTGGCCGCGCGACTGGAACGTCTGGCGCAACGACACCTGGCGAGTGCACTCCAAGGCCCCCTTCATGGCCTGGAGCAACACCTGGTACAACGCCCCGTGCGCCGACTGGCCGGTGGAGCCGCTGAACCCGGTCCGGATCTCCAACCACGCCCTGCCGCCCGCACTGCTCTTCCAGGCCACGGACGACGCGGCCACCCCGTACGAGGGCGGCGTCACCCTGCACCGCAAGCTCCGCGGCTCCAGCCTGGTCGTCGAGCAGGGTGGCGGCAACCACGGCGTCACCCTGAGCGGCAACGACTGCCTGGACGCGTATCTGGCGGACTATCTCGCCAAGGGCACCGTGCCACGCGGGAAGGGCGGCGACGTGGGCGCGGTCTGCGCCAAGTCGCCGGACCCCAAGCCCACGACCGGCAAGACCGCGAAGACCGCGAAGGCGGCAGCCCGCGCGGGCACCGGCGACCGGGGCAGCGCGCTGCACGGGATCCTCGGCTTCCGGGGCTGACGGGCAGAAACCGCGTTCCCCACCGGGGGCGTGCGCGAGAGGATGGGCGGATGACCACCCGCCCCACACCGGCGCACGCCCCCGAACCGCTGATTCGGGACATGACCATTGACGACTGCGAGGCCGTCTCGACAGTCCGGGTACGCGGCTGGCGGAGCGCGTACGCCGGACTGATGCCGCAGGCGTATCTGGACGCGATGAGCGTCGCGGAGGACGCGGAGCGGCGCCGGGGGTTCTTCGCCGAGGGCAACCAGGTCGTCAACGTGGTGGCCGAGCGGGCGGGCCTCGGCGTCATCGGCTGGGCCGCGTACGGGCCGTACCGCGAGAACGGCGCACGGCTCGCGCGCGGTGAGCTGTACGCGATCTACGTACTGCCTGAGCTGACGGGGACGGGGGTGGGCCGGGCCCTGATGTCCGAGGTGCTGGCGCGCGCCGGCGCGGCCGGCCATCGGGATCTCGCGCTCTGGGTACTCAGGGAGAACACGCAGGCCCGCCGCTTCTACGCCCGCGCGGGCTTCCGGGCGGACGGCGCAGCGGAATCCTTCGAGGTGGACGGCGTGCCGGTGCCCGAGGTGCGTTACGTACGCCCGCTCGGCACGCACTGAAACGCGCCGGTTCACTCGCCTCAGTACGCCGGAAGTCTGCCGAGCGCCTCCGCCGCCGCGTCGCCCAGCCGGGGATGCGGCAGGGCTGTCTCCAGCAGCGGGCGAGCCCGCGCGTCACCGAGCAGCCCGAGCTCCTCGACGCAGGCGAGCGCCACCCTCCAGTGCGGTTCGTCCGGACCGAGGAGCCCGCGCAGGGTGGTCATCAGGGCCGGTACGGACTCCGGGGCGCGCAGTTCGCCGAGCAGCCGGACCGGGTACAACGCGTAGGCGGTGCGCAGGGAGTTGGTGGCTAGCGCGGCGGCGGCGCGCGGGGTGCGCGGGTCGCCGAGGCGGGCCAGCGCGTGTGCCGCGCCGGCGCAGCGCTCCGGGTCGCGGTGGTTGAGCAGCAGCACCAGGGTCTCGAAGGCGCGGCGGTCGCCGCCGCAGCCCAGCCGGAACGCCGCGATCTCGCGTGCCCACAGCGGGCGTTCGCGCTCGACGAGGACCCGCGCCAGCTCCTCTTCGTCCTCGGTGGCGATCAGCCGGTGGTAGGCGGCAGACCCTTCGGCCTCTTCGGCCAGCCGGTGCGTCAGCGACCGCAGCTCCTCGTCCATGACGGTCAGCGTATCGGTGAGCACACAGCGTGCCGGAGAGTGCCTCGAATGTGAGGGGGGCCACAACGATCCAGGGCTGGCGCGCTCGTTACTCGCCGGTTAACCTCATGTGAGCGGGACACTCCCCCGCCGGCTCCGGTGGCCTGGTGACGCAGCCACCCGGAGTGGATGTCGGTTCGGCAGCTTTGCGAGGCGTGACTCCGGGACAGAGTCCGCCGCCCCTTCCCGGTCCGGGTGTGCCCTTCGCACCCGGCCGCGAGCACCACGACAGGCAACTCCCGCACGCCGTGCGGCGGTCCGGGCCACCGGCCCCTCTCATCGACCGCGCGCGCCGTGCGTCCCTCAGTCGTCACTCATCCCTGGAGTCCCGTGATGGACACCCCGCTCAGCACCATCGCCGTCATCGGCCTCGGCACGATGGGCACCGGCATCGCCGAGGTCCTCGCCCGGTCCGGCCGCGAGGTCATCGGTATCGACATCAGCGACGTGGCGGCCCGCCAGTCCGTCGCCTCCCTTGAGGCCTCCACCGCACGGGCCGTGCGGCGCGAGCGGATCACCGAGGAGGAGCGGCGCGACATCCTCGCCCGCTTCCGTACCTTCTCCGACGTCCAGGCCGCCGCGGAGGCGGAGCTCGTCATCGAGGTCGTGCCCGAGTCGTACGAGATCAAGCAGCAGGTGTTCCGGGAGCTCGACGCGGTCGTCTCGCCCACCGCGATCCTCGCGACGGGCACCAACGCGCTGTCGGTGACCCGGCTCGCCGCGGAGTCGCTGCACCCGGAGCGCGTGCTCGGCCTGCACTTCTTCAACCCGGCGCCCGCGATGAAGCTGGTCGAGGTGGTCTCGTCCGTGCTGACCGCGCCGCCGGCCGTCGCGGCGGTCACGGAACTCGCCCGGCAGCTGGGCAAGGAGCCGGTCGCGGTCGGCGACCGTCCGGGGTTCGTGGCCGACGGGCTGCTGTTCGGCTACCTCAACCAGGCCGCGGCGATGTACGAGGCGAACTACGCGTCGCGCGAGGACATCGACGCGGCGATGAAGCTGGGCTGCGGGCTGCCGATGGGCCCGCTCGCCCTGCTGGACCTGATCGGCGTCGACACCGCCCGCACCGTCCTGGAGGCGATGTACAGCGCCTCGCACGACCGGCTGCACGCCCCCGCGCCGGTCCTCGGCCAGCTCAGCGAGGCCGGGCTGACCGGCCGCAAGGCGGGCCGCGGCTTCTACACGTACGCGGAGCCGGGCAGCCAGGACGTGGTCCCGGACGCGCTGACGCCCTCGCCGGACGGCGGTACGGGCGCCGGGCGGACCGTGCGCTCCGTGGGCGTCGCCGGGTCCGGGACGATGGCCTCGGGGATCGCGGAGGTGTTCGCGAAGGCCGGTTACGACGTGGTGCTCGCCGCACGCGGGCAGGAGAAGGCGGAGACCGCGAAGGGCCGGATCGCGAAGTCGCTCGAACGGTCGGTCGCCAAGGGGCGGCTGACGGCCGGGGACCGGGACGAGACGCTGGCCCGGATCACCGCGGCCGGCTCGCTGGACGCCTTCTCCGAGGTCGATCTCGCCGTCGAGGCCGTGGCCGAGGACCTGTTGGTGAAGCAGCAGCTGTTCGCCACCCTGGACAAGGTGTGCAGGCCGGGCGCGGTCCTCGCCACCACCACGTCCTCACTGCCGGTCGTGTCGGTCGCGCGGGCCACCTCGCGGCCCCAGGACGTCATCGGGATGCACTTCTTCAACCCGGCCCCCGCGATGAAGCTGGTCGAGGTGGTCCGCACGGTGCTGACGGCCGACGACGTGCACGCCACGGTCCGCGAGGTCTGCGTCAAGGTGCGCAAGCACCCGGTGGACTGCGGGGACCGGGCCGGGTTCATCGTGAACGCGCTGCTGTTCCCGTACCTGAACAACGCGATCAAGATGGTCGAGGAGCACTACGCGACGCTGGACGACATCGACGCCGCGATGAAGCTGGGCGGCGGCTATCCGATGGGCCCGTTCGAGCTGCTGGACGTCGTGGGCCTCGATGTCTCGCTCGCCATCGAGAAGGTGCTGCACAGCGAGTTCCGTGACCCGGGACTCGCCCCGGCGCCGCTGCTGGAGCATCTGGTGGCCGCCGGCTGCCTCGGCCGCAAGACGGGGCGCGGCTTCCGCGAATATGCCCGTCGCTGACGGGGGCGGCGGCTGGGGCGGGCTGCTCGGTCGCGCGGGCGGCCCGCCCCCACAGGCGCACTCCCCCGCACCGATGCAGTACGTTCACACCATGCCCCAGCCCGCCAGGTCCCCCCGTGTGTCCGCCGCGCCCGACGCCCCGGAAAGTGCCGCGGGCACGCGTGCCGCCGCCCAACGGCTCAAAATGCGCCGTGAACTGGCCGCCGCGGCGATGGAGCTCTTCGCCACGAAGGGGTACGAGGCGACGACGGTCGACGAGATCGCGGGCGCCGCGGGCGTCGCCAGGCGCACCTTCTTCCGGCACTTCCGCTCCAAGGAAGAGGCCATCTTCCCGGACCACGACGACACTCTCGTACGCGCGGAGGCGGTCCTGAACGCCGCTCCCGCGCACGAGCACCCGCTCGACACGGTCTGCCGGGGCATCAAGGAAGTCATGAAGATGTACGCGGCGAAGCCCGCGGTCTCGGTGGCCCGCTACAAGCTGACCCGTGAGGTGCCCACCCTGCGGGAGGCCGAGATCGCCTCGGTGGCCCGCTACGAGCGGCTGTTCACGCGTTATCTGCTGGGCCACTTCGACGAGCGCGACCACCATGTCGGCAACGACGACCCGCTGCTGGCGGAGGTCGCGGCGTCCGCCGTGGTCACCGCGCACAACCATGTGCTGCGCCGGTGGCTGCGGGTGGACGGCCAGGGCGATGTGGAGGCGCAGCTGGACCACGCGTTCGCCATCGTCCGCGACACCTTCGGCACCGGGATCGGCGCGGGCCGCACGGCGGGCAGCGAGCCGGCGAAGCCGCCCGCCGCCTCGGTGAGCGCCGAGGGAGAGGTGCTGGTCGCCGTCGCCCGCACGGACGCGCCGCTGGACGAAGTGATGCGCACGATCCAGCAGGCCCTCAAGGAGCGCTGAGCAGGAGCCGGGCGGGGCGCACGGCTACCGGCGGGCTCACTGCCACGGCGGCGGTGAGGTCCCGTCGTTCCAGGCCGCGAGCGCCTCGCCGTCCACACAGAGGATCGCGCACTGCTCCGCGTACTCCAGGGCCGGAGTGGTGTACGCGCTGGTGGTGACGCAGAGGGCTATCTCGGCCTCGTGCACGGCGTAGCAGGTTCCGCCGAACCGCTGGAGGTCCTGCGAGCCGACCTTGTTGTCCGGCCCGTAGTACTTGCACTGGACGACCAGTCGCCGTCCGTCGGGGGCGATCGCGATCACATCGGCCCCCAGGTCGCCCGCTCCGCCGACGACCCGCACGTCGAAGCAGCCGTCCCGCTCGCAGAGCGCGGCGATCGCGTCCTCGAACCCGTCGGCGTCCAGGGGCTCCTGGCCCTGCTCCTCCTCCTCGGGCGCGGCCGGCTCCCACTCCTGTTCCAGCACCGGTTCCGGCAGGACGGCCGTGCGCCCCATGCCGTCGTCGTGGAGGGGCCGGTATTCCGGCCGGTATTCCGGGTCCGGGGAGCTCCAGGGCTCCTGGGGCGGCTCGAAGAGCTCCTGCACGGCCTCGGAGAGGGGGCCGGGGCCGCCGCGCGGGCGGCGACGCGTCCGGCGGAGGTGCAGGAGAAGGGCGCCCGCCAAGGCGAGCGCGGCGGCCGGCACGACGGCGGCCGGATGCCTGAGCATCCCCTCCCAGGCGATGCGCACCATCAGTCCTCCGCCGCAGATCAGCAGGGCCACGGCCCCGAATCCGCCGGCGGTCGCACGCACACTGAAAGCCTTCGGGGAGCCGCCGGAGCTCCGCCCTCGCACCGGTACCGTCATGCGCACCGCCCCGATATGTGTCTTCCAAGATCATTCATGTCTGGCATCTGCCCCGCCCGGCCCGATTCAGCGGCCGCAAATCCGGTTGCCGGTGCACCGGCCCGGTGCTGTGGTGTGCGGATGAGCGATCAGACAACCGCACATCGTGAAGAACTGCTGGCCGTCTTCGACCGGGAGATGCGCGAATTCGCCCGCCCCGACGGCCCCGGCGACCGCGTCGAGCGCATCGGCGACGTCGTACGCCGGAACGGCGCGGCCCACGACTGGAACGGGGTCGTGTGGTCCTCCCCGGACCTGGACGCCGCACGGGCCGACGCGGCGATCGCCGCCCAGGTTGCGCACTGCGAGGAGCACGGGTGCGACGAGTTCGAGTGGAAGCTGTACGGCCACGACCGCCCGGCCGATCTGGGGGACCGGCTGCTGGCGGCCGGTTTCGAGGCCGAGGAGCCGGAGACCCTGCTGGTCGCGACGGTCGCGGAGCTGCCCACGGAGGTCGTGCTCCCCGACGGCGTCCGGCTGCGCACCGTACGTGACGAGGCCGATGTGGAGCTGATGGCCCGCGCCCACGAGCAGGCGTTCGGCTCGGACCGACCCCGGCTGCGGCAGCAGGTGCTGGCCCGGCTGAAGGAGGACCCGGACCACTTCGTCGGGGTGCTGGCCATGGCGGGCGAGGAGCCGGTGAGCTCGGCCCGGATGGAGCTGTACCCGGACACCGGCTTCGCCGGACTGTGGGGCGGCGGCACCGTGGAGGCGTGGCGCGGCCGGGGCGTCTACCGGGCGCTGATCGCCTTCCGGACCCGGATCGCCGCAGAGCGCGGCTACCGCTACCTCCAGGTCGACGCGACCGAGGACAGCCGCCCGATTCTCCAGCGCCTCGGGTTCACGGCCCTCACCACGACGACCCCGTACATCTACCGCCCCGCCTCCTGACCTTCCAGCACGGGGCACGACACGACGGGGCACAACGCGCCAAAACTCCCCTCCTGTTGCTCATGCGTGGCACCCGGACGACAATTGAGGGAAATTGCTGGCACCCAGTGCCTTGCCAGCTGTCACGGAGTGCCATACGTTGAAGTCGTCCGGGCGGCCGGCGTGCTGAGACCTCACGTACGCCGGCTGTCCCCGCAAGCCAGGTGCCTGCGTGCCCGGACGCCTGCGTCACAGGCAAACCCTTCCGCTCCACAGAGCGAACAGCCGAAGCACCACCCGCCGAACCGACGGCACACCTCCACGCAACACCGCTCCCCCTGCTTCGCAGGACCCTCAAGCGTTCCCTCAAACGCAGCTCCATCGGAGGCACACCGTGAAGGAAATCCTGGACGCGATCCAATCGCAGGACAGCAACGCCGCGGACTTCGCGGCCCTGTCCATCCCCGAGTCGTACCGCGCGGTGACCGTGCACAAGGACGAGGCCGAGATGTTCGCCGGCGTCGACAGCCGCGACAAGGACCCCCGCAAGTCCCTCCACATCGAGGACGTGCCGGTGCCCGAGCTGGGTCCGGGCGAGGCGCTGGTGGCGGTCATGGCCAGCTCGGTCAACTACAACTCCGTGTGGACGTCGATCTTCGAGCCCGTCTCGACCTTCGGCTTCCTGGAGCGGTACGGAAAGCTCAGCGACCTCAGCAAGCGCCACGACCTGCCGTACCACGTCATCGGCTCGGACCTGGCGGGCGTCGTCCTGCGCACCGGCCCCGGCGTCAACGCCTGGCACCCCGGTGACGAGGTCGTCGCGCACTGCCTCTCGGTCGAACTGGAGTCCTCGGACGGCCACAACGACACGATGCTCGACCCCGAGCAGCGCATCTGGGGCTTCGAGACCAACTTCGGCGGCCTGGCAGAGGTCGCCCTGGTGAAGTCGAACCAGCTGATGCCGAAGCCGGACCACCTCAGCTGGGAGGAGGCCGCGTCTCCCGGACTGGTCAACTCGACCGCGTACCGCCAGCTCGTCTCGCGCAACGGCGCGGGGATGAAGCAGGGCGACAACGTGCTGATCTGGGGCGCGAGCGGCGGACTCGGCTCGTACGCCACGCAGTTCGCACTGGCCGGCGGCGCCAACCCGATCTGTGTCGTCTCCAGCGACCAGAAGGCGGAGATCTGCCGGAAGATGGGCGCGGAGGCGATCATCGACCGCAACGCCGAGGGCTACAAGTTCTGGCAGGACGAGCACAACCAGGACCCGCGCGAGTGGAAGCGGTTCGGCAAGCGCATCCGCGAACTGACCGGCGGCGAGGACGTCGACATCGTCTTCGAGCACCCCGGCCGCGAGACCTTCGGCGCCAGTGTCTATGTGACCCGCAAGGGCGGCACGATCGTCACCTGCGCCTCGACCTCGGGCTACACCCACGAGTACGACAACCGCTACCTGTGGATGTCGCTCAAGCGCATCATCGGCTCGCACTTCGCCAACTACCGCGAGGCGTGGGAGGCCAACCGCCTGATCGCCAAGGGGAAGATCCACCCGACGCTGTCGAAGGTCTACTCCCTGGAGGAGACCGGCCAGGCCGCGTACGACGTGCACCGCAACCTCCACCAGGGCAAGGTCGGCGTCCTGGCACTGGCGCCGCGCGAGGGCCTGGGCGTGCGCGACCACGAGATGCGCGAGCGGCACATCGACGCCATCAACCGATTCCGGGACATCTGACATGACCGGCCGTCAGAAGGACCGCCCCTGGCTCATGCGGACGTACGCCGGTCACTCGACCGCGGAGGCGTCCAACGAGCTCTACCGGCGCAACCTCGCCAAGGGCCAGACAGGCCTCTCTGTCGCCTTCGACCTGCCCACCCAGACCGGGTACGACCCCGACCACATCCTCGCCCGCGGCGAGGTGGGCCGGGTCGGCGTGCCCGTATCGCACCTCGGTGACATGCGCCGGCTGTTCCAGGACATCCCGCTGGAACAGATGAACACCTCGATGACGATCAACGCCACCGCGATGTGGCTGCTGGCGCTCTACCAGGTGGTCGCGGAGGAGCAGGGCGCCGACGCGGACAAGCTCCAGGGCACCACGCAGAACGACATCGTGAAGGAGTACCTCTCGCGCGGGACGCACGTCTTCCCGCCGGGCCCCTCGCTGCGGCTGACCACCGACATGATCACGTACACGGTCAACCGCATCCCCAAGTGGAACCCGATCAACATCTGCAGCTACCACCTCCAGGAGGCCGGGGCCACCCCGGTCCAGGAGATCGCGTACGCCATGTCGACGGCCATCGCGGTCCTCGACGCCGTACGCGACTCCGGGCAGGTGCCGCCGGAGAAGTTCGGCGCCGTCGTCGCCCGGATCTCCTTCTTCGTGAACGCGGGCGTCCGGTTCATCGAGGAGATGTGCAAGATGCGCGCCTTCGGCCGCATCTGGGACCGGATCACCCAGGAGCGCTACGGCATCACCGACGCCAAGCAGCGCCGCTTCCGCTACGGCGTCCAGGTCAACTCGCTCGGCCTGACCGAGGCCCAGCCGGAGAACAACGTCCAGCGCATCGTCCTGGAGATGCTGGCCGTCACCCTCTCCAAGGACGCCCGCGCCCGCGCGGTGCAGCTGCCCGCCTGGAACGAGGCGCTGGGGCTGCCGCGCCCCTGGGACCAGCAGTGGTCGCTCCGTATCCAGCAGGTCCTCGCCCACGAGAGCGATCTGCTGGAGTACGAGGACATCTTCGCCGGGTCCCACGTCATCGAGGCCAAGGTGGACGAGCTGGTCACCGAATCGCTCGCGGAGATCGACCGGATCCAGGGGATGGGCGGCGCGATGGCGGCCGTCGAGTCCGGCTACCTCAAGTCCGAGCTGGTCTCCTCGCACGCCGCCCGGCGGGCCCGGATCGAGAGCGGCGACGAGAAGATCGTCGGCGTCAACATCCACCAGGGCACCGAGCCCAATCCGCTCACCGCCGACCTCGACGCCGCCATCATGACGGTCGACCCGGCGAACGAGGCCAAGGTCGTCGCCGCACTCCACGACTGGCGCGACAACCGCGACGAGGCCCGCGCCACCGAGGCCCTGACCCTCCTGAAGAAGGCCGCCGCGGGCACCGAGAACATGATGGAGGCCACCGTCGAGTGCGCCCGCGCCGGCGTCACCACGGGCGAGTGGTCCTGGGCGCTGCGCGACGTCTTCGGCGAGTTCCGCGCCCCGACCGGGGTGTCGTCCGCCCCGGTCGCGGTGACCGCGGAGGAGGGCACCCCGCTGGCCCTGGTACGCGAGAAGGTCGCCCGGACGGCCGCGGACCTGGGCGTGGGCCGGCTGCGGCTGCTCGTCGGCAAGCCCGGCCTGGACGGGCACTCCAACGGCGCCGAGCAGATCGCGGTGCGCGCCCGCGACGCCGGATTCGAGGTCGTCTACCAGGGCATCCGCCTGACGCCGGAGCAGATCGTCTCGGCCGCCGTCGCCGAGGACGTGCACTGCGTCGGCCTCTCGATCCTGTCCGGCTCGCACGCCGAGCTGGTGCCTGACGTGCTGACCCGGCTCCGCCGCACCGGCGCCGGTGACATCCCGGTCATCGCGGGCGGGATCATCCCGCCCGCGGACGCCGCGGCCCTGATCAAGGCCGGTGTGGCCGCCGTATTCACCCCGAAGGACTTCGGCATCACGGAGATCATCGGCCGTATCGTCGACGAGATCCGGAAAGCGAACAAGCTCGACCCTCTGGAGGTCCCCGCATGACCACTCCCACCGCCCCCGTGAACCGGCTGCGCCCGCGCCGCTCCTGTCTCGCCGTGCCCGGCTCGAACCCCCGGTTCCTGGAGAAGGCCCAGGGCCTCCCGGCCGACCAGGTGTTCCTGGACCTGGAGGACGCCTGCGCGCCGCTCGCCAAGGAGGGCGCCCGGCACCACATCGTCGACGCGCTGAACAACGGTGACTGGACGGGCAAGACCCGGGTCGTGCGGGTCAACGACTGGACGACGCACTGGACGTACCGCGACGTCATCACGGTCGTCGAGGGCGCGGGCGCCAACCTCGACTGCATCATGCTGCCGAAGGTGCAGGACGCCCAGCAGGTCGTCGCGCTGGACCTGCTGCTCACCCAGATCGAGAAGACGATGGGCTTCGAGGTCGGGAAGATCGGCATCGAGGCGCAGATCGAGAACGCCAAGGGCCTCGTCAACATCGACGACATCGCCGCCGCCTCGCCCCGCCTGGAGACCCTGATCTTCGGCCCGGCCGACTTCATGGCGTCGATCAACATGAAGACCCTGGTCGTCGGCCAGCAGCCGCCCGGGTACGGCGCGGACGCGTACCACTACATCCTGATGCGCATTCTGATGGCGGCCCGCACGCACGATCTCCAGGCGATCGACGGCCCGTTCCTCCAGATCCGCGACGTGGACGCCTACCGCGAGGTCGCGGGCCGCGCGGCGGCGCTCGGCTTCGACGGCAAGTGGGTACTGCACCCCGGTCAGGTCGACGCGGCGAACGAGGTGTTCTCGCCCTCGCAGGAGGACTACGACCACGCCGAGCTGATCCTCGACGCCTACGACTGGTGCACCTCGGAAGAGGGCGGCAAGAAGGGTTCGGCGATGCTCGGCGACGAGATGATCGACGAGGCCAGCCGCAAGATGGCCCTGGTCATCGCGGGCAAGGGCCGCGCGGCCGGCATGCAGCGCACCTCCAAGTTCGAAGCTCCGGAGGCCTGATATGCAGTTCGGGCGCACATACGAGGAATTCGAGATCGGTGCGGTCTACAAGCACTGGCCCGGAAAGACCGTCACCGAATACGACGACCACCTCTTCTGCCTGCTGACCATGAATCACCACCCGCTGCACATGGACAGCAACTACGCGGAGAGCACAACGGATTTCGGTAAGAACGTTGTCGTCGGCAACTACATCTACTCGTTGTTGCTCGGCATGTCGGTGCCGGACGTCTCGGGAAAGGCGATCGCCAACCTGGAGGTCGAATCGCTGAAGCATGTCGCGCCGACCTTCCACGGCGACACGATCTACGGGGAGACGACGGTTCTCGACAAGACCCCGTCGAAGTCCAAGACCGACCGGGGAATCGTTTACGTGGAGACCAGGGGCCACAAGCAGGACGGCACGCTGGTCTGCGTCTTCCGCCGCAAGGTAATGGTCCCCACGGAGACGTACATCAAGGAGCGGGGCGGGGAACAGCCCGGCCGCCCGGAGCCGAAACAGCCTTCGCAGAAGAACGTGGAGAAGTAGCCATGGCCCGACTCGCCCGGACTGCCGGCCTCAGCGATGTCCAGCAGGAAATTCTCTCCACGGTCCGTGATTTCGTCGACAAAGAGATCATTCCGGTCGCCACCCAGCTGGAGCATCGCGACGAGTACCCGGCCGAGATCGTCGAGGGCCTCAAGGAACTCGGACTCTTCGGACTGATGATCCCCGAGGAGTACGGCGGGCTGGGTGAGTCCCTCCTCACGTACGCGCTGTGCGTGGAGGAGATCGCCCGCGGCTGGATGAGCGTGTCCGGGATCATCAACACCCACTTCATCGTCGCGTACATGCTCAAGCAGCACGGCACCCAGGAGCAGAAGGACACCTTCCTGCCCCGGATGGCGCTGGGCGAGGTACGCGGCGCCTTCTCGATGTCCGAGCCGGCTCTGGGCTCCGATGTCGCGGCGATCACTTCGAAGGGCGTCCGGGAGGGCGACGAGTACGTCCTGAACGGCCAGAAGATGTGGCTGACGAACGGCGGCACGTCCAATCTCGTCGCCGTGCTGTGCCGGAGTGACGAAGGCCACCCCGAGGGCGCCCCGCCGCACAAGTCGATGACCACGTTCCTGGTGGAGAAGGAGCCCGGGTTCGGCGAGGTCCGGCCCGGCCTCACCATCCCCGGGAAGATCGACAAGATGGGTTACAAGGGCGTCGACACGACCGAACTCATCATGGACGGGCTACACATTCCAGCCAATCGTGTACTCGGCGGCACCACCGGCCGAGGGTTTTACCAAATGATGGACGGAGTGGAGGTGGGCCGGGTAAATGTCGCCGCACGTGGCTGTGGCGTCGCACAGCGTGCATTCGAGCTGGGTGTTTCCTACGCGCAGCAGCGCCACACCTTCGGAAAACCGATCGCCCAGCACCAGGCGATCCAGTTCAAGCTGGCCGAAATGGCCACCAAGGTCGAGGCCGCTCATGCGATGATGGTAAATGCAGCGCGCAAAAAGGACTCCGGGGAGCGAAACGACCTGGAGGCAGGGATGGCGAAGTACCTCGCCTCCGAGTACTGCAAGGAAGTCGTCGAGGACGCCTTCCGGATCCACGGCGGTTACGGCTTCTCCAAGGAGTACGAGATCGAGCGCCTCTACCGGGAGGCCCCGATGCTGCTGATCGGTGAAGGTACCGCCGAGATCCAGAAAATGATCATTGGGCGCCGACTCCTTGAGGAGTACCGGTTCCAGGGTTGATTGCCCCATTCGCGGTGATTTTACCGCGAAGAAGATCACACCCTGTCACCCTCATGCGGTGCCTTCCAGACGTCCGACTCGGCTGCTGGCTTGCCCAGTTGCGGTCCGCAACCGATAACATCGCCGGAAAAGCCGCCGTCCCCCGTTGCCAGCGCGGCATCATCCGCTACGAAGGTCATCCATGCCCGACAGCCATACCTCTGCACCACGCGGCGGGGTCCGCCTCGCACGCGGAGCTTCGCCGTGGCTCCTCCCGACCGTCGCCACCGCCGCACTCAGCCTGTCCCGGGCCCGCAGGTCCGGGCGCTGGGCGGCCGTGGCCGTGCCCACCACCGCGCTCGCGGCGGGCATGCTGTGGTTCTTCCGCGACCCCGAGCGCGAGATCACCCAGGGGCGCGTCATCTCACCGGCCGACGGCGTGGTGCAGAGCATCATGCCGTGGAAGGACGGACGCACCCGCGTCGCGATCTTCATGAGCCCGCTCAACGTCCATGTCAACCGCGCGCCACTGGCCGGCACGGTGACATCGGTCGAGCACATCCCCGGCGGCTTCGTTCCGGCTTTCAACAAGGAGAGCGAGAACAACGAGCGCGTTGTCTGGCACTTCGACACCGAGCTCGGCGACATCGAGATGGTGCAGATCGCGGGTGCCGTCGCCCGCCGCATCGTCCCGTACGTCCCGCAGGGCACGAAGGTGGATCAGGGCGAGCGGATCGGCCTGATCCGGTTCGGCTCCCGGGTCGACATCTACCTTCCGGAAGGTATCGATGTCGCGGTCGAGGTCGGCCAGGCCACCACCGCGGGGGTGACTCGAATTGACCGTGATTGATCCTGAGACACAGGCGGGCTGGGTACCCGAGTCGGAAGCCGAGGACGACACCGAGGACATGCCGCTCTCAATGCGGCTGTCGATAGCGGACACCCTCACCCTCGGTAACGCCACGTGCGGTTTCATGGCGGTGTACTTCACCACCACGGGCATCCTCATCCCGCACCTCACGGGCAGCGACGAGAGCGGCATGGCGCGGCACTCCGCGGCCACCGCCGTGATCCTGATGCTCATGGCCGCGATCTTCGACCTGTTCGACGGACTCGTGGCCCGCAAGCTGCGCTCCTCGCCGATGGGTGCCGAGCTGGACAACCTCTCGGACCTCGTCAGCTTCGGGCTCGCCCCGGCGTACTTCGTCCTCGTGTACGGCATGGTCGCGGACGACGCACACCAGCGGGTCTCGGCACTGGCGGCGATCGTCGTGCTGCTGGCGGTGGTGCTCAGGCTTGCCAGATTCTCCTGCGTGACCTTGAAGGACGGCATGTTCCAGGGCATGCCGAGCCCCTTCGGAGCGCTCACGGTCATCTCGATCGTGCTCCTGGAGCTGCCCTTCGTGCCGACGCTGCTCGCGATCGTCGGAGTGGCGTGGCTGATGGTCAGCCGGGTCGAGTACCCCAAGCCGCGGGGTGTCCTCGCGGTGGCGATGCTCGGCTGGATCGTGGCCGCGATGGGCCTCCTGGCCGCTTGGGCGTTCGACGCCCCCGGCGGTCAGCTGCTGCTCCAGACCGGCTGTGCGCTCCAGGTGGTCCTGGGGGCGGTCATCCCGCTCTTCGCGACCGCCCGCCGGGTGAACACGTTCCGCGACAACCGGCGCGAGGCACGGGCGGCGCAGCTGCCGTAACGTCTCACGCACGTCATGCGCGAGGGCCCGGATGCTCCCCAGCATCCGGGCCCTCGCGCGTGCCCGGGGACAGCCCCGGGCTCTCGTGCATGACCGGGTCATCCCCCGATGACCGAACGGATCCAGCCGAGCTGCCGGGAGATCTCGCCCGCCCCGGCCGTCCGATCCCGGTCGGAGCCGTCGAAGACGCCGAGGAGGGTCTCGGTGCCGTGCGGGCCGATGCTCATCACCGGGCCGCCGGAGTCGCCGCCCGCGGGGATGCCGGAGACCCTCGCCATGCAGAAGTCCGATCCGCCCGGCACGGTGTAGCCCTCGCAGCGCGGGGCGGTCGGGCGCAGGACCCGTAGAACCGACTGCTTGAGCACGGGTGACTGACAGCTGTTCTCGTCCCCGGTGCAGGTGGCGCCCCAGCCGTACTGCCGCACGAGCCGGCCGGGGCGCACGGCGGCCGTGGCGAGCCGCGCGGTGCGGATCTTCATCGGCGGGACCTTGACGAGCATCATGTCGGCGCGCGCGCTTCCCACCCGGCCGCGCGGCACCGGATGCAGCGTGGTGCCCTTGCGCACGTCGAGGCTGCCGACCCGGAACGAGATCCGCTTGTCCGCGACGGGCTGCCCCTGCTCGAAGAAGCAGTGCGAGGCAGTGATGATCCAGCGGCGGGCGATCGCCGTACCGGTGCAGGCCGGGGCGCCGTCGACGAACATGCGCACCGCCCACGGACCGTAGGCGCTCTTCGATCCGCCGATCACGGCGGAGGCGGACGGTGACGACATCACCGAAGCCGTGACCGCCAGCAAGGCGGTCACCAGCAATACACGGACACGACGAACCATTCGGAACAGCTCCTCTGATCGGGGCACGGGCCGTACGGCTGGTCAGATACCCGGCCGGGCCGAAAGGTTCCGATTGGAACGAATGAATCGAATGAATGAAATAAAGCGAATGACCCGAATGAACTTTCGCATTCAATCTTCGATGCGAAACCCCTGATTCCGATTGCGAACACGTGGCCGAATATCACCCCGCATTGCGCCCGTCCCCCATACGGGGACTCCGCCGATTTCCCGCCGGGCAGGGCGGTACGGTGCCGACGCGGAAGCACCGCCGCGACCCGGCGGGGGAAAGAGGGGGAGTTCTGCGGATGTCGGACTGGCCACTGGCGATCGGTGTGCTCGGCACATTGACGATGCTGTTCTTCTTCTGCGCGGGTGACCGGCTCATCGGCAGAGCGAGCGGCCGCACGCCCTGGGGCATCCTCGGTTTCGTCGTCTCGCAGATGGTGGAGAAAGGGACCTGGATCTTCCCCGGCTCCACCCCCGCCTGGTACGGGCCGTCGACCTACGTCTCCGCGATGGTGGCCGGTTTCGCGGGCTTCGCACGCCTCCAGCTGACCAGCGCGGAGCAGCGCGCCAACCCGGACAACAATCCGTTGGCGGCGAACGAGCGCGCGGCCGCAGGCGAGGACCGGCTGCGGAACTACGCCGTATCCGACGATCTGGCGGTCCTGGACGCGGCGGTGGACGACTTCCGCGCAGCCACCCGGCAGAGCGTGGGACACGCCAACCACCTCGTCCACGTCACCGGCCTCATCCGGGCGGCCCGGATGCGGTACGAGCGGCTCGGCCGGCTCCAGGACCTCGACGAGGCCGTCGAAGCCGGTGAAGGGGCGAGCCGGGCCCGGGGGGCCGGCCAGGCCCGGGGCAGGATGCTCTGCCAGCTCAGCACCGCGTTACGGCTGCGCTACGACCACCTCGGCGCGGCGGACGATCTGGCGCGGGCCGTCGCCGGCGGGCGCGAGGCCGTACGGCTCGTCCCGTCCCGCAGTCCCCACTTCCCCGGTACGTGCGGCCAGTTCGGCGCCGCCCTGCACAGCGAGTTCCTGCGCACCGACGACATGGACGTCCTGGAACAGGCCGTGGCCCAGGTGTCGGCCGCGGTGGACTGGTCCGACGGACGCGGCTACCGGCGCGCGGCGGACCGGGCCACCCTCTGCTACCTGCTGGTGCAGCGCGGGAAGCGCACCGGGGACCTCGGGGACATCGACCGGGCCGTGCGGACGGGGCGGGAGGCGCTGGAGACGGTCGCGCCGGGCGAGGCGATGTACGGGACGTGCCTGAGCAACCTCGGCCTGGCGCTGCGTACCCGGCACGGGCTGCGGGCGGGCGCGGAGCGCGCGCCGGCCACGGACGATCTGGACGAGGCGATCGGCCTGAGCGAGCGCGCCCTGAGCACGGCGCCGACGGATGCCCCGGAACGGGCGGTGTACCAGGTCGTCGCGGCGCTGGCCCTTCGCGACCGGGGCCAGTACGACACCGCCCGCGCACCGGGCGGGGCGGCCGGCGGAGCGGGTTCCACGGCCGGTGCCGCCGACCGCACCAAGAAGCTGGACCTGGCCCTCGACGCGGCGCGGGCCGCGGCGACCCACCCCAGGGCCGACGTTCCGACGCGGATGCGGGCCGGACTGCTCTGGAGCGATATCGCGGCCTCCGGAGCCCGCTACCGGGACGCGATGACGGCGTTCGAGACCGTCATCGCGCTGCTCCCCCGGCTGGCGGGCCGCGAACTGCGCCGGGCGGACCAGGAGGACCGGCTCGGCCGGTACAGCGGTGTCGCGGCGGACGCCGCCGCGTGTGCCCTCTTCGAGGGCGCGCCCGAGCGGGCGGTGGCGATGCTGGAGCTGGGGCGCGGGGTGCTGCTGTCGCGGGAGCTGGATCTGCGCTCCGACATCGGTGAGCTGCGGGCCCGGAAGCCTTCGCTGGCCCGGGAGTTCGAGGAGTTGCGGGCATCCCTCGCCGAGGGGCGCGCGGAGCGGCCCGCGGGTGATGCGGCGGACTCGCGCTCCCGGCGGCGTGCGGAGGGCGAGCGCTGGGACGTGCTGCTGCGCGAGATCCGTGCGCTCGACGGGCTCGCGGACTTCGCGGGGCCGCCCTCCCCGCAGCGGCTGCTCGCCGGTGCGGCCGAGGGCGCCGTCGTCTATCTCAACGTGAGCCGGTTCCGCTCCGACGCGGTCATCATCGCCCCCGACGGGATCCGTTCCGTCCCGCTGCGGGTCACCCCGGACGAGGCCGAGCACCGGCAGCGCACGCTGGACGCCGCACTGGCCGCCGGGCACGGTGGCGAGGCGGAACGGGCGGCGGCGGTGCACGAGGTGCTCGGCTGGCTGTGGGACGCGCTGGCCGAGCCGGTGCTGAACGCCCTGAAGGATCTGCACGCGGCACACCGCGGGCCGGGGCTGCCGCGTGTGTGGTGGGTGCCCACCGGTTCGCTCGCGCTGCTGCCCGTCCACGCGGCGGGGCACCGCGGCGGTACCCGCTCGCTGCTCGACCGGGTGGTCTCTTCCTACACGCCCACGATGCGTTCCCTGGCCGCCGCCCGGACGGCCCGGACCACCGGAGCCCCTTCGGCCCGGCGGCGGGTGCCCCTCGCGGTCGCCATGTCCAGCACGCCGGGAGCGGAGCCGCTCACCGGGGCGGAGGCGGAGGCGCGGATGGTGCGGGGGCTGTTCCCTGGGACCGTCCGGCTCACGGACGCGGACGCGACGCGGGAGCGGGTCCTGGGCGCGCTCCCGGACCATGCCTGGGCGCACTTCGCCTGCCACACGGCGACCGATCCCGACGTCCCCTCACGCAGCGGGCTGCTCCTGCACGATCACCAGCGGGGGTTGCTGACCGTGGAGGACGTGTCGCGGCTGGAGCTGGGCAGCCCGGAGCTCGCCTATCTGTCCTCGTGCGACACCGCCCGCACCGCGCCCCGCCACGCCGATGAGTCCATCCATCTCGCCTCTGCCTTCCAACTGGCGGGCTACCGGCAGGTCGTCGCGACCCTGTGGCGGGTGGAGGACGAGGTCAGCTCCGTGTTCGCGGAGAACGTCTACACGGAGCTGGCGCGGGCGGTACGGTCCGGCGCACCGGTCGACGCGGCGGCCGCGGTGCGGCACGCCACCCTGGCGGTCCGTGAGCTGTGCCCCAACCTGCCGCAGTTCTGGGCGGGTTATCTGCACGTCGGATGCTGAAGGGCACCGCCCGGCGGCTCAGGCTCCGGCGGCTCAGCCCCCGGCCGGCGGCGCACCGGACGAATCTGCCGGGTCGGACAGGTCGGCGGGCTCCGACGGCCGCGCGGCCGCGTCGGCGTCCCGCGCCGGGAAGGAGACTCCCGCCCGGTCCGAGGGGCCCCGGGTCGGTTCCGGGATGGAGAGGACCGGCGTGTGCCCCCGGAAATCCCCGCCGCCCTTCAGCCGCAACCTCTTCTCGAACGCGGTCGGTTCGGGCTCTTCGGCCCGGGGTGCGGTCATCCTGGCTCCTCTGTGGTCCGGGCGGCCGGGAGGCTCGCCGCCGGGGGCTCCGGGGGTGCGGCGGACGGCGGGGCCAGGAGTTCCAGCACATCGGTGTCCGCCGCTCTGATGTGGATCCCGGCGCTGTCCCGGACGGGCCGGACGAAGCCGCCGTCCGGCTTCATCAGCCACGCGGTCTCCAGGTAGATCTCGGGGGCCTGCGGATACGAGGTGGCGTACGACCGGCCCCCGTACCAGCCGCCCACCCAGGCGCCGTCGCGCAGCCGCATGCGGACGAAGCAGGGGCCGGACCGGCGGAACAGGTGGTCCCAGGCGGTGGGCGTCGAGCTGTAGCGCGCGGGCCGCCGCTGCCGCTGCCACCAGGTGACACCGCCCGCGGCCACCGCCGGCACGGCGACGAAGAGCACCAGGGCCAGCAGCCCGGCCGTCCGGGGCTGCTGTGCGACGGCCTCCCGGCCACCCGCCCCGGTGTGCCGGGCGAAGCGCACCAACCAGGGCCCGGCCGCGACCAGATACAGGGTGTCGAGCACGACGGACGCCGCCACGGCGCGCAGTACCCGCTCCCCCAGGTCGCGTTCACCGGGAACCGGGCCCCGCCAGCGCTCCCGCAGGAACTGATAGGTGACGCCCGGCAGGACGAACAGCACCAGCATGGCGATCTGGACCGGGGTCGAGGGGGACTGCCCCATCACATGCCCCGCAGGCCCTCGGACGGATCGTGCGCGATCAGCCTGGCCCGCCGCGCGCGGAGCGCCAGCACGGCCGCCGCCACCAGCGTGGAGATCGCCACCCAGGGTCTCGCGCCCACGATCAGCGCGGCGGTCTGCGACTGCCGGGAGAAGGCCAGCGCGACCAGCAGCCCGCCGACCAGCCAGAGCACTCCCGACATCCGTCTCGGCGCGGTCATCTCCGCGAGCAACAGCATCGCTCCGAGCAACGCCGTGATCGCCACCGACAGCGTGAACGGATCACTCGCCACGAGCACCCGGTACTCCCCGATGTTCAACAGGCTGAGCACCGCGAGCCACTTGGCCCGGCCGAAGCCGATGAGGGGTGACAGGACCACAAGGCCCAGCACCAGTCCGTACACCACGGACTCCGGTACCCGCATGAACCGACTCCCCCGACCGCCCGCACGCCTGTCAGCGCCCTGCCCTCAGATGCTAGTCACGCCCGGGGAACATCGCGGTCCCTCGTTCGGGTGATCGCGGGCGTTCGCCCCGGCGCCGTTCACGGGGCCGGGCAGGACCGGCCCCGGTCCCGCGCGCTCAGGCGGCAGGGGGCGAGGAGGTGCTGCCGCGTACTTCCAGCCGGGTCGACAGCTCAAGCCGCAGGGTGTCCACCTGCTCTCCGTCGATGATCCGCAGCAGCGTCGTCGCGGCCATCGACGCCATCTCCAGGAGCGGCTGGCGCACGGTCGTCAGTGCCGGATGGGTCCAGCGCGCAACGGGCAGGTCATCGAAGCCGATCACGCTCATGCCGGCCGGAATCTCCACCCCGCGGGCCCGGAGCGCCTCGAACGCCCCCAGCGCCTGGAGGTCGCTCGCGGCGAAGACGGCGGTGGGCGGGTCCTCCCCGCGCGCGGCGGCCTCGTCCAGCAGACGTGCCGTCCCGGTGCGCCCGGAGGCGTCGTTGAACTCGCCGTACGACACCCAGCCGTCCGGCACCGGCAGCTCGGCGCGCTCCATGGCCGCCCGGAACCCGTCGGCGCGAGCCCTGCTGCACAGTAGCTGGCGCGGCCCCGCGAGATGGGCGATCCGGGTGTGCCCCAGCCCGATGAGGTGCTCGGTGGCGCTCACGGCCCCCGCCCAGTTGGTCGCTCCGACGGTCGGGACCAGCGCGTCCACACTGCCGACGGGGTCGACCAGCACGAAGGGGATGTCCATCGCGCTGAGCCGCCTGCGCTGCTGCGGGGTGAGTTCGGAGACCACCAGAATGGCGCCGCTGCTGCGGCGCGCGGCCAGTTGGTCCAGCCATTCGCGGGTGTCCGCGCTCCGGCCGTGGACCGCGGACAGGACCATGCTGGCGCCCGCTTCGGCCAGGACCTCGTCCACGCCCCGGATGATCTCGACGGACCACAGGCTGTCGAGCTCGTTGAGCACGAGGTCCACGACGCCGCCCCGGCGACGGGCGGGGCGGCGTTCATAGCCGAGGTCGTCCATCACGGACTCGACGCGCTCCTTGGTCTCGGCGGAGACGTCGGAGCGGTCGTTGAGCACCTTGGACACCGTGGAGACGGAGACACCGGCCACCGAGGCGATCTTGTTCAGGGTGACCCTGCCGGAGGTGCCGGTGGGCTCCGTCGTCATCCTTGCCGTCCGTTTCTCTGTGTGGTCACTGGTCAGTCGCTTCGGAGAGCGTATCGGCCCGGTACTCGGCCCAGCCGAAGTCGGCCGGCGCCCCCGCTCCGGTGAGGTCCTGGGCGCACAGCCCGATGAAGGCACCGGTGAATCCCCAGGAGCGGAAGTGGCCGGTGTCCGGGTCGCCCTGGGTGGCGCTCTCGTCGGAGAGCGGGGTGGTGTCCAGCTCCGGCCCGACCGGCCGCCACACGCCCGGCCCCGCCGGGCGGACGGAGAACAGGGCGCGGTCCCCCCGTACCGCCAGCCGCAGGTCCAGGGGGCCGTCCCCCACGGGCACGGGGGCGCTGGGTTCGCTGTAGACGCCGTGGCCGCAGACGCCCAGGCGCACGACGCGGCCGAGCTCCTCGTCCCAGGTGAGGTGGAGATAGTGCCAGAGCGTGGAGTTGTAGTAGTGGGTCAGGCCGGCCATCTGGAGTGGTGAGCCGGGCTCGGCGCTCATCGTGGTGGTGAAGGTGAAGTGCGGTGACTGCTGGCGGCGGCCGACGAGGGACTGGTGATGGGTGGAGCCGAGCGACTGGGCGCCCCGCAGCCGCAGGTACCCCGGACGCTCTGTCAGGCTCAGCCAGCGCGGGTCCGGGTGCCGGCGCAGGGTGGACCAGACGGGGCCGAGGACCGGACCGTCGAAGTCGTCGCGGACGGGCGGCGCCGGGAGAGGCGCCGGGGGCAGCGCGGGCCCGGCTACGGCGGAGCGCGGCGTGGCCGGGGTGTCCTCGCCGGTCGCGGCGGCGGCCAGCCTCGGCCAGCCGTCGGGAGGCCACTCGATCCGCTGTATCGCGGTCTCCCGGCCCATGACGCAGGCTCCGCGCGGGCTGAGCGGCCGGGCCACCAGGTGGGCGAGGAACCACTCCCCGGCCGGAGTGGAGACCAGGCTGCCGTGTCCGGCCTTCTGCAGCGGGTGGTCCGCGTGCCCGGCGGAGGTGAGCAGCGGGCCTGCCGGGTCGGTCTCGTACGGCCCTTCCGGACGGCGGGCGCGGGCCACGGTGACGGCGTGGTTCCAGCCGGTGCCGCCTTCCGCGGTGAGCAGGTAGTACCAGTCGTCGTGGCGGTAGAGGTGGGGGCCCTCAGTGTGGGCGAGGCCGGTGCCGTTGAAGATCCGGTGGACCGGTCCGGTCACCCGGCGGGCTGCCCGGTCCCACTCCTGGAGGAGGATGCCGCCGAAGGGGTGGCGTCCGGGCCGGTGGTCCCACTCCATCCACAGCGCCCAGCTGGACCCGTCGCCGCCCGGCCCGTCGTCGTGGAAGAGGGACGGGTCGAAGCCGTGCGAGGGGAACGGCACGGGGTCGGACCAGGGACCCTGGGGCGTGGGGGCGGTGACGACCTGGTTGCGTACGTCCTTGAACGCGCCGGCGAGATTGGTGACGTCGCTGAAGACGAGGTGGAACTGCCCGTCGGTGTAGGAGAGACAGGGTGCCCAGATGCCGCCGGAGTCGGGTCTGCCGGTCAGTTCGACCAGCCGTTCCTCGTCCAGCACGCCGCCCAGGGGCTGCCAGTGCACGAGGTCCCGTGAGTGGTGGAGGGTGACGCCCGGGAGCCATTCGAAGGTCGAGTTGGCGATGTAGTAGTCGGTGCCGACCCGCAGGATGGAGGGGTCGGGGTGGAATCCGGGCAGCACGGGGTTGACGATGGCCCCGGCGCTGCCGCCGGTGAAGCCGGGTTCGCGGATACTCGGCGCGGCGGTCATGGGTCTCCTGACGCGTGGGTGGGAGGGAAGGTGTGCCGCCGGTCAGCCCTTGACGGCCCCGGCCATCACCCCGGAGACGATCCGGCGGGCCAGGACGGTGAACACGACGAGCACCGGCAGGACGGACACCACGACCCCGGCGAGCATCAGCGTGTAGTCGGTGTAGTAACCGGCCGCGAGCTGGTTGAGGGCGATCTGCACCGTGCCGTTCTCCGGGGGCAGGGCGATCAGCGGCCAGAAGTAGTCGTTCCAGGCGAACATGAAGGTGAACATGCCGAGCACGGTGGCGGTGGTCCGTACCCCCGGCACCACCACGTGCCAGTAGGTGCGGAGCAGGCCCGCGCCGTCCATCCGGGCGGCTTCGACAAGTTCGTCGGGGATGTTCTCCTCGACCGCCTGCCGCATCCAGAACACGCCGATCGCGGAGACCAGCGCCGGCACTATGAGCGCGGAGAGCTTCCCGTACAGGCCCATGTCGGTGACGAGCATGGAGAGCGGGATGATGCCGAGCTGGGTGGGGACCATGACGGTGACCACTACGCAGACCAGGAGGAAGCCGCGGCCCGGAAAGCGGAGTTTGGCGAAGGCGAAGCCTGCGAGGGAGGACAGCAGCACGTTGCTGACGGCGGTGGTCGAGGCCACGATCAGTGAGTTGCCCAGCGCCTGCCAGAAGGCGGACAGTTCGAAGACGCGCTGGATGTTCTCGAAGAGGTGCCCGCCCGGAATCAGCGGCGGGGTCGAGCCGGCGAGGACGGAGTTGTCGTCGTGCGAGGCGACGACGAAGCTCCAGTAGAGCGGGAAGACCGAGGCGGCGATGACGGCGGCGAGCACGGCGTACGCGAGCGCTCCGGGTCTCTCGGGGCGGCGGGGGCCCGTCCGGGGCGGCCGGTGGCGCCGACCGCCCTGCTCGGCGCTGCGGGGTGCCGGAGCGCGGGTGGGTGTGGTGAGGGCCATGGAGTTCTCCTGATACCGGGTCAGCCGCGGTCGGAACGGCGTACGAGCAGGAAGTTCAGTGCGGCGATCGCCGCGATGACGAGGAAGAGCACCCAGGAGATGGCGGAGGCGTATCCGGCGTCGTTGTTGATGAAGCCGTACTTGTAGAGCATCAGCGTCAGGGTCTGGAACTGGTGCTCGGCGCCCCCCTCGGCATTGCCCTGCTGGTCGAAGAGGAAGGGTTCGGCGAAGAGCTGGAGTCCGCCGATGGTGGAGATGACCACCGTGAACACGACGGTGGGGCGGATGGACGGCAGGGTCACCTTGAGGAAGGTGCGCAGCCGTCCGGCTCCGTCGATCTGGGCGGACTCGTACAGTTCGCGCGGGACGGCCTGCATCGCGGCGAGGTAGATCAGCGCGTTGTAGCCGGTCCAGCGCCACATGACCATGAAGCTGATCGCGAGGTGCGAGCTCCAGGTGTCGGCGGTCCAGTCGACCGGGGAACCGATGAGGCCCAGGCCCTCCAGGGCCCAGTTGACAATGCCGAAGTCCCGGCCGAAGAGCTGGGAGAAGACGAGTGCGACGGCGACGACGGAGACGTACTGCGGTACGAGCACGAGGGCCCGCCACACGCTGCTGGCACGGAGCTTGCGGTCCAGCAGCCAGGCCAGGGCGACGGCGGCCAGCAGCTGGGGGGCCGTGGAGAGCACGAAGATGCTCAGTGTGTTGAACGTGGCGGTGTAGAAGTCGGAGTCGCCGAGCAGCCGGGTGAAGTTGTCGAATCCGGTCCAGTCACCGGGGCCGGCGAGACGGTCCCAGTCGTGCAGCGAGACCCAGAAGGTCTGGAGCAGCGGGTAGAGCCCGAAGATGCCGAAGACGACGAAGAAGGGGGCGATGAAGAGGTAGGGCAGCAGATGCCGCTCCGGCCGCAGCCGGCCGGCTCGGCGTCCACTCCTTCCGTGGCCCGGTTGGATGCGTGCCTGGAGCGCCATGCGCGTACTCCGTGTGGTGTGTCGGGGTCGGACGGGGTGGGTGGGGGCCGCGGCGGTGCCGGGACGGCGCCGGCACCGCCGCTCACGGTCAGCGGAGGTTCTTGTCCGCCTCTTCGAGCGCCTTGTTCCATGCCTTGTCCGGGTCGGCCTTGCCCTGCTCGACGAGCTGGAGGGCGTTGCCGAAGGGGATGCGCGCCTGCTGGTCCTTGGTGCCGCGATAGTTCGGCTGGAGACCCTTGGCCGAGGACACGAAGATCTCGCCGGTGGGCGCGTCGCTGAAGTAGGGCTGCTTCGTCCCCTTGATCTCCGGATCGTTCAAGACCGTGACGAGGGAGGGCAGGGCGCCGACCGGGCCGGTGAAGATCTTCTTTTGGGAGGCGGCAGAGGTCAGGAAGTCGGCCAGCGCGGCCGCCTCCTTCACGTGCTTGCTCTGCTTGGGGACGGTGAGGAAGGACCCGCCCCAGTTGCCGCCGCCGCCGGGGACGGCCGCGATGTCCCACTTTCCGGCGTTCGCGTCACCGGCGGCGGTCTTGATCTGGCCGGTCATCCAGGCCGGGCAGGTCATGGTGGCCATCCGCCCCTGCTTGATCCCCGCGTTCCACTGCTGGCTGAAGGGCTGGAGGTTGGCCGACTGGTGGTCGGCGGTCGCTTCCGCCGTGGCCTCGAAGAACTCGTGGACCTTCGGGTTGGTGTTGCCGACGTACTTGTCATCGGCGTCGAAGAACCCGTACCGGGTCTGGTTCATCATCGCGGTGAAGATGTTGCCCGAGCTGTCGAACCAGGCCTTGTCCTTCACCTTCTTCCGGAAGGTGTCGCCGGCGGCGAAGTAGGCGTCCCAGGTGGGCCAGAGCTTGGCCACCTCCTCGCGGTCCGTGGGGAGTCCGGCCTGCGCGAAGAGGTCCTTGCGGTAGCAGATGGCCAGGCTTCCGACGTCGGTGCCGTAGCCCATCACGAAGCCGGTGCCTCCGAGGGTGCCCTGATCCCACTTCCAGCCCAGGTACTCGCCCTTGCGCTTCTGCGCGCCGAAGTCGGCGAGGTTGGTGAACTTGTCCTTCACGGCCCGGAACTTGGGGAGGTACCCCTCCTCGATGGCGACAACGTCGGCCGCTCCGCTGCCCGAGGCGATCTGGGTGGACAGCTGGTTGTGGTGCTGGTCGAACTGGGAGATGCGCTCCTTGATCACGATGTCGGGGTGCGACTTCTCGTACTCCTTGATGAGCGGCTTGTAGCCGAAGTCGCTGAACGTGGCCACGGTCAGGGTGATCTTTCCGTCGGCGTCCCCGCTGTCGGCGCCACAGGCGGACAGGGCGACGAGGGCGACGGTGGCGGTGAGCGCCGCGGCGGTTCTGCGGGCACGCGTACGGCCCATGGTGGTCCTCCGGGACAGGTACGGGATGAAGTCGCACCAAGGTCGCGCCGACCCGAAACATCTGTCAATAGTTTCGCGAAAATCTACGGGAAGTTGAAATGAGCTGCATCACCGCAGGGTGCAGCACTCCTTCTACGCCGGTTGATAACTGCACAAAACACAGCATATTTGGGCTCACGGCATCTCGTGGACCCAAGGAGTCCGGAAAAGTTTCGTAGCGATGCGTCGCTGACCTGCAACGGTCAACGAAACTTTCGGGCACTCTTGCCCCGTACTTTCCGCGGCTCCATCATTCGAGCGCTCACCGGCCGCCACCCCATGGCCCGCCGCATCCGCCCCTCCCCCTCTGGAGCCGCCATGAGAAATCCGACGCCACGCCGACCCCTGCTCCGGGCAGCGGGAGCGGGGGCCGTGGCCCTTGCCGCCCTGCTCTCGTTCGTTGGGCTCGGCACCCCCTCTTCCGCATCGGCCGCCATCCCCACCGCCGCCTCGGTCCGCGGGGTGCCGGCCGACGGCAAGGTCATGATGGTGATGGGCCAGGACAGCGACACCCTGTCCGACTACCGCGCCGACGTGCTCGGCCGGCCGGAGCTGGGGGCGCCGGCACCGGGCGGAGTCACCCTCTACACCAATCTGGTGCTCGGCGGCTCGCCCGCACCGCTGGCCGGCATGGACGGGCCGGTCGACTGGGGCGCGGGCACGGTCGACTTCGCCCGGACGATGAACGAGTACCCGGACGCGGCCGTGGCCGTCGGGCTGTACCTCTCCGACGCCACCTCCGGCTGCAACAACCAGCCGCTGCGCGCCATCATCGGGCGCAACGACGACGACGTCACGGCGGGCAGCCCGAACCTCATCACTCAGTACCGGGACAAGGTCGACCAGATGATCAACCGGTTCAAGAGCTACGACCGGGACATCCTGCTGCGCATCGGCTACGAGTTCGACGGGCCCTGGAACTGCTACAACGCCGACTTCTACAAGGACGCCTTCCGCTACATCAAGGGACGCATCGACGCCCTCGGGGCCACGCGCGTGGCGACCGTCTGGCAGAGCGCCGCCTGGCCGGTGAACACCAGCACCGATCACCCGGAGTGGGGCTACATCGTCACCGACCCCGGCCACTTCGACGACTGGTATCCGGGCGACGCCTACGTCGACTGGGTCGGCCTGTCCGCCTTCTACAACTCCCGCTCGGTACAGACCCAGTGGGGCTGCGGCTCGCACGACACCGATCCGGTCGGCCTGCAGAACCGGGTGCTGGACTTCGCCCGGACGCACGGCAAGCCCGCGATGGTCGCGGAGGCCGCACCCCAGGGAGCCAGGACCGGCGCCAACACCGCGAGCTGCATCTTCACCAACAGCCCGGCACCCGCGAGCGGCCAGGCCATCTGGGACGGCTGGCACGCCGGCTACTTCGACTGGGTGAACACCAACAAGGACGTCATCCGCGCGGCGGCCTACATCAACACGAACTGGGACTCCCAGACCCAGTGGCAGTGCTCACCCGGCGCCCAGGCGGGCGGCCCCGGCTGCGCGAACGGAAACTGGGGCGACTCCCGCGTCCAGGCGAATGCCACGGTTCTGGACAATTTCGTCGCCGAGATCAAGAAGCCACTGTGGTCGACCGGCACCGGCCGGCTCACGCCCCCCGTCCTCAGCCGGACCGCCCCCTGATGCTCCTCCGGGGTGCCGGGCCGGCCGGTCCGCGCACGGCACCCCGTCCCGCCCACCACGCACCGAGGAGACCCATGCCCCTCGTGACCCCACGCCTGCGCCGCATCCGGCGCGCCCTCGCCACCGCGACGGCCGCCGCACTGCTCCTGCTCACCGCACAGACGGCCACCGCCTCCACGACCGACCCGGCCGCGCCCGAACTGCTGCTCGGCCAGTCCACCCGTGGCGCGCTCAACGACTTCAACTCCTTCGCCCAGGGCGCCGACGGCGGCTCGGTCTACTACGAACTGCGCAGCGGCGACTGGGTCAACGCCGAACACCGTGCCTTCGCCGAGGAGCTGGCCTCCCAGGGCAAGACCGTGCAGATCGGCATCAGCTGGAAGGACAACCCGCCCGGCTTCGAGGGCGGCGACGAGAATGCCAAGGCCGCCAGATCACGGGCGGTCACCGCCGAGATCGCGGCGGGCGGCCACACCGCCCAGCTGGACCGCCTGCTCGCGTTCACCAACGCCCACCCCTCGGCCGCGTTCAAACTGCGCCTGGACTACGAGGTCAGCACCTTCTACCACTGCACCGACGCGAGCTGTTCCTCGTACAAGAACGCCTTCAACACGCTCGCCGCCTACCTGGACGGGCACTCCACCGCGCACAACGTGTCGTTCGTCTACCACCCGGTACGCGGCGAGTTCGAGGCGCTGTATCCCGGGGACGCGGCCGTCGACTGGGTGGGGGTCTCGATCTTCGCCCACGAGCTCTGCCTGCCGATCCAGGAGCACGGCTACCTCTACAACGGCACCCCGCCGCAGAACTACGACATCGCCGCGAACCAGTGCCGCAACGCGTACATCGACACCGACGCCAACGGCAACCCGGCTGCCGTGTGGCGCAATTTCGACCACGACGCCAACGTCCTCAAACTGGTCAAGTTCGCCAAGGACCACGGCAAGCCGGTCATCCTCTCCGAGGCGGGCATGATGAACTTCACCGCCGACAACGGCAGTACGGACGGCCTGGAGCAGCAGCAGGGCGACCGCTGGGTGCGGCGGCTCTTCTCGCTGATGAACTACCGGGGCCCGATCCCCAACCTCCCCGGCGAGTACGACCTGCGCGGGGTGATCCGTTCAGTCGTCTATATCAATCTGGACTTCCGCTACGGCTGGGACGGCATCGACGACGGCAGCTTCGACTTCGCGCCGGACACGACCTGGTTCGTGGACGGCCGGCTGTCCCGCTACACGGCGGCCAAGGCCTCCTTCTGCCGCGGACTCGCCGACAACGGCTTCACCGCGCGATGCCGCTGACGGCGGTGCCCCGCGACCGCGTGCGTCGCCGTCGTCTTTCCCGCTCTCCCCACTTGAGAGGAACACCGTGCGCCCTACAGCACCCCACCGTCCGCGAGCGTCGGCCCTCCTGGTCGCGGCGGTCCTGGCCGGCTCCCTGATCTCCGGCGGGGCGCGGGACAGCACGGCGGCCGGCCGGGCCGCCGCGGCCCCCGAGGTGATCACCGTGGACACCGGCCGCCAGTCCGGACCGCTGACCAAGGCCGGGCTCGGCACCCTGTTCGGCGTGACGACGACCCCCGACACCCCGGCCGCGCTCGCCGACGGTGCTCAGGTACTGCTCGCCCAGCACCAGAGCCCGGACGGCGACATCTCCTACCCGAGCTCCACGGAGTCGGTGGCCGGGAAGCTCCGGGGCACCGGGGTGAAGATGGTCGGCCGCTACAACGATCTGATGGGCGGCTGGCCGTACGTCTGGAAGGGCGTCGACGACTGGATGGGCAAGGTCGACAGCGCGACCCGCTCGATCCAGAAGTACAAGGACGTGCTGGCCGCGGTGGCCCCGCTCAACGAACCGGACAACAAACTCGGCCCGCGGGCGGACAGCCCGTTCATGACCGACCCGCGCGTCCCCGGCGCCACCTACGACGCCAAGGTCAACTGGCTCTGGACGGCCACGGTCCGCCGTATCCGGACCCTCGACACCACCGTGAAGATCATGGGCCCCAACTACGAGCACTACAACCCGTGGGAGTCCGCGGACCGGCAGCCGCGGATGCGGGACTTCCTGGTCAACGCCAAGGACACCGGCACGCTGCCCGACATCATCGGCTGGCACAGCCTCGGCCCCAGTCCGGGCGACGTACCCGAGAGCCTGACCCGCTACTACCGCCCGCTGGAGAAGGAGCTCGGGATCTCTCCCCGGCCGGTCATGATCGAGGAGTACGGACCGGGCAACGGCGAGTTCGAGGGCGTGCCCGGCACCATGATCAAGCACTGGGCGGAATTCGCCCGGTACGGCGTCGACTCGGCGGCCATGGGCATCTACACCAACCCCGGGCTGCTCGGCAACAGCCTGCGCCGCACCCCCGGCGGACTGAAGCCCAACGGGGGCTGGTACTTCATGAACTGGTTCCGTGAACTGCGCGGCTCCCAACTGGCCGTCAGCCGCTGGGACACCCGGCACTACCAGGGTTCCGACGCGGTGGCGTCCTGGGACTCCGCGTCGCGCGCGGTGACGGTGCTGGCGGGTGGCGACGACGGCGATATCGACCTGCGGCTGCTCGGACTGGCCGCACGGGGCCTCGGGCCGCAGGTCAGAGTCAGGATCGACTACGCGAAGTGGACCACCGATCCGCTCGCGACCGACCGCCGGGCCGAGCGGGCGGGCGACCCCCAGACCGGGACGTACCACCTGTACGACAAGGTGCTGCCGCTGGACGCGGGCGGAGACCTCACGGTCCCCCTCCGCGGGATGGAACGCCTCAACGGCTACCGGGTGATCGTCGAGCCGGCCGCCCCGGCCGCCGCGTACCCCGGTACGTACGAGGCGGAGGACGCGCAGCAGTCCGGCACCGTCGCGCACACCGGCGGCGACGCGGTCCTCGCCTCCGGCCGGGGTTACGTCGGCGGGATCGACGGGCCGGACAGTTCGGTGACCTTCACCGTGGAGGCGGCGAAGTCGGGGATCCATCTGCTGACCGTGCGCTACGCGAACGGCACCGCCGCCACGGCCACCCACGAGGTACGGGTGGGCGGACAGGCGCAGGGTCCGGTGACCTACCCGGCCACCGGGGGCTGGGCGGACACGACGATGGGCACCGCGGTCAAACGCGTCGCGCTCGCGGCGGGCCCCAACACGGTGACACTGGCCAAAGGCACCGGATACGCCGAGCTCGACTTCGTCGACGTGCGCCCCGACACCCACCGCTACGAGGCGGAACTCGCCGCGGTGACCGACGCGGGCCTGCGGCACTACCAGTGGAACGAGTTCCCCGACTACGTGGGCGGGATCGACGGGCCCACCAGTTCGGTGGAGTTCGCCGTCGACGCGCCGCGAGCCGGCTCCTACCTCGTCGACGTCGGGTACGCCAACGGGCAGCCGGGGACGGCCAGTCACCTGATGACGGTCAACGGGGCCGGAGCGGGGACGGTCTCCTACCCCTCGACCGGCGACTGGCTGAGCGGGCCCCGGCAGGACGCCGTCGCGGGCACAGCCACCGTCCGGGTCACCCTGTCCGAGGGGGTGAACCGGATCAAGCTCACCAAGGCGGAGGGATTCGCCGAACTGGACTGGCTCGCCCTGCGTCTCGCGTGACGGGGTGTCCCGCCGCAGCCCGTGCCCGGGAGGGGGCGCACGCTCTCCCGGGCACGGGCGTGCCGGTCAGCCGGACCCGTAGAGGTCCGAGAGGCTGATGCCGGTGGTGGCGCCCTCGCCGCCGAGCGGGACCTGGTGGTCGAGGCTGACGAACTTGCCGCCTTCCTGCCAGAGGGCCGGCTTCAGGAGGGCGTACTTCGCCTCGTCCCAGGTGGTCCAGTCGTTGTTGAGGAGTCCGCCGGTGTCACCCGAGTTCGGGTTGAGGCACCAGAAGGTCTGGCTGATCCGGTTCTCGACGATCAGGTCGCGCAGTGCCTTCATCCACTTCTCGTTGGGGCCGTTGTCGAGGAAACCGCCCCATTCGCCGATGAGCAGAGGTGCGGTGTTGTTCTTGTGCAGATAGAGCCAGTTGGGATCCCAGACGTCGCGCTCCAGCGTCGTGCGGTCCCAGGTGCCCTGGAACCACGGCTGCTGGAAGACGAGCGGCCCGTAGTCGTGCGGGGAGTAGACCAGTTGGTCCTGCTGGGCGCCGAGGTCGACCGGGTGCTCGGCCGCCCCGCGGAGGTTTCCGCCCCACCAGTCGTAGTGGTAGTCAGCCTCCGCCGTGGAGCTCCAGTCCGTGCCGTTCTTCGGGTAGACCTCGATGCCCTCGCAGAGGATCAGCACCTTGGGGTTGACCGCCAGGATGCGCTTGCCCGCGGTCTCACAGGCGTACTTGAAGTTGTCCTGGTCGGTGGAGCCGTCCCATTTGGCGCGCGGGCTTTCGGACTGCTTGCCGTGCGGCTCGTTCTTGATGTCCATCGCCACGAGGGTGTCGTCGTCCTTGTAGCGGTCCGTGACCCATTCCCAGGCGGTGTAGAACTGCTCGGTGGTGATCGAGCCCTTCCACCACACCGGGTGGATGTGCCCGGAGTTGTCGGCCTCGGCGCTGTGCACGTCCAGCAGCACCTTGATCCCGTACTTCCGGGCCGTCGCGAGGAAGGCGTCGAAGACCTCCAGCGTCGTCTTGTCCTTCAGTTCGGGGTTGGCCCAGGTGTTGACCGCGCTCGGGACAGCTGCCTGGCCGTTCTTCCATTCCAGGAGCAGCTGGGTCGAGATGGGCACACGGACGATGTTGATGCCGCGCTGGGCCATCTGCTGGGTGACGGTATCCAGATTGGCCGACCACAGCCCGTGGAAGACCCGTTCGGTGGCGTTGAAGCCGAACCAGTTGGCCCCGGTCAGCCAGACCCGGTGACCGCTCTGGTCAACGATCCGGTTTCCGTCGGTGTGCAGCCAGTCGTCCCCCGCCGCGGCCCGGGAGGGGGCGGCGGGGGCGGGGGCGGCCTCGGCGGCGACCGGGCCGCAGAGTGCGAACAGTGTCGCCGTGGCGGTGGCGGCCGCCGCCACGGCGAGGCGCTTCCTTCTGAACGAGATCATGCGTCTGGCTCCTTGGGGTGGGAGCGCTCCCAATGTGCCACGGACCCTGTGTCCGCGAAGGGGGCATCGGGATCTTCGGGCAGCACCCGTGAGGGCCCCGGCCGGGCGAGAACGGTGCGCGACGCCGGCCGGGAGGGTGCCCGCGTTCGGAACCGTGACACCGCGCCGCGGGGCGTGTCAACGCTTTCGTCATTGTTTCGTGATCCTCGCCCCGGGGTGCCGCGGCGGCTCGACTTTGCGAATGTCACCACCCTTGCCCGGCCTACGAGTTGACCTATATAACGTTGTAAATATGGCCTCGGGACAAGCTGTCCGGACGCCTGGACACCAGCGCGGACACCGCTCAGGAGACCACCATGACTCTTCGTTCCGCCCGCTCCGACGACGCGAGCGAGACCCCGGCAGCCGGCTCCACCCGGCGTCAGGTATGCCGCGACGCCGCCGTGATCGGACTCGCGGCCGGCTCGCTCGCCCTGCCCGCGGCGGGGACCGCGGGGGCGGCCCCGGCCCCGGCCGGGGCCGCGCGCCACTCACCCCGGCCTCCGCTCGATGTGCGGTCCCTCGCCCACCGGCGGTACGGCGCCGACGCCGACTGGTACGCCGCGAACATCCCGTTCGTCGACCTTCCCGACGACACCGTCCAGGACACGTACTACTACCGCTGGGAGGCGTTCAAGAAGCATCTGCGCTCCACGGCCGACGGCATGCTCATCACGGAGTTCCTGCCCTCCGTCTCGTGGGAGGGCGCCAACTCGACCATCAGCGCGGCCGTCGGGCACCACATCCACGAGGCGCGCTGGCTGCGCGACCGCACCTACGTCGAGGACACGCTCGCCTGGTGGCTCGGGGGCGGCGGGGCCCTGCGCCAGTACACCTCCTGGATCGGGGACGCGGTGTGGGCGGACTATGAGGTGAGCGGCGACAGCCGGGTGCCGCTCGCCCATCTCGACGCGCTCCGGGCCGATCTCGCCGCCTGGGAAACGCATTACGACCAGGACATGGAGCTCTACTGGATCGCTCCGGTCAACGACGCCACCGAGTTCACGACGAGTGGTCTCGACGTGGGCGACGGCTGGGCCGGAGAGGCGTTCCGGCCGACTCTCAACAGCTATCTGTTCGCCGGTCATCGCGCGGTGGGACGGATCGCCGGGCTGGCCGGGGACCGCGCGTTGGAGGGGGCGCACGCCGCGCGGGCGGGGAAGCTTCGGGCGCGGGTGCAGGAGGCCCTGTGGAGCCCGGAGTTCGGGCACTTCACGGACCGGTTCGGACCGCAGTACCCGGAGCGCCGGTCCGGCTTCGTCAGCGGCCCGGAACTGGCCGGATTCGTCCCGTGGTACTTCGGCCTTCCCGACGCGCGGTTCGACGGGGCGTGGCGCTCCCTCACCGACCCGGCCGCGTTCGCCGGGCCGCACGGGCTGCGGACGATCCTGCCCTCGTCGCCGTACTACCTGGTCCAGCACCGCACGCCCGGCAGCAGTCCGGGCGAATGCGAATGGAACGGGCCGTCCTGGCCGTTCCAGACGAGCCAGGTGCTCACCGCGATGGCCCGGCTGCTCGACGAGCGGCCCCACTCCCCCGTGGGGGCCGACGACTACGCGGCGCTGCTGCACCAGTACGCCGCCCAGCAGCGCAAGGACCGGCGCCCTTATGTCGCGGAGAACCTCGACCCGGACACCGGGAAGTGGATCGCCGACTTCCCGGACCGCAGTGAGCACTACAACCACTCGACCTTCGCCGACCTCGTCCTGTCGGGACTGCTGGGGCTGCGCCCGTCGGCGGGCGACACGCTGCGGGTGCGGCCGCTCGTGCCGCGTTCATGGGACCACTTCGCACTTCAGAACGTTTCCTACCACGGCCGCGAGGTCAGCGTCGTCTACGACCGGGACGGCAGCCACTACCGATTGGGCATCCGGGGACTGTGCGTCTGGGTGGACGGCCGGCTCGTGGCGTCGGGGCGTCCGCTGTCGGGGACGACGGTCGATCTGCGCCCCGCTCCGGTGCGCCGTCCCGCCCCGCTCGCCAACCGTGCCTTCAACCACAAGGGGGAGGGCTTCCCGCAGGCCACGGCGTCCTCCTCGGGCGACGGCACACAGCCGGCGGCTGCCGTGGACGGCCGTGTCTGGTTCGACCGCACCCCGGTCAACCGCTGGGTGTCCGGGTCCGACGGCGCCCGGACCGTGGAATTCACGGTCACGACGGCTGCCGAGGTCACCGTGGACCGGGCGCGGATCCACTACTGCGACGAGGGGCCCGGCTCCGGCATCCGGATACCCGCCGACCACCGCCTCCAGTACCGGGAGGGCGACCGCTGGCACGACGTGCGGACGGGCCCGGGCTCTGACCGCGCGCCGGCCCCGAACACGGCGACGGCCCTGCGGTTCGCACCGGTCACCTCGAACCGGTTCCGACTGGTCCTGACGGCCAGGAAGGGATGCCGCGTCGCGCTCGCCGACCTCGAACTCCTCGGCGCCCGGGCCCCGGTGAGCGACTGAGGAACCCGGCGGCACGGTACCGCCACCGCTTCCCCGCGAGAAGCCACGGTTCCGTGGCCGCTCCGTGAACGGGGGGCCGCCCTGGACCCGCTTCACCCGCACGTCCCCACCCCCGGCCGTCCGACGCAAGCCACTTGCGTCGGACGGCCTTCGTGCTGCCCGGGACGACGGACGAGGCAGCCGCCAACACGTACTAATCTCAGGTTTGAGTCATGAATTTGAGCATCATAGGCAGAATCTTGCGCACCAGCGTGGACTTCCTTGCGGTACTACTCCTAGCCTGTGGCACGTCCGCAGAGCCCCCACGAGCCGCAAGGACGATCCCTCAGTGACGCCACCACCCAGACGCCCGTTGCTCAGACGCTCCATATCCGCCTCTCTCTCGCTGGCACTCGCCGCGGTCGGCACCGCCGCCGCCGTGGTCCTGTCCAGCGCTCCGTCCGCCCAGGCGGCGGGGGTCCCCGCCCCCTCCCCCGTCGCGGTTCCCGGTCGCGGTGCGACCGTTCCGTTCAAGGAGCAGGAAGCCGAGTACGCGGCCACCAACGGCACGCTGATCGGCCCGAACCGGCTGTACGGCACGCTGCCCTCCGAGGCTTCCGGCCGGCAGGCCGTGACGCTGGACGCGGTCGGTGAGTACGTGGAGTTCACGCTCACCGCACCCGCCAACGCGATGTCCTTCCGCTACTCACTGCCGGACAGTGCCGCCGGATCGGGCCGGGACGCCTCGATCAACGTGCTGGTGAACGGCGGGTCGCCGAAGTCGGTGCCCGTCACCTCCAAGTACGGCTGGTACTACGGCGGTTATCCCTTCAACAACAACCCGGGCGACACCAACCCGCACCACTTCTACGACGAGGCCCGGACGATGTTCGGGTCGACCCTCGCCGCCGGGACGAAGGTCCGGCTACAGGTCTCCTCCACCTCCGCGTCGCCGTCGTTCACCATCGACCTGGCGGACTTCGAGCAGGTGGCCGCGCCGACCGCCAAGCCGTCCGGCGCACTCGACGTCGTCTCCGACTTCGGCGCCGACCCGACCGGGGCCGCGGACTCGACCGCCAAGATCCAGGCGGCCGTGGACGCGGGGAAGGCGCAGGGCAAGGAGGTCTACATCCCGCAGGGCACCTTCCAGGTCCGCGACCACATCGTCGTGGACAAGGTGACGCTGCGCGGCGCCGGTCCCTGGTACTCCGTGCTGACGGGACGCGACCCCTCCAACCGGAGCAAGGCCGTCGGCGTCTACGGGAAGTACGCCAGGGACGGCGGCAGCAGCAACGTCACGCTCAAGGACTTCGCCATCATCGGTGACATCCAGGAGCGGGTGGACGACGACCAGGTCAACGCCATCGGCGGCGCCCTGTCGAACTCCACCGTCGACAACATCTGGATGCAGCACACCAAGTGCGGCGCCTGGATGGACGGCCCGATGGACAACTTCACCATCAAGAACAGCCGCATCCTGGACCAGACCGCCGACGGCGTGAACTTCCACTACGGCGTCACGAACTCCACCGTCACCAACACCTTCGTCCGCAACACCGGTGACGACGGACTGGCGATGTGGGCGGAGAACATCCCGAACGTGAAGAACAAGTTCACGTTCAACACGGTGATCCTGCCGATCCTCGCCAACAACATCGTGACGTACGGCGGCAAGGACATCACGATCTCCGACAACGTCATGTCGGACACCATCTCCAACGGCGGCGGTCTGCACATCGCCAACCGCTACCCAGGTGTCAACTCCGGTCAGGGAACGGCCGTCTCCGGTACCACGACGGCGGCCCGCAACACCCTGATCCGCACCGGGAACAACGACTACAACTGGCAGTTCGGCGTCGGTGCCGTCTGGTTCAGCGGTCTCAACGAGCCGATCAACGCCACCATCAACATCACCGACACGGAGATCCTGGACAGCTCCTACGCCGCGATCCACTTCATCGAGGGCGCGACCAACGGAGTGCACTTCAAGAACATCAAGATCGACGGCGCCGGTACCTACGCGCTACAGGTCCAGTCCCCCGGCACGGCGACCTTCGACAACGTCGTGGCCACGCACATCGCGCAGTCCAACCCGATCCACAACTGCGTGGGCAGCGGCTTCCAGATCACCCGGGGCACCGGCAACTCCGGCTGGTACGCCGACCCGCCCGCCTGCACCGGCAACTGGCCGGCCCCGGTGTGGACCAACGGCGGTGTGCCGCAGGGCGGCAGCGGCCCGACGGATCCCACCGACCCCACGGACCCGACCGACCCGACCGACCCGCCCACCGACACCGGCAACATCGCCCAGGGCCGTAGCGTGACCGAGTCCGGCCACGCGGACGTGTACGGCGCGTCCAGGGCCGTGGACGGTGACGCGAACACCTACTGGGAGAGCACCAACAACGCCTTCCCGCAGACCATCACGGTCGATCTGGGCGCGGCCAAGGCGGTCAAGCGGCTGGTCCTGAAGCTGCCGCCGGCAGCGGCCTGGGCCACCCGTACGCAGACCCTGAGCGTGTCGGGCAGCACCGACAACAACACGTTCAACTCGCTGAAGGGCTCCGCGGGTTACACCTTCGATCCGTCGAGCGGCAACAAGGCGACCGTCACCCTGCCCGGCACGTCGGCCCGGTATCTGCGGCTGACATTCACCGGCAACACCGGGTGGCCGGCGGCGCAGCTCTCCGAACTGGAGGCCTACACCACCAGCGGCTGAGCCGTGACAGACCGGCCGGCGGACGGACGCGTGAGACGTCCGTCCGGCGGCCGGCGCAGCCGTCGCGAGGGCCCTACGGGCAGCTCAGCGCAGGAAATCCCGGGCGATGGACTCCGCCGCCCGCTCCAGCAGCGGCCCCGCCTCCGCCATGCACACCGCCGGATCCGGCTCAAGCTCGGTGAGCGCGTACGCGCGCCGGATCCCGGCCCGGCCGAGCGCCTCCGGGGGCAGCGCGAGGCGGCCGCAGACCGCGACGACCTCGATACCCGCCGCGCGGGCCGCCGCGGCGACCCCCGCCGGGGCCTTGCCGTGCAGGGTCTGCTCGTCGAGCGAGCCCTCACCGGTGATGACCAGCGTGGCGCGGGCCAGCGCGGGGGCGAAGCCGAGAACGTCGAGCATCACCTCGATGCCGGGCCGGAACCGCGCGCCGAGGGCGACCAGCGCCCCGTAACCGATGCCGCCTGCCGCACCCGCGCCGGGCAGGCGGGCGTGATCCGGGCCCAGTACGGACGCGTAGTGGGCGAGAGCGGCGTCGAGGACCGCGATGTCCTCCTCCGTCGCGCCCTTCTGCCGCCCGTACACCTCGGGGGCGCCCTTCGGTCCGGTCAGCGGGTTGTCCACGTCGCTCGCGAGGATCAGGTCGACCCCGGTGAGCCGCGGGTCGAGCCCGGAGAGGTCCGCGGAGGCGAGGTCGGCGAGCCCGCCGCCGCCCGGACCCACGGGCTTGCCGTCCGCGTCCAGGAACCGCGCGCCCAGCGCGGCCAGCATGCCCGCGCCGCCGTCCGTCGTCGCACTGCCGCCGACCCCGAACACGATGGTCCGCGCGCCCGCTTCGAGCGCGGCGAGCAGCAGTTCTCCGGAGCCGTACGTGGTCGCGGTGAGCGGGGCGAACACCCCCTCGGGAAGGTGCTGGAGGCCGGAGGCCTCCGCCATCTCCACCACCGCCGTGGTGTCGCGCAGGGCGTACGCCGCCGTCACGGGGTCACCGAGCGGCCCGGTCACGCGCGCCTCGCGGCGCTCGAATCCGGCGGCCACCGCGGCGGCCACCGTGCCGTCGCCGCCGTCGGCCACGGGCAGGGTCTCGACGGGCACCTCGGGCGCGATGCGCCGCAGCCCCGCCGTAACCCGCTCCGCGACCTGCACCGCCGTGAGCGAGCCCTTGAACTTGTCCGCCGCGACGAGCACGCGTGCGGTCTCCATCACTGCTCCGTCCGTCACCTTGAATCCCTTTGCTTTCGAACAGGCAGTCGCGCCGCCCCGACCATATCCGGATCACCCGCTCCCTGCCCATGGGTGTCCGTGCCCTGGACCCGCGCCCGAAAGACCCTAGGCTGCTCGTGTGACCACCGATGACTACGCCACGTATATCGACGGACTCCCCAAGGTGCTCGCGGGCGCCGCCTGCGTCTTCCGGGATGCGGAGGGCCGGCTGCTGCTCGTCGAGCCGAACTACCGGGACGGCTGGACCCTGCCGGGCGGCACGATCGAGTCGGCCGACGGCGAGACCCCGCGGCAGGCGGCCCGGCGCGAGTCGGCCGAGGAGATCGGCCTCGATCTGGAGCCGGGCCGGCTGCTCGCGGTCGACTGGGCGCGCGGCACCGCCCGGCCACCGATCGTCGCCTACGTCTACGACGGCGGCGTGCTCGACGAGGAGCAGCTGAAGGCGGTGCGCATCCAGGAGGACGAGCTGCTGTCGTGGAAGCTGGTCGACCGGGCGGAGCTCGGCAGCCATCTGCCCGCCGGGCTCCTGCTGCGGGTGCGGGCGGCGCTGGAGGTGCTGGACTCGGGCGCGGGCGCGGCGGAGCTGGAGGACGGGCTGCCCGTCGGCTCGAACGGGTGATCGCCCCCGCTGCCGGTTGAGGTAGTGTTGATGGCTGCGAAGGGGAGTAGCCCTGCAAACCGGTCGTCGACACACTGGAACCTCCGGGTTCCCGGTGGCCGGGTCCGTGGAAGGTCACGGACGGGCGAGACCTTCGGTCAGGTATGACACACCCGCGTCCCGCGGGTGGTGCCGTCATGCCGGGCCGAGTGGTCCTCCGAAAACGCCCGAGTGGCACTTCGCGGAAGATCCGGGGCCCGGCTCTTACAGAAAGCCACCCGGAATGCATCTCGACCCCCTGGCGATCCTCACCGCTTTCGGGCTGATCTTCCTCGCGGAGCTCCCCGACAAGACGATGTTCGCGTCGCTGGCCATGGGCACCCGCATGCGCCCGCTCTACGTCTGGTTCGGTACGTCGTCCGCGTTCATCGTCCATGTCGCCATCGCGGTCGGGGCGGGTGGTCTGCTCGGGCTGCTGCCCGACTGGATCGTCAAGCTCGTCTCGGCGTCGCTCTTCGCGTTCGGTGCGTTCATGCTGCTGCGCGCCGGCGGGGGCGACGACGATGACGAGGACGCCCCGAAGACCGTGACCGGTTTCTGGCCGGTGTACTCGACGGCGTTCATGGCGGTGTTCATCAGCGAGTGGGGCGACCTGACCCAGATCACCACGGCCAACCTGGCCGCGAGCAACGGCGCCTGGTCCACCGCGATCGGGTCCGCGGCGGCCCTGATGTCCGTATCGGCGCTGGCGCTGCTCGCCGGGCGGTTCATCGCCAAGCGCGTGCCCCTCAAGACGGTCCAGCGGATCGGCGGCCTGTGCATGCTGGGGCTGGCGATCTGGACGGTCATCGAGATCTTCACCGCCTGACCCGCCCGCGTCTAGAAGAGCGTCGGGGTGGTGTCCCGCGTGCCGTTCTCGAACGCCAGCAGCCGCTGCTTGCGGTCGAGTCCGCCGCCGTAGCCGGTGAGGCCCCCCGACGCTCCGATCACCCGGTGGCAGGGCACGATGATGCCGACCGGGTTCTTTCCGTTGGCCAGCCCCACCGCCCGCGAGGCCCCGGGCTTGCCGAGGATCTCCGCCAGTTCGCCGTACGAACGCGTCTCGCCGTAGGGAATGCGCTGGAGCTCGGCCCAGACGGTGCGCTGGAACGGGGTGCCGGCGAGGTCCAGCGGGAGGTCGAACTCCCGCAGCTCACCGGCGAAGTAGGCGTCCAGCTGCCGGATCGTCTCGTCGAAGGGGCCCGGATCGGGCGTGCCGAAGGTCTCCTCGGGCGGACGGTGACGCTGACCGGTCATGTAGAGACCGGCCAGGACCCCGTCGGTGGCGACGAGGGTCAGCTGGCCGTAGGGGCTGTCGGTCACGGTGTGCCGCCGGGCCGCGGAGGCCGTGCTGGTGCGTGCTGAGGTCACGATGAACTTCCCTGTGCCGGAAGGTGGTTGATGGGGTGGTCGTCCACGGTCCACAGGTACTGGACCGCGTACGCCCGCCAGGGGCGCCAGCCCGCCGCACGGGCGGTGAGCGCGGCCGGTGTCGAGGGGAGGCCGAGCTGCTGCGCGGACCGCCGGATACCGAGGTCCGTCGGCAGGAAGGCGTCCGGATCGCCGAGCGCCCGCATGGCGATGACTTCGACCGTCCACGGCCCGAATCCGGGCAGCGCGCCCAGCTCGGCCCGCGCCCTCTCCCAGTCGGTGTCGGTGCCGAGCTTCAGCGAACCGCCCGCCAGCGCCCCGACGAGCGTGGTCAGCGTCCGGCGGCGGCTGCGCGGCAGGGCCAGCTGCTCCGGGTCGAGTCCGGCCAGCGCGTCCGGGGCCGGGAAGAGATGGGTCAGGCCGCCCTCCGGGTCCTCGACGGGGGTGCCGTGGGCGGTGACCAGCCGGGCCGCGTGGGTACGGGCAGCGGCGGTCGACACCTGCTGGCCGAGGACGGCCCGTACGGCGAACTCCGCACCGTCCACAGTTCTCGGCACCCGCCGCCCCGGTGCCTTGTCGACCAGCGGGGCGAGCAGCGGATCGGTGCGCAGCTGTTCGTCGACGGCGACGGGGTCGGCGTCGAGGTCCAGCAGCCAGCGGCAGCGGCTGATGGCGCGGGTGAGATCGCGCGGGTCGGTGAGCGAGAGCCGGCAGGCGATGTGGTCGGGGTGCGGGGTGAGGGCGACGATGCCGTGCCCGTACGGCAGGCCGAGGGTGCGGCGGTAGGCGCCGTCGCGCCACTCCTCCACGCCGGGGACGGCCGTCGCGGCGAGGTGTCCGAAGAGGTTGCTGGGGTTGAGGGGGGCGCGGTAGGGCAGCCGCAGCGCTATCACGCCCGGGGTGGCCGGGGGTTTCGCGGACCTGGCGGCCCGGCCGCGCAGTTCGCCGGGGGCGAGGGCGAAGACTTCGCGGACGGTGTCGTTGAAGGTACGGATCGAGGAGAACCCGGCCGCGAACGCCACCTCGGCCATGGGCAGCCCGGTCGTCTCGATGAGCACCCGCGCGGTCTGCGCGCGCTGCGCCCTGGCCAGGGCCAGCGGCCCCGCCCCCAGTTCCGCGAGCAGCTGCCGCTCGATCTGCCGGGCCGAGTAGCCGAGCCGGGTGGCGAGACCGGTCACCCCTTCGCGGTCGACGACCCCGTCCCGGATGAGCCGCATCGCACGGGCGACGGAGTCGGCGCGGGCGTTCCACTCGGGCGATCCCGGGCTGGTGTCGGGCCGGCAGCGCTTGCAGGCCCGGAATCCGGCCTGCTGGCAGGCGGCGGAGCTCGGGTAGAAGGTCATGTTCTCGACCTTGGGCGGCACGACCGGGCAGCTCGGCCGGCAGTAGATCCCGGTGGTCAGGACCGCCGTGAAGAACCAGCCGTCGAAGCGGGAGTCCTTGGAGCGGACGGCCCGCACGCAGCGCTCGGTGTCGGTGTGCATGGTTCAAGCATGGGGCACCCGGCCGGGCGGGGCTGGCGAGAATCCGACATCAGCCTTGAGCTGCCTGCGCCGCCGTGATCCGCCCCGTCCGCCCCGCTCCGTGCTCTCCCCTCGCCCCGTTCCGCACTTCGCACGAGAATGGAACGGGGCCGCTGCGGGGAGCGACGAGAAGGAGGCCGACGATGACGGACGCACAGGCGGCGGCGCCGCTCTGCTCCCACCTGGACCAGGTGCGGCGGGTCGCCCCGGACAGTACCGACTCCTGCACGGAGTGTGTGGCGATGGGTGACACCTGGGTGCATCTGCGGGTGTGCCCGACCTGCGGCCACGTCGGCTGCTGCGACTCCTCCCGCAACAAACACGCCACCGCGCACCACTCCGCCACCGGACACCCGCTCATCCGCTCCTACGAGCCGGGCGAGACCTGGTGGTGGTGTTACGAGGACGAGCTGACCTTCGACGTCGAGGGGGCCGGACCCGCGCGGGCTCTTCAGTAGACGTCCCGGACGTACCGCTTGTCGGCGGCGAGCTGCTTGACGTACATCGCCGCCGCGTCCTGGTCGAGGCCGCCGTGCGCCACGGCGATGTCGCGCAGGGCCCGGTCGACGTCCTTGGCCATGCGCGCGGCGTCGCCGCAGACGTGGAAGTGGGCGCCGTCCTGGAGCCAGGACCAGAGCCGGGCGCCGTGTTCACGCATCCGGTCCTGGACGTAGACCTTGGCGCGCTGGTCCCGCGAGAAGGCGGTGTCCAGGCGGGTGAGGGTGCCGTCGGCGAGGTGGTCGGTCAGCTCCTGCTCGTAATAGAAGTCGGTGGCCCGGTGCTGTTCTCCGAAGAAGAGCCAGTTGGGCCCCCGGTGGCGGCGGGCCCTGCGCTCCTCCAGGAAGCCGATGAAGGGGGCGACGCCGGTCCCCGGGCCGACCATCACCAGCGGGGTGTCGGGGCCCGCCGGGGGCCGGAAGTGCGGGGCGCGCCGCACGGTGACCGACACGGGGGCATCGGGGGCGGCGTCCGCGAGGAAGGGCGAGCACACCCCGTTGCGGGGGCGGCCCCGCAGGTTCTCGTACCGGACCACGGAGACGGTCAGGGACACCTGGTGGGGGTCGGTGAGCGGGCTGGACGAGATCGAGTACAGGCGGGGCTGGAGGCGTCTGAGGATGCCGGCCCATTCCTGCGGTGCGGCGCGGACCGGGTACTCGGCCAGCACGTCGACCGCCTGGCGGCCCCAGGACCAGCGGGCGAGTTCGCCCTTGTTGTCGGGGCGCAGCATCTTCTTCAGGGCCCGGTCGCCGGTGCGTTCGGTGACGAACCCGAGCAGGGCGGGGGTCAGGGCGGTGATGTCCAGCCGGTGGCGCAGGGCTTCGGCCAGCCGGATCGCGCCCAGCCCCGCGACCTCGACGGGGGCGTCGGCGTCGAGGCCGGTGACCGCCAGCCATTCGGCCACCAGCCCGGTGCTGTTGACGGGGTGTACGGCGAGGGCGTCACCGGCCTCGTAGGTGAGGGGGCCGTCCGCGCCACGGGTGTCGAAGGTGAACCGGCGGACCTCCTTGCCCGCGCCGGGGCGGCTGAGGAGCCGGTTTCCGGCCAGCCGCGCCGTGACGGGCACCGGCTTGGCGCCGGGCGCGGGTGCGGGTGTCGGCGTGGTCCCCCGGCCGGGCGCCACGGCCTGCGGCGAGGAGGCGGTGAGGCCGGTGAGCACCTGGTCCAGCCAGCTCAGGGCGGAGGGCTCGTAGTCGGGTTCGCAGTCGGTGCGCGGGGCCAGCCGGACCGCGCCCAGCTCGTCGAGGCGCTGGTCCAGCCGCCGGCCGTGGCCGCAGAAGTCGTCGTACGAGGAGTCCCCGAGGGCCAGGACCGCGTACCGCGTGCCGTCCAGGGGCGGGGTGTCGGCGGCGGTCAGGGCCTCCCAGAACCCGGCCCCGTTGTCGGGGGCGTCGCCATCGCCGAACGTACTGGTGATCAGCAGGAGGTCGGCGGCGGGCGGGAGGGCGCGCGGGTCCGCGTCGGCCATGCCGATGAGCCGGGCCCGGTGGCCGGTCGCGGTCAGCCGCGCTGCGGCGGCCGTGGCGAACTCCTCCGCGTTGCCGGTCTGCGAGGCCCACAGCACGACCACCTCGCGGCTGCCGGAGGGGTCCGCCGCGGCTGGTTCGTCCGTGGTCCGCGGCGCCCGTGAGTACATCCCGGCGAGCACACCGTTCACCCATCGCGCGTGCTCCCCGGTGAACGGCGCACCGGCCGGCAGCACCGGAACGCCGGGCGTTCCCGACGGCAGACCCGCGAGGAAGCCGACCAGGTACTGGCGTTCGTGCTCCGCGAGGACCGGCGGCGGCGCGTCCTCCAGCCCGAAGACGGCCCCGGCACCGGGCGGCGCGGTGGCGACCGGCAGCGGCTGCGCCGGTTCACCGCCGGGAGCGTCGGAGTCGTCGGTGCCCGGTGCCGGGGAGACACCGGGCACCGGGGCGACCTTCGCGAGCGTCACCGCGCACATCTTGAACTCCGGCTGGAAGGAGACCGGGTCGACCGCGTCGCTGGTCACCGCGTTGACGCAGCGGTACTCCCCGAACAGGTCGTTCCAGTGGAAGGGTGCGAAGCAGCAGCCCGGCCGCACCCGGTCCGTGACGACGGCCGGGAGCACGGCCCGGCCGCGCCGGGAGGCGACCTCGACCGAGTCGCCCCCGGCGATCTTGAGGCGTCGCGCGTCCTCTGGGTGGAGTTCGACGAACGGGGCCGGGTCGAGCCGGTTGAGCCTGGCGACCTTCCCGGTCTTGGTGAGGGTGTGCCACTGGTGCTGCAGGCGGCCGGTGTTGAGGACGAACGGGTAGTCGTCGTCCGGCATCTCGGCGGCGGGGACGTGCGGACGTGCGAAGAAGACGGCGCGCCCGCTCGCGGTCGGGAACACCGGGCCGCCGTCCGGTCCGAGGTAGCGGACCGGGTTGCGGTCGGGGCCGTCGGCCGAGGGCGCCGGCCACTGCACGGTCGTGGCGCGCAGCCGCTCGTAGCTCACGCCGCGCAGGTCGTAGCCGGTGCGCGGGTTGGCGGCGCGCTTGATCTCCTCGAAGACCTCCTCTGCGCTGTCGTAGCCGAAGGCGTCGGCGTACCCCAGCTCGCAGGCGATCCGCGCGATGATCCGCCAGTCGGCCAGCGCCTCGCCGGGCGGGTCGACGGCCGGGCGGGCGAGGGTGAGGTTGCGCTCGCTGTTGATCATGACGCCCTCGCTCTCGCTCCACAGCGCGCCGGGCAGCACCACATCGGCGTAGGCGTTGGTCTCGGTCTCGGCGAACACGTCCTGGGTGATGACGAGTTCGGCGGTCTCCAGGGCCTCGATGACGGTCCGGCGGTTGGCGACGGAGGCGACGGGGTTGGTGCAGATGATCCAGCAGGCCTTGATCTCGCCCGCCGCCATCCGCCGGAACATGTCGACGGTGCCTTCGCCCGAGCCGTCCTCGCGCACGGTGCCGGGTTCCAGGCCCCAGAGTGCGTCGGCGAAGGCGCGGTCCTCGTCCACCAGCACCGACCGCTGTCCCGGCAGGCCGGGTCCCATGTAGCCCATCTCGCGGCCGCCCATGGCGTTGGGCTGGCCGGTGAGCGAGAACGGGCCGCTGCCGGGCCGGCAGATCGCACCGGTGGCCAGGTGCAGGTTGATCAGCGCGTTGGTGTTCCAGGTGCCGTGCGTGGACTGGTTCAGCCCCATCGTCCAGCAGCTCATCCACTCCCCCGCGCCGCCGATCCACCGCGCCGCCCGCCGGATGTCCGCCTCCGGGATGCCGGTGATCTCCGCGACGGCGGCGGGCCGGTAGTCCGCGAGGAACTCCGGCATGGCCTCCCAGCCCTCGGTGCGCTCCGCGATGAACGCGGTGTCCGTGTGCCCGTTCTCGTGGAGGAGGTGCAGCAGTCCGTTCAGCAGGGCGAGGTCGGTGCCGGGTCTGATCCGGAGGAAGAGGTCAGCCTTGTCCGCGGTGGCGGTGCGGCGGGGGTCGACGACGATCAGCCTGGCGCCCGCCTTCACCCGTTCCATCATGCGCAGGAAGAGGATCGGGTGGCAGTCGGCCATGTTGGAGCCGATGACGAGGAAGACGTCCGCGCTCTCGAAGTCCTGGTACGAACCGGGCGGCCCGTCGGCGCCCAGGGAGAGCTTGTAGCCGCTGCCCGCACTGGCCATGCACAGCCGCGAGTTGGACTCGATGCGGTTGGTACGGATGAAGCCCTTGGCCAGTTTGTTGGCGAGGTACTGGGCCTCCAGGCTCATCTGCCCGGACACGTAGAAGGCGACGGCGTCGGGTCCGTGTTCGTCGATGACCGCCCGCAGCCGCCGGGCCGTGTCGGCGATCGCCTCGTCCACGCCCGCCGGTACGGGCTCGGCGCCGCGCTCGGGCCGGATCAGCGCGGTGGTCAGCCGTCCGGGGGCGGCGAGCATGTCGGCGGTGGTCGCGCCCTTGGTGCACAGCCGGCCGCGGTTGGCGGGGTGGGCCTTGTCCCCGGACGCCTTGAGGACCTTGCGGCGGCCGTCGGGGCCCGAGCCGATGTCGAGCACCATGCCGCAGCCCACCCCGCAGTACGAGCAGACCGTCCGTACCTGGGTGACGGCGGCCGACGAGCTCTCTGGGGGCACCGGGGGACCTTCCGTGGATCGGATCGTGGTCCCGACGGTACGAATGGCCCATTACACCGGTGTGACCCGGGCGGATCACGGGCGGTAACGCTCGCCGCACAGCCGCCGGTCCGGTGCTGTGAGACGGGGGCGGCGCGTCAAGGGCTGTGTCAGGGGCGGGAGCGCAGCCGGCGCCACACCGCCTTCGCCGCGTGGTGCCCGGACATGCCGTGCACACCGGGGCCGGGCGGGGCCGCGGAGGAGCAGATGAAGACCGCCGGATGCGCGGTCGCGTAAGGCACCCGGGCGAGCTTGGGCCGGATCACCGTCTGCAGTCCCGAGAACGCGCCGCAGGCGATGTCCCCGTCCACGTAGTTCGCGTTGCGCGCGGCGATCCCGGGTGGTCCCGCCACACAGCGGGCGAGCACCAGATCGCGGAAGCCGGGGGCGAAGCGCTCCAGTTGGCGTTCGATGACCTCGGTGGCGTCGCCCTGCCAGCCCGCCGGTACGTGCCCGTACACCCAGAACACCTGCTTGCCCTCGGGGGCGCGGGACGGGTCGACGAGGCTGGGCTGGGCGGTGATGAGGAACGGCACGCTCGGGTCGCGGCCGGTGACCGCCGCGCGCAGGGCGGAGTCGATCTCACCGGCCGTGGGTCCGATGTGGACCGTGCCCGCCCGGCGGGCCTCCTTCGCGGTCCAGGGGACGGGGCCCGAGAGGGCGTAGTCGATCTTGAAGCAGGAGGCGCCGTAGCGGTAGTCCCGGTAGGCGTTGCCGAGCCCGGCGATCCGGGCCAGCGCGGTCGGTGAGGTGTCGAAGATGTAGGCACGGGCCGGCGGGAGCTCGTCCAGCCGCTTGACCTCCGTACCGGTGTGGATGACACCGCTCTGCTCCCGCAGGTAGGAGGCGAGGGCGTCAGCGATGGCCTGGGAGCCGCCGCGCGGCACCGGCCAGCCCTTCTCGTGGGCGGCCAGCGCGAAGAGCAGGGCGATTCCGCCGGTCGCGATCCCGCTGGTGGGGGCTATGGCATGGGCGGCGAGACCGGCGAAGAGGCCGCGCGCCTTCTCGTCGCTGAAGCGGCGGGACAGCAGCGTGGCGGGCTGGATGGCGTTCAGCCCGAACCGCACCCAGCGGTACGGGTCGCGCGGCAGGCCGTCCCACGGGGTGCGCAGGAAGTCCTGGGCGAGGCTGTCCCAGTGGCCGAGGAACGGTGCGACGAGCCTGCGGTACGCCCCCGCGTCACGCGGCCCGAGGGACATGGCGCTCTCCCCCACCGAGTCGGCCAGCACGGCGGCGGAGCCGTCCGGGAACGGGTGGGCCAGGGCCAGCCGGGGCTGGATCCACTCCAGGCCGTGCCGGGCGAGCGGCATCGCGTCGAAGGCGGGCGAGCCGATGCCCAGCGGGTGGACCGCGGAGCAGGGGTCGTGGCGGAAGCCGGGGAGCGTGAGCTCCTCGGTACGGGCTCCGCCGCCGACGGTCCGCCCGGCTTCGAAGACCTCCACGGCGTAGCCTCGGCGGGCCAGTTCGGCCGCGGCGGTCAGCCCGTTGGGGCCGGCCCCCACGACGACTGCGTCAAGCATCGACGGCACCTTCGGACTCCTTTGTCAGCCGACGGTCGGAGGCCCCAGGATATTCACAGGCGCGGCCGGTCCGGGCGCGGGTAGGGTTCCCGCTCGATGACGACCCCGAACCCCGCGCGGCCGCCGCACCCCGGCCCCCGCCCGGACACGCGCCCCGACCCGCTCGCCGAGGACTCAGCGATGGGCCGGGCGATCGGCGCCATGACCGAAGGACTCGTCGCCGTACCCGGCATCCGCGCCGTCGTCCTGGGCGGCAGCCGCGCCCGGGGCACCCACCGCCCGGACTCCGACTGGGACCTGGGCCTCTACTACCGGGGCGCCCCCGACCTGGCCGCGCTGAGCGAGCTGGCGCATGAGGTGCAGGGTTCGCCGGTCGAGGTGGCCGGGCCCGGCGGCTGGGGGCCGTGGGTCGACGGCGGGGCCTGGCTGCGGGTGGACGGCACGCCGGTGGACTGGATCCTGCGCGATCTGGACCGGGTCGAGGCCGTCTGGTCCGACTGCCGCCGGGGGCGCTTCGAGGTGGGCGTCCAGCCCGGCCACCCGCTCGGCTTCTGGTCCCCCGCCTATCCGGGCGAGGTCGCTCTCGGCCACGTACTCGCCGACACCGGGGGCGAACTGACGAGGCTTCGGGCGGAGACGCTCGACTATCCGGAGCCGCTGCGCGAGGCCCTCGCCGAGGCGGCCTGGGAGGCGGACTTCTCGGTGGCGGCGGCCCGCAAGTCGGCGCCCTCCGGCGACACGCTCCACGTGTCGCTCTGCCTCTCCCGGGCGTTCGGCATCCTCGCCCAGTCGCTGCACGCCCACCACCGCACCTGGTGCCTCAACGAGAAGGGCGCGCTGGCGGCGGCCGCCGCCCTGCCGGACACCCCGGCGGGCTTCGCGGACCGGGCCGGCGAGGCGCTGCGCGGTCTGGACGCGGCTGCGGTGGAGACGGCCGGGAAGCTCGTGGACGACGTACGGGCGGTCCTGGCCGGTACGTCAGCGGCCTGAGGGCGTTCGGTCGCGCTGATCGGGCCGGTGACCGGACCGTCCCGTCAGGCCCCGGCGCGGAGCGCGGTCAGGACGGTCTCGGCCGTCGCCCGGTCGCGGGCCGCCGTGAAGGGCAGGTCGTTGCCCCCGGCGATCCGGAACGGCGCACCGGAGAGCGTGGCCTGGGCGCCGCCCGCCTCCGTGACCAGGAGGAGGCCCGCCGCGTGGTCCCAGGCGAACTCCCAGTTGAAAGCGGTCGCCTCCGAGGTGCCGCGGGCTACGGCGAGGTATTCCAGGCCGGCCGATCCGCAGGGGCGGGCGTCGATGCCCTCGGTGCGCAGGCCCAGCAGGGCACGCTTCTGGGCGTCGGTGGTGTAGTCGGGGTGCGACATCGCGACCCGCAGTACGTCGCCGGGCACGGGCGAACCGGCTTTCAGGGGTACGCCGTTGAGGGTCGCTCCCCGGCCCCGTACGGCCACGGCCATCTCGTCGAGGGCGGCGGCGTACGTCCAGGAGGCCAGGACCTCGCCGTGGTGTGCGAGCGCGACCAGGGTGCAGAAGCCGGGCTCGCCCCTGACGAACTGCCGGGTGCCGTCGACCGGGTCGACGATCCATACGGGCGCGTCGCCGCCCAGCGCCCCGTACACCTCCGGATCGGCGTGGACGGCCTCCTCGCCGACGACCACGGAACCGGGCAGGAGCCGGCTCAGGGCGGCGGTGAGGTGTTCCTCCGCCAGCCGGTCCGCGGTGGTCACCAGGTCGTGCGGGCCGTTCTTCTCGACTATCTCGTGCGCGGCGAGCTGCCGGAAGCGCGGCATGATCTCGGCGGCGGCCGCTGCGCGGACCGCCGCCTCGACCTCGGTCAGGTCCCCGGCGAGAAAGTCATCGATCATGCCCCCCAGCTAAGCACGGGCGTCCGGAGCGCCGGCGACCCGGTCATGACGGGAAGGTGGCCGGTCAGCGTCCGACCGCGTACCCCTGCATTCCGCGCGGGTTCGCGGCGGCGGACAGTATCCCGGTGCGCGGGTCGCGGGCGACCGCGCACATCCGGCCCTCGGACCACGCCTCGCCCACCGTGACGTCATGGCCGCGCCGCAGCAGCCCGGCCACCACCTCCGGGTCCGTGCCCGCCTCGACGGTGACGCTGCCCGGAAGCATCCCGCGCGGGAAGAAGGAGCCGGGGAAGCTGTCGTTGTGCCAGTTCGGGGCGTCGATGGCGCCCTGGAGGTCGAGGCCGCCGCGGACCTCGGCGCGCAGCGCGACGGCGAGGAAGAAGTGCAGCTGCCACTGGTCCTGCTGGTCGCCGCCCGGGGTGCCGAACGCCATGACGGGAACGCCGTCGCGCAGCGCGAGGCTCGGGGTGAGGGTGGTGCGGGGGCGGCGGCCGGGGGTGAGGGAGTTCGGCAGGCCCTCGTCCAGCCAGGCCATCTGGAGGCGGGTGCCGAGCGGGAAGCCGAGCTCGGGGACGACCGGGTTGGACTGGAGCCAGCCGCCGCTGGGCGTGGCCGAGACCATGTTGCCCCAGCGGTCGACGATGTCCACGTGGCAGGTGTCCCCGCGGGTGGCGCCGTCGGCCGCGACGGACGGCTCGCCGGTGCGGTCGGCGGTCGCCGTGGGCTCCCCGGCGCCTTCCTTGGCGACCGTCGGCTCTCCGGCACCGGCGGCGGGGAGGCCCGTCACGCCGAAGCCGTCGGCCACGGCGCGGGCGTGCTCGCTCAGGACGGGCACCCGCCCGTCGGGGCTGCCCGGCCGCAGCTCGTGCGAGGCCTCGTCGGTGATCAGGGCGCGGCGGGCGGTGTTGTACGGCTCGGAGAGCAGGGCGGCGAGCGGGACTTCTCCGGCGTCGCCGTACCAGGCCTCCCGGTCGGCCATGGCGAGCTTGCAGCCTTCGATGAGCAGGTGGACGTACTCCTCGGAGCCGTAGCTGGGCAGTTCGGCGGGGAGCAGGGCGAGCTGCTGGAGGAAGGCGGGGCCCTGGCTCCAGCCGCCCGCCTTGGCGAGCGTCCAGCCGTTCCAGTCGTACGTGACGGGCGCCTCGTAGGACGCGGACCAGCCGGCCAGGTCGGCGGCGGTGAGGGTGCCGGTGTGGCGGTCGCCGCTGGTGTCCATGGTGGGGACGGCGGACTGGCGGACCAGCGCCTCCGCGATGAAGCCCTCGCGCCAGATCGCGCGGGCCGCCTCGATCTGCGCGGTGCGGTCCTCGCCGCCGGTCTCCTCCGCCTCGGATATCAGCCGGCGCCAGGTCGCGGCGAGCGCCGGGTTGCGGAAGAGCTCGCCCGGCCTCGGGGAAGCGCCGCCGGGCAGGTACACGGCGGCGGAGGAAGGCCACTGCGTCTCGAAGAGCTCGCGGACGCTCTCGACGGTCAGGCCGACCCGCTCCACGGGCGGGTGGCCGTCCTCCGCGTAACCGATGGCGTACCGCAGCACCTCGGCGACGGTCCTGGTGCCGTGGTCGCGCAGCAGCAGCATCCAGGCGTCGAAGGCGCCCGGTACGGCGGCGGCGAGCGGCCCGGTGCCGGGGACCAGGCCGAGGCCGAGCGAACGGTAGTGGGCGACGGTCGCCCCGGCGGGGGCCGGGCCCTGGCCGCACAGCACCTGGACCTCGCCGTTGGCGGGCGCCAGGATCACCGGCACTTCACCGGCCGGTCCGTTCAGATGCGGTTCGACGACGTGCAGGACGAACCCGGCGGCGACGGCGGCGTCAAAGGCGTTGCCGCCGTCCTCCAGGACCGCCATCGCGGACTGCGAGGCGAGCCAGTGGGTGGACGACACCATGCCGAAGGAGCCCTGAAGAGTGGGCCGGGTGGTGAACATATGGGCTCTCACCTCGCTGTTTACGTGCGTCGGACAGTCGATTGCAGGTAGCGAGGGTACCCGCGACGCTGTTTGCCGACCGGCCGCCGGCCCGGCGCCGGAACGGCGGGCCGCCGGTGGCGGGAGGCACCGCGCCGTCCGGCCCCGGGTCAGCCCGAGACGCTCGCCCGGCCGTTCTCGATGTGCCCCATCAGCCGGCGCCGGAAGGCGTCGTCCCCGTCGACGGTGACGTCCAGGTCGTACCAGCCGTGCGCGTCGGCCGCCGAGTGCACCACCGTACGGCTGCGCCCCGGCTTGACCTTGATGGTCCTGGTCCAGTCGCGCAGGTCCGCCTCGTCGACGTAGCCCAGCGGGCGCACGGTGAAGGTGAGCGTGGTGCGGCCCGTGTTGCGCAGTGTGAGGTGGAGGTCGCGCTCATGGGCGTCCACCCGCGAGGCGATCTCGGCCGGGGCGCCGTTCTTCGCGGACCCGGCGAACTCGCGGCGGAAGCCGTTCGGCCCCGTCACGGTGAACCGGTACGCGGCCCCGTTGACCGGCACCGTCCACTGCGCCGTGTGCTTCACGTCCCGGTGCTGCGGTACGGGGAACTCGCCCGCGTACGGGTACAGCGCGAAGTGCGCCGAGGAGCGCCCGGTGTTGCTGAGAGCCACTCGCACCGCGCCGTTCACCAGCTTCGCCTGCGCGTCCGGCTGGTAGGGCAGCGCGCGGGCCGGGCGGGCGCCGGGCTCCTGCTCGGGCATGTGCTGGACGGCCGGCGGCTTCGGCGCCCAGCGTCCGCTGAACGGCGGGATGGCGCCGGGCTGTTCCACCTCGGGGCGGCGGCGTGCGCGCGTGAAGTCGAAGGCCGAGGTGAGGTCGCCGGTGACGGTGCGCCGCCAGGCGCCGATGTTCGGCTCCTTCACCCCGGTCCAGCGCTCCAGGAAGCGGATCACGGAGGTGTGGTCGAAGACCTCGGAGCAGACGTAGCCACCGATGGTCCACGGCGACACGACGAGCATCGGCACCCGCATGCCGAGGCCGGTGGGCTTGCCCTCCCACTGCTCCTCGGTCACCTCCGGCGGGGCGACCGGCGGCGGCACGTGGTCGAAGAAGCCGTCGTTCTCGTCGTAGTTGATGATGACGGCGGTGTGCCGCCACACATCGGGGTGCTTGCCGAGCGCGTCCAGGACCTTGTAGACGATCGTCGCGCTGTGGATCGGCGAGGAGACGCTCGGGTGCTCGGAGTCGACGGCGGAGGGCACCAGGTAGGAGACCTCGGGCAGGGTGCCCGCCGCCACGTCCTTGGCGAACTCGTCGGCCAGCGTCCCGGTCTCCACCCGGCGCAGCGCGCGCTCGAAGAGGCGGCGCTCGGTCTTGTTCAGGGTGGCGACGCCCTCCTCCAGGAGGCCGAACAGCCGCTCCCGCTCCGCGGCATCCGCGTCCCGCACCACGGAGTAGAAGGACTCCATGTAGGTGTGGCCGCCGGTCTTCGCCAGCGCCTTTCGGGCGATGGCCTTGAAGGTGGCGAAGAACTCGATCTGGTTGTCGGTGAAGTTCTCCCACTCGGTGTACGTGCGCCAGCTGTGCCCGGCCCTGTCCAGCCGCTCCGCGTAGGTGCCCCAGTCGTAGCCGGGGTGGGTGCCCTCGTCGTACGCGTCGTTGCCGACGGCCCGCTTGCCGTTCGGCTCGTCGCCCGTCTTGCCGCTCCAAAGGTGGTTGCGGTTGGGGCTGGTCGAGGAGTGGATGGAGGAGTGGTACGCGTCGCAGACGGTGAAGGTGTCGGCCAGCTCGTAGTGCAGCGGGATGTCACGGCGGTCGTAGTACGCCATGGTCGCGGCCGTCTTCGCGGTCACCCAGCCGTTCATCCAGCCGCCGGCCCACGCCTTGCCGCCACCGCTCCAGGAGTGGTCGAGCGCGCCGATGTACTGGAGGTCCTTCTTCTGCGTCTCGGCGGCGTCGCGCACCGGGAAGGGCAGCACGGAGGCGCCCAGCGGTGCGGGCTGCTCGAAGACCGGCTTGCCCGAGGGCAGCTCGACGGCGTTGCGGTCCCCGAAGCCGCGTACGCCCCTGAGCGTCCCGAAGTAGTGGTCGAAGGAACGATTCTCCTGCATCAGGATCACCACGTGCTTGATGGCTCCGAGCCCGTCACGGCCTCCGGGCCCCGCTTGATGCGCCGGCTGCGCGGCTATCGCGGCCTGCAGCGAGGGCGGCAGCAGCGACCCCGCCGCCGCCACGCCGAGAGCGCCACCGCCGAGCGCGAAGAGCCGCCGCCGTGAAATGTCCGTGGTCAAGTTGAGCCTCCCGAGTTCTGTGGTACAGCCGGGAAACTATGCAAGCCGGGTGGCGCGGGGAAGGATTTCGTACGGCTTCGCGGTGAACCTCCAACAGGTCGTACGGGAAAGTCCAACCGCCCGGCCGTCGCGGCCGGGACACGGTCGGCTACGTGTCGGGCTGCTCGTCGGACGCGGGCGCCTCCTCGGCACTCTCGCGCACCGGTTCGGCGGCGCCGACGACGACGCGGGCGCGCAGCCTGTTGTAGAGCATGGTCCCGCCCACCCCCACGCCGGCGCCGATGATGAGGCCTTGACCTCGGCCCACCATCTGACCGATCGCGATGCCCTGTTGGCGGCCCGCCAGCCGGTAGGCGGCTCGCAGGGCTGCGGGGCCGCCCCGCTTCGCGGCTTCCGCGGAGAGCTTTGCGTAGTCCCACATCTTGGGGCACCTCGGTTCACGTCACTGGTCGGGACGGATTGATGATCTCAGGGCGGCGCCCCTCAAGTGGACCAGTCACACTTTCTCGTGGACCGCGTTGCCCCCACGAGCCGCGATCCGCCAGGCACCGCTCACGCTCCCGGCAGGAAGAGGCAGAACAGGTGGCCGTGGGGGTCGCGGAGGACGCGTACGCCCTCCTCCGGCTGGTGTTCCTCCACCGTCGCGCCCAGGGCGCAGGCCCGCCCGGTCTCCACGTCCAGGTCGTCGACCTGGACGTCCAGGTGTGCCTGCATCTGCTGAGTACCGGGTCTCGGCGGCCATACGGGAGCGGTGTGACCGGCCTCCAGCTGGAAGCTCAGGCCCGGCCGCTCCTGTTCGAGGGACCGCAGCCGGACCCACTCCGCGCCCCGCTCGACCTCCTCCCAGCCCAGCAGGGCGCGGTAGAAGTCGGCGAGGGCGGGCGGGTCCGGCGTACCGAGGACAAATGCGCCGAGCGATGTCGTCATGCCCTTCGCCTTCCCCGAAACACACCGCGCCGCACGCGGCCATCGGTGTGCTGTCGGGCGGTCAGGCGGTGGGAGCGCCGGGCACCCTGCGCTCGCCGCCGTTCCCCTCCTGCCAGAGCCGGTAGACCTCGGTCGCCCCTTCGTGGGGCGCGTGAGTCATCGGCAGCCGCCGCTCGTCCCAGTTCTTGGCGAACTCACCGTAGAAGGAGTCGAGTTCGAAGTACTTGCGGTCGTCCACGTAGTACGGCTCGTAGGCGTCCCGGGTGGTGAGGAAGACGACCTCGTCCGGCGAGCAGTAGTACAGGGAGCCCAGGCACATCGGGCAGGGGTGGGCGAGTACGTAGATGGTGGTGCCGGTCAGGTGCTCGGTGCCCAGCTTCGTACAGGCCTCGCGGATGGCGAGGATCTCCGCGTGTGCGGTCGGGTCGTTGGTCTGGGCGACCCGGTTCGGGCTCTCGGCCAGGATCTCGCCGTCCTTGACGATGACGGTGGCGAAGGGGCGGCCGCCCTCCGCGACGTTGCGGCGGGCGATGTCGATCGTGCGCTGTGCGAAGTCCATGGGGTCCTCCGGGGCGTGCGGTGTGTCCGTGGGGGTGTGGGGCGGGGAGGCGGGGGTGCTCAGAACGGCTTGGTCGGCAGGTACTTGCCGTCCAGGGTGATGACCGCGCGCTCGCCGCCCTCGGGGTCGGCGACCTTCTTCACGTCCAGCCGGAAGTTGATCGCCGAGATGATGCCGTCGCCGAACTGCTCATGGACCAGGGCCTTCAGGGTGGTGCCGTAGACCTGGAGCATCTCGTGGAACCGGTAGATGGTCGGGTCGGTGGGAATGCCGCCCGGGATGGAGCCCCGGGTCGGGATGGTCTGGAGCAGCATCACCGCGTCCTCGTCCAGACCGAGGAGTTCGGCGACCGCTTCGGCGGAGGTCTTGGGCAGCGCGTGCTGGCCGAGCACGGCGGCGGTGACGAAGGCAACGGAGAAGCCGGCCGCGTCGGCGATCTGCTGCCAGGACAGGTCCTTGCGCGTCTTGGCCTCGACGGCCGTGACGGCGAGCTGCTGGCGGGCGGTGTTGTCGAACTGGGCGTGCACCATGGCGGTGGGTCCTTTCGTGGGGTGCCGCTCCGGGCCGGAGCGGCGGGCTCGTGGGCGTTCGGGGATGGGGATATCGGGTCAGAGCGCCCCGGCCGGCGCCGGGGTGCCGGACGCGTCGAGCCGGGTGACGGCTCCGGTGGGGATGTCGTAGACCCAGCCGTGCAGCGTCACCTTCCGCGCCGCCAGCGCCCTGGCGACCGAGGGGTGGGTGGCCAGGCCGGCGAGTTGCGCGAGGACGTTGGCCCGGACCAGCGCGTCCACCCCGGACTCCGCGGTGCGGGCGACGGAGGCGTCCGCGTGGCGCAGCCACCCGGCGACGGTGGGCAGGGCGCTCAGGTCGTGGCCCTCGGCGAGGGCCGTCATGGCGCCGCAGGCGGAGTGACCGCACACGACGATGTCCGTGACGCCCAGGACGGCCACTGCGTACTCGATGCTCGCCGCCACTCCGTCGGCGCCCGGGGTGTAGGCGGGGACGAGGTTGCCGGCGGTCCGGATCACGAACAGCTCACCCGGCTCGCTGCCAGTGATCAGCTCGGGCACCACACGGGCGTCGGAGCAGCTGATGAACAGTGTCGTCGGCGTGTGCGTGCCCGCCAGGTGGGCGAAGAGCTCCGCCTTTGCCGGGAAGACATCCCGGCGGAAACGCGCGACGCCTGCTGCGAGGTCGTGCACGGTGACTCCCTTCGGTGGCTGTCGGCCCGTCGGGCTGACGAGATCCACCATGCATGACCTGTATCTATAGTGTCCAAGACGCGATATCCATACCTGTTATAGATGTGATCTATGGTTGGAGGTATGGCCCTGGAACTACGTCATCTCCGCTATCTGCTCGCCGTCGCGGAACACGCCAATTTCACTCGGGCGGCCGAGGAGCTGCACATCTCCCAGCCGACCCTGTCCCAGCAGGTCAAGCAGCTGGAGCGGACGGTCGGCGTGCAGTTGCTCGACCGGTCCGGCCGCGCGGTCCGGCTGACCGACGCGGGCGAGTCGTACGCGCACTACGCCCGCCGCGCCCTCCAGGACCTCGCCGCCGCGGAGCGCGCCGTGCTCGACGTGCGGGACCTGTCCCGCGGCGCCCTGCGGCTGGCCATGACGCCGACTTTCACGGCGTACCTGATCGGCCCGCTGGCCGAGCTGCTGCACACCTGCCATCCGGGAATCACGCTGGATGTCCGGGAGCTGCCCCAGGACCGCATCGAGTCGGCGCTGCTGGCCGACGAACTCGATCTCGGCATCGCCTTCCACGGCCCGCATCTGCCCGGCATCAGTGCCACAGAGCTGTTCACCGAGACCCTGAGTCTCGTCGTCGGCCCCCGCCACCCCCGTGCGGGGAGCACCCGCGCGCTGCCCGTGACGAGCCTCGCCGGACAGCCGCTCGCCCTGCTCAGCGGCGACTTCGCGACCCGAGGCCACATCGACGCCTACTTCACCCGGCACCGCACGACACCGTCGGTCGCGGTGCAGGCCAACTCCATCAGCGCCCTCACCGAGATCGTCCGGCGCACCCCGCTGGCCACGGTCCTGCCCGACGCGCTCACCCGCGACCACCCCCACCTGAGCCCCGTCCCCCTCACCCCGGCCCTTCCCTCGCGCACGGTCGCACTGCTGCGCCGCGAAGCCGCCTATCGGAGCTCCGCGGCGCAGGAGTTCACCCGGCTCACGCGTGACTGGGTCCGGACGCTCGACAGCGTCGACGCCCTCGACGCCTGACGGCCGGCCCGGGTCGCGTGATCAGGGCCGGGCGCCGCCGGTGGCGGACGCGCCGCCCAGCCACTTCAGCCCGTCCACGACGAACCGGTTCTGGGTCTCACTCGCGAAGGTCGAGGACAGAGTCGTGTTCGACCCGTAGTCCATGGCGTTGTGGCCGAAGTTGGCGTACAGCATCCGGTAGCCGGTGTTGGTCCACAGGATCGGGTAGTCGCCGCTGTACCAGGACTGGTTGGGGTCCGTACCCAGCGGGAAGCTGACCGGGTCGACGGAGGCGAGGACCTTGATGTCCGGGTTGTTCCGCAGGTTGTTCGACCAGGAGTACCACTCGCTGACCGACGAGGTGAAGGTGGCTGGCAGGCCCGCGGTGGCGGGGTGGGTCCGGTCCTCGGTGCGCAGCACGGAGGTGGTGGGGCCCCAGGTGTTCGACCTGAAGTTCCCGCTGCCGAGGAACTGGTTGTAGTACCAGGGCCAGTTCTGGGCCTCTGTGGTGAACGCGGAGACGTGGAAGCCCATCCAGGCGCCGCCGGAGCGCATGTACCGCTCGAATCCGGTGCGCTGGGACGCGGTCTGCGGGGCGTCGTCGAGGAACAGCACGACCTGGTACTGGTCCCGGGTGATGCTGTCCAGCCGGGACCAGTCGTTGGTGGAGGTGTAGGAGAAGTTGTTGGCCGCCGCGGTGGTGGGGAACCAGCGGTTGGCCTCCTGGACGAAGCTGATGTGCGCCGCGTCCCAGGTGCCGTTGTAGAAGGCGATCACCTTGAAGGCGGGTGCCTTCGCCGCCGAGTGCGCGGGGGCGGCGGTGAGTCCGAGCAGGAGCGCCGGCAGCAGGAGCAGCCGCAGGAGCAGCCGGCCGATGCCGCCGCGGGACCGGGCCTTGGGCCTGGTGGTGGGGGTGTTCATTCGGATCGTCCTTTCCGAACCGGTGGGGGGCCGGGCCGGATCCGGTGGTGTCCGGATCCGGCCCGGTGTGTCATGAGGACGTCGCACGGAAACTGTCGGGGTCGGGTCAGGGCTGGCTGACGAGGTTCGCCACGTTGGAGGAGGAGTTGGAGGGGCCGCCCCGCCCGTTGATGACGTGCCGGATGGTCCCGGTGCCGCCGAGCGAGACGGTCACCATGCTCTGGAACCGGACGTTCGGGTTGTTCGGGACCTCGAAGGCGTGCTCCGCGGTCACGCCCGGGTTCGAGCTGAAGAAGCAGTAGCTGCCGAGCCCGTACGCCTGGTGGCTGGTGACCGAGTCCGCGACCTTGTATGCGGCGTAGCCCTGGGTGGAGCCGTTCATCCAGGACGCCTGGTCGGGTACGTCGTAGGGCATCTCGTTCTGGTAGAAGTACGTCCGCCCGCCGTTGCCGTTCCAGATCGTCTGGTGCTTCTGGTAGTGCTCGACGAAGAGCCCGTACATCGTCACGTCGTCACCGTTGACGACGAGGCCGGTGTCGGCCTTGTTGCTGTTCCAGCCGATGCCGCTGCCGTGGTCGCCGCGCCAGATCCACATGTGGTCGCCGATGACGTGGTCGCTGTTGACCACCAGGCTGGTGGTCGCCCGGCCCACGGCGGCGCCGCCGACCCGGAAGAAGACGTCGTGCAGCGAGGTCGGGTTCGCCGCGTGCGAGGCGGAGGACCCGGCCGGACCGACCTCCATCAGGGTGGCGGAGTTGGTGGTTCCGGCGTCGAGGAGGATGCCCGCGACCTTGACCCCGTCGACGTCTGCCACCGTCATCGCGGTGACCCCGTTGTCCGGGATGAACGTGGCGAGGCCGAGCCCCAGCACGACGGTGTCGGGCCTGGTCACCCTCAGTGTCTGGTCGAGGTGGTAGACACCCGGGGTGACCAGCAGGTTCTTCCCGTCTGCCAGCGCGGCGTTGATCTGTGCGGCGGTGGCTCCCGCCTTCACGACGAAGAACTTGTCCATGCCGATCGAGGTGCCCGCGGCGTTGCCGCCCGCCCAGGTGGTGCCCGTGGCGTTGCTGCGGACGGACGGGACGAACACCTGGTAGGCGCCGTTGCCGTCCACGTACAGGAAGGGCTTCTCGCGGATCACGGGTGCCTGGTTCACCGTGGTGTAGGGCGGGTTGGGGAAGCTGGTGGCCGGGACGCCCTGGCTGCCGACGAAGACCATGTTCCAGTTGGAACCGGTCCAGCTGCCGAGCGTGGAACCGCGGGTGATCCACTGCTGCTGCGTGCCGGACCGCACCTGGCCGTCGATCTTGGTGTCGGCCATGAAGCCGCCGCTGGCCCAGCCGCCGTCGTCCAGCGCCAGATTGCCGCGCACGTGCATCCGCCGGTACGGGGCCGCCTGGGAGACGGCCCAGCGGTCGGTGCCACCGGTCGGGTTCACCGAGAGGTTCTCGGCGCCGCGCCAGAAGTTCTGGGTGGCGTTGTTCGGCGGGAACCAGTCCGCCTCCGCGTGGACGGCCCCGTTGATCGTCACCGAGTCGGGCGACTGCCCGAGCCCGAGGACCTGGGTGTAGAAGCCCACGTTGACGTCGTTGCTGTACGTACCCGGCTTGAACATCACCGCGTAGCGCTGGTTGCCGAACTGGTTGGTCTCCTGCTGCCGGAAGATCGAGTCGAGCCGGCTCTGGATGGTGGCGGAGGGCATCGACGGATCGAAGACCACCACGTTGGGGCCCAGGTCCACATCGCCCGGCGCGGTGCTCACCGGGGTGACCTGGAAGCGCTGGGCGGCGGAGTTGTTGCAGGTGTACTGGACGAGCTGGACGCTGTCGGCCGTCGAGGCGGCGGGCACGTCCAGGCACTTGCCGCTGTTGCGGTTGACGAAGTGGTAGGCGCCGCCGCCCTCGTCGACCGGCTGCCACTGCTGGTTGGTGCCGTTGCTGTACGTCCAGAGCTGGACGGTGGCGTTGTCGGCGGTGGACACGTCGGTGACGTCCACCGCCTGGTTGGCGTCATTGCGGTTGTTGATGCGCACGTAGCCGCCGCTGGTCGCGGTCAGGCTCCACTGCTGGGCGGTGGAGCTGTTGCAGGTGTACTGCTGGACGGCGGTGCCGTTGACGGTCGCGGCGGCGCGGGCGTCCAGGCACTTGCCGCTGCCGCTGTTGACGACGGTGGCCCAGCCGGTCGGCAGCGCCGCGGCGGCCGGGGCGGGGGCGGCCCGGACCGCGGCCGGGGCCGGGGTTGCCGCCAGGACGGAGCCGGCCAGCGCGCCGGCCACCAGCACCGAGGTCAGCGCCCGCCGTCGGCGGTTGGGCGAGGGGCCGGCCGGGGCGTCCCCGGTGGGCCTTCGGACAGATCTGAGCACGGTTGTCTCCTGTGCGGGTGGACGACGCGTCGGGAAAGGCGGTCTGCCGGTGTACCGGGCGGTCACCCGGTACACCGGACGGTCAGCCCGCGTACTGGGCGAACACCTTCGTGAAGTCCCAGGGCTGCTGCGAGACGCCCGAGCAGGTGTCGGCGCCGCCCCCGGTGCAGGGGCGGTCCCGGTTGACCGACCAGAAGGTGAGCCGGGCGAGATGGCGCTGCTGGGCGTAGGCCAGGATGGTGCGGAAGTCCGCGACCGTCACCGTCTCGTTGTCGTCGGTGATGCCGTTCATCGAGGAGATCCCGGTGTGCCGGTACGCCTGGTCGTCCGAGTACCCGTAGGCGCTCTTGACCACGTTCTTCAGCCCCTCGGCGGCGCTGACGGTGAGGTTGCCCATGTTCTTGCCCGCCCCGCCGAAGTCGAACGGCATGATCGTCCAGCTGTCCACGGTCAGCCCGGAGGCCGACGCCTTGCGGATCATGCTGTCGTCGGGGCCGCTCTGGCCGGTGCCGAAGGTGACGTACACCTTGATGCCGGGGTTGTTGGCCTTGACGGTCTTGAGCGCGTCGACCGTGCGCTGCTGGACCGTGGCGCTGGCGTACGCGTCCGCCTCGATGTCGATGTCGATCGCCTTGAGGCCGTAGGCGTTGATCACCTTCTGGTACGCGGCCGCCAGCTCACCGGCGCTGGAGCAGGAGCTCTCCAGTTTGTTGCCGCTCCAGCCGCCGAAGGACGGGATGACGTCGCCGCCCGCCGCCCGGACGGTGTTCACCGTCTGCTGGTCGACGCCGCCGGTCAGTGGCCTCCCGCCGTCCCACTGCGGGTTGCAGTAGCCGTTGCTGAGGACGAAGGCGAGGGTGAACCACTTGACGCCGGTGGCGTTCATGACGGTGGTCGGACTGGGCGGGCTGCCCCAGCCGTTGTAGAGGTACGGGGCGACCGCCATCGAGCCGGGCGTTCCCGGGTCCGTGCCGCCTCCCCCGACGGCCGGCGCGGTCCACTTCTGGTTGGCGGCCCCGGTGCAGGTCCAGATCTGGAGCCGGGTTCCGTTGGCCGAGCTGTTCCCCGTGGCGTCCAGGCACTTGTCCGCCTGCGGATTGACGAGGTCGCGCGCACCGCTCACGCTCCAGCGCTGGGCGGCGGAGCCGTTGCAGTCCCACAACTGGACGGCGGACCCGTTCGCCGTGCCACCTGACGCGACGTCAAGACACTTGCCCAGGGCCTTGACTGTTCCGTCACTGCCCAGACTCCACTGCTGGGCGGCGGAGCCGTTGCAGTCGTAGAGCTGTACGGGGGTGCCGTTGGCGTTGTTCGCCGCGGCAACGTCGACACACTTCCCGCCCACCCCGGTGATCTGCCCGGTGGCCTGGGCCGCACCCAGGGCGGGCGAGCCGGTCAGCCCGGCGAGGAGAGCCGCGGCGGCCACGACTCCCAGCGCGCTCCGTACGGCGGGCGCGTGCCCGCGCGGCAGGTATCGGCGCATCAGCTGTTCACCGTCCACTTCTGGTTGGCGGCTCCGGTGCAGGTCCAGATCTGGAGCCGGGCACCATTGGCCGAACTGTTCCCCGTGACGTCCAGGCACTTGTCCGCCTGCGGATTGACGATGTCGCGCGCACCACTGACCGCCCAGCGCTGGGCGGCCGAGCCGTTGCAGTCCCACAACTGGACGACGGACCCGTTCGCCGTACCGCCCGACGCGACGTCAAGACACTTGCCGAGGGCCTTGATCGTGCCGTCGGAGCCGACGCTCCACTTCTGGGCGGCGGAGCCGTTGCAGTCGTAGAGCTGTACAGGGGTGCCGTTGGCGTTGTTCGCCGCGGCCACGTCGACGCACTTCCCGGCGAGGCCGGTGATGGTGCCGGAACCGGCCGGGGGCTGGCTGTCGCTGGTGGTGACGCGGACGTGGTCGACGACGAGTTGCTGGGGGAAGGTGGTGTTGCCGTCGGGGTCGCCGGGCCAGTAGCCGCCGACGGCGAGGTTGAGGATGAGGAAGAAGGGCTTGTTGAAGGCCCAGGTCTTGCCGTTGGTGTCGGCGGGGGTGCGGTGCTGGTAGACGTTGCCGTCGACGGACCAGGTGATGGAGTCGGGGGCCCAGTCGATGGCGAAGGTGTGGAAGTCGTCGGCGAACGCCCGGCCGCCGGGGAGGGTGTATCCGGCGCCGATGCCGGCGGAGCCGGAGTAGCCGGGTCCGTGCAGGGTGCCGTGGACGGTGCCGGGTTCGAAGCCGACGTTCTCCATGATGTCGATCTCGCCGGAGTTGGGCCAGCCGACCTGTCCGATGTCGTCGCCGAGCATCCAGAAGGCGGGCCACATGCCCTGGCCGCGCGGGATCTTCATCCGGGCCTCGACATGACCGTAGGCCTGGGTGAACTTGCCCGAGGTGTTCAGCCGCGCCGACGTGTACTGACAGGTGCCGTACCAGCACTGGTAGTTGCTCGGGTTCTCCTTGCGCGCGGTGATCACCAGATGACCCTGGCCGTCCAGCGCCGCGTTCTTGTTCCCGGCGGTGTAGTACTGCCGCTCGTGATTGTTGACGTTGTCCCCGGTCTCGATCTGCCATCTGGAGCCGTTGACCGCCGAACCGGCGGAACCGTCGAACTCCTCGTCGAACGTCATGGTGGCCGAGGCCGCCGCGTCCGAGAGGGCGGGTGACCGCTCGTGGGCGCCACCGCCCACGAGGGCGGTCGTGACCAGGGCAAGGGTCAGAGCTGAGAGCGCGGAGCGCAGCAGGCGCCGCGACAGGCGTGGGGAGTCCATGACTCTCCCTTCCGGTGCATGGGGCATGAGGGAGGAAGGGGACCTGTCTTGTCATGAATATGACAGGACAGGCGCAGGGCGCGTTGGGGCATGCCGAAGCTGCGCCGACCGGGGCGGGGTGCCGTTCAGGAGGTGGGGCGAAATCGCGAGTGCGGGTGGAAGTGGGGGGGTGGCAGGCACGTGCTGCGGAACTGATGTGGGGGCACTGTGGGGCTGCTGTGCACAGGACTTAATTCACTACGTGATTTAAGAAGTGAACCAATGGACTGTCAAGACCCTGGTATGTACCAGTGCACGTCCGCGCGCCCACCCCGTCCGGCTTGGGCGGACATGCCTCAGGTGTCCATGCCGTCACGCACGGCGATGCGCCGAAGGGTGCCGCGCGAACAAGAGTCAAAGGCGGCGGGCCCGATCCGGGGCCGCGAGCGTCGGCCTCATGACGCCGGGACTGTCGCGGCCTTTACGCCCGGCGCTCGGGATCAGGCAGGAGATCCGGCCTGGCGGACATGCAGATGGCCGGGCCCGGGGAAGAGGGGCGGCTGAGCCGGAAGCACCCGGCGGAACTCGTAGCGGGCCTTCTCCGCGACCCGGCACGAGGCCGGATTGTCCACCTGGTGGAGCAGGTTGATGCTCTCCAGACCGTCCACCGCGAAGCTCTCGAAGGCCCAGCGGGTGACGGCCTCAAGAGCGCGCGGGGCCACTCCGCGGCCTCGGGCGTGTGCCGCCGTCCAGTAGCCGGCCTCTGCGGGCCCCTGGCCGGAAACGTCTCTCCGGATGACGACGCTGCCCGCCAACCGGCTCTCGCCGGGGCCCTGCTGACGCTCAAGCACGGCGAAGGCAAGCCGCTCCCCGGTGATCCAGCCGCGCTCCTGGATCTCCAGCCATGCCCGTACGTCCTCGACGCTCTCCATGGGGCCCCTCGCGCCCCGGCGCAGCGCGGGATCCCGGAACGCCTCGACCACCGGCCCGATGTCCACCTCACCCCAGGGGCGCAGCAGGAGCGCGGGGGCGGACGGCGTCGCGTCCACCCGCAAGGTGATGTTCATCGGAGTCCTCCCCGGCCGGTTCACCCGATCGTCCCTCATCCGGCGAACGGTAGTGCGGAGAGTCGACCGGTCGCGAGACACGGCCCACAGGCTAAGGTTAGGCTTGCCTAACTTGAATCCGTTTCACCGGGAGTCCCCCTTGAACACCGATGCCGACGCAGACACCGTCACGGCCAGGCCCACCGACGCGGAGCAGGTCCGCACGGTGCTGTCCCGCGCGACCTCGCTCTCCCTCACCACGACCGGGCAGGCCTACGACCTGATCGGGCTCCACTCGGTCAGCGCCGCCGGTCAGGTCACCCTCCACCCCACCCCCGACAGCCCCTTGGCGCGGGAGGCCGCCGACGCCCCCATGGGCAGTCTCGCCGCCCTGCTGCAGTTCACCGACATCGCTCCCACCCCGCTGCGCGACCGGGTCCGCGCGAGGGTGACGGTGTCCGGCTGGCTGGCACCGGAGGCCGGCGGGGCGCTCCGGCTGGATTTGGCGCGGGTCTCACTGCGGACCCCGGCGGGCGCGACGGATGTCGGGCTGGACGAGATCGCGCTCGCCGAGCCCGACCCGCTGGCCGCAGAGGAGGCGGACATGCTGACCCATCTGGCCGACTCGCACCAGGAGTTGATGGCCGATCTGCTCGGGCTCGCGGGCTCCCGGCTGCCGCGCGGCGTGGTCCGGTCGCTCCCCCTCGCCCTGGACCGGCACGGCATCACCCTGCGCTGCGAGTACGAATCCGGCCACTGCGACCTCCAGTTGCTCTTCCCGGCGCTCGCCCGCGACGCCACTGACGCCGGCGAGCAGATCCGACGCCTCCTCACCGCGCCCCGGAGCTGCGCGCACCAGCAGCACCACTCCCACCGCTGACCCCTGGCCGTCCCGGACCATCGGCCTCGGCCGGGTCCGCCACGACGCGTGACGGCGCCCCACCTCAGGAGAGACGGAAGAAGATGACCGTACGGGTCGCACCGGCGGGAGCCGGCAGCCACGAGCAGTCACCGCGGCACAGGAGACGGACCCTGCCGGAGCCCCGGTCCGGTCCGGCCCCGTCCACGGAGACCCGGGGCCGGGTGGTGGTGGTCAAGTTCGGCGGCAACGCCATGGTGGACGGATCGCTCCAGGAGATGTTCGCGCGCGATGTCGTGGAGCTGTGGCACTCGGGGCTGCTCCCGGTGGTCGTGCACGGCGGGGGCCCGCAGATCAGCGCGATGCTCGACCGCCTGGGCCTGGAGGTCCGCTTCGAGGCGGGGCTGCGGGTGACCACGGAGGAGACCCTCGACGTGGTGCGGATGGTGCTGACCGGTCGGGTCCAGCGGGAGCTGGTCGGCGCGATCAACGCCCACGGCCCGTTCGCCGTGGGTCTGTCGGGTGAGGACGCCCACACCATGACGGCCGTGCGCCGGTCCGGCCGGGTGAACGGGCTGCCGGTGGACATCGGCCTGGTCGGTGACATCGTGAACGTTGCCCCGGACACCGTCCGTTCACTGCTGGAGCTGGGCCGCATCCCGGTGGTGTCACCCCTCGCGCGCGGCACGGAGGGGGAGGTCTACAACGTCAACGCCGATCTCGCGGCGTCGGCCCTGGCGGTCGCCCTCGGCGCCGAGCGGCTGGTGATGCTGACCGATGTCGAGGGGCTGTACGGGGACTGGCCGCGCAGCACGGAGGTCATCGAGCGCCTGACGGCCGCCGAGCTGGCCGGCCTGCTTCCGGGGCTGGCGAGCGGGATGCTCCCGAAGATGGAGGGCTGTCTGCGGGCGGTCCGGGCCGGGGTGGGGCGGGCACAGGTGCTGGACGGCCGGGTCCCGCACGCCGTGCTGCGCGGCGTACTTGACGAGCGGAGCCCCGGCACGACGGTCCTCCCGGACGCGTGAGGCGTGGGGCCTGACGTGTGAAGCGTGGCGTGCTCCGGAGTACGGGGCACGCCACTGCCGTCACAGCGCGCGGGCCAGCACGCGCGCACCCCGGCGGGGATCCAGCGTGCGCGCCCAAGCGCGCGGGGCGAGCCCCGGCGGGACCGGCGCGAATCCGTGGCGCAGGAAGAGCCGCCCGCTGCCGGTCGTCGCCGTGAACAGGGCCGCCAGCTGCTGGGCCCGCGCCCCGGCGAGCGCCGCACCCAGCAGCCGTGCGCCCAGGCCGCTGCCCTGCCGCTGGCGGGCGACACAGAAGTTGTAGAGGACGCCCTCGGCCGCCGTGCCGGATTCCGCGTCGGCCTCCGCGCCGGGATGGACCCGCAGCGCGAGGCAGCCGTGCAGGACGCCACCGGGCTCCTCCGCCACCAGGAAGTCGGCCGCTCCGGCGGCGTAGACGTCGAAGGGCCGGCGGCGCAGCGCTCCCGAGCCGACGAACGGCTCGGAGAGCGCGACGAGGGCGGCGGCGTCCCCGGAGTGCGCCCGGCGTACCCGGAGAGTGTCGGGGAGGGCGGTGTCCGGGGTGTGCGTCGACGCGGCTGAGGGGCGCGGTGCGGCCGTGATCAAGGCGTTCCTTCCTCGGGTTCCACCGTGCGCGAGGAGCGGCCGGATCGCCGCGTGCCCCGGTGAACCATCACGAGTTAGGTTAGCCTTACCTAAGCTCAATGGCCAAGTCGACACTCCGGGGGCGGCGTTGCTCCGCATCGGGAGCGCTCAGCGCACGCGCCCGCCGGTCTCGGCCAGCACGGGGCCGCCGCTCTCCGCACCGGCCGGGGCGTCCTCCGGTACGTAACGCCGGGGCGCGGCGGGCACCATCAGAGGCGTACCGGTCTCCGGGTCGGAGATGATCCGGCAGGGCAGCCCGAACACGTCCTCGACGAGTTCCGCGGTCATGACGGTGGCCGGATCGCCCTCGGCCGCGATCGTGCCGCCGGGCCGCATGACGATGAGGTGGGTGGCGTAACGGCAGGCCTGGTTGAGGTCGTGCAGCACCGCCACGACGGTGTGTCCCTTGCGGGCGTGCAGGTCGGCGCAGAGATCGAGCACCTCGACCTGGTGGGCGATGTCGAGGAAGGTGGTGGGCTCGTCCAGGAGCAGGATCGAGGTCTGCTGGGCCAGCACCATGGAGAGCCAGACCCGCTGCCGCTGGCCACCGGAGAGATCGTCGACCGGGCGGTCGGCGAGATCCAGCACGCCGGTCTGCCGCATGGCGTCGAGTACGGCCGTCTCGTCGTCGGCGGACCACTGCTTCAGCATTCCCTGGTGCGGATAGCGGCCCCGCGCCACCAGGTCCCCCACGGTGATGCCGCCGGGCGCGGTCGAGGACTGCGGGAGCAGGCCCAGCCGCCGGGCGACCTCGCGCGAGCGGTACGTGGCGATGCCCGCGCCGTCCAGATAGACCTGCCCGGAACGGGGTTTGAGCATCCGGGCGAGTGCCTTCAGGAGCGTGGACTTCCCGCAGGCGTTCGGCCCGATGATCACGGTGAAGGAGCGGTCGGGGATCTCGACGCCGAGCGAACTGACCACGGTCCGCTGCTCGTAGGAGAGTGTCAGGTCCTCGGCCCGCAGTCGCGCGGCGGGCGCCGGGTGTGTCCCGTTCATGTGAGTCCCCTCCGCCGTCGCGGTGCGTGTCGTGTCCGTCGTGCGTGTCGTCTTTCGGGTCATGCGCGGCTCTTTCGCGACTCGGTGATCAGCAGCCAGATGAGATACAGCCCGCCGATGGTTCCCGTCGCCGTGCCCACCGGGAGCAGCGAGGGGGCGAACAGGCGTTGCGCCAGCAGGTCACTGGCGGCCAGCAGCAGGGCGCCCATGAGCGCGGCGGGGACCAGCGCGGGGCCGGAGGCCCGGGTGAGCCGCCGGGCGAGCTGCGGCGCCGCCAGCGCGATGAACCAGATGGGTCCGGTGACCGCCGTGGCGAAGGCGGCGAGCGCGACGCTGATGACGAGCAGCAGCGCCCGGGTGCGGGCCACGTCGACGCCGAGCGCCATGGCGGTGACGTCGCCCATCTCCACCATGGAGAGCCGGCGGGCGAGGAAGAACGCGGGCGGGAGCAGGACGAGGACGGCGATGCCGATGGTGTTGGCCTGCTGCCAGCCCCGGTTGGTCAGGCTGCCGATCAGCCAGGCCTGCGCCTCCAGCGCCTCCTGCCAGGTCGCCCGGGTGATCAGGTAGGAGTTGACGGCGAGCAGCAGCGCGCTGACCCCGATGCCGACGACGACCAGCCGGAACCCCTGGAGTCCCCTGCCCAGCATGAGGAGGTACATCGCGGCGGCGGTGGCGAGGCCGCCGATCAGCGCGCCCACCGCGATCTGGGTCATGCTGCCGTGCAGCACGATGATGACGAGGAGCGCCCCGACGGCCGAGCCGTTGGTGAAGCCGATGATGTCCGGGCTGCCGAGGGAGTTGCCGGTCAGGCTCTGCAGGATGGCCCCGCTGACCGCGAGGGCCGCTCCCACGCACATGGCGGTCAGCAGGCGCGGCATGCGCAGGGTGTTGACGATGAAGTCGGCGCCGCCCGAGCCGTGGCCCAGGACGGCCCGCAGGACCTCGCCGACGGAGAGTTCGAAGTCGCCGGTGGTGAGGGTGACGAGCGCGACCGCGACGAGCGCGACGAGCATCACGGCCGTGACCACCAGGACGCGCCCCTGGACCCGTACGGACAGCCCGCCGGGCCGGGTGCGCAGGACCAGCCCGCTGACCACGCGCGGCGGCTCGGCCTCCGTACCGGCCCCGGCGGGGCTCTTCTGCCGTACGGCGCTCACAGCATGACCAGCTTTCGACGGCGGCACAGGGCGATGAACAGTGGCGCCCCGAGGAACGCGGTGATGATCCCCACCTGGACCTCGCCCGGCGAACCGAGCACCCGTCCGAGGACGTCCGCGCCGATCAGCAGGACCGGGGCGAGCAGCATCGAGTACGTCAGCACCCAGCGCTGGTCGGGGCCGACGACGAACCGGGCTACGTGCGGCACCGCGAGGCCGACGAAGCCGATCGGTCCGGCGGCGGCGGTGGCGGCGCCGCACAGCAGCATGACGGCGACGGCACCCAGCACCCGGGTGCGGCCGACGTTCAGGCCGAGGGCGCGGCCGAGCTGGTCGCCCATCGCGAGAGCGTTGAGCGAGGGCGCGAGACCGAGGGCGATCAGGAGGCCCACCGCGATGAACGGCAGGATGACCCAGATGACGTCGTAGTACCGGCCGGACAGCGAACCCACCGTCCAGAAGCGGTACTGGTCGAAGGCGCGCGGATTGAGCAGCAGCACCGCCGAGTTGAAGGCGTACAGCACCGCGGTCATCGCCGCACCGGCCACGACGAGCCGGTCGGGTGTGGCCAGGCTGCGGCCCGAGGAGCCCAGCAGGTACACGGCGACGGAGGCGACGGCCGCGCCGATGAACGCGAACCACACATAGCCGAGGACCGAGCCCACCCCGAGGAAGGCGATGGCGACGACGACCCCGGCGGAGGCACCCAGGCTGATGCCGAGGATCCCCGGGTCGGCGAGCGGGTTGCGGGTGAGGGCCTGCATCAGCGCGCCGGACAGGCCGAGCGCCATGCCCACGAGCAGCCCGAGGAGCGTTCTGGGGATGCGGTAGTCATGGATGATGATCGAGGTCTCGGAGCCGTCCGGGTGCCAGAGCGCGCTCCAGGTGGCGGTGAACGGGATGCCCCGGGTGCCCACCCACACGCTGAGCAGTCCGACCAGGACGAGGGCGGCCAGCGCCGCGATCAGTCCCAGCGCCCGCAGGGTGTTGGCGGTCCGGGCGGGCGGCGCGGCTTCGGGTGCGACGGCCCGGTCCTCGGGAGCCGTCCGGGTTTCGACCGACAACGACAACTCCCCCTGACGGCGGTTCGGGTGCACCGCGAGCGATAGGGCGCCGGAACGTGACGCAGGACCCGGATGGAACTTAGGTGAGGCTAACCGAACAGCGTCGGATGGTCAACGCGCGCCCCCCGCAGGCGAAATGGCCCGCGCCGCCGCGACCGGGGACATTGTGGACGGCGTACCACCCCGGCCACCCATTTAGAGTAGCCTTACCTAACTTTTAGCCTTACTCGCATTCCCTTACTCGCATTTCCAGACTCTTCGCGGAGGCCCGCATGCCAGGTGGAGGACCGACCGGGGGGCACGTCCTCCGCAGGGCGATCAGGGGGCAGCGGCGGCGCGTCGTCACCGCCTCGCTGCTCGGCACGGTGCACCAGGGGTGTGAGGCCCTGGTGCCCGTCGTCATCGGCGCGGCCATCGACACGGCGGTGGCCACCGGCTCCTCCTCGTCGCTGCTGCGCTGGCTCCTGGTGCTCGCGGGACTGTTCCTGGTGCTCTCGAACTGCTACCGGACCAGCGCCCGGCTCGCCGAGGGGGCGGGTGAACGGGCCGCGCACCGGCTCCGGATGGAGCTCGGCGCCCGGGTGCTCGATCCGCGCGGCGGCGCCGACGCGAACCGGCTGCCCGGCGCGCTCACCAGCATCGCCACCAACGACGCCCGCCGGGTGGGCTCGGTGGCGACGGTCCTGGCGTACGGGGTCGCGGCGACCTCCGCACTGGTGATCAGCGCGGTGGCCCTGCTCAGGATCTCCGTCCCGCTCGGGCTCCTCGTCCTGCTGGGCATCCCCCCGCTGCTGTGGCTGGGACACCGCATCAGCCGGCCGCTCGAACGCCGCAGCGAGACCGAACAGGAACGGGCCGCGCACGCCTCGGGCGTCGCCGCCGACCTGGTCGCCGGACTCCGTGTCCTCAAGGGCATGGGCGCCGAGTCGGCCGCCGTCGCCCGCTACCGCACCACCAGTCAGGACTCGCTCGCCGCGGCGCTGCGGGCGGCCCGCAGCCGGGCCGGTCACGAGGGCGCCGTCCTCTCCCTCACAGGTGTGTTCATCGCGGTCATCGGCATCGTGGGCGCCTACCTCGCCATGCGCGGCAGCATCAGCATCGGTGACCTGGTGGCGGCGGTGGGCCTGGCGCAGTTCCTCCTCGGCCCGTTCCAGCTGCTCACCTACGTCAACGCGGAGTTCGCCCAGGGCCGCGCCTCCGCCCGCCGGATCGCCGAGGTGCTGGACTCGCCCTCGGCCGTCGAGGGCGGCGAGTCCGCCGTGCCCGACGGTACGGCGGGGCGGCTACGCCTCAGCGGGGTCCGGCTCGGCTCGCTGCACGGGATCGACCTGGACATCCGGGCCGGCGAGCTGATCGGAGTGGTCACCGGCGAACCGGCCGCCGCGGCCGACCTGCTGCTCTGCCTGGCCAGGGAGCGGGACCCGGCCGACGGGCTGATCGAGCTCGACGGCGTACCGCTGACCGAACTCGCCCCCGACGCGCTGCGCCGCGCCGTCCTGGTCGCCCACCACGACGCCGACCTGTTCGAGACCAGCCTGCTGGACAACGTACGGGCCGGGGCCCGCGACGACGCGGCCACCGTCGACGAGGCCCTCGCCGCCTCCGCCGCGGACGAGGTCGCCCGGCTGCTGCCCGACGGCGGCGACACCGTGCTCGCCGAACGCGGCCGCTCGCTCTCCGGCGGCCAGCGGCAGCGCGTCGCACTCGCCAGGGCGCTGGCCGCCGACAGCCCCGTACTGGTGCTGCACGACCCGACCACCGCCGTGGACACCGTCACCGAGTCCCGGATCGCCGCCCGGCTGCGCGAGGTCCGCGACGGGCGCACCACCGTCCTGATCACCACCAGCCCGGCCCTCCTCGCGGTCACGGACCGGGTCGTCGTCCTCGACGACGGCACCGTCGGCGCGACCGGCCACCACACCGAACTCGTCGCCGGTGACGAGCGGTACCGGGCGGCGGTGCTCGCATGACGTCCACGTACGAGGACCGGGCTCAGGACACAGACACAGACACGGACACGGACACGGGGAAAGAGAGGGAAACGGTCATGAGCACACCCGGCGCGGACCGCGAGCTGCTGCCGACCGCGACCGGCGCGGAGAGCCTCGCGGCACTGCGCACCATGCTGCGCGGCCATCGGCGGCTGACGGCGGCCGCCGTCACGGTGCTGGTCGCCGGGACCGCGATCGGGCTGCTGACCGCTCCCCTGCTCGGCCACATCGTGGACCTGGTGGTGGAGCGGCGGGGTTCGCGGGCGCTGACGGTGCCGCTGGTGCTGCTCATCGTGGTGGCCCTGGTGCGCGGCGCCGCCGCCGCGGTCGGCTCCACGCTCGTGGCCCGGCTCGGCGAGACCGTACTCGCCGCCGTGCGCGAGCAGTTCATCGAGCGGGCGCTACGGCTGCCGCTGGAGCGCGTCGAGGCGGCCGGTTCGGGGGATCTGGTCTCCCGGGTCACCAGCGATGTCTCCATGATCGCGAAGTCGGTGCGCCAGGCGCTGCCGGAGTTCACCCGCTCCGCGCTGACCATCGTGCTGACGTTCGTCGGACTCGCCGTACTCGACTGGCGATTCCTGGTGGCGGCACTGCTGGCGATGCCGGTACAGGTGCTCTCTGTGCGCTGGTATCTGCGCCGGGCGGCTCCGGTGTACGCCGAACACCGCGTCGCGACCGGTGCGCTCCAGCACCAGCTGCTCGACAGCGTCGGCGGCGTGCGCACCGTACGGGCCTTCCGGCTGAACCGTGCGCACACCGGGCTGCTGGAGCAGCGGTCCGCGTCCGCGCGGGACCTCGCGCTGGGCGGCATCCACATCGTCACCGGGTTCTTCTCCCGGCTGAACCTGGCCGAGTACATCGGCCTGGCCGCCGTGCTCGGCGCGGGCTTCGTGCTGGTGGACAGCGGTTCGGTGAGCATCGGTACGGCCACCGCCGCCGCGCTCTACTTCCACAGTCTCTTCAACCCGGTGAACGCCACACTGTTCCTCATCGACGACGCCCAGTCCGCCGGTGCCAGCTTCGCCCGGCTGGTCGGGCTGTCCAAGCTGCCGGCCGAGCAGACCGCTCCGGGCGGCAGCGCTCCGGCGGACGGTTCGGTCGGGGTGAGCGCGGTCAGCTACGCCTACGGCACCGGGGCGCCCGTGCTGCGGAAGGTCGATCTGGAGGTGCGCGGCGGCGAGCGGGTGGCGCTGGTGGGTGCCAGCGGCGCCGGCAAGACGACGCTGGCCAAGGTCATCGCGGGCGTCCACCAGCCGCACGGCGGGACCATCACGCTGGGCGGGATCGACGCGGCCGAGCTGGGCGCCGCCGGGGTACGCCGCGCGGTGACGCTGATCAGCCAGGAGGTGCACGTGTTCGCGGGCCCGCTGGCCGAGGACCTGCGCCTGGCCCGCCCGGAGGCCACCGAGGACGAGGTGCGCGCGGCGCTGGACCGGGTCGGCGCCCTGGAGTGGGCGCGGGCGCTGCCCGACGGCCTGGACACCGTGGTGGGCGAGGGCGGTCACCGGCTGACGGTGACCCAGGCGCAGCACCTCGCGCTGGCCCGGCTGGTCCTGGCGGACCCGCCGGTCGCGATCCTCGACGAGGCGACCGCCGACGCGGGCAGCGCGGGCGCGCGGGTCCTGGAGGAGGCGGCTCTGAAGGCGCTGGAGGGGCGTACGGGTCTGGTCGTCGCGCACCGGCTCCCCCAGGCCGCGACCGCCGACCGCGTCGTCGTCCTCGACGAGGGCCGGGTCGTGGAGACCGGCAGCCATGACGAACTCGTCGCCGCGGGCGGCCGGTACGCGGCGCTGTGGGAGGCGTGGTCCGACAGCCGCCGGGAGCCGGTGGACGTGCGGTGAGCACGCGCTGACACCTGTACGTACGCGGCCGCCCCCGGTGAGGAGTCCTCACCGGGGGCGGCCGCTTGGTTACGGGTGTCAGCCCTGGAGGGCGACGAGGCTCGCCGGTCGCAGGTCCGTCCAGTTCGCCTCCACGTGGGCGAGGCACGCCTCACGGGTGTCGGCGCCGAAGACGGTCCGCCAGCCGGCCGGCACCTCGGCGAAGGCGGGCCACAGCGAGTGCTGGTTCTCGTCGTTGACCAGGACCAGGAAGGTGCCCTGCGGGTCCTCGAACGGGTTGGTCGTCATGCGTTGTCACTCCTCTTGGACGGTGTGGTGAACAGCTCGGAGAGCGGCTGTTCCGGATGGGCTGTCGCGCGGTGCAGCAGCTCCAGGTACGCGGCGGACAGCTGCCGGGCCTTCGCGGTGCCCAGCAGGCCGGTGGCGTGGATCAGCGCACAGTGCACCGGCCCTTCGCCCCGCGGCTCGTAGAAACTGAGGGTCAGCTCTGCCCGGGTGACTCCGGTCGGCACGGCCGAGAGCGCGCCGATGCCGCCCTCCAGCTGTTCCGCGTCGGCCTGTTCGTGGTGGATCACCATCACCTGCGGTCCCCCGGACGGGAGTCCGGCGGCCCGGACGACGGCGTCGAACGGGACGTCCTGCCGGTCGAGGGCGCTCAGTGTCGTCTCCCGTACCCGGGTCAGCAGTTCCGTGAAGCTCGGGTCGCCCGCCGTGCCGGTGCGCAGCACCACGGTGTTGAAGAAGCAGCCGACCAGATCGCTGAGCTGCTCATCGGTGCGTCCCGCGACCATCGTGCCGATCGGCAGGTCGGTGCCCGCGCCGTGCCCGGTGAGCAGCGCGGCGAGCGCCGAGTGGAGCACCATGAACATGCTGGTACCGGTCGACTGGGCGAGCCGGTCCACGGCGGCGTGCAGTTCCTCGTCCAGGACGAACCCGACGTGGGATCCAGGCCGCACGGAGGTGTCCGGCACGGTCCGCCGCGGGCCGTCGGCGGGCAGCGCGATCCGGTCCGGGAGTCCGTCGAGCGTCCGGCGCCAGTATGCGAGCTGCTGCCCACCCCTGCTGTCGGGGTCTGCGAGGTCGCCGAGGGACTCGTGGGCCCAGTGGGCGTAGTCGGCGTAGCCGACCGGCAGCGGCTCCCAGCCGGGGGCGCGGCCGCCGGCGCGTGCCGTGTGGGCGGTGACCAGGTCGCGGAAGAGCGGGACCACCGACCATTCGTCGACAGCGAGGTAGTGCATGGTCAGCAGCAGGGCCTGGCCGCCGTCCGGTGCGGTGAGCAGATGCGCCCTGAGCGGCGCCTCCACGGCCGGATCGGGTGCCAGGGCCGCGAGTTCGGCCAGCCGGGTGTCCAGGTCCGCGCACCGTTCCACCGTCAGTACGGGGGCCGTGGCGGGCCGCTGGTACAGCACGCCGTCGCGCTCTGTGAAGGCGGTGCGCAGCGGTTCGTGCCTGGCCACCACGTCCGCGAGGGCTGCGGCCAGGACCTCGGCGTCGAGCCCTCCCGCGGAGCGCAGGGTCAGCGCGTGGTCGACGCCCCGCGCGTCGCGGCAGGACTTCCACTGCCAGTCCTGGACGGGCGCGGCCCGCAGTTCCCCGGCCCGTTGCCCGACCGGGCGCAGCGCGGGCAGCGCCGGGGCCGTGCCCTCCGAGTCCGTACCCGCGCCCTCCAGCGCGCCGGCGATACCGGCGACGGTGAGCGCGTCGAAGACGTCCCTGATGCTGAGTTCGACGCCGAACTCGGCGCGGATGCGGCCGAGCAGCCGCATCGAGGCCATGGAGTGGCCGCCGAGCGCGAAGAAGCTGTCGTGCACGCCGACGTCGTCCAGCTTGAGGATCTCGCAGAACAGCGCGGCGACCCTGCTCTGGACCGGGGTGGCCGGGCGGGCGTCGCCCGTCATCGCGGACCAGTCGGGCGCGGGCAGCGCCGCGCGGTCCAGCTTGCCGTTGGGCGTCAGTGGCAGAGGGCCGTCCAGCGGCACCACCAGGGCCGGAACCATGTACTCGGGGAGCAGCCCGGCCATGTGGGCGCGCAGCTCCCGCGGGTCGGGTTCGCCGGACTCGGGCACCGCGTAGGCGATCAGCCGGACGATGTCGCCGTCCCGGTCCGGGACCACCGCGGCCTGGGCGACGCCGGGGTGGGCGGCGAGCGCCGCCTCGATCTCGCCCAGTTCGATGCGGAAGCCCCGCACCTTCACCTGGGTGTCGGCCCGGCCGAGGAAGTCGAGGTTGCCGTCGCGGCGTCGGCGGGCGCGGTCGCCGGTGCGGTACATCCGGCTGCCGGGCGCCCCGAAGGGGTCCGCGACGAACCGCTCGGAGGTGAGTGCCTCCTTGCCGAGGTAGCCGCGGGCGAGCCCGCGCCCGGCGACGTACAGCTCGCCCACCACACCCACCGGTACGGGCCGCAGCCGCGCGTCGAGCACGTAGGCGCGGGTGTTGGGGTCGGGCCGGCCGATGGGCACCCGGCCGGCCGGGGCGCCGCCGTGTTCGCGGGCGCACCACAGCGTCGAGTTGACCGTCGCCTCGGTGAGCCCGTAGGCGCAGATCAGGTCGGCGGTGGCGCCGAAGCGGTCGAACAGGTCCGGCGGCACCGTCTCGGTGCCGACCAGCACGGTCGACCCCTCGGGCAGCTCGCAGCCGGGCGGGAGCGCGGAGACCAGGGACGGCGGGAGGATCATGTGGGTGATCCGCCGGTCCGCGAGGAAGTCGGTCAGGGCCGGCCCCGCTACCCGTGCCTCATCGGTGATGAGTACGAGGGTGCCGCCGTGGCACAGCGCCATCGAGAGCTCGAAGACGAAGACGTCGAAGCCGGTGGAGGCGAACTGGAGCACCCGGCTGTCGCGGCGCAGGCCCATCCGGTCGACGGCGGTGGCCACCAGGGACGAGATACCCTCGTGGGGCACGATCACGCCCTTGGGGCGGCCGGTGGAACCGGAGGTGTAGATGACGTACGCGGCCTGGTCCAGGCCCGCGGGCCCGTCGGGTACGGCGGCCGGGGGCGGCCCCTGAAGTGCCTCCGCGGTGTCGGGGGCGTCCAGCAGTAGCACCGGGACGCCCGCCACCTCGGGGATCTTCCCCGCGACGGTCTCGGTGCCGACGACCAGGGCCGCACCCGAGTCCTCGATCATGTAGCCGAGCCGGTCACCGGGGTGGATCAGGTCGAGCGGCAGGAACGCGGCGCCCAGCTTCATCGCGGCGAGCACGGTGGCGATCATGTCCACGGACCGGGGAACGGCCACCCCGACCACGCTCTCGGCACCCGCCCCGTGCGCGGCGAGCAGCCCGGCGATGCGGCGGGCCCGGTCGTCGAGTTCGGCGTACGTCACCGAGCGGTCCCGGTCCACCACGGCGACGGCGTCGGGCCGTTCGGTGAGCCTGCGGGCGAACAGGGCGGGCAGGGACTCCTCCTCGACCTCGCGGGCCGTGTCGTTGAAGCCCTCCAGGAGGCTCTGCCGCTCCTGCCCCGAGAGGATCTCGGCCCGGGAGAGCGGCTGTCCGGGCGCGGCGACGAGCGCGGCGACCAGGGTGCGCAGCCGCTCGCCGATCGCCTCCGCGGTCTCCCGGTCGAACAGTTCGGTGGCGAACTCCAGCCGGCAGCCGAGCGAACCGGGGCCGCCGTCCGGCGCGGTGTGCTCGGTGAAGCTGAACACCAGGTCGAACTTGGCGGAGCGGATCCGGAACGGCACGAACTCCACGCCCAGTCCGGGCAGTTCGAGCTCCTCCCCGGTTCGGGCGTGATAGCCCACCATCACCTGGAAGAGCGGGTTGCGGGAGAGCGAGCGGGTCGGGTTGAGGGCCTCCACGACCGATTCGAAGGGCACGTCGGCGTGGGAGAACGCCGCCAGGTCGGTGTCGCGGACCCGTGCCAGGAGTTCGGTGAAGCTGGGGTCGCCGCCGAGGTCCGTGCGCAGCACCAGGGTGTTGACGAAGAAGCCGACCAGTTCGTCCAGCGCCTCTTCGCCGCGCCCCGCGATGGGCGAGCCGAGCGGGATGTCCGTCCCTGCGCCCATCCGGTGGAGCAGCGCGGCCACGGCCGCGTGCACCACCATGAACATGCTGGCGCCGGTCTCCCGGGCGAGCCGCTTCAGTCCGGCGTGCACCGGAGCATCGAAGGCGATGTCGAGTTCGGCCCCGGCGAACGTGGGGCGGGCGGGCCTGGGCCGGTCGGTGGGCAGCTCCAGCTCTTCCGGGGCACCGGCCAGGGCCGTGCGCCAGTGGTCCAGCTGCCGGGCGGCCAGGCTGGTTCCGTCGGCGGGATCGCCCAGCAGCCGGTCCTGCCACAGGGCGTAGTCCGCGTACTGGACGGGCAGCGGCTCCCAGCCGGGGGCCCGGCCTTCGAGGCGGGCCGCGTAGGCGGTGGCCAGGTCGCGCAGGAACGGCCGGTCAGACCATTCGTCGGTGGTGATGTGGTGCAGCAGCAGCACGACGACATGGTCCTCGGGCGACAGCTCCACGACGGTGGCGCGCAGCAGCAGTTCGGCGGCGAGGTCGAACGGCCGGTTGACGACCGTGTCGATGATGCCGGGCACCTCTTCCTCCGTGGCCCGGAGGTGCTCCACGACGGGAGGCGCCTCCTCGGCGGGCAGCACCCGCTGGAACACCTGGCCGTCGGCGGCCGTGGAGAAGACGGTGCGCAGGGCCTCGTGACGGGCGGTCACATCGGCGAGCGCGGTGCGCCAGGCGGCCGGGTCGAGCGGGCCGCGCAGCCGCATGGCCAGCGAGAAGTTGTACGCGGCCGAGGTGCACTCGATCTGCTGGATGACCCACAGCCGCTGCTGGGCGTGGGACAGCGGAAGCCGGTCGGGCCGCTCGCCCGAGGTCAGCGCCGGACGGGCCGCGCCATCGGTGCGGGCGGTACGTGCGGTGCGGGCCACCAGTTCCGCGACGGTCGGGGCCTCGAAGAGGTCCCGGATCGCCAGTTCGGCGTCGAGCGCGGTACGGGCCCGGCTGACCAGCCGGGTGGCCAGCAGCGAGTGCCCGCCCAGATCGAAGAAGTCGCTGTCGATGTCGACGCTGCCGGCGGGCAGTCCGAGGACCTCCGCGAACAGGGCGCAGAGCGTCTCCTCGCGCGGGTCGCGGGGAGCGCGGCCGGTGCCCGCGGCGGCGAGGTCGGGCGCGGGCAGCGCCCGGACGTCCAGCTTGCCGTTGACGGTCAGGGGCAGCGTGCCGAGGGTGACGAGCGCGGCGGGGACCATGTAGTCCGGCAGCCGGGTCTTCAGGTGGTCGCGCAGCCGCCGGGTCAGCGTGTCACCGTCCCCGGCGCCCTCCTCGGGCACGACGTAGCCGACCAGGCGTTTGCCGCCCGCCCGTTCGGAGACGACGACCGCCGCGTGTGCGACCCCGGGGTGCGTGGACAGAGCCGTGGAGATCTCGCCCAGCTCGATGCGGTAGCCGCGGATCTTCACCTGGTCGTCGGTGCGGCCGAGGAAGTCGATCAGGCCGTCGGGGCGTTGGCGCACCAGGTCGCCGGTGCGGTACATGCGCTCGCCCGGTTCACCGAACGGGTCGGCCACGAACCGCTCGGCCGTCAGCGCGGTCCGGTCGTGGTAGCCCCGGGCCAGTCCGGTACCGGCGATGTACAGCTCGCCCGGGCTGCCGGGCGGGACGGGGCGCAGCATCGAATCGAGGACGTGGGCGCGGGTGCCCCGGATCGGTACCCCGACCGTGGAGGTCGCGCTGTCCGCGGTGGAGGCGCCGAGTGTGTTGATCGTGTACTCGGTCGGCCCGTAGAGATTGTAGCCGTAGGTGCCCTCGGTACGGCGCAGCCGGGTCCAGACCGTGTCCGGGACGGCCTCGCCACCGAGCAGGACCAGTGCCGGACGGTGCTTCCCGGCGGCCTCGTCGTGGTCCAGGAGACCCTCCTCGATGAGGAGCTGGGCGTAGGTGGGCGTCACGTTGACCACGTCGATGCGGTGGCTGTCGCAGTACGCGACCAGCGCCTCCGCGTCGCGGCGCAGTTCCTCGTCGCAGACGTGGACCTCGTGGCCCTCGACGAGCCAGAGCAGTTCCTCCCAGGACATGTCGAAGGCGAAGGACACGGTGTGCGCGATGCGCAGCCGCCGTCCGCCCGCCGAGGCGATGGCCGGGTCGAAGATCTCCTTCTGGTGGTTGTACTGCATGTTCGTCAGCCCCCGGTACGGGGTGACGACGCCCTTGGGGCGGCCGGTCGAGCCCGAGGTGTAGATGACGTACGCGGGGTGGTCGAGGCGGCCCGGCACCCCGTGCGCGAACGCGGGTCGCTCCGCGTCGGTGATCTCGTCACCCGGCAGCGCGGCCAGTTCGGCGGCCACGGCCGTGTCGTCCAGCAGGAGTTCGGCGGCGACGGGGCCGTCCGCGTCGCGCAGGGAGGGCGCGACGGCGGTGGTGGACACCAGGCACAGCGGTCCGCAGTCGCGCGCCATCAGCCGCAGCCGGTCCGCGGGGTGGTCCAGGTCGAGGGGCAGGTAGGCGGCGCCGGTGCGCAGTACGGCGAAGAGCGCGGCCACCATCTCGATGGAGCGCGGCAGCGCGAGCGCCACGACCTTCTCCGGACCGGCTCCCTGGGCCAGCAGCAGCCGGGCGAGCCGGTTGACGCGGGCATCCAGTTCGGCGTACGTGAGGGTCTGCTCGCCGAAGACGAGTGCCACGGCGTCCGGGGTGCGGGCGACCTGGGCGGCGAGCAGATCGGCGACCGTCTCGTCGGGCACCGGTTCGCGGCCGGTGCGGTGCGCGGCGGCGGTGGCGGTCCGCTCTGCGGGCAGCAGCAGGTCGAGACCGGCGGTCCGCGCCCCGGCCGGGCCCGTGGCGTCGCCGTCGAGGTGCTCGGCCAGCCGGCCGAGCACAGCGGTGAAGCGGTCGAGGATGGTGGTCGCGGCCTCGGCGTCGAACAGGTCAGGCCTGGCCGCCAGGGTGATCCGCAGCCGGTTCCCCGGGGTGACGATCAGGGTGAGCGGGAAGTGCGTGCCGTCCACGTTGGACATGGCGGTGATGCCGTGCCGCCGGCGCAGTTCGGCCGCGCGGTCCTCGCCGTCGGCCGAGCGCAGGACGAACAGGGTGTCGAAGAGCCGGCGGTGCCCCGTCTCCTGCTGGAGGGCGCCGAGCCCGACGTACTCGTACGGCATCACGGCGGCGCGCTCGGACTGCATCCGGCGCAGCAGGGCGAGGAGCGGCTCCTCCGGGGTGAACTCGACGCGGGCGGGGATGGTGTTGAGGAACATCCCGATGATTCCGGCCGCGTCCGGGACGTCGGCGGGCCGTCCGGCGACGGCGGTGCCGAAGGCGACGTCGGCCCGGCCGGTCATCGCGGAGAGCACCAGGGCCCAGGCCGCGTTCAGGACGGTGTTCAGGGTGAGCCCGTGGCTGCGGGCCGCGGCCCGCAGCCGTTCACTGGTCTCCGGGCCGAGCACGGTGTCGTGGTCCGCCGGAATGACCGGTCCCGTGTCGCGCCCGGAGGGGGCGAGCAGGGTCGGCTCGTCGAATCCGGAGAGCGACCGGCGCCAGGCCGCGAGGGCGGCGCCGGTGTCCTGGCCGTCCAGCCAGCCGAGGTAGTCGCGGTACGAGCCGGGGACCGGGAGTCCGGTGGCGTCGCCGGCCCGCTCGTACAGCGTGAACAGCTCCTCCAGGAACAGCCACGCGGACCAGCCGTCCCACAGGATGAGGTGATGGGTGATCACGAGCCGGTCCCGGCCGTCGCCGAGCCGGATGAGCAGCAGCCGGCAGAGCGGGGGCGCGGACAGGTCGAAGCGCTGTCGCCGGTCGGCGGCCAGCAGCTCCCGCGTCCGGCTGTGCTGCTGCGCGGCGGGCAGCCCGGAGAGGTCCTCCTCGACGAGCGGGATCTCGGCTCCGTCCACGATGAACTGGACGGGGCGGGGCAGTCCGTCGGCAGTGAATCCGGCCCGCAGGCCGGTGTTGCGGGCCAGTAGCGCCCGGCAGGCGGCGCGCAGCCGGTCGGCGTCGACGCGGTGGTCGAAGTCCAGGGTCTCCTGGGAGAGGTAGACGTCGAGCGCCTCGCCCGCGTCATAGGTGGCGTGGAAGTACATGCCCTCCTGGAGCGGGGAGAGCGGCCAGATGTCGTCGACCGGGAGCCCGGCGGTGGCGGCGACGCGGTCGGTCTCCTGGGGGGAGAGCACGAGGCCGCCCAGCGGGGCCGCCTGCTCCGGCTCGGGCTCGGGGCTCGCGGCGGAGGTCAGCTGGGCGAGCAGGGCGCGCAGAGCGGGGTCCACGTCCGCGCCGGACCGCTCCTGGAGGGCCAGCACGGCCTGGAGGGCGGCGGCCGCCGGTCCGGCCTCCGCGGCGGTCACGGTCACGGCATCGGTGACCGGCTCAGGCTGAGGGGGCGCAGACGGGCCGGGTACGGCCATCTGCGCGGCGGCGGCCAGGGCGGCCGGGGTCCGGCACTCGAACACGTCGCGCGGGCCGATCACCAGCCCCCGCGCGCGGGCCCGGGTGGCGACGGTGATCGAGCTGAGGCTGTCGCCGCCGAGGACGAAGAAGTCGTCGTCCACGCCGGTCCCGGGCACGCCGAGCGCCTCCGCGAAGATCTCGCACAGGGCGCTCTCGCGCTCGTCGCGCGGGGCCCGGCCACCGGTCAGGGGGGCGGGCGCGGCGGACGGCAGGGCGTTCTGGTCGAGCTTGCCGCTGGGCGTCAGCGGCAGGGAGTCCAGGGCCAGGACGGTGCCCGGCACCATGGGCGCGGGCAGCGCCCCGGCCAGCGCCGCGCGCAGGGCATCGGTGTCCAGGACCGTGCCGGGCACGGGCACCGCGTAGCCGGCCAGCGCGCCGTCACGGACGATCACCGCTGCTCGGGCGACGCCCGGCAGGGCGGCCAGGGCGGCCTCGATCTCCCCGAGTTCGATGCGGTTGCCCCGGATCTTGACCTGGCGGTCGGTGCGGCCGAGGTACTCGACGGCGCCGTCCGCGCTCCGCCGTACCAGGTCACCCGTGCGGTACATCCGCTCGCCCGGCCCGCCGAAGGGGTCGGCCACGAAGCGTTCGGCGGTCGTGCCCGGCCGGTCGTGGTAGCCCCGCGCCAGCTGCACCCCGGCGAGGTAGAGCTCTCCCGCCACCCCGTCGGGGACCTGGCGCAGGAACGGGTCCAGTACGTGCAGCCGGGTGTTCCAGACCGGGCGGCCGATGGGCACGGCGGGCCCGGAGTCAGCGTCGTGGCGGTAGGCGAAGGAGGTCACGTCCACCGCCGCCTCCGTGGGCCCGTAGAGGTTGTGGAGCGGCACGGGTGCCGCCCGCCCCGAACGGGCGGTCAGCTCGGACCAGTTGGCGGCCTGCGCCCCGGTGAGGGCCTCGCCGCTGCAGAACACCCGTCGCAGGCTCGCCGCCCAGTCGGGGTGTTCCGTGTCGGACTCCAGGGCCTGGGTGAACGCGGCCAGCATGGACGGCACGAAGTGCAGCGTGGTGATCCGCTGCGACCGGATCAGCCCGGCCAGGTAGCCGGGGTCGCGGTGGCCGCCGGGGCGGGCGAGTACGACGGTCGCGCCCTCCACCAGGGGCCAGAAGAACTCCCAGACCGAGACGTCGAAGGCGGCCGGGGTCTTCTGGAGGACCCGGTCGTCCGCGCCGAGCCCGTACTCCCCCTGCATCCACCCGAGCCGGTTGACGACGGCACGGTGGGTGACGGTGACGCCCTTGGGGCGGCCGGTGGAGCCGGAGGTGTAGATCAGGTAGGCCGGGTGGTCGGGACCGGCGTGCCGCACGGGAGCGGCCGCGTTCCGGTCCTCGTCCTTCCCGTCGACGAGCAGTACGTCGGTGTCCGGTACGGCGGGCAGCCGCCCGGCCGCCTCCGCCGTGGTCACGACCGTACGGGTACCGGAGTCACCGAGCACGAAGGCGACCCGCTCCGCCGGGTAGTCGAGGTCGACCGGCAGATAGGCGGCGCCGGTCTTCAGGACACCCAGCAGCGCGACCATCAGTTCTGCGGAGCGGGGCACGGCCACCGCGATGTACTGCTCAGGCCCTGCCCCGCGCGACCGCAGCCGCCGGGCCAGCGCCTCCGCGCGCCGGTCGAGTTCGGCGTAGGTCAGCGTGGTGTCCTCGAAGACCACGGCCGGGGCGCCGGGGGTGCGGGCCGCCTGCTCGGCGAACAGCGAGGCGAGCGTGGCCTCGGGGACGGGCCGCTCGGTGGCGTTCAGCCCGGCGAGGTGAGCGTGTTCGCGCTCGGACAGCAGGCCGGTCCCGGCGACGGTGCGGCCGGGCTCTGCCACCAGGGTGCGCAGCAGCGCGGTGAACCGGTTGGCGAGGACGGCCACGGTCACCTGGTCGAAGCGGGCCGCGTCGTGCTTGAACCGCAGCAGCAGCCCGTCGCCGCCGGGCTCGACGACGAGCGCGAGCGGGTAGTGCACGGCGTCGGTGACGTCGTTGCCGGTGATGCGCAGCGCGTCCGGGCCGTGGTCCGCGGGCGTCCGCGGGGCCGGGTGGTTCTCGAACACCACGAGGGTGTCGAAGAGTTCACCGCCGCCCGCGATCCGCTGGATCTCGGCCAGGCCGAGGTGCTGGTGGTCCAGGAGCGCGGTGTGCTCGTCCTGGACGCGGCGCAGCAGTCCGGTGAGCGACTCCTCGGGCCGCAGGACCACTCGGGCGGGGACGGTGTTGATGAACAGGCCAACGGCGGAGTCCAGGCCCCGGACCTCGGTGGTCCGGCCGGACACGGTGGTGCCGAAGACGATGTCGTCGCCGCCGGTGAGGGCGCCGAGCAGCAGCGCCCAGGCGCCGTGCATGACGGTGCTCAGGGTGAGTCCGTGGGTGCGCGCGTACCCGGTGAGGGCTTCGGTCAGCTCTTCGGGCAGCCGGGTGTCCACCTGTTCCGGCCTGGCCGGGGCCCGCTCGCCGTCCTCCGCCGTCGCGAGCGCGGAGAGCCGGGTCGGCCCCGCCAGCCCGGCAAGCGCCTGCCGCCATGCCTCCCGCGCGCCGTCCCGGTCCCGGGTGGCCAGCCACGCCAGGTACGGGTGGGGTGCGGCCGGTGCGGGGAGTTCCTCGCCCCGGTAGGCGGCGATGAGTTCGCGCAGCAGTACGGAGACGGACCAGCCGTCCGCGACGATGTGGTGCAGGGTGAGCAGCAGCCGGTGCCGGTGGCCGTCCCGTACGAGAGTGGCGCGCAGCAGCGGTGGCCGGGCCAGGTCGAAGGGCTGGGCGCGGTCGGCCCGGAGCACCTCGTCGAGGGTGGTCTCCTCGGTGTCGGCCTGCCGCCAGGGCAGGGTGACGTGGTCGGCGAGGCGCTGGACGACCTCTCCGCCGGGGAGCTGGCGGAACGATGCGCGCAGCAACGGGTGCCGGTCCAGCAGCAGTTGGAGCGTCTCGCGCAGCCGGTCGGGGTCGACGGCCCCGTCGAGTTCCAGGAGTTCCTGGACGACGTAGAGGTCTGCGGTGCCCGCGTCGAAGGTGGCCGCGTCGAAGGTGCCCGCGTCGAACGCGGCGTGGAAGAAGAAGCCCTCCTGGAGCGGGGAGACGGGCAGCGCGTCCTCGTCCAGCCCGTGCGCGGGTGCCGACGGGGCGGGCGTCGTCCCGGCGGCGCGGGCCAGGGCCTCGACGGTGCGGAGCCGGAAGACATCGCGGGGGGTGATCGTGAGACCGGCGTCGCGGGCCCGGTTCACCAGCTGGATGGCGACGATGCTGTCGCCGCCGAGCTCGAAGAAGCTGCTCCGGACGCCCACGGCGGGCAGGTCGAGCAGTTCCGCGAAGAGGGCGGCGAGCACGGTCTCGGCCGGGCCGGTGGGCGCGTCGGTCCCGCTGACCTCCGTCCACCGGGGCTCGGGCAGGGCGCGGGTGTCGAGCTTGCCGTTGGGCGTGAGCGGGAGGGGCCCGTCCAGGACGACGACGGCGGTCGGCACCATGTGGTCCGGCAGGGCGCCGGCCACCTGGGCGCGTGCGGCAGAGACGGCGGACTCGGTGGCGGCGGCGTCGTCACCGTCCCCGACCAGGTAGGCGACGAGGCGCTTGACGCCCCGGTGGTCGTCGCGGACCAGGACGGCGGCCTGGGCGATCCCGGGGGCGGCCATGAAGGCGCTCTCGATCTCGCCCGGTTCGATCCGGTGACCGCGGATCTTGATCTGGCCGTCGGCCCGGCCCAGGAACTCCAGATTGCCGTCGGCGCCCCAGCGGACCCGGTCGCCGGTCCGGTACATCCGGGCGCCGGGCTCGCCGTAGGGGTCTGCGACGAAGCGTTCCGAGGTCAGGGCGGCGCGGCCCAGATAGCCGCGGGCGAGGCCGCGCCCGGCGACGTACAGCTCGCCCTCCACGCCCACCGGCACCGGGCGCAGTGCGGCGTCCAGTACGTAGGTGCGGGTGTTGGGGTCGGGCCGGCCGATGGGCGTGGGGCCCGGACGACCGGAACGGGCGAGCCACAGAGTGGAGTTGACGCTTGCCTCGGTCAGTCCGTACGCGACGACGACCTGGAGCCGCCCGGCCCAGCGGGCGATCAGCTCGCTCGGGACCGCCTCGGTGCCGACGACGAGGACGGCGCCCTCGGGCAGTTCGCACTCCGGCGGCAGCGCGGAGACGAGCGACGGCGGCAGGATCATGTGGGTGGCGCGATGGCGGGCGATGTAGTCGGTGAGGGCGGGTCCGGCGACCCGGCGCTCGGCAGGGACGACGATGATCCGGCCGCCGACGCACAGCGACATGATCAGGTCCCAGACCGTCACGTCGAAGCCGACGGAGGCGAACTGCACGACGCGGCTGTCGGAGGTGACGCCGATCCGCTCTGTCGCCGTGGCGATGAGGCTGCCGACGCCGTCGTGGGTGACGATCACGCCCTTGGGGCGGCCGGTGGAGCCGGAGGTGTAGATGACGTACGCGGCCTGGTCCAGGACGACCGGGGTGCCCGGGTCCGTGCTGTCCTGGGCGGCGAGGGCGGCGGCGGTCCCGGGGTCGTCGAGCAGCAGGTGGACGGCGTCCGACGCCGGGAGGTGGGGCGCCAGTTCTCGGACGGTGAGCACGGTGGCGGCCCCCGCGTCGGAGAGCATGTAGGCGGTCCGGTCCCGGGGGTGGTCGGCGTCCAGCGGGAGGTAGGCGGCGCCCGCCTTCATCACGGCGAGCAGCGCGACGACGAGTTCCGGCGAGCGCGGGAGTGCCACGGCGACGACGTCGCCCGCGCCCACGCCACGGGCGGCCAGCAGCCGGGCGAGCCGGTTGGCGGCGGCGTTGAGCCCGGCATAGCCGATCTCGCGGTCCTCGCAGACGAGCGCGACGGCCTCCGGTGTGCGGCGGACCTGGGCCTCGAAGGCGGCGGGCCAGGAGAGTTCGGCGACTTCGCACGGGGAGACGGCCAACTCACTGATCAGCCGCTCGTGTTCGGCGTCCGCGATCAGCTCGATCCGGCCGACGGGCCGCTCCGGGTGGTCGATGAGGGCGCCGAGCACCGTGCGGAAGCGGCGTTCGTGGTCGCGGAGGGTCTGCGCGTCGCAGAGGTCCGCGTCGGCGTCGAGGTGGACGGTGACGGCGTGGCCGTCGCGGCTCTCGGAGAAGGCGAACGCCAGGTCGCTGACGGGGCCGAGCCACTCGGGGCGGAGTTCGGTCCGCAGTCCGTCGAAGCCGAACTCCTCGCCCCTGGGCAGGATGTTGACCGTGGGGCCGACGAGCTCCCGGACCCCGTCGACCAGTCCGAGGTCCCTGGCCAGGTGCTCGGCGCGGTGGCGTCCGTGCGCGGCCGCCTCCGAGATCCCCCGGCGCACGTCCGCGACGAGGTCCGCGCCCGTGGTGCCGGGGCGAACGGTCAGCCGCAGCGGGACGACGTTGGAGACCATGCCCGGAACCACGGCGGACACGGGGTCCTGGCGGGCGGCGACGGGCAGTCCGAGGACCAGGTCCTGTTCGCCGGTGGCCCGGTGCAGATACGCGGCGACGGCCGCGACCAGCAGCCGGGACGGCCGGACCCCGGCGTTCCCGGCGGCGGTGTGCAGCCGCTCGGCGTCCCGGCCGGTGAGTTCGACGGTGCGGCGCAGCCGCCGGCCCGTCAGAGCGTGGCCGCGTTCGACGAGGCGTACGGGCTCCGCCCGGCCGCTCAGGCGCTCCTGCCACCAGGCGCGGTCCGCCTCGTGCCGCGCGGAGGCACGGTATGCCAGGTCGGCGTCCACCAGCCGGGCGAGGGACAGGTCCGGGCCGGCGGGTGCCCGCGTGCCCAGGGTGTAGAGCTCACCGGCCCGGCGGGTGATGAGCGTGACGCCGATGCCGTCGAGCACGATGTGGTGATAGCGCTGGTACCAGCGGACATGGTCGTCCGCGAGCCGCAGCAGTGCCTGGGCGAAGAGCGGTGCCCGGTCCAGGGGGGCGGGCCGGTCACGCTCGGCCGTGGCCCAGTCGGCGGCGGCCGCCTCGGGGTCCGGGGCGTCGCGCAGGTCGACGACGGGTACGTCGAAGTGAGCCGTGGCGGCGTGCTGGCGCGGGCCGCCGTCGCCGTCGCCGGGGGTGAACTCGACGTGCAGGCAGCCGGCTTCCGTGACGGCCTGCCGGACGGCGGTGGCCAGCCGGCCGAGATCGGTGGAGCCGCGCAGGTCCAGGGCGAAGACGATGTTGTAGGCGGAGCTGTCCGGCTCGATCTGCTGGGCCGGCCAGATCCCGGCCTGCCCGCCGGTCATGGGGATTCCGGTACCGGATGTGCGGTCCGACTCGGCGTCAAACATCGTACGAAATGGCCTTTCCCTGATGATGTACGGCAAGGAGAGGACGTCCCGTCCGATGGCGTGCCGGGCCGGCACGCCATCGGGCGGGCACCCCTGTTCGGTCCTGCTGAGGTGGGGCGGTGGGCTACTTGACGGCGGTCAGCAGCGGCACGATCTCGTCGATCGCGTAGGGGATCGAGAGGACCGTGTTGAAGGAGAACGCGGCGCCGATGTCCGGGTCCTGGTAGGGCACGAACAGGTCGCGCTTGTCCTTGCTCACCTTGAGGTTCTTGTAGAGCGGCTCGGCCTTGATCCGGTCGTTGGCGTCGGTGCTTGAGGTCACCCAGACCAGTCGGTCGACGTCGAGCACGTTCAGCTTCTCCGAGCTGAGTTCGGCGGCGTTCCAGCCCGGCTTGGCCAGCTTGTCGATCTCCGGCTTCAGCTTGAAGCCCAGCTCGGAGAAGAAGATGGACTTGGGGTCGGTCTTCGTGAACGCGGAGTACTTCCCCGCCTCGAAGCTGTCGGCCACGGCGAGGGTCTTCGTGGCGAACTCGGGGTGCTCGTCCCGGACCTTCTTGAAGTCGGCGTCGATGCCGGTGATCAGCTTCTCGGCCTGCGCCTTCTTGCCGAGCGAAGCGCCGATCTGCCGGGTCATCACCTGCCAGGAGGCGCCGTAGTCGGGCAGGCCCTTGGGCTGGGCGACGACCTTGGTGAACTTGGAGAGGGTGTCGTACTGCTCCTTCTTCATCCCGGAGTACTGGGCGATGACCAGGTCCGGCTTGAGCGCGGCGATCTTCTCCATGTTGTACTCGTCGCGCTCACCGACGATGTCCGGCGTGTCGGACCCCCACTTGGCCTTGGTCCAGGGCCACTTGCCGTACGGCTTCTCCTTGAACCAGTCCACGGAGCCGACGGGCTTGATGCCGAGCGCGAGGACCGCGTCCTGGTCCGAGAGGCCCAGGGTGACGATCCGCTTGGGCTCCGACTCGATCGTCGTGCTGCCGTACTTGTGCTGGACCGTCACCGGGAAGGCACCGGACTTCGCGCCCGCCTCTGCCGAGGCGCTGGACGATGCCTTGTCGTTGCCGCCCCCACAGGCGGCCAGAGCGACGGCGGCGACGGCCGCGACTGCCACTCGGGGTGCGAATCTGACGAGCCGCGTCAGTGCGGGGCGTGTACCAGTGGACACGGATGTTCCTTTCAGGGGGTTTTCGCTGTGCGTGCCGGGCACGCCGCGTACTGCCGTACGAGCGGCGGGCGGGGCGAAATGTGGGGGGCGGACCGATGACGGGCCGGGAACAGGGGTGGTGGGTCAGGGCGCGGCGACGCCGCCGGCGAGCGGACGGGTGCCTTCGGAGGCGCTCTTCAGGCCGCGCTCGACGATCGAGTCGAGGATCTCGCCGACCCTGATCGCGGTGTTGGACAGCAGCGAGGAGGTGATGCCGTGGGTGTGCTCCGTGCCGCCCTGGAGGTAGATGCCGCAGCGCAGTTCGTCGTCCGTCGCGATGCGGTAGTCGCGCTCGACCCGGACCCGGCCCTCGTCGTCGCGGTGGCAGTGGCGTGCGACGTCGCCGAGGAGGCTCAGGGGTTCGACGGGGCTGTAGCCGGTGGCGAGGACCACGACGTCGGCCTCCAGCGTGCTCTCCTCGCCGCTGACCAGGGAGGTGACGGTGGCGCGGACCTTGTCCCCGGCCTCCTCGACACCGGTCAGCCGGGAGATGTTGATGAAGCGCAGCCGCTCGGTGCCGAGCACCTTCTCCTGGTACGCCTGGCGGTACAGGTCGTCGATCAGGTCGATGTCCACCACGGAGTAGTTGGTGTTGCCGTGGTAGCCCATCAGCTTGCGCTTGACGTCGTCCGGGGCGGTGAAGTACTCGTCGACCGCCTCCGGGTCGAAGATCCGGTTGGCGAAGCTGCTGTCGTCGGCCGGGCTGTAGCCGTAACGGGAGAAGACCGCGCAGACCTCGGCGCGCGGGAAGCGGCGGTGGAGGTAGGCGACGTTCTCCGCGGCGCTCTGCCCGGCGCCGACCACGACGAACCGGGCGGGCTCCGTGCCCTCCAGCGCGTCGACCTTGGCCAGCAGGTCGGAGTTGTGCCAGACCCGGTCTGTGCGCTCGACGCCCTCCGGCATCAGCGGGCGCAGCCCGGTGCCGACGACGAGGTTGCGGGCGCGGTGGACCACCGTCTCGGTGCCGGAGCGGGCGGTCACATCGACGTACTCCACCACTCCGTCACGCAGGACGGGTTCTACGGAGATCACGTCGTGGCCGTAGCTGACCATGTCGTCGACCTTCGCGGCGGCCCACTCGAAGTAGTCGTGGAACTCGACGCGGAGCGGGAAGAGGTTCTTGCCGTTGACGAAGTCGATCAGCCGGCCCCTGCTCTGCAGGTAGCGCAGGAAGGTGTACTCGCTGGACGGGTCCCGCAGCGTCACCAGATCCTTGAGGAACGACACCTGCATCGTCGCGTCGTCGATCAGCATGCCGCGGTGCCAGCCGAAGGCGGGCTGGCGCTCGAAGAAGTGTGCCGTGACCGCCTCCTGCCTGCCCACTCGCGCGTTGTGCTCGCTGAGCGCGATCGCCAGGGCCACATTGGACGGCCCGAAGCCGATTCCTATGAGGTCGTGGATCAGAGGTGCGTCGCCAGGATCAACCTGTGACATGTCACTCCCATCGTGCGGGACAGCCGCCTGTCAGGCGTGGACGAAAAGAACGGGACGCGGGCACACCGAAAGCGGCAGCCAGTCGAACTTAGGTAAAGCTAACCTGACTTCAACAGGTCTGTCGACCAGACAAAACCGGACCAATCACCAGGCGTCCTACCTAACGCACCAGAAATCAGGGCCCGTTGCATCATTAGGTAAGGCTTGCTTTACTTGGCGTCGATCAGTCGCTCACCTGAGGAGGAACCCCATGCGGGTCGCCATGTTCGGTTACCAGACCTGGGGCCACCGCACCCTGCGAGCCCTCCTGGAGTCCGAGCACGACGTGGTGACCGTCGTGACGCATCCCAAGAGCGAGCACGCGTACGAGAAGATCTGGAGCGACTCCGTAGCGGACCTGGCCGAGGAGCACGGCGTCCCGGTGATCATCCGCAACCGGCCCGACGACGAGGAGCTCTTCCGGCTGCTCCAGGAGGCCGCTCCGGACATCATCGTCGCCAACAACTGGCGCACCTGGATCCCGCCGCGCGTCTACAACCTGCCCCCGCACGGCACGCTCAACGTCCACGACTCGCTGCTGCCGAAGTACGCCGGGTTCTCGCCGCTGATCTGGGCGCTCATCAACGGTGAGACCGAAGTCGGCGTCACTGCCCACATGATGGACGAGGTGCTCGACGCGGGCGACATCGTGGACCAGCGCGCGGTGAAGGTCGAGCCCCGCGACACCTCCGTGGACCTGTTCCACAAGACCGTCGACCTGATCGCCCCGGTCACCATCGGCGCGCTGGACCTGATCGCCTCCGGGCAGACGGAGTTCACCCGGCAGGACCGCTCGCAGGCGACGTTCTTCCACAAGCGCGCGGAGGAGGACATCCGCATCAACTGGGACTGGCCCGCCGAGGTGCTGGACCGGCTGGTCCGCGCCCAGACGTCGCCGTACCCGAACGCCTTCACCTTCCACCGCGGCAAGCGGCTGGAGGTGGTGTCCGCCGTCGTGTCCGAGGGCCGGTACGGCGGCACGCCCGGCCGCGTCTTCTACCGCGAGGGCGAGGGAGTCGTGATCGTCGCCGGCTCCGACGCGCGCACGGGCCTCAACCACGGTCTCGCCATCACCCGGGTGCGCACCGAGGACGGCCGGGAGCTGCCCGCGACCGAGTACTTCACCTCCATGGGCGGATACCTCACCGGCCGCCCCTGAGGCCGTGCCTTGTCCGGTCCCGGCGGACCGGTTCACTCATTCCGGTCCCGGAGGGCGTAGTCGTTGAGGATCAGCGACAGGCCGGCGGTGAGGCGTCGCGCGTAGGGGATGTGGAGGGACTCGTTCGGGCCATGGGCGTTCGCGCCCGGGCCCAGCACTCCGCACGCCAGGAACTGGGCCCCGGGAAACTGCCTGGTCAGCTTCCCCAGCAGGGGAATCGTGCCGCCCTGCCCGATCCGGGCGGCGTCCGCCCCGTCGAAGCAGGCCCGGCTCGCCGCCGACAGCGCCGCTCTGAGCCACGGCTGTTCTGCGGGCGCGTGCCAGCCGTCGGCGAGGACCGGGTCGGGCGTGAACCGGACCGCCGTGCCGTACGGCGGGTCCGCCTCAAGGATCCGGCCGACCTCCGCGAGGGCCGCCGCGCTGTCCACCGCGGGCGGCAGCCGGAGCGAGAGCTTCACGCGGGTGTGCGGACGGAGCACGTTGCCCGCCGACGCCACCGGGGGAATCCCGTCCGCTCCGGTGACCTCCAGGCTGGGGCGCCAGGCCCGGTTGAGGAGCAGCTCCTCGGGATCGCGCGTCACCGGGGAGGCGTTCCCGTGCCAGTCGAAGCGGCCCCAGACCCGCTCGCCGAGCAGCGCCGCCGCCTCACGTGTCTGGACGCGGCGCTCGTCCGGCACCTCGCAGTGGAGTACGTCCGGGCGCAGTGCTCCCGTCGCTCCGTCCTCCAGCCGGTCCAGCAACTGACGCAGCACCCGGAACGACGACGGCACCACACCGCCCGCGTCTCCGGAGTGCGCGCCGTCGCCGAGGACCCGCACGTCGAGCGTTCCGCCACAGGCCCCGCGCAACGACGTGACCAGCCAGAGCCGTTCGTAGTCGCCCGCGCCGGAGTCCAGGCAGACGACGAGGCCCACCTCTCCGATGCGCGGCGCGAGTTGGGCGAACCAGTGGTCCAGGTCGGGGCTCCCCGACTCCTCACCGGCCTCGAACACACCGACGCAGCGCGGCCGGGCCGCGCCCTGTTCGGCCAGCGCCCGCACCGCGGTCACCGACGCGGGCAGCGCGTACCCGTCGTCGGCGCCGCCGCGGCCGTACAGCCGGGTGCCTTCGAAGACGGGTTCCCACGCGGTGCGGCCCTCCGTCCAGCCGTCGCCCTCGGGCTGCTTGTCGAGATGGCCGTAGAACAGGACGGTCTCCTGCGCCCGCACGCCCTCGCCCGGCAACTCGAAGAAGATCAACGGCGTACGTCCGGGAGCGCGCAGCACCTCCACCCGCAGACCCGGCAGTGGCACGTTCCGCAGCCAGGCGGCTGCCGCGTCGACGGCCCGGTCTAGGTGGCCGCGGGCCTCCCAGTCGGGGTCGTACGCGGGGCTGACCGCCGGGACGCGGATGTGCTGCTGGATGAGGGGGAGCACCTCCGTCTCCCACTGGGCGTCACAGAATTCCCGTACGGGACCGGGGTCGGCGACACCGTCCTGAACCCGCTCAGGCATCGGCGAGTACCTTCGCGGCCGGGGCGAACCGGATGCCGAGCAGCTCCTCCACCGGCGCGTACACCTCGGGCATGTACATCGTCCGGGAGAGCAGGAGGTTCTCGGCCGGAGCGACCAGGACGCCTACCTGCTTGCCGACCTCGACGTCCGCCGAGGCGAGCGGCTGCCCGGCCTCGTCGAACGTCGTGATCAGATCGGGGAAGGAGGCCCGGCGGGCACCGTCGACGTCGAGCGCCATGTACTCGTTGACGATGTACAGGGTGGTGCTCGCGGCGTCGTCCAGGACCGCGACGCCGACGTCCAGGCCCTCCCGCTGCTCGCAGCGGTACTCGCGCACCGTGCCGGTCACGACTATCTCGCCGCCGAGATGCCGGGCGGCGCCGGACGCACCGTCCGCCAGGAAGCGCCGGCCCAGCTCGATGGCGAAGCCGATCGCGCCCGGCGCGCCGTTCCGTACCGCGTAGCCGACCTCGACGGGGTTTCGGGCGACGCCCACCCAGCCGCCGGCCTCGACGGAGGCACGCCGGACCACGTTCGACGTGGCCTCCAGTCGGCCGGCCACCGAACCCTCGACGTACGCGTACGGCTTGCCGCCCGCGTAGCCCTGGCTGGAGAGGTAGCCCTCCTCCTGGTGCAGGCCCATCGCGCCCATCACGCTGGAGGGGTGGGCGCGGCCGTTGCAGGCCAGGTCGATGACGGGCAGGCCGGTCATCGCCGAGTGGAACCAGCCGTTGATGGTGGTCTCGGCGCCGTTCTCGTTCGTGTGGATCGCGACGAGCGGGCGCGGCAGCTCACGGCGGAGCAGCTCCAGGGCGCGCAGCAGGTGCGTGGGCAGCACCTGCGGGTCGGGCGCCGCGGGGGCGCCGACCAGGGCCACGGTCGCGGTCAGGTCGTCGGCCGCGAACTCGTCGGCCGTCCACAGCTCGGGCACGCCGATCTGGAGGGCCAGTTCGGCGGTGCGCAGGCCCCGCTCGACGAAACCGCCGCCGCCTCCGCCCAGTACGGCACCGCCGTACACGGCCGCGCGGATGTCGTCGTGGGTCAACTGTCGCTTCACGGGGGTCTCCCAGGGTGGTTCTGTACAGGGGTGCGAGAGGAAGTGCGGGGGTCCGGCTACTTGGCGGCCTTGAACACGCCGTTGCCGAACGAGTAGAGGGCGTCACCGGCGATCGCGCCGCCGGCGAAGACCTCCAGGTCGTCCTTTGCCTTCGGGCCGAGGACGCGCGGGGCGAGGACCCGGACGGCGATACCGGCCGCGACCATCCAGCCGGCCATAGGTGTGGTGATCAGCAGCCCGGTCGCCAGCAGGATGCCGAGCTGGCGCTTCGAGCCGCCGATCAGCTGCACGATCGCGCCGGGGATCGCCCACAGGGCGAGGTGCCGGGCGGTCTCCGCGGACGGGCCCGCCTTGATCGCGGCGACGTACGCGGCGTCGATCGGGGCGGTCTGCCCGTTGTCGAAGAACATCCGGTACGAGACGAGGACGACGACGATGGCGACACCGAAGCCGATCATCGCGGCGATCAGCTGCTGACGGCGGCCCTCCAGCTCGAAGGCCGGGTCGGCGTTCTCGCCGCGCAGCAGATATCCCGCCTTGAGGTCGTACCCCATGTCGGCGAAGGCCGGACCGGTCGCGGCGGTGAAACCGGACAGCACGACGAGTGCCTCGGGCGGAAAGCCGATGAGGATGCCGAGGAGCAGGGTGATCAGGGCGATCGCGAAGGCCGGGAACCAGCCGGAGTGCATCGAGGCGATACCGACGAGCAGTTCGTGCAGGAACGCGGCGACGGAGGCGTACAGGAGGAAGCCGATCAGCATGCCGGGGCTCATGTGCGTGGCGGCGCCGGTGCCGAACGCCAGCAGGACCGAGATCACGAGGTAGGCGCCGAAGCCCAGCCGCATGGAGCGCCCCAGACGCCGTGCGCCTTCCGCCGAGCCGGCCGGTCCGGCCGCGCGGCCGCTCCTCCCCGGGGCGCGCCGGGCCTTGATGATGGTGCGGCCGACCTGGACCAGGGCGACCAGACCCGCGCCCATCATCATGCCGTGCGGCAGGTACATGGAGTTGAGGTCGAGGCCGAACAGCGGGTCGGCGTACTGGTTGAACAGCAGTCCGACGCCGAAGGCGGCCATGGCGGCGAACCCGCCGATCATGGCCACACCGAACGCCGACATCGGCAGCGCGAACGCGGCGCCGGCCAGCCCGGTCAGCAGGCCGAGGCCGAGCACTTTGGCGCGCCGGCCGCCCTCGTCGCCCGCCTTGATGGCCTGGGCGGCAGCGAGCCCGGGCGGCCAGGGGTTCTTCGCCGGGAAGGCCGGGGTGTCGTACATCCGATAGAGCAGCCAGGCATCGACCAGCATCGCGGCGGCGACCCCGATCAGCATCGGGATGATCATGTTGTCCATCCCGAACAGGAACGGGATGCCGATCGGCAGGAACAGGCTGTTCGCGGCGCCGAACGTGGCAGAGGAGATGCTCGTCTGCGCGAGGTTCTGGGCGTGCACCGAGCGGAAGCCGCGGAACCAGACGAGCGGCACGCGGGCCAGCGTCATCGCGGCGAGCGCGCCGATCAGCGAGGTGCTGGGGGTGACGCCGAGCGTGGCGAGCAGCTGCACCCCCACGATCGCGCCGAACACGCTGAGCACCACGGTGAGGATCAGATTGCCGGGGGCGAGGGCGCGGGGATGGCTTCGGCCCTCACTCGCCGGGTGCGAGGTATCTGCCTGGGGCGAGGCGTCAGTGCTCATGGGTCTTCGGTGCTCCCGTGCGGGTGGGCGCCTTGTCGGTCGCCTGGGAAAGTTCTAAAATATGGAACACGGTTTGAATATTCGGATCTCCTGGGATCATCCATATGACGCAGTCCGCCGTCAAGGGCACGGCCCCGGTTCTCGGTATGTGGGCGCTCCGGAGCGGCCGGCCGAGGGCCGTCACGAAGACGTCCGGGCGCCCCTTACGATCGGACGACACGACTCGGGGGAGCTCGGGGAAGGCGGGAGAACGGTGAGCACACTCGCCAACGCGCGCGATGTCCTGCGGTTGATGGCGCGTCTGCAGCGCGATCTGACCGTGACGGATGTCGCGGGGGCCCTGGGCCAGCCCAAGAGCTCCGTGTCGCGGACGCTCAGCATGATGGCCGACTACGGCTTCCTCGACCGCGATCCGATAAGCCGCGCCTACCGCCCCGGCGTACTCGTCATGGAGGCGTCGTACCACTTCCGCGCCTCGCGCAGCACGGCCTCCCTGCTGGAGGAGGAGCTGGCCGGGCTGGTCGCCGACATCGGATACACCGGGTACGTGGACGTGCTCGACGGGCCCGAGTCGCTCGTGCTCCACATGCGGCTCGGGACGACCGGCGCCCTCCAGGCGTACACCCCGGCCGGTACCCGCGCACCCGCCTACGCCAGCTCCATGGGGCGGGCGCTGCTGGCCCGCCTGGACGACGCGCAGGTGCTGCGACTCGTCGACGCCCGCCTCGAACAGAGCACGGGCTCGGCGCCCCGCACCCCCGGCGAACTGACCTCCTGCCTGGCCCGGGTCCGCGCCGACGGCTGGGAGTCCTCGCGCGGCGAGTACGTTCCGAACGTCGCCGGGGTCTCCGCCGCCGTACTGGACAGCGACACCGGACAGATCTTCGGCATAGGCATCGCACTGCCCGCGCCCGAACTGCACGACGGGAACGCGGCCCGCTTCGGCCGAGCGGTCCGTGACGCCGCACTGCGCGTCGGCAAGCGCATCGGCGACCCGTACTGGCTGCGCTACGTCGAGACCGACGCCGCCCGCTGAGGCGGCCCTCAGCTCAGCAGCGGACCGAGGGCGGCCCCCACCACAGAGCCCGGGGTCAGGACCGGCACCGTCACCCCGGCCGCGCGCAGCGCCTGACGGTGCCGTGACCCGTAACCCATGCAGTCGAGCACCAGGGCGTTCGCGCCCGCGTCGACATGGGCGCGAGCGGCCGCGCACAGGGCCCGGTCGTCCTCGGCGTAGGGCGAGGCCGTGGTGAAGTCGGGCGCGGGGGTGAAGGCCCGCCACTTTTTACGGGCCTCGGCGATCTGCGCGGGCAGCGGCACGACGATTCCGACACGGCTGCCCCGCAGGACCATGCCGACGTATCCCGTCACCAGGGCGTCCGGCTCGACGAGCCGCGCCCGCCGGGTACGCAGCCCGGGGAACGCGCCGGTGCACAGGAGCACCACGACATCGGCCCCCTCCTCCTCCACCTGCTCTATACGCGACCGCAGCCCCGCCTCGACGGCCTCCGCGTCCAGCGTCACCGCGCCGCCGTCGGCCAGTCGGCTCAGCAGGGTCGCCCGCCCCCGCGCCGCCCCGAGACGGAGCTCCGCCTCCTGGCGGGTCAGACCGTCGAGCACGCCGGCGTGCCGTACGCGCGTGGCGGCCGGCAGGTGCGCCTCGATGGCTTCCGAAAGGTCCGGCCGCGGGGCCTGACCGATGGTCAGGAAGGTGAGCGTGTGCACGATGCCTCGTCTCACTGGAGTTCCAGATTATGGATACAGGTTCCAGAATAAGATCGTTGGCGGCGCCACGTACAGCGGGCGCGGGATGATTCGGGCGGAGAAGCGCGTTATCGGTGCGTGCGTCCGGCTCATCCAGCGAGCCGTTCCCCGAGGTGGAGGCATGACTGTGCACGGTGAGTACAAGGTCCCCGGCGGCAAGCTCGTCGTCGTGGACCTGGACGTCGAGGGCGGCGCCCTGCGCGACGTACGCGTCGCCGGGGACTTCTTCCTGGAACCGGACGAGGCGATCCTCGCCATCGACACGGCGCTGGAGGGGGCCCCGGCCAACACCGGCACCGCGGACCTCGCCGCCCGGATCGACGCGGCGCTCCCCGCCTCGACCGTGATGTTCGGCCTCACCTCGGAGGGCATCGCCGTCGCCGTACGCCGGGCACTGGCCCACGCCACCGAGTGGAGCGACTACGACTGGCAGCTCATTCACGAGCAGCCGCAGTCGCCCGCCCTGCACATGGCCCTCGACGAGGTCATCACCGCGGAGGTCGCGGCCGGACGGCGTCCGCCGACGCTGCGGGTCTGGGAGTGGGACTCACCCGCCGTGATCATCGGCAGCTTCCAGTCGCTGCGCAACGAGGTCGACACCGAGGCCGCGGCCCGGCACGGGGTGAGCGTCGTGCGCCGGGTCTCGGGCGGCGGGGCGATGTTCGTGGAGCCGGGCAACACCATCACGTACTCCCTCTCCGTGCCCGACGCCCTCGTCTCCGGGCTCTCCTTCGCCGACAGTTACGCCTATCTGGACGACTGGGTGCTGGAGGCCCTCGGCGACATGGGCATCAAGGCCTGGTACCAGCCGCTGAACGACATCGCGACCGAGGTCGGGAAGATCGCCGGGGCGGCGCAGAAGCGCGTCGTGGGGCACGACGGCGGGCCGGGCGCGGTGCTGCACCACGTGACGATGTCCTACGACATCGACGCCGACAAGATGCTCGACGTCCTGCGGATCGGCCGCGAGAAGATGTCCGACAAGGGCACCAAGAGCGCCAAGAAGCGCGTCGACCCCCTCCGCCGGCAGACCGGTCTCCCCCGCGGCGTCGTCATCGACAACATGATCGAGTCGTTCCGCACCCGCCACGGGCTCACCAGCGGCACGGTGAGCCAGGACGAGCAGGACCGGGCGGAGGAGCTCGTCCGCACCAAGTTCGGCACCGACGAGTGGACCGCCCGGGTGCCGTAGGGCCTGTCGTTCCGGTCAGACCGGGGACGCCCCGCGCCCCGGTTCGCCGGGCGTGACGAGCCCCGACTCGTAGACGAACACGACGAGTTGGGCGCGATCGCGGGCACCCAGCTTGGTCATGGCGCGGCTGATGTGCGTCTTGGCCGTGAAGGGGCTGATCACCATGTGCGCGGCGATCTCCTCGTTCGTCAGCCCCCGGGCCGCGAGGGCGCTCACCTCGCGTTCCCTGCGGGTCAGGGTCTCGAAGCCGGGCGCTGTGGACCGGTCGGGGGGCCGGGCGACGAACGCGCCGATCAGCCTGCGGGTGACGGCGGGCGACAGCAGCGCGTCGCCGCTCGCCGCGACACGGATGGCCCGGAGGAGCTCGGCCGGCTCGGTGTCCTTGAGCAGGAAGCCCGCCGCCCCGGCACGCAGCGCCTCGAACACGTACTCGTCCAGGCCGTAGTTGGTCAGGATCACGACGCGGACGCCGCTCAGCAGCGGGTCCGCGGCGATGGCCCGGGTCGCCTCGATCCCGGTCATCACCGGCATCTGTACGTCGACGAGCGCGATGTCCGGCGTGTGCAGCCGGGCCAGCTCCAGGCCCGCACGGCCGTCCGCCGCCTCACCGACCACCTCGATGCCGTCCTCCGCGTCGAGCAACGCCCGGAATCCGGCCCGCATCAGGGCCTGGTCATCGACGATCAGCACCCGAACCGGGCCCCCGGCCTCCTCGCTCATGCGGTGGACTCCGCTGTACGCAAAGGCAGTTCGGCGCGGACGGAGAAGCCGCCGGACCGCCTCGGCGCGGCGTCCAGCGTGCCGCCGAGGGCGGTGACGCGTTCGCGCATGCCGGTGAGGCCGGTACCGGCGGTGACCTCGTCGCCCGGAACGCAGGGCCCGTGATCCTCGACGCGCACGGTCAGGACCCTTTCCCCGTAGCCGAGTTCGACGGTGGTACGGGCACGGCCCGCGTGCCGGGCCACGTTGGTGAGGGCCTCCTGCACGATGCGGTACGCGGCCCGGTCCACGGCCAACGGCAGCGGGCGTTCGTCGCCGCTGACGGTGACCGCGAGGGCGATGCCCGCGCTGCGGGCGCGCTCGGCCAGCTCACCGATCCGGTCGAGGCCGGTGCCGGGCTCGACCACGTCCGTGCGCAGCACCTCCAGCGTGGCGCGCAGCTCGCGCATCGCCTCCCCGCTCGCCTCCTGGATGGCGAGGAGAGCGGGCTCCACCTCGGCGCCGCGCTTGCGCGCGAGGTGGACGGCGACTCCCGCCTGGAGCTTGACGATCGAGATGGAGTGGGTGAGGGAGTCGTGCAGTTCGCGGGCGATCCGCAGCCGTTCCTCGCCCGCCCGGCGCAGCGCGATCTCGTCGCGGCCGCGTTCGGCGTCGAGCGCGCGCTGCTCGGTCTGGCGCAGGTAGGCCTGCCAATTCTTGTCGATGAGCCCGGTGACCCCGGCGCACAGGAACCAGCCGAGCAGCAGGAGAGTGCGCTCCACGGTGTTCTCCGCGGCGGTCGTGGCGGCCATCAGCACGGTGAAGTAGCCGGTGAGGAAGAGGGCGCCCGCCGCGACCCCCCAGAGGCGGTGCCCGCTGCGGGCGGCGGCGTGCACCGCGGCGAGCACGGGGAACGCCGCCCAGCTGCCCGGATGCGCGTGGAGCACGTAGCCGGACATGGCGAGCGTGGTGACGACGAGTACCGTGCGGGGCGCCCGGCGGTGCCCTGCCAGCGCCAGCGCACCGGTCGCGACGAGCAGCAGATCGAGGGCGCCGGGCGCGGAGGCGACCGAGGCCGCGCCGATGACCGCCGCCCCGATCGCGACCGCGAGCGCCGCGTCGAGCAGCAGGGCACGCCGGCCGCTCTCCCCCGTTTCGCCGTTCATGTGCCGCACCCTAACTCCCGTGCGCCCAGGGCGGCATCGCCCGCGAGGACCGGCCCCGCACTACTCCCCGGGCAGTAGTGCGGGGCCGTCCGGCATCGGGCCGCAGCAGCCGGAACGGCCTTCGGCGGTACGACGACCGGGGGCGGGTCCCCGGGTGAGCATCGGTGCCATGACCGGACCTTTTCGCTACACCACACCCGCCCCGCCCGAGTCGGCCACCGGAGTGGTCGCCGATGTGTACGCCCAGATGGCCACGGACTTCGGCATCGAGCGTGCCGCCACCTTCGTCGTGCTGTCCGCCTCCCCTCCGCTGCTGACCGGTGCCTGGGCGCTGCTGCGCGAGTCCTTGCTGGCCGGGAGGGTGCCCAGGACGGAGAAGGAGGTGGTGGCGGCCGGAGTGTCGCTCGCCAACCGCTGCCCGTTCTGCGTGGACGCGCACACCGTGCTGCTGCACGCCGCCGGTGACCACCGGCTGGCCGAGACGATCGCCCGCGACGGTCAGCCGGAGGATCCGACTTACCGTCAACTGCTGGCCTGGGGCAAGGACATGAGTAGCCCGCAGCCGTTCCCACCGGCCGACGCGCCCGAGCACATCGGGACCGCGCTGTCCTTCCACTTCATCAACCGGGTCGTCTCCTCGCTGCTGACCGAGAGCATGCTGCCGTTCGGTCTGCAACGGCTCCGTGCCGTACGCAGCGCGGCGGGCCGCACGCTGACCAGGGCCGTGCGCCAGGAGCTGGCGACGGGGCTGAGCCTGCCGCTGCTCGAAACCGAGGGCGAGGCGCCGTCCTGGGCGGCCGGCACCGCCATCGGCACCGCGTTCGGCGCGCTGCGTACCGCGGCGGAGCTGGGGGCCGGGCTGCTCAGTGACGAGGACGCCGCGTTCGTCCGGGAGTCGGTGGCGGCCTGGGACGGGGTGTCACCGCTGCCGCACGGAGCGGTGCTGCCGGACCGGGCGGAGCGGCCGGGTGCCCGGCTGGCGCTGCTCGCGGCGCGCGCCCCGTACCGGATCACGGACGAGGACGTGGCGGCCTGGCTGGCTCCCCCGTTCACCGATCACTGCCTGGTCCATCTGGTCGCGTTCGGGGCGATCCGCGCCGTCGGACGCGTCGAGGCCACCCTGACCACGCAGCCCGTGTGAGGGACAGCCCTCAGGGTGCGGCCGACGGGCGGTGTTCGTACCAGCGCCGGTCGGCCTCCAGCTGCGCGGCCAGCGAGATCAGCCGCTCCTCGCTGCGGGACGGGCCGAGCAGCTGGGCGCCGACGGGGAGGCCGTCGGAGGTGAACCCCGCGGGGACGTTGATGCCCGGCCAGCCCAGTACGTTCCATGGCCAGGCGTACGGGCAGGCCTCCGTGATCGCCACGTCGGTGCGCCAGGCGCTCAGCCCGTCGAAGCTGCCGATCCTGGGCGGCGGGAGGGCGGTCGTCGGGGTGAGCAGCACGTCGAATCCCGCTCCACCCCGCCCGCGCGCGGGGTGGAAGAGCGCCCCGATCCGCCGGTGCTGGCGCAGTTCGCGCTCCCTGGCCGCCCGCACCACCCGGCCGCCGAGCCGGGTGCCGGTGCGCAGGGCGCTGCGGGTGCGCGCGTCCAGGAGCGCGGGTTCGGGATGCCGTGCGGCGAGTTCCGCGATCCCGGCGGTGGCGCGGGGTACGAAGCCGAGGCCGATCAGCCCGTAGCGGGGGCGGGCCTCCTCGACGTGGTGGCCGAGCGCGGCCAGGGCCTCCGCGAGGGCGGCGACGGCGCGCCGTACCTCCGGGTGGGGCGCGGTCCTGGTCAGGGTGAGCGGCGGCCGCCAGGCGACGGCGATGCGCAGCCGGCCGGGGTCGCGGCGGGCGGCGGCGCGGGCCTCGACGGGCGGCGGGCGGTGCGGGTCGTCGGGGTGCGCCCCCGCGACGGCGTCCAGCAGGAGCGCGGCGTCCTCGACGGTCCTGGCCAGCGGCCCGTTGACGGTGAGGCCCTGGAAGGCGTCGCTGTGGGGGTGCACGGAGATGCGGCCGCGCTGCGGTTTGATGCCGACGAGGTGGGTCCAGGCGGCCGGGATGCGGACGGACCCGGCGCCGTCGGAGCCGAGCGCGGCGGGTACGAGACCGGCGGCGACGGCGGCCGCGGATCCGCCGGAGGAGCCGCCGGGGGTGTGGTCTGTGTTCCAGGGGTTGCGGGTGGCGCCGAAGGCCGGTCCCTCGGTGAACGGCCACTGGCCCAGTTCGCAGGAGTTGGTCTTCCCGACGATGACGGCCCCGGCGGCGCGCAGCCGGCGTACGGCCTCGCTGTCGGCGGTGGCGGCGGGCAGCTCCCCGGCGCAGCCGAAGTAGGTGGGCATCCCGGCGACGTCGGTGTCGTCCTTGACCGCGACGGGCACTCCGAGGAGCGGCAGCCGTTCCCCGGCCGCCAGCCGGCGGTCGGCCTCGGCCGCCTCGGCGAGTGCGGCCTCCGCCCGCAGGTGCCGGAAGGCGTTCAGGGTGCCCTGGCTCGCCTCGATCCGGGTGAGGGCTTCGGAGACCAGCCGGGTGGCGGTGGTCCGCCCGTCCGCCAGGGCCCGCGCGCTGTCGGACAGCCCGGCCGGGACCGCCGCTTCCGTCTCGATGGACTCCGCTGAGGACATGTGCCGCCCGCCTCCCTCGTGCCGTCAGGTGCGCGCACCTGTCCGCCCGGTCGCTACTGGAGGGTAACGAGTCGGGGCGGTCCGCTCAACCGTTCGGCGGGGAGTGTCGGGTACGGCTTGCGGGAGCCCACGGGACGGCTGCGGGCTCCCTGGCACCGGGGTGCGGGGCCGACGCGCGCCGGCCCCACACCCCCACGGCATCCGCCGGGCTACGGCTGCACCGTGATCTCGCCGATTCCGGTGCCGAGTCCGGCGCAGTGCGCGGTCGACTGGCCGGACTGGCCCGGGTTGAGCGTGACGTGTTCGCCGTCCACGTCCGGGGACCAGCCGCAGACCAGGTGCACCCAGAAGGTCTGCGTCGCGCCGCCGTTGTTCCGGCACAGCGCGTAACCGGTGTAGTCGTCGATGGCGTGCTTGCCCGTCTCGCAGGACAGCCCGGGGGGCGTCGCCGCCGGGGCCGCCGCCGTCGCCGTCGTGGCCAGGCCGGTGGAGGCCGCGAGCGCCGCGGTCAGGCCCGCGACGGCGGCGCTGCGCAGCATGGTCACGGACAGATTCCGCATGGTCTTCCTCATGGTTCCCTCTCGGTCGTGACGAACCGGCCGCCCTCGCGGCCGCCCCTCACCCGACTAACCGGAATCCCCCCGGGACGTCACGCCGGGTACCCGTCCGGGTGCCGGTTTCTCCGTCGGGCGGCCGTCGCGGGCCCGGCGTACGCTCAGAAGACCCGGACCCGCGGGCCCGAACCCGCGCACCCCCGCCATGACCCTTCGAGGAGGCGACGTGACCGGTCCACACCTCGGCACACGCCCGGCCGCATGGACCGCGGCGATCGTGCTCTCCGTCACCGGCGGGGGCCTCGCCGGCGGCGGCGTGGCACACGCGGACGACATCGACACCCTCACCGCCCAGCAGATCGCGGACCGCGCCCGCGACGCCCTGCTCGACGCGCATTCCATGCACCTGAGCGTCCGGGGGGACCTCGGCAGGGGCAGTACGCCGATGTCCCTGGACCTCAGCCTGGACCGGAGCGGCAACTGCGACGGCTCGGTGGACCTCGGAAACGGCCAGGGCTCGGTCCAGATCGTCAAGCGCGGCAACGACGTCTGGGTCAAGCCCGACGCGGACTTCTGGAAGAACCAGGTCCCCGACGGCGGGCAGGCCTTCGCCGCGATCCTGAACGGCCGCTACATGAGGGCCTCGGCCACCGACTCCCGACTGCTCCCGCTGACGAAGGCCTGCGATCTGGACACCTTCCAGAAGCTGGTCAGCGACAACGCGGACAACGAGGCCGGCACGCTCAACAAGGGCGCGAAGACCACGCTCGGCACGACATCGGTCGTACCGCTGACCCGGATGCGGGACAACCAGACGCTGGTCCTGTACGTGACGGCGACCGGCAAGCCGTACCCGCTGCGGCTCACCCTCCGGGGCGACGAGGCGGACGCGACCGTGAACTTCTCCGACTTCGACAAGCCGGTGCCCACCTCCACCCCGCCGCCGGACGAGACCTTCGACATCAACGCCCTGCTGGGCCGCTCGACGGGGACGGCGTGACAGCACGGCCGGTGAGCACCACGTACAGCAGCAGCGAAGAGGCCAGCCCGACCGCCCAGCCGTAGTCCGCGAGGGGCTTCAGGAACGGGATCAGCCCGTCGGCCGGGAACGGCCCCTCTCCGGGTTCGGAGTGGGAGCCGCCGATCGCCAGGACGCCGCCGACGGCGAAGGCGGTGACGGCCCGCCAGTTCCAGCCGTTGGTGTACCAGTAGCGGCCGCCCGGCCGGTAGAGGTCCGCGAGGTCGAGCACGGTGCGCCGGACGATCCAGTAGTCCGCGATGAGGATGCCCGCGACCGTTCCCAGCAGGCCGCCGACGAGACCGAGCCAGGTGAAGATGTACAGCTCGGGTGTCTCGGTGAGCTTCCACGGCATGATCAGCACCCCGACGACACCCGTGACGAGCGCGCCGGTACGGAAGTTGATGAACTTCGGCGCGAGGTTGGCCAGGTCGTACGCGGGCGACACCACGTTCGCCGCGATGTTGACGGAGATGGTCGCGACGAGCACCGTCACCAGGGCGTAGAGCAGCCCGAAGACGTTGTCGGTACGGGCGACCAGCTGGACCGGGTCCCAGATCGCCTCGCCGTACACGGCCTGCGAGCCGGAGGTCACCAGCACCGAGAGCAGGGCGAAGAGGGTCATGGTGGTGGGCAGCCCGAACGACTGGCCCCGGATCTGGGCGCGCTGGCCGGCTCCGAAGCGGGTGAAGTCGGGAATGTTCAGGGAGAGCGTCGCCCAGAAGGCGATCATGCCCATCAGGGAGGGGAAGAAGACCGGCCAGAAGTCCTTGCCCCAGCCGAGCTTCGAGGGCTGGTCGAGCAGGGGGCCGAAGCCGCCCGCCTTGACCGCGACCCAGACCAGCAGCACCACCGCGCCGACGATGACGAAGGGCGCCGCCCAGTTCTCGAACCGCCGCAGCGCGTCCATTCCCCGGTAGATGATGGCGAGTTCGACCGCCCAGAACACGAGGAAGCAGAGCCAGAGCGTCCACGGCTGTCCGCCGATCTCGGACGCCCTCGCCCAGCCGCCGAACATCTTCCCGAGCAGGGTGAAGATGCCGACGCCGCCGATCCAGGTCTGGATCCCGAACCAGGCGCACGCCACCGCGGCCCGGATCAGGGCCGGCAGGTTGGCGCCGCGCAGCCCGAAGGAGGCGCGGGCCAGGACGGGGAACGGGATGCCGTACTTGGGTCCGGCGTGCCCGGTGAGCAGCATCGGCCCGAGCACGATCACATTGGCCAGCGCGATGGTGAAGACGGCCTGTTTCCAGTCCATGCCAAGGGCGACGAGCCCGGAGGCGAGCAGCCAGGACGGGATGTTGTGGGCCATGCCGACCCAGAGGGCGGCGAAGTTGTACGTCGTCCAGTCCCGCCGTTCCAGCGGTACGGGCAGCAGGTCGTCGTTGACGAACCGGTTGTCGGTGGGGGCGGCTCCCGGGTCGAGTCCGACGCGGTCCGGGGCCGCGGGTATCCGGTCCCGCGGTGGTGGCGGTGGGACGGTCGATGTCATGGCTGCTGGACCCTTCGCTCGGAATCGGTGCCGTGCGGGGCGGGGCTGGGCGCGGGGGGTTGGGTCAGTCCGTGAGTGCGGGGATGATCTCGGCGCCGTAGGCGTCGATGGTGGTCTCGCGGGCGTCGTGCATGTTGTACAGGGCGAACTGGTCGACGCCCAGGTCACGCAGGGCCCGGAGCTTCTCGATGTGCGCCGCCGGCGGTCCGAGCAGGCAGAACCGGTCGACGATCTCGTCCGGTACGAAGGTGGTGTCGGGGTTTCCGGCGCGGCCGTGGTGGCTGTAGTCGTAGCCCGCGCGTCCCGCGATGTACGCGGTCAGCGCCTCGGGGACGAGACCGGAGTGCTCGCCGTACCGGCCGACCAGATCGGCCACGTGGTTGCCGACCATGCCGCCGAACCAGCGGCACTGCTCGCGGGCGTGGTCGAGGTCGTCGCCCACGTAGGCGGGCGCGGCGACGCAGATGGTGACGGAGTCGGGGTCGCGGCCCGCCTCCGCGGCGGCGTCCCGGACCGCCTTGATCATCCATTCGGTGAGGAAGGGGTCCGCGAGCTGGAGGATGAAGCCGTCGGCCTTCCGCCCGGCCAGCGCGAGCGCCTTGGGTCCGTACGCGGCCATCCAGACGGGCAGCCGGCCGTCCTTGACCCAGGGGATCTGGATCGGCTGCCCGCCGACCACGGCCTCGCGTCCCTCGGCGAGGTCGCGGATGGCGTCGATCGCCTCGCCCAGCCTGGCGAGCGTGTTGGGGCTGCGGCCCGCCACCCGCATCGCGGAGTCGCCGCGGCCGATGCCGCAGACCGTCCGGTTGCCGTACATGTCGTTGAGGGTGGCGAACGTGGAGGCGGTGACCTCCCAGGTGCGGGTGGAGGGGTTGGTGACCATGGGCCCGACCACGAGCCGGTCGGTGTGTTCGAGGATGCGGCTGTAGATGACGAAGGGTTCCTGCCAGAGCACCGCGGAGTCGAACGTCCAGCCGTAGCGGAAGCCGTTGCGTTCGGCGCGACGCATCAGGCCGACGACGGCGGAGGCGGGCGGGTCGGTCTGCAGGACGAGTCCGAAGTCCATGCCGGATACTCCTAGTTGAGGTACTGACAGGTGGCGCGCGGGGTGTACATGCCGTGGCCGGCCCGGCCCGTGAAGGTGCGGCGGTCGATGACGACCTCGCCGCGCGAGAGCACGGTCTCCACCTGCCCGGTGAGCCGTTTGCCCTCGTACGCCGAGTAGTCCACGTTCATGTGGTGGGTCTCGGCGGAGATGGTCTGCTCGGCGGCCGGGTCGTAGATGACGATGTCGGCGTCGGCCCCGGGCGCGATGGTGCCCTTCTTCGGGTAGAGGCCGAACATCCGGGCCGGTGAGGCGCAGGCGATCTCGATCCAGCGGCGGCGCGAGATGTGGCCGTCGACGACCGCCTGGTGCAGGAGGTCCATCCGGTTCTCGACGCCCGGCATGCCGTTGGGGATCTTCGAGAAGTCGCCGCGGCCCATCTCCTTCTGTCCGGAGAAGCAGAAGGGGCAGTGGTCGGTGGACACGACCTGGAGCTCGTTGTTCCGCAGCCCCCGCCAGAGCGCCTCCTGGTGCTCCTTGGGCCGCAGCGGTGTGGAGCAGACGTACTTGGCGCCCTCGAAGTCCGGCTCCGCGAGGTTGTCGGTGGAGAGGAAGAGGTACTGCGGGCAGGTCTCGCCGAAGACGGGCAGTCCCTTGTGGCGGGCGGCCGCGACCTCGGCGACGGCCTCGTCGGCGGAGACGTGCACGATGTACAGCGGTGCCCCGGCGACGCGGGCGAGCTGGATGGCGCGGTGGGTCGCCTCCGCCTCCAGCGCCACCTTGCGCACGTCTCCGTGGTAGCGCGGATCGGTGCGGCCCTCGGCGAGCGCCTGCTCGACCAGGACGTCGATGGCGATGCCGTTCTCCGCGTGCATCATGATCAGGCCGCCGTTGGACTCGGCCCGCTGCATGGCGCGCAGGATCTGGCCGTCGTCGCTGTAGAAGACGCCGGGGTAGGCCATGAACAGCTTGAAGGAGGTGACGCCCTCCGCCACCAGCAGGTCCATCTCCTTGAGCGAGGACGCGGTCACGTCGGCGAGGATCATGTGGAACGCGTAGTCGATGGCGCAGTTGCCGTCCGCCTTCGCGTACCAGGAGTCGAGCCCCTCGCGCAGGGAGCGCCCCACGGACTGGATGGCGAAGTCGACGATGGTGGTGGTGCCGCCCCAGGCCGCCGCCCGGGTGCCGGTCTCGAAGGTGTCGGCGGCGTAGGTGCCGCCGAACGGCATCTCCATGTGGGTGTGTGCGTCGACGCCGCCGGGGATGACGTATTTGCCGGTGGCGTCGATGGTCCGCTCTGCGGTCCAGCTCGCTGCGGCGTCGGTGCCGTGCGCGGCGAGTGCGGCGATGCGGCCGCCCTCGACGAGTACATCGGCGTGGATCTCGTCGGACGCGGTGACGACGAGGCCCCCGTGGATGACGGTGCGGCTCATGTACCCCTCCTCACTGTGGCGGAATGGGTCTACGCACGTAGACCGGTGCGTGGTGAAGAACGTAGAAGTCGGTTGCCCACTGTGGCAATACCGCTGCGGTCAACCGCTGAAGACGTTTCCGTTTCATCCGTCCGGCACTCCACCGGCCCAGCGCGGCACCCCGCGTCCGGCACCGGACGGGCGAGTGGAGCGAGTCCGTGCGGGGGAACCCACCGGGCGGCGGGCGGCAGTTCGTCCCGGATCCGGGGAACGGTCACCTAGCTTCGCTCCATGATCAGAAACGCAGTCATCGCCTCCGCCACCGCGCTCTGCGCCTTCCTCGCCGCCGCTCCCCCGGCCACCGGGGCCCCCGGCCCGGACGACGACTGGCAGCGGGTCGGCTCCGGCATCCTGGGCGGGGTGAGCGGTATGGCGCTCGTCGAGGGCGCGCCGGTCGCCCGGGGCCTGGCCGACGCGGTTGTCGTACGCGACAACAAGGGGGACAACGAGAGCCGGGTGGCGACGGTGCGGCTGCGGCCCGGCCAGGCACCGGCCGTCCGCGAACTGCCCTGGCTCGGCGTGCTCCCCGCCGACCTGGAGGCGCTCGATGCGGTGCCCGGCCGCCCCGGTCACTACATCGCCGTGGCCAGCAGGGGCGACGCGTACCACATCACCGTGGCGGACGGCCGGGCCGTGGTCCGGGGCGGCCCCGTCGCGCTGCCGGGGCGGCACGACGGGGACAACTACGAGAGCTTCGCACTGCACCGCGACCGGTCGGGCCGGACCTTCGCCGTGTGGGCGACGCGGGGCAGCGGCCCCCGCGAGGCCGTGGTGAGCGCCGCTTCGGTACGTGTCGATGCGCAGGGCCCGGAATTCGGCACCGTCACGGCCCGGCAGGAGCTCGCCGTACCGTTCCCGAACGAGGACGAGGTCCGGCACGCCAGCGACCTGAAGGTCCTCGACGACGGCACCGTCATGGTGTCGTCGGCCTCTGATCCCAATGTGGACGACGGGCCGTTCGCCTCCGCCGTCTACGAAGCCGGCCGGCTCACCGTGAACGCGGCCCATGACGCGGTGCTGCGGCTGAAGCCGAAGGACGACCTCGTCCCGTTCGCCCTCTTCACCAAGCGGGACAACCGGAAGATCGAGGCCATCGCCTTCGCGCCGGACAGGCTGACCGTATGGGGCACCGACGACGAGAACTACGGAGGCTCCGTCAGGTTCGACACCGTCGGGCGGTAGCCGGCGGTCCGACGAGCGGCCCCGGGGGGCGCCGGACCGGCGGCGCCCCCTCACCGGATCACCCCGCCGCCCGCAGCGCGTCGGCGAGGATCGCCGCACCCTCCTCCGCCTCCGGGATGGAGAGCGAGAGGGGCGGGGCGATACGCAGCACACTGGTGTTGTGGCCGCCGCCCTTGCCGATGAGCAGCCCGCCCTCGCGGGCCGCCTCCAGAACGGCCGAGGCCGCTTCGGGGTTCGCCTCGTCCGTGCCGGGCTTCACCAGCTCGATGCCGATCATCAGCCCCCGGCCGCGTACCTCCCGGACCGACTCCGAACCGGCCGCGATCGCCCGCAGCCGCTCGGTGAGCAGTCCGCCGACCCGGCGGGCGTTGCCCTGGAGGTCGTGTTCGAGGAGGTACGAGAGGTTGGCGAGACCGGCCGCCATGGTGACCGGCGAACCGCCGAACGTCGAGATGGAGTTGGCGTCCAGGCAGTTCATGACGTCGGCGCGGGCGATGACGCCGCCGATCGACATGCCGTTGCCGATGCCCTTGGCGAACGTGACGATGTCCGGCGGACCGTTCTCCGCGTGGGCCTGCCAGCCCCAGAAGTGCTCCCCGGTCCGCCCCCAGCCGGTCTGTACCTCGTCGGAGATCCACAGGATGCCGTGCCGGTCGAGGACTTCGCGGAACGCCGCGTACAGCCCGTCGGGCGGTGAGGTGAACCCGCCCACGCCCTGGATGGGTTCCGCGATCAGCGCGGCGGCGTCCCTGGTGTGGCCGAGCAGGTCCTCCAGGTCCGCCACGCAGGCCGCGATGAACTCCTCGTCGCTCAGGTGCGCGTACGGCCCCCGGCTGCGAACGCCCCCGTGCACGTACAGCGTCTGGAGCGGGGACAGGGCGGTGGGCGACCAGGCGTGGTTGCCGGTGATGGACACGGCGGAGAAGGACCGGCCGTGGTAGCTGTTGCGCATCGCGAGGATCTGGTTGGACCTGCGGTACGCGGTGGCGAGCAGCAGCGCCGTGTCATTGGCCTCTGTGCCGGAGGTGGTGAAGAAGACCCGGGCGTCCGGGATGCCGGAGAGGCTGGCCACGCGCTCGGCGAGCTCGACCATCGGACGGTTCAGGTAGAGCGTGGAGGAGTGGATGATCCGCCCGGCCTGCTCGGTGACCGCCTTGGTGACCTCGGGCAGCGCGTGGGCGGTCATGGTCGTGAGGATGCCGCCGAAGAAGTCCAGGTAGCGGTTGCCGTCCGCGTCCCAGACGTGACGGCCCTCGCCGTGGGTGATCTCCAGCGGATGCCGGTAGTAGAGGGCCAGCCAGTCCGGGCTGACGGCGAGATGGCGGTGGTGCAGGCTGCTCACGGCTCGACCAGCCCCTCGTACGCGTCGGGGCGGCGGTCCCGGTAGAACGCCCACTGCTGGCGGACCTCTTCGATCAGCCCGAAGTCGAGGTCCCGGACCAGCAGTTCCTCCTCCTTGTCGCTGGCCACGTCACCGACGAACTGGCCCCTCGGGTCGACGAAGTAGCTGGTGCCGTAGAAGTCGTTGTCGCCGTACTCCTCCTGGCCGACGCGGTTGATCGCGGCGATGAAGTACTCGTTGGCGACGGCGGACGCGGGCTGCTCCAGCTGCCAGAGATAGCCGGACAGGCCCCGTGAGGTCGCGGACGGGTTGTACACCAACTGGGCTCCGTTGAGTCCAAGTTGGCGCCAGCCCTCGGGAAAGTGCCGGTCGTAGCAGATGTAGACGCCGACCTTGCCGACCGCGGTGTCGAAGACCGGCCAGCCGACGTTGCCGGGCTTGAAGTAGTACTTCTCCCAGAACCCCTTGACCTGGGGGATGTGGTGCTTGCGGTACTTGCCGAGATACGAGCCGTCGGCGTCGATGACCGCTGCGGTGTTGTAGTAGAAGCCGGACTGCTCGACCTCGAAGACCGGGACGACGATCACCATGCCGGTCTCCCGGGCCAGCTCCCGCATCCGCCGCACGGTCGGGCCCTCGGGCACGGCCTCGGCCCAGCGGTAGTGCTCGGGTTCCTGCACCTGGCAGAAGTAGGGGGCGTTGAACACCTCCTGGAATCCGATGATCTTCGCCCCCTGCCGGGCGGCCTCGCGGGCATGTTCCTCATGCTTGGCGATCATGGATTCGGTGTCGCCGGTCCAGGTCGCCTGGACGAGTGCGGCGCGTACGACGTGGGACATGAGCTGCTCCTTCGACGCGGCGTCAGAGAGCCTCTTGGCAGTTTCTACGCCCGTAGACACGTGCGTAGGAGGAGAACGTAAGCCCCGTCACACAGCGGGGCAAGACCATCGCCGTGAACCAGCGGAGTCGATCATGTTTCGCACCCGTGCGGTCCAGCCCCGGGAGCGCGGCGAGGGGACGGCCGCACGCGCCGCCTATCCGATCCCCGCGATCCGCAGCGCGCGCACCACGTCCCGCTCCCGCGCCTGCGACACCCCCCGGGCCGCCGCCAGCAGCCGCGGTACGAGGCGGTGCGGATCGCCCTCCGCGATCCTGGCCGCGTCCTGCGGGGTCCGGACCCGGACGAAGGCCCCGAGCAGCGCCTGCGCCTGGGCGCCCCGGCCGGCCCGGTCGAGGGCGGCCACGGCGTCGGCGACCTCGGCGGCGGGCCGCGCCACGCCCTGGCGCAGCAGCCGGTCGCAGTCCTCCGTCCGCCCCGCCTCGGAGAGCGCGGCGGCCGCTGCCGCGAGGGCGGCGGGCGGCAGCGAGGAGACCTCCCACAGCAGGGTGGCCCAGTCCGCGTCGAGCCCCGCCCGCTGGAGCTCGGCCGCGAGCACCGGCAACCGCTCCGCGGGCCGGCCGGCCGCCTCGCAGAGCACCCCGTGCGCCTCGCCACTGCGGCCCTGGGTCCGCAGCCGGAGCAGCGCCGCGACGGTGTCCCGGGCGGCCTTCACCGCCTCGGGGTCCACAGGGACCTCGACGGGGCCCTTCGCCACGCCGGGTGCGCCGCCGAACCGGGCCCCGCGCGGGACGGCGGCGGCCACCGGCGGCACGGGCAGGACGGGCACCACGGACGCGGGGCTCTCCTCATCCGCGTCCAGACCGGCGAACCGGGCCCCGCGGAGGCGTCTGCGCACGGGCGCGGCGGGGGCGGGGTCCGGGGCGGGCGGGGCGGGCGCGGGGTCCGGGGCGGGGGCGGGCGCGGTGGGGGCCGGGGCGGTCCGCGGCAGCGGGGTTTCCGGGGCCGCGTCCCGTACCGCCGCCAGGCGTCGGCGCAGCTCCGCGCAGCGGGCAGAGGCGCGTTCGTGGTCGTCGTGCGCCCAGGCCGCCGCCTGGCCGTCCGGCGCGCCCGCCGCCCCGCCCTCGTGGGCCGCACGCAGCCGCTGGGCGGCATGCGCCTGCTCCCGCAGCATCAGCTCCAGCCGCTCCACGAGCTGCTGCCGCCCGCCGGGGCGCCGGTCGTGGGCGGCGGCCGAGGTGGCGTGCAGCTCGGCCGCCCGCACCGACTCCCGTCCGGCGAACACATCGCCGCGTACCGCCGCGAGATCCCCCAGGAGCGAATCCATCACATCCCAGGGCGGGATCTCGGCGCCTTCCAGACAGGCCCGCATCCCCTCCGGGTCGCGTTCACGGAAGACGCCGTACCAGCCCCGGCCGGGATCGAGCAGCCGCGTCAGGTACCGCAGGTAATGCGCGAACTCCCCCAGGGGCGCCGCATGTTGATGCACTGTCATTTCCGCCTTCGGCCGCCGTCGGCTGGAACCTTCCAGTCCGCAGGCATTCGACCGCAGGCGTGTTACGGGACGGCTACGCGCTCTTTTCGGTACGGGTGCGGGCCCGCCGCGCGTCCGGCGTTCAGAAGGTGATGGCGATCCCGGTGTGCGGCCGCTTGCCGAGCCGGAAGACCAGCGCCGGGTAGTCGAGCAGCCAGTACTTCCAGGTGTACTTGCGGCCGATGGCCTTGCGCACGGCGCTCATCTCCGTGACGTCGACGAGCCGGCCGGTCCCCTCCGCACTCGGGGCGCCCTCCGCGATCCGGCCGCGTACGTCACAGACGGTGACGAGGACGCGAGGGTTTTTGCGCAGCCGCTTGACCTTCCATGAATCGGCCTTGGTCCAGATGAGCAGCTCGTCCCCGGCGACGGCCGCCCAGACCGGGGTGGCGACGGGCGTGCCGTCCTTTCGGTACGTGGTGAGGCTGACGTACTCACTGCGCGCGAAATCCTGGAGACTCATGGCGCAACCTTACGCACCTCGCGCCCCGTCCGCCGCACGGCCCGGAATCCCCAACAGCCCCCGGCCACAGCCGGTTCGGTTACGGGACGGCCCTCAGCTCGCCAGTGGGACGACGGCCGGTTCCGGCGCGCAGCGCAGGAGCAGTTCGTCCATCGAGAGGCCGAGCGCCCCGGCCAGTGCCGCGACGGTGAAGAAGGCGGGGGTGGGGGCGCGGCCGGTCTCGATCTTGCGGAGCGTCTCGGCCGAGATTCCGGCGCTGCGGGCGATGTCGACCATGCTGCGGCTGCCGCGCGCCTCGCGGAGCAGGCGGCCGAGCCGCTCGCCGCGCAGATGCTCTTCCGGGGTCAGGGGTGTCCGTACCATGCCGTCATTCTAATACCGCCCGGACCGGTATAGTAATTGGCATGGTGCCACTCAAGACGGACACGTCCATCGAAGCCATGCGCGAGGCCGGCCGGGTGGTGGCGCAGGTGCTCGCAGCCGCCCGGGAGGCGGCGGCGCCCGGCGTCTCGCTGCGCGAACTGGACGAGGTGGCCCGCGGCGTCCTGCGCGAGGCGGGCGCCGGGTCCCCCTTCCTGAACTACCGGCCGGACTTCGCCCCGGTCCCGTTCCCCGGCGTGATCTGCACATCCGTCAACGACGCGGTCGTGCACGGAATCCCGACGGACCTGCGGCTGCGCGACGGCGATCTGGTGAGCGTCGACGCGGGCGCGACGCTCGACGGCTGGGTCGGGGACTCTGCGATCAGCTTCACCGTCGGCCGCGCCCGGCCCGCGGACACCCGGCTGATCGAGACGGCGTTCGCGGCGCTGGACGCGGGCATCACGGCGGCCGTCGTCGGCAACCGGATCGGGGACATCTCGCACGCGATCGGCCGGGTCTGCCGCACGGCCGGCTACGGCATCCTGGAGGGGTTCGGCGGCCACGGCGTGGGCCGGTCCATGCACGAGGACCCGGGCGTCCCCAACGAGGGACGACCGGGCCGCGGGATACCGTTGCGGCACGGCATGGTGCTGGCCATCGAACCGATGCTGCTCGGCGGCGGCCTGGACACCTTCCGCACCGACCCGGACGGCTGGACGCTGCACACGTCCGACGGCAGCAGGGCCGCCCACGCCGAGCACACGGTGGCGATCACGGATGACGGCCCCAGAATCCTGACCGCCCTGTGACGACCGCCGCAGGACGATCACGGGGGATGGCCCCGGACAGCGCGCTAGTTGTTCTGGAGGAACTGCTTCGCGAGCGCGTCCCCAGCGGTGACGGCGGCGTCATGACTCTCGATCGGTGACGCCTTCGAGTTCTTGAACAGGATGTACGTGACACCGGACTCGGCACCGCCGGTCTCCGGATCGGGATCGATCCCGAGGGCCTTCGCCGTGGCGTACGAGGCCTCGCCGATGATCTTGTCGGGGCCGGTGTCACCGACGACGGCGTACTCCACCTTGCCGCCGTAGATGACGGCGACGACACCGCCGCCCTTGATCCCGGCACTGCTGTAGTTCCAGATGGAGCTGCTGCTCGGTACGACGACGTACGGCAGCTTCTCGGCGCTCAGCGGCTTGTCACCGGAGGTGTGGAACGCGGTGTCGTCCTGGAACCAGGGGTCGGTGTCCTCGTTGCAGGCGGTGGTCACCTGGCCGTCGCAGTCGATGTCCATGTCGGCCTTCCAGAACACGGCGCCGTTCGCGCCGCAGACCGGCACCGTGGCAGAAGTCTCTTCGTCCGTACGGTACTTGCCGTTCGAGATCTGCGAACAGGACGAGACCTTGGCCAGCAGGTCGGCCGCGCTGACCGAGCCCTCCCTGATACCGGCGGAGCCGGAACCGTCGGAAGGGCCGTCGTGGGACAGCCGGGCGGTGTGGGCGACGGGCGCCAGGCGCACCGTGCCCGGGTGCGCGTTCCGCGCTGCCGCGGGTGCGGCGGAGGGGGTGAGGGAGCCGCCGGAGGCGGCCGGTGTCAGCGATCCGGCCGCGAGGAGTGCGGCGCCGGAGGCCGCGGCGAGGGCAAGCGCTTGCATACGCATGGTGGGGGTGCCCTTCTATTAGGAAAGTTTCCTTACCGAGATGCCAAGATGCTCCCCCAGGCATGTTCACGTCAAGACCCGGGGGCCGGCCGCCGCGACTCTCCCGCGGTCGGCCGGCCCCCTCCGTACGGCTATTGACGAACCGTCATCACACCTATCGACGACCCGTCATGGCCGTCCGGCGGGCCTCACCACCATCGCGGAACCGCCGCCCCGGCGCTCCGTCTCCGCGGCCGCGAGCCACCGACCGTCCGGGAGCCGCTGCACACCCGTCGCCGCCCCGATCTCCGGATTCGGCGTGAAGACGTGCCCGAGCGCTTCGAGCCGCGCCCGCACCGGGCTGTTCCACAGTCCCGGTTCGAGCTCCGTCTTCGCGGCGTTGCGCTGACTGGCGCGGGGCGCCGCGATGGCGTCCACCAGTGCAAGCCCCCGGTCCACCTTGCCGATCAGCGACTGCAGCACGGTCGTGATGATCGTGGCGCCGCCCGGCGAGCCCAGGGCCAGTACGGGCTGTCCGTGCTTGAGCACGATGGTCGGGGAGATCGACGACCGGGGCCGCTTGCCCGGACCCGGCAGGTTCGGGTCGTGGACGGCCGGGTCGGCGGGTGCGAACGAGAAGTCCGTCAGCTCGTTGTTGAGCAGGAACCCGCGCCCCGGCACCGTCATGCCGCTGCCGCCGGTCTGCTCGATCGTCAGGGTGTACGCGACGACGTTGCCCCACTTGTCGGCGGTCGTCAGGTGAGTGGTGTTCTCCCCCTCGTACGTCGTCGGCGCGGCCTTGCCGCCGGTGGCGCAGTCGGCCGGATGGCGGGGGTCACCCGGCGCGAGCGGGCTGGTCAGCACCGCGTCGTCCTTGATCAGGCACTCCCGCGAATCGGCGAACCGCTGGCTGAGCAGCTCCTTCGTCGGTACGTCCTCGAACTTCGGGTCGCCGACCCAGCGGCCCCGGTCGGCGAACGCGATCCGGCTCGCCTCGATGTAGCGGTGCAGGTACTGCGCCTCGCTCGCCCTCGACAGGTCGGTCGACTCAAGGATGTTCAGCGCCTCGCCCACCGTCGTACCACCGGAGGAGGACGGCGCCATGCCGTACACGTCGAGCCCCCGGTAGCCGGTCTTCGTCGGCGCCTGGCGCAGCGCCCGGTAGGAGCGCAGGTCCTTGGTGGTCAGATCGCCCGGCCGCACCACCCGGGACGAGCTGGGGTCGACGGGGGGATTGCGTACCGTCCGCACGACGTCCTCTGCCAGCTTGCCCCGGTAGATCTCGTCGAGCCCCTTGCGGCCGACCTCGTCATAGGTGCGGGCCAGGTCGGGGTTCTTGAACACCGATCCGACGACCGGAAGTCGGCCACCGGGCAGGAAGAGCTTCCGGGTCGCCGGGAAGTCCGCGAACCTGGCCTGATTGCCCTCCGTCTGGGACCGGAACGTGCTGTCCACGACGAACCCGTCCCGGGCGAGGCGCTCGGCCGGTTTCAGCACCTGGCGGAGCGATTTGCTGCCCCAGGTGTCGAGTGCGGTCTGCCAGGTGGCCGGGGTGCCGGGGGTGCCGACGCCGAGTCCGCTGGTGACGGCGTCGTCGAAGGCGAGCGGCTTCCCGTTCTCCAGGAAGAGCGAGGAGTCCGCGCTGCGCGGCGCGGTCTCCCGGCCGTCGATGGTCTGCACGGTGCGGGTCCTGGCGTCGTAGCGGACGAAGTAGCCGCCACCGCCAAGACCTGCGGAGTAGGGCTCGGTCACCCCGAGCGCCGCCGCGGTCGCCACCGCCGCGTCCACCGCGTTGCCGCCGTTGCGGAGCACCTCGATACCGGCGGCGGTCGCGTCGGCGTCGACGCTGGAGACCGCTCCCCCGTACCCCACCGCGACCGGGGACTTGGCCGTCGGCGCGGCCGGTGGCGCGGAGGAGGACGGGGCAGCCGCCCCGACCGACACCACCGCGGCCAGAACACCTAACAACGACACATTCCGCGCGACGGAACGTCGCATGCGCACCTCCAGTGCAGGATCGTCCGCGCAGGGTAGCGCCGCCCCGGCCGCCCCGTCAGGACCGCCTCGAACTTGAGGCCGAATGCCCGCCGACATGCCCGCCCCTGACTTACGGCGTACGCGGCACGGCGCCGGGCGTGCTAACCGCCGGCCTCCCCCGCACCGGGGGCGGGGCCGTACAGCGCACGCGTGCCGCACTCGGTGCCGGAGTCAGTGCGCTGTTCCGCGCCGAGCGGCGCCCTCCCGCCGAAACGCACACCGCGCGCTCGCTCGGTCAAGTGAATCCGCAGGCCAGCGAGTTGCAGCTCAAGTGACGTGGGCACATTCCAACCAGCGGGTCCCACCGTCGAGAGGGAGAGTGATGACGAGCCACGCAACTGAGGTCGGGCTGGCAAGCCTCCTCCGCGAAGCACTGCACGCGACCGACACCATGGCACGCTGGACGGCCGATACGGACGAGATGTGGTGCCGTGTCGTGCCGTGGTCGGGGAGCCGTCGCGCCCAGGGCTGGAAGCTCCACGTGTCGGCGACGGTCGGCTCCGCGCCCGCCGTCCTCGCGAAGTGCCTGGACGTGCTGTTGCGCGACGAGTCGGCGTTCAAGTTCGCCCGGTCGCTCGATCAGGTGAGTGCGCTCAACTCCCGTTCCACACCGCGTGGAAACTCGGGGAAGTTCATCACCGTCTACCCGCGCTCCGACGGCGACGCGATCCGGCTCGCCCAGGAGCTGCACCGGGTCACGGCGGGGCTGGCCGGGCCGCGCATCCTGTCGGACCGGCCGTACACCGCGGACAGCCTGGTGCACTACCGCTACGGGGCCTTCGCCGGCCGGCAGCGGCTGTCGGAGTCGGGGCTGCTGGTGTGGTGCATCGAGGACCCCGACGGAAACCCCGTGGAGGACGAGCGCACCGGCCATTACGCCCCGCCCTCGTGGGCGGCCTGCCCCTTCCCCGCCTCGGTCCCCGAGCCGCCGCGCACGGCGGAGGCGGCGGGCGGACCGGTGCTGCTCGGCGGCCGTTTCGCGGTGCGTGAGGCGATCCGGCAGACCAACAAGGGCGGCGTCTACCGGGGCACCGATGTCACGACCGGCTCCCCCGTGGTGATCAAGGAGACCCGGCCGCATGTGGAGGCCGACGCCTCCGGCCGCGATGTCCGCGACTGGCTGCGCGCCGAGGCCCGCGCGCTGGAGAGGCTCACGGGCTCGGGGCTGGCTCCGGAGGCCCTGGCGCTCTTTGAGCACGGCCGGCATCTGTTCCTGGCCCAGAGCGAAGTGCCGGGGGTCCCCCTGCGCGTCTGGGTCGCGGAGCACTTCCGTGATGTCGGCAGCGAGCGCTACCGCGTCGACGCCCTGGACCAGGTGGCACGGCTGGTGGAGCTGGTCGAAGCGGCTCACGCCCACGGCTGCGTCCTGCGGGACTTCACCCCCGGCAACGTCATGGTCCGGCCCGACGGGGAGTTGCGCCTGATCGACCTCGAACTCGCCGTCGTCGCCGACGGGTCCGCGCTGCCCACCCGGGTCGGAACACCGGGCTTCAGCGCTCCCGAACGCCTGGCCGACGCACCAGTCGCCACGACGGCCGACTACTACAGTCTCGGCGCCACCATCTGCTTCGTCCTGGCCGGGAAGGTCCCGAACCTGCTGCCGGAGGAGCCCGCCACCAGATCCGACCAGGAGCGGCTCGCCGACTGGCTGACCGCCTGCGCCGAATCCCTCCAACTGCCCGACGGTCTGGTGGACATGGTCCTCGGCCTGATGCGGGACGTTCCCGCGGAGCGCTGGAATCCGTCCCTGGCACGCGAGGCGCTCCAGCAGGCGGGTGCCCCGGACCACCCCGCGCCCCGCACGGCCCGTACCGCGCTCACTGCCCGCACGGACTCCCCGCAGGACACGGTGACCGGGCTCGTGGACCATCTCGTCGACTCGATGACCCCGGCGGACGAACGGCGGCTCTGGCCGGTGTCCACCAAGGCCGGGGAGACCGACCCCTGCACCGTCCAGCAGGGCGCTGCCGGTGTCCTGGCCGTCCTGACCCGGTACTGCGAACACGTCAACGACCCCCGCGTCCCCTCGCTGCTCGCCACCGCGGGTCGCTGGATCGCGGATCGCACCGACACCCGATCCACCCGCCCCGGCCTGCACTTCGGCGGCCGCGGCACCGCCTGGGCGCTGTACGACGCCGGACGTGCCATCGACGACCGGGCACTCGTCGACCACGCGCTGGCCCTGGCGCTGGCTCCGCAGGAGTCCACACTCCACCACGACATCACCCACGGCACCGCGGGCAGCGGCATGGCCGCCCTCCACTTCTGGCACCGCGACGGGGATCCGCGCTTCGCCGAACTGGCCGTCGAAGCGGCCGACCGGCTGGTCCGCGCGGCACGACGTGAGGGGAACGGGGTGGGCTGGGCGATCCCCGCGGAGGCCCTCTCCGGGGAGGCCGGCAAGCGCTATCTCGGCTTCGCCCACGGCTCGGCCGGCATCGGCTGCTTCCTGCTCTCCGCCGCGCTCGTCTCGCGGCGCCCCGAGCACCTGGACCTGGCCATGGAGGTCGGCGAGCATCTGGCGGCCAACGCCGTCCTCGTCGGGCAGGCGGCCCATTGGCCCGCCCAGGCCGGTGACCTGCCCACGGCCCCGTACTGGTGCCACGGCGCGGCGGGCATCGGCACCTTCCTCCTCCGCCTCTGGCAGGTCACCGGGGACCCCAGGTTCGGCGACCTGGCACGGCGCGGCGCTCGGTCCGTCATGGAGCGGGCCTCCCGCGCGCCGCACAGCCAGTGCCACGGGCTGGCGGGCAACGGTGACTTCCTGCTCGACATGGCCGTCGCCACGGGCGACCCCGACTACCGCGCGAAGGCGGAGGAGCTGGCCCGCCTCATCGCGGCGGAGGGAGCCCGTCGCCACGGCCACGTGGTCTTCCCCAACGAGTACGGGGACGTCTCGACCAGCTGGAGCGACGGGTCCGCCGGGACGCTGGCCTTCCTCCTGCGGATCCACCACACAGACTTCCGGCACTGGATGGTCCAGTTGCCGGAATGAGCGGCAGGAACCCTGCCGCAACCGCTCAGAGAAAAAGGAGAATCCCATGGACATCCAGGACCTCGAACTGCTCGCCCACCTCCACGCCCTTCCCGAGACCGACCCGGTCGGCGTCGACGGAGCGTCGTTCTCCGGGACGTGTGAGTGCGTCGGTCTGCTGACCGTGCTGAACACGGTGTGTATCGGTATCAGCTGCGCCTAGGCGTGGTAGCACCACCCGGCCGGCGGCTGTCCCGGGACAGCCGCCGGCCGGATCAGCGTCTGGATCATGCCGGGTTCGCGGGGGTCGAGACGAAATTCCCTAGAGGAGGACCGGACCGCATGCAGCTCCACGCCGGTGATGACGATCTCTCCCGAGCAGCCCTCATGACAACCACCCGCACCGGTCCGGAGGTCACCCGCCCCGCTCCCGTGACGGGCTCCGGGGCCGGGCGCGCCCCCGTGTACGCGATCAGAACACGGGGTCTGGCCAAGAGTTATCCCGGCCCGGACGGCACCACCACCCACGCCGTGCGCGAACTGGACCTGGACGTGGAGGAAGGGGAGACCTTCGCCTTCCTCGGCCCCAACGGCGCCGGGAAGTCCACCACGATCGCCATGCTGTGCGCCCTGACCCGTCCCACCGCCGGTGATGCCACGGTGGCCGGCGCCGATGTGCGCACCCAGCCCCACCAGCTGAGGCGCCAGGTCGGCATGCTGTTCCAGCACAGCGCTCTGGACCCCGACCTGACGGCCGAGCAGAACCTGCGCATCCACGCCCGCCTCTACGGGCTGAGACGCGACGTCGCACGCCGCCGCGCCGCAGACGTACTGGCGACGGCCGGACTGACCGACCGGCGCCGCTCCCCCGTGAGCACCCTGTCCGGCGGTATGCGCCGCCGCCTGGAGATCGCCCGTCAGCTGCTGCACGCGCCCGCCGTGCTGTTCCTGGACGAGCCGACCACCGGCCTCGACCCGCACGCCCGTGCGCAGATCTGGGAGCATCTGCTCGCCCTGCGCGAGCGGCACGGCAGCACGCTCTTCGTCACCACGCACTACCTCGAAGAGGCGGAGAACTGCGACCGCATCGCCATCATCGACCACGGCGAACTGGTGGCGCAGGGCTCCCCGCTCGCGCTGAAGGTCGCGATCGGGGACGACCGGGTCGTGCTGCGTACCAGCGAAGACGCCACGGCGCACCGGATCGTCCGCCGGAGCGCGCCGCCGGGACACTCCGTCACGGTGGACGCGGACGGCGTCTGCCTCCGGGTCCCCGAGGGCAGTTCCTGGATTCCCCGCCTGTGCGCGGAGCTGGCGGGCCAGGGCATCGCCGTACACGCCGCGTCGGCGACGCCGCCCACGCTCGACGACGTCTTCTTCCACCACACCGGCCGCAGCATCCACACCGTGCACCCCGGGCAGGCCACCGCCGCTCCCGGCCCGTCCGAAGCGGCGGCGGAATCCGGCGGCGGCCGATGACCGCACTCCCGCTCCACCCCTCCGCGACCGTGCCCGGCGACGAACGGGCGAGCCGCCCCCGGCACGAACTCCGCGCGGTGCACGGCCTGGTCTACCGCGATCTGCTCCGCCTGACCGGCCAGCGCGCCCATGTCGCGCTGATGCTGCTCCACCCGGTGCTGTACCTCCTCGTCCTCGGCGGCGGGCTGAACACCCTCATCCCCACCGCGTCCCTGGGCGTCGGCTACCAGACGTACCTCTTCCCGGGCATGCTGATGATGACGGTGCAGACACCGGCCATCATGGTCGGCATCCGACTGATCATGGACCGTCAGAGCGGCTACCTCCGGGAGCTTCTGATGGCCCCGGTCCGCCGCTCCACGCTGCTCCTGGGGAACTGTGCCGGTGGAACGCTGGTCGCCTCGGTCCAGGGCGCCGTACTGCTCGGGCTGGCCGGCCTGGTCGGTCTGCCCTACGACCCGCTCCTGTTGGCGCTGCTGCTCGGCGGCATGATCCTGATCTCGTTCACCATCACCTCGCTCGCCCTCGCCCTGGCCGTGAGCCTGCGCAGGGCCGAGACGTTCCACACGCTGCTCGGCGTGGTGATGACGCCGCTCCTGTTCCTCTCCGGCGGATTCTTCCCGCTCCAGTCGCTGCCCTCCTGGACCCACACCCTGGCCGCCGCCAACCCGCTGGCCTACGGAGTGGACCTGCTCCGCCGCTGCATCGCCCTGCGGGCACCGGGCCGGGCGGCCGTCGGCGGGATCGACTGGGCCGGCCGGCAACCCTCACTCCTGCTCGAAGCCGTCCTGCTGCTGGCCTGCGGTGCGGGGGCTCTGCTCTGGGCCGGCCACCGCTTCAACCGGCTGGAGTAGCCCCGCAGTCCGTACGCGGGTCCCGGGCTCAGCCCCGGCGCAGCCGGCTCCGGACGGCCGCCAGTGCGGTGCTGACCTCGGTCAGCCGCAGCGGACGCGCCAGCAGCGCCACCACCAGGAGGAGGACCGCCATCCCGGTGCCCGCCGCGCCGAAGTCCCCGAGCCCGGACCCTGCCGTGTCCACGGCGCGGGCCGCCGCGTACGCCAGCAGCCCCGCCGGCAAGCAGGCGGCCACCAGCCGCGCGTGCGCCCGCACTCCGGGCGAGCGCGACAGCGAGGGCCGCTCCGCGCCGCTCCCGGAGACCCTGCGGTGCAGTACGTACGCCGTGACGGCGAACCCGGCGAAGAGCGCGACGGAGTACGCCCCGGCCATTCCGGTGACCGCCCAGCGCGCGGGGAGCAGCAGGTAGGCGGCGACCGCGAGGCCGGCGTTGAGCGCCGCGATGACCAGGTTCAGGAGGAACGGGGTGCGGGTGTCGCTCATCGCGTAGAAGCCGCGGGAGAGCACGTACTGCCCGGAGTAGGCGATGAGCCCCGGTGCGAAGGCCGCCATCATGCCCGCCATCACGGTGATGTCGGCCGGGCCCGTCTGCCCGTAGCCGAACACCGCCCCCATCACCCACGGCGCGAGCGCCAGCAGCGCGGCGGCGGCCGGGACCACCACGGCGGCCGAGGTCCGCAGGGCGTACGAGACGTCCCGCCGCACCCCGGCCAGATCGCCCTCGGCCGCCGCCCGGCTCATCCTGGGCATCAGCGCCGTGACGAGGCTGACGGTCACGATGCCCTGCGGCACCACCCACAGCTGGAAGGCGTAGCTGTACGCGGTGTATCCCGCGCCGCCGGCCACGCCCTGGTCCACGGCGTGCTGGCCGGTCGCGGTGGAGAGCCGGGTCACCACCCAGTAGGCGGCCTGGTTGGTCAGCACCAGCATGACGAGCCAGCCGGCCGCGCGCAGCGGCCGGGTGAGACCGCTGCCGCGCCAGTCGAACCTCGGCCGCCAGCGGAACTTCGCGGCGCGCAGGGCGGGTACGAGGGCCAGGGTCTGTACGGCGATCCCGGCCGTGGTCCCCCAGCCGAGCAACTGGGCCTGGGCGGCGGTGAGGCTGCCGTCCGAGTCGGCCGCGGTCCAGAGGTAGAGCCCGAACACGGCGATGATCACGACGTTGTTGAGGACCGGGGTCCACATCATCGCCCCGAACCTGTTGCGGGCGTTGAGCACCTGTCCCAGGAGGGTGAAGAGCCCGTAGAAGAGGATCTGCGGCAGGCAGTACCGGGCCAGCGCGATGGTGAGTTCGGCCTGGTCGCCGTCGTAGGTGGGCGCGTACAGGGAGATGATCAGCGGTGCGCCGACGACGGCGAGCGCGGTGAGGGCGAGGAGCCCGGCCGTGCAGAGGGTGAGGAGCCGGTCGGTGTAGGCGGCCCCGCCGTCGGTGTGTTCCTTGGCGACACGGACGAGTTCGGGGACGAAGACGGCGTTCAGGGCGCCGCCGATCAGCAGCATGTACAGGATGTTGGGCAGGGTGTTGGCGACCGTGTAGCCGTCGGCCCGCAGCCCGGTGCCGAGTGCGGCGACCACGACCGCCGAGCGTATGAATCCGGTGGCCCGCGAGACGACGGAGCCGGCGGCCATGACGGCGCCGCTGCGCAGCACCGAGCGGGAACCCGACCGCGCGTCCTGCCGCTCCCGCTGCTCCTGCTCCTGCTCCTGCGTGGCGGCGCCGGTGGTCGCGTCCGCGGCCGTCACCGGCGCGCCGGGCAGGCCCGGTCCGTCCGGGTCGGGGTGGTGTTGCCGTCTGCTCCGCGCACCGATGTCTCCCACTCTCCGAGGGTCTCCACGACCTCCTCGCCGGTGCCGGACCGCGGCGAGGCGGGCGGGGCGGTCCGAGGGGGCGGTCGTCGGGATCGAAGGGGGGACGATACCGGACAGTGCGGGGGAGCGTTTTCGCGGCGGTGGCGTGGGCCGCCGGGGGCGTCACGGCGGACGCCGGGCCGGCCGTTCCCCGTGGGCCCGGAGTGGTTCTCCGGCTCCCACGGCGACCCGGCCGGTCACCGACGCGCCCCGATGGCCGACACCGTCGGCCCGTTGCGCACCGAGCACGGCCCGGCCGGCTCACAGCTGACCTTCCCCTCGCCGGTCCGTACCGTCACGCGGTCCGTACCGTTGCACGAGAAGTGATCACCGGCTGCTACCGGGCGGGCACCGCTCCCGGGCACCGCCTCACGGCAGTTCCCGGCTACCGCGCTCCCGGCTGGAGCGTTCCTGGTCGGGCGGGTGCGACGTCCACCGCCTCCGTCTTCGGATTGCGCCGCTGCCGCTTCGCCACCCAGGTCGCGAACCAGGAGAGCAGCATGCACATCCCGATGTAGATCGGCGAGATCACCATCACCACAGGGATGAAGGGAAGATCGTAGTCGAGGTTGGAGGCGATGAGCTTCCCGGCATGAAGGAATTCCTCGTAAGTGATCAGATAGCCGAGCGAAGTGTCCTTCAGCGCCACCACCAGCTGGCTGATGATGGTGGGCAGCATCGCGCGCACCGCCTGTGGGGCCAGTACGAAGGTCGTGACCTGCGTCTTGCGCATGCCCAGCGCGAACGCCGCCTCGTGCTGGCCGCGTTCCACCGAGTTGATGCCGGAGCGGAACACCTCGGCGAGCACCGAGCCGTTGTACAGGGTCAGCCCGGCGACCAGCGCGGGCAGCGGCTGCACCTTCAGCGCGACGAAGATGAAGAAGATCATCACCAGTACGGGCATGGCGCGGAAGAACTCGACGAGAACGGTGGCCACCCAGCGCACCGGCCGGTGGTCGGAGAGCCGCCCGACGGCCAGTACGGCCCCGAGGGCGAGGGAGAGCACCGCGGCGTACGCGAACGCCTTGAGGGTGTTGCCGAGGCCGCGCAGCAGCAGTTCCTGGATGCCCTTGTACTCGAAGGGTGTCCATTTGGCGCTGGTGAACTGGTCGGTGTCGAAGAGCAGGTAGATGACCCAGCCGACGAGGGCGAGGATCAGGACCGTCGAGACGACTCCGTAGACGAGGTGCCGTCTGCGGGTCAGCGGTCCGGGGATGTCGTAGAGCGCGGTGGCGGAGGGCGTGGGGTGACTGGTCATCGGGCGACTCCCCAGCGCTTCTCCATCACGTTGAAGACCGCGCTGATGGACAGCGTGATGATCAGGTAGCCGACGGCGATCCAGACGAACGTCCAGATGATGCTGTATCCCAGCTCGTTGAGGGTCTTGTAGGTGCCGAGCAGTTCGGTGACGCTGAACGCCCCGGCGATCGCGGAGTTCTTGGCCAGTGCGATGAGCGTCGAGCCGATCGGTGGGATCACCGAGCGGAACGCCTGCGGCAGCACCACGTTGCCGAGTGTCTGCCCGAAGGTCATGCCGAGGCTGCGCGCGGCCTCACCCTGGCCCGTGGGCACGGTGTTGATGCCGGAGCGCAGCACCTCGCAGATGAAGGCGGAGGTGTAGCAGCCGAGGGCGATGACCGCGAACACCTTGAACGGGAGTACCAGGCCGAAGCGTGGCAGGCCGAGCAGTACGGCGAAGAAGAGCAGGGTGAGCGGGGTGTTGCGGAGCACCATGACCCAGACGGTGCCGATCACCCGGAACGAGCCGACCGGTGCGACCCGGCAGGAGGCCATCACGAAGCCGAGGACCATCGCCAGGATCGAGGCGTAGACGGTGAGTTCGAGGGTGCCGAGGAAGCCCTTGCCGTAGAGCGAGAAGTTCTCGGTGAGTACGTCCATGGTTCTGGTCGTCCTCTCAGGTCGCCGGGTAGCGGTCGATGGGCGGCGGCTTCGGTGCGGGCGCCCCGGAGAGACCGAGCGTGGCCTCGTAGGCCTTCTTCCAGTTGCCGTTCTTCTCGTTGGCTTCCAGCGCGTTGTTCAGCGCGGCCCGCAGGGCGTTGTCGTTGCGCGGGACGCCGATGCCGTACGGCTCCTGCGAGAAGGGCTTGCCGACGACCTTCATCTCGTCGGGCGCCTTGGCGGCGAAGCCGAGCAGGATCGCGTCGTCGGTGGTGACGACGTCGACCTGGTAGGTCAGCAGGTTGTCGACGCAGATGGAGTACGTGTCGTACGAGACCAGGTCGGCCTTCGGGTAGTCGGCGGCGATCCGCTGGTACGGGGTCGAACCCGCCGCGGAGCAGACCGTCTTGCCCGCCAGGTCCTGCGGGCCGTGGATGTCGTTCTCGTCCGTGCGGACCAGCAGCCCCTGCCCGGCCATGTAGTAGGGGCCGGCGAATCCGACGAGCTTCTTGCGCATGTCGTTGATCGTGTAGGTGCCGACGTAGTAGTCGATCTGCCCGTTCTGCAACGCCGTCTCACGGTTGGCGGAGGCGATCGTCTTGAACCGGATCGTCTTGGGGTCGAAGCCGAGCGCGGCCGACATCATCCGGGCGATCTCGATGTCGAAGCCGGAGTAGACGCCGGTGGCGGGGTCCTTCTCGCCCAGGTAGGGCTGGTCCTCCTTGGCGCCCACCCGCAGGTATCCGCGCTTCTTCGCCTGCGTCCAGGTTCTGGAGTCCGGCAGCCGGAAGGCGGTGTCGACCCGGTACACGGGCAGCGCCCCGGCCTTCGGGCCCTTCACCGGCGGGCTGCCGTCCTTGCCGCAGCCGGCGGCGAGGAGGGCCAGCAGCAGGACGGCACAGACGGCCAGTACTTTTCTCGTACGCAACACAGGGCCTCCCGTCAGTGCTTGAGGATCTTGGACAGGAAGTCCTTGGCGCGGTCGCTCTCCGGTGCGGTGAAGAAGTCCTCCGGGACGCGGTCCTCGACGATGCGGCCGTCGGCCATGAAGACGACCCGGTTGGCGGCGGACCGGGCGAAGCCCATCTCGTGCGTGACGACAACCATCGTCATGCCCTCCCGGGCGAGCTGCTGCATCACTTCCAGCACCTCGTTGATCATCTCCGGGTCGAGCGCGGAGGTGGGCTCGTCGAAGAGGAGCGCCTTGGGGTCCATCGCGAGGGCGCGGGCGATGGCCACCCGCTGCTGCTGGCCGCCGGAGAGCTGGGCCGGGTACTTGTCGGCCTGCGCGGCGAGCCCCACGCGGTCCAGCAGTTCCCGGGAGCGCCGGTCGGCCTCGTCCTTCTTCCGCTTGCGGACCTTGAGCTGGGCGAGCGAGACGTTCGCCAGTACGGTCTTGTGCGCGAACAGGTTGAACGACTGGAAGACCATGCCGACTTCGGCCCTCAGCTCGGCGAGCCCCCTGCCTTCCTCGGGAAGGGGTCTGCCGTCGAGCGTGATGTGGCCCGACTCGATCGTTTCGAGCCGGTTGATCGTCCGGCAGAGCGTTGACTTGCCGGAGCCCGAGGGGCCGATGACCACCACCACCTCTCCGCGGCCGACGGTGAGATTGATGTCCTGCAGTACGTGCAACTTTCCGTAGAACTTATTGACGTCACGCAGCTCGATCAACGGATCGACGGCCATACGCTGCCCTACCCACTTGTCCGCTTGGTCCAGGTCAGCGCAAACTATCCATCCCGGCAAGGGACTTCACACCCGACACGCGTAAATGGGGCATAAGGCGTTTTATCTAGCCGGGCCGCGGAACGGGTCCGGATACCGGCCTTCTCAGCCCTCGGCCGACTCCGAGTAGAGCTGGGACAGCTCGGGGCTGCCGGACATCGCCCAGCCCAGACCGGCCTCGACCACATCGATCTCACGCCCGGACGCGAGCCGCACCACGGGCTGACCGCTCGGCCAGATGTGCCAGTGCGCGCCGGGAACGTTGCGCACCAGTACCGTGCCCAGGTAGAGCCCCGCGTCGTTGCCCAGCCAGGGCAGCTCCTCCGGATCCTCGCGCCAGCGTGGCGGAAGCTGGTCCAGAGCCGCCAACGAGGCCGGGCTGTCGTCGAGTTCGAGCCCACGCTCCCCCGCCCGGACGCGGAGCAGGTCACATTCGGCGAGCAACTGGGCCACGCCTTCCGGATCGGCGTCGACGGCGGCGGCGAGCCCCGTCTCCGGCGTACCGTCGTGACGCTTACGCCAGTTGTCCAAGAAAGGGATGTTCATACCGCTCAGGGTCGCATCCCGGCCCGTGTCCGCACCACAGGACGCGCGGCCCGCTGAAAGCGGTGGTGACGGCCCGCCGCGGGCTGGTACTTTCGCCTCATGTGCAGCCCCGAGTCCGACAGAATCCGGCCACCGGTCCGCGGTGGCCTCCGGACCGGCCGGACCTGAGGGTCCTCGCCGGCCGCAGACGGCTGCCGTCCCGGACCCATGCGGTCGCGGGTTGCCTTTCGGCCTACGCACCGGGGTGCTGATCCCCCGGTATTCACGGCTCCGCCGACGTGCCGGCTCACGGCCACGATCGCGCTGACCGTTCCGCCGTGTCACCGCTCGTCGAATCGAGCGGGTGCGGCCCGCTTCCCCAACCGGTTCTGTCCATCAGCCGTCCATGGGGTTCCTTCATGCCATTTTCCGTATACGCGCTCGGGCTCGCCGTCTTCGCGCAGGGCACTTCCGAGTTCATGCTGTCCGGCCTGCTCTCGGGCATCTCCGCCGAGCTCCACGTCTCCATCCCCGCCGCGGCCCTCCTGACGTCGGCCTTCGCCGTCGGGCTCGTGATCGGGGCGCCGTTGATGGCGCTGCTGGGGCGTAACTGGCCCCGCCGCCGCGCCCTGTTGTTCTTCCTCGGCGTCTTCGCGGCCGTCCATGTCATCGGCGCGGTCACCTCCAGCTACGGTCTGCTGCTCGCGACGCGGGTCGTCGGCGCGCTGGCGAACGCCGGATTCTGGGCCGTCGCCCTGGTGACCGCGGTCGCCCTGGCCGGGCCCGGGGCCCGCGCCCGCGCCACCTCCGTGGTGGTCGGGGGCGTCACCGTCGCCTGTGTGGCGGGGGTGCCGGCCGGGGCGTGGCTGGGCGGGCAGTGGGGGTGGCGGGCGGCGTTCTGGGCCGTCGCCCTCGTCTCGCTGCCGGCGATCGCCGTGATCGCGGCGGCGATTCCGGCGGGCCGGCCCCCGTCCGCCCTGCCGAGCGCCCGCGCCGAACTGAGCAGCCTGTCCGGGCGCGGACTGCGGCTGACGCTGCTGACGAGCGCGCTCGTCCAGGGCGCGACCTTCTGCGCGTTCTCGTACCTCGAACCGATCGTCACGCGGGTCACCGGGTTCGGCTCCGCGTGGGTGCCGGTCCTGCTCGCCCTGTTCGGGGTCGGCTCGTTCATCGGGGTCACCGTCTGCGGCCGGGTCATCGACTCCCGGCCCGTCGCGCTGACCGCCGCCGGTCTGGTGGCGCTGGCCCTCGGCTGGGCCCTGTTCGCGTGTACGGCGGGCAGCCCGGCGTCGGTGGTGGTCCTCGTTCTCGTCCAGGGGATGCTGGCGTTCGGCACCGGCACCGCGCTGATCTCGCACGTGTTCCGGCTGGCGGCCGGTGCGCCGACGCTGGCCGGGTCTTTCGCCACCGCGGCGTTCAACGTGGGCGGCGCGCTCGGACCGTGGCTCGGCGGGCTCGCGATCGGTGCGGGGTACGGCTTCCGGGCGCCGCTCTGGGTGAGCGCGCTGCTGATGGCCCTGGCGCTCGCTACCGCCGGGACCGCATGGGCCTGCCGCCCGGCGCCGGAGGCGGCAGCCGTGCCGGGCGGGGCAGCGGGCCCCGGCTGATCGTCGCGTGAAAGAAGCTGTGCGGGCTCGGACACCCGAGCCCGCACACACTGCTCAGAGGTCGAGGTCGACGACCACCGGGGCGTGGTCGGACGCGCCCTTGCCCTTGCGCTCCTCGCGGTCCACGTAGCTGTCCTTGACGGCGGCGGTGAACGGGGCGTTGCCGTAGACGAGGTCGATCCGCATGCCCTTGTTCTTCGGGAAGCGCAGCTCGCGGTAGTCCCAGAAGGTGTAGGGGCGGTCGTACTTCAGGGGGCGCGGCACGATGTCGGAGAGGCCCTCCTCGCGCAGCGCCGCGAGGGCGGCCCGCTCGGCGGGCGTGACATGGGTGGCGCCTTCGAAGAGGGCCGGGTCCCAGACGTCCTCGTCGGTCGGGGCGACGTTGAAGTCACCGATGACCGCGAACGGCAGCGCTCCGGCGGCGTCCGCCGCGACCGCCGTCTGCAGCGCCTCGAACCAGCTCAGCTTGTACGCGTAGTGCTCGTGCTCGACCTCGCGGCCGTTGGGGACGTACACCGACCAGAGGCGCAGCGGACCGCAGGTCGCGCTGATCGCGCGCGGCTCCTGCACGCCGTCGTACGCGGGGCCGTCCGGAAGCCCCGTCACGACGTCGGACAGCCCGGCCCGGGAGACGATCGCCACCCCGTTCCACCGGCCGGTGGCGTTGACCGCGGATTCGTAACCGAGCTCGCGGAGCGCCTCCGCGGGGAACTGCTCCGCGGTGCACTTGGTCTCCTGGATGCACAGCACGTCCGTGCCGGTGCTCTCCAGCCAGGCGAGCAGCCGGGGCAGGCGGGCGGTGATCGAATTGACGTTCCAGGTGGCGATGCGCATGTACGTAAACCTAGCGGCTCCCACTGACATCGATACGCGCGGCGGCCGCCGGGGCGCCGCCCGCTCACACCTCCGTCGACTCCCCCGGCGCCAGCCGGCCGTGGTCGGTACCGCCGAGGCCGCCGATCTGGTTGTCGTAGACCGGGCGGGCGAGATCGGTGAGCAGCGCGTCGTGGATGTCGATGGCGCGGCGCGGCTTCACCTCTCGGACGTAGTCGATGACCTCGGAGATCTTGTTCCACGGCGCCATCACCGGAAGCATCAGCGTGTCGACCGGCCGGTCGGGCACCGTGAGCGCGTCACCGGGGTGGAAGAGCGAGCCGTCGACCAGGAAGCCGATGTTGGTGATCCTCGGGATGTCCGGGTGGATCACCGCGTGGAGTTCGCCGTGCACCTGGACGTCGAACCCGGCGGCGGTGAAGGTGTCACCGTGCCCGACGGTGTGGACCCGCCCGGGGAACGCCGCGCTCAGCTGCCCGGCCACGCTGCGCAGGGTCCACACCTCGGCGGCGGGGTTGGCCTCCAGGCCGGCCCGCAGCCGCTCCTCGTTGTAGTGGTCGGGGTGTTCGTGTGTGACCAGGATGGCCTCCGCGCCGATCGCGGCGTCCTGTTCGGAGAAGCCGCCCGGGTCGATGACGAGCGTGCGCCCGGCCTTCTCCAGACGGATGCAGGAGTGGAACTTCTTGGTCAGCGTGAGCGCGAACGGCTCGGGATTCACAGCGTTCATGTGTCCCATCCTGCTACGCGGGCGGTGTCGTCTCTGCCTGAATCACCGACTGCGCGACCGTGAAGGCGGCACTCGCGGCCGGAATGCCGCAGTAGACGGCCGTCTGCAGCAGGACCTCCCGGATCTCGACCGGGGTGAGACCGTTGCGCAGGGCCGCGCTGACGTGTGCGGCCAGGCTCTCCAGGTGCCCGGAGGCGACCAGCGCGGTGAGCGTGACAGTGCTGCGCATGCGCCGGTCCAGCCCCTCCCGGCCCCACACCTCGCCCCAGGCGTATCGGGTGACGAGCTCCTGGAAGTCGTCCGTGAACCCGTCGGAGGCGGCCGTGGCCCCGTCCACATGGGCGTCCCCGAGCACCTCGCGGCGGATCCGCATGCCCTGCGGGTACGGATCGGCGCGCCCCTGCGAGGGGTCCGCGGGCCGCGCGGTGGCCGCCGTGATCTCCGCGACGGGCAGTACGGGGGCGGAGAGCCGGGGGGCGAAGGCGGGCGCCGGGATCGCCGCCTGGGTGTCCTGCCAGGCGGCGGAGAAGTGGGTGAGCAGGAGATCGGTGACGGCTCCGGGCTGTTCGACCGGGGCCAGGTGCGAGGCGCCGGGGACCAGGGCCAGCCGGGCATCGGGTATCCCCGCGACCAGGGTGCGGGCGTCACCGGGCCCGGTGACCTGGTCCTCCGCCCCGACCAGGACGAGCGTGGGGACACCGATCCGGCCCAGCTCCCCGCGGATGTCGAAGGCGGCGAGGGCCTCGCAGGCGGCTATGTAGCACCCGGGGTCGGTGGTCCGGACCATCTGGACGGCCCACTCGACGATGGCCGGCTGCGCGGCGGCGAACCCCGAGGTGAACCACCGCTCCGGGGCCGCGCGGGCCATCGGCTCCAGCCCGTTGGTCCGGACGATCACCCCGCGCTGCCGGAACTCGTCGGCGCTGCCGAACCGCGCGGAGGCGGCCACCAGGGCCAGCGATGCCACTCGGTGCGGGTGGCGCAGCGCGAGCTCGGCCCCGATCGCGCCGGCGATGGAGCAGCCCGCGTATCCGAAGCGCTGGACGCCGAGGCCGTCGAGGGTGGCGAGCAGCCGGTCTGCGAGCTCACCGACGGCGGTGGCCGGGTGTGCGGGCGCGCCACCGTGGCCCGGGAGGTCGAAGCGGAAGACTCTCCAGTGCTGGGTGAGCTCGGCTATCTGCCGGTCCCACATGTGCCAGGTGGTGCCGAGGGAGGGGCCGATCACCAGCACGGGTGCGTCTTCGGGCCCGTCAAAGCGGTATTGCAGGGTGTTCGTAGTCGTCTCACTCACCCGACCACGCTCCCACGTCTCACATTTCTCTCACGACAGGGGTCGCGAGACCGGCCGGACCACCCCAGGTATCCGCCGCAGAACGAGGATCTTCAGGACTGACCGCACGGCCATCCGGCCCTCTTCGGGGAAGAACGGCCCCTTTCCGTGCCCGTGCGCGCGGACCGAGGCTTGATGAGTAGCGCTTCCGCACAGTTTCGCCGGGAGATTCAGATGCTGACCACTTCACCGAGCGACACAACGGTGACCGCTCTGGTCACCGACGCCACTGCCGCACCCTCCCTGCACAACTCGCAGCCCTGGCAGTTCCGTTATGACCGCTCCGCCCACGTGATCACGCTACGGGCCGACTTCGCGCGCACCATGCCGGAGGCGGACCCGTCGACCCGCGAGCTCCTCGTGGGCTGCGGAGCCGCTCTGCTGAACCTGCGGGTTTCAGCTGCCCACCACGGTCTGGCAGCGGCGATCGCGCTCCTTCCCGCGCCGGCGGATCCGGCTTTGCTGGCCGAGGCCCGTCTGGCTCCGCCGGCGGATACTCCGGCAGGAGAGGCGGACCCGCGGCTCGCGGAGCTGCATTCAGCGATACCGGACAGACACACCTGCCGCTTCCCATTCGCCGAGCAGCCGATCCCCTCGGGGCTCCGCTCTCTGTTCTCCGATGCCGCACAGGCTGAGCACGCGGAGTTCAGGTTCATCGACTCCATCCATCTGGACACCGTGCTCCAGTTGATCAGCGAGGCCGCGAGGTACGACCGCGTGGACCCCGCGCGTGATGCGGAACTGCGCTACTGGACCCGGGACACGAAGACCGACGCACCCCTCGACGGCGTCCCCGACTACGCGTTCGGTCCGGGGGACGCGTCCGGCAGGTCTACCACCCGCGACTTCGCGGCTACCGCCGCTCCCCCAGGACGTGTCCGGGTCCGGTTCGAGCGACGGCCTCAGCTGGGTCTGCTGAGCACGAGGGGCGACCGTCCGCTGGACTGGCTCAGGGCCGGCCAGGCACTGGAGCGCGTTCTGCTCTCGGCGACCGCGAAGGGCGTCTGCGCCTCCTTCGCGACACAGCCGCTTGAGTGGCCCGAGCTGCGATGGACGTTGCGGGATCCCGTGCTGGGCACGGGACATCCTCAGATGATCATCCGCATGGGATACGGCCCCGTGGGTCCTCGCACTCCACGTCGTCCTCTCCGTCAGGTGCTGGTCATCGAACCGTAGGAACGGATCGTGCTCCGCACAGGGAGATCGTCCGTCTGATGGCCGAGTGGAAGGTCAGCGCACTGCCGTCTCGGGGCGCCGAAGAGAATTCCAGGGCCGGTGCGGGCCTCGTGGACGTACGCATGGACCTTGACGAGCATCCCGTCAGGCGTCCCTGCGCGGGCAGCTCCCACGCAGGGGGGAGCATCGCTCCCCGGGTGCGTCGGGCTTGTCCCTGCGACAATGGCGGGAGGAGGGGCAAAGTGCTCCCGACCTCCAGGGACTGTAGATGTCCGACGACTCGACCGCCTCGGCCGATGCGCAGATCCGCGTCTTCCTTCTCGATGACCATGAAGTGGTCCGCCGGGGAATCCGCGATCTCCTGGACGCGGAGCCCGGTCTGGAGGTTGTCGGCGAGGCGGCCACCGCCGACCAGGCACTGGCCCGGGGTCCGGCGCTCAGGCCCGATGTCGCCGTGCTGGACGTCCGGCTGTCCGACGGTGACGGCATCACGGTGTGCCGGGAACTGCGCTCGCGCATGCCGGACCTGGCCTGTCTGATGCTGACGTCCTTCGACGACGAGGACGCCCTGCTCGATGCGATCATGGCGGGTGCCGCCGGGTACGTACTGAAGCAGATCAACGGGTCGGATCTGGTGGCTGCTGTCCGGACAGTGGCGAAGGGCCAGTCGATGCTGGATCCCGCGACCACGGCCCGGCTCCTGCGCTCCGTGCGCGGTCCTGAGGCGGGCAGTCACCCGCAGGACGAGAGACTTTCGGTGCTGTCGGAGCGGGAGCACTCCGTCCTCGACCTGATCGGCGAGGGCCTCACCAACCGCCAGATCGCCGAGCGCCTGTATCTGTCGGAGAAGACTGTCAAGAATCACATCTCCCGGCTTCTCGGGAAGCTCGGCGTGGAACGCCGGGTGCAGGCGGCCGTCATCGCGGCGGAAGTACGGGAGCACAGGGAACAGGAGAGCTGATCCATTCACGCGTGCGCAGGCTGCTCAAACGTCTCCCGGGAGCAGCGGCACCCGCCAGTCGAGCACCGTTCCGCCGCGAGGTGTCGGGCATGCGCTGACGGACAGAGTCCCGCCCAGGCGCTCCGCACGCTCTGCCAGATTTCGCAAGCCGCTGCGGTGGGCTCCTTCCGGCATACCGACGCCGTCATCGGTCACGGTCACCACCAGCAGGCCGGCGTCCGCGACCACCGCTACCTCCACCTGGCGCGCCCGCGCGTGGCGGGCGACGTTGCTCAGCGCCTCTCCGATGACCGCGATCATCTGATCGGCCACCTCCACAGGAACGTCCGTGTCGATCAGGCCCTCCATGCGCAGGGCAGGGGCGAAGCCCAGTGCGGGCGTGGCGTTGTCCACCGTCTGAAGGACTCTGGACCTGAGTTTGGGAGTCTTTCCCGGCGTCTCGTGCTCCCTGAGACCGAAGATGGTGGTACGGATGATCTTGATCGTGGAGTCGAGATCATCGATGGCGCGGTTCAACCGCTCGGTGGCTTCGGGGTGCCCGACGAAGGGGCGCGCGCTCTGCAGTGTCATCCCCGTCGCGAAGAGTCGCTGGATCGCCAGGTCATGAAGGTCACGCGCGATCCGGTCGCGGTCCTCCAGGATGCTCACCTGTTCGGCGTCTCTTCGCCGGTCGGCCAGTTCGAGTGCCAGTGCGGCCTGCCCGGCGAAGCTCGGCAGCGCGGCAACCTCGGCGCTGACGAACGTGGGCATGCCGCGACGTCGCGCCAGGACCAGGACGCCGCTCAGGTTCTCCTCGGTCCCCACGCTGACCGCCACCGCCGGTCCGAAGCCCTCCCACCGCTCCGGCTGCACCGTGATCCGGGCGTCGCTGCCGACGTCCGCCATTGTGATGAGGCCGTTCTCGGCAAGTGCGGCAGCCGCAAGAGTCCCCTGGCTGCTCGGCAGCACGATTCCCCGATGGGCGTGGGCCTCCTCCCCCAGAGCGAGCGAACCGGTCAGTTCCCCGTTCGGCCCGACAAGGTAGAAGGCCCCCAGGTCGGCACCGGCGATGTCCACGGCGCGTTCCAGCATTCCTTCGAGAACCTCGGACTCGGTGGAACCTGACAGCAGGGCGCTCGTGAAGTCGGAGCTCGCCGCCAGCCACCTCTGCCGGCGCCGGCCCTCGTCGTAGAGGCGGGCGTTCTCGATGGCGATGCCGGCTGCCACGGCCAGGGTGGCGACGACCGCCTCGTCCTCCTCGTCGAATTCCGGCGCTCCCCGCTTCTCGGTGAGGTAGAGATTCCCGAAGACCTCGTCGCGGACCCGAACGGGCACGCCGAGGAACGAGTGCATGGGCGGGTGATGGGGCGGGAAGCCGTACGAGGCCGGGTGTTCCGAGAGTTCGCTCAGCCTCAGTGGCACCGGGTGGCGGATCAGCTCACCGAGAATTCCGTGCCCGGCGGGGAGGTGGCCGATCAGCTCCCGTACGTCGTCGCTGACGCCGATGGGGATGAACTCGGCCAGCTTCTCGTCATCCCCGATCACGCCCAAAGCACCGTATTCGGCGTCGACCAGCGTGACGGCAGCCTCGACGATCCCGCGCAGAACCTGTGGAAGGTCCAGTTCCCGGCCCACGGACATGACGGCTTCGAGCAGCCCGTTCAGACGATCGCTCGTTCCCCGGACTTCGTCCAGGCGGCCCTGGAGCTCCTCCAGCAGCTCGTCGAGTCTCAGGCGCGGAATCCTGGCCGCCCGGCCCTCCGAGTCATCCCGGCCCATGGCATACCTCCGTGGAGACGATGAGGCCGGACAGCGCGGATCCGCGCTTCCCTCCAACCTAAGCCCGGCCGTCCATCGGCTCACCCCGAAGCGCCGCCCTGCTACTCCACGTGACGTACGAGGCCCTGGCCGTGCGGTGTACGCCGCATTCTGCGGATCTCGGGGATACGGAAGTCCCCTCGCGGGGGTTCGGCAAGCAGCGGGGCGGTTCCGGCCCGGCGGGCCCGGTCAATCGGCGTCAGGACACCGGAACCCGTTCTCCGCGCCGCCGGAGTCACCACAATCGCTTCACACGACAGGGACAGTGATCACCGGGCACATCGCGCGGTGCAGCAGACCGTGAACGACAGAGCCGACGCGCATTCCGGTGTAGCCACCTTGCCCTCTGCGTCCCACCACCACGGCCAGGGCATGCTCGGAAGCCTCTGCCAGAACCTCGACGGGGTACCCGGTCAGCACCTCGTGGTGCAACCTGACGTCCGGGTACTTCTCCGCCCAGCCGGCGAGGGTCTCCGACAACAGGCGACGCTCGGCCCGCAGAGATTCGTCACCCCGGTGGAGCGAGAAGGCCGGGGGCTGCCACACCGCGATGGCGCGCAGCGCGCAACCGCGCAGGGCGGCCTCCTCGAAGGCCAGGACCAGGGCTGCCTTCGAGGACTCGCTTCCGTCGACACCCACCACCAAGTACTGCGGATCCTGAGTGCTGTGCTCCACGTCGCCGACGACGACAACCGGGCAGTGCGCCTGCGCGGCAACGGGTACCACGAGGGAGCCGGCGCTGAGGAACTCCTCCGCACGGTTCAGATGCCGTGAGCCGAGCACCACCATGAGCGCGTCCTTCGAGAGGTGCGCCAGCGTCGGCCCAGGATGTCCGCCCAGGAGCGAAGGCGTCGTCCGCACGCCCGGCCATCGGGCGTGCGCCCAGGCGACCGCCGCCTCCAGCACATCCGCACCAACGCGTTCGAGTTCCATCTGGCGAGGGGTGTCGTCCACGTGCTGGGTGTCGTGCCGGGGCTGGACCACTACGACGAGCCGCAGCGCCGACCGGCGGCGGTGGGTCTCGTCCACGGCCCATGCCAGAGCCAGGTGCCAGTCCTTGGCGGGGTCGATACCGATGACGATTTCGCGGCGGTCCACGTTGCTGCTCATGACAGGTTCCCCATGTCCGGTGCGGGGCGGGTGACGAGTCCGGCCGAACGGTGCGCGTGAGCCGGCGGGCAGAGACCGTGCCTCGCAAGCCGGTCCGGTTGGTACAAGCGTCGGGGCACGGACTCACCTTCAGGTTGCCATCACAGGCCGCGCTGGTCAGGGGCCCTCAGGGGCAAGAAGGGGCCCAAAGGTCCCGGCGCGGCGGAGGTCCCCACCGGAAGGAGTCCGGCGCGGCCCGGTCGGCCCCGGGCCGAGGACCGTTCGGCCCCTCCTGTGCGAGTCATTCCAGTTGGAGACTGTGGTTGAGAACAGTCCCGGACGGCGCACCGAGGCGCCGATCACGTGACGCCGATGGTCACACGCAGAGACAGGACCCCTCATGCCGATGAGTGATGATGATGCGGCAGTGGTGACATCGCTGGTCGAGGATGCCGTGACGGCGCCCTCCATGCACAACTCCCAGCCCTGGAAGTTCGTCCTCTCCACCAGCACCGGGGTGCTCGCCGTCTACGGCGATCCGGTCCGGACCATGCCGGTCGGTGACCCCGACAATCGTGGCCTGCACCTGGGGTGCGGCGCCGCACTGTTCAATCTTCGCGTTGCGGCCGCCCGTCGCGGCTGGACCGCCCTCCCGCGCTTGCTCCCCCACTCGTCGGATTCCTGGCATCTGGCTGATGTGGTGCTCCAGGAGGCCGGCTCCCCGGAAAGGGAGTTGTCGGCGCTGTATCCCGCCGTACGGCAGCGGCACACCAGCCGCTTTCCCTTCTCCGACGAGCAGATTCCGACGGCGATACTCGACGGACTCTCCGCAGCGGCTCAGCTGGAAGGCTGCACGCTCGTTGTCCCGGGAACCTGGCACACGGAAGCCGTCATGGAACTCGTCCATGACTCGGAGCTCTTCGAGTCGGCCAGTACCTCGATGCGCGAGGAGATCGCCGCCTGGACCCGCACCGGCAGGGCAGGCGAAGGGCCGGACACCGAAGGGATTCCCGGTGACGCCTTCGGCCCGAGGCAGTTCGGCGTGAGCGCCCCCGTACGGGACTTCGACACCCTGCGCGTTCAGCGGGCCCGCGCCGAGGCAGTCTTCGAGAAGCAACCGCAGATAGCGCTGCTCGGCACCGTGAATGACGGCTCCGTGGACTGGCTGAGGGCGGGTCAGGCCCTACAGCGCGTGCTTCTTCGGGCCACCCTGGACGGACTCGCGACCTCGCTGATGTCACAGCCTCTCGAATGGCCCGAACTCCGTTCCTTCGCACGCGATCCCAGCTCTGCCACCGGCTTCATCCACATGCTGCTCAGGCTCGGCTACGGTCCTCCGGGAGCGGCCACCCCGCGCAGGCCGGTCGACGAGGTCCTCACCATTAGGTGACCGTGTGTTCGGGGGCGGAGCAGCCGGAAACATTCGGCCGGCGCGACTGGACCCACAACAGTCCGCCGAGATCGGTGGGCCGGACGAGGACAGAGCAGTGGCGGAGTTGCTCCGGTACGCGCTTCGAGCTCATGTCACGCCTCACCCTGGTCGTTGCCGCGCTTCACCGGGACGCTGTACTCGCTCTCCTCCACCCGGTCCAACAGTGCGGCACGAACGGTGAGGACACCGTCCGTGTAGGAGGCATCGACCTTGTCCGGACGGATCGTGCCGGGCAGACGCACCGTTCGTCGGAAGGATCCGTAACGGAACTCGGAGTGCTCCTTGTCCTCCTGCGACTCGGCATGGTCCGCGTGCACAGTGATGAGGTTGTCGTCGACCGTGACACGAATATCCGATTCCGGTTCCATGCCCGGCAGTTGAGCGCGCAGGACGTACTCGCCCTCCCGGTTCGACACCTCGATCGGGATGGAGTGAGCGGCCGACCCGGGACGCCAGCCGGGGAGCCCGGGAAACTCGCTGCCGAACCGGTCCACGAGATCGGGAAGGAAGCTGCGCCTGTGTTCAGCCTTCGCGCGTGTCATCATGTGCTCCTTTCCGGGCCTGGGCGCCCTGCCGCGTGCTGTTTCACCCTTGCGAAACTGGCGGGCGCCACCGAGAGATCGAGTCGACACCAAGGGTCAGTCACGGTTCATCGCCCGCCACCGCGAAGTCGGGGGGATGATTTCGACGGGACACCGCCCGTGATGGAGCAACGCATGACTGACACGCCCCAGCGCCGGTCCCGCCCGGAACACTCGATGCCTGGTGCCCATGACCAGCAGGTCGGTGTGGACCGTCGCCTCGACGAGGACACCGGGGACGCTCGTTCCCGTCTCGACGTGATGGGTGACCGTAAGGCCGGGGCAGCGAGCCCGGACGCGATCGGCCATGGCGGACACCTCGTCCACTCTCTGCTCGGCGATCCCGCCGATGTCGTCGAGCATGGTCGTGACGCTGCCGACGTGAGCCAGCACATCGCACACGCTCATCAGACGCAGTGACGCTTTACGTGCCTGTGCCTCGGCGGCCGCGACCGTCAGCCAGTCGAGATCGGACGCACCGTACACAGCCGCAGTGACCGAACCCGTCTCGGCCCGGTCCAGTCCGCCGCGTACGACAATCACCGGCACCTTCGTCCGCGCCGCCACACCCAGACCTACGGAACCGAGCAGCAAAGCACCGAACCCACCCAGCCCTCTGCTCCCCACGACGATCGTTCCCCGATTCCCGGCAGCCGCGTACAGGACGGCCACCGGCTCCTGCCGGCTGAGTTCCTTCGTCACGGTCAGGCCGGGAAACCGTTCGCCCACGGCGTCTGCTGTGACGGCCAGCAGGTCGCGTGCCGTTTCGCGCAGCGCCCGGATGGTGTCGGCTGACGAGAGGATGGCGCGCCGGTCGGTATCGGTGGCATGGACAATGTGCAGCGGCCGCCCGCGACGGTCGGCTTCCGCGGCCGCCCACAGGGCAGCCGCCCGTGCTTGCGGGGATGCGTCTATGCCGACGACAACAGCCCCGAGTTCCGGGGGGCCGGGAAAGTCGCTGGTCATGGCATCTCCTCGGGAGTGGCCCAGGGGTACTGGACTACCGTCGCACCGAGCGGCAGCAAACGAGGAGGGGCCCTTGGGCCCCGATCGGGACCTGTCGGCCCTCCCGCTGCCGAAAGCGCCCGGCGAGGCTGGATACGTGGTTCCCATCCGGAACCTGGCCCGAGGAGGCCCTGTCATGACTCGTCACGTCACCGTCGGAGTGGACGGCTCGCCCGAAAGTGCTGCGGCAGCGCGATGGGCCGCTCAAGAGGCCGGGCAACGGGATGTTCGACTGCTCCTTGCTTCCCGGGTGCCGCCGGCGTCCCCCACGAGTGAGCACACCGGGAGGGCCGGAGCCGGACTTTCGACGTGCCCCGAAATCAGGCGTCGTCGCCCGGTGCACCAGGCACGACGATCTTGCGCCCGGTGACGCGTCGCGGCGAGAGCACCATGACGTGCCGGCGCCCTTCCCCCGCCCACGGGGTCGAGTACGCGGCCTCTCTGAGCCGGCGAGCCGCTTCCTCCTCCGCCACAGCTCGAACGGCCCCGACGAGCAGCACGCTCCACCCTCTGCTGAAGGCGTCGTCGATGTGATCGGCCTCGAACGCGATCTCTGTGCCGTCGGCGTCGGCGAGCGGGGAGTGCTCGGCCGTGCTGAACATGACCTCACCGTCCAGAACCTGGTAGTTCAACGGCAGCACGACCGGCCCGTCCCCTCCGGCAAGTGCGACCCTCCCCACACCGTGATCACCGAGCAGGGCCCAGGACTCGAATTCATCGAGTTCCACCATTTGGGCCTGCCGGGCAGCTTTCGCGAGCCCCGCAGGCAACTCCTCGGTCGACCCCGTCAGCTCCTCGACGGATGTTTCGAGGGCGTTGGCCAGCCGAAGCAGAAAGCCGCTGCCCGGCGCCGCCGACGAGTGCTCCTCCACGTATTCGATGTAGCCGGGGGCGGCAGCCGCGCGCAACGCCACATCCTGCCTGGACAGCCCGAGCTGCTTGCGACGCGTGGCAACACGTCGGCCGATGTCACCTCTCGCCGAATGCGGTGGTGAGGGCATCCTCGGGCTCCCTGTCTGTCGAGGCACGTCGTACAAGCCAACGCTAGCGAGTGCCGGGGCCCGGCGCAGGATAGAAACGCGCTGGTGTTCATCGGCGAAGGGAGTTCCTTGTGCCCCATCAGCCGACGCCGGAAGGGGGGCACAGCGCCCGTGCGAGGTTCCGCGATGCTCCCTGACCGGCCGCATCGCCTCACGCGGTCAGCCAGCCCCGCAGCGCCGCCTGTACCCCGGCCTGGAACCGGGTCTCCGCGTTCAGGGCCTGCATCAGGCGGGTGATGCGGCGGCGGACCGTATGGACGTGGATGTCGAGGCGCCGGGCCATCGCCTCGTCCTTCAGGCCGGAGGCGAGCATGGTCAGCAGTTCCCGGTCCTCGTCCGTGATCCGGTCGTGCGTGACGGACCCGATGGGGACGGCCCGCTCCCAGACCGACTCGAACAGCGGCACCAGCGCGTTGCTCAGGAGCGCGTCGCTCACCACCAGGGCCGAGGCCGTCGGGTCCGCCGCGTCGGTCGGCGGCAGCAGTGTCACCCGCCGGTCCACCGTGATCAGTTTCGTCGGGAGGTCCGTGCCCACCCGTATCTGGACGCCCTGTACGGCCAGTTCGCCCAGACCCCGGGCGCGCCCCTGGAAGCTCAGCCCCTCGCGGTCCACGGCGACCCGCACCCGTACCCCGCGCCGGACCGGTTCCGCGACGTCCAGGGGCGCGGGCATCCCGTCCGGCCGGCTGGCCGCGTAGGGCGGCCGGTCCAGGAGGGCCACCTCCTCGGTGGCCGACACCAGCAGCGAGGCCACCCGGGCGCCGATCGCGGCCGCGCCCCGGACCGTCTCGATACCGGTGGAGCGGGGGGTGTGCACGGAGCTGAGGAGCTGGGCGGCGATCCGGTCGACGGAGCCGGTGAGCTCCTCCAACTCCGCTGTTCTGTGCAGGAGTTCGGCCTGACGGAGGTGGATCAGGTTGCGCAGGGCGGTGGACGGGGCCACCGCGAGCGGCAGTCCGGCCGCGCCTCTGGCCGGGTGGGTGAAGCTGTGCTCCGCCAGCCGGTCGAGCGCGTTGGTGACCCGGCGGACGCTCAGCCCCAGGGACTGGGCGAGGGCGGTACGGGAGGCGTGCTCGGGGACGTCGAGCAGCGCTTCGTACACCCGGAGTTCGTCCGCTCCGAGCCCGAGCGCCTGCCATTGCGTGTCCCACCCAGTCAGCCCCACTGGCTGAATTCTCGCCTGTCAATGCAGGCCACACAAGTGTGGACGTCCACAAGTGCGCACCCGGAACGCATTGTTCACACCACTGCTCCGGTACTTGCATGTCCCCATCCGTTATCCGTTCATGCAGTGATGGCACCGGAGGGGCACCGTGCGGAGTTCAGCACGCAAGAGATCAGCCAGACCAGGACAGGGATCCGGCAGCATGCTCGTCGGTCAGGGCATAGCCGCGGTGCTGGCCACCGCGGGCCTGCTGGTGACGGCGATACCGGCCGCCCACGCGGACACCGCCACCGCGTCCACCGCGTCCGAGGTGACGCCGGGCGCGGAGACCGAGACTCCGTCGCTCGTCACCGGGCTGAACGAGCAGGTGGCCGCCACCGGCACCGCCGCCGACGCCGCCCGCGGTCACCTCAAGGCCAGGAAGGGCCGCTACCACATCGCGGACACCTCGGCGAAGGACCTGGTCTCGGCCGGAACCACGACCGACAAGGGCGGCAAGGAGACGGTCCGCCTCCAGCAGAAGTACAAGGGCGTCGAAGTGCTGGGCGGCCAGTACCTGGTCCGGATGACCAAGAAGGACGGCAAGCGCACCGTCACCGGTACGTCCGGCAACTACTTCACCGAGCTGAAGCTCGCCACGGTGACGCCGAAGGTCTCCGAGAAGACCGCGGTCGAGCGTGCGATCGCCGCCGTCTCCTCGCAGTTGGGCGGCGGGCTGCTGAAGGCTCCGGCCAAGGGCGAGCGGCTCACCGGCACCGCCTCCGGCGTCACCGTCCTCCCGCAGGGCACAGGCGTACTGACCCGGCAGATCACGGTCACCGGCGTCAGCCCGGTCGACGGCCGGCCGGTGAAGCAGCAGGTGTACATCGACGCGCACTCCGGCTTCCCGGTCATGCAGTACAGCGACATCAAGACGTTCGGCGCGACGGACGCCGCCCCGGCCGCCTCCGGCCCGACGGGCACGGCCCCGGAGGTGTCCACCGACGCCGCCGACCAGCTCGTCGTCAAGGGCAGCGGCACTCGCTACAACGGCGAGAAGGTCGAACTGAACCTGTACAAGAACACCAAGGGCGAGCTCCAGACGATCGACTACGGTCGCCGGGCCGCCGACTCCCCGTACAGCGGCCCCATGCTGGTGACCTACGACGCCCGCGGCCGGGAGGTCGCGGGCGCGTCCGGTAACTGGCCGACCGGCATCGCGCCGTTCAGCCCGGCTACGCCCGAGCTCGGCGCGGAGTACACCGACTCCGGTGCGGTGGACGCCCACTGGGCGGCCGGCAAGGTCTACGACTACTACAAGAGCCACTTCGGCCGGAACGGCCTCGACGGCAAGGACGGCTACATCTACTCCCTGGTCGGAGTGGTGCAGAACGGCCAGCCGTACAACAACGCCTTCTGGGACGGCACCAAGATGGTGTACGGCAAGGGCGGCGGTGACTTCCGCACGTTCTCCGCGGACACCGACGTCGTCGGCCACGAGATGACGCACGGCGTCGTCGAGCACACCGCGAACCTCGTCTACGCGGGCCAGTCCGGGGCCATGAACGAGGCGCTCGCCGACTACTTCGGCAACGCCATCGACCTGGAGGCCAACGGCCAGTCGATGGACGACCCGGATGCCGGTCTCCTCGGTGAGGACCTCTGCACCACGCTCAGCCCGCGCGAATGCGCCCTGCGCGACCTCAACGACGGTGCCACCACGTCGAAGAACTTCATCGGCGCCACCTACGGTGGTGACAACGGCGGGGTGCACCTCAACTCCACGATCTTCTCCGGCGCGCTGTGGGACATGCGCCAGGACCTCGGCAGCGACCTCGCGGACAAGATCGTCTACCGTGCGCTGTCCGCGTACATGACCCCCCTCGACGGCTTCACCGAGGGCCGCGCCGCGGTCGTCGCCGCCGCGCAGGAACTGGGCGTCACCAAGGCCCAGCTGAAGACCGTGAAGACGTCGTTCGACGCGCACGGCATCGTCCCGGGCTGGGAGAAGGCCCTCGGTATCGACACCGACACGATCCTCTCCAAGGTCAACATCTACAACACCGGCGTCGGCGCCGGCGGCGGGAAGTACGCCGTCTCCCGCTCGAACGAGGACGGCAGCGAGCCGTACTCGGTGTGGCTGGGCAACACCACCGGCAAGGGCCAGCCGCAGCTGATGAGCGCCAACAACGGCGACTACAACGTCTACGCGAACACCGACGGAAAGACGGTGGTCTGGGCCGACTACGGCAGCTCCGGCATCAAGATCATGGCGCGCCCCGTCAAGGGCGGCCCCGCCAAGGTGATCGACGGATTCGGCAGCGACATCTCCGGCCTCGTCGTGGACGGTGACTACGTCGCGTACACCGCGTTCAACCCGCAGTTCGGGGTCACGAACGTCCGCTACGTCAACATGAAGACCGGCGAGGTCGGTCTGGTCGACGACGGCCGTCCGGCCAACATCTCCGGCCTGCCCTCCATCAGGGACGGCAAGATCGCCTACGCCAAGGTGGCCCCCGACGCCAACGGCGCGTACAAGGTCGGTGTCGAGGTCTTCGACGGCGCGACCGGCGCCAGGACCGAGATGCCCACCCCCGCCGACACCATGGGCATCGGCCAGACCGCGATCACCGACGACGGCGTCTTCTGGATCGAGGACGACGACGCCACCGACGACGGCAAGGCCGCGGTGCGCCGTGCGGACCTCGACGGCTCGGACCCGGTCACCGTCACCCCGGAGGCGGGCGCGGACTCCCTCTACGCCTACACGCTGACGGCCTCGGACGACGCGGTCAGCATCACCTCCACCCCGCCGGCCACCTGGTGGGCCAACGACACGATGGCGAAGCTGTACCAGGTCGCACCCGACGGCAAGGGCGGCGCGCAGCGCGTGTCCTGCAACCGTGGTGAGCAGGCGTTCGGCACAGCCGACGAGGGGCAGCGCGTGCTGTGGCTGGACGGTACGACCGGCTACACCAACCTCGTGAAGCGGGACCGCCCGGCGGGCCGGTGCTGATCGGGGACTGACACCGAGGACAGAGGCGGCCGGGCTTTGGGGAGCCCGGCCGCCTCTCCACGTATTCCCGTGCGTAAGCCGTTCGGAGTAGCTCTGCTGGCAGCGCACCGGCTCCGGGGCAACGCTGGCGGGCAGGGCAGCCGACGGGGTGCCTCAGTCCGCCGCGAGGGAGCGCTCCATGTCCGGGAATCTGCAGTCCAAGCCTGCCCAGCCCTCGATCAGCCGGGCCAACGAGGATGTACTGCGCCGGTTCCCGTTCGATGACACCCAGGACATGGACGACGCCCGGCGCGGGTTCATGGGCACGGCACAGAGCAGCGAGATCGCCGGGGCCGACGGAACGGCCGTCTGGGATCTCGATGCCTATGGGTTCCTGACCCAGGACTGCCCGCCCACCGCCAATCCGAGTCTGTGGCGGCAGAGCCGGCTGGTCTCCGAACACGGACTGTTCGAGGTCGTCGAGGGCGTCTACCAGATCCGCGGATTCGATCTGTCGAACATGACGGTGGTCGAGGGCGAGCGCGGCGTCCTGGTGATCGACCCGCTGATCTCCTCCGAGACCGCCGCCGCGGCCCTCGCGCTCTACCGCAGCCGCCGCGGCGACCGCCCGGTCACCGCGGTGCTGTACACGCACAGCCATGTCGACCACTTCGGTGGCGTGAAGGGCGTGATCACCGAGGAGGAGGTGGCCGGGGGCGTGCCGGTGATCGCACCGGAGGGCTTCCTGGAGCACGCGGTCAGCGAGAACGTGTACGCGGGCACCGCGATGGCGCGCCGCGCCGCCTACATGTACGGCGCCGCCCTGCCCAACGGCCCGCAGGGACAGATCGGCGCGGGCCTGGGGCAGACGACCTCGACGGGATCGGTCGGCCTGATCCCGCCGACGCTCGACATCACCCGGACCGGGCAGACGGAGACCGTCGACGGCATCCGGATGGTCTTCCAGCTCACCCCCGGCACCGAGGCACCGTCCGAGCTGAACATCCACTTCCCCGACCACGCGGCGCTGTGCCTCGCGGAGAACGCGACCCACAACCTGCACAACCTGCTGACCCTGCGGGGCGCGGAGGTCCGTGACCCCCGGGTCTGGGCCCAGTACCTGACCGAGGCGATCACCCTCTTCGGGGACTCCACCGACGTCGCCTTCGCCTCCCACCACTGGCCGGTCTGGGGACGGGAGAAGGTGCGGCGCTTCCTCTCCGAGCAGCGCGACCTGTACGCCTACCTGCACGACCAGACGCTGCGGATGCTCAACCAGGGGATGACGCCGCTGGAGATCGCCGAGACCATCGAGATGCCTCCGGCGCTGGAGAAGGCGTGGCACACCCACGGCTACTACGGTTCCGTCAGCCACAACACCAAGGCCATCTACCAGCGGTACATGGGCTGGTTCGACGGAAACCCCGCCCACCTGTGGGAACACCCGCCCGTAGAGGCGTCGAAGCGGTACGTGGACTTCATGGGCGGCGCCGACGAGGTGGTGCGCCGGGCACGTGAGGCCTTCGAGGCGGGCGACTTCCGCTGGGTGGCGCAGGTCGTGAACCATGTCGTCTTCGCGGACCCGACCCACGCGGAGGCCCTCGCTCTCCAGGCGGACGCGCTGGAGCAGCTCGGGTACGGCAGTGAGAACGGCACCTGGCGCAACTTCTACCTGACGGGCGCGCTGGAACTGCGCCGGGGGCCCGTGGGAACGCCCACCGTCACCTCGTCCCCGGACTTCCTCCGGGTCCTCTCGCTGGACCAGCTCTTCGACGCGCTGTCCATCCGGGTCGACGGCCCCCGCAGCTGGGACGTGGACATCACCGTGCGCTGGAACGTGGCGGGCGGGGAGCCCGTGACGCTGCGGCTGCACAACGGTGTGCTCACCCACGTGACCGGCACCGGCCCGGCGGCCCACGCACCGGACGTCGAGGTCGCTCTGGACGAGGACGCTCTCCGGGCGGTCCTGCTGGGCACCCTCCCCCCGTCGGAACTCGCGGGACGGGCCACCATCACCGGTGACGCGGCGAAGATCACCGAACTCCTCGGCCACCTCGGTGCCCCGGACCCGGACTTCACGATCGTCACTCCCTGATCGCCATGGCCGCGTACCCCAGGAGGACTGCCGCGGGCCTCCTCATCCGGCGGTGCCGGGTTTGACGCCCCATACGTAGACGCGGTCGTCGATGGCGAGGAGGTCCCACAGCTTCGCGGCGTCGTCCACGGTCAGGTTGACGCAGCCCGCCGAGCCGCCGCCGTCGTAGAGGTCGCCGGGGTGACCGTGGAGCGCCTGTCCGCCGTCGAAGAACTGGGCGTACGGCATGGGGGCGTTGTCGTAGATGGTCGAGACGTGATCGCGGTCGCGCCAGTAGACGGAGTGCCAACCGGGGCGGGTCTCCTGCGAGTCGCGGCCTGTACGGATGGGCACCGGTCCGAAGACGACCTTCTTGCCCGTCTGCACCCAGAGCAGTTGGCGGTCCATGTCGACGCAGGTGACGCGGGAGGACTCGACCGGGCAGTGGCCCGCCGCGTTCGGGTCGGGTGCGGCTTCGACGACGAGCACGGTGCGGTACGTGGCGAGGTCGGCGAAGCCGTCGGCCCGCGGCCGGTCGTGCTCGGCCTGGAAGGACCGGATGGCCCGGCAGTCGGCCGCGGACTGCCGGCCGTCCACCGGCCGGCCCAGGTGTTTCTCCAGCTGCCGCTGGTAGGGCCCGGCCGGCGCCGTGCACGCGGTGTCGTTCGCGGGGGCGGCCGTCGAAGGGGCCGCGGTGCACAGCAGTGCCGTGGCCGCTGTGGCGACCACGGCACCGATGAGGCTGTTGGGGCGCACTGCGGGACCTCCTGGGCGGATCGGGAACCGAAGTCCTGCCCAGCCAAGCAGCGCGCCCGCCCGGCCGCCCATCGGAGAGCGGCCGGGTGGGTGATCACGTCAGGCGCGCGCACCCTGGTGTCCACGCTGCTTGCAGTCCTTGCCCTCGCAGGGCTCGCCGCGCTCGTTGGCGAGCTCGACGGTGACTCCCTGCGAGCTGTTGGCCTCCGTCACCTCGTACGGTCCGGAGACTGGGTCGGCCGGCAGGACGTAGCCCTCCGGAACAGCGGTCTCGCGCAGGTAGTACTCACCGAGCGGGAGATCGTCGAAGGCGCACTCCCCCGCCGCGTCGGTCGAGCAACCGGCGTCGGCGAGCGTGTCGGGGTCCGTTCCCGTCGTCTGCAGTCCGGGCACGTCGTTGGTCTCGCGCCACAGCTCGAAGACGGCACCGGCCAGCGGCTGCCCGTTCTTCGCGTCGGTCTTCTCCACGGTGATCGAGCCCGTGCCCGGCGGTACCGGCTCCGCTGTGTTGGCGGCTTCGGTCTGGACGCCCGTGTCCGCGTCGGCCTCGGTGAGGGTGAGCGGTCCGAACACGGCCGGGTCCGGGAGTTCGTAGCCGTCGGGTGCCCCGGTCTCGCGCCAGTAGTACGTGCCCACCGTGGTCGTCTCCGCGCAGACTCCCGATGCCGGGGTCGTACACGTCGTCACCAGGGTGTCCGGGTCCGTGCCCGAGGTCTGGAGGCCGTCGACCCCGTTGGTCTCCCTCCAGAGCTCGAAGTCCGCACCCGCCAGCGGGGCACCGGAATCCGCGTCCGTCTTCAGTACCCGCACCTCGCCCGTCACCGGGGGCGGCCCGTCGCAGTCCGGGAGATCGCCGTTGAACGGGTAGGCGTGGAACTCCTGGCCGCCGCCCCCGGTCGGGGAGCTCGTGTGGGTCACGGAGCCGGTGGTGAAGAACCTGCCGTTGACCCCGGCGAGGCTCACCGTGGTCATCGAGGACTGCTCACCCATCAGGAAACTGCCCTGGAACTGACCGGTCCCCGCCAGGTCCACATCGGTGGCGTCGGGGAAGTTCCACAGGAGGCGCTCGCGGTAGGCGTTCAGCGGGTCGATGGCGTCGTCGATGCCACCGCTGTAGGTGTTGATCGTGCGGTTCGCCCCGATGACGTTGACCAGGATCGTCGCGTCGTCGGGGATCCCGGCGAAGACGATTCCCTGCTGGCCGCCGCCGGCCGCCGTCAGGTCGAAGTCGACGTTGAAGACCTGGAGGGCGGAGGTACCGTCGCCCGTGAACAGCGTCTGGGTGCCCTGGTTGACCGCCGTGCCCGTCGGAGTCCTGAGCGCGCCGCCGGGGCGCGCGTAGCACCGGCTGGCCTCGGTGAGCTGATCGCGCAGGCCCGTGTACGGCGCCGCCGCGTCCGGGTCGTGGACGAGCGTGCCGTCGACGTTGCCGGTCTCGGTGCCGGCGTACCGCACGGTGCCCAGCTCGCCCGCGACACCGCCCGTCGTGTCGAGGGTCTGGCCGCCGGCGATCGTCACGTCTCCGCCGGTGGTCAGGAAGTCGGAGCCGGTGGGCGGCGGAACCCGCGATCCGGCCCCCACGATGCCGAGGTTGTACGAACCGCCCGCCGCCGGGTCCTTGTCCTGGTCGAAGTCGTCGAGCACGACCACCCGGCCCTCGGCCTCCGCGGCCGCTCCCCGTACCAGGAAGTCGTCGCCCACGTAGATGTTGATCGCGTTGTCCCGGCCGGCGAAGTCCCCGTTGTTGATGCCGGGGAACGGGTCGGGGCAGTCGCCCGGTACGCACGGGCCGAGGCCGCCGGGCAGGGGCGCGGCGGCGGCCGGCGCCGCGCCGATCCCGAGAGCGCATGCCGGGACGACGGCCGCCAGCACGGCGCAGGCCGCGCCGGTGGTCCGGGCGCGTGAGCGCAGCGCGGCGAGGCGCTTGGTCATAGGTCTCATGCGGGCATCCTGGGCAGCGGCGGTGCACCGGGCGGGAGACGACACGTGCCGTTGCCCCATCCAGTGGCCGACCCCACCCGGACGGACCGCCACCGGCACCGCCGGCCCCTGGTGCCGGGGCCGGCGGGCGGGCTCAGCCACAGGTCAGCGGCGGGCTCTGCGCAGATCCGCCGCGAGCGAGGTGATGGCCGCGGGGTTGCGCGGGCTCTCGACGAGGTCCACGTAGTCGAGGACGACGATCCGGTCGTTCTTGATCGCCGACACATTGGCCAGCGGCGGATAGGACTTCAGGAACTTCCGCTTCTGCTCCGCGCTGGTGTCCCCGTAGTTGTTGATGACGATCACCTCTGGGTCCCGCTCGACGACGGTTTCCCATCCCACCGTCGTCCAGGTGTCCTTGAGATCCTTCATGACGTGGTCGCCGCCGGCCCTGGTGATGATGTCGTGCGGTCCGGCGTAGGCGCCCGAGGTCAGCGGCTTGTCCCGGCCGTCGTCGTAGAGGAACACCCTCGGCCGGTCGGCGCCCTTGAGGGCGGTCGCCTGGGCCTGGGCGACCTCCTTGCGGAACCGTGCGATCAGGGATTCGGCACGCTTCTCGACGTCGAAGATCTTCCCCAGGTTCCGGAGGTCGGTGTAGAGCGCGTCGAGCGGCGGCATCACCCCTCGCGCCTTCCCCTGCCCGTTGCGGCAGGACTCGCTCAACAGGTAGGAGTCGATGCCCACCTTCTTCAGGGCTGCCGGGGTGAATCCGTCCCCCTCGTTGAAGCCGTAGTTCCAGCCGGCGAAGACCAGGTCGGCGCGGGCGTCGAGGACGAGTTCCTTGTTGATCGTCTTCTTGGACAGCCAGGTGGTCCTCTGGTAACCGTCCTTCCAGGGGACGGATGTCAGATCGCCCTTGTCGTCGGGCATCACATAGCCCGCCATGTGGTCTTCGAGGTCCAGGGCGAACATGATCTCGGTGATGCCGACGTCGTTGGTGACCACGCGCCGCGGGGCCTTGTCGTAGGTCTTCTTCTCACCGCAGTTCTCGACGGTCACCGGGTAGTGGCCCCCGGCCGCGGGTGCGCTCCTGTCGTCGTTCCCGTCCTGCGGGGTGATCTCGGCGCCGCAGCCGCTGAGGGCCAGGACGGCGGTGAGGGCGAGGCCGAGTGCGGCGGGACGTATCGGGCTGGGCATGGTGGCAGTGCTTCCTTAGGAGGGGACGACGGGGAGGAGGCGGTCGAAGATCAGCTGTACGGCGCCGGTCTCCGGGTGCGGTACTCGATGCGCGCGGACGCCGAAGACCTCGGCCAGCAGCTCCGGGGTGAGTACGTCGTGCGGGGCGCCGGAGGCGACGATCCGGCCTCGGTCGATGACATGGAGGACGTCGCAGTGGAGTGCGGCGAGATTGAGGTCGTGCAGCGCCGTGAGCACGGTCAGCCCGCTGGCCCGGACCAGGGCCAGCACCTCCAGCTGCTGGGCGATGTCCAGGTGGTTGGTGGGTTCGTCGAGCACCAGCGCCCGTGGCTGCTGCGCCATGGCGCGGGCGATCAGGACGCGCTGCTTCTCGCCTCCGGACAGGGTCAGGAAGCCCCGGTCGGCCAGGTGTCCGGCCCCGACCTCCGCCAGCGCCGCGTCACATGTGCGTCGGTCTTCCTCCGACACGCGCGCCGTCGGTCCCTGGTGCGGCATCCTTCCCATCGCGACGATCTCCGCGACGGTGAAGTCGAACTCGTGACTCGACTCCTGGGGAAGTGCGGCCAGTCGGCGGGCGGCCTCCCGCGGGCTCAGGGCGTGCAGGTCCTCGCCGCCGATCCGGACGGTTCCGGCGGAGGGGTTCAGCGCCCGGTAGACGCAGCGCAACAGCGTTGACTTCCCGCTGCCGTTGGGGCCCACCAGGCCGACGAGCCGAGCGTCACCCGCTCGCAGCGTGACGTCCTCCACCAGCCGCGCACCGGCGATCTCGACCGTCAGCGCGTCGATATCGATCCGCATCACGCACCTCCGAAGGTGTAGGTGCGGCGGCGCATGAGCAGGATGAAGCACGGCACGCCGATCATCGCGGTCAGCACGCCGAGCGGCAGTTCGGCCGGGGCGAGCAGTACCCGCGAGAGGATGTCCACCCAGATCAGCAGGACGGCGCCCGCGAGCGGTGCGACGGCCAGCAGACGTCGGTGATCCGCGCCGACCAGCATGCGGGCGGCGTGCGGGACCATCAGCCCTACGAAGCCGATCGCGCCGCTGACCGCGACCAGCGCCCCGGTGACGGCGGCGGAGACCAGGAACAGCTCCTTGCGCAGCCTCCCGGCGTCCACTCCGAGGGCGGCGGCGGTCTCGTCACCCATCGCCAGCGCGTTGAGCCGGCGCGCCGACCACCAGAGGTGGGCGAGGCCGCCGAGCGTGGCGCCCGCGGCGATCGGTACGGAGGACCAGGTGGCGCCCCCGAGGCTGCCCAGCATCCACATCATCGCGGAGCGGGCGGCCTCGCCCCGCTCCGCGGCGAACACCATGAACGTCGTGATGGCCGAGAAGCCGTAGTACATGGCCGTGCCCGTCAGGACCAGGCGCAGCGGGGTCAGTCCGCGAGCGGTCCGGGCGACCGCGTAGACGAGCATCATCGCGAGGAGCGCGGCGAGGAAGGCCGCGGTGGACAGCGCCCAGACGCCGAAGGCGCCGAAGACCCCGAAGATGAGGACGGCGTTCGCGCCGACGGCCGCGCCGGAGGAGATGCCGAGGACGAACGGGTCGGCGAGGGCGTTGCGGACCATGGCCTGCACCGCGACGCCGATCGCGGACAGGCCGGCTCCGACGACCGCCGCGAGCACGGCTCGTGGAAAGCGCAGCTCCCACACGATGGTGTACCCGGCGACTTCGCCGGGAGCGATCCGCTGTCCCGTCAGGCCGGCCCACAGGTAGCGCGACACCTCTGCCCAGGAGATCCCGGAGGCCCCGATTCCGGCGCCGCAGACCAGGGAGAGCGGCAGCAGGACACAGAGCGTGATCACCAGCAGGGGCAGGGGTACGCGTCGGGGAGGGGCGGGCCCGCCACCGGCGCGCGCCGCGCGCGAGGGCGGGGCAGGTATGCGTTCGAGGGGAGTGACCACGGTCGGATCGCTTTCACCTCAGGCCGTGCACCTGCACGATCGAAGGAGCGGCCCGGACGCGAGGCGCCCTTTGCAGCACCTCTCGCAGTCCACGGCGAATTGACAGGAGCCTTCACCGCCGCGGGTAATCGGGCTCGCGGAGCCATCAGGAGGGCTCCGCCTACCGTTGCGGGTCAGCGCCGGAATTCGACCGGACTTCCCCCGCGGGGCGTGAGCAGCTTACGGGTACGGCACGGCGTGCTCCTTTTCGCCCCTCAGCCCCGAGCGCCCCGGAGCACCTCTCGGGCACCTTTCGGGCACCCCCCGAGTACCCCCGAGTGGCCCCTGAACGGCCCCTGAACCGACCCGGAGAAGCCCCCGAGAGGGCCACCGCACGGGCGACGGAGCACCTAGCGTGACGGCGGACGCCCGGCCGGGGCCCGCACACCTGACGCAACCGCTCTCTTCGCAAGGAGGCTCCATGCCGTTCAGGGACAGATCCGCATTACGGCTCCTCGCCGCACGCGGCACGGCCGCGGCCGTGGCGGCCGCCACGGCCGCCGTCACCGGTCTCGCCGCCGCTCCCCCGGTCCACGCTTCGCCGGCTGCGCACGGGGCCCTGCGGTGGGCACCGTGCGACGACCCGGCGAAACCGGGAGCCGAGTGCGCCACGCTCTCCGTACCGGTCGACTGGGACCACCCGGACGGGCCGGGCATCGACCTGGCCGTGGCCCGCCGCAAGGCCACCGAGCCCGGGGCGCGCGTCGGCTCGATGGTGTTCGGCCCCGGCGGCCCGGGCGACTCGGGCGTGCGGATGGTGGTGGGCAATATCGGCCGGTTCAGCCCCGAGGTCCGCCGCAGGTTCGACATCGTCAGCTTCGACCCGCGCGGTGTGGGCGGCAGCGACCCGGTGACCTGCTCCGCCGGCCTGCTGGCCGAGCGGCCGTCACCGGAGCTGAGGAGCCGGGCGGACTTCGACGCCACCCTGGCGTACAACAGACGGCTCCGCGCCGACTGCCGGGCCCGTAGCGGCCCGGTGTTCGACCACCTCGACACCGGGCAGACGGTCCGGGACCTGGACGCCCTGCGGGCGGCGCTCGGCGAGCGGAAGCTGACCTTCCACGGCAGCTCGTACGGCACGCTGCTCGGCGCCCAGTACGCCGAGACCTATCCGCGACGCGTGCGCGCGATGGTGCTGGAGAGCGTGATGGACCACAGCGTCGCGGCCACCCGTGAATTCCTTCGCTCGGAGGCGGCCGCGGCGCAGGACTCGTTCCAGGAGTTCGTGAAGTGGTGCGGGGGCGCGGCGGACTGCGCGCTGTACGGCCGTGACGTCCGCGCCGTCTGGCAGGACCTGCTGGCCCGCGCCGCGCGCGGCGAGCTGGCGAACCCGGACAGGCCGGGGACCGCCCTGTCCTCCTCCGACCTGGTCAACAAGTACGCGTTCCGGAAGTTCTACGACGCCGACTACGCGGGCCTGGCCACGCTGATCGCGGGGATGGAGGCGAGCACGCCGCTGCCCGCGTCGCCCACCGGGACGGCGCCACTGCCGCCGGCCACCCCGGTCTTCTGCTCGGACTGGCGGCTGCCGGTGCGCGACTACCGGGAGTACCGCTCACTCGTCACCACGATGGACAGGGCCGCGCCGGACCTGCCCTACCTGCTGCCGATCCACATGGCGGCGGCGTGTCTGGGCGCGCCGACCGCCAACCCGCAGCACCGCCTGGACGCACCCGGCGCCCCGCCGGTCCTGCTGTCCAACGCCCTGCACGACCCCGCCACCGGCTACCCGTGGGCGGTGTCCGTGGCCCGGCAGCTGGGCCGCGGCAGCGTGCTCCTCACCTACGAGGGCCAGGGGCACGGCAGCGTCACCAGCGGCCCCTGCATGGAGGACGCGGTGGACAGGTACCTCACCGGCCTGACGGTCCCTGCACGGGGCACCAGCTGCCCCGCCGTACCGTGACGCGTTTGACCTGAGTAGACCTGTCTGTCTAATCTGTTTCGAGAAACTAGACAGACAGGTCTACCCAACGCTCTGGACGGGAATGGTCATGACGAATCCCTCGGTCGTCCCGATGTCCAAACCGGCCCGCACCCCGGACGCGGCGCCCGCCGGACCCGGATCCGCCGGCATACCCGCCGCCATATCCGCGCGGGGCCGGCGGCTGCCGTCGAACGTGGCGCTGTACGTACTCGCCTCGATCACCATCTCGTTCCTGGCCGCCTCCAGCGCACCCACCCCGCTCTACGCCGTCTACCAGGCGGAATGGGGCTTCGACCCGATCACCACCACCGTGGTCTTCGGCGTCTACGCGGTGGCCGTGCTGCTCGGGCTGCTCACCATGGGCAAGCTCTCCGACCATGTCGGCAGGCGGCCCGTACTGCTGGCCGCACTGACGGCGCAGGCCGCCTCGATGATCGTGTTCGCCACCGCCGACGGGGTGCCGGCGCTGATGGTCGGCCGGATCGTGCAGGGTCTGTCGACCGGCGCGGCGCTCGGCGCGATCGGGGCGGGAATGATGGACATCGACCGGCCGCGCGGCACGATCACCAACGCGGTCGCACCGGGTATCGGCACGGCGTCCGGCGCGCTGGTCTCCGGTCTCGTCGTCCAGTTCCTGCCCGCCCCCACACACCTGGTCTACCTCGGGCTGCTGGCGGTCTTCGTCCTCCAGGCCGTCGCCGTGGCCCTGATGGCGGAGACGGTGACCCGCAAGCCGGGGGCGCTGGCGAGCCTGGCGCCGGAGATCAAGCTGCCGCGTGCCGTACGCCGCCCGATGCTCGTGGCCGCGCCGGTGCTGTTCGCCGTCTGGGCGCTGGCCGGACTGTACGGATCGCTCGGCCCGTCCCTGGCACGCCGGCTGACCGGTTCCGGGTCCGAGGTCCTCGGCGGGCTGAGCCTGTTCGTGCTCGCCGGGGTGGCCGCCGTCTCCGTGACGGTCCTGCGCAAGGCGGCGACCCGGACGGTGATGCTCACCGGCATCCTCGCGCTGATCGCCGGGGTGGCCCTCACCCTCGCCTCGATCCGCGGCTCCTCCCCCACCGGCTTCTTCGTCGGCACCGCCCTCGCGGGCGTCGGCTTCGGCAGCGGGTTCCAGGGCGGCATCCGTACGGTCATGCCACTGACCAGGCCGCACGAGAGTTCCGGGGTGCTGTCCCTGCTCTTCGTCGTCTCCTACCTGGGGATGGGGGTGCCCACCGTGATCGCCGGGTTCCTCGTCGTCCACGCGGGCGGACTCGCCGCCACCGCACAGGAGTACGGCGTCGCCGTGATCGTCCTCGCGGCGTTCGCGCTGCTCGGGCTGGTGCGCGGCGGCCGGGACGGGGCAGCTGTCCTGCCGTGCGAGCGGGTCGGCGGCAGCGCCTGAGGGGTGACCTCGGGCGGGGGCATAATGTAGACAGATCTGTCTGAAGGAGTGACCGTCATGGCGAGTGTCCGGAGCACCGCGAGGCCGTCGGCGCGAGAGCGCCTCCTCGCCGCCGCCGACGAGCTTTTCTACGCCGAGGGCGTGCAGAGCGTCGGAATCGACCGGGTCATCGAGCACGCGGGCGTGGCCAAGGCGTCGCTGTACAACACCTTCGGCGGCAAGGAGCAGCTCGTCCGCGCCTACCTCGACACCCGGCACACGGCCACCGCCGACCGGATCACCCGGGCCGTCGCGGAGTACGACACGCCCCGCGAGCAGATGCTGGCGGTCTTCGATTCCCAGGGGCGGCAGTTCGACCGGCCCGACTTCCACGGCTGCGCGTTCATCCGCGCCGGTGCCGAGGCCAGCCCCGGCGGGCTCGTCGAGGAAGCGGCGGAAAACTTCCGTGGCTGGATGCGCGGTCTCTTCACCCGCCTCGCCACCGAGGCGGGCGCCGCCGACCCCGGTGCCCTGGGCCACCAGCTCCAGATCCTCTACGACGGCGCCGGCATCTCCGCCCTGATGGACCACCACCGCTCCGACGTGGCCGCGGCCACCCGCGCCGCGGCCACCGCCCTGATCGCGGCGGCCACGGGCGCACCCGCAGAGGCGTGAACGCCGCCCGTCACACCCGCGGACCCGGCCGCGGGCACGACGACGATCAGGCGGCCGGCCGCTGGTCCTCCCAGGCTGCCGCGCACAGGGACTCGGCCACGGCAGCCGTGTAACGGGCGGCCGCGAGCCAGTACAGGGCGAAGCCGTCCGTGTCGGCAGGCAGGAGACGGCCGAAGTGGTCCCGGTCGCGTCGGGCCGCAGAAGCGCACAGGGCGGTCAGCAGCCCGGCGGCCGTGTGGAGGCCCGCCCGGCTGATACGGCGGGTCTCGGCGGTGACGTCACCGAGCATGCCGAGGGCGGCCCGGCCCGCCGGAACCGTCTGTTCGACCCGGCGCTCCAGGAGGTACAGGGGCGAGTGCGGGCCGGCCTCGCCGGGCTGGTGCGGGGCGAGGTGGACGGGGGCGGCCGGGTCCGGGAGGTCGGCACGGCGCAGGCGGTCCAGGCCGAGGTCGATCGTGCCCTCGCCGGTGGGGTGCGAGCAGGCGAGGAGGGTGAGCCGGGGGTGGAGGGCGGGCACCAGGCGGCCGACGATCCTCAGTCGGGTGCCCGGCGCCGCGGCCAGCAGCATCAGGTTGTCGCGGTGGGCCAGCGCGGGATCGTCGTCGGCGGCGGTGAGCCGTACGTGAATGCCGCCTTCGCACCGCGCGAGCAGGCAGGTGCCGCCGGACTCCCTCACGGCGCCGAGGAGTTCGACGTCCAGGAAGAGCAGGTCGCTGCCACCGCTGTCCGGGTCCGCGTAGCGGGAGGTGGACCGCAGGGCGCGGGCGGCCTGTTCGGACGGCGGTGTCTCCCACAGCGCGGCGAGCGGTGGCTCCGTCCACGCCGCGCCCCGGGCGGTCACGGCCTTGACGCCCTTCCCTGCGCCCAGTCTGCCGTCCGGTGAGACCGTGGCCCCCGAGACCGCCAGTCCTGCCCGGCCCAGCTCCCGGTGGGTGAGCGCGCTGTCCCCCAGGCGTACCGCCCGGTCGGCCACGCCGAGGGCGCGCCCGACGCCGCCGGGTGCCACGTCTCCGACCGTGCAGAGACGGCCTTCGGGCCCGGCGACCCAGGTACGGACACCGCCGTGGCCCGAGTCCGTGACCACGGGTTCGGTGAACAGTCCGTACAGGCGCAGCGCACCGTCCGGGCTGTACGGGCGGCGCGCCCGGCCCCTGACTGCTGCCAGCTCCGCACCGGACGCCGCCCCCACCCGGTGTGCGGTGCCCAGGAGTTCGGCCAGGGCGGTGACGAGCTCCGCCGTGCGGTAGGACGGGTCCCCGGCGCGGGCCGCGCGCAGCAGCGTGACGACGGAGAGCGCGGCGCCCGCGACGCGCGGCAGTTGCCGGAGCCTGGCGGTGTGCGCGGCGCGGAGAAGGGCCGCCTGGGTGACGGCACCGGCCCCGTCGACCCCGGCCTCCAGCACGGCGGCCCCCGCCGCCCACAGGGCATCGGCCGCGGCCCGCTGGGCGGGGCTCGCCACCTCGGGCGGGGCGGCGAGGTCCGTGGGCACGGGGGCCGGGGTGGGACTGTGGTCCGTTACAGGGGCGGGGTTCGTTACGGGGGCGGGGTTCGTTACGGGGGCGGGGTTCGTTACGGGGGCGGGGTTCGTTACGGGGGCGGGGTTCGTTACGGGGGCGGGGCCCGTCAAGGAGGCCGGATCCGTTGCGGGGGCGGGCTCCGGGGCGGCCTGGATCGACCGGTCGACGTTCTCCGGCACCGGGTCCGCCACCGGGTCCGCCACGGGGGCGGCGCAGGCGGCGGCCGCGCGGTGGACGCATGCCGGGGCGAGGAGACAGCCGCAGGTGATGGCGTCGGGCGTGGCCACCACGCCGCCCGGAGCACGCAGGCGCAACGCGGTCTCGTCGTCGACCTCGATCGTCACCGTGTCCCCGTCGCGGTGTGCCGGGCGGGCGCCGAGTTTGGTGATCGCGGCGTCCAGCCGCTTGCGGAGCCGGGGCGAGAGGTCCTCCACCAGCGTGGCCGTGACCTCCGGCGCGACAGGTGGCAGCTGAGCGGCGGTCATGCGGTCTTCTCCCCTATCCAGCGGGCCAGTTCGAGTGGGCTGAGGGCCGCCACGGGCATCCCGGCGGCCACGAGCTGACCGGCGACGCCCGTCGAGTAGCGGGGCCGGCCCGCGTCGTCGAGGCTGGCGCACCCGAGGACGTGGCAGCCGGTGTTCACCAGGGCCCGCACCTCGGCGAGCAGCCCGCCGAGCGGCGCGCCCTCCTCGAAGTCGCTGATCACGACGACCAGGGTGCGGCTGGGCACTTCGATCAGGCCGCGGGCGTGCCGCAGGCCGGCGGCGATGTGTGTGCCGCCGCCCACGCTCACCTCCAGCAGGAGGGAGAGGGGATCGCGCACATGGCCGGTGAGGTCGACGACCTCCGTGGAGAAGGCCAGGAAATGGGTGCTCAGGGTCGGCACCCCGGCGAGTACGGAGGCGGTCAGCGCGGACCAGATCGTGGACGCCTCCATGGATCCGGAGACGTCGGTGACCAGGATCAGGCGCCAGTCGGCCGACCGGCGTGCGCGGCTGCGGAACACCGGCTTCTCCGGGATCACCCGGACCGTTCCTTCGGCCGTCCGGCGGGCGGTGGCCAGGTTGGCGCGCAGCGTACGCGGCAGGTCCAGCCGGCCGCCGGGGCGGCGGGTGGGCCGGGCCGTCATCGCGCCGGTGAGGGCGGGGCGCAGCCGGGTGGCGAGCTGCCGGGTCAGTTCGTCGACCAGGCGGCGGACCAGGGGCCGGAGCGCCGCGAGGCGGGCCTCCGGCAGGCCGCCGGCGTACCGCAGGATCGTCCTGAGCAGTTCCACCGAGGGAGTGGCGGCCGCCGGGTCGAGCTCGGCGAGGACGTCCGGCCGGCCGGTCCCGGCCGCGGCTGCGAGGACCTCTTCGCGGATACCGGGGCCGAACAGCGCGGCCAGTTCCTCCGACCACTCGCGGACACCGGGGTACGAGGGTTCCCGGCCGCCGCCCGAGCCGCCACCGGGGCCGGGCACGCCGCCCCGCGATCCCTCCCCGTGTCCCGCGCCGTAGAGCTCGTCCAGGGCGGTCGCCAGCCGGGCGGCACCGGACGGCAGCCGGTCCGGGCGCCGCCCGAGCACGAGTCGCCACCGGTCGGCGGGCGCGAGGGTCCGCGCGGTGGCGGCCTCGGTCGCGGGGGCTGTCCCGGTGGTGGGGCAGGTAGCGGCGGGGCTGCCGGCGGACAGCGGTGGGATGCGGTCGTCGTGCGCGGGTGGCGGGACGGGCAGGCCGAGGCCGGTCAGGAGCTCGCGGGCCGCGAGGTCGGCGGCCGTCCGGCGGGCCAGCTCCGCCGGATCGTCCGCGCCGAGGTCGTCCACCCGTTCGCCCAGCCGCTCCTCGACGGTGTCCAGCAGCCGGTCCCGGGCGGCCGGGCTCAGGGTGTCGAAGCCACCGCGCAGGGCCGGCAGCCGGGCCAGGAACGCGGTGTCGTCCAGCTCGACGACCCGGTGCAGCATCGGGTCCAGGGCGCCGACGCCGACGGTCAGGAGGGGGCCCGCCACCGTCAGGACGCCGGTGAGGCGGGCGGTGAGCGCGGCCCGGGAGGCGCTGTCCACGGCTCCGTCCACCCAGGAGGCGACGCGTCCCCCGAAGCTCGCGGCCTCTTCGTGGCCCGTGAGCACCCTGACCGCCCCGGCGGCCGCGGCGATCAACGGCGTCCCGTCGGCGGCCAGCCGGGCGAGGGCGTCGGTGAGCCGGATGCCGCCCACCCGGTCGGCCCGCTGGGACAGTTCGAGCAGCGCCCGCGCGTCCCCGGGCTCCTCGGAACCGGTCAGTCCGTCGACCTGGCGGACCGCGGCGGAGGTCAGGAGTTCGGCCGCGTGCGCGGTGCGAGCGGCGCGGGCGTTGGCGTCCGGGTCCGGGTGATCGTCGGAGGGGGCCGGTCCCGGGAGATGTCCGGCGTGGATACGGTCCAGCAGGTCGAGCCCGCCCAGGAGTTCGGGAAGGGTGCCGCTCGCGGGGAGGACTGACGCCAGCTCCGTCAGCCGTTCTTCCGCCAGGGCGGGGAGCCCGCACTCGGCGGCGTCCGTCAGGCCCCGGACGACCTGGGCGGCCGTCGGACCGTCCGCCGCGCACTCCGCCGCGTGCCGCTGCCGCAGCACGCCCTCCGCCGCCTGGACCGGGGTGACGCCGCGGGCCCCGGCCGCGGTGAGCATCGCGGCGGTCGCCGGGGTCCACCGCACCTGCCAGCGCGTCGTGAGCCCTTCGGTGCCCGCCGCGCCGGTCACCCGCTGCTCCTGCGCGTAGGGGATGCCGCACACCGTCAGCCTGCGCAGCAGCAGTTCGCGGCGCCGGTCCAGGGTGGAGCGCGCCGGGTCGAGACGGAGGTCGCGCGGTGTCTTCTCGTGCGCGTCCCGCGGACCGGGGAGGGAGAGCGCCTCTGTCGCGGCCTCGACCGAGGGGCCCAGCCCGCTGCGCGGGGCGGCGGGCGCGGGGCGTCCGGTGCGGGTTCCGACGAGTACGCGTTCGAGGGCCAGGGCGACCGCGCGGCCCGTGCCGTAGGTCTCGCCGCGCCCCAGCACCGTCTGCGCGGCTTCCAGGAGTTCGCCTCGGCCGGGGGCGGGCAGGTCGCGCAGCCGGGCCAGGTCGCCGGCGACCCGGACGATCTCCCGGCCGTCCGCCGGGCCGTAGGGGTGGCCCTGTTCGCGCAGGGCGGCGCAGATACGGACCGCGGTGCGGATCAGCGCCTCGTGCAGCGCGGCCGGGTCCCCGGCGGCGTCCAGCACGGTGTGCTGCCACTCCGGGTCCCGGATGCCGGCCGGGTAGCCGGACCGCGAGTCGAGCAGCGGATACGTGTACGGGATCAGGGAGACCGTGCAGGCGTCCGGTACGGGGTCTGCGGTGGTATCGGCGGGCCCGGTGGTCTCGGCCGCCAGCGCGGCACCGGTGGCACCGACAGTCCCACTGACCCCGGTGGCCCCCGCGGCCCCGCCGGCGGACGGCAGCAGCGCCGGGGTGTGGAAGGCTCCCACCACCACGGCGGGCCGTTGTCCGCCCGCCAGGGCCTGTGCGATGTGGCCGCGCATACACGCCTCGCGCACCAGGTCCGTGCCCCGCACCCCGCCTCCCGCCTCGGCCTCGTGGCGCAGGGCCCAGCCGGTGAGCAGGGCGGCACGGCGGAGTGCCTCGGGTGTCGAGCCGGGCGCGAGGGTCTCCACCAGCCGGTCCCACAGGTCGTCGCCGTCCCGGCCGGTGAGCCGGGACCGGAGCGCGTCGGACAGTCCGCGCCCGTCCCCCGGCGCGGGCGCGGAGTCGGCGCCCGGGACCGGGGCGGGCGCGGGGGTGTCCGGACCGGCCCCCGCCCACGCCCGGTCGGCCAACGGCAGATCGCAGGCAACCGCCGGGACCCCGTTCCTCGCCGCCCAGCGCAGCGCGGCCAGTTCGGGCGAGAAGTCCGCGAACGGGTAGAAGGCGGGCCCCCGTTCGTCCGACGGACCGGCTCCGGGCCGGTCGGCGGGCACGGCGGCCAGCGCCACCGGGGCCTCGGTCTCCTCATGGGCGAGCCAGCCCAGCCAGGGCTGGAACTCGGCGGGCAGTTCGACGAGGAGGACGTCCGGGGCCGCCGCGTCCAGCAGGGCCGGGAGGGCGGCCGCCAGCGAGGGCGCGTGATGGCGCACCCCGATCAGGAACGGCGCCCCGGGCCCGGCCGCCGCGAGGGCCGCCACCGCGGCCTCCGGGGTGGCGGGCGCGGCCGCCGTGTCCGAGGCCGGGAGGACGGCCGTCTCGGGGATGGTCGACTCATTCATCCGTCAGTTCTCCAGCACCGAGCGCAGGTCCCACAGGGCACGCCAGGTCGCCGCCCCCTGCTCCGCGCGCCTGCGCACCGGCCCGTCCCAGTACCCCAGCAGCCGTGCCGCGTCGGCGGGGTCGTCCTTCCTGACGACACCGAGCAGATGGCCGGGCAGGAGGGAGAGCACATCCCGGTCGCCGGGGAAGTAGGCGGCGGCCAGGCCAAGGGCGCCCGCCACGGAGACCGCCTCCGCGGTGCTCATCACCGTGGAGGGGCGCTCGACCTCCCAGCCCTCCGCGGAGCGGCCCTCGCGCAGGTCCCGGAAGGCAGTGACCAGGGCTTCGAGGACCGCGTCGTCCACCTGGAAGGCGGCGCCCACGCGTTCGACGGCCGCCCGCGACTGGCGCCGGACGAGCGCGGTCTCGGCGTCCACGTCCCCGATGGGGCCCACGGTCTCGAAGTTGAAGCGCCGCTTCAGGGCGGCGGACATCTCCGAGACGCCCTTGTCGCGCAGGTTGGCGGTGGCGATGAGGGTGAAGCCTGGGGCGGCGTGCACCTGGGCGCCCTCGCCGCCCGCGAGTTCGGGCACCGCGATCCGCCGCTCGGAGAGCAGGGACACCAGGGCGTCCTGGACCTCCGGCAGGCAGCGGGTGACCTCCTCGACGCGGGCGACGGCCCCCCGGGTCATCGCGGCGAGCACCGGGGAGGGCACCAGGGCCTGCTGGGTGGGGCCCTGGGCAAGCAGCAGTGCGTAGTTCCAGCCGTACTTGAGCTGGTCCTCCGTAGTACCCGCGGTGCCCTGCACGGTGAGTGCGCTGGTTCCGCAGACGGCCGCCGACAGCAGTTCGGAGAGCATGGACTTGGCGGTGCCGGGTTCACCCACGAGCAGGAGCCCGCGCTCTCCGGCAAGGGTGACCACGCACCGTTCGACCAGGGCGCGTTCGCCGACGAACTTCTGCTCGATCACCAGTCGGCGCGGCACCCCGGCGCCCGGCCGGGCGCCCTTCGGCAGGCTCAGTGCCTCGCCCGCGCTGCCCATCACGAAGGCGACGACGGCGCGCGGGGTGAGCAGCCAGCCGGGCGGGCGGGGCCCGGAGTCGTGGACGGCGAGGAAGGCGAGCTCGGTGGCGTACCGGTCCTCGGGCGGGGTGACCTGGCGGTGTTCCCGGCCGGGCGCCGTCGCCCGGTCCGTGGTGGTGTCCACGGTGGTGGTCGTGGTGTCGTTCGTCATCGGCGGCGGCCCTTCCGGGGTGCGCGGGTGTCCAGTTCTTCGAAGGCCGGGGCGTCGCCGCCGCGGACCCGCGCCCAGGCGGCTGCGAACAGCTCGGGCACGGGGAGGTGGGGCAGGGTCCTGGCAGAGCCGGCCACGGGGTACAGGCGTTCCTTCCAGGTCTCCAACGGCAGCCCGGGGGCGCCGCGTTCGAGCCAGCCGCAAGGGAGGAACAGGGTGCGGCCGGCCCGGGAGCGCTTCGCCTCCACGACGAGTGCGGTGGCGGCGAGTTCCGCGCGGGCCTTCTTGATCCGGGCCGGCTTCCACTCGGTCCAGCGGACGCAGTTGCGGTCCGTCGGGTCGGGCAGGGCGAGCAGCATCAGATAGAGGGCGGCGGCGTCCGCGCCCAGGCCCAGGGTGTCGGCGGCCTCGGCCACCAGGTCCGGCACCGCACGCGTCGGGTCCTGGGCCGGGTGGTGCGGGGCGCCGTCGGGGGCGCCCGCAGAGGCCAGCGCGTCGGTCTCCTCGCCCAGCAGTGCGCGCAGGGCGAGCAGATCGCCGGTGGCGTAACCGCCGACGGTGCCTTCGACGAGGCCGAACGCCGGGTCGTCGGGGCCGGTCAGTCCGGCCGGGCGGATCAGCAGCTTCTCGCTGTCGCCGTGACCGGGGGCCAGGAGCAGCGCCGTGCCGGCCCTGACCAGCCCGTCGGGCCCGGCGCCGCCGGACTCGGGGAGCCCGTGGGCGGCGCGGATCGCGGGACCGATCGAATGCCCCGACTCGGTCCAGTCCAGGCCGAGGTCCAGCACCAGGCCGGGGTCGGCCAGGCGGCGGCGTACGGCTGCCAGCCCGGTGGGCAGGTGCGCCCGCAGCGGATGCCCGTACGGCAGCGAGTAGGCGAGGGTGCGCAGGGCGGTCAGGGCGGTGGAGACCGCACCGCGTGCGCCCACCCGGCGCAGGGCCGGGCGGCCGGTGCCGTCCTCGACATCGGTGCCGTGGCTGAGCCAGGCGCGGGAGCCCGCGTTGAGGATCAGGTCGACGGCGCCCGGGGTGGTACCGGACAGGTCGAGGTCCAGTTCCTCGGGGACCCGGACGAGGGAGGCCAGGCGCTCCCGCCAGACCTCGGTGGCGGCCGGGACGTCGGGGCCCGTGGACCACAGCTCGGCCGGGTCCGCGGGCAGCAGGGACTGGAGCAGGGCGTGCCGGTCGTCGCGGGGCAGGGCGTTCAGCCTGCCCTGGGCCGCTTCAAAGGCACGCGTCTTCACCCCGAGCAGCGCGAGTGCCTCCGCGCCGGGCTCGTCGACGGCCGCGGAGAGCAGGGCGAGGGACTGGAGCGGGCCGATACCGGTGGCCGTGTGGAACGCCTCCGCCGCCTCCGGACGCCAGGGTGCCGGGCCCTGCTCCCGTACCAGGGCGATGAGCCGGGTGAGCCGGTCGCGGGCGATGCCGTGCCGGTACACGTGCTCGTGGTCCAGGGTGAAACCGGGGACGGGGCCGAAGGCGCCGGCCGGGTCGTGGTCGAGGGCGAGCCAGCGTTCCGAGTCGCTCCGGTAGTTCCGGCCCCGGTTGGCGAGGATCACGACGGTGCGGGCGCCCTTGCGCAGCACCTGGCCGAGGCGGTGCACGGCCTCTGGGCGACCCTGCCCGGATGCCCCCACGCCGAACGGCTCGACGAGCTCCACCTGCCGTACCGTGCCCGCGGGCTCGGCCAGCGGGCCCGCGGCGAGGGTCTCCAGGAACACCAGGAGCCCGCTGCGGTGCTCGGGGGAGGTGGTCGCGGACGCGGCCCGGTAGGCCAGTTCGGGCAGGTGGTCGAGGAGGGGGGCCCAGGTCAGGGAGTCGCTGGGCACGGTGTACTCGTCCCGCCGCCAGCCGTCCGCGACGGTGCGCGGCGCCTTGGACGTGACGGGCGGGCCGAACGCCGGTTCGCCGCCGAGGACATGGTTGACGGAGAGGATCTGACGGATCACGGTCCACCGCTTCCCGGCTCCCCACCAGCCGCCGCGCATCCGCTCGGAGTCCCAGGCGGAGGCGGTCTCCAGGGTCGTGTCGTCACCATGCTCGGGCTCGTGTTCGAAGAACATGCCCTGGACGCGCGCGGTGTTCCGGGACGTGGCCGGCTGCGCGGGCTCGGGCGGTTCCAGGTACCGGGCGGCGGAGGCCGCGCGGTCCACCGCGTCCCGGACGACGGCGGTGACGCCCGCGAGGAGCCGTGCGTCGGACACCTCGGGCAGCACCCGCGCCATGGCCTCCTCGCTCAGCTCCCGCGCCGAGGGCCCGGTGTACTCCTTGGCGGCCCGGAACGCCTCCAGGTGCCGGGCGACCGCGGCGGCGACCGCCTCGAACAGCTCACCAGCCCGGGAGTCGGTCAGATTCCGCAGGGCGGCGGAGCCCCGCTCGTCCCTCGGGCGCAGCGCGTGCCAGTAGGCGACGGGCGGCACATACGGGGTGCCCGCCGCGTCGTTCGCGCCGGAGGAGTCGGTGGGGACGGACCACAGGCTGCCGCCGGCTCCGTCCGCGTCCGCCGGGTGCGCCGCGACGGAGCGGTGGTACAGGGCCACCAGGGGCCGTGAGCCGCCGGGCAGGGTGAGTGCGCCGAGCGGCACCGGGGACCCGCCGTCGGGCAGTGGGTGCGGCAGGGTGACCGTGTGGCCGTCGGGGGTGCCTGCGACGATCCGGTACCCGTCGGCGGGGGCGGCCGTGCCGGGCTCGGTGGCCGTGGAGCGGACCCAGCGTCCGAGGACCTTGCCGTCCGTGCCGAACGGGGTGTTCTCCAGACCGGGCTGGAGGGGCAGCACCTGGCAGTGCTCGGCGAGCAGCCGGGTGCCGTCCCGCACCCCGGAGCGGAGGAAGGCGGGCAGGGACGCCCGGCCGTGCGTACCGGTGGCCGGGTCGTATTCCAGCCAGACCCGCTGCGTGCCCTGGTGGCCTTCCCGCCAGTGGCCGGTGCCGTCGGAGATGACGGCGCGCTGCGGCGGGAGGGAGGTGTCGCCCGCGTGCAGGGCCTTGCCTCCGGTGGCGCGGCCGCCGCCGGGCAGCGGCAGGCAGACTTCGTCCGAGGGGCCTGAGCCGCCCCAGCGGGGTATCTGCTCGCCGCCGACGGTGAACGGTTCGGCGGGGCGGTGCGACCAGTAGCCGCGCGGTTTTCCGTCCTCCCACCAGATGACCAGCAACTCGCCGTCGACGTAACGGAAGGCGAGCGACCGCCAGTGGTCGACGGTGGCGGGCAACCGCAGGGTGTGCGTCAGCAGTACGCCTTCCGGGCCGACGACGACGGCCCGTTCGAGCGTGTTCAGGATCAGCGCGGGCCAGGCGCCGGTGACCCCGACGCCCTCGGAGCGGCGGCCCCGGCGGTGCACGCCGGCGGATTCCGCGGCCAGTTCGGCGTAGGCCGTATCGAGCGCGGGCCAGCCCAGTTCGTCGAGGACGCCGGTGCGCAGGGTGGCGGCGAGCAGCGGCACGACCTCGTGGCCCTTGAGGAGCCGCACGGCCTCGGGGGCGACGTCCGCGATCACGCTGCGGAACGACGAGAGCCTGTTGAGGGCGGCTCGCAGCCCGGGGAGCCCGCGCGCGGCCGTGTACTCCTCGGCGCAGGCGGTCAGCCACTCCCGCAGGATGCCGGAGAGCACCGGGTGCGCCGCCAGCTTCGCAAGGCCGGCGTCGCTCAGCCGCTGACCGTGCCCGTCGCCGAGGGCGCCGACGGTCCGGCGCAGAAGGGCGCGGAAGGCCGGGCGTTCGGAGACGGCGGTGAGGTCCCGCGCGCCGGGCGCGGTGTCGGTGAGCCAGGAGCCGAGCGGGACGGCGGGGCCCTGTCCGTTGCCCGCGTCCCGCTCGTCCGGTTCGGCGACGGGGATACCGGAGGCCAGGCAGAGGTCGAGGAGGTCCAGATCGGCGTTCCGCTGCCAGCGGCCCTGGAAGAGCTCGACGGGGCGCCCGTCGGCGCGCAGCCGGTCCGCCATCCGGGCGGCCAGGGCGAGGGTCTGCGGGCTGCGGCCCGCGGTGGCCCGGTTGCGCCGGCGGTGTGCCTCCCAGCGGGCCAGCCAGTCGGCCGGGGAGACGGCGGAGACGGACGCGGCGGACGCTACGGAGTCGGCGGACGCGACGGGAGCGTGCCCCGCCGGCTCCGGGAAGCCGGTCAGCAGGTCCTCGGCGCCCGACTCGGCCAGCAACACCAGCCAGTCGGATTCGCCGGCCTTCTCCCGGTGGTCCTCGCTGAAGGTCTCCGGGAAGAAGCCGAGCAGCCGGGCCCGCACGGATCCGTCCTGTCGGGCGAGACCGACGACCGCGGAGCGGTAGGCGGCCCAGAAGGAGGCGGGGGCGCGGACGACTCCGGGAGCGGCGATCAGATCGGCCACCAGCTCGCGTTCGGCGGCCTCCCGGTCCAGCCCGGCGGCCTTCACCAGCGCGCGCACGTCCTGCGGCAGCGCCGCGTACGGGGGCATGCCGGCCGCGCAGCGCTCGACCAGCAGCCGGCGGAACTGCGCCCAGGCGTCCGCCGGTTCGAGCCGGGCCACCAGGTCCCGCACGTACTGACGCAGTGCCTTGACGGTCAGCGCGCCGGCGAAGGCGAACTCCAGGAAGACGGCCCGCTGCCGGTCCTCGTCCACGACCAGCCCGTGCACCCGCTCGGCCTCGCGGGCCTTGCCGAAGAAGGAGGCGGCGTAGCTGGTGTTCTCGGCCTGGAGGAAGAGGCGCGCGACCTGCTCGTAGTAGGTGGGGAGGAAGTGGGGTACGGCCCGGCCGAGCCGGGTGCCGAGTGCGTCGAAGCCCTCCTTGGCCGCCCCGGCGCGGGTCCTGGCCTGTCGGCCCAGCCGCTCGATGTCCTTGACCAGGGCCAGCGCGTGGTGCCCGTTGGCCGGGTCGTTGACCAGCGCCCAGGCGGGGAAGCCCAGCGCCTCGCGGCGCACCTGGCCGACGACGGGGGCCTCCGACGCGCGGGCCAGCCCGAGGAACTCAAGGGCCAGGTCCTCGGCTTCACCGAGAGTGCCGGGCACGAGCCGGACCACGGCGCGGTCGCCCAGGGCGCTGTGCGTGTAGGTGCGGGCGGTCAGCGCGTCGGCGTCGTCCCGCTCCGTGGTGCCGGCCGGGAGGATCGCGCCCGCGTCCAGCAGGGCCGCCGCGCGGGCCTCGGCCACGGGACCCCGGGCCTGGGCGGGGAGGGACGCCTCCGCCGCTGCCACCGTGTCCGTGTGGGTGTTCGTCGTCGTGGTGCTCATGCCGCCCGCTCCTCGTCCGCCACGTCGCGTCCGGCGTAGAGCGCCGCCGCCATGCGCATACCTTCCGACCACGCGACGGGGCCGACCTCTGCGGCCGTCAGCGCGCGCCCCGCCGGGTCTGTCCAGCCCAGCGAGCCCGTCTCGGTGCCGTACTCGTCGTATCCGTCGTGCTCACCGATCCAGATGCGCGCCTCTGTGGTGGCGCCGTCCTCGACGACCGGGCAGACCGCGTATCCGCCGCGCGACCGGTATCCGAGCTGGGTGACGCGGCCGTGCAGGAAGCGCAGTTCCTTGAACACGCCGCCCGCGTAGGTGTCCACGGACGTGGCGTCGCGGTCGAGGCCGGGCGGGCGGCGCCACACCTCGCGGAACAACTGGTCGACGTTCTGGCGCACTTCCAGCTCGACGGCGAACTCCCGCAGCTCGTCGAGGTCGTCGAGGAGGACGGGGTGGGGCACGCGGACGACGTCCGGGGTGATGCGGACCGTGTCGCCGTCCAGGTCGACGAGGCCGAGGCCGCGCTCGGGATCGACATCACGCAGGAACCCGGCGACTCCACCGTCCAGGCCGGTGACCACCACGTCCCGCAGGGCCGTCTGCCACGCCGGGTCGGGCCAGACCCGGGCGAGCACGGCGGTGGGAACGGGCAGCGAACGCACCATCCACTGCTCGACGTCGGTCAGGCACTGGTGTGCGTGCTGCTCCAGCCACTCGGTCAGCTGCCGGAGTCCGACGACCGCCGGGTCGTCCTTCAATCTGGCCGGAACGGACTTCAGCCGCCGGCCCTTCCCATTGCGGCAGACCACCGTGCCCGCCTCCAGGGCGACTTCGTAGTCGCCCGCCGGAACCCACCCCATGCGCTGTTCTCCCCATTGATCCGGACGGCCGCCGAACCGGCGGCACGCCGATGAAACCCGTCAGGGGCAACGCACCGTGACGAGTGGGAGAGACTCTAAGCGCCCCCTGTGACAACGGGCCCGGCGCCTCCGCCCGGCCGGCCGGCCGCCGGCGGGGCAGGGCGTGTCTATTGGCCGGCGAGGCGGGTGGTGAGGTCCTCGTCCGTGATCTCGCGGACCACCCGGCAGGGCGTCCCGAGGGCGACCGTCATCGGGGGGATGTCGCGGCTGACGACGCTGCCGGCGCCGATGACAGAGCCGTATCCGATGCGCACACCCGGCAGGACCACGGTGTTGCTGCCGATCCACACCTTGTCCTCGATGACGATCGGTTCGGAGAACCGCGCGAAGTCGACGCGGCGGGCGGGGTGCACCGGGTGTCCCGTCGTGGTCAGCGTCACGCCCGGCGCGATCATGACGCCGTCGCCTATCCGGATGTCCACGTCGTCGACGAACGTCAGATTCACGTTCCCGAAGAAGTCGTCCCCGAGGTGGACGTTGCTGCCGAACGCGGCGTGGAACGGCGGCAGCAGCACAGTACGTTCCCCGACCGAGCCGAGGATCTCGGCGAGCAGCGACCGGCGTCTCTCCTTCTCGCGCGGGGGTGTGTGGTTGTAGTCGAAGATCTGCTCCGTCCGGCGCTCGGAGTTCAGCGAAGCCGCTTCCGACTCGGTGTAGATGAGCCCTTCGGCGATCCGGGCGAGTACTTCGCCCTCATGCGCATGCGTCACAGCGGGACGTTCCCCTCATCCATCTGTTCCAGTACCGCGGCCTGTTTGGCGTACTCACGGGCGATCGCCTCGTTCGGGGCGATCGCCTCCGCCGTCCGGTATACCCCGGCCGCCTCGCGCGCGCGGCCGAGTCGCCGCAGCGCGTCCGCGCGGACCGCCGGCAGTGCGTGGTTCCCGGCCAGCTTCTTCGACGTGCCGAGAGCGTCCACGGCGTCCAACTGCGCCTGGGGGCCCTCGTGCATCCCGACCGCGACAGCGCGGTTGAGCTCGACCACCGGGTTCGCACGCAGGGTGAGGAGCCGGTCGTACCACGTCACGATCGCCGCCCAGTCGGTCGCGGCCGCGGTCGGGGCGAGGGCGTGCTGCGCGGCGATGGCCGCCTGGAGGGCGTAGGGCCCGCCCGCCCCGACGGCCTCGCGGGCGAGGGCCACGCCCTCCGCGACGAGTGCGTGGTCCCACCGCGTGCGGTCCTGCCGGTCCAGCGTGACCAGCCCGCCGTCGGCGTCGAGCCGGGCGGCGCGCCTCGAATGCTGGAGCAGCAGCAGCGCGAGCAGCCCTCGCGCCTCCGGCTCCTCCGGGGCCTCCGCGGCGACGAGCCGGGCGAGCCGGACGGCCTCCTCGGCGAGGCTGTCGCGCTGTGTGTTGCCGTCACTGGGTGCGTAACCCTCGGTGAACATGAGGTAGATGACGGCGAGTACGCCGTCCAGCCGTTCGGCACGTGCGCCGGGCGGCGGCACCCGGTACGGGATGCCCGCCGCCGCGATCTTGCGTTTGGCCCGCAGGATCCGTTGCGACACGGTGTCCTCGCCCACCAGGAACGCGCGGGCGATCTCCCGCGTGGTCAGGCCGCTGACCGCCCGCAGGGTCAGTGCGACCCTGGCTTCCAGGGGGAGCGCCGGGTGGCAGCAGGTGAACACCAGCCGCAGCCGCTCGTCCCCGGGCGGCCGCGGCTCGCCGGCCGCCTTGAGCGCGGCGGCCTCGGCCAGCTTGCCGCGCTCGGTCGTCCCGCGACGCAGTACGTCGAAGGCGCGGTGCCGCGCGGCGGTCACCAGCCATGCCCCCGGCTTCTGCGGGACACCTTCCCGCTCCCAGGCCGGCAGGGCGCGGGCGAACGCCTCCTGCGCGCAGTCCTCGGCCAGCTCCCAGTCGCCGGTGAGGCGCACGAGCGTGCCGAACACGACGCCCCACTCGCCCCGGTACGCCTCCGCGAGCGCCGCCCGCACCTCTGCCGGCCCGGTGGTCACGAGAAGTCGCCCCAGAACTCGCGCAGTTCGACGCTTCCGGACCGCGCCATGGGACAGCGGGCGAGGTAGCGGATCGCCTCCTCCCACTCACCGTCCACGAACACGATCCCGGACACCTGTTCCGGCCCGTCCGTGTACGCGCCGTCGGTGATCAGCAGCTCCCCCTCGCGGCGGCGTACGAGGGTGGCGTCCCGGACGGGACGCAGGTGCTCACCGGCCAGATAGCGGCCGGAGGCGAGACCGTCGCGGACCCAGTCGGCCACCTCCGCGGGTTCGGGGGTGAAGGCGGGCGCGTCCGGGTCCGTCCGCAGGATCGCGAGGAAGCGGGAGGCGGGCGCGTCGCCCTCGTGCCGGACGTTTCCGGTGCCGGATCCGAGGTCGAGCGGTTCGACCGGCCGGACCTCGACGCGGCCTGCGGTGGCCATCGGGTGCGAGGCGGCGACCTCGATCGCCTCGTCCAGGTCGGCGGCCTCCAGGAGGTCGTACCCGGCGATCCACTCGGCGGTCTCGGCGAACGGGCCGTCGGTGACCAGGACCCGGTCCCCGCGCACGCGGACCGTTCTGGTCTCCTCGGCCGGCTTGAGCGGCATTCCCTCCATACGGACGCCTCGGCCGTTCCACTTCTCGACCCATGCCCGCGGGTTCTCGTCGGTCGGCTCCCCCGTGGGGTCCGTGGCGATGAACAACACGTACTTCATGACCGTTCTCCTTCCGGACGCTTCATGAGGACGACGAACGGCCTTCGCGGAATCCGACAACGAGGCGTGGATTTTTTTCTCCGGCTCAGCTCCGCTCCCCCGCCAGGGCCTTGCCGGCCGGTCGGAGCGGGGCCGCGACGCGTTCGGCCGGGGCGTCCCGATTCACTCTATAAATCGTTGACCGAGATCTCGGCAGCCGGTGCGGCGAGGAGATCGGCACACGCTGAGCGCATGAGGTCGCTTCGGCCGGGATCGCTTCGCCGGGATCGCTTCGGCGTCAGCGATGATTTCGGCCAGTGGGCCGAGTCTGCACTGGTATGACTCGCATCAGCGTCGGCACCCCCGGCCCCCTCTCTCCCGACATCTCCGCCGCGGGGCGGCCCCACCGCCCTGGCAGCGCCCATGAGGTCGTCCTGGGCATCGAGTCGTTCGGTGCCGACGACGCGCCACTCGTCCTGCTCGTGGGCGGGACGACCATGCTCTCCTGGCCCGACGCGCTGTGCGAGCGCCTCGCCGGGGGCGGGCGCCGCGTGGTGCGCTACGACCTGCGCGACAGCGGGGAGTCGACGACGACGGACCCGCAGGCGCCCGCCTACACCCTGCGCGATCTCGCCGCCGACGCGGCGGCCCTTGCCGACGCGCTCGACGGGCGGCCCGCCCATCTCGCCGGGATCGGCGTCGGCGGGATGGTCGCCCAGGTGGCCGTGCTCGACCATCCGGCCACGTTCTCGGCGCTCACCCTGGCCGGCACCCGCCCGGTCGCCCCCGGCCCGCCCGACGAGGACCTCCCCGACCACGACCGCGCGACGATGGGCCGGCTGTTCGCGCGCCCGATGCCCGACTGGACCGACCGCGAGGCGGTGGCGGAGTTCGCCGCCGAGGGTGCGGAGATCCGGGGCGACGACCCCGTCGCCGCACGCGCGGTCGCCGGGCGCATCTGGGACCGCACACCCGGCTCCGCGCCGCCGGTCCACCTGGCCAATCAGCTGGGCATGGTGTTCTCCAGGCTCGACTGCACACCCCGCTGGCGCGAGCGCCTGCCCGGGATCACGGTCCCCGCACTCGTCGTCCACGGCCGCCGCGACCCGTTCTTCCCCGTCGGCAACGGCGAGGCGATCGCGCGCGAGATCCCCGGCGCACGGCTGCTCGTCCTCGACGGAGCGGCCACCGCGATCCCCGACGCGGCCGTCGACGAGGTCGCGGAGGCGATGCTCACGCTCGGACAGACCGGGTAGGGCGGACCGGGTAGGCGAGCGCGGGCCGGTATCAGCGCAGTCCGGCGAAGAGGTCGTTCTCGGGTACGGCCGCCCCGGTGGAGTCCTTTACGCGCACGAAGGTCTCCAGGCCCATGAACTCGCGGAACCTCTCCTTGCCCATCTTGAGGAAGAAAATGTTTTCGCCCTGGCTGGCGTGCGCGGCCAGGGCGTCGAACTTCTGATCACTGAAGGCGGTGGTGTCCACCCACGTGGTGATCTCGTCGTCGGGGAGGCCGATCTCGGCCAGCGCGGCGGCCTCCGCGGGATCCGGCTCCGGCATGTCCTCCTGGAACTCGCGCACGGTCTCCCCGAACCGCTGCATCATCGAGCGGGGCATCGTCGTCCAGTACACCTTCGGGGTCAGCGAGGTCATCTCCAGCGCCGCCATCGTGATGCGGTTGGCCTGGATGTGGTCGGGGTGGCCGTAGAAGCCGTTCTCGTCGTACGTGACGACCACATCGGGCCGGTAGTGCCGCATGAGTTCCGCGAGCCGGGCCGCGCCCTCCGCCACGGGGGTCTGCCAGAAGGATCCGGGGGCCTCGTTGCTCGGCCAGCCGATCATCCCGGAGTCCGCGTAGTCCAGCATCTCCAGGTCACTGATGTTCAGGACCTCGCAGCTCGCCTCCAGCTCCTTGCGGCGCATCGAGGCGACGGCCGCTGGATCGTGCCCGGGGGCGCCCGGCTTGACACCCCCCGGTCCGTCGCCGCAACCGCCGTCGGTACAGGTCACGAGAACCGTGCGGACGCCTTCCGCCGCGTAGCGCGCGAGGATTCCGCCGGTTCCGGTGGCCTCGTCGTCGGGGTGGGCGTGCACAGCCATGAGGGTCAACGGCCGGTCAGTCATGGAAAAGTCCTCCTGCGGAAATACTTCTTCGTATGAGTGCGCGGCGGGTGTACCGCGTCCAGGGACCGTCACCCGCGGGGCGGTCGACACCGCGGTCGCCGCGATTCCCCGCCCCTGCGGCGCCGGTCCCCCGGTGATGCAACCGCGTCGGCCGGACCGTCTGTTCCCGACGGCAGCCCATCGACCCAACTATGTGATCAACGTTTGAAAGCGCCGACACGGTAAAGACGGTTCTTGACAGCGTCTTTATATGACTAGGCAGGAGAGGCATTATGGGCATCATCGCTTGGATCATCATCGGTTTGCTCGCGGGCCTCATCGCCAAGGCCTTGCTGCCGGGCAAGGACCCGGGCGGCATCATCATCACGATGCTCATCGGTATCGCGGGCGGTCTGCTCGGCGGCTGGCTCGGCAAGGTCATCTTCGGCGTCGACTCCATCGACGGGTTCTTCGACCTCTCCACCTGGATCGCGGCCGTCGTCGGCTCGCTCATCCTCCTCGTGCTGTACCGCGTCTTCACCGGCAACCGTCGCCACGCCTGACCCCCGTACGACCGTCACCGCGCATCGGCTCCGCCCTCCACGGGCGGAGCCGTTTCGCGCTCACGGCGGCAGCGGCGCCGCCCACTCACCGGCGGGCGTGCCGTCGACGTCCCAGCCGTACCGGCGTACGCGCGTGATGGTGGCCTCGTCTCCCGGAGGGCAGGGAGGGGCCAACATGAGCGGGTCGGTCCGGGCGCCCCAGTACCTTCCGTACAGAACGAGGGCCTCCTGCTCCCGGCCCGCCGCGTACACGGATTCGGCCGCGTTCTTCAGAGCCTGGATCTCGCCCTGCCGCCAGGACTTCTCGTACCAGGTCAGTGCCTCACCGAAGCCGCGCGCGGCGGTCAGGGTGTCGGCGAACCATTGTTGGGCCTGTGCGTTCCCTGCCTCCAGCGCGCGGGCGTAGTAGTGCGCCGCCCGGTCGTGACCGGCGCCCTCCAGGGCGCGGGCGGTCTCCATCAGCGATGCCGGGTCGATCGAGGCGGCCTCGTCGAACCAGGTCAGGGCGGACTCGGGACGGCCGGCGGCGAGCAGCCATGCCGCGCCCGCGTGGAGGGACGACACCCTGCCCTTCGCGGGCAGGGCGGCGCAGACCTCCCGGGCCTCGCTCACCCGGCCCGCGCGGATCAGCCGGCTCACGACGAACAGGACCGGCATCTCGCATGCCGGCCAGGGAAACGCGCTCAGCCGTGCCACGGCTTCGTTCAGACGGTCGTCCGGCAGCAGCTGCGCGTACAGCGAAACCTCCTCTCTGTCCGCCGGCACCACTTCCAGTACGCCCAGCGCCTCCTCCTCCCGGTCCGACGCGGCCAGCGTCGACGCCCAGGCGGACCGGGCCTCGGTCAGACCCGACGCCACGGCTGCCCGGAAGAAGGCGTTGGCTTCCGGCCAGTCCTCGTCCGGCACAGGAGCGTAGGACTCGAAGAGGTGGCGGGTGCGGCCGACGGCGACGGCACGCGCCAGCAACTCCCGGGCCTCGCGCCAGCGACGGACGTAGACGGCGTCCACACAGGCCAGTTGGTAGGCATCGAGGTTTCCGTCCCGCGCGGCGTTCTCGTAGTAGCGCAGAGCCTCGTCCCACTGACCCGCTTCGACGAGTCGCCAGGCGAGATCCAGCGCCGCTGTGCCGTCCGGGAACCGGTCGATGATCACGTCGTACCACTTATGCGCCCGCCCGCTGTCGCCGCACTCGTAGAGGTGCCCGGCGGCATCCACCAGCGGCTCCGGGTCCGCCGCGGCGTCCACCGCCCTGGCGAACCACAAATCGCCCGCGGGGTCCGTCTCCCACCGCCGGGAAGCGATCCACGCCAGCGCGGCCGCGTCCGAGGCCTCGGCGGCGGCATCGGTCCAGGCATCGGCCTCGGGGATACGTCCCTGACGCCGCAGGAACTCGGCCGCCTGCCACCACGCGTCCCGGTTTCCGGCCCGCAGCGCGTCGCGGCAGAGATCGTGGGCCAGCCGGTACAGCCCGCGGCGTTGCGCGGTCCGTGCCAGTTCCAGCAGACCCGTGGCATCCATGTGCTCGGCCAGTGTCCGCCACAGCGCGGGAGGGACCGGCTCGACGGTCCGCTGTTCCTGCCCGTACTGGTCCAGGACGTCACTCAACCGGTAGTGGGGGACCTCCGGTCGGGCGTCCGGGGGCGGCGGCGTGGGGGTGAGGGGCCCGGCGGCGCCGAGGCACTCCTCGGTGGCGTACGACAGGGCCTCGCGCAGCCAGTCGGGGCGGCGCAGCAGCCGCTCGCGCTGGGAGGGGCTGAGGTAGACCGGCACCGCGGCTTCGAGCAGTGCGAGCGGGATCCTCTGATCGTGTCCGAGCCGACGGATGTCCATGGCTGCGAGCAGCAGCGCCCGCGCGTTCTCCGGAGCGGCTTCCCACCGCGCCAGGACCACGGGTGTTCCGGCCAGCCACTGGGCGACCTCCCCGTCGGCGGCCTGTTCCGAGGCGGCGGCGAGCCTCGCATCGGTGTTCGCCGCACGTCGCAGCGCCCGCATGTCGTCGTCGGTGAAGCGGGGCGGCACGGGGATCGGATCCCGCAGCAGTGACTGGAAGCACCGGGCCCTCGGGTCGGTTCCCGCGGTCAGCTCGTGCCACGTCCGCGTCCACATCGTCCCCAGCACGAGTACGGGCGCCCGCCGCGCGCTGTGGACGAGGTCGTCGATCCGGTCGGCGAGCTGACCGCCGTCGGCACCGCCGGTGGCGGGCAGGCACGTGTAGCGGGTCTCGTCCAGCCAGATCACGGTCTGCGGCGCCACCCGGTGGAGCCCCGCGAGGGCTTCCTCCGCGCTGTGCGGTGCCCACAGCCGCCAGTCGCCACGACGCCGCAGCGCGCCGAGCGCCTCCCAACAGGCGCGGCTCTTGCCGTAGGAGGAATCACCGGTCAGCCAGAGCAGTTTGCTCTCCCCCGCCGTGACCGCCGCGTCGACTCCGGCCGCCAGCCGTTCGTCGTGCGCGCGTCCTACGTAGGGCGGCAACGGGGGCGACCCCGCCGAACGCCCCCTGGGCGCCGCGATGCTGCGGTGAACTCCCAGCGCGAAGGGGTCGGTTGCCTCGGTGAGCCGGTCCCCCACCGGCTCGTGCGGCGTGTGGGACGCCTGACCGGCAGGCGGGTTCCGCGACGACACGGGTTCCGTGGGTACGTCGACGGGTGCCGGGACCGGAGGGCGGGAACCGGCCGCCCGCTCACCCGGCCGCCCGGTCGGCCGCTCGGTGCGTGCCCGGCGTCGCCGGCTGAGCCACCGGTCGACCGAGAGAAGTCCCGGCGCCAGACGGTTCGCAGAGGTCAGTCCCTGGGCCCGTCGGGCCTGGACCGCCGTATGGACCAGGGCGATGACGACGCGTTCGTTGGGAACGTTCCTGCCGGAGCACCAGTCGCTGAGGCGCTGCTCCGAGAAGCTCGGGGCGCGCTTCGGGGGATCCGGCAGATGCCGTTCGATCAGGGCGGCCCGGCGCACGAACTCCGCCCTGCTCAGCCCGGAGGCGTCGATCAGCTCGACGACGCGCGCGGCGAACTCCCGACGATCTGACTGCGGTTCGTGGTCGGTCAACCCCACCTCCGGATATCTCCGGTCCGGATCCGCTCCGGACAGGTCGACCGTAACCGCTCCCGCCTGCGGTTCTTCCCGGTACGCCGAAACCGGACTCGGCCGGGACACGGCCCGCGCCCCACCATCGCCACCATGACGAACACACCCAGCGGCGAGGCCGCCACAGAATCCCGGCGGCGCCCGCTCGCCCGCCCCTCCCGGCCGACGCGAACCCACGCTCGTACGGCGCGCTCGGCTCGTGCGGCCCATGCGATCCGTGCGGCCCGTGCGGTCATCGCTGCCGCCGTCCTGCTCCTGCTGCTCCTGCTGGTGCTGCTGGTCCTGTCGGGCTCCGCGTCGGCGCAGGCCATCGCGGAACCCAGCACCACCCCGGCCCCCGTATCCGCTCCGGTCCAGACGCCCTCGCGGACCGACCCCGCGCCCGCGACTCCCGTACCGGTCACGGTGGTTCAGCCGCCGGGCATCAGCGGATACCTGCCGGCCGAATACGTGCCGGTGCTGTTCATCGCCACGCTGATCGCCTGCCTCGCCTCCCGGCCCGGCGGCAAGGAGGCGGTCAGGGCACTCGTCGCCATGTGGCGCGGCGGAGGGGGCGCGCCTCCGCCGGAATAGCCACGGGCCTCGGCGTCACCTGGTGAAGACGAGGCTGACGTTGTGTCCGCCGAACCCGAACGAGTTGGCCAGCGCGGCGGACCACTGCCCGGTGCGCCGCTCGCCGCGCACCACGTCCAGTTCGACGCGCGGGTCGAGTTCGTCGAGATTGCGCGTGGCCGGGACCGTGCCGTCCCTGAGCGCGAGCACAGCGGCCATGGCGCCGACCGTTCCGGACGCGCCGATCATGTGGCCGGTCATCGACTTCGTCGCCGTCACCGCGGCGTGGCCGCCGATCACCAGGCTGATCGCCTCGGCCTCCGCCAGGTCGCCGGACTCGGTCGAGGTGGCGTGGGCGTGCACGATTCCGATGTCCGCCGGGGCCAGGCCCGCGTCGTGCAGCGCCAGCTCCATGGCGCGGGCCTGGCCGTCCGCGTCGGACGCCGTGATGTGGTTCGCGCTCGAACTCACGGCGCTGCCGGCCAGCGTGCCGTAGGCGCGTGCTCCACGGGCGCGGGCGAACCCGGCGCGTTCGAGCACCATCATCCCCGCGCCCTCACCCATGACGAACCCGGACCGCTTGACGTCGAAGGGGCGGGACACGGTCTCCGGGTCCGCGGAGCGCGTCGACAGGGCCTTCATCTGGGCGAATGCCGCGATGGTGAAGGGGTGCAGGCATGCCTCCACGCCACCCGCGACCACCACGTCGGCCCGGCCGCTGCGGATCAGGTCCTGCCCGAGGGCCAGGGCCTCGGCCCCGGACGCGCAGGCGCTCACCGGAGTCCTGGCACCCCCCTTCGCGCCCAGGTCCATACTCACCCAGGCGGCCGGCCCGTTGGGCATCAGCATGGGGACCGCGAACGGCGACAACCGGCGGATACCGGCGCGTTCGAAGATGTCGTCCTGCCCCAGTGTGCTTAGTACACCACCGGTCCCGGTACCGATGACGACTGCGAACCTTTCCGGCTCGACCTGCGGAGCCCCGGCGTCCCGCCAGGCCTCGCGCGCGCCGAGGACGGCGATCTGCTCGCCCCGGTCCAGCTTCCTGGCCTCGGTCCTCGGCAGCAGGGAGGCAGGGTCCACCGTGAGCCCGGCCGCCACGTGCACCGGCAGGTCAGCCGCCCACTCCTCCGTCAGGAAACGCACCCCGGACGTACCGGCGAGCAGCCCCGACCAGGTCGACGGCGCGTCGGCTCCCATTGGCGTCATCGCACCGACGCCCGTCACCAGCACACAACTGTCATGGGTCACACGAGCCTCCTGGAACTGTCTGAATACTACAGATCAACGATCTGCCCTCACGGCGATCATTCCAGCGTCCAGCAGGGAAATCAGGGCAGGAGCCGACCGATTCAGAAGCGGGAGATTGTACGTTCTCGACAAGTCCCCCCGGTCTGACCAAGAGGCCGACGACGGCTCCGCGGAGTGAGCCCCGGCCGCCACCCCGCAGCTCGCGTGCACCCGCGCCGAAACATGGCCAGATCCCGCCGGGACCAGGACAAACATCGCGCGGACGCGATCATCGCATCGAGTTAATATCAGCGGATTTCCTTGGTCCGGGCGGCGGAGCGGCCATTACTGTTCCCCTGGATCTGGACGGATTCACCTTCGTATCCCACGTTTCCGTCCAGTTGTTCGGTCTGTTCGCATATGACCTCGACTGCCCTGACCAAGGAGAGCCTCCCCGATGACTGTTGACTCGAACTCGGAAGCACGGCTGGAACTGCCCAAACAGTCCAGTCTCGGGACAGCGGCTGCCCGCAACCTCGCCACCACGACCAAGTCCGCCCCGCAGATGCAGGAGATCACCTCCCGCTGGCTGCTGCGGATGCTGCCCTGGGTGGAGACCAAGGGCGGTGCCTACCGGGTGAACCGCCGGCTCGCCTACACCGTCGGGGACGGCAAGGTGGAGTTCGTCCAGGACGGCGCCGAGGTCCGGGTGATCCCCCAGGAACTGGGTGAACTGGCCCTGCTGCGCGGCTTCGACGACGTCGACGCCCTTACCGCCATCGCCGGCCGGTGTGTCCAGCGTGACTTCCAGGCAGGCGAGACGCTGGTCGAGCGGGGAGCGGCGGCGGACCGGATCCACCTCATCGCGCACGGCCGCATCGGGCAGACCTCCGTGGGCAGTTACGGCGACGAGGTCGCCCTTGACGTCCTCGCGGACGGCGACCGGTTCGGGGACAACGCGCTGCTGGACGAGGACGCCCGGTGGGAGCAGACCGCCGTCGCCGAGACCTCGGGCACCCTGCTCACCCTGTCCCGGGCCGACTTCATGTCCGTGGTCGCCTCTACCCCCGGCCTCCGCGACCACATCGAACGGTTCAGCTCGCGCGCCCGCCAGGCGCAGAACCACCGCGGTGAGGCCGAGATCGCGATGTCGGCCGGCCACACCGGCGAGCACGCGCTGCCCGGCGCCTTCGCGGACTACGAGCTGAATCCGCGCGAGTACGAACTCTCGGTCGCCCAGACCATCCTGCGGATCCACACCAGGGTCGCGGACCTCTACAACGGGCCGATGAACCAGACCGAGGAACAGCTCAGGCTCACCATCGAGGCGCTGCGCGAGCGCCAGGAGCACGAGCTGATCAACAACCGGGAGTTCGGGCTGCTCCACAACGCCGACTTCAAGCAGCGCATCCAGCCGCACTCCGGCGCACCGACCCCGGACGACCTGGACGAACTGCTCTGCCGCCGCCGCGGTTCCAAGTTCTTCCTCGCGCACCCCCGGACGATCGCGGCGATCGGGCGGGAGTTCAACGCGCGCGGACTCTACCCGGACCACGTCGACCTCGGCGGCCAGCAGGTACCGGCCTGGCGCGGGGTGCCGATCCTCCCCTGCAACAAGATCCCCGTCACGCAGGAGCGGACCAGCTCGATCCTCGTCATGCGTACCGGCGAGGAGAACCAGGGCGTGATCGGTCTGCACCAGACGGGCCTGCCGGACGAGTACGAGCCGGGTCTCTCGGTCCGCTTCATGGGGCTCGACGAGAAGGCGATCACGTCCTACCTCGTCACCACCTACTACTCCGCGGCCATCCTCGTGCCGGACGCGGTCGGCGTGCTGGAGAACGTGCAGATCGCCAACTGGCCCAAGTAGCCGGCCGGCCCGCGTCGCGCGGTGCGAGGCACCGGATCCGGCGGGCCGACCGCGCCCGCCCGATGCCCCGCGCCCGCAAAGCCTCCGGACAACCGCCCACCCACCAAGGAGTCATGGATGCCAGCACCCGAGCTGCCACCTCCGCAGCCGAGCCTGCCGGAGGCCGCTTCCCGCTTCGGGGCTCACGTACTCACCGAGGCCGCGTCCCGCGCCCGCGACATCGGCGCCGCCACCGGGGGCCTGCCCCGCCCGCCGGCGCTTTCCCTGACGACCGCGCCCGCCGAACCCGCCGCGCCCACCCCGGCCGCGCCGGGTGCCGGGTCCGTGCGGGTGCTCGGAGGGCCCACCGGCCTGGGCACCGCGAGCCTGCGCATGCTGCTGCGGGACGCGGCGACCCCCGTGCCCCCGGCAGCCGCCGCGGAGACCTGTACGGAGGCAGGTACCCAGGCCGACGCCCAGGGCAAGGTGATCCCGGGGCTCTACTACCACCCGATTCCGGAGCCCGATCCGGTGCGGGTCGAAGAGGTCAGCCGGCGGATCAAGGCCTGGGCCCTGGACGAGGTCTCGCTGTATCCAGACGACTGGGAGGAGGAGTTCGACGGCTTCTCCGTCGGCCGCTACATGGTCGGCTGTCATCCGGACGCGCCGACCATCGACCATCTGATGCTCGCCACCCGCCTGATGGTGGCCGAGAACGCGGTGGACGACTGCTACTGCGAGGACCACGGCGGATCGCCCGACGGCCTGGGCGAGCGGCTGCTGCTGGCGCACACCGCTCTGGACTCCCTGCACACCACCGCGGAGTACCGGCCGCAATGGGCGGAGTCGCTCCACGCGGACGCGCCCCGGCGCGCCTACCGCTCCGCCATGGAGTACTTCGTCCGCGCCGCCGGCCCCTCCCAGGCGGACCGGCTCCGCCACGACATGGCCCGGCTGCACATGGGCTACCTCGCCGAAGCGGCCTGGGCGCAGATGGACCACGTCCCGCAGGTGTGGGAGTACCTGGCGATGCGCCAGTTCAACAACTTCCGCCCCTGCCCCACCATCACCGACACCGTCGGGGGTTACGAACTCCCCGCGGACCTGCACGCCCAGCCGGCCATGCAGGAGGTCATCGCCCTGGCGGGAAACGCGACGACCATCGTGAACGACCTGTACTCGTACACCAAGGAGCTCAACGCGCCGGGCCGGCACCTGAACCTGCCCGTCGTGATCTCCGAACGTGAGGGGATCTCCGACCGCGACGCGTATCTGAAGTCGGTCGAGATCCACAACGAGCTCATGCACGACTTCGAGACCGCCGCGGCGTCCCTGGCCGCGGAAACCCCCGTGCCGAGTGTGCAGCGCTTCCTGCGCGGCGTGGCCGCCTGGGTCGACGGCAACCACCACTGGCATCAGTCGAACACCTACCGCTACAGCTTGCCCGACTTCTGGTAAGAGAATGGATTCATCCGTGACCAACGCCGAACTCACCGCCACCGCCGGCTCCACCCGCGCGTCCGCCTCCGCCCCGGTGCGCATCCCCAGCCCCGCGACCCCGTACCAGGGAGACATCGCGCGCTACTGGGACGGCGAGGCCAGGCCCGTGAACCTGCGCCTGGGCGATGTCGACGGGCTCTACCACCACCACTACGGCATCGGTGAGATCGACACCGCCGCACTCGCCGCCGCCGGGGACGGCGCGGGCGAGAAGGCGCTGATCTCCGAACTGCACCGGCTGGAGTCGGCGCAGGCCGAATACCTCCTGGGCCACCTCGGCGACATCGGGCCTGAGGACACCCTGCTGGACGCCGGCTGCGGCCGGGGCGGCTCGATGGTGATGGCGCACCAGCGCTTCGGGTGCAAGGTCGAAGGGGTCACGCTCTCCACCAAGCAGGCCGAATTCGCCAACGGCCGGGCCCGCGAGCTCGGCCTTCAGGACCACGTCCGGGCGCGTGTCTGCAACATGCTCGCCACCCCGTTCGAGACCGGGTCCGCGGCGGCCTCGTGGAACAACGAGTCGAGCATGTACGTCGACCTCCACGACCTGTTCGCGGAGCACTCCCGCGTCCTGGAGGTCGGCGGCCGCTACGTGACCATCACCGGCTGCTGGAACCCCCGGTACGGCCAGCCCTCGAAGTGGGTCTCGCAGATCAACGCGCACTTCGAGTGCAACATCCACTCGCGCCGGGAGTACCTGCGCGCCATGGCCGACAACCGGCTGGTGCCGCAGACCATCATCGACCTGACCCCCGACACCCTGCCCTACTGGGAGCTGCGGGCCACGTCCTCGCTGGTGACGGGGATCGAGGACGCGTTCATCAACTCCTACAAGGACGGCTCTTTCCAGTACCTCCTGATCGCGGCGGACCGCGTCTGACCTCGCGCAGCGCACCCCTCGGCGCCCCCGTCGGCCGCGGCCGGCGGGGGTGTCAGGGAGTGGCCGCGGACACGACGTACACGACAGGGGCCATCGGGTCGGTCATGTCGACGGTGATGTCCTGGGTGGGGCGCGGGTCCTTGTTGGTGTGGGTGGTTCCCGACCACGCGACACCCTTGCCGAAGTACCAGCCCGCGACCTTCGTGTCGCGGGCGCCGACGGTGACCTTGCCCTCGGTCAGGGCCGCCCGGCCGGTGCCGACGTTGGTCAGGAACCGGTCGAGGCCGTTGGACGACGTGCGGAACTGCACGTACATCCGGCTGGCCTTCCAGTTGTTCGTCTCGTAGTACTCGACCTCCTGCGCGTCCCAGGGGATGGGCACCTCGAAGATCCGGCGCAGCATCCGGGACGGCCAGCCCTCGCGCAGACCCTGCGCGGCGGCCTCCGCGGCCTTGTCCTGGCCGGAGCGGCGGCTCTGGCTCGCGGAGATCAGCAGGTAGCCGGCCGGGATGCCGATGAGCAGCACGATGATGGTCGCCGTGATCAGGCGCCGGCGGATCGTTCTGCGCCGGTCCTCCGGCAGCCGCCCGTCGCCCGGTTCGGGCGGCGGGGACTGACGCGGCACGACGGGGTGCTCGGCTGCGTTCATCGCTCTGGGGGTCCCTAGGAAGTGCGGGTGTTGCGGGTGTTACGGATGGTGCTCGCCGCCTGGTCGTAGATCTGCGCGTACCGCTCGTACCGCTCGACGCGGCGGCGGTTGGTGCGGCGGAATCTGCGGGCCACCAGTCTGGCGAGGTCGGCGGCGCCGACCATACCCGCCTCCGGGCCGAGCTGCGCTTTCGCGATGCGCGCCTCCGGGCGGTAGCCGCGGCCGGTGAGGTGGCGTTTGAAGGCGTCCCTGGCCGGTCCGATCAACAGGTCGTCGGCGGCGCTGACGCCGCCTCCGATGACGAAGCAGGAGGGGTCGAGCGCGGCGGCCAGGTTGGCGATGCCGACGCCGAGCCACTGGCCGATGTCCTGGAGGAGTTCGATGCACATCGCATCGCCCTCGCGGGCCAGTTCGGTGATGAGCGGTCCGGTGATCTCGGGGACGTTGCCCTTGACCCGTTCGATGATTCCGTGGGCGACCGGGGAGTCCGCCGCGGCCAGTTCCCTGGCCTCCCGGACGAGTGCGTTCCCGGAGCTGTACTGCTCCCAGCAGCCTCGGTTGCCGCAGGGGCAGCGGTGGCCGCCGGGCACCACCTGCATGTGGCCGAACTCACCCGCTACGCCGTATTTGCCGCGCTTGACCTGACCGTCCTCCAGGATCGCGCCGCCGATGCCGGTGCCGAGCGTGATCATGACGAGGTGGTCCTCGCCGCGGCCCGCGCCGAAGCGCCATTCGGCCCAGGCGGCGGTGTTGGCGTCGTTGTCGACCATCACCGGGACGACCAGCCGGGAGGCGATGGCGTCGCGCAGCGGTTCGTCGCGCCAGGCGAGGTGCGGGGCGAACAGCACCTTGGACCGGTCCGCGTCGACCCAGCCGGCCGCGCCGATGCCCACCGCGTGCACGTCGTGCCGGTCGGAGAGGTCCAGGACCAGCTCGACGATGGTGTCCTCGACGACCTTGGGGCTCTTCGACTTGTCCGGAGTCTCGGTGCGCAGGGTCTCCAGGATGTTGCCGTCGGCGTCGACGACGCCGGCCATCACCTTCGTCCCCCCGATGTCGATGCCGACGGTGGGGACCCGCGGCGCGGTGAGGTGCGAGCGCCGCTCCCGGGTGCCGACGGTCCGCAGGACGGTGGCGCGGGCGGAGCCGCGGTGCGTGAAGTCGCGGTACGTGCTCATCGTCCCTGGGGGGTCGGGGTGGCCGGGTTCGTACTGATTCCGGCGGCGGGCGGCGCCCGTCGGCCCCGATTCTGCCATTGCCGGAGGAACGGGGCTGCCGGACGGGCTCGGCGGCCCGGCCGGACTACGGGGTGTCGTGCTTCGTCACGGGGCCGCCCGGCAGGTCGGGCCCGGGGGTCCGCTCCAGCTCGTGGCTGAGCTCCTCCAGCTCGCTGCCGCCCGCCATCTGGCGGGTGAGCTCGTCCAGCGTGATGCTGCCCCGGCTGTGACTGCCGGCCATCGCGCCCCGCTTGAGCAGCACGAAGCGGTCACCGACGAGGTAGGCGTGGTGCGGGTTGTGCGTGATGAGAACCACGCCCAGTCCGGCGTCCCTGGCGGCGGCGACGTACTTGAGGACGACGCCGGACTGCTTGACGCCGAGCGCCGCGGTCGGCTCGTCCAGGACGAGCACCTTGGCGCCGAAGTGGACGGCCCGCGCGATGGCCACGCACTGGCGCTCGCCGCCGGACAGGGTGCCGATGGGCTGGTCGACGTCGCGCAGGTCGATGCCCATCCGCAGCAGCGCGGAGCGGGTCGTCTCGCGCATCAGCCGGACGTCGAGGCGCTTGAAGGGGCCCACGCCGGTCGTCGGCTCGGAGCCGAGGAAGAAGTTCCGCCAGACCGGCATCAGGGGGACGACGGCGAGGTCCTGGTAGACCGTGGCGATGCCCCGGTCCAGGGCGTCGCGCGGGTTGGCGAGGGTGGTCTCCTCGCCGTCCACGAGAAAGCTTCCGGCGTCGTGCCGGTGCAGCCCCGCGATGATCTTGATGAGGGTGGACTTGCCGGCGCCGTTGTCGCCGAGGACGCAGGAGATCTCGCCCGCGTGCACCTCCAGCGAGACGTCCTCCAGCGCCTTGATGTTGCCGTAGTACTTACTGACGTGGTCGAGCTCGACCAGCGCCCGCGGCTCGGTGTCCTTAGGCACGTCCGGTGCCTTGGGGGCCGTCATTTCGTCGCCTCCGCGCGCTTGCGTACCCATGCGTTGAGCAGGGTGGCCAGGAGCAGCATCGCTCCGAGGAAGAATTTGAACCAGTCCGGGTTCCACTCCGCGTACACGATGCCCTTGCTGGTCATGCCGAAGATGAAGGCGCCGACCGCGGAGCCGATCGCGGAGCCGTAGCCGCCGGTGATCAGGCAGCCGCCGATGACCGCCGCGATGATGTAGATCAGCTCGTTGCCGACACCTTCGCCGGACTGCACCACGTCATAGCTGAACAGCAGGTGCTGTCCGGAGACCCAGGCGGCGAAGGCGACGCCGAGGTAGAGCCCGATCTTCGTCCGGATCACCGGGACGCCGACCGCGCGGGCCGCGTCGGCGCCGCCGCCGACCGCGTAGATCCAGTTCCCGAAGCGGGTGCGGAGCAGGATCCAGGTGGCGACGGCGACGAGGACCGCCCACCACAGGATGGTCACCTTGAGCTCGACGCCGCCGACGGTCCAGTAGGAGGCGAAGAGCTTACGGGCGGAGGGGAAGCCCTCCATGTTGCCGATGGTCTTCGTCGAGACGGTTTTGCTGATCAGTTTGGTGAAGCCCAGGTTCAGACCGGTCAGCATCAGGAACGTACCGAGCGTGATGATGAAGCTCGGCAGTTTGGTACGGGTCAGCATGAAGCCGTTGAAGGCGCCGATGGCGAGCGTGACCAGCAGCGACACGAAGACGCCGACCCAGACGTTCGCCGTCATCTGGTAGCTGAACATCGACGAGATCAGCGCGGAGCTGGTGACCATCACCCCCGCCGAGAGGTCGAACTCGCCGCCGATCATCAGCAGCGCCACCGGAGCGGCCATGATCCCGATGGTGGAGGCCGCGTACAGCACCGTGCCGAAGCTGGTGGCGCGCAGGAAGCTGTCGGCGACGATCGCGAAGAAGAGGAAGACGGCCAGCGCGCCGACGACAGAGCCCAGCTCCGGTCGGCCGAGCAGCTTGCGCAGCGGTGAGGTGCGCAGCAGCCGCTCGTCCGTCCCGGCGGGCGACGAGGATCCGGAGGCCGCGGTCATCGGGTTCCCCGGTCCGCGTACTCGGCGAGCTGGGCGGCGTCGGCGGAGGTGATGACCTGGGGGCCGGTGAGGACCGGGCGGCCGCCGCCGAGCACGTTGCGGTTGTAGCGGTAGAGCCAGAGCAGGTCGACGGCCTCGTACCCCTGGAGGTAGGGCTGCTGGTCGACGGCGAAGCCGAGGGTCTTGGCCTTGAGCTCGGCGGCGACCTTGGCGTTCAGGTCGAAGGTGTCGATCTCGGCCTTGCTGCCCGCGGTCTGCTTCGCCTTGACGGCGGCGTCCGCGAACGGCGCGCCGAGGGTGACGACCGCGTCGATGTCCTTGTCGGCCTGGAGCTTCGCCTCGATGGACGCCTGGACGTCCGGCATGTTGGTGCCCTCGACGTACAGGTTCTGGATCTGGCCGTCGAAGGCCTTCTTCGTTCCGGCGCAGCGCTGCTCGTGGCCCACGTTGCCCTGCTCGTGCAGGATGCACAGGGCCTTCTTGCGGCCGCGCTTGTTGAGCTCCTCGCCGACGGCCTCGCCGGCGATGGACTCGTCCTGGCCGATGTGGGTGAGCGCGCCGAACCGCTTGGACTCCGCGACGCCCGAGTTGACCGTGATCACCGGGATACCGGCCTTGGTCGCCTTGGCGACGACGTCCTTCATGGCGTCGGGCTTGGCGAGCGTGACGATCAGCCCGTCGACCTTCTTGTCGATGGCGGCCTGGACCAGCTGGGCCTGCTGCTGCGCCTCGTCGTTGTGCGAGTACAGGAAGTTGATGTTGTCCTTGCCCGCCGCCATCTTGGCGCCCTTCTGGACGATGTCCCAGAAGGTGTCGCCGTCGCCCGAGTGGGTGACCATGGCGAAGGTCCAGCGGGGCGTGTTCACCGCGGACCGGCCCTCGGCGGCGGACCGCGCCGCCCGCTCCTCCGCCCGCTTGCCGCCGGTGCTGCTGCATCCCATGAGGGAAGCCCCGAGCACCGCCGCAAGCACGGCGCCCATCGCACGTACCCCTGTCCGAACCCTTGCCACGACTGCGTGCCCTTCTCGTGCTGCTCGTTGTGCTGCCGGCGGAGCCGGGGCCCGTACGGTCCCGGTCCGGCTGGGCAAGTATCCCCGAGAAGCCGGGAAGCCTCCGACACCGTACGGAAGTCATGGGGCGCTGTCACCGTACGGGGCGGCGGGAATCGAAGGAGTGAGGCGGGGAGCCCGGCCGGGCGGGCGCGGGCCGCGCCCCGACACTTGGCCGACTTTGTCAGGACATACAGTTGACAGCGTTGCCGGTGACCGGCACGTTGGGTCCATGCGCATCGGACTCATCGGCACCGGCCGGATCGGCTCCTTCCACGCGGGCGTGCTGTCCCGCCACCCCTCGGTGGACGCCCTGGTGGTGACGGACACGGACCCGGCCCGCGCGGCGGAGGTCGCGCGCCGGACCGGGGCGGTCACCGCCGGGTCCGCCGCGGAGGTGTTCGGCGCGGGCGTGGACGCCGTGGTGATCGCCTCGGCCACCGCGGCGCACGCCGAGCTGATCGGCCGGGCCGCCCGCGCCGGGGTGCCCGCGTTCTGCGAGAAGCCCGTCGCCCTCGACCTGGCCGGCACGCTGGCCGCGCTGCGCGAGACGCGGGAGGCCGGGAGCGTGCTCCAGCTCGGCTTCATGCGACGGTTCGACGCGGGGTACCTGGCGGCGCGCTCGGCCGTGCGCGGCGGGGAGCTCGGCCGGCTGCACACCGTGCGGACGGTGACCTCCGACCCGGCGCCGCCGCCCGCGGCCTACCTGCCGCTCTCCGGCGGGCTGTACCGGGACTGCCTGATCCACGACTTCGACATGGTGCGCTGGGTCACGGGCCGCGAGGTGGTCCGGGTGTACGCCACCGGCTCGGACGCCGGACCCGCGATGTTCCGCGAGGCCGGTGACGTGGACACCGCGGCGGCGCTGCTGACCCTCGACGACGGCACCCTCGTCACATCGACGGCGACCCGCTGCAACGGCGCCGGGTACGACGTGCGGATGGAGCTCGCCGGGGAGCTGGACCAGCTCGCGGTCGGCCTGGACGACCGCACCCCGCTGACCTCGGCGGAACCGCAGGGCCCCGCCGCCCCGGCCAAGCCCTGGCCGGGGTTCCTGGAACGCTTCGCCCCGGCGTACGAGGCCGAGCTGGACGCCTTCGTCCGGCTGGTGCGGGGCGAGGCGGCCAATCCGTGCGACGGGCGGGAGGCCCTGCACGCGCTGCGGATCGCGGAGGCGTGCGAGGTCTCGCGCCGGGAGCACCGGCCGGTGGAGCTGGCGGAGATCCCCGGAGCCTGAGCGCGACCGGGGCCCGAGCGGTCGTCGGAGACGGCCCGCCCGCCCTCACCACCGGACCGGCAGCGCCTCCGGTCCCCTGATGAGCATCCCCGTCCGCCAGGTCAGCGTGTCCGGGTCGGCGTCGAGCGCCAGCTCCGGGCAGCGCTCCAGCAGCGATCCGACCGCCACCGCCGCCTCGATACGGGCCAGCGGCGCGCCCAGGCAGTAGTGGATGCCGTGGCCGAAGGCGAGGTGCCCCCGGGCGTCCCTGGTGATGTCGAATCGGTCCGCGTCCGGGTAGCGGTCCGGGTCGCGGTTGGCATCGGCCGTCGCGATCAGGACCAGCTCGCCGCCGCCCGGGACGACCGTGCCGCCGATGTCGACCGGGCCGGTCGTGAAGCGGTACGTGGGGGTCTCGATCGGGCCCGCGTACCGCAGCATCTCCTCCACCGCGTTGTCGATCAGGCCGGGATCCGCCCGCAGCGCTTCGAGCTGTTCCGGGTGGGTGAGCAGGGCGAGCACCCCGTTGGAGATGAGGCTCACCGTGGTCTCGTGGCCGGCCACGAGCAACAGCCAGGCCATGCCGATCAGTTCGTCGGCCGAGAGCCGGTCGCCGTCCTCGTCGGCCGTGTGGATCAGCGCGCTGATCAGGTCGTCGCCGGGCTGTTCGCGCTTGTCGTCGAGGAGCCCGGCCAGATAGCGGGACGTGTCGGCGGTCGCCGCGCTGCGGGCCGCCGCGTCGATGGAGGACACCGCGGTGTTGGACCACGCCCGGAAGGCCCGGCGGTCCAGGGAGGGGACGCCGAGCAGTTCACAGATGACGGACATCGGGAGCGGGAACGCCAGCGACTCGACGAGGTCGGTGCGGCGGCCGGGCAGGGCCAGCATCGTGTCGAGCAGCTCGTCGGTCATCCGCCGCACACGCGGCAGGAGTCGCTGCATGCGGCGGGGCGTGAACTCCCGGGCGACCAGCTTGCGCAGCCGGGTGTGCACGGGTGCGTCCGTACTGAGCATGGACGTCCCGGAGGAGACCTTGCTCACGCCGAGGTCGGGCGAGGCCAGGGCCCACCGCTTGGAGAGCCGCTGGTCCGCGAGGGCGGCCCGGCCCTCCTCGTACCCGACGACGAGCCAGGCGGGCGCGCCCTCCGGGATGCGGACCCGGTGGACGGGGCCACGGGCCCGCAGCTCCGCGTACACGCTGTACGGGTCGCGGGTGAACCTGTCCCCCATCGCTCCGAGGTCGACTGCCTCTTCCGTGGTCAAGCAGGGCTCCTTCAGGACGACGCGGCATTCAGCACGGTGCCCTGGGCGACCGCGCACAGGGTTTCTGCCCCGCTCGCGTCCACGGTGAACAGATCGCAGCGCGCCACCGCCTGGCGGCGGCCGGAATGGACGACGAAGGCGCGGGCGACGAGTCCGCCGCCGGTGGCGGGCCGCAGGTACTGGATCGAGAATCCGCCGGTCAGCACGGCCGGGCCGAGGGTCGTTCCGGCGGCGAAGGTGAGCGCGTTGTCGGCGGCGTACGCGAGCACCCCGCCGTGCAGGAACCCGTTCTGCTGCTGGAGTTCGGCACGGCCGTCGATCTCCAGCGTGGCCCCGCCGTCCCCGAACGCGGTGATCCGCGCGCCGACGAGCCCGCTGAACGGCTGGCTGTCGAGCACCTTCCGGGCCATCTCCAGGTCCAGTCCGGTCATGACGGTTCCTCTCTGTCCGCTGTCCTTCGGCGAGTCTGCCTCACCAGCGCACGGGCAGCTTGCGTGTCCCCCTGATCAGCATGCCGGGCAGCCAGTCCGGTTCGCCGGCGTCCGGATCGAGCCGGAGTCCGGGGCAGCGCTCCAGCAGCGCCCGCACCGCGATGCGGCCCTCCATCCGGGCCAGCGGCGCGCCCAGGCAGAAGTGCGTCCCGTGTCCGAAGGCCAGGTGCCCCTGCGCGTCGCGGCGGATGTCGAAGCGGTCGGGTTCCGGGTAGCGGGCGGGGTCGCGGTCGGCGCCCGCGAGGGCGACCAGGACCGAATCGCCCTCCGCGACGGTGGCCGAGCCGATGGCCACGGTCTCCCGGGCGAACCGGAAGGTGGCGGCCTCCACCGGCCCGTCATAGCGGAGCATCTCCTCGACCGCCCCGTCGATCAGCCCGAAGTCGGCCCGCAGTGCCGCCAGTTGCTCAGGGTGTTCGAGCAGCGCCCGCACCCCGTTGGAGATCAGGTTGACGGTCGTCTCATGGCCCGCGACGAGCAACAGGAAGGCCATGCCGACCAGTTCGTCGGGCGACAGCGCGTCCTCGTCCTCGTACCGGGCGGCGATCAGCGCGCTCAGCAGGTCCTCGCCCGGCGAGCGGCGCTTGTTCTCGATCAGTTCGGCGAGGTAGCCGCCCATGGCGCGGACCGCGTCGCCCTCCTCCGCCGCGCCCGCCGGGGAGACCACGCCGTTGGACAGCAGCCGGAAGGCGTCCCGGTCCAGATCGGGCACACCGATGAGTTCGCAGATGACGGTGATGGGCAGCGGGAAGGCGAAGGCGTCGACGAGATCCGCCCGGCCGGCGGGCACCATCGCGTCGAGCAGTCCGTCGGTGATCTGCCGCACGCGGGGCCGCAGCGCCTCGATCCGGCGGGCGGTGAACTCCCGCGCGACCAGCTTGCGCAGCCGGGTGTGGTCGGGTGCGTCCATCTCCAGCATGTTGGCGTTGATCGGGTCGCCCGTGCCCGTCTGGCCGGGCAGCGTCCGCCAGTCCTTGCCGAACCGCTGGTCGGCCAGGACCGACCGCCCCTCGTCGTACCCGACGACGAGCCACACCCGGTCGAACTCGTCCGTCCGGACGGAGTGCACCGGACCCGCGGCACGCATCTTCTCGTAGTACGGGTAAGGATTCGCGGTGAAGTCCGCGACCCCGCGCAGATCTACGTCGACATCGGACATGGGCCCACCCTCCCGGTCTGATCGGTCCGGCCGCGAGGGACCGGCCGGATCAGCGTATGCCGCCGGGTCGGGGAGTGACGGAGAGTTCAGGACAGCTCCGGGCCGTCGCCGTCGTCGAGCAGACCCGCATCGTGGACCAGCAGGGCGATCTGGACCCGGTTGTTGAAGTCGAACTTGGCCAGAATCCGTGACACCTGGGTCTTCACGGTGGCCACGCTCAGATAGAGGGCCGCGGCGATCTCCGCGTTGGAACGGCCGTGCCCGACGGCGATGGCCACCTCGCGTTCCCGGTCGGCGAGCGAGGCGAGCCGTCGGCGGGCCCCCTGCGCGCGGTCGGCCTTCTCCTCCCCACCGGAGCCCGCGGCGCGGGCCATCAGCTGCCGGGTCACCGCGGGCGACAGGACCGGGTCACCGGCCGCCACGCGGCGCACCGAGTCGACGATCTGTCCGGGCGGGGTGTCCTTGAGTACGAAGCCGGCCGCTCCGGCACGGATCGCGCGCAGCACCTGTTCGTCGGCGTGGAAGGTGGTCAGGACGATGACCTCGGGTGCGTCCGGGCGGCCGCGCAGCGCCTCGGTGGCGGTCAGCCCGTCCATGACCGGCATCCGGATGTCCATCAGGACGACGTCCGGGCGGAGCCGCTCGACGAGCCCGGGCGCCTCGCTGCCGTCGGCGCCCTCCCCCACGATGTCGATGTCCTCGGCGCCGCCGAGCATCAGGGCGAGCCCGGCCCGTACGAGCGGGTCGTCGTCGACGATGAGGAGCCGGACGGGGCGGTCGGCGGGGGCGGGAGTCGGGGTGGTCATGACGGCCACGGTAGCCAAGCCCGGACCCCGAACCCGCCGCCAGGTTCGGGACCGTGGTCGAGTCGGCCACCGGCGAGGGTGGCCCGTTCGGTCAGCCCGATGAGCCCCTGTCCGGAGCCGGGCACCTGCTCGAAGGGTTCGGTGGGGGCCGGGTTGCGCACCTCGACGGTGATGCCCTGGCCTGGGCCGCCGCTGACCCTGACGGTGACCTCGGTGCCCGGTGCGTGCTTGCGGGCGTTGGTCAGGCCCTCCTGGGCGATGCGGTAGACGGTGCGGCCGGTGGCGGCGGGCGCCGCGTCCGGGTCCGCCAGGCCGTTGTCGAGGGCCACCTTCATCCCGGCCAGGCGGGATTCGGCGACCAGTGCGTCGAGCGTGGCGAGGGTGGGCTGCGGCCGGTCGCCCTCGCTGTCCCGGGGGCTGCGCAGCACCCCGATGATCTCGCGGAGGTCCTGGAGCGCCTCGTGCGCGCTGTCCCGGATGACCCCGGCGGCGCGGGCCACCTCGGCGGGGGGCGCGTCGGGCCGGAACTCCAGGGCTCCGGCGTGTACGGAGAGCAGGGTCAGCCGGTGGGCGAGGACATCGTGCATCTCCCGGGCGATGTCCTCGCGGGCCAGCCGCTGCGCCTGTTCCGCGCGCAGTCCGGCCTCGGTCTCGGCGCGCCGGGCCCGCTCGCGCAGGGTGACGACGAGCTGGCGTCTGGAACGTACGACCATGCCCCAGCTGAGCACCAGCAGGATCAGCAGCACGCCGATGATCGTGGACGCGATGAACGAGGTGGTCGGGTCCGGGCGCAGGTAGGGCTGGAGCGGGGCGACGGCCAGGGCTCCCGCGCCGACGAAGGCGACGGGGCGGAACGGCCGGTGCACGGCCACGCTGAACAGGGACACCAGCAGCGCCCCGGCCGCGACGGGCTCCACGATGGAGAGCACCGTCAACGCCACCGCGAGGCCGACCGGCCACCGCCGCCGGACCCACAGGGCGCAGCAGGCGGCGGCGCCGACCAGCGAGTCCACGAAGACGACGCCCTCGGATGTGGTGGGGTCCGCCTCGATCGTCGCGATGGTCGCCAGTCCGATGCCCGCCGCGCAGAGGAACGCCGTGAGGTCGACGATCCAGTCGCGCACGGTCCGGCGGGAACGGGCGCCTCTGTCACCGGGCAGCTCGGGGTCGGCCATCGCCGAGGGCAGCAGCCAGGGGTACTCCGTGCGCGTCATATCGACAAAGCTACGCAGTGGAATCGAAGCTTCCGGCGGTTCGGGGCCGGGAGGCGACCAAAGTCGCGGAAGGGAAGACTTTCGGACGAGCGGCCCGGACCACCGGCCGATGCGGCGGCGGTGCCCGGCGCGCCAGGCTCAAACCCATGAAGAGACTCTGCGAGACGGTCGGCTTCCTGGTGTTCGCCCAGGGGGCCGCGGGGCTGCTCCACGAATGGTTCGACTGGTTCCACTTCTTCGGCCTGGTGCGGCGGCTGCCGCTCATCGGCGACTACTCGTTGTTCGTCAGCATCGTGCTGGTGGTCGCGGGGATCGCCGTCATGATCGCGTCGGACTCGGTCAAGGAGTAGCCGGGGCGGCGCTGCGACGCCCCCAGGCCGTACCCGCGAGCACCAGGACCGCGCCCGCCGCTCCGAGGACGCCGAGGCGCTCGCCGCCGATCGCGATGCCGACGGCGGCGGCCCAGAGCGGTTCCGTACCGAGCAGCAGGCTGACCCGGGACGGCGAGGTGCGGCGTACGGACCACATCTGTACGAAGAACGCGAAGAGCGTGCAGAAGACCGACAGGAAGAGCAGTCCTCCCCATTCCCGGACACCGAATCCGGCGGCGACCGACCACGGCGACTCGCCGGTGCCGGGGACGGCGGCCAGAGCTGCGAAGACGGCGACCGCGCTGCCGAGCTGGACGGTGGTCAGCGACAGCGAGTCCGCGGAGCGGACGGACTTGATGCGCGCCATGAGCAGTACGTGGAGGGTGCGGGCCAGGGCGGCGACGAGCATCAGCAGATCGCCCGCGGAGGGGCTGGTGAACCCGCCGCCCTGGGTCAGCAGCACCACACCGGCAACCGAGAGCGCGGCCGCGGCGAGGAAGCTCCCGGCCGGCCGGACGCGGGTCACCGCGGCCTCCGCGAGCGGGGTGAAGACCATGGTGAGACTGATGATGAGCCCGGCGTTGGTCGCCGAGGTGTGCACGATGCCGTACGTCTCCACTAGGAAGATCCCGCTGAGCACCAGGCCCAGCAGCCCCGCGCCCCGCCACTGCGCCGCGGTCAGCGCCGACAGCCTGCGCCGTCCGGCGATCACCAGGACGGGCAGCACGACGGCGAACCTCAGCACCAGGACGGCGATGACGGTCTGCGCCGTGGTGATTCCCTTGGCCGCCAGGTAGCTGGAACCCCAGACGACCGCGACCAGCAGGACGGGCAGATCGGTGAGCCACGCCCGGCGCGGCGGTGCGAGGGCGGGAACGGCGATCGAGGACACCCGGAACTCCTGGTTCTCCACAGGCAGGATGCGGAGACCTCACTGGCTCGCACGCGGAACGATCACCGTACCGGTCGCCCTCCTACAATGGCGAGCCCCGGGACCGGCCCGACGTCGGCCGCCCCGCACCCCACCGAGCACGGAGTCGCCAGATGGCGGGAGCACGCCAGGACGGAAGGGTCGAACGGGGCAACCGCACCCGGCAGCTGGTGCTCGCGCACGCCGCCGAGGTCGCGTCGGTGGAGGGCCTCGAAGGCCTCTCGCTGGGCCGGCTCGCCACCGGGCTGCGGCTGAGCAAGAGCGGCGTGTTCGCCCTCTTCGGCTCCAAGGAGGAGCTCCAGCTGGCCACCGTGCGGGCCGCCGCCGCGGTGTACGACGAGCATGTCGTGCGGCCGGTACGGGCCGTTCCGGCCGGGCTGGGGCGGATCCGGGAGCTGTACGAGCGCTGGATCGCGTACTCGGAGCAGCGGGTGTTCCCCGGGGGCTGCTTCTTCTACGCGGCGATCGCGGAGTTCGACGCGCGGGAGGGCCCGGTGCACGACGCGCTCGTGGCCGCGCAGTCCGGCTGGGTCGCCTTCGTGGAGCGGCGGATCGAGGAGGCGCGGGTGCTGGGCGAGATCCGGGCGGACTGCGATGCCGGCCAGCTCGCCTTCGAGATCATCGCGTTCCTGGAGCTCGCCAACGGCGACTCGGTGCTCCGGAAGAGCTCAGAGGGTTATACGAGAGCTGCGCGCGCGATCCTGGAGCGACTGCGGGCGGTGGCGACGGACCCGTCTTCGCTGCCGCTCCCCACGTAGCACCGGCGCACTTCTCTCGGCCGGCGGGCGGCTCGCCCGAAACTAATAGCACGATCGTTCGTTCAACTGTATGGTCGCGATCGGTCGCGGTTGTCCGTCGCGGAACGCCGCGCCGCCGCCACCGCGACCGCCTGAAACGCTCGACGAAGGGAACCCCGACCGTGGACATCGTGCGGCTCGACCGGACCGCAGTGCTGGAATCCGTACGCGTCGTGCGGAGCGCGGGCCCCGGCGACTGGGACCGCCCCTCCCCCTGCTCCGACTGGACGCTGCGCCGCCTCGTCGAGCACATGGGCGCCCAGCACCTCGGGTTCGCCGCCGCCGCGCGGGGTCAGGGGGCCGGTGCGGCCGCCTGGCGGACCCGCCCGTACGGGGACGATCCGGCCGCCCGGTACGCGGAGGCGGCCGACGCGGTGCTGGACGCGTTCGCCGAACCGGGGGTACTGGAGCGGCGGTTCGCGCTTCCGGAGATCGATGCCGCCGCGACCTTCGCCGCGTCCACCGCGATCGGGTTCCACTTCATCGACTACGTGGTGCACTCCTGGGACGCGGCGGCCTCCCTCGGGATGCGCACCGCCTTCTCCCCGGACGTCGTCGAGGCCGCGCTGCCCATCGCCCTGCGCGTCCCCGGCGGTGAGGCGCGCGAGCGGCCGGGTGCGGCCTTCCGGCCCGCTCTGCCGGACGGCGGGGCGACGGGTTCCGGCAGCCCGGACGCCTTCCGGCTCGTGCTGTCGGCGCTCGGCCGTTCGCCGGACTGGAGCCCGCCGCACGGCGGCTGACCGCACGGGCCGTTCACGTACCGCTCGTTCACGTACCGGCCTGTTCACGTGCCGTCGGGGATGGAGCCGAACTCGGCCGGTCCGGTGGGCCGGTAGGTGTTGATCGCGATGCCGTTGGGCGTCGTGCGGGTGCCGGTCAGCTCGAAGGCCGTCGGCGGTCCGCCGTCCGTGAACAGCCGCTTCCCGGCGCCGAGCACGACCGGGTGGACCAGCAGGTTGTACTCGTCGATCAGGCCGTGCGCCATCAGGGACCGGGCGAGCACGCCACTGCCGTAGATCTGCACCTCGCCTCCCTGCGTGCGCTCCTTGATCCGGGTGATCTCCGCGGCGACATCGGTGGAGATCACGGTGGTGTTCTCCCAGTCGGCCTTCTCCAGCGTGGTCGAGACGACGTACTTGGGGTACCGGTTGAGGCGGCCGGCGATCGGATTGTCCGGGTCGGTGACGGACGGCCAGTACCCCGCGAAGATGTCGTACGTACGCCTGCCCAGCAGGAAGGCCGCCGAGCGGTCGAACAGCTCGGCGACGAACCGTCCGCTGTCCTCGTCGATGACCGGGGCCTGCCAGCCGCCGTACTCGAATCCTCCGCTCGGGTCCTCCTCCGGGGCGCCGGGGGCCTGCATGACGCCGTCGAGGGTCAGAAAGGTGATGAGGGTCAGCTTCGCCATGGTCCTGCTCCTTCGGGGCTCGGGAATGGCGGCGGTTCCGCTTCCAACTGTTCTGACCTCCGCGCGGGCCGCAACTCATCGGCCGGTCGGGGCGGCGTAGCGGAGTGTGCGTCCGTTTACCGCCGGTCTCCGGTCCTCGGAAGAACTTTCCTTGTCCTTGTCAGCCAACCGGCGACACCACCGGACAACCGGACAGGACCCCTGATGAACAGCACGAGCACCAGCAGCACCGGCTCCAACCGCGTTGCACTCGTCACCGGCGGCAGCCGAGGCATCGGCGCCGCCACCGCCCTGCGGCTCGCCCAGGACGGCGCCGATGTGGCGCTGACCTACGCCAGGGACGAGGCCGCCGCCCTGGAGACCGTGCGGAAGATCGAGGCGTGCGGCCGGCGCGCGGTCGCCCTGCGCGCCGATTCGGCCGACCCGGAGGCCGTCCCCGCGGTGGTGCGCCGGACGGCGGAGACGTTCGGCCGGCTCGACGTCCTGGTCAACAACGCGGGCATCGGCGTCCTCGGCCCCATCGGCACCCTCAGCACCGCCGATGTGGACCGGGTGCTCGCGGTCAACGTGCGGGCCGTGTTCCTGGCCTGCCGGGAGGCGGCCGGAGTGATGGAGCGCGGCGGCCGCGTCATCACCCTCGGTACGGCCCTGAGCCGGTTCGCGGGCGGACCGGGCGGCACGCTCTACGCGATGAGCAAGTCGGCGCTGTCGGGACTCACCAAGCCGCTCGCCCGCGAGCTCGGCCCGCGCGGGATCACCGTCAACCTGGTCCAGCCCGGACCGGTGGACACCGATCTCAACCCGGCCGACGGCCCGTTCGCCGCCGGACAGCGGGGCGCGACCGCGCTGGACCGGTTCGGCACGGCCGGCGAAGTGGCCTCGCTCATCGCCTACCTGGCCGGTGACGAGGCCGCGTACATCACCGGCACCGAGGTCGTGGTGGACGGTGGCCACGCCGCCTGAGTTCCGTGGCAGGGTGGGCGGACGACTTCAGCCCGTCCGCCCATCCTGCCGGAGGAGGCACCCATGTTCTGGTCACGCGGGTCACGTGAGGCACGGGAGGAGTACGAACCCCCGCTGCACGAGGAGTTCGGCTTCACCATCGCCCGGCGCGGATACGACCGCGATCAGGTCGACGCCTATATAACCCGGCTGCGCGGCGGCACCCCGCCGGCCGGGGTCGTGGCCTTCGAGCTCGTCCGCCGGGGCTACGAGCAGAGCCGGGTGGACGAGGTCATCGCACGGTTGCACGGCGAGGCCGGCCGGAAGAAGTGACCCTAGGCTGGCCGGGCAGGCAACCAGCCAGCCGTCCGGCGAGAGGAACCGACCATGCCCGAGACCCCGACGCACAAGCTGAACGACGGCCGGACCGTGCCCTCGGTCGGGCTCGGCACCTGGCCGCTGGACGACGACGCGGCAGAGGAAGCCGTCGCCGGGGCCCTGGGCCTCGGCTACCGGCTCGTCGACACCGCGCTGAACTACGGCAACGAGACCGGCACCGGACGCGGGATCGCCCGCAGCGGGGTGGACCGCGAGGACGTCTTCGTCACCACCAAGGTGCCGGGCCGCCACCAGGGGTACGAGAAGACGCTGGCCTCGTTCGAGGAGTCCCGGCGCAACCTCGGCCTCTCCTACGTGGACCTCTATCTCATCCACTGGCCGCTGCCCCGCGTCGATCTGTACGTGGACACCTGGAAGGCCATGATCCGGCTCCGCGAGGAGGGGCTCGTACGGTCGATCGGGGTCTCCAACTTCACCGCGGACCAGCTGGACCGGCTGGAGCGGGAGACGGGGGTGCTGCCCGCCGTCAACCAGATCGAGATGCATCCTCGGTTGCCGCAGGAGGAGTTGCGGGCCGTGCACGCCGCCAAGGGCATCGTCACCGAGAGCTGGAGCCCGCTGGGGCGGGGCCACGATCTGCTGGCCGATCCCGGACTCGTCTCCGTCGCGCGGGCACACGGTGTGACGCCGGGGCAGGCGGTGCTGCGCTGGCACACCCAGCTCGGGGCCGTCCCGATCCCGAAGAGCGCCGATCCGGGACGGCAGCGCGACAACCTGGACCTCTTCGGCTTCGAGCTGACGGCCGGGGAGCTGGAGCGCATCGCGGCCGGGCCCCGGCAGCGGTTCGGCGGGGACCCCGAGACCCACGAGGAGTTCTGAGCGACGCCGGAAGGCTGCGCGGCGGTGGCGAGGCAGTGGCGGGGTTCAGCTCTCCCGGGGCTGGATCTCCGCCATCCGCGACCAGCCCTCGCCCGGCACCTCGACGTTGATGATCTCGGGCGTCTCGGCCACCAGACCCGCCATCGTGTCCATCGCCGCCGCGAAATGCGCCGACCGCACATGGGCCTCACCCGCCTCGGCGGAGGCGAAGGCCTCCAGCAGCACGAACTGGTCCGGGTTCTCGACGCTGACGGACCAGTCGAAGAACACGTTGCCCGGCTCCTGGCGGGTGGCGGCGGTGAAGTCCTCGACGGCCGGGAGCCAGTTGTCGCGCTCGGCGCTGCGGACGGTGAACCTGACTGCGATGAAGATCATGACGACTCCTGCTCGGGACGCGGCAACCCGGCCAGGCCCCCGCATCACCACCGTATCCCCCGAATACGGACAGCTACCCGCGGGCCCCGGCCGTGTTCAGCGGTCCCGTTCGAGGAGGCGGCCGGTGGGCGCGTCCAGTACGCCGTCCGACGCGATCCGTACGCCGCGCAGCCAGGTGGACCTGACGACGCCGTGCAGGGTCCGGCCGGCGTACGCGGTGACCTGGTTGCGGTGGAACAGCCCGGCCGGGTCGACGGTGAAGGTGGCGTCGGGGGCGAGGACCGCGAAGTCGGCGTCCCGGCCGGCCGCGATCGCGCCCTTGGAGCGGAGCCCGGCCAGTTCGGCGGGGGCGGCGGACATCCAGCGGGCGACGTCGTCGAGCGAGTGGCCGCGCTTGCGGGCCTCCGTCCAGATGGCGGGCAGACCGAGCTGGAGGGAGGAGATCCCGCCCCACGCGGAGGCGAAGTCCGGCGTCTTGAGGTCTGTGGTGCAGGGCGAGTGGTCGGAGACGATGCAGTCGATGGTGCCGTCCGCGAGCCCCTCCCACAGCGCGTCCTGGTTGGCCGCCTCGCGGATGGGCGGGCAGCACTTGAACTCGGTGGCGCCGTCCGGGACTTCCTCCGCGGTGAGGGTGAGGAAGTGCGGGCAGGACTCGACCGTGACGCGCACCCCCTCGCGCTTGGCGGCGGCGATCAGCGGCAGCGCGTCGCTGGAGGACAGATGCAGTACGTGGACTCGGGCGTTCAGCCGCTTGGCGTGGGCGATCAGCCCCTCGATCGCGGTGTTCTCCGCGTCGCGCGGCCGGGAGGCCAGGAAGTCCGCGTAGGCGGGGCCGCCGCGCTGCGGCGCGGCCGCCAGGTGGTGGGGATCCTCGGCGTGCACGATCAGGAGCCCGCCGAATCCGGCGATCTCGGCCATCGAGCGGGCCAGCTGTTCCTGGTCCAGCTCGGGGAACTCCTCGACGCCGGAGGGCGACAGGAAGCACTTGAAGCCGAAGACCCCGGCCTCGTACAGCGGGCGCAGGTCCTTCACGTTGGACGGGATCGCACCGCCCCAGAAGCCGGTGTCGATGTGCGCCTTGGGGGCGGCCACCCGCTGTTTGACGCGCAGGTGCTCGACGGTGGTGGTCGGCGGGAGGGAGTTGAGCGGCATGTCGAGCAGGGTGGTGATCCCGCCGGCCGCGGCGGCGCGGGTGGCGGTGTAGAAGCCCTCCCACTCGGTGCGGCCGGGGTCGTTCACATGGACATGGGTGTCCACCAGGCCGGGCAGCAGGACGTCGTCACCGAAGTCCTCCAGCCGGGCGCCCCCGGGCACCTCCGCGTCGTACGCCAGGACGGCGTCGATCTTTCCGTCGGCGACGGCGACCGTCGCGGGCCGCGTCCCCTCAGGAGTGACGACGCGCGTCGAGCGCAGTACCAGCTTCACGTCCGTAGCGGACACCCGTGCTCCCCACTTCCAGAAATTCAACGAACTGTTGAAGGAGTCTTCACTCGCGAAAGCGGCTCGTCAAGACCCCCATTCTCCGCGTCGGCCGACCGGCGGACCATGCGGGATGTCGACTGGAGATTTCCACAAAGTAAAAGACTAATTTCGGAGAGCGGAACGTAGAATAAGCCGGAGGCCGTGCGTCAGAACCGTCCGGCCGTCGGTAGACACCCGGACAAACGGGCCCTGACCGGCCAGGACGCCGACCCTGAACAGTGGGCCGATCGGGAAGCGCCCGGTAGGCTGCTGCCTTGCTCTTCCGCTTCGAAAGGACCGTTGACGTGCCGCCGTCCCACGCCAGCACATCCGACTCCAAGCCCGCCGGACCCAGCGGTGGTGTGCAGTCCCTTGAGCGCGCCTTCGATCTGCTGGAGCGGATGGCCGACGCGGGGGGCGAGGTCGGTCTGAGTGAGCTCTCCGCGAGCAGCGGGCTTCCGCTGCCCACCATTCACCGGCTGATGCGCACGCTCGTGGTCTGCGGATACGTCCGCCAGCAGCCCAACCGGCGTTACGCGCTCGGCCCGCGCCTGATCCGGCTCGGTGAATCCGCCGCACGGCTGCTCGGCACCTGGGCCCGCCCGTATCTCGCGCGGCTGGTCGAGGAGACCGGCGAGACCGCGAACATGGCGCTGCTCGACGGCGACGAGATCGTGTACGTGGCGCAGGTGCCGTCCAAGCACTCGATGCGCATGTTCACAGAGGTGGGCCGCCGGGTGCTGCCGCACTCCACCGGTGTCGGCAAGGCGCTGCTCGCGCACACCCCGCCGGACGAGGTGCGGGCGCTGCTGGCGCGCACCGGGATGCCGGCCGCCACCGAGAAGACGATCACCACCCCCGAGGGCTTCCTGGACGCGCTGGAGCAGGTCCGCCGGGTGGGCTACGCGGTGGACGACAACGAGCAGGAGATAGGGGTCCGCTGCCTCGCGGTCTCCGTGCCCAACTCCCCCACCTCCGCCGCGATCTCGATCTCGGGTCCGGCGGGCCGGGTGACGGAGGCGGCCACCGAGCGGATCGTGCCGATCCTCCAGCAGGCCGCCAAGGAGCTCTCAGAGGTGCTGGCCAGCAGCGGGACGTCCAGCGGCTGAGCGCGCTCAGGCCAGTGCCGGGGCGGTCAGCCGGCCGTCCCGCATCGTGACCGTCACGTCCATCCGGTCCAGATGGGTCCGGTCGTGGGTGACCATGACGGTCGCCGTGGACCGCTCGCGGGTCAGCGTGACGAGCAGGTCCAGCACGGCCGCTCCCCGTTCGTGGTCGAGCGCGCTGGTCGGCTCGTCGACGAGCAGGACCGCCGGGTCGTTCATCAGGGCCCGCGCGATGTTGATCCGCTGGCGCTGACCACCGGAGAGCTGGTGCGGCCTGCGGTCGGCCTTGTCGGCCAGACCGACCGCGTCGAGCAGTTCCAGCGCCCGGGTCCGGGCGGTCCTGGGCGCGCCGCCCGACAGATGGGCCATGACCTGGAGCTGCTCCGCGGCGGTCAGCGACGCCAGCAGGTTCGGCTGCTGGAAGACGATGCCGATCCGCTCGCGCCGCAGCACCGCCTTGTCCGCGCGGCTGAGCCCCACCGTGTCGGTCCCCGCGACGACGACGGCGCCCTCGTCCGGGGTGACCAGGGTGGCGGCCACGGCCAGCAGGCTCGACTTGCCCGAACCGGAGGGGCCGACGACCGCGGTGAGGGTGCCGGCGGGCACATCGAGTGCCACCCGGTCCAGGGCGGTGAGCCGCCCGTCGCCGTCGGGGTAGGTGAGCGTGACATCGGTGAGCATGAGGGTCATTGGGCACTCCCGAGTGCGGTGAGCGGGTCGACGGCGGTGATCCGCCGGATGGACAGGGCCGCCCCGACGGCGCCGAGGGCGATCATGACGGCTGCCGGCACGAGGACGGTCGACGCCTCCAGGACGAAGGGCACGGCGCCGCCGCTGACCAGGGCGCCGATGCCGGACGCGAGAGCGGTGCCGATCCCGGTGCCGATGGCGAGCATCACCACCGCCTGGCCGAGCGCGTCCCGGAGCAGATAGGGCGTAGAGGCACCGAGTGCCTTGAGGACGGCGACGTCGCCGCTGCGCTGGATCGTCCAGACGGTGAAGAAGGCGCCGATGACCAGGGCGGAGATGGCGAAGAGGAATCCGCGCATCAGCTGGAGCGAGCCGTTCTCGGCCTGGTAGGAGCCGATGGCGGTGAGGGAGCCGTCCAGGGTGAGCGTGCTGGTGCCGGCCGCGCGGTCGCCCGCCGCCAGGTCCGCGCCGTCGGTGGTGGTCAGCGCGATCACGGTGGCGCGGGCCGCGCCGTCGGCCCCGAGCCGCTGCCAGTCGGCCAGCGCGGTCCACACGACCGGCGTATGGCTGTACGAGGCGTCGCCCGCGACGGCCGCGACGGTGACCTCGGCGCCGCCGAGCCGCAGCCGGTCCCCCGTCCGGGCGGAGAGGTCCTCCGCGGCCTGCTCGGAGAGGACGACCTTTCCGGGTCCCACCGGGGTTCCGGGGGGCGCCAGGCCGCTGTCCGGTTCGACGCCGAACGCCGAGACGGCCGCCGTCCGCTCCCCCGCCACCGCTGCGGCGTCGATGGTGCGGATGCCGAGCGGCTGGGCCTTCTCGACGCCGGGCCGCCCGGCCCAGCTCCGCCAGGCGCTCTCCTTGACGGTGGAATTGGTGAAGGACACCGACTGGCCGTCGGGCGGGGCGGCGAACGCCAGGTGGTCGGCGCTCAGCCCCGTGACGGCCGAGGTGTTCTCCCGGGCCAGTCCTGCCGTGAGGCCGGACAGCAGACCCACGAGCAGCGTGATCAGCACCACGACCGTGCCCATGAGCGCGAACCGGCCTCTGGCGAACCGAAGATCTCTCCATGCGACGAACATGACTCCAGCCTCGGTCCGGGCGGCCCGCGAAACATCGCCCGCGGGCTGGGCCCGACATCAACCTTTCGATTGACCGGCCGCGGGCGCCGCCCGCCTACGCTGAACGAATCATGGAAACACGTGTTCATCCGCCGGTCGCCGCCGCGCTGCGGCTGTGTCTGCACGCCCTGCTGCTGGGACTGCTGGCGCTGGCGGCGGTCAAGGCCGTGAGCGCCGGGGACCCGCACGCCGCCGCCGTCGTCGTGGTGTCCTGCGTGCTGGCCTCGGTGTACGGGGCCGGCGCGCTGGCTCCTGTTGTGCAGCCGGGGACCCTGGCCGGGGCGTGCTGGCTCGCCGTGCTGGGGGCGCTCTGGCTGGTGCTGCTGGCGCTGTCGCCGGACGGGCTGTGGGTGGCGTTCCCGCTCTACTTCCTCCAGTTGCACCTGCTGCCGATGCGCTGGGGGCTGCCCGCCGTGGCGGTGACCGCGGCCGCCGCCATCACCAGCTTCCTGGTGCACGGGCAGGCGGTCACGCCGGGCACCTTCATCGGCCCGGTGCTCGGGGCCGCGGTGGCCGTCGCGACGGTGCTCGGGTACGACGCGCTGTTCCGGGAGAGCGAGCGGCGCCGCGAACTCATCGAGGAGCTCGTCTCGACCCGGGCGGAGCTGGCCGCCGCCGAACGCACCGCGGGCACGCTCGCGGAACGCGAACGGCTGGCGCGGGAGATCCACGACACCCTCGCGCAGGGCCTCTCCAGCATTCAGCTGCTCCTGCGCGCGGCCGAACGCACCCTGGAACCGGACGCGCCCGCCACCCCCCATGTCCGCCAGGCCCGCGAGGCCGCCCAGGACAACCTCGCGGAGGCCCGCCGCTTCGTCCGCGCCCTGACCCCGCCCGACCTGGAGAACGGCTCCCTCGCGGCCGCCCTGGAACGGCTCTCGGACCGCGGCACGGATGCCGCTCTCACCGTGCAGTTCGCCGTCAGCGGCACCCCGGTGGAGCTGCCCACCCCGTACGAGGTGGCGCTGCTGCGTACCGCGCAGTCGGCGCTGGCCAACACCGTGCGGCACGCCGGGGCGCGGCGGGCCGAGATCACGCTGAGCTTCATGGACACCTCGGTGTCGCTGGACGTGGTCGACGACGGCTGCGGCTTCTCGCCGGACGCCGTCCCGGCCGGCGGCAGCGGCACGGGGACCGGTGGCTTCGGGCTGCCCGCCATGCGGTCGCGGGCCCGTTCGCTGGGCGGCACGCTGAGCGTCGAGTCGGCACCCGGCCAGGGCACGGCCGTCGCCCTCACCCTGCCGCTCCCCGCCGGAACGGATTCGCCGCGCCCCGCCGGCACGAACGGACAGGAATCCGCATGACCACGCCGATCAGGCTGCTGCTCGCCGATGACCACCCGGTGGTCCGGGCGGGGCTGCGGGCCGTACTGGACACCGAGCCGGACTTCCACGTCGCCGCGGAGGCCGCCACCGCGGAGCAGGCCGTGGCGCTGGCCGCGACCGGCGGGTTCGACGTCGTCCTGATGGACCTGCAGTTCGGCCCGGGTCTGCACGGCTCGGAGGCCACCGCCGCGATCACCTCGGAGCCGGACGCGCCCCGGGTGCTGATCCTGACCACCTACGACACGGACGCCGACATCCTGGCCGCGGTCGAGGCGGGGGCCGCCGGCTATCTGCTGAAAGACGCCCCGCCGGAGGAGCTGGCGGCCGCGGTCCGTACGGCGGCGGCCGGCCGGTCCGCGCTCGCCCCGGCCGTCGCGCACCGGCTGATGGACCGGATGAGGACCCCCGCGGAGGCCCTCACCAAGCGCGAGCTGGAGGTCCTGCAACTGGTGGGCGAAGGGCTGTCGAACCTGCGGATCAGCAAGAAGCTGTTCCTGAGCCAGGCGACGGTGAAGTCCCATCTGGTGCACATCTACGCCAAGCTGGGCGTCGACTCACGCACGGCGGCGGTCGCGGCGGCGACGGCCCGCAGACTCATCCGCCGCTGAGCCGCGGCCTTCCTCCCGGAGGTCCGGAGGGGAAGGCCGCGGCGACGGTTCACCGGCGCGGCGGCTCCCCGAAGAGGTCCACCGCGACCCGTACGTCCCTGAGTGCCGACGCCAGCGCGCTGACCGAGCCGATCGCCCCCGCGATCAGCAGCAGCGAGCGGCGGAGCCGGGGAATCTCGGGCACGCCGCTGATCGCCATCGCGTCCAGCGCCGCGAGCTCGTCCTCGGCGATCGCGCGGTCCGGGAACTCCGCGGGATGTCCGGCCAGCTCCCTCCGGAGCCGGGAGACGGCCGTACGCAGCTCCGTCACCCTCGGGTCCTCGTTGCTGCTGGTCACCCGCGCCTGCCCCACGCTTTTCAACAAAGCACTCCCCCTCGCACATCCTCGTGCTGGTGTTTCGACCGAGTCCCGGACCGTGGTCAAGTGTCCGGGGGTGCGGGCAAGTTAACGCCATGAAAGGTGCCGTGCGCCACTCCACGGACGGAACCCGGTGTGTCCCGCGCGATCACAGCGGGTTGCAGAAACGGTCCGTCTGTGCGGGAGCCCGGCTTGTGAGGTATCCAGGCCGCATGACAAGCAATCCGCTCCCTTCCTCCCCCTCCGTCAACCCGGCCGTCGCCGGACTACTCCTCGCCGCGGGCGGCGGCCGCCGGCTGGGCGGCCGCCCGAAGGCGCTGCTGGAACACCGCGGCGGCCTCCTCGTCGACCACGCGGTACGCACCCTGCGGGACGGCGGCTGCGACCCGGTCCATGTGGTGCTCGGCGCGGCGGCGGACGAGGTGCGGGCCAGGGCGGAGCTGTCCGGCTGCACGGTGACCGTCAACCCGGACTGGACCGAGGGCATGGGCTCCTCACTGCGGGCGGGGCTCGCGGCCCTCGCCGGGACGGACGCGGACGCGGTCGTCGTCATGCTGGTCGACCAGCCCGGCATCGGCGCCGGGGCGGTGGCGCGGGTGCGGTCGGCGTACCGCTCCCGTACGAGCCTGGCAGCGGCCTCCTACGCGGGTGAACGTGGCCATCCGGTGATGTTCGGGGCCGCTCTGTGGGCAGACATCTCGGCGGGGGCGACAGGCGATCAGGGGGCGCGCGCCTATCTGCGGGAGCACCGCGACGCGATCACGCTCGTCGAGTGTTCCGATGTGGCCCAGGCGTACGACATCGACACGACGGAGGACCTGTACCACCTTGAGTGAACGCACTGGCACGCTGCGCCAGCGAGGGCCCACTTCTGTCGACCCGGAGAATCTCGACATCAACAAACCATTGAACTTCCACCATGAGGAAACTACTATCCACTGGTCAGAAGCCCTCTGCACCCCAGACGGCGGCCACGGCCGTATCCCGGAGCCATGGCACGCCGTGCCATTTCAGGCGACCCGGCGGCCGTGAGACGCCGTCCGCACCGCCCGCTGAAGGAGTGACAGCTCATGTCCGCACCAGCGCCGTCCTCGCTGGCCATCGTCGATGCCGAGCCCCTGCCCCGGCAGGACGAGGTCCTCACCCCCGCGGCTCTCGCGTTCGTGGCCGAGCTGCACCGCCGGTTCACCCCGCGCCGTGACGAGCTCCTCGCCCGCCGCGGCGAGCGCCGCGCCGAGATCGCCCGCACCTCCACGCTGGACTTCCTGCCGGAGACCGCGTCGATCCGTGCGGACGACTCCTGGAAGGTCGCACCGGCCCCCGCGGCCCTGAACGACCGCCGGGTGGAGATCACCGGTCCCACCGACCGCAAGATGACCATCAACGCCCTGAACTCGGGCGCCAAGGTCTGGCTCGCCGACTTCGAGGACGCGTCCGCCCCCACGTGGGAGAACGTCGTCCTCGGCCAGCTCAACCTGATCGACGCCTACAACCGCGCCATCGACTTCACGGACCCGAAGTCCGGCAAGTCCTACGCCCTGAAGCCCGCCGACGAGCTCGCGACCGTCGTCACCCGCCCGCGCGGCTGGCACCTGGACGAGCGACACCTCCAGCTCGACGGCGCCCCGGTGCCCGGCGCGCTGGTCGACTTCGGCCTCTACTTCTTCCACAACGCCCAGCGCCTCATCGACCTCGGCAAGGGTCCGTACTTCTACCTGCCGAAGACGGAGTCGCACCTGGAGGCCCGCCTCTGGAACGACATCTTCGTCTTCGCCCAGGACTACGTGGGCATCCCGCAGGGCACGGTCCGCGCCACGGTCCTGATCGAGACGATCACCGCCGCGTACGAGATGGAGGAGATCCTCTACGAGCTCCGCGACCACGCCTCCGGGCTGAACGCGGGCCGCTGGGACTACCTCTTCTCCATCGTCAAGAACTTCCGTGACGGCGGCGCCAAGTTCGTCCTGCCGGACCGCAACGCGGTGACGATGACCGCCCCGTTCATGCGGGCGTACACCGAACTCCTCGTCCGCACCTGCCACAAGCGCGGCGCCCACGCGATCGGCGGCATGGCGGCCTTCATCCCGTCCCGCCGCGACGCCGAGGTCAACAAGGTCGCCTTCGAGAAGGTCAAGGCCGACAAGGACCGCGAGGCCGGCGACGGTTTCGACGGCTCCTGGGTCGCCCACCCCGACCTGGTCCCGATCGCGATGGCCTCCTTCGACGCGGTCCTCGGCGAGAAGCCGAACCAGAAGGAACGCCTGCGCGAGGACGTCTCCGTGGCGCCCGGCGACCTCATCGCCATCGACACCCTGCACGCCAAGCCCACGTACGACGGTCTGCGCAACGCCGTCGCCGTCGGCATCCGCTACATCGAGGCCTGGCTGCGCGGCATGGGCGCGGTCGCCATCTTCAACCTGATGGAGGACGCGGCCACCGCCGAGATCTCGCGCTCGCAGATCTGGCAGTGGATCAACGCGGACGTGGTCTTCGAGAACGGCGAACACGCCACGGCGGAGCTCGCCCGCAAGGTCGCGGCCGAGGAACTGGCCGCGATCCGCACCGAGATCGGCGACGAGGCCTTCGCCGCAGGCAAGTGGCAGCAGGCCCACGACCTGCTGCTCCAGGTCTCCCTGGACCAGGACTACGCGGACTTCCTGACGCTGCCCGCGTACGAGCAGCTGCGCTGACGCCGCACGGACCCGATCCGCGAACGGTGACGCCCCGCCCCCGACCGGTCCGGTCGGGGGCGGGGCGTCACCGCGTGGTTGCCCGTCCTCGCGGCCTGCGCCGGGCACCGCGCGCGGTGCCACCTCAGCCGCAGCGGCCTCACCGCCGGCCCTCACCCCCGGGGCCCTCGCCACGGCTCAGCAAACAGCGTGTGACGTAGGTGAGGTGCTGGATGTGCCCCATCCGGCTCCAGGTCTCCGGACTGCCCGAACCGCTGGAGCCGGCACCCTCGGCGCAGGCCTCCCACCAGTCCTCCGCCGAGCTTCGGCCCGCGGCTCTGACCCGGTCCGTGTGATGGTTGCCCCGCGTGGGAGCCCTGGCGACGGTCCCCTCAACGGCCCCAGCCCCGGCTCCGTCCGCATTGAACGATTGACCGAACGACGCACGGATCTCGTCTGTGCCCCGGCGGGCATCCGTATGCCTTCAGACGATACGGATCGACGTTGCCTCGTGGACGGCTGCGGAGCTCGTCGCGGGGCCGTGGCAGGTCAGCTGGTGCGGTGGGGTGCGGTGGGTCCGTACCTCGACGTCGTAGGCCGTCGGGCCGGGCCGGTGACCGATGACCCGGATCAGCCAGTGGGCGCCGACGCGGGAGGTCCCGGCGACCGTGTAGTCGTGCCGGCCGGCCGGGCCGAAGCGTCCGAGCAGGGCTGCCACGGCCGCCTGCTGGTGCGGAGGGAGATCCGTGTACCCGCGCAGATATTCCGCGTGGATGCGTCCGGCGAGGTGTTCGCCGACCACTTCGACGGATGACCCGGCGTCCAGACCCCCGTAGTAGACGCCGTCGGGTGCGACGACGACATTGGCGGCGAACCGGTCACCACCGACATGCGTGCACTCCCACACCAGGTCGGGCCAGCGCTCGCTCAGGGCGCGCCCCACGGGCCGTCCGCGCACCGCGCAGCAGGTGTCGTGCTGACCGTGGGTGCAGACGAGTACGACGGGCGGGAGTCCGGTTTCTCCCGGAGCGCCGAGCCCTTCCGGGGTACCGAGCGCTCTGGCGACGTCCGCCAGATCCTCGTCCCGGCTCCACGTGCCCCACTGCTGGCGATGGGCGCCGGAGCCTTCGTGGCGCAGCACCGCCCAGCACTTCGGGCCCTCGCGCCTGCGGCGTCCATGGCGTCTGATCAGAAGGACGCGCGCCCGGACCGCCCGGGCGGAGGCGAACAGGAGCGCTTTGACGGCGGGCGGCAGATCGAGGCCGTCGAAGCCGTTGACCGGCCATCCGCCCCGGTACTCGATGAGGACCCAGACGCGGCCGTACGGGGCGGTGCCGGTCATGGAGTCGCCGCGGTCCCGGGCGGCGTCGGCGCAGAAGAAGCGCTCCGTATCCCTCACCGGGTCACCGCGGCGGTGTCACGGTCCGGCGGGCACGAGCACGCCCGCGCGCAGCAGTCTCCCGGCGAGCTCGACGCCGAGTTCCCCGGCCGTGCGGACCTCGCCGTCGAGCAGACGGGCCAGCGGCGGCCGGTCCTTCTCCGGTACGTCGAGCCGGCCCACGCGGGTGGTCAGCCGCCCGCCCTCCAGCCGGGCTTCCAGTGCCTCCCGCAGCCGGACGGGGGTCCGGGGGCCGAGTCCGTCGACGGCCGCGAGCTGGGCCAGCGGCCCCAGCGGCGCCGGCCGCCCCTGCGCCCGCCGCGCGTGGTGGAACAGCGGAGCGGCGTCGGACTCCGTGACCGCCGCGACGAGGCGTTCGCGCACCAGGTCCATCTCGCCGCCCGGCCCGTCCACGCCCAGGGGCAGGGAACCCCGCATGCCCGGGTCGTCGCGCAGCGCCGCGAGTGCGGCCCGGGCGAGCTGTTCCGCCAGCTCGTAGCGGGTCCAGTTGTGGATCCCGAGCGTCAGGTGGATCGAGACCTCACCCCGCGCCTGCGCGGCGTGCAGCCAGCCCCGGGGCAGGTAGAGGACATCCCCCGGCCCGAGCACGGTGTCGATGTGGGGCTCACCCCCGGCGGCCTCTGCGACGGCGGAGCGGCGATCGGTCCAGGGCTGGTCACGCAGCGGGTCGGGGTGTACGGGCCGGTGAACGATCCAGCGCTTGCTGCCCTCGATCTGGAGGACGAACACATCGTGGACGTCGTAGTGGTCGTCGAACCCCCGGTTCTGGGGCGGGGTGACGTACGCGTTGGCCTGTACGGGGTGTCCCAGCTCCCTGCTCAGCCCGGTGCTGAACTCCGCGACCGGGCCCCATGTGCGCTGAAGGGCTTGCAGGACGAGCGTGGCGCCGTCGGCGAACTCGCGCCACAGAGCGGTGTCGTCGAGCTGGTCGGAGATGGTGGCGCCCACGCCGGCGGAAGAGGTGAACGCGGACGCGGGAAGCGTGGCGCCGTTCTTGGCGACGCGGAGGAAGGGGGTACGCAGTCCACGACGCGAGACGAGTTCGTCCACGGCGTCGGCGGAGAACAGGTCCGAGAAGTCGTCGGCGCGACGGGTGAGCAGCGCCGTGCGCGCCCAGACGTCACGGGCGAACTCCTCGCGGCGCAGGCGGGTCAGACGTGTCTCCAGGACCCCGGCGCCCGCCGTTGCGGCACCGGGGTCCTGGAGCTCGCTCCGGGGCCCGCTCAAGAACCGTTGCCGGTCCGGTCCGCACCGCCGTCCGCCCCGCCGTCATGGACACCGGGCGTACCCGCCGCGCCACCGTCCGCGGGACCCTCCGCACCGCCATCGGCGCCGCCGTCAGCGCCACCATCGGCACCGCCGTCCGCACCACCGTCGGCGCCGCCGTCGGCACCCCCGTCGTGAACACCCGGCGTACCCGCCGCGCCACCGTCCGCCGGGCCTTCTTGCTGGTTCGGGTCCTGCTCGGGGTTGGTCATGGTTCCTCCCGCGCATCGATAGAGCTGGGGCAGGGTGACCCCTTCATGGGCACCGCGATCAGCGTACCGCTATGCGTGGAAAGTATCGATTTAGGGAGATTCGCACCAGTACTTCGCACCACAACAGGCTCACCGGCTCGCGGAGCCCCGGCGGGGCTCCGCGAGCCGGCGCGTGTCCTCCCGGCAGCTACTTCAGCCCGGAGTCGAGGGCGCCCAGCAGGGTGCCCTGCGGGGTGTCGCCCGACATCTCCCAGACCATGACGCCCAGCAGGCCCTTGTCCTTCACGTAGGCCGTCTTCTTGCCGATGGACCAGGTGTCGTCGAAGGACCACCACTGGTTGCCGGTGTAGCCGTACGTGGAGATGGACTGCTCGTCGTGATGGACCGTCATCGTCGGGTAGGCGCCGATGAGGTTGGAGTAGCCCCGGGTGCCGGCCTCCTCGGCGAACTGGCCGGGGGCGGCTCCGCCCGCGGACTGCCATTCGCCCGCCGCGCCGCCGTCGGTGACGTTCTGCCAGCCCCGGCCGTAGAACGGGATGCCCAGGGTCAGCTTGCGGGGTTCGACGCCCGCGTCGGTGTACGCCTTGATCGCGGTGTCCGCGCTGAAGTGGAAGTCGTACGGGTCCTGCTCGTCGTTGTAGAGGTTGGCCTGGTGACCGGTGCGGTCGGGTTCCCAGGAGTTGTCGCTGCCGGAGCCGTGGAAGTCGTAGCCCTGGACGTTGGCCACGTCGAGGGAGTCGAAGACCTTGGACAGGTCCCAGCCGTCGCCGATCTTCTGGGGGTCGGCCGGAGTGAAGGCGGTGAGCAGGCGGTGGCCGCCGCCGAGCGCGTCCAGCTGCTTGCGGAACTCGGCGAGGAGCAGGGTGAGGTTGTCCTTGTCGTCGGGTGAGTAGTGGTTGCCGGGGTGTCCGGTGCCGGTGCCCGGCCACTCCCAGTCGATGTCGAAGCCGTCGAAGATGCCGGCCGCCGTGCCGGGGCCGCCCGCGCCGCCGTACTCGGGCAGGTTGCCCTTGATGTACATGTCGATGCAGGAGGAGACGAACTTCTTGCGGGCCGCGTCGCTGGCCGCCACGTCGGAGAAGTACTTGGAGTACGTCCAGCCGCCGAGCGAGACCACGATCTTCAGGTCCGGGTGGAGTTTCTTCAGCTTCTTCAGCTGGTTGAAGTTTCCGCGCAGTTTGCCCCAGCCGTCGTCCGCGACACCGTCGACCGACTGGGCGGCGCTGAACGGGCGGGTGTAGTCGGCGTCCGCGTCACCGGCGCCGGTGCCCTGCTCGGGGTCCTCGGGGTCGGCGGTGGTGCCCTTGGTGACGCCGTTCAGGCAGGTGAGGTTGTTGGGGTCGATGTTGGCGAAGGCGTAGTTGACGATGTCGAGCTTGCCGGCGGCCCCGGAGTCCTGGAGGTTCTTCACGAAGTACTGGCGGCCGTAGATACCCCACTGGACGAAGTAGCCGACCTTGGCGTAGTTGCCCGCACCGACGATGTCGTCGGTCTTGACCGTGAGCGTGTTGCTCGCCGCAGAGGCGTTGTCGGCGGGGTCGCGGGCCTTGACCGTGAAGGTGTACGAGGTCGAGGGCGACAGGCCGCCGATGGTGGCGGTGGTCGTGGCGCCGGAGACCGTGGTGGCCAGGGCGGAGCCCCGGTAGATGTCGTACGCGGCGACCCGCTGGTTGTCCGTGGCGGCGGTCCAGGCCAGCGTGACGGACGAGGAGTCGGTGGCGGTGGAGTGCAGCGCGCCGGGGGCCGTCGGCGGGGAGGTGTCGGTGGCCGGGTCGACGGTGGTGACGGTCAGCGGGGCGCTCCCGGCGGAGGTGTTGCCCCGGGTGTCCTTGGCCCGGACGGTGAAGGAGTAGGCGGTGGCGGGGGTCAGGCCGGTGACCGTGGCGGAGGTCGCGGCGGTGGCGGAGCCCATCACCTTGCCGCCCGCCAGGATGTCGTACGAGGCCACGGGGAAGTCCCCGGCGGTGGCGGCCGTCCAGGACAGCGACGCGGTGCGGGCGGTGACGTCGGTCTGCTTCAGTCCGGCGGGGGCGCCCGGCGGGGCGTCCGCTGAGCCGTCGCACTTGTCGCCGTTGATCCGACAGCCGGTGGGCGCGGTGATCGGTCCGGTGGCGACGAACCAGAAGCTGTACGGCTCGGTGGTGCTGTGTGCGGCGACCGTGCCGTTGTAGTGCGCGTTGACCGCCGTGATGTGGCTGCCCCGGGTGGTGACGGTGCCGTTGTACGAGCTGTCGATCGCGACCCCGGCCGGCAGGTCGAATTCGAGGCTCCAGCCGGTGACGGCCGCGTCGGTGTCGTTGTGCAGGATGTACGTCCCCTTCCACCAGGGGCCGTTGTCGGCCGAGGTGAAGGTGGCCGTCAGCTTGCCCGCCGCGTGCGCGGGCGTGGCCTGGAGGGACAGCAGGGCGAGGAGGAGGGCGAGTGCGGCGACCAGCGCGGTCGCCGTTCTCCGTCTGAGAGGCATGTGCTCGAACATGGTTCTCCCTTGTGGCAGGGACCCGTGAGGAGGTCCTGAGGGGGGAGCTGGCGTCCTTCGTTCCATGGAGCACAGGGGAAACTAAATGGTCTGGACCAACACGTCAATAGGTACAGACCAATAGGTACAGACCACTTATGACGTGCCCACCGCCCCCAGCGCAACGAACGCGCAGATCAGCACCGCCAGAACGGCGAGCAGCGGCCAGACGAAGCGGAGGTACTTGTCGTAGCCCACCTTGGCCAGCGCCACCCCGCCGATCGTCACCGCCGTCGTGGGCACCCACAGGTTCATCCAGCCGCTGGCCGCCTGCCAGGCCGTGACGACGACGGCGCGCGAGACGCCCGCGAAGTCGGCCAGCGGGGCGAGGATCGGCATGGCCAGCGTCGCGTGCCCCGAGGTGGACGGGATGAGGAAGGCCAGCGGCAGGTTGACGACGAACACGACGACCGCGAACACCGCGGAGGACGTACCGGAGACCAGCCCCTCGATGGAGTGCAGGACGGTGTCGGTGATCCGGGAGTTGTTCATGATGACCGTGACCCCGCGGGCCAGCACGATGACCAGTGCGGGCGAGATGAAGTCGGCGGCGCCCTGGATGACAGTCGCGCTGATCTTCTGCTCCCCGAACCGGGCGACGACGCCGACCAGAACGGCCGCGACCAGGAAGAGCGCGGCGAGCTGCGGGAAGGACCAGCCCAGCTCGAAGCCGTACGGGGTGGCGTCCGCCTTGCCGGTCAGGGCGCTGGACCACGGGACCACGGAGAAGATCATGAAGGCGAAGGTCAGACCGACCAGGACGAGGACCAGGCGGTGGAGCGGGGTCAGTTCGGGCGGTTCGTCCGTGTCCGCCGCCGCGTGTTCGCGGTCGCCGGGCAGAAACCCGGAGAGCGAGCGGTCCGGGTCCTTGCGCACGCGCTTGGCGTACCGGATGACGTAGCCGATCGTCACCGCCGTCAGGACGACCCACATCACCGCGCGCAGCACGATCCCGTCGCCCAGCGAGATATCGGCGGCGGCGGAGGCGACCCCGGTGGCGAACGGGTTGACCGTGGAGCAGAGCACGCCGACGCCCGCGCCGAGGATGATCGTGCCGGTGGCGACCATCCGGTCGTAGCCGAGGGCGAGCATCAGCGGGACGATCAGCCCGTAGAAGCCGAGGGTCTCCTCCGCGAAGCCCTCGACCGTGCCGAGCAGCGAGAAGACCAGCATCACGCCCGCGATGAGCAGGGCGCCGCGCTCGCGCAGCCGGTGGGCGAGGCGGCCGATCCCCAGGTCGAGCGCGCCGGTGGCGAAGACGACGGTGATGAAGGCGCCGATCGCGATGACGAAGAGGAACACGCCGGCGCTGCCGTACAGTTCGCCGGCCAGGTCCGGGCCGACCTGGCCGGTTCTGGCGTCCTGCACCCCGTACAGGCCGTTGACCGGGGAGAGGAAGAGGTCGTTCAGCCGGTCGACGACGCTCTGGCCGGAGGGGACGCGGTGGTACGTGCCCTGGATCGGCGCACCGTCCTTGGTGCGGTCGTACGCGCCGGACGGGATCAGGAAGGCCAGCGCCCAGACGGCGAGCGTGACGACGACCAGCACGGTCAGGGCGCTCGGGAAGACGAACTTCCGCCCTTCCGGTGGCTTCTCCTCCGTCGGGGTTCCGGTGTCGAGCGTGCTCACGCGGCGCTCCCGTCGCGGTGCGCGGCGGCGTACTCCCGCAGGAACGCGGCCTCCGCGACGACGGCGGAGCGCAGTTCGGAGAAGAGGACCCGCTCGTTGGGGGCGTGCAGATTGCACATGCTGTCCTGGGCGCCGAAGAGCAGGATCTCGGCGCCGGGGACGGCCTTGGCGAGGCCGTTGACGAGCGGGATCGAGCCGCCGCTCGCGACGTACGCGGGTTCCGCGCCCCAGCCCTCGCGCAGGGCGGTCAGCGCGGCCCGGTAGGCGGGTCCGCCGGTCGCGGGTTCGAATCCGGGGCCGGTGTCGCCGGGGGTGACGGTGAGCGGGATTCCGAACGGGCGCAGTGCCGCCAGATGGGTGACGAGCAGCCCGAGCGCCTCCTCCGGGTCCTGCTGGGGGTGGAAGCGCAGGTTCAGCTTCGCGCGGGCGTACGGGACGACGGCGGAGGCGGCCTGGTCGACGGACGGGGCGTCGATGCCGATGACGGTGATGGCGGGCCCGCTCCACAGCCGCTCGCCGAGGCTGCCGGATCCGGTGAGCGGTACCCCGTCACGGACCCCGGCCAGGGCGCGGAACTCCTCCTCGGTGTACGTCGTACCGCCCCACTCCTCTCGCCGCAGGCCCTCGACGGCGACGTCCCCGTACACGTCGTGCAGGGTGGCCAGCGCCTGGAGCAGGGCGAGCAGCGCGTCGGGGGCGGCGCCGCCGAACTCGCCGCTGTGGCGGGGCTCGTCCAGGGTCCGCACCTCGACCACCAGCTCGGCGGCGCCACGCAGGCCCGTGGTGAGCGTGGGGCTGCCGGGGCGGAGGTTGCCCATGTCCGCGATGACCATCGCGTCGCAGGCGAAGCGGTCCGGGTCCGTGGGCGGGTAGTCGTCGAAGGCGCTGCCGTACTCCTCCTGCCCCTCCAGGACGATCCTGAGGCCCGTGGGCGGCCGGCCGTCGTACGCCCTCAGCACGCCGAGGTGCACGATCAGGTTCGACTTGTCGTCCGCGATGCCCCGGGCACGCAGCCCGCCCTCCACGGGAGTGGGTTCGAACGGCGGTGAGAGCCACAGGCTCTCGTCGCCGGGAGGCTGTACGTCGTAGTGGCCGTAGAGCAGCACGGTCGGGGCGTCCGGCGTCGGCGGCGGGACCTCGGCCACGATGACCGGTGCGGTGTCCGGCAGGTCGAGCCGTTCGATCCGTTCGACGCCCGCACCGCGCAGCAGGTCCACGAGCAGGTCGTGGGCGCGCCGCACGGGTTCCGCGGGGAAGCCGGGGAACGCGACGGACGGGATGGCCGTCAGCCGCTCCAGGTCCGCGGTGAGCCCGTCCATCAGTGCGTCGACGCGGGAGCCCAGGTCCATCGCATCCCCTGTTCCTCGTGGAGTCGTCAGTGAGGTTCTGGGGTCAAATGGATCATATGGGGCGGCCGCCCGCACGGCTGAGGACCGGTCAGCCGCCCAGCACCACGGTCCGCGAGGCGGAGAAGTCCCCCCATTTCCCGTCCGGGAGCTTGGCGCGGATCTTCATCGCGTAGCGGGTGCCGCGCGGGTCGCTGACGGTCAGCCGGTAGCTCGCCCGGCCCGCGGGCGGCTTGCCTCCCCAGACGATGGTGGTGGTCAGCCGGCCGTCCAGGTAGAGCTGGTAGGCCGGGATCTCGCCGCCGGTGCTCGGCTGCTTCCAGTCCAGGTCGACGGCGTACTCCTTGCCCTGGGCGGTGCTGGTGATCCGCAGGTCCGTGGGGGCGGTGGAGGCGGGCGCGCCGGGGGCGGACGCGGTGGTGAGGTCGAAGGCGTCGCTGTCCTTCGACGAGGTGTCGGCGGCGTCCCGGGCGCGGACGGTGAAGGTGTAGACCGTGCCGGGCCGCAGTCCGGTCAGGTGCGCCGTCGTCCGGGTGCCGGGCACGGTGTGGATGCGCGAGCCCTCCTGGTAGATGTCGTACGAGGTGACGCCGACGTCGTCCGTGGAGCCGCCCCAGGACAGCGTCGCCGCCCGGCTGCCGTCGGCCTTGCCGCGCAGCCGCACCGGCCGGGTGGGGGCCTCGTGGTCGGCCGGGGTCGGAGCCGGGGTGGTGACGGAGGCGGCGGCGCTCGGCGCGGAGAGGTTTCCGGCGGCGTCGCGGGCGCGGACGGTGAAGCTGTAGGCGGTCGAGGCAGTCAGCCCGTCGATGTCGATCATCACCCTGGCGGCCGGGACGGTCTTGACCTTCTTGACCGCCTCGGCCTTCTCGTCCTTGCGGTAGATCTCGTACGCGGTGACGGCCTTGTCGTCGGTGGCCGCCTCCCACATCACGTGCGCCGAGGTGGCGCTGCCGGCCTGCACCGTCACCCCGCGCGGCGCCGTGGGGCTGCTGGTGTCGGCCTCCGCTTCGGAGCCGCAGGCGGTGAGGGTGGCGAGGAGCAGGGCGGCTGAGCAGGCCAACGCGGCCGTTGCGTGGGGGCGTTGCACGGTCTTGCCTTCCGTCCGGCAGCAATGGTCCAGACCTGTATCGCACGGTGCGGGGGTCCCCGACAAGGGGACGGAGCGGAACCTTCCGCAATATGCCGGTGTGCACCCCGCCGCCGCCCCTCCGGCGCGTCGCCGGGCGATGAGTTCGGGGCGCCCGGGGAGTCTGCCCTGCATGGACAACGAGACGAATACCGCTCCCCCACAGGACCTGGCACCGGCGGCCCAGCGGATCACCGGACTGCTCGACGCGGTGGACGACACGAGGCTGTCGGCACCGACCCCCTGCCCCGGCGTCACCGTGAGCGCCCTGCTCGCCCATATCGGCGGGCTCGCCGTGGCCTTCCGCGATGCCGCGCACAAGGAGCTGGGGGCGACGACCGACACGGCACCCTCGGTGGCGGACATGGTGCTCGCGGACGGCTGGCGCGGCACGCTGCCCCGGGCGCTGGACGAGATGGTCACCGCCTGGCGCTCCCCGGAAGCCTGGCAGGGCATGACCCGGGCGGGCAGCGTGGATCTGCCGGGCGGGATCGCGGGCATGGTCGCGCTCAACGAGCTGGTGCTGCACGGCTGGGATCTGGCGAGGTCGACCGGGCAGCCGTTCCGGGCGGAGGAGGCGCATCTGGACTCCACGCTGGCACTGCTGGCCGAGCTGGGCGACAGCCCGCCGGCCGGTTCGCCGTTCGGCCCGCCGGTCCCGGTGCCGCAGGACGCGCCACTGCTGGACCGGGCCGTCGCCCGCAGCGGCCGGCGCCCCGACTGGCAGCCGGGCGACTGACACGCCCGTGCGCCGGGGCACGCTCCCCTGACCAGCTGACGGACGCCGCGAACGGGACGTATCGCATCCGCGGCCTGGCAGGCTGGAGCGGTGAAGCTCAGCAGACGTTCCCTGATCGCACCGGCCGCCGCCCTCGCCCTGGCCGCGGCCGTGCTCTGCGGCTGCTCCGGGGCCGGTCCGGACACCGCGTACGGCAAGGGGTCCTCGGCGGCCGGACTGGACGATCCGGCGAAGAAGGACATCGCCATGCAGCTGGTCTCCAGCGCGGAGAACTCCACCCTGGACTGGAAGTCCCAGTACAAGTACATCGAGGACATCGGCGACGGCCGCGGCTACACCGCGGGCATCATCGGCTTCTGCTCCGGCACCGGCGACATGCGCCGGGTCGTCGAGCGGTACGCGAAGGCCCGGCCCGGCAACCCGCTGGAGCGGTTCGGGCCGGCGCTGCGCCGGGTCCAGGGCAGCGACTCGCACAACGGGCTCGGCCGCCGGTTCACCGAGGCCTGGGCGGACGCGGCCGGTGACGCCGCCTTCCGCTCCGCGCAGGACGCGGAGCGGGACGCGTCGTACTTCGGCCCCTCGGTCGCACAGGCCAAGGCGGACGGGCTCGGCGCGCTGGGCCAGTTCATCTACTACGACGCCTACGTGATGCACGGTTCGGGCGACGCGGAGGGCACGGTCGGCTTCCGGACCATGCGCCGCCGCGCGCTCGCCGAGGCGCGTCCCCCCGCGCGGGGCGGCGACGAGAGGGCGTACCTCGACGCGTTCCTGGACGTCCGGGTCGCGGCGATGCGCGAGGAGGAGCCCTCGCACACCGACACCAGCCGGGTCGAGTCGGCCCAGCGGGTATTCCTGGAGAAGGGCAATCTGAACCTGGACCCGCCGCTCGACTGGAAGGTGTACGGCGACAGCTACCGGATCGACGGCCCGTAACCCGGCCGCCCCGTCGGCCGGGACCGGCCCACGGACCGTTTTCCGGGCCGCGTCCAACTCGTATGCGTCACAGGGGTGTACGACACTCGTTCGACTCTGATAGGAAAGCTTCCTAACAGAAGAGTCGGAACGACGAACTCCCTTGGAGGACTGGTGAACGCTCCCCACAAGCGCACCGCACGTCGCAACACCCGTACGCTGCGCGTCGCGCTCGTCGCGCTCGGGCTGACACTCACGGCTGTTCCCGCCACCGCATTCGCCGGCACCCCCGCACCGCCGGCCGTTCACCACCAGGAGGCCGCCGCGACCGGGCTGGACGATCCGGCGAAGAAGGAGATCGCCATGCAGCTGGTCTCCAGCGCGGAGAACTCCTCGCTGGACTGGAAGTCCCAGTACAAGTACATCGAGGACATCGACGACGGCCGCGGCTACACCGCGGGCATCATCGGCTTCTGCTCCGGCACCGGCGACATGCTGGACCTGGTGGAGCTGTACACCCAGCGCGAGCCGGGCAACCCGCTCGCGAAGTACCTGCCCGCGCTGCGCGAGGTGGACGGCACCGACTCGCACGACGGGCTCGACCCCGGCTTCCAGGCCGCCTGGAAGAAGGCCGCGGCCGACTCGGCGTTCCAGCAGGCGCAGAACGACGAGCGCGACCGGGTGTACTTCGATCCGGCGGTCGGCCGGGGCAAGAGCGACGGACTGGGCACGCTCGGCCAGTTCGCGTACTACGACGCCATCGTCATGCACGGCGACGGCGGCGACAGCACCAGCTTCAGCAGCATCCGCAAGCGTGCCCTCGCGAAGGCGAAGCCCCCGGCCCAGGGCGGCGACGAGGTCGCCTACCTCAACGCCTTCCTGGACGCGCGGGTCTGGGCCATGCAGCAGGAGGAGGCCCACTCGGACACCAGCCGGGTGGACACCGCCCAGCGGGTGTTCCTGAAGAAGGGCAATCTGAACCTGGACCCGCCGCTCGACTGGAAGGTGTACGGCGACAGCTTCCACATCGGCTGACGGTTCCGGGCACGGCTGTGGCGCGTACGGCTCCCCCTCGCGGGCGGTGCCGTACGCGCCACGGCGCTGTGACGGTACGTCAGTGCACGTTGACCGGAGCCGCGTTGGCGAGCTCCTCGGTCACCGTCTCGGCATCCTCCTCCTCGTCCGGCTTTCGGCCGAGGTGGTTGAAGGCCAGGTTGAGGACGATCGCCACCACGCATCCGGTGGAGATCCCGGAGTCCAGCACCACGAGCAGGTCCTTGGGGAAGGCGTGGTAGAAGTCCGGCGCGGCGATCGGGATCAGCCCTATACCGACGGCCGCGGCCACGATCAGCGCGTTCTCACCCTTCTCCAGAGCGGCGGTCGCCAGGGTCTGGATGCCGCTCGCGGCGACAGAGCCGAAGAGCACGATGCCCGCGCCGCCGAGCACCGGCAGCGGGACGAGCGCGATCACGGACGCGGCCACCGGGACCAGCCCGAGCACGATGAGGATGCCGCCGCCCGTGGCCACCACGAAGCGGCTGCGGACCTTGGTCATCGCGACCAGTCCGATGTTCTGGGCGAAGGCGCTGCACATGAAGCCGTTGAACAGCGGGCTGACGGCACTGCCCAGGGTGTCGGCGCGCAGGCCGCCCTCGATGGTTCGCTCGTCGGCCGGGCGGTCGACGATCTTGCCGAGGGCCAGCATGTCCGCGGTCGACTCGGTCATGCAGACCAGCATGACGATGCACATCGAGACGATCGCGGCGATCTCGAACTGCGGTGCCCCGAAGTGGAACGGGGTCGGGAAGCCGACGACGTCGGCGTCCTTGATGGCACCGAAGTCGGTGATGCCGACCGGGATCGCGATGAGCGTGCCGGCGATGAGTCCGAGCAGGATCGCGATCTGCTGGAGGAAGCCGCGGAGCAGCTTCCTCAGCGCGAGGACGATCACCAGGGTGACCGCCGCCATGATGATGTTGGTGGTGGATCCGTAGTCGTCGGCCGTGGCGTTGCCGCCCTGGGACCAGTTGAAGGCGACCGGCAGCAGGGAGACACCGATCAGGGTGATGACCGTGCCGGTGACGACGGGCGGGAAGAAGCGGACCAGTTTGCAGAAGTAGGGCGCGAGGACGAAGCCGAGGAGGCTGGCGACGATGATCGCGCCGAAGATGACGGCGATGCCGTCGTGCCCCCGGTCCTTGCCGATCGCGACCATGGGTGTGACCCCGGCGAACGAGACGCCGTTGACGAACGGCAGCCGGGCACCGATCCGCCAGAATCCGAGGGTCTGGAGCAGGGTGGCGATGCCCGCGGTGAACAGGCTCGCCGCCACCAGGAAGGCGGTCTCCTTCGGGGTGAGCCCCACGGCGGGGCCCACCACCATGGGCGGGGCCACCACACCCGCGTACATCGCGGCCACGTGCTGGAGGCCGCTGGTGAACATCTTCAGTGGGGGAAGGGTCTCGTCGACCGGATGAGTGCGGTCGGACTGGGCCGGCTCCGATATGTCGGGGTCGGATGCTGCGTCTGCGTCATTGCGAAACCTGGGCTTGGCTGCCACGGCGGTTCCTCCGGTCGGGTACACGTCTGCGGTGACGTGGGTATCAGGGAGGTGGAGCGTTGGTGCAGGTCGTGCAGCTGGTGCGGGCAGCTTGGGTTCAGCGGTACGGGAGGCGCGTACGTATGGGTACGCGCCTCCCGTACCGGTTGCCGTGGGCCCCGCTCGGGTCCACGGCGGCCGGTCGAGGGCCGTCCCCCTCGGCCGGCCTGTCGGGGGGCGCCGGCAGCCGTCAGGCTCCGGCGGCGATCTGCGCGAGGCGGCGGGCCTCGTCGCGGGTGGCGCGGGCGATCGAGTCCTCGTCCACGGTGGTCAGGTGGTTGCCCTCGACGACCGGCTTGCCGTCGACGAGCGAGAGGGTGACGGGGGCCGCGGCGCCGAACACCAGGGCGGTCACCGGGTCGGCGATGGAGGCGTGGGCGATGGTGTCCAGCTTCCACAGGACCAGGTCCGCGAGCTTGCCGGGCTCCAGCGAGCCGATCTGGTCGGCACGGCCGAGGACCTGGGCGCCGCCGTACGTGCCCAGGCGCAGCGCCTGACGGGCGTTCAGGGCGCGTTCGCGGTGCGGGCCGAGGCGGTTGATGAGGAGGGCGTTGCGCAGTTCGGTGTGGAGCTCGCCGGACTCGTTGGACGCGGTGCCGTCGACGCCGAGGCCGACCGGGACGCCGGCGGCGAGCATGTCCGGGACCCGGGCGATGCCCGCGGCGAGCCGGGCGTTGGAGGACGGGCAGTGCGCGACGCCGGTGCCGGTGCGGGCGAAGGCGGCGATGTCGGAGTCGTTCATGTGGACGCAGTGCGCCATCCACACGTCCTCGCCGAGCCAGCCGGTCGACTCGAAGTAGTCGGTCGGGCCCATGCCGAAGAGCTCGTGGCAGAACTTCTCCTCCTCCACGGTCTCCGAGCCGTGGGTGTGCAGCCGCACTCCGCGACGGCGGGCCAACTCGGCTCCCTGCCGCATCAGTTCGGTGGACACGGAGAACGGGGAGCAGGGCGCGACGGCGATCTGGGTCATCGCGTCGAAGGAGGCGTCGTGGTGCGCGTCGATGGTGGCCTCGGTGGCGGCGAGGGCGCCTTCGAGGGTCTCCACGGCGAAGTCCGGCGGCAGCCCGCCGTCCTTCTCGCTGCGGTCCATGGAGCCTCGGGCGAGGGTGAACCGTACGCCCATCTCACGGGCGGCGCCGATGATCGCGCCGGACAGGTCGCCGGAGCCCTTCGGGTACACGTAGTGGTGGTCCATCGCGGTGGTGACACCGCCCCGGGCCAGCATGGCGAGCGAGCCCTGCGCGGCGGCGCGGGCCATCGGCTCGTCGATGCGCGCCCAGGTCGGGTACAGCGCGACCAGCCACTCGAAGAGGTTGTGGTCGGTCGCCAGGCCGCGGGTGATCCACTGGTAGAAGTGGTGGTGCGTGTTGATCAGGCCGGGCGTGACGAGATGACCGGTGCCGTCGATCCCGCGTACGACGTTGTCCAGGCCCTCCGGTGCCCGGCCGGCGCCGACCGACTCGATGCGGTTGCCGGCGACGACGATGTGGCCCGAGGCGTACTCGGTGTCGTCGGCGTCGACGGTGGCGATCGAACAGTTCTCGATGACGATGCGTTCCACGCGCTCGGTCGCTGCCTGTGCTGCCATGGTGCTTCCTTCTCTCATCAGCGATGTGGGCACGGCAGGACCCTAGGAGGATTTGAGTGCCACGGCCGAGCGGCTGTGGGTGCCGAGATGGTGGAAGAAGAGGTTGAGCAGGACCGCGACGAGCGCTCCGGCGCTGATGCCGGAGCCCAGGACGGTCTGCGCCCAGGACGGGAATCCCGCGTAGAATCCGGGCGCGGCGAGCGGGATGATGCCCGCGCCGAGCGCCACGGCGACCAGGATGATGTTGGAGCTGTCGTCGAGCCCGGCCTCGGAGAGCGTACGGATGCCGCTCACCGCGATCGAGCCGAACAGGACGATCCCCGCGCCGCCGAGGACGGGCATCGGGACGAGCGAGACGACCGCGCCGAGCACCGGGAAGACGCCGAGGATCAGCAGGGCGCCGCCGGCGGTCGCGACCACGTACCGGCTCCGCACCTTGGTGAGGGAGACCACGCCGACGTTCTGCGCGAAGGCGCTCGTGGGGAAGCCGCCGAAGACCGGTCCGACGAGGGTGGCGATGCCGTCGGTGCGCAGTCCCCGGGTGATGGTCCGGCCGTCGGTGGGCCGGTCGCAGATCTCACCGAGGGCCAGCATTCCGGCGGACGACTCGGTCATCAGGACGAGCATCACGATGCAGAGGGAGAGGATCGCGGCGGGCTGGAACTCCGGTGCGCCGAAGGCGAAGGGGGTGGGCAGTGCGGCGAGCGGAGCGGAGCGCAGGGCGGAGAAGTCAGCGAGGCCGAACGGGATGGCGGCCAAGGTACCTATCAACAGCCCCATCAGCAAGGCGACTTGCTTGAGGAAGCCTCGACCGAACCGCTGGATGACCAGGATGACGGCCAGTGTGAAGGCGGCCAGCGCGAGGTACTTCATCGCGCCGAAGTCGGCGGCGGTCTTGTCGCCGCCCTGGGCCCAGGAGACCGGGACCGGCATCAGGGTGACGCCGATGAGCGTGATGACGACGCCGGTGACGAGCGGCGGGAAGAACCGGAGCAGTCTTCCGAAGAACGGCCCCACGAACAGACAGAACACGCCTGCGACGAGCACCGCCCCATAGATCGCCGGGAGTTGGTGACCCGGCGCGCTGGTCTCCGCGATGGCGAGCATCGGCGCGATCCCGGCGGAGGAGGCGGCGTTGACGAACGGCAGCCGGTTACCGGCGAAGCCCCCGATGCCGAGGGTCTGCATGATGGTGGCGCAGCCGGCGATGAGGAGGCTGGCCGCGATCAGCCGGGTCAGCCCGGCCGTGTCGAGGCCGACGGCCTGTCCGATGATGAGCGGAGGAGTGACGACACCCGCGTACATGGCGGCGATGTGCTGGAGCGCGGCGGGCAGGAGCCGCGACGGGGCAAGCTTCTCGTCCACCGGATGGATCGGGCCGTCCGGTGGGGTGGGACATGGACCTGCCGAATCTGCCGGCCCAAGTGCTGGCTGTGCCATGGGATTTCCCTCCGGCCCGGCCGGTCCCCGTCCGCTGTGGACGGACGGGGACCGGCGCGGTACCGCGTCAGAGGTTGGTCATGTCGACCGGGATCTGCGGCTCGACGCCGTCGCGCAGCACGGTGGCTTCGATGAGCCCGTACGGGCGGTCGGCCGCGAAGTAGACCTCGTTGTCGTTCTTGAGGCCGAACGGCTCCAGGTCCACCAGGAAGTGGTGGTTGTTCGGCAGCGAGAACCGGATCTCGTCGATCTCGCTGCGGCTGTTGATGATGCGCGAACCCATCTGGTACAGGGTCTGCTGGAGGGAGAGCGAGTACGTCTCCGCGAAGGCTTCGAGCATGTGCTTGCGCGCCTGCTCGTACGACTTCTCCCAGTTCGGCATGCGCGCTTCGTCGCTGGTCCAGTTGTACCGCCAGCGGGCGGACACGTCGGTGGCCAGGACCCGGTCGTACGCCTCCTTGAGCGTCGTGTACTTGTCCTTGACGTAGCCCCAGAACTCGGAGTTGGTCGAGTTCATGACCGTGAGTTCCTTGAGGCCGGAGATGACCTCCCACTTCTCACCGTCGTAGGTGATCTGGGTGGTGCGGGTCTCCTGGCCCTTGCGCACGAAGGAGTGCTTGACCTCGTCGGCGCCGATGAACCGGGAGTTCCCCCCGGAGGTCTCGATGCGCTCCCAGGAGTACTCCTCGATCCGGATCCGGGCGGTGTGGATCGGCTCCTGCGACGACACGAAGTGCCGGGCGAGGTGGATGCCGAACTGCTCGGCGGACTCGATGCCGTGCTCCTTGGCGAACGCGTACACCGTGTTCTTGGTGGTGTCGGTCGGCAGGACGTTCGCGTTGGAGCCGGAGTAGTGGACGTCGTCCATGTCGCCGGAGAGGGCGACCGAGACGTTCAGGTCCTTGATGTGGTGGGTGTCGCCGTCCCGCGTGATCTTGACGACGCGGTTCTCTGCTTTGCCGTACTGGTTCTGGCCGAGAATCGTGGGCATGTGTCTGCTAGCTCCCTCGGTATACGGAGTAGCCGAACGGGTTGAGCAGCAGCGGTACGTGATAGTGCTCGCCCGGGGTGACGGCGAAAGTGATCGCCACCTCGGGGAAGAACGCACCGCTGTCCCTTACGCGGGGGGCGTCCTGCTGCGCCTCGGCTTGCTTCTTGCTGGCGAAGTACGGCTCGGTCTCGAAGTCGAGCCGTACATGGGTGGTGCCCTCCGGCAGGGCCGGCAGGTCCTTGCAGCGCCCGTCCGCATCGGTCGCGGAGCCGCCGAGGGCCACCCACTGCGCGTCGCCGCCGCTGCGGGCCGCGAGCGAGATGGCGACGTCCGCGGCGGGGCGGCCGATGCTGGTGTCCAGGATGTGGGTGGACACCGATGCGGTGGCGAAGGTGCTCAAGACCTTCACTCTCCTTCGGTTGCGAGTCTTACGCGTCTTCCGTGACGAGACGGTTCAGCCTGATGCGGTTGATCTTGCCCAGTTCGGTGCGCACGTGTCCGCGCTCCTCCTCGGGCGAGTTCCCGGACCGGGTCTTCAGCGCGTCGCGCATCTGCTCACCGGTGGCCCCGGTGGCGCAGATCAGGAAGACGTGTCCGAACCGCTCCTGGTAGGCCAGGTTGAGTTCGAGCATTTCGGTCTTGAGCTCCTCGGTGGCGCCGGCCATCCCCCGCTGTTCGCGGGAGGAGGTCGGGTCCCCGGGCTTCGGGCGGCCGATCGGCGGGTGGCCGGCCATGGCTTCGGCCAGGTCCTGCGCGTCGAGGGCCGCCGTGGCGGTGTCGCTCGCGCGGAACAGGGCTTCGGCCGTGGCGTAGGGGCGCCCGGAGAGGATCGCTCTCCCCCAGGCCGCACTGGCACAGACCTCGTGCAGTGCTGCGGCCGCCTCGCGGTCCGCCAGGGTGTTGAACCGGGCCAGGCCCGGTGTGGAGCTCGAAGTCACGGGAGCCTCCGTGGCTGTTTTTCGCTGTGCGTCGGTCGGGCTGCGGATAGCTAACGCCCTCCACAACACCACGTCAACACTTTGTTGAAATTACGTTCATGTAAAAGGCCGTCGCCCGATGATCCGGACGACGGCCTTCCGTGACACTGCGCGGACCGGGACGGCCGCGGACCCAACTACTCGCTCTTCGGGCCGATATCCCTGTTCAGGTAGTTGTAGACGGTGAATCGGGAGACCCCCAGGGCCCCCGCCACCGTCTCCACACCGTGCCGCACGGAGAAGGCACCGCGTGCCTCCAGGGTCCGGACGGCCTCCTGCTTCGCTCTGCGGTCCAGTTCGGCGAGCGGCATGCCGTGCCGGCGCTCCATGGCGGCGAGAATGTGATCCAGCGAGTCCGAGAGCTGCGGGAGCCGGACCGCGATGACGTCGAGGCCCTCCCAGGCCAGCACGACGTCGTCGGGGAGCGCCTCCGCCGGACCGAGCAGCTCTGCGCCCATGGCGTCGACGAGCGGTTTGACCGCGGCGACGAGGGGATGGTCCGCGGGCTCGGTCACTTGGAGTCCTCTCCGATCACGTTGACCTGGAGGGAGACCCGGGTGGCACCCGATGCCAGGGCCTGGCGCAGGAGGGAGTCCACCGCGGTGAGCACCTCGTCGGCGCCGCCCTCGGCCGTGTTGCCGAAGGGGCCGACGTCCACGGCGTCCAGATCGGCCGACTGGACGATCTCGCGGGCGACGACGGCGTGCGCCGGCGCCTCGTCGAGATCGAAGGGCTCGGTGGTGAACTCCACTCTCAAGCGCACGGTGCCTCCATGGTGCGGGTCGCCGCGGCGGGGAACCCCCGCAGCTCGGGCACGACCCTAACGGACGGGCACCGGCGCACCCGCCTCAGAGCGGCAGCACGCAGACCGCCGCCGGGGCGGGGAAGGGCGTCCCGACGGACTCCAGCGCGCCGCTCTCCGCGTCGACCCGGAACACCGTGACCGTGCCGGACTTCTGGTTGGCGGCCAGCAGGAGCGTCCCGTCCGGGGAGAAGGCGATGTGCCGGGGGAAGTCGCCGCCCACCGGCACGGTGTCCAGCAGCCGCAGCGTGGCCCCGTCGTCCTCGACGGCGTACCTGGTGAGGCTGTTGTGCCCCCGGTTGGCCAGGTAGGCGAAGCGGCCGTCCCCGGTGACCAGCAGCTGGGCGGGGTAGCTGGTGCCGCTGCCCGTTCCGGTGGGCTGCGGGGCGCCCGGGGTCAGCGCACCGGTGGCGGAGTCGTAGCCGCAGACCACGACCGTGTTGTCGACCTCGCAGGCCAGGTAGGCGTACCGGCCACCGGGGTGGAAGGTGAGGGCGCGCGGCCCTGCGCCGGGGCGCAGTGCGGCGTACGAGAGCTGCTCCAGGGTGCCCCGGTCCTCGTCGAGCCGGTAGGTGTACACCGTGTCGTTGCCCAGGTCGACGGCGAGGATGTGGCCGCCCGGTGCGGTGATGATCTGGTGGGCGTGCGGCCCGTCCTGGCCCGGTCCCGGCGCGGGGGCGGTGTGGGCGACCAGGTCGGTGCGCTCCCCCGGGGTGCCGTCGGCGGCGAGGGGGTGCACCGCGACGCTGCCGGAGGTGTAGTTGGCGCTGAACAGCCACTTTCCGCCGGGGTGCACGGAGAGGTGGGCGGGTCCGGCGCCGCCGGTGTCCCGCGTCCCCAGCACCCGGAAGGTCCCGTCGGCGGCGAGCGCCACCGCCGTGACGCCGCCCTGCTGCTGCTCGTCGACGGCGTAGAGCGTGGAGCCGGTGGGGTGCAGCGCGAGGTACGAGGGGTTCTCGACGCCGGTGACGACGGTGCGGTCGGTGATGGTGCCGGCGGCCGGGTCGTACGAGGCCACACCGATTCCGGTGCCGCCCGGTGTCGTCGAGGTGTAGGTGCCGAGGAAGAGCGTCGCGGTTTTGCGGACCCCCTCCCCGGTGGCGCGCGGTGCCCGCCCCGGATGTCCGGAGCGGGGCAGCGAGGGGGCGGCGGCGAGCGCGCCGCCCGCCAGGAGTGCTCCGAGAAGGGTGCGGCGGCTGGTGGGGGTGGTCATGCGAGGCACCTCGTGGGGTCGGCTGCGTCGGATGTGTCAGCCACAGTGGCCTGCCCCGGAGACCGGCGCAAGACTCGCACCGGTCATTGCGCGGGGCGCAACGCGCGTGCGCACCGCACGGCACGGCAGCGGGGAGCAACGCGTGCGCGGGCCGCGACGCACACGGGGCCGCACGGCCTCAGCCGCCGGACTGGATGTCGCCGCGGGTGGACGAGGTGATCAGGTCCCCCTGGGCGAAGTCGCCCGGTGGGATCCCCGGGTGGTGTCCGCCCTCCACGGGCCGTACGGCCGCGGCGGGGCCGAGGGCCAGCCGGGAGACGATCCGGTAGCGGTCGCCCCGGTAGAGCGAGTGCACGTACTCCACGGGGCAGCCGGTGGTGTCCGAGGTCAGCCGCTCGAAGAGCAGGGCGGGGGACAGCTCGGGCACGTCGAGCAGCTTGGCCTCCGCGCGCGTCACCACGGTCGGCTCGATCGCCTGGACCGCTTCGTGGACGTGCACGTCGTGGCGCTCGCGCAGGTGCTCGTAGAGGTCGCCGTCCTCCAGCTCCTGGGCCGACAGCCCCGGCACCAGCTCGGCCCTGATGTGCAGGTGCTCGATCGCCATCGGAGCGCCGTCGACCAGCCGCAGCCGGGCGACGTACACGATCTCGGCGGCCGGCGACATGCGCAGCTTGCGGCCGACCCGGGCACCGGCCTGGAGGGTGGTGAACTCCAGCAGCCGGCTCGACCAGGCACCCGCCGCCTGCGGGACGGACAGGGCCAGATCGGCGGAGATCAGTTCCTGGGTGATCTTCGCGGGTGCGACGAACATCCCTCTGCCGTGCTCGCGCACGAGCAGCCCGGCGGCCACCAGCTCGTCGACCGCGGCACGCAGGGTGGGCCGGGAGACGCCGAGCGTGGCGCAGAGGGACCGCTCCGAGGGGATGGCGTCACCCGGCCGGCGCGACTCGATCAGCTCCAGTACGGCGTCGCGGGCCCGTTCCCGTTTGAGCACCGTCCCCGGTGCGTCGGCGTCCATGCGATGCCCCTCCTGACACATTTCTCATTGACCAGTTGAACGACCAGTCGAACCAATCTCCCTACTGGTCAAGTGGATTGTAGCCGCTGTCGCGTGAATCCCGAGGAGTCGATTTCCCGGTAGATCGCCAGAACCCTTTGTTACCAAGGGACTTGACGGCTCTATTGGTCTATGCCACCTTCATCCACCATCAAGAGGTGAGCTGTCCAGTGGGCTTCACTGGTCAGGTGGTCAGGTCCTGTTCTCCAGAGGTGAACCGTGAAGTACCGCTTGCTTGCCGGTGGGTCCGCGCTTGTGATGGCCGCCGTTCTGAGTGCGTGCAGCTCCTCGTCCGACTCCGCCGGGAAGTCCGGTGACGGGCCGACGGACATCGACGTGTGGCTGATGCGCGACAGCGTCTCCGCCGAGTTCCAGAAGGACTTCGTGAAGGGCTTCGAGGCCGCACACCCCACGATCAAGGTCCGGGTGCAGATCCAGGAGTGGGACGGCATCGGCGAGAAGATCACCGCCGCGCTGGCCAGCAACGACGCACCGGACGTCATCGAGAGCGGCAACACCCAGGTCGCGCAGTTCGCCCAGAGCGGCGGGCTGCTCGACCTCAGCGACAGGACCGACGAGCTGAACGGCAAGGACTGGCTCAAGGGGCTCGCCGAGCCGGGGGCGTACGAGGGCAAGCAGTACGGCATCCCGTACTACGCGGCCAACCGCGTCGTCATCTACCGCACCGACCTGTTCGAGAAGGCCGGGGTCGACGCCTCCGCGATCAAGACGCGCGAGCAGTGGCTCGCCGCCACCGCGAAGCTCAACAAGGGCGGCACGCAGGGCATCTACCTGCCAGGACAGATGTGGTACGCGCTGGCCGGGTTCATCTGGGACGAGGGCGGCGACCTCGCCACCGAGTCCGGCGGGAAGTGGAAGGGCGCCCTGGACACCCCGCAGGCGCTGCGCGGCATGAAGTTCTACGGGCAGCTCCAGGCCCTGGGCAAGGGCCCGAGGGATTCCGACGAGGACGATCCGCCCCAGGCCGACGTCATGGCCAAGGGGCAGGTGGCCCAGGTGATCTCCACCCCGGGCGGCGCGAGCGTGGTCGTGGAGAAGAACGCGGCCCTCAAGGGGAAGCTCGGCTTCTTCCCGGTCCCGGGCAAGAGCGCGGGCACCCCGGGGGCCGTCTTCACCGGCGGCTCCGACCTGGTGATCCCCACGGCCTCCGGTCATCAGGAAGCCGCGCTCACCTTCGTCAAGGAGCTCACCGGCGACGCCTGGCAGAAGAAGCTGGCCGTGGCCATGAGCTACGTACCGAACCGGACGACCCTGGCCTCCGCGGTGGCGGACGACCCGGGTGCGGCGGCGATGGCGGCCGGCGCCGCGAACGGCCACGCGACGCCCAACACACCTGGCTGGGCGGCCGTCGAGGCGGAGAACCCGATCAAGGACTACATGGCCGCCGTCCTCACGGGCGGCGACCCGGCGAAGGAGGCCGCCAAGGCCTCCGGCGACATCACCCGGGCCATGAACACCGCCTCCTGATCCGCCGCCGCTCCCCGCCCCGCCCGTCCCACCACCGAGAGGAGGCGCGCCGTGCCGGTCATCCGGGAACGGACCGCACCCCCCAGACCCCGGCCCCGGCCGGCACCGCCCGCCTCCGCGCCCGCCCGTCGTCGGCGGCGGTCCGGGGAGCCGCGCGGCCCCTGGCCGTACGTGCTGATCGCACCCGCCGTCGGCGGCATGCTCTACCTGCTCCTCTACCCGCTACTGCGGGCCGTGCTCATCTCGCTCCAGGACTTCAGGCTGCGCCAGCTGATCATGGGCGACGCGGAGTTCGTCGGACTGCGCAACTACCGCACACTGCTGTCCGATCCACGGTTCTGGGAGGTGGTCCGGCGCACCTTCCTGTTCATGGCGGTCAACGTCGTCCTGATCATGGTGATCGCCACTCTGGTCGCCCTGATGACCGAGCGGCTGGGCCGGTTCGCGCGGGGGGTGGTCCTCAGCTCCCTGGTACTGGCCTGGGCCATGCCGGTCATCGCGGCCACCACGGTCTTCCAGTGGCTGTTCCACTCCGAGTTCGGCATCGTCAACCGGCTGCTGACCGGGGCGGGCTTCACCTCGTTCGACCGCTATCCGTGGTTCGCGCACGGCACCGCGGCCTTCTCGATCCTGGTCCTGCTGATCGTCTGGCAGTCGGTGCCCTTCGCGGCGGTCACCGTCTACTCGGCCCTCACCACCGTCCCCGCGGAGCTGTACGAATCGGCCCGGCTGGACGGGGCGACCGCCACCCGGATCTTCCGCTCGGTCACCTTCCCGGTCCTGCGGCCGATCTTCCTGCTGGTCTTCTCCCTCGAAGTGATCTGGACGTTCAAGGCGTTCGTCCAGATCTGGGTGATGACGCGCGGCGGTCCCGGTGACGCCACCACGATCCTGCCCGTCTACGCGGTGCAGACCGCACTGGCCGGACAGCGGTACGACCTGGGCTCCGCCGCCTCGATGGTCACCGTGGTCCTGATGTCCGGGGTGCTCGTCCTCTACTTCCGCCAGATGCTCCGCCAGGAGGACGAATCCCGATGAGCCTGCTGCGCCCGAGACCTCGGCGGATCCCGCTGAACGCCGCCGCCGTACTGACCGTCCTGGTCTGCCTGTTCCCCGTCTACTGGATGATCGCGACCGCGTTCAAACCGTCCCGCGACATCCAGTCCACCGATCCGGACCTCTTTCCGCACACCTGGACGCTCGACCACTTCCGCACGGCCGTACAGGCCGACGGCTTCGGGATGTTCTGGCGCAACAGCCTTATGGTGACGGTCAGTTCGATCCTGCTGGCCCTGCTGGTCGCCATCGCCTCCGCCTACGCGGTGGCCCGGATGCGCTGGAAGGGGCGGCGGCAGTTCATGCTCATGGTCTTCATCGCCCAGATGGCGCCCTGGGAGTCGCTGATCATCCCGATCTACATCATCTCCCGCGACACGGACATGCTGGACCGGCTGCCGACGCTCACGCTCGTGTACTTCATGGTCACGCTGCCGTTCTCCATCGTGGTGCTGCGCGGCTTCATCGCCACCATCCCGCCGGAGCTGGAGGAGGCCGCGCAGGTCGACGGATGCACCAGGACCGGGGCGTTCCGGCGGGTGGCGCTCCCGCTGCTCGCGCCGGGCCTGATGGCGACCTCGCTGTTCGGCTTCATCACCGCGTGGAACGAGTTCGCGTACGCCAACTTCCTGATCATCAAGCACCAGGACAGCCGCACGCTGCCGGTCTGGCTGTCGTCGTTCCAGAACACCTTCGGCACCGACTGGGGCGCCACGATGGCCGCCTCGACCCTGTTCGCCCTGCCCGCGCTGGTGGTCTTCCTGCTGCTCCAGCGCCATGTCACCTCCGGCTTCGCGGCCGGCGCCGTCAAGGGCTGACAGCCCGAGATCCGAACCCGGAGGCATCCCGTGCCCGCACCACGCCCCGAACACACACTCGTCCCCCGGCCCAGCAAGGTGTCACCCCGCCCCGGCCGGTTCACCCTCGACCGGGAGACCACGGTCCGGGCCTTCCCCGGGGCGGAAAGCGCCGCCGACCTGCTGCGCACGCTGCTCGCCCCCGCCACCGGGCTGCCGCTGGCGCCCTCCACCGCCGGCCGGGTCGTGCTGGCGCTCGACCCGCAGCTCGGCGGCCTCGGCGAGGAGGGCTACGGACTCACCATCGGCCCGGACGCGCTGCTGCTGCGGGCCGCGCACCTTCCCGGACTGCTCCGGGGCGTCCAGACGATTCGTCAACTGCTGCCCGCCGAAGCGCTGTCGGACGTGGCGCAGCGGGAGGAGCGGTGGCTGCTGCCCTGCGTCGAGATCAGCGATGTGCCCGCGCATCCGTGGCGCGGCACGATGCTCGACGTCGCCCGGCACTTCCAGCCGGTCTCCTATCTGCGCCGGTACGTGGACCTGATGGCGCTGCACAAGCTCAACACCCTCCACCTCCACCTCACCGACGACCAGGGCTGGCGCATGCCCGTCGCCGCCCACCCCCGGCTGACCGGGATCGGCGGCCACCGTACGCAGTCGGCGTCCGGACCGCCGGGCGAGCTCCCCGAGGCGTACGACGGCATCCCGCACTCGGGCGCGTACACCCGGCGGGAACTGCGGGAGCTGGTGCGCTACGCGGCGGGCCTCGGGGTGCGCGTGGTCCCGGAGATCGAGATGCCCGGCCATGTGCGCGCGGCCCTCGCCGCCTACCCCGAGCTGGGCAACGATCCCTCGCGGCGGCTGGGTGTGTGGACCCGCTGGGGCGTCTGCGACACGATCTTCGGCGTCCACGAGGAGGTCTTCGACTTCTGCCGGACGGTGCTCCAGGAGGTCATGGACGTCTTCCCGTCCCCGTACATCCACGTCGGCGGCGAGGAGTGCCCGACGACCGAGTGGGAGAACAGCCCGGCCGCCCGGGAGCGTGCCGCCGCCGAGGGGCTGCCCGACGCCCGCGCCCTGCACGGCTGGTTCATGGGCCGGATCGGGGCGTTCCTGGCCGAGCAGGGCAGGCAGCCCGTCGGCTGGGCGGAGACCGGGGCCGAGCTCCCGCTGGAATTCACGGTGATGACCTGGCGCTCCCCGGCCCACGCGCGCGCCGCCGCCCGCCGCGGCCACCACGTGGTCGCCGCACACCACCGCGCCACCTACCTCGACTACGCCCAGTCCCCGGACCCAGGCGAACCGGCGACGCAGCCGGGCCCGCCGGTCGATCTCCGGACGGTGCACGGCCACCGGCCGCTGACGGACGACTGGGACGCGGCCGAGACCAGCAGACTCCTGGGCACCCAGGCCCAGTTGTGGACCGAGTACGCGAGCACGCCGGACCGGATCGAGTACCAGACCTACCCGCGGCTGTGCGCCCTCGCGGACCGGGCCTGGTCCGGCGGTGGCGGCGACTGGCCCGGGTTCCTGTCGCGTCTCGGCGGGCACACGGCACGGCTCGACGCGCTCGGTGTCCGCTACCGCCCGCTCAGGGGCCCTTTCCCGGCCCCCTCCCCAGGAACAGTGCCGACCCCGTAGGAACCACTCCCCCACAACCGTTCCGGAGAGGAACAGTCCATGAGATCACTCGCGAAGAGCCGGATCCGTGCGGTGGCCGCAGCCGCCGCCACCGTCGCCCTGGGCTGTACGGCGCTCGCCGCCGTCCCGTCCACGGCGAGCGCCGCCGGCGGATCGCTCGCCGTGCAGTACCGCACCGGCGCCGCCGGGGCGACGGCCGACCAGAGCGAGCCCTGGCTGAAGGTGCGCAACACCGGCAGCGGGGCCGTACAGCTCAGCGACGTCAAGATCCGCTACTACTTCAAGGGCGAGGCGGCGGGCGACGCCTACCGGTTCGCCTGCTCCTGGGCGGTGAAGGGCTGCGCGAACATCACCGGGACGTTCGGCACGCTCGCCTCCCCGACCGCCACCGCCGACCGCTACCTGGAGATCGGCTTCACCGCGGGCGCGGGCTCGCTGGCACCGGGTGCCGACACGGGCGACATGCAGCTGCGCTTCTACCGGTCGAACTGGCAGCCGCTGGTGCAGAGCGACGACTACTCCTTCGGCGCGGGCGCGACCGCGTACGGCGACTGGACCAAGGTGACGGCGCGGCTGGGCGGCGCCCAGGTCTGGGGCGAGGCCCCGGAGGGAAACGGTCCGACCGACCCCACTGACCCGACGGACCCGACGGACCCCACCGATCCGCCGGGGGACGGGCCGACGCTCTTCGACGACTTCAACTACAGCGGCCACACCGACGCGCGGATAGCCGCCCACGGCTGGAGCGTCCGCTCGAACTCCGGAGGCCCCGGCGTGCCGGGGGCCACCTGGGCACCGGAGAACGTCACGTTCGCCAGCCAGGGCGGCAACTCCATCATGAACCTGGAGACGTCGACGGCGGGCAGCGGTGAGTCGACGAAGCAGACCGAGATCCTGACCCAGTCGATGAAGTTCCGCAACGGCACCTACGCGGCCCGGGTGAAGTTCAACGACGCGCCGGTCTCCGGTCCCGACGGCGACCACCTCGTCCAGACGTTCTTCACCATCAACGACCTCAAGGCGCCGATGGCGGACGACTACGCGGAGTACGACTTCGAGTACCTGCCCAACGGCGGCTGGGGCGAGAGCGGCAACATCCTCTACACGACCTCGTGGGAGACCTACCGGCCCGACCCCTGGGAGGCGGTCAACGCGCACACCGAGTCCCGGCAGAGCTACGCCGGCTGGCACGACCTGGTCGTGACCATCGACGACAGCGCGATCACGTACTACATCGACGGGCAGCTGTTCGGCACGCACGGGGCGGCCTATCTGCCCGAGCGCGGGATGTCGATCAACTTCAACCAGTGGCTGATCGATCTGGCCGGGCAGACGAGCACGACGCCCCGCTCGTACGACCAGCAGGTGGACTACGTCCTGCACGTGAAGGACCAGGTCCTCACCCCGGCACAGGTGAATGCCCGGGTGAGCGCGTTCCGCACGGCGGGGACCACGTTCCAGGACACGGTTCCGGCCACCTGAGCCGGTAGCGCCGGCAACGGGCGGGGCGGACGGGCCGACGGGCCTCCGCCCCGCCTTCCGTATGCCCGCGACCGGCCCGAATTCCGGGCACCCCCTTGACAGCCCGCCCACTCTCCGGGCAATCTTCCGTTAAGCAGAAACCAACTTCCGCAATACGGAAGGAGCGCCGAAACCCTCATGGGCTACCCGGACCAGCGCTTCGATGTAAACCTTTCGATCCTCTTCACGGAACTCCCGCTCCTGGAGCGCCCCGCGGCAGCCGCCGCGGCGGGCTTCACGGCGGTCGAGCTGTGGTGGCCCTGGATCGAGACCCCCACTCCTCCGCAGGCCGAACTCGACGCGCTGAAGAAGGCGCTCGACGACGCGGGCACCCAGCTGGTGGGGCTGAACTTCTACGCCGGGCAGCTGCCCGGCCCCGACCGGGGCGCGCTCTCCGTGCCCGGCACGGAGTCCGACCGCTTCCGCGCCAACATCGAGGTGGCGGCCGACTTCGCCGCCTCGGTCGGCTGCAAGGCGCTCAACGCGCTCTACGGCAACCGGATCGACGGTGTGGACCCCGGCGTCCAGGACGAACTCGCCCTGGAGAACCTGGTCCTCGCCGCCCGCGCCGCGGACCGGATCGGGGCGATCCTGCTGATCGAGACCCTGAACGCGCCGGAGTCGCCGCGCTACCCGCTGGTCAGCGCACCGGCCGGGATCGAGGTCGTCGACCGGATCAACGCGGCGACGGGCCTCGGCAACGCCAAGTTCCTGATGGACCTGTACCACCTGTCGATGAACGGCGAGGACCTCAGCGAGGTCATCACCGCGTACGCGGGCAAGACCGGTCACGTCCAGATCGCGGACAACCCGGGGCGCGGCGCACCCGGCACCGGCGCACTCCCGCTGGAGCAGCTCCTGGACGAGCTGACGAAGGCCGGTTACGACGGCTGGGTCGGCCTGGAGTACAAGCCGGGCGACCGGCCGAGCGCCGAGTCCGTGGAGTGGCTCCCGGCCACCGCGCGGCCCGCCCGCCGGTAGCGGCGGACTGTCACTCGTACACACGTTTATCGGAAGGCACCCTCATGAGCAACAACCTCCCCAAGGTTGCGTGGATCGGGCTCGGCATCATGGGTTCGCCCATGTCCGAGAACCTGATCAAGGCCGGTTACGACGTCACCGGTTACACCCTGGAGCAGGACAAGGTCGACCGGCTGGCCGCGGCCGGCGGCACCGGCGCCTCCTCGATCGCCGAGGCGGTCAAGGACGCGGACGTGGTCATCACGATGGTGCCCGCCTCCCCGCAGGTCGAGGCCATCGCGTACGGCCCCGACGGCATCCTGGAGAACGCGAAGCGCGGCGCGCTGCTGGTCGACATGTCCTCGATCACCCCGCAGACCTCCGTGGACCTCGCGAAGAACGCCGCCGAGAAGGGCATCCGGGTCCTGGACGCCCCCGTCTCCGGCGGCGAGGCCGGTGCGATCGAGGCCGTGCTGTCCATCATGGTCGGCGGCGAGCAGGCCGACTTCGACGCCGCCAAGCCGGTGCTGGACGCGCTGGGCAAGACCATCGTGCTGTGCGGTCCGCACGGTTCCGGCCAGACGGTGAAGGCGGCCAACCAGCTGATCGTGGCGGTCAACATCCAGGCCTGCGCCGAGGCCGTCGTCTTCCTGGAGAAGTCCGGCGTCGACCTCAACGCCGCGCTGGACGTCCTCAACGGCGGCCTGGCCGGCTCGACGGTCCTGACCCGCAAGAAGGCCAACTTCCTGAACCGGGACTTCGCCCCCGGCTTCCGGATCGACCTGCACCACAAGGACATGGGCATCGTCACGGACGCCGCCCGCAACGTGGGTGCCGCGCTGCCGGTCGGCGGAGTCGTCGCCCAGCTCGTCGCCTCGCTGCGCGCGCAGGGCGACGGCGACCTTGACCACTCGGCGCTGCTGCGCTCGGTCGAGCGGCTCTCCGGTCAGCCCGTCCAGGACTGATCCGATGCGGCCGGGCCCCGCGCGGGCCCGGCCGGCACCACCCCGCCGGGTGACTTCCTCCCCCGGCCCACAGACTTCCGGGCGGCGTCTGCGCTGACACCTGTCCTGTCGCGCCCAGGCGCCGGCGTCGTCCGGAACACCTCTCACCACCTCCTCCACCATGAATTTCAACAAACTGTTGACGTCAGGTTCGGTGCGTAATTACGCTCCTGGAGCCCCCAGGGACGTCGCAGTTCAGCAGCTCCCCGTACGGAAGGTCGCCCCGACACCATGACGCAGCGTGTGCTTACGACCGAGTCAGGCGCCCCGGTCGCCGACAACCAGAACTCCGCCACCGCCGGCGTCGGTGGCCCGATCCTCCTCCAGGACGGTCACCTCCTGGAGAAGCTCGCCCGCTTCAACCGGGAGCGCATCCCGGAGCGCGTGGTGCACGCCCGGGGCTCCGGCGCGTACGGCTACTTCGAGGTGACCGACGACGTCACCGGCTTCACCCGCGCCGACTTCCTCTCCGAGGTGGGCAAGCGCACCGAGACGTTCATCCGCTTCTCCACGGTCGCCGACTCGCTCGGCGGCGCGGACGCGGTACGCGACCCGCGCGGCTTCGCCCTCAAGTTCTATACGGACGAGGGCAATTACGACCTGGTCGGCAACAACACCCCGGTGTTCTTCATCAAGGACCCGATCAAGTTCCCCGACTTCATCCACTCCCAGAAGCGTGACCCGTTCACGGGCCGTCAGGAGCCGGACAACGTCTGGGACTTCTGGGCGCACGCACCCGAGGCGACGCACCAGGTGACCTGGCTGATGGGCGACCGGGGCATCCCGGCCTCGTACCGCCACATGAACGGCTACGGCTCGCACACCTACCAGTGGACGAACGCCGCTGGCGAGGCCTTCTTCGTCAAGTACCACTTCAAGACCAACCAGGGCGTGCGCTCGCTCTCCGCGGACCAGGCCGCCGAGCTCGTCGGCAAGGACGCCTCCTCGCACCAGACGGACCTGCTGCAGGCCATCGAGCGCGGCATGAACCCGTCCTGGACCCTGCACGTGCAGGTGATGCCGGCCGCCGACGCCGCGGACTACCGGTTCAACCCGTTCGACCTGACCAAGGTGTGGCCGCACAGCGACTACCCGCTCCAGCGGGTGGGCCGGCTGGTGCTGGACCGCAACCCGGACAACGTGTTCGCGGAGGTCGAGCAGGCCGCGTTCTCCCCGAACAACTTCGTGCCCGGCATCGGCCCGTCCCCGGACAAGATGCTCCAGGGCCGGCTGTTCGCCTACGCGGACGCGCACCGCTACCGCCTCGGCGTCAACCACACCCAGCTGCCGGTGAACGCCCCGCGCACCGCTGTCGTCGACAACTACGGCCGCGACGGGCTGCACGCCACGCGTTACGGCGCACGGCACGACAAGAACTACGAGCCCAACTCGTACGCGGGCCCGGCCCAGACGGACTCCGCGTTCTCCGCGCCGATGGCCGTCCAGGGCTGGACCGGCACCCACGAGGCGCCCGCCCACAACAAGGACGACGACTTCTTCCAGGCGGGCGAGCTGTACCGGCTGATGTCGGCCGACGAGAAGGACCGGCTGATCGCCAACATCGCGGGCGGCCTGTCGCAGGTCACGCGCGACGACGTGATCGAGAAGAACCTCGCCCACTTCCACGCCGCCGACGCCGACTACGGCAAGCGCGTGGAGGAGGCAGTCCGCGCCCTGCGCGAGGACTGACCTCTCATTGGGCACCCAAGCCCTGCCCGCGCCGTCGCGCCCACCCGGATGAGGGGTTGCGCGGGGGTGCGGGCAGGACGGGGGTGTCTGGCGGATACCCGCGGAAGAAGGAGCGGCGGCTGGTGCGTGTGATCGCAAGGCGCCGAGAAGTCCTCGTAGCGGAGCTACTTGGGCTTTTCGGCAACGCCGCGAGCGCGTGTGCCGGCCGCCGCGACGCCGCGGGGATCCGCCAGACACCCCCGGGGGCCGCGGCGGTTGTGCGACGCCAGTGCGGTGGTGTGGGTGGGGGTCCCGTCTCCTGACCTGAAGGAGCCGGAACTCCCCGCCCCCGTCACACGCCCGCCGCGGCCCCTGTCACTCCCTGAACCAGGGCGTGGAGTACGGATTACGGTCCCGTACTCCACGCCCTTTCCGGGTTCCGCGAACAACCACGGTCCCCCCTGACGTGGTGACTAGGGACCCTCCAGTCGCCCGGTCAGCGTGTCGAGCGTCGGCCAGGGAGGTCCCTCGCGCAGCAAGCGCAGGAGCTCCTCTCCGAATCTCCTCCCATTCGGGAACTGGTCGCCGATCTCCCAGCGCCATGCGGCGACCATGGCGACAACGAGTTGTCGGCACTCATCCAGCAGCCCGTGGTCAAGGCCTGGGTAGTGCTCGCAGACCGACTCGGGAACATGGGCGAGATCGAACTCGACGGGGCCGCGGCAGCACGTCTCAAGGTCGATGAACAACGGGCCGTTCTTCGTGCTGAGTACATTGCCCGGATGCGGCTCGCCGTGGAGCAGCTGCTCCACGGCGCCGCGGTCTTCGATCGCTCGTCGCAGGCTTGCCAGCCTGCCGCCGAGGAACACGCGGTCCGCGTCGGCGAGCTCCGGTGAGCGAGCCGGGTCGGCGACAACTTCTTCCGCCTCGGTGATCCGGTCCGTGAACCGCGGGCTCGGCGCGTCGACCTTGCGCATGCCGACGTGCAGCTGCTCCAGCGCCTTGGCGTAGTCGGCTGGTGGGGAGTCAGGTGTCACGGGCTCGTAGTAGGTCCACAGTGTCACCGCGAAGCCGTCCCGCGTGTACACACGAGGCTCCACCCGTGGCTCCAGGGGACACACCGGACACCCGGCCCCGGCGAGCCGCTGAGCGAGATCGACTTCGAACCGCGCGACCTCTTGCCCCACGAAGGCGACCCGGGCGAAGACGTCGCACGGTGTCAGCCGCAGTGCCAGCTTGTTCGAGTTGTGGAGAACGATCGCGTCGTCGGCGGGCAGATCCAGCGACGCGGCCAGCGAAGTCGCCGCCGCGATCGCACGCGTGATGTCGGCCGTCTGCACCCCCGGATTCTGGCACAGCCGAGCGAGGACGGTGCCAACCGGCCAACCGACCGCGTCGCGGGTTCGATTCCTGCCGGGGCACAAGCCGGGAGAGCGCCTACGGATCCCCGTAGGCGCTCTCCCGGAACGAGCCCGTGGGCCCTGTGGCCGTCAGGCCGTCAGGCCTCCACGTACGGCCTGATCGCCGTAGGCGCGTGTCCCGGCTCCGACGCCACGTCCTCGAACTCATTGACCGAGGCGATGTCCGTGCCGCTCATCGCGATGTTGGTGATCCGCTCCAGGATCGCCTCGACGACGACCGGGACCCGGAACTCCGCCGCCAGCTTCTTGGCCTCCTCGAAGGCCGGCAGCAGCTGGTCCGGTTCGGTGACGCGGATCGCCTTGCAGCCGAGGCCCTCGACGACCTTGACGTGGTCCACGCCGTAGGCGCCCAGCTCGGGCGAGTTGATGTTCTCGAACTCCAGGTTGACCTGGAAGTCGATGTCGAAGTTGCGCTGCGCCTGGCGGATCAGCCCCAGGTAGGAGTTGTTCACCAGGACGTGCACGTAGGGGATGTTGTGCTGTGCGCCGACCGCGAGCTCCTCCAGCATGAACTGGAAGTCGTAGTCGCCGGAGAGGGCCACGACGGAGCCCTCGGGGTCGGCCGTCGCGACGCCCAGCGCGGCCGGGATCGTCCAGCCGAGGGGGCCCGCCTGGCCGCAGTTGATCCAGTGGCGCGGGCGGTAGACGTGCAGCATCTGCGCGCCCGCGATCTGGGAGAGGCCGATGGTGGTGACGTACCGGGTGTCGGGTCCGAAGGCCCGGTTCATCTCCTCGTAGACGCGCTGCGGCTTCAGCGGCACGTTGTCGAAGTGCGTACGGCGCTGGAGGGTCGCGCGGCGCTCCTGGGTGGACGCGGCCCACTGCGAGCGGTCCTTGAGCTTGCCGGCCGCCTTCAGCTCGCGCGCCACCTCGACGAACAGTTCCAGCGCCGCCCTGGCGTCGGAGGCGATGCCCAGGTCGGGGGCGAAGATCTTGCCCAGCTGGGTGGGCTCGATGTCGACGTGGACGAACTTCCTGCCCCGCGTGTAGACGTCCAGCTTGCCGGTGTGGCGGTTGGCCCAGCGGTTGCCGATGCCGAGGACGAAGTCGGACTCCAGGAAGTTCGCGTTGCCGTAGCGGTGCGAGGTCTGGAGGCCGACCATGCCGGCGTTCAGTTCGTGGTCGTCGGGGAGGATGCCCCAGCCCATCAGGGTCGGGACGACCGGGACGCCGGTCAGTTCGGCGAACTCCACCAGGAGTTCGGAGGCGTCGGCGTTGATGATGCCGCCGCCCGCGACCAGCAGCGGGCGCTCGGAGTCGTTCAGCATCTCCACGGCGCGCTCGATCTGCTTGCGGCTCGCGGCGGGCTTGTGCACCGGCAGCGGCTCGTAGAGGTCGGGGTCGAACTCGATCTCGGTGAGCTGCACGTCGATCGGCAGGTCGATGAGGACCGGGCCGGGGCGGCCGGTGCGCATCAGGTGGAAGGCCTGCTGGAAGACGCCGGGGACCTGCGCGGCCTCCAGGACGGTGGTGGCGGCCTTGGTGACCGGCTTCGCGATCGAGGCGATGTCGACGGCCTGGAAGTCCTCCTTGTGGAGGACGGCGGTCGGGGCCTGGCCGGTGATGCACAGGATCGGGATCGAGTCGGCGATGGCGGAGTAGAGGCCGGTGATCATGTCGGTGCCGGCGGGTCCCGACGTACCGATGCAGACGCCGATGTTCCCCGGGCGGGCCCGGGTGTAGCCCTCCGCCATGTGGGAGGCGCCCTCGACGTGGCGGGCGAGCGTGTGATGAACCCCGCCGGAGGCCTTGAGGGCCGCGTAGAAGGGGTTGATCGCCGCGCCCGGCACACCGAACGCGTTGCTGACGCCTTCGCGCTTGAGGATCTCAACTGCCGCTCGGGCAGCGGTCATTCGAGGCATTGAGTGCTCCTGCTCGGACCTGGGTGGAGTCGGGCTCTGTCGCGCCACCTGAGAGCACCAATTCCGTATTACGGAAGTTTGATTCTGCTATACGGAAGCAAATCTAAAGTGCGGCCGGACAGCCGTCAAGAGAGGCGGCCGCGCGCGGGCCGGCGGCGGAGGCGTTTCAGCGAAGTGGCTCAACTCCCTCACCCGGACCTCGCTCTTGGTGGAGCATGGGGGTACGGAGCGGAGTCGGCCCGGAATCCGGGGCGCCCGCCGTCCGTGCGGCGTCGGGAGGCCATCGTGGAGTCAGTGCCGGTACGGTGCCCGGCCTGCCGCCGCGACCACGTGTACGTCACGGCCGCCTACCCCTGTCCGTGCGGCGCCCCGACCGCCCCGCCGCTGCTGCGCGGCGCCCCCGTCACGGCGATCACCCACCGCACCTGGAACGACGACTGGGTGACGGTGCGCTGCCGCGCCTGCGGGCGGCACGACCAGTGGCCGCAGCCCGAGCTGTGCTGCCCGTGCGGCGCGGTACTGCGGATCCCGGTCCGCCCGGTGGCGTCCCTGGGCCGCGCGCCGGACGGCGGACCCCACAGGGCGGACCCACCGGTGCGGCCGTCCCACATCCCGTTACCGCGAACGGCATCGGCGCCCAGACCGGCGTTCCGGCCACTGACGATCCGTACCGCGCGCGACGCGGTCGGCGCCGCCGCGCTGTACCTGAAGTGGCTCGGCTACCGCGAGGTCGTCCAGCCCGCCGGACGCCCCTCGTCCCGGATCGACCTGCGGGCGGCGGGGCTGATCGCCCAGGTCGACTCCACCACCAGGACGACCGCGCTGCGCGATGTCGAATGCCTGTGGCTCAACGCGCTGAGCGCCTCGGTCTCCGCGGTGTTCTTCTCGCTCGCCGGATACGCGCCGGACGCCAGGGAGCGCGCGGACGGGCTGACCATCCCGCTCTTCGTCATGGACCTCACCGGGACCCCGCAGCCCGTGAACAGCCCGGCGGACGAACTCGTCAGCACGGGCGCCTGAGCGCCGAGGGGCCGCGAGGAGTCACACTGGGGGCATGCGCATCCGCCCTGCCCGACGCCCCGATCTTCCGCTGCTCCAGGACATCGAGCGTGCCGCGGGAGAGCCCTTCCGCACCGTCGGCATGTCCGGCGTGGCCGACGACGAGCCGCCGACGCTGGACGTCCTGGACGAGTACCGGCGGGCCGGCCGGGCCTGGGTGACCGTCGGCGCCGACGACCGGCCGCTGGGCTATCTCCTCGCGGATCCGGTCGCCGGCGCCGCCCATATCGAGCAGGTCTCGGTCCACCCGGCGGCCGCCCGGCGCGGACTGGGCAGCGGTCTCATCGACCGTACGGACCGCTGGGCGGCGGCCGAGGGCCTGACCGCGCTCACCCTCACCACGTTCTCGCACGTCCCGTGGAACGCGCCGTACTACGCCCGGCTCGGCTTCCGCGTGCTGACGGCGGCCGAACTCACCGACGGGCTGCGCAAGATCCGGGCGCAGGAGGCGGAGCACGGACTGGACCGGTGGCCGCGGGTATGCATGCGCCGCGACGTGCCGCACCTCACAGAAATCAACCGGCCACAGTGAGTGCTATCGGTCACGTTCGGGCCAGGGGCCACAGATGTTCGGCCGGTTGTCGGTGGCGGGCCTTACAGTGGGGCGCATGGCTTTAACTCCACGGCATTCTCCACCCAATGCGCCGGCGCACGCCCCGCGGCCCGCGCACCTCGCCCAGCCGTCCCACCCGGCCGCCGTCGAGGCGAACGAGGCGATCCGCGCGCTCGTCGATGCCCGCGCCGGGCAGGACTGGTCCTCCGTGGAGTCCGCCGCGTACGAGGTGCTCCTGATCGAGTGGGCCGCCGCCACCCAGTCCGCCGCCACGGGCGACATCATCGAAGCCGCCTGACGGCACCCTGGCCCTACCGGCCGTAGTTCTCCCGCAGTTCGACCTTCCTGACCTTCCCGCTGACCGTCATCGGGAAGGTTTCGAGGATCTCCAGCAGTCGCGGCACCTTGTAGTGCGCCAGCTGTCCCCGGCAGAACGCCGCCACCTCCTCCAGGGCCGGCGGATCCGCCGGGTCCACGGGAATGACGCAGGCCAGGATCTCCTCGCCGTACCGCTCGTCCGGCACCCCCACGACCTGCACATCCGCGATCTTCGGGTGTCCGTAGAGGAATTCCTCGATCTCACGCGGATAGACGTTCTCACCACCGCGGATGATCATGTCCTTGATCCGGCCGACGATCTGTACGTAGCCGTCCTCACGCATCACCGCGAGGTCCCCGGTGTGCATCCAGCGCCCCGCGTCGATCACTTCGGCGGTCCGCTCGGGCTGCTCCCAGTAGCCGAGCATCACGCTGTAGCCCCGGGTGCAGAGTTCACCCGAGACACCGCGCTCCAGCGTCACGCCCGTCGCCGGGTCGATGACCTTGACCTCGATGTGCGGCATCACGCGGCCGACGGTGCCGGTGCGGCGCTCCAGGTCGTCGTCGCGGCGGGTCTGCAGGGAGACCGGTGAGGTCTCCGTCATCCCGTAACAGATGGACACCTCGTCCATGTGCATCTCCGCGACGACCCGCTTCATCACCTCGACCGGGCAAGGGGATCCGGCCATGATGCCGGTGCGCAGTGAGGAGAGGTCGTACGAGGCGAAGCCGGGGAGGTTGAGCTCCGCGATGAACATCGTGGGGACGCCGTAGAGCGAGGTGCAGCGCTCCTGCTGGACCGCGGCGAGCACGGCGGCGGGCTCGAAGGCGGGGGCCGGGATCACGATGCAGACGCCGTGCGAGGTGGCGCCGAGGTTGCCCATGACCATGCCGAAGCAGTGGTAGAAGGGGACCGGCAGGCAGACCCGGTCCTCCTCGGTGTAGGCGACCAGCTCCCCCACGAAGTAGCCGTTGTTGAGGATGTTGTGGTGGGAGAGGGTGGCCCCCTTGGGGAAGCCCGTGGTGCCGGAGGTGTACTGGATGTTGATCGGGTCGTCGCAGGACAACTCGGCCTCGCGTACAGCGAGTTCTTCCGGCGTCACCGATCCGGCGGCCGCCGTCAGCTCGTCCCAGCTGGGGTCGCCGATGTAGTGCACGGCGCGCAGCGCGGGGCAGTTCGCCCGGACCTCCTCGACCAGCGCGCGGTAGTCGCTGGTGCGGTGCGAGAGTGTGGCGGCCAGGAGCGAGATGCCGGACTGCTTCAGCACGTACTCCAGCTCGTGCGCCCGGTACGCGGGGTTGATGTTGACCATGACGGCGCCGATGCGGGCGGTGGCGTACTGGACGAGCACCCACTCGGGGCAGTTGAGCGCCCAGATGCCGACCCGGTCGCCCTTGGCCACCCCCGACGCCATCAGCGCGCGGGCCAGCTCCTCGACGTCCCTGCCGAATTCGGCGTACGTCCAGCGCCGCCCGGAGGCCACGTCGACCAGTGCCTCGCGCTCGCCGTACGCCTCGATCGACCGGTCGAGGCTGCGTCCGATGGTGTCGCCCAGCAGCGCGGTGTCGCCGGCGCCGTGGGCGTAGGACGGCTCGGTCATGTCAGGTCCCCCTCCGCGTACTCGGCGCCGGTGCCCCGGGCCGTGGCCTCACGCAGTTCGATCCGGCGGATCTTGCCGGAGACGGTCTTGGGCAGCTCGGCGAACTCCAGCCGGCGGATCCGCTTGTACGGGGCGAGGACCGCGCGCGAGTGGGCGAAGAGCACCTTGGCCGTGTCCGGCCCCGGCTCCCAGCCCTCGGCCAGCACGACGTACGCCTTCGGGACGGCGAGCCGGAGCGGGTCGGGGGCCGGTACGACCGCCGCCTCCGCGACGGCCTCGTGCTCCAGCAGGGCGCTCTCCAGCTCGAACGGCGAGATCTTGTAGTCGGAGGCCTTGAAGACGTCGTCCGCGCGGCCGACGTAGGTGATGTAGCCGTCCTCGTCACGGGAGCCGATGTCCCCGGTGCGGTAGTAGCCGCCCGCCATGGCCTCCGCGGTGCGGTCCGGGTCGCCGTGGTAGCCGGTCATCAGGCCGACCGGGTGGGCGGAGAGATCGAGGGAGATCTCGCCCTCGACGGCGCCGGGCTCCCCGCTCACCGGGTCCAGCAGCACCACCTCGAAGCCGGGGCTCGGGCGCCCCATCGAGCCGGCCTTCAGCTTCTGGCCGGGGGTGTTGGCGACCTGGACGGCCGTCTCCGTCTGACCGAATCCGTCCCGGATGGTGACGCCCCAGGCGCGCCGGACCGACTCGATGACCTCCGGGTTGAGCGGTTCGCCGGCCGCGACGACCTCGCGGGGCGGGGTCTTCAGCTGGGAGAGGTCGGCCTGGATGAGCATCCGCCAGACGGTGGGCGGCGCGCAGAAGCTGGTCACCTTCGAGCGGTCCATCTCCGCCATCAGCCGGGCCGCGTCGAAGCGGGTGTAGTTGAAGATGAAGACGGTCGCCTCCGCCGTCCACGGCGCGAAGAGGTTGGACCAGGCGTGCTTGGCCCAGCCGGGCGAGGAGATGTTGAGGTGGACGTCGCCGGGCTTCAGCCCGATCCAGTACATCGTCGAGAGATGGCCCACGGGGTAGGACACGTGGGTGTGCTCGACGAGCTTGGGGCTGGCGGTCGTGCCCGAGGTGAAGTAGAGCATCAGGGGTTCGTCGGCGTCGGTCTCCCGGTCCGCCGTGAAGGTCTCCGGCTGCTGGTCGGCGCCGGTGTAGGAGACCCAGCCCTCGGTGTCCTCGCCGACGACGATCCGGCCGTAGCGGCCGGGCACCTCGTCGAACTTGGCGGTGTCGGCGTCCCGGACCAGCACGTGGCGGACCCGGCCGCGCTCGACCCGGTCGCGCAGGTCGGCCGGGCCCAGCAGCGGGGTCGCGGGGATGACGACGGCGCGCAGCTTCATCGCGGCGAGCGCGGTCTCCCAAAGCTCCACCTGGTTGCCGAGCATCACGAGGATGCGGTCGCCCTCCCGGACGCCTTGGGCGCGCAGCCAGTTCGCGGCCTGGTTGGAGCGGGCGGACATCCTGGCGAAGGACATCTCGGTGCGCCCGCCGTCCTCCTCCACGATGTGCAGGGCGGTGCGGTCGTTGTCCCTGGCGATGACGTCGAACCAGTCCAGGGCCCAGTTGAAGTGGTCGCTGCGGGGCCAGCGGAAGCCCTCGTAGGCCGCGGTGTAGTCCTCGCGGTGTCGCAGCAGAAAGTCCCGGGCGGCCCGGAACGTCTCCGTCGCACTGGTGGCCGACATATGCCCTCCTCATTGCGGACCGGACCGGTCACTTAACATCATGTAAACAGTGACCCAGGTCTCACCACCCCCGAACGGGGGTACGGGGGTGCGGGAGGGCGATGCCGCGTCCCCCGGAGCCGGGCAGAGAGGCGGCATCGTGCCGGAATCCGTCGATGCGGTGGAAATGCAGGCCGCGCTGTTGCGACTGCGCCGGACGAGCGGGCTGCCCGTGGCGTTCGGCGGGCTGCTCTCCGACACCCGCCACGCCAGGATCGCCGAGCTGAACGGGGCGCACACCGCGGCGCTGCGCGGGCTGGTGATCTCGGCCGGCAGCGGTCTGGGCGGCAAGGCGATCGCCCTGTCCCGGCCGTGCGCGGTGACCGACTACCACTCCTCGCGCCACATCAGCCACGAGTACGACATGGCCGTGGCGGCGGAGGGCCTGCGCTCGGTCGTCGCGGTACCCGTCGTCGTACGGCGCAAGGTGCGCGGCGTGCTGTACGGGGCGCTGCGCGAACCCCTCACCCTCGGCGACCGCACGTTCGACGCGGCGGTGGGGGCCGCCCGGGACGTGGAACAGGCGCTGGCCGTCCGGGACGAGGTGCAGCAGCTGCTCGCCGTGACCCGCGAGCAGGTGACCGATCCGCGGGCCGCCCCGGAGGCCTGGGAGGACGTCAGGTCGGCCCACCGGGAACTGCGCGCCCTGGTCCCGAAGGTGCTCGACCCCGCGCTGCGCGACGAGCTGCTCGCGGTGTGCGGGCGGCTCGCCTCCGCGGCCGGTGCGCGGGCGCCGAAGGCCCCGGAGGTGCAGCTCGCGCCACGTGAGCTGGATGTCCTCGCGTGTATCGCGGCGGGTGCGACGAACGCGGTGGCGGCGGGCCGCCTCGGGCTGCGCCCGGAGACGGTGAAGGGGTATCTGCGCTCCGCGATGCGCAAGCTCGGTGCGCACACCCGGCTGGAGGCGGTCGTCGCGGCGCGGCGGGCGGGGCTGCTGCCGTAGGCCGGGCCCGCGCGCAGTCGAAGGCGCCGCACACCTCACGCACCGCACGCACCTCACGCGAGCCTCACTCGCCGAAATCGATGAACGAGGCGAACCTGATGTCGTAGCCGCTGCCGTCCGTCGTCGCCTCCGTCATCACGGAGAGCAGCGCGACCGCCTCCTCGGTGACCGCGTCGCGCCCGGCCGCGCCGAGCGGGCGCAACTCCTGCACGGTGACGGTGGCCGGGGCGCCGCCCCTGCCGGTGTCCAGCCGCCAAAGAGCCGCGAGGAAGCCGTCGACCAGCACGCTCCCGTAGCTCTGGTTCCCCACTCCGTTGCGCCCCTTGAACCGGGGCGGGACGATCCGGGTGCGGTCCGCGTGGCCGAGCAGCACGTTGTCGAACTCGGGCAGGAAGCGCGGCGGGGCGGGGGTGTCCTCCGCGGGCCGCGGGGCGTCGGGCAGGTCGAACAGCTCGACGCCGTTCTCGTCCCGGAAGGTGACAAGTCGCGGACGGAGCCGGTCGAAGACCTCCGCCAGCCGGGTCAGCCCGGCCCAGGACTGCATGTCCCGCACCGACGCCGGGCCGAACGCGCCGAGGTAGCGCAGCACGGTGGCGTCGGGCGCGGGGACCGGCTCCGAGGGGCGGGCGAGCCAGTGTTCGACGGTGGTCAGCGCCACCCGGCCGCTCCTGCCCCACACCCCGCGCGGGGTCACCTGGACCAGCGGGAGCACGCAGCGGGCCGCCGTGCTCAGGGCCTGCGGGTCCGCGTCCGGCCATTCGGTGAGCAGTCGCTCCCGGATCTCCTTCGGGGTGCGGGGCGCCTCCTCGACGTACTCCCGGCCGATGTCCCGGAGCCGGTCCAGGTCCACGCCCACCAGCCGCTTCCGGAAGATCCTCAGCTCGCGGTCGCGGGCCTCCTGGACGAGGGGGCGCAGGGTGAGGGCGTCGTCCGCGGTGTGGGTGTGGATGGTGGAGCGCAGGGTGACGATGCGGACAACTTCGCGCGACTCCATCAGTGCGGCGAGTTCGGCCGGGTCGAAGCCCTTCAGCCGGGCCAGCAGCTGGAAGTAGGGCGGCCCGGGGTTCTGCGCCTGGAGGCCGACGAGGTGCCGGATCGCCTCCTCGGCCGTCATCTCCGCGCGGCTGAGCAGCAGTTGGCGTTCCAGCGTCGCGCGCCCCAGCGCCCGCGGCGAGAGCACCGCGCGGGCCGGGGCGGAGGTCTTCTTCTTCTCGGCCATGGCGGCACGGTACGTGCCCATCAGGACAGATTCCGTCCTGATGGAGCGCGTCATGGCGCGGCCCCTCTCGTATCCCTCCGCGCGTCCGCCGGGCCGCCGGGCGCGGGTCCCGGGCAGTGGCGCCGTCCGCCCGCATCATGGACCGGTGATCAGCGTCCTCTTCGCCGTCCTGACCGCGCTCAGCAACGGGTCCGCCTCCGTCCTCCAGCGCCGCGCCGCCCTCGACGTCCCCGACCGGGAGTCGATGCGGTTGTCGCTGATCGGCCATCTGCTGCGCCAGAAGGTGTGGCTCGCGGGGATCGCGCTGGTGATCGTCGCGGCCGTCTGCCAGGCCGTCGCGCTGGCGACCGGGCCGATCGCGGTGGTCCAGCCGATCTTCGTCATCGAGCTGCCGGCGACCCTGCTGCTCGCGGGGTTCGTGATGCGGGTACGCGTGCCCCGGGCCGTCTGGCTGGGGGCTGCCGCCGTCACGGCGGGGCTGGCGCTCGGCATGGCGTCGGCCGCTCCGGGGGGCGGGAGCGAGACGGTGCACGGGGCGGCGTGGATTCCGGCGCTGATCCTCACCGGGCTCTTCGAGGCGGCGCTGATCGCGGGGGCACGGGCCACCCGGGGCAACTCCAGGGCCGCGCTGCTCGGCCTGGCCGCCGCCTGCGGGTACGCGCTCACCGCCGCCCTGATGAAGGACGCCATGGCGCGGCTCAGTGACGGCGACGGGGTGGTGGTGCTGTTCGAGTCCTGGCAGCTCTACGCCACGGCCGCGGCGGGCGTCGGCGCCCTGTTCCTGCTCCAGAACGCGCTCCAGGCGGGCACGCTGGTGGCGGTGCAGCCGTGCCTGACGCTGGGCGACGCCCTGATCAGCGTCCTGTACGGGGTGACCCTGTTCGGCGAGGAGCTGCACACCGGCTGGTGGCTGGTCCCGGAGCTGCTGGCCCTGGTCCTGATCACCGCGGGCTGCGTCGAACTGGCGCGGTCACCGCTGGCGGCCGGAAACCCGGCGCCCCCGTCCCGCGTGCGCCGGGTGGACTGAGCCGGGTGGACTGAGAACACCACCACGCACGTGGGACGGAGACGCCGTACTCCAGGAACACGCCCCGGCTGCCTGCCGGTTACTTGCTCACGGCGAAACGCATCAGGGCCTGCTCGGTGCCCTGCTTGATCTTCCCCGTCTCGTTGATCACCTCAAGCTTCCAGCTCCCGCCGACGCGCATCGCCTTGGCCACGGCGCAGCCGTTGTCGTTGCTGAGCAGGCTCGGCCAGATGTCGGCGACCTGCTGGCTGCTGCCACCCGTCGCGTCGTACACCTTGAAGCTGATGTTGCGCGCGTTCTGGAAGGAGCTGCCCTTCTTGTACGCGGCGGCGATGAAGACGATGGACGTGATGTTCGTCGGCACCCGGGCGAAGTCGACGGTCACCGTCTCGTCGTCACCGTCGCCCTTTCCCGTCTGGTTGTCACCGCTGTGCACCAGCGAGCCGTTGCCCAGCGGGTCCAGGGAGTCCAGACCGGCCAGCCGGACCGGGTCCGCGCCCTGCATCGCGATGGCGATGAGGTCGAGGTCGGTGCCCTTCTTCTGGCGGAGCTTCCCCATCAGCCCGCCACTGCTGCCGACAGTGGGGTCCCAGGAGACTCCGATGGACAGGTGGGTCACCCCGTCCAGATCCGCCGGGCCGTCTTCCTTGTTCAACGTGATCATGCGTGATCCTCTTCGTGGCGAGATTCCTACAGGTCGAGTGTGCCTGGTGTCTCCCCCGCGCATCCCACCAGGGGCAAAATTTCGACCAAGTGTTTGACGCCTGAAGACGGATTGTCCTGCGTCGGCAGGATGTCACCGGACATGAGCACGTGATAGGGGTCCGCGAACTCTGTTCCTTTTCCGGCCGCCGGCGCGGCCGGCCGGCTCCGCCACCGCCTGTTCTACGGGGTGGTCTCGCGCACCACCAGCGGCGTCCCGAGGACCTGGTGCCCGCCGCTGGCGAGCATGCGCACCTCGCCCCGCTCGCTGATCTCCGCCCGGACGATGCCGGTCTCGTCCTCGTAGACCGGGTATCCACCGGCCCCCGACTGCGCGGTCCGCCGGACGATCACTGCGTCGTCCTCCACCGCGGACGACTGGAACACAAGTTGGTAGCTCTCGGGGTAATCCATAGCGGCCTCTCCGTGGCTGCGTCTGCGGACGGCCTCTCCACGCGGCTCCCGGTGCCGTTCCCGCCTTTCGGGGCGCTGTGCGCCCACACACTTTCCATCGTCTCTCACCCGTGCCGTCGCCGCCCGTCCGAGGCCGCGGGCTGCGGGTCCGGCGCAGCTCCCTCTATCCTGAGGAGGTACCGGACATTTCGAAGGCGAGCGGGCTGCGGTTCCCCCTTCTCCCGCGTCGTACGGTGGGCATGACCGGGATCCCCGACATCGGGAAGGGACTCATCATGAAGGATGCCGACCTGGGCGACGAGGTCTATCAGCCCCAGCAGCCGGAGGCCTCCGACCCCGCCGATCTGCTCGACGTGGAAGACACCCTGGACGACGGCGACCTCACCGACGTGCTCGACAAGGGGTACTCCCCGCCGGAGCGGCCGTGGGCCGTGGAGGACCGGGGCACCACCGCGTCCGAGCAGCACAGCGGCGAGGCGCTGGAGGGCCGGCTCGCCCGGGAGCTGCCCGAGGTCGCCGACGGTCCCGGTGACGGGGTGGGCGACATGCCGGACGGGGACGGCGAGCCCTGGGACGACGAGGTCGGCGACGTCCGCGCAGGGCGCCTGACCCGCGAGCTGGACCGCGACGATCCGGACACCATGGCGGGCGAGGACGTCGGGATCGACGGAGCGGCGGCGTCCGCCGAGGAAGCGGCCATGCACGTCGTCCCGGACGGCCCGGCGTAGTACCGGCGTACCGAGTGCCGGCCTGCCGAGTCCCAAGTACCAAGTACCGAGTACCGAGCGCCAAGTACCGAGTACCGACCTGCACCGAATACCGACATTCCGAGGGAGAGCCACCATGCCGTACATCACGGTCGGCCAGGAGAACTCCGCCGGCATCGAGCTGTACTACGAGGACCACGGCGAGGGCAGGCCTGTCGTCCTCATCCACGGGTTCCCGCTGAGCGGCGCCTCGTGGGAGAAACAGCTTCCGGTGCTCCTCGGCGCCGGGTACCGGGTCATCACCTATGACCGGCGCGGTTTCGGCCGCTCCGGCAGGCCCGTCACCGGGTACGACTACGACACGTTCGCCGCGGACCTGAACACCCTGGTGGAGGAGCTGGATCTGGAGGACGCGGTACTGACCGGGTTCTCCATGGGAACCGGCGAGGTCACCCGGTACCTCGGCAACTACGGCTCGCGCCGGGTGGGCCTCGCCGTCCTGGTGGCTCCAGTGCCGCCCTATCTGCTGCTGGCGGACGACAACCCCGCCGGTGTGGACCGGAGCGTCTTCGACGGCATCATGAGCGCCATCGTCGCGGACCGGCCCGCCTATCTCACCGACTTCCTTGATCAGTTCAACAACACCGACAAGCTCGCCGGCACCCGGGTCAGCGAGCAGGCGCTGCGGATGCAGTGGAACGTGGCGGCGGACGCCTCTGCCCACGCCACATTGGCGTGTGTGCCGACCTGGCTGACCGACTTCCGCGGCGACCTGCCGAAGAACGACGTGCCGACGCTGATCGTGCAGGGCGACGAGGACCGCATCCTGCCCATCGACTCCACCGGGCGGCGGCTGCCGGACCTCATCGGTGACAGCCGCCTCGTGGAGATCGCGGGCGGCCCGCACAACATCGGCTGGACCCACGCCGAGGAGCTCAACACCGTGCTGATGGGCTTCCTGGACGAACACCGGCGCTGACCGGCCCGGTCCCCGCACTCGCCGGAGCCGCTTACCCCGGAGGTAATCGACCCGTTCCCGTCGCTCGGACATCGTGTTCCTCATCGGCACAACGCGCCCGGCCCACCCGCCGGGACCGACGAGAGGAACCCACGATGACCGCCTACGACGACGCCGTCGAGCGCTACTTCGCCGCCTGGAACGCCGCCACCCCCGAGGAGTTGACGAAGGCCGTCGCGGCGGCGTTCACGGAGGACGCGGGCTACACCGACCCGCTGGCCGACGTGCGGGGGCACGACGAGCTGGCGGCCGCGATCAGTGGCGCCCAGCAGCAGTTCCCGGGCTTCGTCTTCCGGCAGACCGGGGCCACTGACGGGCACCACTCCCTCGTCCGTTTCACCTGGGAGCTGGTCGCGGCGGACGGCTCCGCCCCGGTCGCCGGTTCGGACGTGGCCGTGATCGCGGACGACGGACGGATCAGCGGGGTGGGCGGATTCCTGGACCGGGTACCGGCCGTCTGACAAGGCCTTCCGTCACCGGCTCTGCGCCAGCGCGATGCCGAAGTGGCCCTCGGCGTTGTCGACGGTCTCGAAGAGCCGGTTGGCGGGCCGGGGCAGCCCGTAGTGTCCGCGCAGGGTGCTCGCCGTGTACTCGGTGCGGAACAGGCCCCGCTGCTGGAGGATCGGCACCACCCGGTCGACGAAGACCTCAAGGCCGGAGGGGAGGACGGCGGGCATGATGTTGAAGCCGTCGGCGGCCCCGCTGTCGTACCAGTGCTCGATGGTGTCCGCGACCTGCTCTGCCGTGCCGGCGAAGGTGCGGTGGCCGCGTCCGCCGCCGAGCCGGCCGATCAGCTGACGCACGGTCAGGTGTTCGCGCCTGGCCAGCTCCACGATGAGCGTGTAGCGGCTCTTGGCACCCTCGATCTCGTCCTCGGTGGGAATGTCCCCGGGGAGTTCCGCGTCCAGGTCCAGTTCGTCGGGGGCGATCCTCAGCCGCTGGGCGAGCTGGCGCTTGGCGTAGTCCGGGACGATGAGCTCCTCCAGCTCGGCGTCCAGCGCCAGGGCCTCGGCCTCGGTGTCACCGATGACCGGCACGATGCCGGGGAGGATCTTGATGCCTTCCGGGTTGCGGCCCGCGGTCTCGGCGCGCCGCTTCACGTCCTTGTAGAACGCGATGCCTTCCTCCAGCGTCTGCTGGGCGGTGAACACCGCCTCCGCGTACCGGGCGGCGAAGTCCTTGCCGTCCTCGCTGGACCCGGCCTGCACGAGCAACGGATATCCCTGCGGCGGGCGTTGTACGTTCAGCGGGCCGTCGACCCGGAAGAACTCACCGCTGTGCCCGATCTTCCGCACTCGTTCCGCCAGGGCGTGGACGCCGCGCTCCTTGTCCGCGATGACGGCGTCGTCGGACCAGCTGTCCCACAGCTTGGTGGACACCTCGACGAACTCGCCGGCGCGCCGGTAGCGGTCGTGGTGCAGCGGGGTGTCGTCGAGGCCGAAGTTGCGGGCCGCGTCGGCGCCCGCCGTCGTGACGATGTTCCAGCCGGCCCGGCCGCCCGAGACGTGGTCGAGCGAGGCGAACCGGCGGGCCAGGTTGTACGGCTCGTTGTAGCTGGTCGACGCGGTGGCGATGAGGCCGATGTGCCGGGTGGCACCGGCCAGCGCGGTCAGCAGGACAGTCGGCTCCAGCTTGGCGGACGGGCGCCGTCCCGGATCGCCCATCAGGACAGGGCTGTCGGCGAGGAACAGCGAGTCCAGTCGGCCGCGCTCCGCGATCCGGGCCAGGTTCTTGTAGTGCTCGATGTCGGCGTTGGCCTCGGCCGGGCTCTCCGGCAGCCGCCAGGACGCCTCGTGGTGGCCGGTGGACATGAGGAAGGCGTTGAGATGCAGCTGCTTGCGCTCAGGCGTGCGGGGCATGGGATTCCTTCTGCTCGGAAGAGTTCTGGGGCTGGGGGCGCGTCACGCCCAGGGCGGTGAGCAGGGTGTCGCGGTACTCCTGGAACCGGGCGTCGCGCCGGGAGCGCGGGGTGGGCAGGTCGACGGTGAGGTCCACGGCGATCCGGCCGTCCTCCAGGACGAGCACCCGGTCGGCCAGTTCGACGGCCTCGTCCACGTCATGGGTGACCAGCAGGACCGCGGGCCGGTGGCGCTCGTACAGCTCGCGCAGCAGACCGTGCATCCTGATCCGGGTGAGGGCGTCCAGGGCGCCGAACGGCTCGTCCGCGAGGAGCAGTTCGGGCTCACGGACCAGGGCGCGGGCCAGCGCCGCGCGCTGCTGTTCGCCGCCGGACAGCTCGTGCGGCCACGACCGGCCGCGGCCCTCCAGACCGACCTCCGCCAGTGCGGTGAGGCCGCGTTCACGGGCCCCCGGTCCGCGCAGTCCGAGGACGACGTTGTCGATGACCCGGAGCCAGGGCAGCAGCCGGGAGTCCTGGAAGGAGAGCGATACCCGTTCGGGGACGGTGAGTTCACCGGAGCCCTCGACGGTGTGGTCGAGCCGGGCGACGGCCCGCAGCAGGGTGGACTTGCCCGAGCCGCTGCGGCCGAGCAACGCGGTGAACTCCCCCGCCGCGACGGTGAGATCGAGCTCCTTGAGGACGTCCCGGTCCCCGAACCGGCGGACCAGGCCTCGGGTGCGTATCGCGGGAGCGTCCACGGCCGCACCGGCAGCGGTGCGAGCGGCGGTCAGCCCGCCAGGGTGCGTCGCCACGACAGGACCCTCCTCTCGACGGTGCGTACCGCCGCGTCCGACGCGAAGCCGAAGATCCCGTAGGCCACCAGGCCGACGATGATCACGTCGGACTGGGCGTACTGCTGGGCCTGGAACATCATGTAGCCGATGCCGCTGGTGGCGTTGATCTGTTCGACGACGATCAGCCCGAGCCAGGACGCGGTGACGCCGAGGCGCAGTCCGACGAAGAAACCGGGCAGGGAGCCGGGGACGACGACCTTGCGGACGAACTGCGCGCGGCTCAGGTCGAGTCCCTCCGCCAGCTCGACGTACCGGCTGTCGATGCCGGTCAGTGAGGCGTACGTGTTGATGTACATGCTCACCGCGACACCGAGGGCGATCACGGTGACCTTCATCTGTTCACCGATGCCGAGCCAGAGGATCAGCAGCGGGAGCATGGCGAGGGACGGGATGGCGCGCTTGATCTGGAGCGGACCGTCCAGCAGGTATTCGCCGGTGCGGCTCAGTCCGGCGGCGACTGCGAGCACGACCCCCGCGACCACCCCGAAGAGGAGCCCGAGCCCGGCGCGTTGCAGCGAGATGAGGACGTTGTCCTGGAGCCGGCCGCTGGAGACGAGGTCCGAGGCGGTGGAGAGCACCGTGCCGGGCCCGGACAGGATCCGGGGGTCGAGGTAGCCGATGGCGGAGGCGGACCACCACAGCGCGACGACCAGCACCGGCCCGATCAGCCGCCCGAAGGGCACGGCCCGGCCGGGTCCCAGCCGTCTGCGGGTGGCGCGGGGCGCCGTGAGGCGGGGTGCGGGCGGGCCGGCGGCCACCGGGCTCGTCGTCTCCCCCGGCGCGGCGGCCGTGTTCACCCGGCTCGCAGTGCGGGCGTTCGTCAGCAGCTCGGTCATGACGTCTCCCGGTAGCGGGCCGGTACGGCTCCGGCCGCCAGCCCCTCGAAGCGGCGGTCGAACAGGCCGGCGACGTCCTGCTCCGGCACGAACCCGCCCTCGGCCATCAGGTCCGCTGTCTCCTGCTCCCACGCGACGGCCTTGTCCCAGCTCACCGGGAACCGGGGCTGCCGCAGGGAGGCGACGATGCGCCTGCCGTCCTCCCGGGTGACGCCCTGGTCCTTGACGTAGTACGTGTCGATCCAGGCGTCGGTGTTCTCCCAGGCCCACGCCACTCCGCGGGCCCACAGCGGGACGAAGGAACGGACGGCTGCGGCCTTGGCCTCGTCCCTCAGCACCTCGTCGGGTGCCCAGAGGACCGTGAGCAGGTCCACCACGTCCGTCTTGATCCCGCGCGCCCCGTCCTTGCCGTACTGGGTCAGGTACTTGGTCAGGGTCGGCTCGCCCAGCGGGGCCACGTCGACCTGTCCGGACTGCAGGGCGGTGAGGAACTGGGTGCTGGGCAGGGCGACCAGTTCGACGTCCTTGTTGGCGAGACCGGCCCGCTTCAGGGCGCGCAGTACGACGACGCCCTGGGCCTGGCCCTGCGAGAAGCCGATCTTCCGGCCGCGGAAGTCGGCCGCGCTCCTGATGTCCGAGCCGGGCGCGGTCGCGAAGACGTAAGTGGGGCTGTCGCGTACCTGCACCGCGACGATCTTCGCGCCGACGCCGATGGCCTGGGCCTGGATCGGCGGAATTCCGGCATTGACCGCGAGGTCGATGGAGTGGGCGCGGAATCCCTGGATGATGTCGGGGCCCGCGTTCAGATTGGGCCAGTCGGAAACGGTGAACGGCAGCTCCTTCCTCAGCCCCGCCGGGCCCAGCTGGAGCTGGGTGGTGCGGACGGCTATGGAGAGTTCCGTACCGGGTGGCGGCGCTCCCGAGGGAAGCCTTCCGGTGGGCGCGGAACTCGCCACCGTCCGGGTCTGCGGGGAGCAGGCGGCGAGAGCGCCGATGGCCGTCGCACCGGTGAGCGCGAGAAAGGACCTGCGGCCGACGGTCCGGTATGTGTCGTTGAGTGGCACGGGGAATCCCTGATCAGTGGCCGGTGGGGGGCGCGGGCGCCGGGAGGGTGAGATAGGCGCCGTCGTGGAAGAGGAGCGGGCTGCGCCCCTCGTCGAGCCGGGCGTCCACCACCCGGGCGATGACGACGCGGTGGTCACCGGCCGGGACGAGCTGTTCGATCTCCAGCCGCAGCCACCCGGCCACATCGTCGAGCACCGGCTCCCCCTGCGGCAGCCTCTGCCAGCGGGTGGGGGCGGCGAATCGGTCGATGCCGCTGGTGGCGAACGTGGTGGCCAGTTGCTGCTGTTCGGCACCGAGGAAGTTCACGACCGCCGTGCGGGCCCGCTCGATGTGCGGCCAGGAAGAGGTGGTGGTGCCGATGCCGAACGACACCAGCGGCGGGTCCAGCGAGAGCGAGCTGAGCGAGGTCGCGGTGAAACCTATGGGGCCGTGGCCCGCGTCGGCAGTGATGACGACGACTCCGGCGGGATAGCGGCGGAACGCCTGCCGGAACCGGCGCGGGTCGATGCCGGGGGCGGCCGGTGCGGCATATGAGGACACGGTGACGGTCAACGTCTCTCCCGATTGGGTGGGTGGGTCAGCAGGGTGCGAAAGAAAGGGGTCGCGGGCATACGTGAGTACGCGAACAGCAGGAATGCGATTCCGGGCAAGGCAGCCGTGACGGGGATTTGAACCGGCGGTTACCCGCAGCGGGAAAACACGGCGGAGGCAGTACAGCGGAAGCGGTTCGGCACAGGCCGCACCGCGGACGCGGCAGGATTTACCGGAGGCCCGGACAGGGGCGACAACAAAGGGACCGGACGGCGGCGAACGCCGTCACGGGCAGACGGAAGACGCGCGTCACGAAGGACGCGTTCCCTGAATTCCGCTGCCGGCTGGTCATGAATCCATCATCCCGTCCGCATTCACGCCCGGTCAACAATGCAACTGCCTGAATTAAGTCGGCCGAGGAAACGGCCACCGGAATTGGCGGGCCGTCAGGAGACGGCGGGCAGCGCGGGCCAGGGGCCGAGCGGATCCGTGTACAGCGCGCCGAGCGCCACCGCGCCGCCGGCCGTGGCCAGTACCGTGCCGGTGAAGCTGGTAGGCACCACCGCCCGCTCCGGGTCCTCGCAGACCCAGGAGCGCCTCGCCACCTCGGCCCGCAGACCGGCCAGACACTCGGGCATCCGGCCCACCCCCGGCTCGACCACGACGAGCACCTCGGGATCGAACATGTCGAGCAGCAGCGCCGCGGCCCGGCCCACCAGGCGCGCCCGGCGGCGGAAGAGCGCCACGGCCCGTGGCTCACCGGCCAGCGCCAGGTCCAGCAGCTCCGGGAACGAGTCCACGGCCAGCCCCTGACCGGCCGCGCGTCGCACCATCGCGCGCTCCGAGACCTCCGACTGGAGGCAGTCGGTACGCCCGCACGAACAACGGCCGGCACCGTCCGCCCCGTCGGCGTCGCCGCCCGACTCCGCGGTGCCGAGCGGCAGATGCGCCACGCTGCCCGCCCCCGAGCGCGGGCCCCGGTGCATGGCACCCTCCGTCGCGAAGGCGGCGTCCACGACCGCGCCGACGAAGAGCAGGACCGTGCTGGTCCGGGTCGACTCCTCGCCGAACAGCTGCTCCGCCCGCGCCAGTGCGCGGGCATGGCTGTCCACATGGACCGGGAGCCCGGTCGCGGCGGCGAGGATGTCGCGGGCCGGGACGTCGCGCCAGCCGAGCTGCGGATGCTCCACGATCACCCCGGCGACGGGATCGACCCGGTGCCCGGTGGCGAGGCCCAGGGCGAGCACGGTGCGGCCGCCCGCGTGCGCGGCCGTCAGCCGGGACAGCCGGGCCGCGAGTTCGCGGAGCATCCGGTGCGGGTCCGTGGTGCGGTGGGGCTGCCGGTCCTCGGCCACGATCCGGCCGCGCAGGTCCATCAGGGAGACGGTGGAGTGGGCTACGGCTATGTGCGCCCCGGCGACCAGATAGCCGCCGGTGTCGATCTCGACGGGGATGTGCGGGCGGCCGAGCCCTCGGGGCCCCGCCGTCTCCGCGCTCTCCCTGACCAGCCCGCGGGCCAGCAGCTGGGCGACGTGGCCGGTGACCGAGGCGGGCGAGAGGCCGGTGAGCCGGGCGACGGTGGAGCGGGCCACCGGCCCGTGGTCGAGGATCGCCCCGAACACCGCGCCGGTGCCCGCGAGCCTGCGGGCGGGCGGTGCGGATGTGTCGGAGCGGCGGGGCGGACGGGGGCGACGGCCGGGTGCGGACAGACTCTTCACGGTGTCTTCCAGGTCCTCGATGTCAGCGGGTGGCGCGGTGTGTGCTCCGGTACGGAGCTTCCGGCAGTCCGCCGCCGGCCCCGGGGAGCAGGACGGGAGGCGCTGCGCTGCGTGGAGAGACACCCTGCGGGGCCGGGCGGAGGCGGCTGGAGCGCCCCCGCCGACGGGTCGCGCGGGCGTGGTGCTCTCAGACCCGATGACACACGGCGGAGCACACACGCTTCAGGTCGATATGACCTCGCGTCGTCAGGTGTGCGGATCGCTGCATGCCGCGCAACGTAACCGGACCGGCGCAACCCGGTCAAACCATTGCCGCATCCTGGACACCCGTTCCCCTGCCGGGTGTTGCGCCGCGTTGCGGCGGCGTGACGGGCGTCCGGCGGGGGCGTGAACAGTGGCGTGCGGGAAGGGTGGCGCGGCGGGTGCGGGGCCCGGTCGGAGCACGGCGGGCGGCCGGTGTGGGCCGGATGGCGGAACGATTCCCGGAATTAACCTCTGATGCCTTGTCATGGCTGGTTCTACGCGCATAGCTTGTGCTCCCTCATCACACTCTGAGGGGCAGTTTCCGTGCGCATATCCAGACCTCGCTCCGTCCTGCTGGCCGGCGCGGTCGCCGTGACCCTCTCGGCCACCGCGCTGCCCGCCGCCTTCGCGGCCCCGTCCGCGTCCGCCGTGATCTCCGAGGTGTACGGGGGCGGCGGGAACTCGGGCGCGACGCTCACCCGCGACTTCGTCGAGCTGGCCAACGCCGGCTCCGCCGCGTACGACCTGTCCGGGTTCAGCGTCCAGTACCTGCCCGGTGCGCCGTCCGCCGGTTCGCAGTGGCAGGTGTCCCCGCTCACCGGCGCCGTGGCGCCCGGTGGCCGCTATCTCGTCGCCGAGGCCGCGGGCACCGGCGGAACCGTCGCGCTGCCCACCCCTGATGCCACCGGCACCGTCGCGATGTCCGCCGCGAGCGGCACGGTCGCGCTGGTCTCCGGCACCACGGCGCTGACCTGCAAGACGGCGGCCGACTGCGCCTCCGACACCCGGGTGGTGGACCTGGTGGGCTACGGTTCCGCCGTCGTCCGGGAAGGCAGCGGACCGGCGACCGGCGCCTCCGCCACCGCATCCGTGGCGCGCGCGGCCTCCCTCGCGGACACCGACGACAACGCCGCCGACCTGTCCGCCGGCGCACCCACCCCGGTGAACGCGGCCGGTGAGACCTCCGGCGGCGGCGAGGACCCCGGCGACCCGGGCAACCCCACGGAGCCCGGCACCGTGCGCGTGCACGACATCCAGGGCGCCACCCGGGTCTCCCCGCTGGACGGCAAGGCGGTGACCGGGGTCCCCGGCATCGTCACGGCGGTCCGCACCACGGGTTCGCGCGGATTCTGGATCCAGGACCCCTCGCCGGACGCGGACCCCCGCACCTCGGAGGGCGTCCTGGTCTACACCGGCTCCGCCGTCCCGACGGTCTCGGTGGGCGATTCGGTCCTGGTCAGCGGCACGGTGGACGAGTACTACCCGTCGGCCACCACGCAGTCCGTCACCGAGATCACCGCGCCAAAGATCACGGTGCTCTCCTCCGGCAACGCGCTGCCCGCCCCGGTGGTGCTCGACGCGAAGGCGGTACCGGGCGGTTACGCCCCCTCCGCGGACGGTGGCTCGATCGACGCGCTGCCCCTCGAACCGGCGAAGTACGCGCTCGACCTGTACGAGTCCCTCGAAGGCACCCGGGTCGAGACCGCAGACACCCGGGTCACCGGCGCCACGACCTCGTACGGCGAGGTCTGGGTGACCGTGGAGCCGAAGCAGAACCCGACCCGGCGCGGCGGCACCCTGTACTCCTCGTACACCGACCAGAACACCGGCCGGATCAAGGTCATGTCGCTCGACTCCGGCCGTCCCGTCCCGGTCGCGAACGTGGGTGACGTGCTGTCCGGCACCACCAGCGGCGTGCTGGACTACGACTCCTTCGGCGGCTACAGCCTCCAGGCCACCCGGCTCGGCACCCTCACCGACCGGCACCTGAAGCGTGAGGTCACCAGGAAGCAGAAGCGCGACGAACTCGCCGTCTCCACCTACAACGTGGAGAACCTCGACGCGCTCGACGAGCAGGGCAAGTTCGACACCCTCGCCAAGGGCGTCGCGGTCAACCTGGCCTCCCCCGACATCGTGTCGCTGGAGGAGATCCAGGACGACAACGGCGCGGTCAACGACGGCACGGTCGGCTCGGAGGCGACGCTGAAGCGGTTCACCGACGCGATCGTCGCGGCGGGCGGCCCGCGCTACTCCTGGCGCTATGTCGCTCCGCAGGACGGCAAGGACGGCGGCGAGCCCGGCGGCAACATCCGTAACGTCTTCCTCTTCAACCCCGCCCGGGTCTCCTTCGTGGACCGCCCCGGCGGCGACGCGACCACCGCGGTGAAGGCCGTACGGACCCGGCAGGGCGTCGCCCTGTCGGCGTCGCCCGCCCGGATCAGTCCGCTGGACGAGTCGTGGGCCGACAGCCGCAAGCCGCTGGTCGGTGAGTTCCGCTTCCGTGGCGAGCCGGTGTTCGTCATCGGCAACCACTTCACCTCCAAGGGCGGCGACCAGCCGTTGCACGGCCGCTACCAGCCGCCCGTGCGCAGCTCGGAGACGAAGCGGGTCAAGCAGGCGGCGGAGGTCAACACCTTCGTCAAGTCCCTGCTGGCGGCGGACAAGTCGGCCCGGGTCATCACCCTCGGTGACCTGAACGACTTCGCGTTCTCACCGACGATGTCCGCGCTCACCGCCGGGAAGGCGCTCAAGCCGCTGATCAACACACTGCCGGCGAACGAGCGGTACAGCTACGTCTACGAGGGCAACTCGCAGACGCTGGACCACATCCTGACGAGCCCGGGTATCCGGCACCTCGACTACGACGTGGTGCACATCAACGCGGAGTTCGCGGACCAGGCGAGCGACCACGACCCGCAGATCGTCCGGGTACGGGCCGACGCGTCCGGTCACGGGGACCACGGGCACCACGGCGGCCATCACGGTCACCACTGATCACGCGCGGGGCGGGCGGCGGGGCGGCCCGGCGGACGCTCAGCCGCCCGTCCGCTGCCGCGCCCCCGCCGCGCGCGCCCGCGGCCGCGGCAGCGCGGCGGCGAGGGGCCACAGCGCGGGCGCCGGCTCCAGGGGGAGGTCGCTGAAGAAGCGGGCGACCAGATCAGCGACGTCGTCGGGGCGCTCCAGCACGACCCAGTGGTCCGAGTCCCCGATGGTCAGGAAGCGGCTGCCCTCGATCGTCGCCGCGAAGGCCCGCTGCCGTTCGGGTGAGGTCACCGTGTCGTGCTCGCCCGCGAAGACGAGCGCCGGCACCCCGCTGAGCCCGCCGGAGAAGTCCGGCCGGTGGCCCAGCGCCCGGCGCAGCGACTGCGCGGCGTGCGGGGAGTGGCTGAGCGCGTGCAGGAACGAGCGCCGGACGTAGCGCCGGGCGAGCTCCCTGCGGTGCACGTTGCGCTCCGGGTCCAGGCACATCAGAGCCTCCGCCGTCAGGGTGGCGAGCCCCTCCATGTCACCGGAGCCCAGCCGGTCCACCGCCCGGCCCCACTGCGTCCGCTGGGCCTCGCTGATGTGGACCGGGACGCCGCCGAGGACCAGCCGGGCGATGCGGCGGGGGTTCTGCCGGGCGCAGCCGAACGCGATCGACGTGCCGTAGGAGAAGCCGAAGAGGTTGACCCGTGGCACGCCCAGGTCGTCGATGATCCCGGTGACGGCCTCGTACAGGATGTCGTCGCCGGTGCCGGGCGGCAGCGGGTCGGCGCCGCCCATGCCGGGCAGGTCGGCGGTGACGACATGGGCCCTCGGCCCCAGGTGCTCGTCCATCTGCGGCCAGCCGTACATGCCCTGGAGCGCGCCGCCGAGGACGATGACCGGCTCGGTGCGGGGCGAGGGCTGGGGCAGGGTCCGGTAGCTGTAGCGCAGCCCGTGCACCGACAGGTGCCGGACGATCTCGTCGGGCATGGTGGCCATCCTTAGAGCACGGTCAGGCCCTGGTGAGGACGAGTGCGGCGTTGTGGCCGCCGAAGCCGAGCGAGGTCTTGACGGCCGCGTCGAACGTGCCGGGCCGGGCCTCCTTGCTCACCACTTCGAGCGGGATCTCCGGGTCGGGGGCGTCCAGGTTGACGGTGGGCGGCACGAGTTGGTGCTGGAGGGCCAGCACGGTCAGCGCGGTCTCGATGCCGCCCGCGGCGCCCAGGGTGTGCCCGGTCATCGCCTTCGTGGACGTGACGAGGGGGTGCGTGCCGAGGACCCGGCGCAGCATCACCGTCTCGATCAGGTCGTTGGCGACGGTCGAGGTGCCGTGCGCGTTGACGTGTCCGATGTCCGCCGCGCCGATTCCGGCGTCCGCGAGGGCGGCGCGCAGGGCGCGTTCGATGCCGAGGCCCTCGGGGTCGGGTGCGACGGCGGAGTACGCGTCGCTGGAGGCGCCGTAGCCGGCGATGTGCGCGCGGACGGTCGCGCCTCGGGCGCGGGCGTGCTCGGGGCGCTCCATGACGAGGAGTCCGGCGCCCTCGCCGACGACGAAGCCGTCGCGGTGGGTGTCGAAGGGGCGGCAGGCGGACTCGGGGTCGTCGCGGCGGGTGGAGACGGCCTTCAGCTGGCAGGCGCTGGCGATCAGCAGTCGGGAGCAGACCGATTCGGCGCCGCCCGCGACGACGATGTCGCAGGCTCCGGTGCGCAGCATCTGGTGTGCGGTGCCGATGGCGACGGTGCCGGACGAGCAGGCGGTGGAGACGGCCTGGCTGGGTCCGTGTGCGCCGAGGTCGGTCGCGACGCTGCTGGCGGCGCCGTTGACGACGGTGAGCGGGGCGAGTTTGGGCGAGACCCGGCGGGCGCCGCGCTCGGTGAGGGCGGCGTGCTGCTGGTCGTAGAAGGGCAGTCCGCCGTGGGCGGAGCCGATGACGACGGCGACGCGGGAGCTCTCCCAGACCGAGGGGTCGAGTCCGGCGTCGGCGACGGCCTCGCGGGCGGCGATGACGGCGAGCTGCGAGAAGCGGTCCATGAGCCGCTGGGTCGCCACGCCGAGGATCGCCCTGGTGTCGAGGCCGGTGACGGTGTACATGAAGTCGCACGGCAGGTCGTGGAGTTCGGGCCGGTGCGGGACCGAGGGCGCGGTGGCGGCCTCCGAGACCCCGCGCCAGGCGGCGTCGGTGCCGACGCCCGCCGCGGTGACGAGGCCGATGCCGGTGACGGCGGCGGCGAACGGCTCGGGGCGGTACCGGCCGGTCACGCGGCGGCCTTGGCGCGCACCGCGTCGACCAGTTGGCCGACGGTGTCGCGCGAGGTGAGCTGGATGTCGTCCAGGTCGATACCCATCCGGTCCTCGATGAGGAGCCGCAGTTCCTCCAGGGCCAGGGAATCCAGCCTGAGCTGACGGAGCGACACTTCGGGGCGGATCGCCACGGGATCGGTTCCGAAGTTCGCCACCAGCAAGGTGCTGATCTCGTCTGCCGTGCTCATGGGCACTCCTCCGCTGTCGTACGCGGTGACGCCTTGCCGCGTGAGAGGTCACTGCCATCGGGGGACGCCGGCCGGTCCGGAGGGACCCTTTATACGCCCTGCGGGAGGCGGCTCCGCTCCGCGTTCCCCCGTGCGGTGGGGTGGCTGGGCAGGTGTACGAATCTCCGCCGCGCGGTCCTGGACCGGGCGATGCCGGGCACCGGACGCACACACCGCTGTCGGCACGTCAACTCCATTGGAGTGAAAGCGAGTTCGACACGCGGCGACTCGATTGTCATGCCCTGAACAGATAGTTAACCTGAGCGGGCTTCGCGGCCCCTGCCCACCCCACCTCACCCCGGGCCCGGGGGCCGTTCTTCTCCCCCACAGAGCAGGAGCAGGTATGCCCAGCCGCCCGGCACCCCACACCAAGGCCCGCGCATCCGTGCTGGCGGCCCTCACCGCCACCGTCCTGACCGTCACCGCCACCCCCGCCCTCGCCGCGCCGGACCCCGGCCACCCCCTGAACCGGGCCTTCGAGCGGGCGGCGAACCGGTTCGGAGTACCGCGCGATCTGCTCGCCGCCGTCGGATACGGCGAGAGCCGCCTCGACGGCCACGCCGGACTCCCCAGCCAGGCGAACGGCTACGGCGTGATGCACCTCGTCAGCAACCCCTCGAACCGGACCCTGGAGCGGGCCGCCGCCCTCACCGGCGAACCCCTGGCCGATCTCCGCACCGACACCGGGTCCAACATCCTGGGCGGCGCCGCCGTGCTGCGCGGCTACGCGGACAAGCTCGGCCTGGACGCCCGGGACCGGGCGGACATCGACGCCTGGTACCCGGCCGTCGCCCGCTACAGCGGCACCGGGGGCCCGGCCGCCGCCCTGTACGCCGACACGGTCTACACCTTCCTGGCGGACGGGCTCGACGCCCTCACCCCGGACGGCGAACACGTCTCGGTGACCGGGCGGCCGGTCTCCCCGCACAAGGGCTCGCTCGCCGCCGCGGAGCCGGTCGCCCGCAGCGCCGACTACCCGGCCGCGCTCTGGGTCCCGGCCGATCCGGCCAACTTCGCCACCGGCCGCTCGGCGGCCATCGACAAGGTGGTCATCCACGTCACGCAGGGCTCGTACGCGGGCTCGATCAGCTGGTTCCAGAACCCGGCGTCCGAGGTGAGCGCGCACTACGTGGTGCGCTCGTCCGACGGCCAGATCACCCAGATGGTCCGCGACAGCGACACCGCGTACCACGCGCGCAGCGCCAACTCCTCGACGCTCGGCATCGAGCACGAGGGATTCATCGACGACCCGTCCTGGTTCACGGACCCGATGTACCGCTCCTCCGCGGCCCTGACCGCGTACCTGTGCGACCGGTACGGAATCCCGAAGGACCGGGCGCACATCATCGGCCACAGCGAGGCCCCGGGCAACGACCACACCGACCCCGGTCCGAACTGGGACTGGACGCGCTACATGCAGCTGGTGGGCGGGAACACCGGGGCCGGCACCACCCCCGGCGGGCCGGGGCTCGCCGCGTACGAGGCGGCGCTGACGGCGGGGCTCTGACGGGCCCGGTCACGGGCGGGAACGGTCTCGGGCGCGGCCCGTGACCGGCCCCGCCCGTGACGTGCGGGAACCCCGGACGTCACGTTTGGGTAACCCGGCGGAAACCCTTGACGTTTCTCCGGACACCTTCCTAATCTCCTCGTGTAGTCGCACTTCACGTGCTGCGGCGCTTTCCGCAGTGTTTTGACAGGCACAGACATAGACCACCTGTCGGTGGTTTCGTCATGCCTGTTTTTTTTGTGCTCCCCGTGCCGCCGATGGGTCTTCCTCGAAGGCGGATTCATGGCACAACGTCCGAGCGTCAAAGGCGTCGCCGACGTCGTTGCGCTCATCGATGGGCTGGGAAAGATCACCGGCCGGGCGCAAGTCATCTGGTTCCTCGTATTCGGCGGGCTGTTCCTCGACGCCTACTCGAACGCCGCGCTGAGCGCCGGTCTGGGACCGATGACGTCCCAGATGGAGCTCACCAGCACGCAGGTCTCGATCCTCACGGCCACCGCTCCGGCCCTGGCGATCATCTTCAACCCCATCGGCGGCTGGCTCGCCACCCGGATCGGCCGGGTCCCCCCGCTGCTCATCGCCAAGGTCTTCGCGATCGCGGGCGCCCTGCTCGCCGCGTTCGCCGGTGACTTCACGGTGGTCTGGCTCGGCCGGGTCCTGGTCGGCATCGCGTACGGCATCGACTTCGCCGTCGCCATGGCGCTGCTCGCCGAGTACACCCCCGCCAAGCTCGGCGGCCGGCTGAACCTGTGGCAGGCCGTCTGGTACGTCGCCACCACCAGCAACCTCGCGCTCGCCCTGCTCTTCTTCAACCTGGACGTCGGCGCGGACATCTGGCGCTGGTCGGTGGGGTCCGCCGCGGTCGTCGCGCTCGCCCTGCTGGCGGGCCAGTGGCTGATGCTCAGGGAGAGCCCGACCTGGCTGGCCAGCAAGGGCCGGCTCGACGAGGCCGTCCTCAACCTGGACCGGATCTACCGGATCAAGGCCGTCGCCGGGAAGCCCGACGCGGCGACCCGCGCCGCGACCGAGGCCCCCGCCATCGGCTTCCGCCAGGCCGGGCTGCTGTTCAGGGGCGAGTACCTGCCGCGCACCATCCTCTCGTCCGTGATCTCGCTCGGGCAGTCCATGCAGTACTTCGCGGTCGGCTGGTACCTCCCGCTGATCAGCCTGACGATCTTCGGCGAGAGCTTCGAGAAGGCCACGATCGGTTCGATGGTGTTCAACGCCTTCGGCATCGCGGGCGGGCTGCTGTCCGCGTACTTCGGCCGCCGGCTCGGGCTGCGGCTCAGCTCGGCCGCCGGTTTCGCCGGGGTGTTCGTCGCCCTGATCGCGATGGGCCTCACCTTCGAGAAGGTCCCGACGGCGGTGGCGTTCCTGCTGCCCGTGCTGTTCATCCTGTGCCACTCCGCCGGCCCCGGCGCCAACGGCAAGTCCATCGCGGCGCTCTCGTACAGCAGTGACGTGCGCGCGCTCGGTACCGGTGTGACCGGGATGGTCGGCAGCTTCGGCAGTGTCGCCGGGCTGTACCTCTTCCCGCAGATCAAGGAGTCGCTCGGGCTGGCCGACACCTTCCTGGTCCTCGCCGTCGTACCGCTGCTCGGCATGATCACGTGTCTGGCCATCAAGTGGGACCCGATGAAGGCCGCGTCGCCCGACGAGGCGACGGCGCCCGACGCCACCGACGCGGACGAACGGGAATCCGCGCCCTCCGCGGCCGCGCGCTGACCGTCCGCCGCGCCTGCCGCACCACACGATGGTCCCTCTCCCCCTCCGTACAGCTCGCGATGCTCGCAATGAAAGGGCTGCAATGACGCAGACGCTCCCCGGCGCCGCCCCACGGCGCGGTGTGCTGGCCATCGACGAGGGCACCACCGGCACCAGGGCCGGAGTCGTCCTCGACTCCGGCGCCGCCCACGAGGTGTTCTACCGGTCGATCAAGGTCAGCCATCCGGACGACCTCTCGGTCGAGCAGGACCCGATGGAGATCTGGACCGCCACCCTGGAGGTGGCGCGCCGGGCCATCGGCGCCGCACGGGCCGAGGGCATCGCGGTCACCGCGGTCGCGCTCTCCACCCAGCGGGCCACCGCGATGCTCTGGGACCGGGTCACCGGGCGGCCGCTGCTGCCCGCCGTGGTGTGGCAGGACCGGCGGTACGCCGCCGAGCTCACCGCGCACGAGGCGGAGTGGGACACCGTCCTCACCGCCCGCCAGGGCCGGCCGGTCGGCGCCCGCGCGCCGTTCCTCTGGGCCGCCCGGCAGATCGCCGCGCACCCGGAGGTGGCCGCCGCGCACCGCGAGGGCCGGCTGCTCTTCGGCACCGTCGACACCTGGCTGATCTGGCGGCTGACCGGTGGCGCCGTGCACGCCACCACCCCGACCAACGCCGCCTCCAGCGGGGGCTACCTGCTGGAGCGGCACGCCTGGGACGAGGAGTGGATCAGCCACCTCGGCTTCCCCCTCGACCTGCTTCCGGAACTCCGCTCCGACGACGCCGGATTCGGCACCACCGACCCGGCCGCCCTCGGCATCGCCGTCCCGCTGGCCGCCTCCATGGGCGACCAGCACGCCGCACTGATCGCGCTCGGCGGCCTGGCCGCCGGGCAGGGCATGTGCATGTACGGGACCGGCGCGTTCGTCGACGCGGCGACCGGCACCACACCCGCCCTGCCCCGGCCGGACATCTCCGGGGTGCTCGCCCAGCCCGGCCGGCGGCAGGGCGACATCAGCCACTTCAGCCTGGAGGCCTACACCTCCACGGCGGGCTCGGCGCTGCGCTGGCTCTGTGACGACCTGGGCCTGTTCGCCTCGCCGAAGGAGCTCGGTGAGGAGGCCGGCCGAGTCCCCACCCGGCCGGGCCGCACCCCGCGTTTCGTCCCGGCGCTCGCCGGGGTCCGTACGCCGGTCTGGCATCCGGAGGCCACCGCCGCCCTCACCGGGCTCACCCTCGCCACCACCCGGGCCGATCTGGCCCGTGCCGTCCTGGACGGCATCGCGCACTCGGTGTGCGACCTCATCGACGGGGTCGCCGCCACGATGGACGCCCCGTTCACCCGGCTCCGGGTCGGCGGCGGGGTCGCGGGCAGCGACCCGCTCCTGCGGATCCAGGCCGACCTGACCGGCCTGCCGCTGGAGCGGGTCGCCGACTCGGCCACCGCCAGCCTGCGCGGCACCGCCTATCTGGCCGGGGTCGCCCAGGGCCTGTGGGGCTCGCTCGAAGAGGTCGTCGAGGCGCAGCCGCACGGCCGGATCTTCGAGCCGACGCTCGGCGCGGCCGAGCGCGGAGCCCAGCGGGCCGCCTGGCGCGACGTGCTGATCGCGCACCTGAAGGACCCCGCGCTCACCCCTCTCACCCCCCACTGACGGTCCTCACCGTCAGCAGGCGGCCGGTTTCCCGACCACACCGCCGCCGCACCGAAACACCAGGAGTTGATGTTGTGATCACCATGCCCGCCCGGAAGCCGCGGCGCAGTGCCGCGGCCACCCGCCGGACGCCCCTGCTGCTGGACCGCGCGGCGGCCAAGCGCCGGCTGGCCGACGACACGTACGACGTGCTCGTCATCGGCGGCGGCATCACCGGCGCGTACGCCGTGCTCGACGCGGCCTCGCGCGGGCTGCGCGCGGCGCTGGTCGAGAAGGACGACTTCGCCTCCGGCACCTCGTCGAAGTCCTCGAAGATGGTCCACGGCGGCCTGCGCTACATCGAGCAGGGCAACGTCAATCTCGTACGCCACTCGCTGCTTGAGCGGCACCGCTTCCGCAAGAACGCCCCGCACCTGGTGCACCGGCTGCCGTTCCTCTTCCCGATCCTGGAGAAGGAGGGCATCTTCGACGCCCGCCTCGCCAAGGGCTTCGAGGGGCTGCTCTGGACGTACGACCTGGTCGGCGGCTGGCGGATCGGCAAGCTCCACCAGCGGCTCACCGTGCCCGAGGTCCTCGCGCAGGCGCCGACGCTGCGCGCGGAGAACCTCCAGGGCGGGCTGATGTACTTCGACGCCCGCACCGACGACGCCCGGCTCGTCCTGACCATCGTGCGGACCGCCGCGGCGCTGGGGGCGACCGTCCTCAACGGGGCGAAGGCCGAGGCGCTGCTGATGCGGTCCGGCAAGGTCGCCGGGGCGCGGGTCGAGATGGACGGCGACAGCGTCGACATCCGGGCGCGGGCCGTCGTCAACGCGACCGGGGTGTGGACGGACGAGCTGGACGCGAAGGCCGTCGACGGTCACCGCCCGCAGGTGCGCCCGGCCAAGGGCGTGCACATCGTGGTGCCCTGGGACAAGGTCCGGATCAACTGCACGGTCACCGTGCCGATCCCGGGCCGTGCCCGCCGCGCGACCTGCACCCGCTGGGGCAACAGCGTCGTGCTGGGCACCACGGACGAGGACTACCAGGGCTCCCCCGACGATGTGCACTGCACCCGCCAGGAGATGGACTTCCTGCTGGAGGGCGCCAACACCGCCTTCGAGGGGAAGCTCACCCCGGACGACGTGGTGGGGTCCATAGGCGGGCTGCGTCCGCTGGTCGGCGGCAAGGAGGGCGCGACGCTCGACATGCGCCGCGACCACCACATCAGCATCGGCCGTACCGGCATGGTGACCGTGACCGGCGGCAAGCTCACCACCAGCCGGCACATGGGCGAGCTGGTCATCGACAAGGTGATGACGGTCCTGGGCAGCAGGGCGAAGAGCCGCACCACCGACCTTCCGCTGCTCGGCGGGGCCGGATACGACGCGGAGGCGGTGGCCGCCTCCGGTGGCATCGCCGCGCACCTGGGCGAGCGCTTCGGCACCGAGGCCCGCTTCGTCGGCGACCTCATCCAGGAGGACCCGACGCTGGCCGAGCCCGTCGTCGCGGGACTCCCGTACACGAAGGCCGAGGTCGTCTACGCGGCCCGCGCGGAGCTCGCCCGCTCGGTCGACGACGTCCTCTCCCGCCGGACGCGCGCCCGGCTCTTCGCCCGGGACGCCTCCGCAGAGGCGGCGGGCGCGGTCGGCGCGATCCTCGGCCGGGAACTGAACCTCACGGAGGCCGAGGTGGAGCGTTCGGTCTCCGAGTACCTCGCGGCCGTCCGTCACGAAAAGTCCGTACTCCTCGAAGGGGCAGCAGCATGATCAGCCGTCAGACCATCACCCATCCGTTCAACCGGGGCGACTACACGGTCGGTGCCCCGAGCTTCGCCAAGTGGGCGCGGAACACCCCGATCGGGGACGGCGAGGCCGCGCTCCAGGTCGACCCGGTCCAGGTCCCGGACAGCGTGATCGAGGAGCTGCGCGAGGTCGCTCACGCCGTGCACGTGGAGCGCGAGGAGGTCGTCACCCGGACCCGCGACTGGTGGGCCGGTTCGATGATCGGCGAGACGGAGGGCCGTCCCGCGACGCCGGACGCCGTGGTCGTCGAGGCCGCCGACGCGGACCAGATCGCCGCCGTCCTGCGGATCTGCCACCGGGCGGGCATCCCCGTCACCCCGTCCGCGGGCCGCTCGAACGTCACGGGCGCGGCGCTGCCCGTCTTCGGCGGGGTGGTGCTGGACGTGTGCGCGCTGAACCGGATCACCGGCTTCGACGCCGTCTCGAACGTCGTGGACGTCGAGGCCGGCATGTTCGGGGACCTCTTCGAGAAGCAGCTCCAGGAGGAGTACGGCGTCACCACCGGCCACTGGCCCTCCGCGTTCGCCGTCTCCACGGTCGGCGGCTGGATCGCCTGCCGGGGCGCCGGCCAGCTCTCCACCCGCTACGGCAAGATCGAGGACATGGTCGTCGGGGTGGACGTCATCCACGCGGACGGCACCCGCGCCACCTACGGCGACTACGCCCGCGCGGCGGTCGGCCCGGACCTGCGCCAGCTGTTCATCGGCTCCGAGGGCACCCTCGGCGTCATCGTCTCGGCCCGGCTGCGCGTGCACCCGCTGCCCGAGTACGCGAACGCCGTCGCGTACGGCTTCAGGACGTTCGCGGAGGGCCTGGACGCCTGCCGCGAGATCATGCAGCGCGGTGCGACGCCGGCCGTGCTGCGGCTCTACGACGCGCTGGAGTCGGGTACGCACTTCGGCCACCCGGAGACCAACCTGCTGCTGATCGCGGACGAGGGCGACCCGGCGGTCGTGGACGCCTCGATCAAGGTGGCGGCCGAGGTCTGCTCCACGTACGGGCCCGAGCTGGACTCCAAGGCGGTCTTCGAGCGCTGGCTGGACGAGCGGATGCTCGTCGGCAAGTCCGCGGACGGCTTCACGCCGGGGCCGGGCTTCGTCGCGGACACCCTGGAGATGGCCGCGTCCTGGGCCGACCTGCCGGTGATCTACGACGAGGTGGTCGCCGCGATCCAGTCGGTGCCCGGCACCCTGGCCGCCTCCGCGCACCAGTCGCACGCCTACACCGACGGGGCCTGCGTGTACTTCTCGCTGCGCGGCGAGGTGGCGCCCGAGGCGCGCCGCGACTGGTACCGCTCGGTGTGGGACGCGGCGAACGCGGTCCTCATCAAGCACGCGGCGGCGCTCAGCCACCACCACGGCTGCGGGCTGCTGCGCGGCCCCTACCTGGAGGAATCCCTCGGCGCGGGCTTCGCCACGTTCGTCGCGGTGAAGGCGGCCCTGGACCCAGCCGGCATTCTCAACCCTGGCAAACTGGGTCTTCCCAGCCGATTCGGTACGCCTCCGCTCAACTGACCGGCAACCGCGCACCCTCTTCCAGTCAGGCAGGCTTGCCATGACCTCTTCCCCGTCCCGGTCCGGCGCACGGCTCGACCCCCGGCTCACCGCGGCGTTCGCCGAAGTGCCGGTCGTCGCGTCGGTCGTCGGCGCCCAACCGCTGCGGCAGTTCCTCACCGCACCGGCCAAGGTGTGCATCCTCGCCTCGTTCGCCGTGGGGCAGCTGCCCCAGGTCGTACCGGCGCTGGGCCGGGCGGGCAAGACCGTGTTCGTGAACGTCGACAGCAGCCCCGGTCTGGCACAGGACCGGGGCGCGCTGGAGTTCATCAAGAACATGGGCGCGCACGGCGTGGTCAGCACCCGGCTCTCGCTCATAGAGAAGGGCCGCCCGCTCGGCCTGCTGACGATGATGAAGGTGTTCGTCACCGACCGGTCCAACCTGCGCCGCTCCACCGACGCGATCTCGCGCGGGGCGCCGGACCTGGTCGAGATCATGCCCGCCCCGATCGTCGCCCGGATGACCGCGCAGGCCCAGCGCGCGATGTCCCCCTCGGTGGCCGCGGGCTTCGTGGAATCCCCCGCGGACGTGGCGCTCGCGCTGGCCCTCGGCTCGGCCGCGGCCGCCACGTCCGACCCCCGCCTCTGGCATCTGCGCCGCGACCAGCTGCCGCCGGTCCCGCCCGCCGCCCTCAAGAGGCCCGCACCACCCCAGGAGTAACCCCGTGACGTACGTAGTAGTGGCCAGGTACCGCACCAGGCCCGGTGAGCAGGACACCGTCCTCCCGCTCCTCGACACCATGGCCGCCGCCTCCCGCCGGGAACCCGGCAACCTCGGCTACCGGGTCCACCAGGGCACGGAGGACCCGCAGGCGATCGTGCTCTACGAGGAGTACGCGACCGAGGCCGACTTCACCGCGCACTGCGCGACCCCGCACTTCCAGGAGATCGTCCTCGGCAAGGTCGTCCCGCTCCTGGAGAGCCGCGACGTGCTGCGCTGCGCACCCCGTGAAGAGGTGGGCGCGTGAGGACCCGGGCAGTCGTCCTGCGGGGCATATCGACGGCCCGTCCCTACTCGGAGAGCCGCCCGGTCGAGGTGGAGGAACTGCGCCTCGGCGCCCCGCGCGAGGGCGAGGTGCTGGTCCGCGTCGCCGCCGCGTCCCTGTGCCACTCGGACCTCTCGGTCGTCAACGGCGACCGGGTCCGGCCGCTGCCGATGGCCCTGGGCCACGAGGCCGTCGGCGTGGTCGAGGAGACCGGCCCCGGCGTCCACCGCATCGCCCCCGGTGACCACGTCGCCCTGGTCTTCGTCCCGAGCTGCGGCTTCTGCGCCGACTGCGCCGCCGGCCGCCCCGCGCTCTGTGCGCGGGCCGCGGCGGCGAACGGCTCGGGCGCCCTGCTGCACGGACCCTCCCTGCTGACGGACTCCTCCGGCGCGACGGTCCACCACCAGCTGGGCGTCTCCGCGTTCTCCTCGTACGCGGTGGTCGCCCAGGAGTCGGTGGTGCCGATCGACCGGGACATCCCGTTCACGGTGGCCTCGATGTTCGGCTGCGCGGTCCTGACGGGCGCCGGCGCGGTCATCAACACGGCGGCCCTGCGCCCCGGCCAGTCGGCGGTGGTCTACGGACTGGGCGGCGTCGGCCTGTCGGCGGTGCTGGGCGCGCGGGCGGCGGGCGCGTATCCGATCGTCGCCGTGGACCCGGTGGCGGAGAAGCGCGAACTGGCCCTGCGCCTCGGCGCGAGCCACGCGTACGCCCCAGAAGAGGCGGTCGGCGCGATCCGCGAACTGACGTCCGGCGGCGCAGAGGTCGCGGTGGAGGCGGTGGGCAGCCCGAAGGTGATGGCCGAGTGCCTGACCGCCGTGGCCCGCGGCGGCAAGGTCGTCTCGGTCGGGCTGCCCGCCCCCGGCCGGATGCTGGAGGTCCCGGCCCTGGCCTTCGCGGGCGAGGGCAAGTCCCTGCTCGGCTCTTACATGGGTGACGCGGTGCCCCGCCGCGACATCCCCCGGTTCCTGGACCTGTGGCGGGCCGGACTGATGCCGGTGGAGGAGATGCACACCGGCACCCTCGCGCTGGACGCGGTCAACGACGCGATGGAGGAGCTGGCCTCTGGCCGGGCGATCCGTCAGGTGCTCGACACGTCGGGGCTGCTGGGGGTGTGAGCGTTCCTCCTGAGGCGCCCGCCGTGGTTGCGGTCTTGGTTGCCTGGCAGGAAGGAGTACTCGCTCGGCCGCACGAGCCGGCCGAGCCCACCCCCGCAACTGCCCCTTCATGGGTCACGAGGGCAGCGATAGGTCTCGGGCCGCGTAGTAGGCATGCAACGCGGCCTCACTGCCGGAGCCCAAGGCCGTCATGATCCGCTGGAAGCGGGCGGAGCGAAGGTCCCCGGCCACGATGACGCGGGAGTGCTGGTCGACCGACGGGCAATAGCCGTCCGCGCCTCGGACCAGGTCACCGGACGGGGCGGTGGGCGCGTTGCCGATGCTCACGTACGTGGCGTCTGCGGTGACCGTGCGCCGTTCGCCGTCCTGGCTCACCACGTCCGCTGTCGACACACTCTCTTCGGGAAGGTGGAGCGTCAGGTGCGCAACGGGCAGGAGTGTGACGCGGGGGTCGTCGCGGATCTCCTCGACCTTGTACGCGTCGGTCTCCGGGTAGGCGACGAGCAGGCGGGTGTCAGTGTCCGGATGGGCGCGCAGGAAGGTGCCGATCGGGCGGTCACCGCCGAGGACGAGGAACGTGCGGCCTTCAGCGTCGTCCGCGTCGGCCTTCCAGAGCGGGGGCAGGGTGAGGCCGCTGGAGGCGGTGATCCAGGAGACGTCGCGGGGCTGGAGGGGACCGACGCCGGTGGCGACGACCGCGTACGAGGCGGCCAGGTGCGCACCGGTGTCCAGGGTAACGGTGACGCGGTCGTGGTCGGCGCGGAGTTCGACTACGCGGCGGCCGAGCTCCAGGCGGCACAGCTCCGTGCTCTTCAACTCGGCAGTGATGGCGTCGGCAAGCGCGGGGCCGCTGGCGTGGCCGCCGAGGGCGTTGTTCAGGGCCCCGATGCGGTAGAGGTTGCGGCACAGCGTGTCCGGCTCGACCAGGACCGAGCGCATACCGACGCTCGCGGCCATGCGGGCGGCGGCGCAGCCGGCCGGCCCTCCTCCGATGATGATCAGGTCGGTGTCCTGGGATGCGGGCGAACCGGTGCGGGGCGAGGTGTCGGCCATGGGGCTATTCCAGCACCGGCGCCCCTACGAACGCAGTGAGTTGCCCCACTACATGATCGGTGGTGACGAGTTGGCTGGATCCGATCAGGCGACGTGCGACGACGAGGCCGGCGTCGTGGACGTCCGGGCCCGCGTCGGTGGCGCAGGCGTCGGTGACGATCCAGGGTGCGTAGTCGCGCTCGAAGGCATCGGCGGCGGATTTCAGGACGCAGCTCTCGGTGGCGATCCCGCAGAAGACCAGGTCGGTCCAGCCGGCCCGGCGGATCAGTCCGTCAGCCTCGGGAGTGAACAGCGTGTACCCGGTCTTGTCGATGACCTTGTGCGCGTGGGCAGCGGCCTCGGCGAGTTCGGGCACGATGTCGGTCTCGGGCGGTTCTTGGAGCCGGTGCCACTGGAAAAAGCGCTCGTAGGAGCTGCCGGGGTAGTTGAAGTAGCGGGTGAAGATCACCGGCCGGCCTACGGCCGTCCACTGGGCGATCAGGTCGGAGACCGCTGGTACAGCGTGGCCGCTGTGGTGGTTCACGAAGCCGTTCTGCATGTCGATCACGACCAACGCGGCGCTGCCGATGTCCATCCGCCGTCTCTCCTGCCTCTGGCCCCTCAGCCAACGCCCTCGCGTAGAGCGTCCTGCCCGGCGCGCAGCCGTTCGGCCAGCCCGCTGGTCTTCATGATGGCTTCCCGCATCAGAACGTGTTGAGCGGTTTCCTGAGCGCGGGCCGTCGTGAGCCGGGAGTACGCGGCGCGCAGGAAACGCCAGCCGTACTGTTCGGGCATGGAGGGGTCTTGTCCGTTCTCGATCATCTGTTGGATCTGGTGGGTGAAGCACCACAGGGCCTGAACAGTCAGCTCGCAGGTGATCAGCTCTTCGATCGTGAGGCTGCGCTCGTGGGAGTGGGACGCATAGGCGACGCCGGACCACCCCGCGTAGCCGGTGGAGACTCCCCGTACGCCGAAGGGAACGACCTCCGGGTGATCGAAGCCGGTGGCAAGGAGCGACTCCTCGACCGAACCGTCCAACGGCGCGGGGCAGCCAAAGGCGCTGCGGTCGACCAGGACCGAGGGCGTGGACAGGAGGCGCAGGACTGTGTCATAGGTGCTGCCGGTCCAGGGGCTGGAGGTGAGCCAGTACAGGGAGAGGACGTACTCGGGATGGGGAACGCCGGAGTGGTCCTCGCCCAGGAGGTCGCGAACCTTGTCCCGTGCCCAGGGGAGGTCGGAGGCGTACGAGCGGTAGCGCCACACGGCAAGTTCGGTGAGCGATGCCGGCTCGTGGGGCTGGACGAGGTGGAAGACAGCGACGCCGCACGCGAAGACGTACAGGGCGCATTCCTGCGCTTCGGGGTGGTCCACACGTGCTGCCGAGGACTCCAGCCAATCCGTGCCCGCACTCGGTGTCATGTGTGCGCGGAGTCGGCGGGCGCGCTCGACGCCGATGAAGACCGGCAGGAACTTGTGGGAGTCCACTTCGATCGCGCCGACGACTGACGGCACGCCGCTCTCCGGTCCGAGGGCTGCGCCGAACCGCGCCTTCGCGTCGTCCGACGCCCGGCTGAGTGCCGTATCGAGGACAGCCTGCGACTCGGCACGCGGCAGATAACCGGCCCCGCCGCCTTCCCAGTTCGACACAGTCCGGTCGCTGACACCCAGGTACGCGGCGAAATCCCGAAGGCTCATGCGCAGGGAGTCCCGCAGCAGCCGCGCTTCCCGGCCGGACCATCGCTGCACCGTGACCATCGCCGTACCTCCTGTCCGCAGCCCGATGGGACACCCGAACACCCAGCGTAGCCAGCCAACTGCAGCAAAGGTGCGGCATTGCTGCAGCGCTCCTACCTCACTCCCCGGACCGGGCCTGCACCATGCTGAGTTCACCGAGCCGGAGAGCACCGACCGCCGCCAGGCGGCGCTCCGCCCGTTCTCTCCTGTACCACGTTCAGAAGGAACCAACGGTATGACCGACATCGTGAAGCGCAACGCCCGCGTCATCCTCCTCGACGGCGAAGACCTGGTCCTGATCAAGCGCACCAAGCCGGGCAGGGACCCGTACTGGGTGACGGTTGGCGGCGGCGTGGAGGAAGACGACGCAACCATCGAAGCAGCCCTGCACCGTGAGGTGTTCGAGGAGCTCGGCGGCAGGCTGGAGCGCGCCGAGCTCGTCCATCTGATCACCGACCAGTTGGAGGGCGGCATCGGCGTGCAGCACATCTTCGCGGCCCGTCTGGAGTCGATGGACCTGTCCACCCGTACGGGCACGGAGTTCGCCAAGCCGGAGCGGGGCGGGTACGAGGTGGTCCGGGTGCAGTTCACCGCCAAGGCCGCCCGTGAGCTGAACCTGATGCCGCCGGAGCTGGCCGACTTCATCGCCACGAACACGGACGCGATCGTCTCTGTCCTCAACGCTCCGATCCGCGAGACGTGAGCGATGAGGCGAGCACCGGACTACATCAGCCTCAACGGCCCTGACAGCGTGGGCAAGACGACCCACCTCGTGCGGCTGGCCGAGCGGTGGGGCGGCTGCCAGCCGCTTGGCGCCGTCCACGAGCACGACCCCGAGCCGTGGGCGCGAGTGGCGGGCGGCGACTACGCCCGATGGTGGTTCGAGACGTCTACGACCGTCGAGCTGACAGAGATGCTGCTGGCCAGCCACACCAAGCGGGCCGCTGCCCGTGAGACAGGGCGTACGGGCCTGCTCGACCGCGGCCTTCCCATGCTCCTCGCCGTGTCCGCCGCGACCTGCGTGGTCAAGGACGGGCTGACGGCGGAAGAAGCGCTCAAAACCGTTATGAGCCTTGCTGGTTTACGTGCCGGAGCAGCAGAGACCTCCATCCTCCTGGTCCCGTCCCTCGATGCCGAGCGCAGCTACGCCATCACCAGCGCACGCGAGGGCCGTCCCTGGACCGGGATCTACCCGGCGTACCAGAAGGCGCTGCACTCTGTCCTGCTCCACCAGGCCGATCACGGCGCGTACACCGCCGTTGTGGACTGCGAGGGCCGCTCCTTGGACGACGTACACGCAGACGTACGCGATTACCTCGGTATCACCCACCTCACCGACGGGAGTCCCCGATGACCCAGAACTCCCCGCCTCTGGTCCTGCCTTCGGGCCTGGCCCGGGCCCTGGCAGCCCTCCAGGACAAGGACCGGCGCCGCCTGGACGACACCGTTACGCGGCTCCACACCGTCAACGGACGCCTGTGGGACACCGAGGACCGGGTGCGCGGCGCGTTACTGTCCACCGCCCAGGTCGCCGACTGCAAGCGCGAGATCGACCAGCTCAACGCTGAACGCAATGCGCTCGCCGAGCGTGCCGACGAGGTCCTCGGCACGCTGGCGGACGCGGGCTGTACCGCCGCGCCGCTGCACACCGAGACGCTCGCGTCCGTCGTCGACCGTTTGTCGGTGCTGACGCTGCGCATCTGGCACAGCGAGCGGACCGCGGTCAGGGATGAGGTTGCCCGCCGTCGTGTGCCGGCTCTCCTCGGTCAGCGGGAGGAGCTGCGTGCCGCCCTCGATTCGCTGGTGTCCGACGTCGTCGCCGGGAACCGGCGGCTCCCCACGCCGGCCCGGTTCAAGTTGTACGGCCGGGACGATGCTGTCCCCACGGAGATCAAGCCGAGCCGACACCTGCGCCGGGTTCTCGCGTTCGGCGGGCTGAGCGAGTGCGGCAAGAGCACCAGTGCCGAGTTCGTCCGGCGCATGTGCGGGGCCCAGCGCCTCAAGATCGGCTTCCTGTTGCGGCAGGCCGCTCACCGGGAGGGGCTCGCAGACCCGTACACCCTGTCGGCGCGAAGGCAGGCCGAGCTGATGCTCAGCGAGTTGAACCGCTTCGCGGAGCACCACGTCGACACGCGGCTGTTCACCATCGAGTCCGTGCACGACGACGCCTCGATTGCCGAGCTCAAGCAACTCATGGGTGACAGGCTCCAGGTCGTCTACCTGGACGCTTCCTTCGCCGTACGTCTGGAACGGTCCGGTATGCAGGCCCCGGCCGTCGCTGCGAAGGACGAGATCAAGATGAGCCGCGGCGCCCACCAGGTCGCCGCGCTCGCCGACCACGTGATCGACAACTCGGGCAGCGTCACCGCCCTGCGCGCCCGACTCCGACGCATCGCCACCCCGCCCGCCCCCACAACACTGCACGTAGCCGCCCCGTACGGGCTGGGCCTGCCGGCCGCTGTCGCCTCGGCGACGGCCGACTTCACCGACGCGGTACGGGCAAACGGCCCTGGCGTGCAACTTGCCGCCCTGACCGGCAGCCCTGGCGAGGGGACCTGGATCGCCGGCTGGTCCGACCTGGATCTGCTCGTGATCGCCGACCACGAGATCACCGGCCGGATCCACGAGGCCGTGCACGAGTACCGGCGCGCTCTGAACGGTGCGGCCTCGCTCGGCCCCACCCTCGTCACCCCGGGCGAACTGACCGCCCGGCGCCTCACTCCCCGCCTGGCTTTCGCCCTGTACCAGCTTCAGCAAGGCCAACCCGCCCTGCACACCGCACCCGACATCGAACTGCCGACCATCACACGGGACGAGCTCGCACTGGCCGCCATCCGTGAACTCCCCCAGGTCATCCTCACCATGCGCCGCCTGCGAGCCGACGCGGGACCGGACACCCTGCGGCAGCTCTACAAGCACCTCGTACTGGCCTGCCGTCTCCTCCTCCGCGAGCACGAGCAGTGGGAGGTCGGGCCCGACCGGATTCTTTCCACAGCCTCCCGGATGCCGGGGCTGACCGCTGCATCCGTGCCCTCCCTGGCCGAGATCTCCAGCGCCTGGCGTGACGGCGACACCGAGCTCGCCCTCAAGCCCGTCACCGCGGCTGTCGACCAGTTCCTCGCCTGGTACGCCACGCAGCTCGCTGCCTGAACAACCCCCCTCATTTCCTTCCCCTCCATCCGACAGGAACTTCGTCATGCCCGAAACCGTCACCATGCAGCCCTTCTCGGCCCGAATCGTCGAACGCCTGAGCGTCGGCGCGGCCAGCCGCCGCGAACGCGTCATCCACTCCTTGGACGGCTTGGAGGACCCGGTTCACCCGGAGAGCCTGGCCACCACCGGGGCCGACTTGTGGCAGCGCCTTCAGGAGCAAGTACCGGACGGACTCGGTGCCGTGGACTATCTCCTCGGTCTGGATGCCGGCGGCATCCTGCCGACCGTCTCCCTTTCCGGCGCCGCCCACCTGCCGTACAAGATCGCCTGGAAGCTGCACCTGCCGCTCGACGGCGCGGTCCGTTTCAGCGAGCCCCACGCGATGCGTACCGACGTCTTCGCGTACGGCATCACCCACGGACAGCGGATGGTCCTGGTGGACGACGAGATCACGACCGGCCGGACCCTGGCGGACCTCACCTGCCGCCTCCGCGAGGCCGGTGCGGTTCCGCTGGCTGCGGTTTGTCTGGTGGAGGACACCATGCGCGGAGCCCGCGACCTGCTCACCGGCATCGGCCTGCCGCTGGTCGCCCTCACCACGATCGAGGGTCCGGCGTGACCGCGGTCGCCTCGGCGGAGATCCGGTTCCATCCCGGCTCGCAGGTCACCTCCGCCGGGGCCGTTCACACCACTCCGCTCGGATACAACCGTGACGGCGTTCCCCTCGGTGCACCACTTCCTCTTCCCGCCTCGGACGAGCTCGTCGAGCGCCTGAGTAGCTGCGGCGAGATCGAGGTGGCCTTCGAGGGGAAGCTCGGGGACACCCTCCTCGCCCTCTCGGCGGTCCGCGCGCTCGTCGACTGGCTGCGTGTGCGCTCGGTTCGCGTGGCCGTTCAGGCGACGGGCCCGTACGCGGGACTGATCGCCCGCGCCGGCCTGATCACACAGCCACCGGTCACCACATCCAGTGGCCGGCGCGCCGTGATCGGCGACCGCGCCGGGGTCGAGGCACGGGCCTCGGGCGCGGCGGTGAACCTGGTGTGCGACCCCGCCGCCCCGCCCTGCTGGTCGAGCGACGGCTACGCCCACCCAGAACTGCCCGCCCGCCACTACCTGGCGCTGGAACGCCGCCTCGGAATCCGGCTGGCCGCCACCGCACCGTTCGCTCCCATCCTCGCAACCGGGCCGAACGAACTCGTTGAAGAACTGGGCTCGGTGGGCTGGCTGAACGGCCTCACCATCGCTGCCGTCACCGCCACCAGCTGGCCGGAGCGCAAGGACTACACGGCCCGGCGTTACATCGCCCTAGCCGAGCAGATCGCCGAGGCGCAGCAGTCGCAGGCCCGGCTCCTGCTCATCGGCGGCGCCCAGGACGGCGGTATCAGGATCTCCGCGGAACCATCGAGACGCCACGTGCAGGTCCTACGCATCGACGGGGTGCCGGCGAACGACCTGGCAGACCTCTTCCCGCGCTGCCGTATGGTCGTCGGCAACGACACCGGCCTCACCCACCTCGCCGCGCTGGCGCGTGGCAGCGACGGCAGTGGCCCGCCGGTCGTCGGCCTGTACGCGCGTCACAGCCACAGCAAGTGGCGCACCGGCCTGCCCCACCACCACGCCGTCGCAACCGGCCAGTCCCACCGCATGCACCAGGGCGACCTCTGCCCCGTCCGCGACGCCATCGCCCCGCGCGCGGACGTCCACATGGACGCCTTGCCGTCCGCCTCGCTGGCCCGGGTCTGCATCGACCTGCTGAACGGGGTGGGGCTATGACGGTCCGGCCTCTTCTGCGGGTCGGTCCCGTACGACGCTTCACCCGCAATCTGCTCTGCCCCGTCAATCTCCTCGGCAGACCACTGCTCCTGAAGTACACCCCGGACCCGTCCGAGGCCCGCCAGGAGATCCGCGGACACGCTCGCCTGACCCGGCACTACCGCGTACCCACTCTCCACGCGCATCTCCGCGTACCCGGCGGACACCTCCTCGCGTACGAACGCCTCCCCGGCGGACCAGATCAAGGACTCCTGCTCGATCTCCTCAACGCGGACGAACCGAGCAGCGCCCTCCATAACTACATGGACCGGCTCACGAGCACGTACGGCGACGTCATTCTCACGACCGCACGGCCGACCGATCCGGCCCTTGTCATCCAGAAGCTGTACGGGAACCGCGCGGCGCCCGGCGGGCGGCTCGACAGGTATTACGCCGGAAGGGATTTCCTGGTCGCCGACGGCCTCGTAGACATCCCCGTCTCCCGTCTGGGCACGTACGCCCTGAGCATCAACGGCCGCCGACACCACTTGGACTGGACCTCCACCCTCCGCTGGCTGCGCGCCCACTTCGCCTCTACGGAACCGGTCTGGGCGGCCCTCACCCAGGGCGACCCCACCGACGTCAACCTCGCCCACCCGCTCGCCTGGTTCGACTACGACACCGCAGGGATGAACAGCATCCTGGGCGAGTTCGCCAACTTCCTCTGGTACGCCTCCGCCCTCGGCGGCTGGCTCGTGCCCACGTACAACCCGGCAGCCTTCGCCGACCACCCAGCGACCTTCAACCGTATGCCGTCCAACTCCCCCGAAATGCGACGCGCGGACATCGACCAGGCCACGGGCACCATCCACATCGACTACGTCTCGCGCCTCTCGGCTCCACGACGCACCGCCGTGACCCTGTACTGGGACCGGCTCGTACGGCCACTCGCGGAGCACCTCTGGCCCGGCGCGGACCTGTCGCACCTCCTTCGCCCCTACCTGGTCATGCGCATTCTCGCTGTCTACAACCTGGCCGACCTGGCCCCCGAGGACCGGCTGGTCCTCCTCGCCCGGCTCACCGATGCCATGAGCCCGGCCTTCGACCCCGCCACTTACTTCTGCCCGCTGGAGACCCCATGCCCGGCGCCCTGAACAGCCGCACCGCCTTGGTCACCGGAGCCACCGGCGGCATCGGATCGGCCATCGCCCTCCGCCTCGCCGCCGACGGCGCAGCCGTTGGTCTCGCCCACTTCGGCGACGAACAGACCGCAGCCGAGCTCGCCGCCCAGATCACCGGAAACGGCTGCGCTGCCGCTCTTCCGGAAGCTGACCTCCGGGATCCTGATGCCGTACGCGCCCTCTGCCACCAGGCACATGACCAACTCGGCCCGATCGACATCCTCGTCAGCACGGCCGGCACCTACCCGCGCCGAACATGGACGGAGACGACGCCCCTTCACTGGGACGACACGCTGGCCACCAACCTGACCAGCCACTACTTCCTCGCCCACGAACTGAGTCCCGCCATGACCACCGCAGGTTGGGGCCGGATCATCACTATCGGATCCGTTCTCGCCACGGCCGGCCGCCACGACCTCGCCGGCTACATCAGCGCGAAGGCCGGCCTCGAAGGACTCACCCGCGCCCTCGCCCGCGAACTCGGACCCGACGGCATCACCGCGAACTGCATCGCCCCCGGTTCCATCCGCGTCCCTGCCGAAGGCACGGTCGTCGACGACCCGGAAGCCATGACCGCACGACAGCTCGCCCGCCAATGCGTCCAGCGCCGAGGCCGCCCGGACGACGTCGCCGCAGCCGTCGCCTTCCTTGCCACGGACGACGCCGGCTTCATCAGCGGCCAGACCCTGCGCGTCGACGGAGGCTGGATCCTTGGCTGACATCTGGCTCATGCGCCACGGCGCCTACGAAGGGCACCGCCCCGGCTACCACGCCCCGCACGAGGCCGCCCTCACCGCCGACGGCCGCGACGGAGTCCGCCGCTCCCTGCCCCTCCCTGAGGGCGTCACCGCGATCGTCACCAGCCCGATCCCCCGTGCCCGCCAGACCGCGTCCCTCATCGCGCACCTCACGGGCCTGCCGATCGTCGCGACCTCCGGCCTCCTCGCTGAATGGCGTGCCCCGAGCATCGTCCTCGGACGCACCGCCGAGACCTACCCACCGGCCTACCGGGCCTGGCGCGCCCGCAGGCTCACCGACCCATCCCTACGCTGCGAGGACGGCGAAAGCCTCACCGACCTCCACACCCGCGCCCGCCACTGCGCCGCTTTTCTCCACCACACCGCCCTACGCCACGGGCCCGTCCTCGCCGTCTCCCACACCCTGCTGCTGGGCGTCCTCACCCATCTCATGAAAGGCCCCGCCGCCTTCACGCCCGCCGCGAGGACTCCGTGGCAGTTTGCCGAGCGCCGCCTGTTCACCGCCCCACAACGTCTGGCCGACGCCAAGCCGACGTGCCGCGCGCTGCGCCCGCCGAACTGTCTATGGCCAGACACAGGATCCCAGCGTGGCCACAATGCTGTGTAGGTGTCTTCCGGCTGGTCACATTCGGTCAGCGTGCCGAGGGCCTCCCCGCCCGCTCGTACCGCAGTTCCACGACCCCGTTGCCGAAGGCCCCGCTGCTCGCGAGCCGCAGCGGGGTCCTGGTGTCCGTGAGCGGGAACATGGGCTTTCCCCGGCCGATGAGGACCGGGTGGACGTAGACCCAGTACTCGTCGATCAGGTCGAGCGCCGCGAAGGACGCGGCCAGCCCGGCACCGCCGAGCGCCAGGTCGCCGCCGGGCTGTTCCTTCAGCGCCATGACCTCTTCCGGGACGACGTCATGGACGACGGTGGTGTTCCAGTCCGACCGCCGGAGCGTCCGGGAGTAGACGTACTTCGGCATGTTCCGCCAGATGACGGCGAATTCGGCCGTCGGCCCGGCGGCGGCCGGGTCCTGGTCGGCGGTGGGCCAGAAGTCCGCCATCAGCTCGTGGACGACCCGGCCGTGCAGGAAGCCGCCCATCGCGGCGAGCCGCTCGTTGAAGGCGTGGTGCAGGTCTTCGTCGACCTGATGCCAGTCGATGTCCTTGTCCGGCCCCTCGATATAGCCGTCGAGAGACATCGACATGAAATAGATGACCTTGCGCATCGCGAACCTCACCGGTCGAAAGCGTCGAATGCAGGGACGGATCGGCGGAACGAATCCGACATTACCCGGCGGCCGTCCACGGGGACGGGAGGAGACGGCGGCCACTTGACGGGCCGCGGACGCACCGCGTAGATCTTCGGGGAAGGGGCGGATCACATAGGGCCGCGCGGTCCGCCCAGTCCGCAGCGGCCTTGAGGAGTCCGTGGTGAGAGTCGGAGCGGCACGCGCCGCCGCGGTCCGCTGGGTGGCCGCGTACGCCCGCCCCGCCGCCGGGTACCGGGGGGCGTACTTCAGCGGGTCGACCGTCGGACGGCCGGACGGAGCCGAGCTTGCGCCCTCCTCCGACGTCGATGTCGTGGTCGTCACGGAGCAGGACGAACCGCCCGCCAAGCCCGGCAAACTCCGTTACGAGGGCGTCCTGCTGGAGATCTCCTACGTGCCGTGGGCCGAGCTGCGCGACCCGGCGGCGGTGCTCTCCTCCTACCATCTGGCCGGCAGCTTCCGGCTGGACACGGTCATCGACGATCCCACCGGTCGGCTGCGCGCCCTGTACGCGGAGGTCTCACCCGCGTTCGCGGGGCGGAGCTGGGTGCGCCGCCGGTGCCTGGACGCCCGGCACCGGGTCGAGAGCCGCCTCGCCGCGTTCGACCCCGCCGCGCCCTTCCACGAGCAGGTGACCGCCTGGATGTTCCCCACCGGGGTCACCACGCACGTCCTGCTGGTCGCCGCCCTGCGCAACCCCACCGTGCGGCTGCGCTATCCGGCGGCGCGTGACGTCCTGACCGCGTACGGGCGGCCGGAGCTCTATCCGGAGCTGCTGGGACTGCTCGGCTGCGCGGACGTCACCGAGGAGCTGGTGCGGCACCATCTGGGCGAGCTGGTCCGGACGTTCGACGCCACGGTGCCGGTCGCGCGCACGCCGTTCTTCTTCAGCAGCGACCTCACCGCGCGGGCGCGTCCCATCGCGGTCGACGGCAGCCTGGAACTCCTGGACCGGGGCGATCACCGCGAGGCGGTCTTCTGGATCGTCGCGACCCTCGCCCGCTGCCACACGGTGCTGGCGGTGGACGCCCCCGCGCTGCACGCCGCCCGGCTGCCCGCGTTCGAGGCGGCCGTCGCCGGTCTCACCGGGATCACCGGCACCGCGGACATCCTGGCCCGTCGTGCGGAGGTCATCCGCTTCCTGCCCCGGCTGTGGGCGGCCGCGGAAGACGTGATGGCGGCCAACCCGGAGATCACTGAGGAGACCGGAAATACGGCGTCGCCGCGCCGGTCCGTCTGATAATTTGCCCGCATGACTCCTCCCCGTGCGTAGGACCCCGCACTGACCGCACCCGTCACCCGGGTGCGGCACTCCGGTGTCCCCGCATGCTCGCGGCGCCGTGTCCCGGCGCCGCCCTCACGAGGAATGTCATCGTGCTCACCTCTCCTTGCGCGCCCACGCGCGCGCCTTCGTACGTCACTGTCCTGCGTACCCCCCATGCGGCGCGCACCTTCGGCGCCGCCCTGCTCGGGCGGCTCTCGTACGGGATCGTCCCGCTCGCCATGCTGCTCGCGATCAAGGACGCGACCGGTTCGTACTCCGCGGCCGGCGGCGCCATGGCCGTGTTCGGGGCCGCCAGCGTCCTGCTCTCCCCCGCCCGTGCCGCGCTGATCGACCGGTACGGGCCGCGGCGGGTCCTGCCGCCGATGGCGGGGCTCTACGCGGCGGCGCTCTGCGCACTCGCCCTCGCGACCTGGCGGCCGGGCGCCCCGGCCCTCGCCCTGGGGGCGCTCGCCGTGGCGGCCGGTCTCTGCACCCCGCCGCTGGGTCCGGTCATGCGGACGCTGTGGAGCGGTCTCGTCCCGGACCGGGAACTCCTGCGGCGCGCGTACAGCCTGGACGGCGTCGCGGAGGAACTGCTGTACGTCACGGGCCCGTTGCTGGTGGGCCTGATCGTGCGGACGGCCCGGCCCGCGGCCGCGGTGCTGGCCGGCGCCGTGCTGATCGTCGTGGGGGCGCTCGCGCTGGTGTCGTCACCGGCGGTACCCCGCGGGCACACGAAGGCGAAGGCGGTCCCGGCCGACGCGCCCGCCGCGCCCCTCCCGGGTCTGCGCACCGTCGCCGCCCTGCGCCGCACGGCGCTGGTGACGGTCTCCGTGGGGATCTGCCTCGGGGCGCTCGAACTGCTGGTGGTGGCCTTCACCGAACAGCGCGGCCAGGCCGCGGCGGTGTCCTGGGTGCTGGCCGCCCTCTCGGCCGGGAGCGCCGTCGGCGGTCTGGTGTACGGGACGGTCCGGTGGAAGTCGGCGAACCGGACGCGGCTGGCGGCGGCCGCCGCGGGGATGGGCGCGGCGCTGACGGTCGCCGGTCTCTCGCCTCGGCTGTACGTGCTGGCCGCCGTCGTCGCGGTCGCCGGCCTGTTCGTCACCCCCGCGCTCACCACCGCGTATCTGATCGCCGACGAGTCCGTGGACGCGGCCCGGCGCACCCAGGCGGGTGCCTGGGTCAACACCGCGTTCAACGCCGGGTCCTCGGCCGGCACCGCGACGGTCGGGCTGCTCGTCGACCGGCTGCCGCTCACGTTGTGCTTCGCCCTGGCGGCGGCGCCCGCGCTGCTGTGCGCGGCGGCGACGGTGTGCCCGTGGGGCCGCCGGACGGGCGGGGCCCTCAGCCGGCGCTGACCGTCAGGGGCTGACTGTCAGGGGCTGAGCCAGGACTCCCAGACCTGGCTCAGCTCCGCCTCGACGGCCGGCGCCACCGTGTCCAGCAGCCGCACCTGCGCACCCGGTCCCGCCAGGTCCATCCGGTAGGGGTGCGGCGGTCCGGGCGGTGTCGCGCCGAGCGCGGAGACGGAGCCGATGACGCGGTTCGGGCCGAGGAGTCCGGGGAGTTCGCGCACCTCGGGGTCCGAGAGGTCGAGGTCCTCGACCAGCAGCTCCTGGTCCTCGTACGTCACCCGGGTGGTGGCCCTGATCCGCCCGCCGCGTTCCCCGGAGCGGCCCAGGACCAGGGTGTCGCGCCACAGCATCCGGGCCCCGGACGCCAGCCGGACGTCCATGGCGCGTTCGACGTCCGCCCCGCCGGCCACCACGAACGGCAGCCCGTGCCACGTGAGTTCGCCGCCCCGCGCGATATCGACGCGGGCCCGCCACCTGGCGGAGCCGCCCCGGTGGTCGTAGGCGACGAGTCCGGCCGGCTCGACCAGTTCCAGATGCGCGCCCGGACCGACCGAGATGTTCAGGTTCAGCTCGTCACCCGCGAGCAGTCCGGCCCGGACGCCGACCAGCGCGATCCGGATCCGGCCGGGGCACGGCAGCAGCGGGCGGGGGGCGAGGAAGGCGCCGTCGCGCAGTTCGCGGGCGAGGTGGCGCTCGTCGCCGTCGCGCTCCACGGCGACGACGGTGGGGTCCGTCACGGGTGCTCGTGCCTGTGCGGCGCCATCGGGCCGGGGTCGGTGGGGATGTGGGTGCCGGAGCGGTGACGGGCCAGCAGGGACCGTACCCAGTCCGCGAGTTCGGCTATGGAGGCCGGGTCCTTCTTGGAGAGGGCGAGGACGGGAAGTCCGGCGCGGGCCTCCTCGGCGTCGGCGACCATGGCGGGCACGTCGACCTCCACGTAGGAGGCCAGGTCGGTCTTGTTGACGATCAGGAGGTCGGCGCCGGTGATGCCGGGGCCGCCCTTGCGCGCGACGTCGCCGCCGCCCGCCACGTCGATGCAGAAGAGCTGGGCGTCGGCCAGGGCGGGGCTGAAGGTGGCCGTGAGGTTGTCGCCGCCGCTCTCGATGAGCACCAGGTCCAGCGGGCCGTACGCCTCCTCCAGGTCCTCGACGGCGTCGAGGTTGGCGCTGACGTCGTCGCGGATCGCGGTGTGCGGGCAGGCGCCGGTCTCGACAGCGCGGATGCGTTCGGTGGGCAGTACGCCCGCCGAGCGCAGGAAGCGGGCGTCCTCGTCGGTGTAGATGTCGTTGGTGACCACGGCCATGGAGAGTTCGCCGGCGAGCTCCCGGCACAGGGTGGCCAGGATCGAGCTCTTTCCGGTGCCGACCGGTCCCGCGACGCCCAGGCGCAGGGCCCTGGGCTGGTTCAGCGGCTCGTGGAAGTGGGGGTTGGGCTGCTGCCCGGTGGTGGTCTCGTTCTCAGGCAAGGAAGAGTCTCCGTTCGCGTCGTGCGTGTTCGAGCGCCCACTGTTCGGTGAGCGCGGCGGTGCGGGCGGGCAGTTGGTCGGGGGTCCGTACGGCGAGGGCCGCGGCCGCCGCGGCGGCCGCGTCGGGTTCCGCGGCGAGGATCCAGGCGACCGAGTCGAGCGGGTCGCCGGGCAGGAGTTTCAGCGCGGCGGACGCGACGGTCTGGAGCTCGTCGTAGACGACGGCGTGCGCCAGCTCCTCCTCTGAGACGTCCAGCACGGCTCCGAGGGCGCCGAGTGCGACCGGCCGCAGCGGGCGGGGGCGCATCGCGGTCAGTGCGGTGACCGCCGGATGGCCGGGGGCGAGCCGCCGGGCGAGCCGGTGCACGCCCCGGCCGAGCGTCGCGGAGGTCTCGCGCTGCGGGGCGGCCGGGGTGCGTGCCGCCAGCGCCCGCTGCACGGGGCCGTAGTCGACCGGGTCGCGCAGCGCGGCCCGCAGGGCGAGGACGGCCGCGGCCGCCTCGGTGCGGGCGGTGGTGTGCAGCCGGGCCTTCAGCAGTGCGGGGACACGGTCGCGGGTGAGGCCCGCGGCGACGGCGGGTTCGAGCCCGGCGCTGTAGGTGTACGCGCCGACCGGGAGCCGTCCGTCGCCCAGCAGCAGGGGTGCCAGTGCGCCCATCAGAACATGGAGTACCGCTGGGCCAGCGGCAGTTCGGTGGCGGGTGACGGTTCGACGAGCTCGCCGTCGATGTGGATGGCGAAGGTCTCCGGGTCCACCTGGATGTCCGGGAGCGCGGTGTTGTTCGGCAGATCCGCCTTGGTGAGGTGGCGGGTGGGGCGCACGGCGACGAGTTCGCGCTCCAGGCCGAGGCGTTCGGCGAGGCCGTCGGCCAGGGCGGCCGGGGCGACGAAGGTGACCGAGAGGTGCGGGGCGGCCCCGGCGGCGGCGGTGGGGCGCAGCAGCACGGGCTGGGTGGTGGGGATCGCGGCGTTGGCGTCGCCCAGCGGGGCGTACACCACCATGCCGCCCTTGATCACGGCGGCGGGGCGGATGCCGAAGAACGCGGGGTCCCAGAGGACCAGGTCGGCCAGTTTGCCGGGTTCGACGGAGCCGATGACGTGGTCGATGCCGTGGGCGACGGCCGGGCAGATCGTGTACTTGGCGACGTAGCGGCGGGCCCGTTCGTTGTCGGCGGGCAGTGCGCTGCCCCGGTCGCCGAAGCGCTGCTTCATCACGTGGGCGACCTGCCAGGTGCGGCAGATGACCTCACCGATGCGGCCCATGGCCTGGGCGTCGGAGGAGGTGATGGAGAGGGCGCCGATGTCGTGCAGGATGTCCTCGGCCGCGATGGTGCTCGCCCTGATGCGGGATTCCGCGAAGGCGAGGTCCTCGGGGACGCGCGGGTTGAGGTGGTGGCAGACCATCAGCATGTCGAGGTGTTCGTCGACGGTGTTGACGGTGTGCGGGAGCGTCGGGTTGGTGGACGCCGGGAGGATGTTGGGGTGCGAGGCGACGGTGATGATGTCGGGCGCGTGGCCGCCGCCCGCGCCCTCGGCGTGGAAGACGTGGATACCGCGTCCGGCGATGGCGTCGAGTGTCCCCTCGACGAAGCCGGCCTCGTTGAGGCTGTCGCCGTGCAGGGCGACCTGGAGGCCGTAGGCGTCGGCGGCCTTGAGCGCGGCGTCGATGGCGGCGGGGGTGGCGCCCCAGTCCTCGTGGACCTTGTAGCCGCCGGCGCCGCCGAGGGCGGCCTCGCGCAGGGCCTCCTCGCCGACGGTGGAGCCCTTCCCGAACAGCATGATGTTGAGGGGGACGCGGTCCAGGGACCGGTGCATCATCGCGAGGTTCCAGGCGCCGGGGGTGACCGTGGTGGCCTTGGATCCCTCGGTGGCTCCGGTGCCGCCGCCGATGACGGTGGTGGTGCCGGTGGCCAGGGCCTCGTGGAGGGTCTCCGGCATCAGGAAGTGGACGTGGGTGTCGACGGCTCCGGCGGTCAGGACGCGGCCCTCGCCGGAGACGACGTCGGTGCCGGGGCCGATCACCAGATCGGGGTGGACGCCGTCGCCGGTGTCGGGGTTGCCGGAGCGGCCGAGGGCGACGATGCGGCCGGCCCGGATGCCGATGTCCGTCTTGACGATGCCCCAGTGGTCCAGGACCACGACGTTGGTGATGACGAGGTCGAGGGCGCCGTCTGCGCGTGGGGTGGTGGCCTGGCCCATCGATTCGCGGATGGACTTGCCGCCGCCGAAGACCGCCTCGTCGCCGCCGAAGCAGCGGTCCTCCTCGACCTCGATCCAGAGGTCGGTGTCGGCGAGCCTGATGCGGTCGCCGGTGGTGGGTCCGTAGAACGCCGCGTAGGCGGCGCGGGTCAGTTGTGCCATGTCACACGCCTTCCGTCGCGGTGTGCTGCGCGCCCTTGGACAGCGGCGCGGTGCGGACGACGATGCCGGGCACCGTCGCGCGTCCGCCGAGTTCGACGAGGGTGATCTCCGCGCCGACGCCCGGCTCGAAGCGCAGTGAGGTGCCGGACGGAATATCGAGCCGGAATCCCTCGGTCTGCGGCCGGTCGAAGGAAAGTGCGGGATTCACGTCGAAGAAATGGAAATGCGATCCGATCTGAATGGGGCGGTCTCCGTCGTTGACCACCGTGAGCCGCAATGTGCGGCGTTCCGAATTCAGGTGGACCACGCCGGGCCCGGTGCGGATCTCGCCGGGGATCACGGGATCGGTGAGGTGATCGTGACGAGCTTGCGCCCGTCCGGGAAGGTCGCCTCGACCTGGACGTCGTGCAGCATCTCGGGGACGCCTTCGAGCACGTCAGCGCGGGTGAGCACGGACCGGCCCAGGGTCATGAGGTCGGCGACGCGGGCCCCTTCCCTGGCGCGTTCCATCGCCCAGCAGGCGAGCAGGGCGACGGCCTCGGGGTAGTTCAGACGGACGCCGCGCTCCCGGCGGTCGCGAGCGACCATTCCGGCGACGCTCAGCAGCAATTTCTCCGTGTCGGACGGAGTGAGAAACATGGGAAACCTCCATGGCGGCAGTCCCCGGAATTCCCGGAATCGCCTTGGCCACGTCCCTCTTATAAGCCTCGGGGTGGCGCCGTGGCAACTCACACCGCACCGCAAAAAGTCCCTTTCTTGCATCATGACCCACTATATACGGGCAAAGCAGACAAATTTTGGTCATCATCGGGCCATGAGAAAGGCGGCCGCGCACCCTCCGCCGAGGGTGTGCGGCCGCCTCAAGAGAGGAGCTCAGCAGGTCACTTCAGACCGAAGGCCCGGATGATCTCCTGGTCCACGGCGAGCCCGCCGCCGGCCTCGGCGTGCGCCTTGAGCGAAACCGCGGCGGCGCCCTTCTTGGGGGTCTTGAACCGGGCGGTCCAGGAACCGGCCGAGTCCTTCTTCAGCTGCACCGCGCTCCAGGTCTTCCCGTCGTCGTAGCTGACCGACAGCGAGGCCTTCGTCGCCTTCACGGCACCGTCCAGCCACTCCTGCGTGGTGGACGAGAGACCGATCTCGGTCTGCTTTCCGGCCTTCACGTCACCGGCCAGGTCGGTCTTGACGTCGTAGTCCAGCTGGAGCAGCGGGATGTCGGCCTGCGACGGCCCGGACGGGTCGAGCGCGCCCGAGAGGAAGTTCCACTCGGTGTGCGTGCGGACCGAGGTCTTCCAGACCTCCGGGTCGCGCGAGGCGTCGAGCGCCAGCCGGTACGGGAGCTTCTCCGGTGAGAGGTCCCAGGCGTAGCCCGCCCGCCCGGCCGACTTGCTGAGCTGGGTGTCGCCCTGGAAGAAGGCGATGGTGCCGCTGTCGTACTCCTTGTCGGGCATCGAGCCGGAGTGGCCCGCGCCGGAGTCCGTCCACGGCGTGATGTTGAACTGGATGTCGTTGTACGAGGAGCGGAACGGGCCCCAGTAGCCGGTGCCCAGCCTCGGGTGGCTGACCGGCGCGAACCACGAGTCCTGGTAGCTGCGGCCGGCCCGGTAGTCCAGGTTGCCGCTGCGCTCCTCCAGCGCGGTGTCCGTGCCCTCGTCGTTGAAGACCGAGTGGTCCTCGTACCAGAACGAGTCGCCGGGCAGCGGGGTGACCCACTCGGTGCGGGTGCCGGGGAACTTCTCGTACTCGGCGAAGCCGATGCCGGGGCCGTAGTCCGGGATGTCGTAGCGGAAGCCGCCGCCGACGACGTCGCGGTTGCCGTAGAAGGTGTTCTCCACCTTCGCCAGCTGACGGGCCGACGGGGCGTAGGCCAGCGAGCGGTCCGGGACGGTGCCGTCGTGGCGGTCGACCAGGTCGTACACGTAGCGCGCGAACCTGCGCTGCTCGACGGTGACCTTCTTGCCGCGCTGGGCGGCCTTGATCAGTCCCTCACCGGCCAGGCGCTGAACGGATGCGACCGGGATGGCGGCCGTGGTGCCGTAGTCGGTGTACGCCTCCAGGAGCACGCCGTCGCCCTGGTTGACGACGAAGAGCGCCTTGGCCCCGGCGGCGACGGCGGCCGCGAGCCGGTCGGCGGGCGGCACGGAGGCGTCGGCGCGGATCACGACGGCCTTGCCCCTGGCGTTGACGCCCCGGTAGTCGGCGGCTGAGCCGTTGCCCGCGAAGACGCTGCCGAGCTTCTTGTCGCTGTCCTCCGCGATGGGCGATCCGCCCTGCACGGTCACCGGCACGTCACGGCCGTCGGCCGTCAGGTCGATGAGCTTCTCGCCCTGCCGCCAGCGGGTCAGGAAGGAGAAGCTGCCCTTGGTGACCTTCTTGGTCGGGCTCGCCCACAGCTGGTCGTACATCAGCGGGATCTGGTAGGCGTCGCGCTGGACGGTGCCGTCGGGTGCGGTGCGCGCCATGTCGTAGCGCAGCTGGCGGTTCTCGGTCTCCTTCGGCGTCTTCACGCTGACCTTGTGGGCCTTGGAGGCGTCGAGGGAGACGGTCTTCGGCTTGTCGAGAATGATCTCGGGGGCCGCCAGGAAGGCCAGGGCCCGCGAGTCGGCGGTGTCGCCCTTGACGTCCGCGGCGGCCCAGGCGGTGTAGTTGCCCGGCGGCAGCCGCAGTGTGGTCGTCCCCGGGACCTGGACGGGGGTCAGGGTCGGGTCGCCGAGTGCGGCGAGGACGACGACGCCGTCCATCTGCTTGCCCGCGCGGTCGCGCAGTTCCAGCGTCAGGTCGTAGAGCTCCTGCTCCTTGTTGAGCGCGAAGCCGGTGTGCGCGACGGTGGCGCCCGAGGCGTCCTTCGCGACGACCTGTCCGGAGAAGGTGGTGTTGTTCGCGACCTTCTTCGGGTCGAGCGAGAGGACGGCCTGCGCGGTCGAACCCGCCGGGACGGTCAGCTGCTTCGCCGAGAGCGTGTAGGCGTCAACGTCCGTGTCGGTCGCCAGGTCCAGCGTGACGTCCGTCTTCCCGGTGTTGCGGTAGATGATGGTGCGCTCGGCGACCGGGTCCGAGTCGGAGTGCGGCCAGGCGTAGGACGCGACCGCGACGGAGCCGGTGGCCTCGATCGTCGTGTCGATGGCGGCCTTCACGTCGAGCCGGCCGGTGCCCTGCTCGTACGGGGTGTAGTCCGGCAGCTCCTTCGACGAGGTCATCAGCGCGTCCTTGATGCGCTGTCCCGACCAGTCGGGGTGACGCTCCTTCACGATGGCGGCGGCACCCGCGACATGGGGCGTCGCCATCGACGTACCGGACATCGACTGGTACATGCCCTCGATGCCCGGGACCGACTGGGAGGCGGCGGCGTTGATGTCGACGCCGGGCGCGGACAGGTCGGGCTTCAGGCCGTAGCTGCGGGTCAGCGGGCCCATGGAGGAGAAGTCCGCGCGGTTGTCCTGCTTGTCGACGGCGGCGATGGTGAGCGCCTTGTCCGCGGAGCCCGGCGAGCCGATGGTGCCCGCGCCGTAGGCGTTGCCCGCCGCGATCACGAAGAGCGGACCGCCGTCGGCCGAGAGGGAGTCGACGGCCTGCGACATCGGGTCGGAGCCGTCGTCCGGAACGCTGGAGCCCAGGCTCATGGAGACGACGTCGGCGCCCTCCGCCTTGGCCCACTCCATCGCCTCGATGATCCCGGAGTCCGCGCCGGAACCCTCGTTGCTCAGCACCTTGCCGACGATCAGGTCCGCGCCGGGCGCGACGCCCTTGTTGAGGCCGTCGGAGGCGGCGCCGGAGCCCGCGATGGTGGAGGCGACGTGCGTGCCGTGGCCGTTCTTGTCGTCCACCTCCTCGCCGGGCACGAAGCTCTTCGACTCCAGGACGCGGTCCTTGACGTCCGGGTGGTCGGCGTCGATCCCGGTGTCCAGGACGGCGACCTTGGAGCCCTTGCCGTCATAGCCGGCGGCCCATGCCTGCGGGGCGTTGACCTGCGGGACGGAGTCCTTCAGCGCGGCCTCGACCCGGCCGTCGAGCCACAGCTTGGCGATGCCGTTGTCCAGCGAACGGGCCTCGGGCGTGGTGGCGATGTCGTCCCAGAAGGCGCGGGTGGTGGCCTTGGCCGCCTTCAGCGCCGCTCCGTGGATGCTGTCCAGCCGGCGCTCCGTCCTGCTGCCCCGGGGTGCGGCGGGCAGCGAACGGGCCTTGCTCGCCGGGTAGGTGGCGATGAGCGGGATGGAGCCGGACTTCGCGTCGTCGTAGCCCATCTTCGCCAGCGTGGTGACGTTGAAGAGCCTGCGGTCCAGCTTGCCGGCGGCGATCAGGGCCGACGCCTCGTCGGGCAGGACGTAGATGTCGTCGCCCGCCTGCTGGACATGCACGCCGCCCGCCACACCGTCGGGGCGGTCCACGGTGACGGTGTCCTGCTTGCCGACGCCGTCGGTGTAGTGCACGACGTCACCGGTGAGCAGGGTGATGTCGTACCGCTTGACCGGGGCGGCCGGGTGGCCGGTGGACGGGGACTGGCCGGTGGCCGCGGCGGCGGCGCCCGTGGCGGGGAGCAGCGCGCCGCTCACCAGGGCGACGGAGGTCGCTATGAGGAGGGCTCTGCGCCCCGCGCGAGCGGGTCTCGCCCGACCCGGGACGGTGGAGGGGGTGAATGTCATGCAGCTGATCTAAAGGTAAATCAGAGGCTGTGGTGAGGTTCACCTCTGGCGTGAATGTGCCGTGGCGGCAACCCGCCGGTCGGCACGCGCGCCCGCGAGGGCCGGTTCAGGCCACTGATGCCATCCGCCCGGCGGGCGGCGCGGTCGCGTTGTGGTGGATCGGGGTGTGCGCGCCGGTCAGCGGGACGCCGGTGCCGCCGCGCCGGTCCGCGACGATCTCGGCCGCGATCGACAGGGCGGTCTCCTCGGGCGTCCGGGCGCCCAGGTCGAGGCCGATCGGCGAGCGCAGCCGGGCCAGTTCGAGTTCGGTGACCCCGGCCTCGCGCAGCCGCTCGTTGCGCTCCAGATGGGTGCGGCGCGAGCCCATCGCGCCGACATAGGCGGCGGGCATCCTCAACGCGGCCTGGAGCAGCGGGATATCGAACTTGGCGTCATGGGTGAGGACGCACAGGACGGTACGGGCGTCGACGGCGGTCCCGGCCAGATAGCGGTGCGGCCATTCGATGACCAGCTCGTCCGCTTCCGGGAATCGGGCCTTCGTGGCGAAGACGGGGCGGGCGTCGCACACCGTGACGTGGTAGCCGAGGAACTTCCCGGCCCGCACGAGCGCGGCGGCGAAGTCTATGGCCCCGAACACGATCATCCGGGGCGGCGGGACGCTGGACTCGACGAGCAGGGTGAGGGGCTGCCCGCAGAGCGAGCCGTCGGCGCCGAGGGTGACGGAGCCGGTGCGGCCCGCGTCCAGCATCGCGCGGGCCTCGGCCGCGACGGTGCGGTCGAGCTCCGGGTGTCCCCCGAGCCCGCCCTCGTGGGCGCCGTCCGGCCGGACCAGCAGGGGCCGGCCGAGGAGTTCGGCGGGCCCGTCCGTGACCCGGGCCACCGCGGCCGCCTCCCCCCGGGCGGCCGTGGCGAGCGCGGCGGTGTACACCGGCCGGGCCGGGTCGTCCGCCCGGACCGGTGTCACCAGGATGTCGATGATGCCGCCGCAGGTCAGACCGACCGCGAAGGCGTCCTCGTCGCTGTAGCCGAACCGCTCCCGGACGGTGATGCCGTCTTCGAGGGCCTGTTGGCACAGTTCGTACACCGCGCCCTCCACACATCCGCCGGAGACCGAGCCGATCGCCGTGCCGTCGCGGTCGACGGCCAGTGCGGCGCCCGGCTGCCTGGGCGCGCTGCCCCCGACGGCCACCACGGTGGCCACCGCGAACTCACGTCCCTGCCCGGCCCACCGGTCGAGCTCCTCGGCGATGTCCAGCATCTCGGTCTCCTTGACGGATGTGTGAAGGGTGGGCGTCAGCTGACGCCCAGCCAGCTTTCGAGCGGATGGAGCGCGAAGTAGACGATGAAGATCACCGTCAGCCCCCACATGAAGGCCCCGACCTCGCGGGCCCGGCCCTGGGCGACCTTGATGGCGACCCAGGAGATGACACCCGCCGCCACACCGGTGGTGATGGTGTACGTGAACGGCATCAGGACCACGGTCAGGAAGACCGGGATGGCGACGGCGCGGTCGCTCCAGTCCACGTGGCGGGCGTTCTGCATCATCATGGCGCCGATCACGACCAGGGCGGCGGAGGCCACCTCGGCCGGCACGATCGCCGTGAGCGGGGTGAAGAAGAGACAGGCCGCGAAGAAGAGGCCGGTGACGACGGAGGCGAGCCCGGTACGGGCACCTTCCCCGACGCCGGTCGCGGACTCCACGAAGACCGTCTGCCCGGAGCCGCCGGCGACGCCGCCGATCGCACCGCCCGCGCCGTCGATGAACAGCGCCTTGGACAGGCCGGGCATGCGGCCCTTGTCGTCGGCCAGCTTCGCCTCCGTACCGACACCGATGATGGTGGCCATCGCGTCGAAGAAGCCGGCCAGCACGAGGGTGAAGACGATGAAGCCGACGGTCATCGCTCCGACGTCGCCCCAGCCGCCGAACTGGACGTCGCCGAAGAGCGAGAAGTCCGGGTTGGAGACCGCGGAGCCCTTGAGCTCGGGCGGGCCGCTGCTCCAGATCTTCGGGTCGACGTCGGCGAGCTTGTTGATCACGATGGCGACCACGGTGCCGACGACAATGCCGATGAGGATCGCGCCGGGGATGTTGCGGGCCTGGAGCATGAAGATGAGCAGCAGCGTCACCGCGAAGATGAGGACGGGCCAGCCGGCGAGTTCACCGGCCGGGCCGAGGGTCACCGGGGTGCCGGTGCCCTTGCCCACGAATCCGGCCTTGTAGAGGCCGATGAGCGCGATGAACAGGCCGATTCCCATGGTGATGCCGTGCTTCAGCGCGAGCGGGATCGCGTTCATGATCAGCTCACGCAGACCGGTGACCACCAGGAGGCAGATCACCAGGCCGTACATCACGCACATGCCCATGGCCTGCGGCCAGGACATTTCGGGGGCGACCTGCGAGGACAGGACGCCGGAGACGCTGAGCCCCGCGGCGAGCGCGAGGGGAACCTTGCCGACGAACCCCATCAGCAGGGTGGTCGCCGCCGCCGCCAGCGCGGTCGCGGTGATCAGTCCCGGCTGGCTGAGGATATTGCCGTCCACATCCTTGCCGCCGAGGATGAGTGGATTGAGCAGCAGGATGTACGCCATGGCCATGAAGGTCGTGACACCGCCGCGCACTTCGCGTGCGACGGTCGATCCGCGCTCGGATATGTGAAAGTACCGGTCGAGCCATGATCTGCCGGCGGGGACGCGCGAGCCGGGGCCCGCTTCCTCCGCGGTGGTCGTGGGCTCCACTGACTGCTGGGTCATGATGCCTGACTCCCAAGGTTCACAGGGGCACCCGCGATGGAGATTCAAGATGCGGGATTTGGGATGACTGCGCGGGCGGCACGACCCGGGGGACGGCCCGAGACGAACTGTTCATGCAGAGTGGATGTACGGGTACTGCTGTGTTGCGGTGGTTCCGGTCAAGAGCCGCGAGCGGTGCGGAGCTTGGGGTCTCCGGGCGGTGCGGGCGGAGGAAGTGTGACGTTCCCTGGAGGCGCGCACCGCCCGGAGAGCTGTGGAGGAGCCGGGGTCAGCTGCCGGTGAGGTGCTCGGGGCGTACCGGCGTCCGGTTGAGCTCCAGTCCCGTCGCGTTCCGGATCGCCGAGAGGACGGCCGGAGTGGACGACAGGGTGGGGGCCTCACCGATGCCACGGAGCCCGTACGGGGCGTGGTCGTCGGCGAGTTCGAGCACATCGACCGGGATGGTCGGGGTGTCGAGGATGGTGGGCAGGAGGTAGTCCGTGAAGGAGGGGTTGCGCACCTTCGCGGTCTTCGGGTCGACGATGATCTCCTCCATGACGGCGATGCCCATGCCCTGGAGGGTGCCGCCCTGGATCTGTCCGAGGACGGAGAGCGGGTTGAGCGCCTTGCCGACGTCCTGGGCGCAGGCCAGTTCGATGACCTTGACCAGGCCGAGCTCGGTGTCGACCTCGACTACGGCGCGGTGCGCGGCGAAGGAGTACTGGACGTGGCCGTTGCCCTGTCCGGTGTGCAGGTCGAAGGCCTCGGTGGGGCGGTGGCGCCACTCCAGCTCCACGTCGACCGTCTCGCCCTCCAGCACGTCGGCCAGATCGGCCAGCACCTCGCCGCCGTCGGTGACGACCTTGCCGCCCTCCAGCAGGAGTTCGGCGGTGGCCCAGGCGGGGTGGTACGTGCCGAACTTGCGGCGGCCGATCTCCAGGACCTGTTCCCGGACGGCCTCGCAGGAGTTCTTCACGGCGCCGCCCGTGACGTACGTCTGCCGGGACGCGGAGGTGGAGCCGGCCGAGCCGACGCGGGTGTCGGCCGGGTGGATGGTGACCTGGGAGACGCCGAGTTCGGTACGGGCGATCTGGGCGTGCACGGTGACACCGCCCTGACCGACCTCCGCCATGGCGGTGTGCACGGTCGCGACGGGTTCGCCGCCGATGACCTCCATGCGCACCCGGGCGGTGGAGTAGTCGTCGAAGCCCTCGGAGAAGCCGACGTTCTTCAGCCCGACCGCGTAGCCGACACCGCGAACGACGCCTTCGCCGTGGGTGGTGTTGGAGAGTCCGCCGGGCAGTGCGCGTACGTCGGGCTGCTCGCCCGCGCTCTCCCACTGGCGCTCCGGCGGCAGCGGCCTGGCCTTGACCCGGCGCAGCAGTTCGGCGACCGGGGCGGGCGAGTCGACGACCTGGCCGGTCGGCAGCAGGGTGCCCTGCTCCATGGCGTTGAGCTGCCTGAACTCGACGGGGTCCATGCCGAGTTCGGCGGCGACCTTGTCCATCTGCGCCTCGTAGGCGAAGCAGGCCTGGACGGCTCCGAAGCCGCGCATCGCGCCGCAGGGCGGGTTGTTGGTGTAGAGCGCGATCGCCTCGATGTCGACGTCCTCGATGACGTACGGGCCGACGGCCAGCGAGGAGGCGTTGCCGACGACGGCCGGGGAGGCGGAGGCGTAGGCGCCGCCGTCCAGCACGATGCGGCACTTCATGTGGGTGAGCTTGCCGTCGCGGGTGGCGCCGTGCTCGTAGTGGAGCCGGGCCGGGTGGCGGTGGACGTGCCCGAAGAAGGACTCGAAGCGGTTGTAGACGATCTTCACGGGCTTGCCGGTGCGCAGCGCCAGCAGGCAGGCGTGGATCTGCATCGACAGGTCCTCGCGGCCGCCGAAGGCGCCGCCGACGCCGGAGAGCGTCATGCGGACCTTGTCCTCCGGCAGGCCGAGGACGGGGGCGATCTGGCGGAGGTCGGAGTGCAGCCACTGGGTGGCCACGTACAGGTCGACGCCGCCGTCCTCCGACGGCACGGCGAGACCGGACTCGGGGCCCAGGAACGCCTGGTCCTGCATGCCGAAGTAGTAGTCGCCGGTGACGATCACGTCGGCCCGCGCCTTGGCCGCCTCCGCGTCGCCGCGGACGATCGGCTGGCGGTGGACGATGTTGGGGTGCGGTACGTGCCCGATGTGGTGGTCGTCGCGGCCCTCGTGGAGGAGCGGCGCGCCCTCGGCGGTCGCGGAGGCCTCGTCGGTGATGACGGGCAGCTCGCGGTAGTCGATCTTGATCTTGGCGGCGGCGCGGCGGGCCGTCTCCGGGTGGTCGGCGGCGACGAGCGCGACGGGCTCACCGTGGTGGCGGACCCGGCCGTGGGCGAGGACGGGGGTGTCCTGGATCTCCAGACCGTAGTTCTTCACCTCGGTCGGCAGGTCGTCGTAGGTGAGCACGGAGTAGACGCCGGAGGTGGCGAGCGCCTCCGAGATGTCGATCGAGACGATCTCGGCGTGCGCGACGGTGGAGCGCAGGGTGTGGCCCCAGAGCATGTCCTCGTGCCACATGTCGGAGGAGTACGCGAACTCGCCGGTGACCTTCAGGATCCCGTCGGGGCGCAGCGTGGACTCGCCGATGCCGCCCTTGGTCCGGGTGCCCTGGTTGATGTTGGTGGGGGAACCTGTAACGCCCATGGCTAGACCGTCTCTTCCGCGCGGGCGGCCGCCAGGCGGACCGCGTCGAGGATCTTCTCGTAGCCGGTGCAGCGGCAGAGGTTGCCGGAGAGCGCCTCGCGGATGTCCGCGTCGGAGGGCTCCGGGGTGCGCTCCAGCAGTTCGTCGGCGGCGACCAGTAGACCGGGGGTGCAGAAGCCGCACTGGACGGCCCCGGCGTCGATGAACGCCTGCTGGATCGGTGAGAGCTCCCCGGTGTCCCGGGTCTCCTCGCCGGTCGGCTTGGCCTTCCAGCGCTGTGCCTGGTCGACCGTGGTGCCGCAGGCGCCCGAGGCGCAGCCGGTGCCGGGGTGGGCCTCGGAGCGGTGGGCGGCGAAGTCGGCGAGGCCTTCTACGGTGACGACCTCGCGGCCCTCGACCTGGCCGGCGGCGACCAGACAGGAGCAGACCGGGACCCCGTCGAGGCGGACGGTGCAGGAACCGCACTCGCCCTGCTCGCAGGCGTTCTTGGAACCGGGCAGGCCCATCCGCTCACGCAGCACGTAGAGGAGGGACTCGCCCTCCCAGACGTCGTCGGCCTCGTGCCTGCGGCCGTTGACCGTGAAATTGACGCGCATGATCAGGCAGCTCCTTCGGTGCCGCGGCCGTTGCCGCGGTACGACTCCCAGGTCCAGCCGAGGGTCCGGCGGGCCATGATCCCGACCGCGTGCCTGCGATAGCTCGCGGTGCCGCGCACGTCGTCGATCGGGTTGCAGGCGGCCGCGGCGAGCGTGGCGAACTGCTTGGCGACGGACGGCGTGATGATCGTGCGGCTCTCCCAGAACCCGCCCTCGTCGAGGGCGGCGTTCAGGAATTCCTCGGCCTCCTTGGCCCGTACGGGTGTCGGGGCGGCGGAGCCGATGCCCGTGCGGACCGTGCGGGTCTCGGGGTGCAGGGCCAGGCCGAAGGCGCAGACGGCGATGACCATCGCGTTGCGGGTGCCGACCTTGGAGTACTGCTGGGGCCCGTCGGCCTTCTTGATGTGCACGGCCCGGATCAGCTCGTCCGGTTCGAGTGCGTTGCGCTTGACGCCCGTGTAGAAGGCGTCGATGGGGATCAGCCGGGTGCCGCGTACGGACTCGGCCTCCACCTCGGCGCCCGCGGCGAGCAGCGCCGGGTGCGCGTCCCCGGCGGGCGAGGCGGTGCCCAGGTTGCCGCCGACGCCGCCGCGGTTGCGGATCTGCGGCGAGGCGACGGTGTGCGAGGCGAGCGCCAGTCCCGGCAGCTCGGCCCGCAGGTGCTCCATGATGGCGCTGTACGGGACCGAGGCACCGAGCCGTACGCTCTCCTGGCCCACCTCCCACTCGGACAGCTCACCGATGCGGTTCAGGTCCAGGAGGTACTCGGGCCGCCGGTGGTCGAAGTTGATCTCGACCATCACATCGGTGCCGCCCGCGATGGGCACAGCCGTGGGGTGCTCGGCCTTGGCGGCGAGCGCCTCCTCCCAGCTGGCGGGGCGAAGGAAGTCCATGAGTGGCTCTCTTCTTCTCAATCGGTCGTTCGCTGGGGGCTGGGGACGGCCGGCCCTCGACTTGTTCATGTCTTGTTAACGCGGTGTGTGGCCCAGTACACAAGCCCTGCTCCACCTGGTGCAGTCACCGAAACCATGAAGGAGTTGGCTGGTCCTCGTCCTCGTCTTGTAGATTCGAACGAATGACGGGTCTCTGTGACCTCACCGCAACACCCAGTTTTCACCCGCACCAACGAATGAGATCGGCGGCGACGAGATGCGGCTGCGCGCACTGCTGGACACCGACGCGCTGGGCCTGCGGCTGCTCGGCGGCGACGACGAGCTGGACCGTTCGGTCCGGGGCGTGATGACCACCGACCTGCGGGACCCCAGCCGCTACCTGACAGGTGGCGAGCTGGTACTGACGGGGCTGGCCTGGCGCCGGGGCCCGGCGGACTCCGAACCCTTCGTACGGATCCTGGCGGGCGCCGGTGTCGCCGGGCTCGCGGCGGGCGAGGCGGAGCTCGGCGACATCCCGGACGATCTGGTCGAGGCGTGCCGGCGGCACCGGCTGCCGCTCTTCGCCGTCAACGAGACCGTCGCGTTCGCAACGATCACCGAGTACGTGGTCCGCCAGGTGTCCGGCGAGCGCGCCGGGGACCTGGCGGCGGTCGTCGACCGGCACCGCCGGCTGATGACCTCGGGACCCGCGGGCGGCGGCCCGGAGGTGGTCCTCGACCTGCTCGGCTCCGACCTCGACCTCCAGGCCTGGGTACTCTCGCCCACCGGCCGGCAGATCGCGGGGGCCGGCGCGCCGCTCCCCGCCCCGGCCGCGGCGGAGCTGGCCGGCTTCCATCTGGCCGCGGTCCGCACCGGCCGCCGCGCCCCCTACCGGGCCGCGATCGGCGGGGTGGCGTATTCGCTCTTCCCGATCCGGAACAACGGCCGGGGTACCGGACCGGCCTCCCGCGATGTGCGCGAAACGGTGCTCTCCGACTGGCTGCTCGCTGTCGAGGCCGACGCGAGCGACTGGCCGGCCGCCCGGCTCGATCTGCTCCAGGGCGTCACCCAGCTGATCGCCGTCGAGCGGGACCGGCGGGACGCGGCGCGCACGGTGCGCCGCAGGCTCGCCCAGGAGGTCCTCGAACTGGTCCAGGCCGGTGCCCCGCCCGCCGAGATCGCGGCCAGGCTGCGGGTGGCCGCTCCGGTCCTGCTGCCCGGCCTCGGCTCCGCGCCGCACTGGCAGGTGGTGGTGGCCCGGGTCGACTGGGACGAGCAGGGCGCGCCCGGTTCCGCCGGGTCCGGTGTGGCGGGCGGCCCGGTCGCCCAGGCCCTGCTGGAGGAGATCCTCGTCGACCCGGCCGTGACCGGGCCCGACTCCGCGGACCGGATCGCGGTCGCGCACTCCGGCGACGAGGCCGTCGCACTGGTGCCGCTGCCCGCCGTCGCGCTGCCGGACGCGGGCGACACGGCCGACGCGGACGACGCCTCCGCCGACTCCCCCGAGCCCGAGCGCTCCGGGGAGGACCCCGCGCTGCACGCCGACGTCCTGCTCGCCGCCGTCCGCGCACCGCTCACCGCCGGGCTGGCCGACGACGGCCGGCTGACCCTGGGCGTCAGCGCCTCCGTGCACTCGCCCGAGGGGCTGCGCGGCGCGCTGGAGGAGGCCAGGCACGCCCGCCGGGTGGCGGCGGCCCGTCCGGGGCGGGTCTGCGCGGCCGGCCACCACGAGCTGGCTTCGCACGTGCTGCTGCTGCCGTTCGTCCCGGACGATGTGCGCCGCGCGTTCACCGCACGGCTGCTCGACCCGTTGCGGGACTACGACCGGCGGCACCGCGCCGAGCTGATCCCGACCCTGGAGTCCTTCCTGGACTGCGACGGTTCGTGGACCCGCTGCGCGGCGCGGCTGCATCTGCACGTCAACACGCTGCGCTACCGGATCGGGCGAATCGAGCAGTTGACGGGGCGTGATCTCTCACGCCTGGAGGACAAGCTCGATTTCTTCCTCGCCCTGCGTATGAGCTGATTCCCCGGGGCCCCCGCGCTCCTCGGGGGCTTCCTGCGGCTTCCGTCGATTGTGAAAAGTTTCACCTGACATTGCCACGACCTCTTGGCCCGGCGTGCCTTTCCGTGCTGTGATGCGGCCAGACTCAGAGCATCCGGCCGTAGGACGGGCGGGCGACGCCGCCCCGATGGCCGGACGTTCTCCACAGCTCAATGGTGCGCTCGGGGAGGGCAATGTGGCGTATACCGCCATGTCTGGTTCCGGAACGACAGCAGATGACGATCCGCCGCTCCAGACAGCCGTATGGCGGTTGCGCTCACGCGCCTGCTGGACGGACGCCGCGGCGCTGCTCGAACACGACGCCGCCACCGATCCGGCCGCCGCGCTCCAGCGGACGGCCCTGCTGACCGAACGGTGCCTGTACGCCGGACAGGGCTGGACCGAGGCCGAGGACGCGCTGCGCACCGCGGAGGCCCTGGCCCACAACGACGCGGAGCGCGGGGCCGCCGCCTGCGAGCGCGGACACCTCGCGTACGCCTCCACGCTGCTCGGCGTCCGGGACCGGGCCGACGAGGCCCGGGTGGCGCTGAGCCGGGCCGCGGCGCTGCTGTCCCCGGCCGCCCCTGGCCGCCCGCTGCTGGACTTCCGGCGGGGCCTGATCGCGCAGAACATCGCCGATTCGCCGCAGGCCGCGCGCGCCGCCTACCGCAGGGCCCATGCCGGTGCCACCGCTCAGGGCGACGAACTGCTCCTCTCCTCGACCTGGCGCCATCTCGCCCTGATCGCCCTGCGCGAGGGGGAACTGGCCGAGGCCAGGCACGGCTTCGCGGAGTCCCTGCGCATAAGGGAGGAGCTCGGCTACCTGGTCGGTACGGCCCCGGCGCTCATCGCCATGGCGGACGCCGAACCGGAACCGGAGGCGGCGACCCGGCTGCGCGCGGAGGCCGGCAGGCTCTTCCGGCTCCTCGGCGGCGTACCGACCTGGCTCGCCCCGCACATCGACCCGCCGGGACCGGAGACCGCGGAGGCGAACTGAGCACGGTCCGGCCGAGGGCCGTCAGGTGCGGTCCTCGACCGGGTCGCCGGGCTTCCAGCCCGCATCGCTCCACTCGGGGGCCGGCGTCGGACGCGGCGGAGCCGGCGGCGGATTAGCCCCGCGGTTCGGATTCTGCGGCACAGAGGCGGCGGGCTTCCCGTTCTGCCCGCCGTCGCTCGGGGGCGGCACGTACGGAGATTTCGGCGGCACGGGTTTCCGCGTCGGCAGGACGGGTTTCCGCGTCGGCGGCGCGGGCTTCTTCGCCGGCGGCACGGGCTTCTTCGTCGGCGGCACGGGCTTCTTCGTCGGCGCCACGGAGGCGGTGGCCGGGGCCGGGGAGGCCGCGGTGGCGGACGGGGTGACGGAGGGAGCCCGCGAGGACGCCACGGGGTCCGCGGGTGTACGGGCGGGGCTCGCGCTCGCCGACGGCGTCGCGGGAGGCGCTCCGTCGGACCCTCCGGACTCGGAGCAGCCCGCGACCGCCAGCAGCAGTCCCAGCATCAGTGGCGCGGACGCGGGCCACGCCCCTCGGTTCCGCGTCATGCCCGCCCCCCGGAAAAACGATCATGCGATAGGCGCACAGAGTACCCACAGCTGTCCGGGGCCGCGGCAGGGGTCCGGACGCGCGGAGTTCAGCGGTCCGCGCCGGCGAAGTGTTCGCGCACCAGCGACTGCACGACCACCACGTCCTGGGCGATCAGCGCGTCCAGGAGCGCGGTGTGCTCGGAGGCGTCCGCCAGCAGGTCTGCGCGGCGGGCGGGCGGGTTGGTCTCCAGGGGCCACTGGGAGCGGCGGTGCAGCTCGTCGGCCACCGCGACGAGCTGGGCGTTGCCCGAGAGGGCGAGCACCGCTCCGTGGAAGGCCCGGTCGGCCTCCGCGTAGCTGGCGCGGTCGCCGACGGCCGCCGCCGCCACGGTGGCGTCGGCCAGCGGGCGCAGGGCGCACCAGCCCGCCGGCGGCACGCTGCGGGCGAGCCGCAGCATGACGGGGACCTCGATCAGTGCCCGTACCTCCGCCAGTTCGGCCAGCTCGCGCGGGCCGCGCTCGGCGACCCGGAAGCCCCGGTTCGGCACCACCTCTACGGCCCCTTCGCCGGCCAGCTGCTGCATCGCCTCGCGTACCGGGGTCGCGGAGACCCCGAAGCGGGCGCCGAGGGCCGGGGCGGAGTAGACCTGCCCGGGGATCAGCTCGCCGTCGACGAGGGCGGCGCGCAGGGCGTCCAGGATCTGGCCGCGCACGGAGTGCCGCCGCACCGCGGACCGGGGCGGGGGCGGCTCGCCGTGGGTGTGCTCACCGCGGGCCTGTTCGGGGACCCGGGCAGACGAGTAGGCGGACACGGACGCGACGGACGCGTACGGCGGCCGCACCTCCTCGCACCCTCTGCCCTGCTCCACGGCTGCCTCCTCCGGCCTGCGGGCACAGCTCGCCGGTGCCGTGTCCCTTGTGCACGATAGGCGGAGGAGGCCGCAGTTCAAACATCGATCAAGTCGGGTAAGGTAAGGCTTACCTCTAAACGATCGCGATACGGTGGTCCGCGCATGCCCCTCCCCGCCCTGCTCTCCGCCCCGCTCCCCGCCGCCGCCCCCGCGGCGGCGTCCTCGGCCGTGACCGGGGCGTACGCGCGTCTGGCCGAGGTCTTCCCGGGACTCCGCGCCGAGGTGCTCGCGGACGGCGAGTCCGCCCCGGACGGCGTCGGCTGGGTCGGCGCGCACGAGCTGGCGGCCGGTGGCGCCGCGCTGGACACCTTCCTCGCCTGGGACAACGCGCAGGTCCTGCGGGACTACGGACAGCAGGCCAGGCCCGACGTGGTCGCCAGCTTCGGACTTCACCGCTACGCCTGGCCCGCCTGTCTGCTGGTGACGGTGCCGTGGTTCCTGGACCGACGGGTGCCGAGGATCCCCGTCGAGGACGTCGCCTTCCAGCGGGCCTCGGGCCATCTGACCCTCCGGGTACGGGAGTTCGCCTGCCTGCCCGACGATCCGGCGGCGGCGCTGCCGGGCGCCCGGGTGGTGGCGGACGAGGCCGCGCTGCGCGCCGAGGTCCTCGCCTCTGTCGCCGAACACCTCGGGCCGGTGCTCGACGGGTTCGGACCGAGGATGCGGCGCGGGAAGCGGGCCCTGTGGGGCATGGCGACCGATGAGGTCGTCGAGGGCCTCTGGTACATCGCCCATCTCCTGGGCGAGGAACGGCGTGCGATGGCCGAGCTGGAGGCCCTCCTGCCAGGCACCACGAAGCCGTATGTCGGCACGGCGGGCTTCCGCGAACTGACCGGTCCGGACGGCGAGTCACTGCCCACCCGGGACCGGGCGAGCTGCTGCCTCTTCTACACGCTGCGCCCCGAGGACACCTGCGTCACCTGCCCGCGCACCTGTGATGCCGACCGGGTCCGGAAGCTGACACCCGCCCCCTGATCCACACCCCCCGCAGGGGTGACGTGAATCGAACACAACTGCCCTTCCGCTGAGGGGCGTTCGACCAGATCGCGGAAATCCACCGGCTCAGCCACCCCATTGGCGTTCACTTGCCCCGAAACCGCCTGGACTTGAGGGAATCTCCGCCACGATGGCGCCCGAAACGCCCTACGTGACGCAAGGGACCGCGCATGAGACTGACCGACATATCGCTCGACTGGCTGCTTCCGGGCGCCGTGCTGCTCGCGGGGGTCATGGCGGCGGTGGCGGTGGCGGTGGTCGCACGCGGCAAGCGCGCCGCCGAGACATCCGCGGCCGATGACACCTGGGAACGCAGCGAGGACCGCCGCAGACGCAAGGAAGCGCTCTACGCCACGGCTTCGTACGTTCTGCTGTTCTGCTGCGCGGCGGTCGCCGCCGCGCTCTCCTTCCACGGGCTCGTAGGCTTCGGCCGGCAGAACCTCGGCCTCGCCGGGGGCTGGGAGTACCTGGTGCCCTTCGGGCTCGACGGGGCCGCGATGTTCTGCTCCGTGCTCGCCGTACGGGAGGCCAGCCACGGCGACGCGGCGCTCGGCTCCCGGCTGCTGGTGTGGACCTTCGCGGGCGCTGCCGCCTGGTTCAACTGGGTGCACGCACCGCGCGGCCTGGACCACGCGGGTGCCCCCCACTTCTTCGCCGGGATGTCGCTCTCGGCGGCCGTGCTCTTCGACCGGGCGCTGAAGCAGACCCGGGTCGCCGCGCTGCGCGAGCAGGGCCTGGTGCCCCGCCCGCTGCCGCAGATCCGGATCGTGCGCTGGCTGCGCGCGCCTCGGGAGACCTTCGGCGCCTGGTCGCTGATGCTCCTGGAAGGCGTACGCACCCTGGACGAGGCGGTCGACGAGGTACGTGAGGACCGCAGGGAGAAAGAGCAGAACCGTCTCCGCAGAAAGGACCAGGAGAAGCTGGACCGGGCCCAGATCAAGGCCCTGAACCGGCAGAACCGGGCCTGGGGCCGGGTGGGCCGGGGCAGCGCCCAGGTGGACGTCCAGGCCATCACCGCCTCGGCGGGCTCCGCGCAGTCCGTCGCGGAGCCCGCCATATCCGAGCCGGGTCAGCTGCCCCTGCGACCCCGGCCATCCCTGCAAGCCGTCACCGGCTCCAGCTCCAAGAACGCCCCGGATCCGAGCAGTACTGATCCGAGAGCGGTCGACCTCACAGCGGAGGACGACGACACCCAGGCCCTGCCCCGGCTCGATACGCTGGAGCAGAAACTGAAGGACCTGGAGCAGCAGTTCGGCTGATCCCGCGAGGGTCGCCCGACAGGCGCAGCCGGCGATGAACGGCCCTGACGATCCGACCGATGGTCAGGGCCGTTCGCCGTCCAGCTCGAACCAGACCACTTTGCCGAGCGCTTTTGGACTGATCCCCCAGGCGTCCGCGAGGCTCTCCACCAGGATCAGCCCCCTGCCGTGCGTACCGTCGTCGGCGTTCGGTACGTGCGACACGGGCATCCCCGGTACGAAGTCCCTCACCTCCACCCGAAGTTTCCGCGGCGCGACGCTGACGGCGACGACCGCGCCCTCGTCCGTGTGGACCAGCGCGTTGGTCACCAGTTCACTGAGCAGCAGCTCGGCCACCTGCGCGGGCTCCTCCTTCCAGCGGTACCTCAGTAATTCCCGTACGGCACACCGCACTTCGGATACCGCTGCCAGATCGGCGCTGCACAGTCTGCGATGCAGCCGGCCCAGTTCCTGACGCTCCATCGTCTCCCCCGCCCGCACAGTGAATCGCCCCCTTCTCGTCGAATGCGTCGAATGCGCTTCACGCAATGCATGCCCCGCCCACGGGCCGTCACGCTTTCCCGGACGTCAATGAGTGCGGAACCACAGAGTCCGGGGGACCCGGGGTCGCGGGGTGGATCTTCCACCGTTCAGGTTAACTTCCGAAAAATTCACCGTAGTTGGCGTTGACGGGACAGCATCTACGCGCGTCATCATGGTGGGTATGCGAATCCCCCCACGGATCACCACGCTCGGCGGCGTCGCCGCCCTCCTGTCCGTCCTCTTCGTCGGCGGCCCTGTCGCGGCGAGCGCCACCGCGGCTCCTGCCTCGGTCGGCGACATCTGCTACTCCGCCCTTCCCTCCCAGGCGCACGACACCCTCGATCTCATCGACGCGGGTGGCCCGTTCCCGTACGACCAGGACGGTGTCGTCTTCCAGAACCGCGAAGGCGTCCTGCCCGGCCAGAGCACCGGGTACTACCACGAGTACACCGTGGTCACCCCGGGCTCTCCCACCCGTGGAGCGCGCCGGATCGTCACTGGTGAGGAGACTCAGGAGGACTACTACACCTCCGACCACTACGCGACGTTCGACCTGGTCGACTTCACCTGCTGAGCCATCTCCCGCCCGGATCCGCGCCGCAGCCCCCCACCTGCGGCGCGGATCACTTCGTCCGGCCCGGCACCGCGCGAAGACCGCTCGGTACCGGGCGAAGACCGGTCAGTACTGCGTGGAGACCTTCACTCCGCCGAAGTCCTGCACGGCGTACAGGCTGATGTAGTGGGCGCCCTCGGCCGGATGGTCGACGGTCAGGGTGTGGGCGTTGCCGCTGCCGGTCGCCCGGCTGGTGTAGGCGTCCGTGGTGGCCCAGCCACCGGCGTTGTAGTAGAGGTCGGCGTCCCCGGTGCCACCGCTCGTGGTGATCGTCAGCCGGGCGGTACCGGCGGGCACGTAGATGTAGTGGTAGGAGTAGTTGCCCTTGGTGGCCTGCTGACCGCTGCGGACGCAGTTCTGGCCGAGTTCACGGCTGTCGGCGGCGGCGCACTCGGTGCCCGGCTCTGTGGGCGGGTTGGTGGTGGTGCCGCAGCTGCCGGCCGCGCAGGACGTCAGCCAGCTGTTCCAGTCGGCGTCGTAGCTGCTGCCGATGGTGGAGGTGAGCAGGGTGCGGGCGCCGTTCCAGTCGCCCGCACGGTAGAGGCCCAGCAGCTTGTCCACGTCGGCGCGGTGCGACTGGAGCATGTAACGGACGGCCAGATAGCCCCAGTTGTAGACGCGGGTCTGGTCGGCGTTCTCGTACGTCGAGTCGAACAGGGTGCGCAGGGTGTAGGTGTGTGCCGCGGCCTGGGTGATGGCGTCGTCGTAGGTGACGTCGCGGTAGCTGTAGGAGATGTACTCCGCGAAGCCCTCGACCCACCAGATGGTCGGCGTCGTGATGCCCGCCTCGAAGTCACCGGCCATGTCGAACCGGCCGTCGAGGTAGTGCGTGTACTCGTGGTTGAGGTTCCAGATCTGGAACTCGGGCCGGACCCACTCGGCCTCGTAGGCGATGAACCTCGGCTGGTTGCCTGCCGCGGCCGGGTCGCCTTCGAGGTACATGCCGCCGTTGTCGGTGGAGATTCCGTAGATGGCCCCGGCGTACGTCTGGTAGTCGGCGCTCGAATCGAAGACGACCACCTCGATCGTGCTGTTCCGGTCGTTGGCGACGGGTCCCTTGTCGCGCACCACGTCGTGGAAGTAGGCGTCCTGGTTGCGCAGGCTGGTGCAGGCGGTCGCGAGATCGTCCGAGGACATCTGCTGGGCCAGGATGCGAATGCTGTCGCTGCACGTGTAGTTGACCGGGAGGACGGCGCTCTTGAGGCGTGCCGACAGGTCGCAGGTGCCGTAGACGGAACAGTTGGCCGCGTCGTAGTAGTCGGTCATCTCCGCCAGCCCGACCCAGAGCGGCGCGGTGGTGCCGGTCATCGCGGTGCGGCCGAGCAGATCGGTGACCAGCGGGCGGGCCTTGGGCCGCAGCGACTCCTCCTGGAGGAAGCGCGCCAGCTCGCGACCGGCGTTGGAGGTCAGATACGACTTGTCCGTGCCGAGCAGGTTCAGATGGTCACGGGCGAAGCCGGCGAGCGAGTCGAGCAGGCTCGGGTCGGCCTCCACCGCGCTGACGAACTCGGGCACCTGGTGGCCGCGGAAGGTCACGGTGTAGACGCCGTTGACCGCGTTGAGCATGTACCAGGAGCTGTCGTACGAGGAGTTGTAGTCGGTGAGCAGCCGCTTGACGACGTACAGGTAGCGGGCGTTCTGCTCCGCGCTGTCGATGAGGATGACGGCTTCCGACAGGGTCTCGCCGTTGGCGTCCGTGACATCACCGGCGTGCGAGGAGGCGAAGAAGCCGTCCAGCGCGCCCTGGATGGCGGTGCGCAGCGGGGCGCCGTAGCTGCCGACGGTGTCGGGGTCGTAGTACTGGACGTAGTAGCCGGCCCGCAGGAAGAGGACCAGCTGCGGCATGCCGGTGCTGCTGTTCCCGGGGTAGGCGGCCGATCCGTCGCGCATCGCGTCGGCGACGCTGACCATCTGGGCCTCGCGGAACGCGAGGTAGCCGTCGTTGCCCTTGAGGTTGAACAGGGTGTTGACGCAGTCGGTCGTCGATGACTTGATCTGTTGCACCAGGGCGCTGCCGGTGCGGCTGGTGAAGTCCGCGACGGAGCAGGCGGCGGCCGCGCCGGTGCCTGCCGACCTGGCGGCGGCGCGGGCCTTCGTCTTCATCGAGGGGGCGGGGTGGCTCGGCGCGGAGGCGTCCGGGGCGTCGTAGTCGCGCCGCAGCGCGTCCTTGGAAGCGGTCGTGGGCGGTCTGTCGGCGGGCTTGAGGGCCTTGTCGGCTATGTGACCGGCGTCCTGGACGGGCGCGGTGAGGGCCTGGGCGGTGGGGCCGCCCGGATCCGGCGCGGCCGGGTCCGCGGCCTTCTGCGCGGCGGCCTTCGCGCTCGCGGTCGCCGCGGTGGAGGGACGGACCTCTGCGGCCCGGCTCGGCGCCGCGAGCATGCCGACGCCCAGGCAGGCCGCCAGCGCCACGGTGGATAGTCCGGTGAATCTCTGACGAACCGTTCGGTTCTTCACGTGCCGCCTCCCAGCGGGTGGTGGCCGCGCGACGTTGCGCGGCCGTGGGGGATGGTGCGCGGTCGGGGTCGGGGGGAAGGCCGGACAGGGCTAACCGTCTGGCATGAACACGACCTCAATCGCGACCGCCTGTACAATGGCACATGTCACATGTCCTTAGGAAGCGGTTGGGACCGAATTCGTGCGTACGCCAACTTCCGGTCTTCCAAGACGACTTGTGAGCGACCGTCGCATCCGGGTCCGGGCATGACGGCGGACCCGGACGGGGTACCGCATCCGGGTCAGGCGCTCGTCGGGGAGCCGGGTGAGCTCGGCGGTGTCAGGCCTTCGTGCCGTCGGCCCACAGGGACCGGACATGGGACATATGGGCGAGCATGCAGGCCTCGGCGCCAGGGGCGTCCCCGGCGATGACCAGATCCAGCAGCTGTACGTGCTCCTCCGCGGAGGCCGTCAACTGGCCGGACTCCGACAGCCTGTTGAGCCCGTACAGGCGGGAGCGCTTACGCAGTTCACCGACCTCCTCCACCAGCCGGCGGTTCCCGGCCAGCCCGAGCAGGGCGAGGTGGAAGCGGCGGTCCGCCTCCAGATAGCCCAGGATGTCCTGCCGTCGCGCGGCCTCGACGATCTCCTTCGCGACGGGGCGCAGCGCCTCCAGCTCCACCGTCAGCCCCATCCGCGCGATCCTGCCGATGGTGGGAACCTCGATCATCGCCCGGAGTTCGGTGAAGTCGTCGAGATCCTGGTCGGTCAGTTCGGTGATCCGGAAGCCCTTGTTGCGGACGGCCTCGACGAGACCCTCCCGGGCCAGATCGAGCATCGCCTCGCGGACGGGCGTCGCCGAGACGCCGAACTCGGAGGCGAGCGCGGGAGCCGAGTAGATCGTGCCCGGCCTCAGCTCACCCGCGATCAGCGCCGCCCGCAGCGCGTGCGCCACCTGGTCGCGCAGATGTTCCTGCGCCGAGATCGCATTGAGCGACGTGAGGCGGGCCATGTCTGTCCTCCAGCACCGTGCGGAGACCCAGAATACAATGTGACGTTGTCATGGCACCGCCTGCGGGGGGCACCCTCAGCCGAGTTCGGCATCGCCTGAACGAAAGCCGCCCCGGTCCGCCCCCGGGCCGGGGCCGAGCGGGGCGGTTTCTGTTCAACGGCTCACAGCAGAAACCCTTCGGGGAACGGGTCGGAGGGGTCCAGGAAGTACTGCGCGGTTCCGGTGATCCAGGCGCGGCCCGTGACCGTGGGGACGACTGCGGGCAGCGTGCCGACGGTGGTCTCCGCGACCAGCCGGCCGGTGAACGTGGTGCCGATGAAGGACTCGTTCACGAAGTCCGTGTCCAGCGGGAGTTCGCCCCGCGCGTGGAGCTGGGCCATCCGTGCGGAGGTCCCGGTGCCGCACGGTGACCGGTCGAACCAGCCGGGGTGGATGGCCATCGCGTGCCGGGAGTGGACGGCGTCGGAGCCGGGTGCGATCAGCTGGACGTGTTTGAGCCCGTTGATGCCGGGGTCGAGCGGATGGACCGGGCGGTCCGTCTCGTTGACCGCGTCCATCAGGGCGAGCCCCGCCTCCAGCAGCTCGTCCTTGCGCGAACGGTCGAACGGGAGCCCGAGGTCGGCCAGTTGGACCATGGCGTAGAAGTTTCCGCCGTACGCCAGGTCGTAGGTGACGGTGCCGAGGCCGGGGACCTTCGCCGTGAGTCCCAGCCCGGCGGAGAAGGCGGGGACGTTGGTCAGGGTGACGGAGGTGGCGGCGCCGTCCTCGACGTGGACGTCGACGGAGACCAGTCCGGCCGGGGTGTCCAGCCGTACGGTGGTGACCGGTTCCGTGACCTCCACCATGCCGGTCTCGACCAGCACGGTGGCCACCCCGATCGTGCCGTGTCCGCACATCGGCAGACAGCCGGAGACCTCCATGAACAGGACACCGAAGTCGGCGTCGGGGCGGGTCGGCGGCTGGAGGACGGCCCCGCTCATGGCGGCGTGACCGCGCGGCTCGTACATCAGCAGGGTGCGTACCGCGTCGCGGTGCGCCATGAAGTGGTCGCGTCGCTCGGCCATGGTGGCGCCGGGGACGGTGCCGATCCCTCCGGTGATCACGCGGGTGGGCATGCCCTCGGTGTGCGAGTCGACGGCGTGGAATACGTGACGCGTGCGCAAGTCTCTCCCTCGGTCGTACTGCCGGGCCGCCGCGCGTGTTCTGTGCGCCGGGCGGTGTGTCGGGTGGTCTCTGCCGGGCCCGGTGTCAGTCCAGCCCCTCGGCCAGCGCCTTCTCCGTGGCGGCACGCACGGCGGCGGCGGACTCCGCGTCCAGGGGAAGCCGGGGCGGCCGGGTGGGGCCGCCGTGCCGCCCGACGATGTCCATCGACGCCTTGATCGCCTGGACGAACTCCGGCTTGGAGTCCCACCGCAGCAGCGGGTGGAGCCGCCGGTAGAGCGGCAGGGCCGTCTCCAGGTCCCCGGAGACGGCGGCCCGGTACAGCGCGACACAGCCGGCGGGCAGCATGTTGGGGCAGCCCGCGATCCAGCCGACCGCACCGGCCAGGGCGAGTTCCAGCAGTACGTCGTCGGCCCCCACCAGCAGGTCGAGCCCGGGGGCCTCCTCCGCGATCTCGTAGGCCCTGCGGACGTCCCCGCTGAACTCCTTCACGGCCACGACGGACCCGTCCGCGTGGAGCTGCGCGAGCAGCGCGGGGGTCAGGTCGACCTTGGTGTCGAACGGGTTGTTGTACGCGACGACCGGCAGGCCCGCCCCGGCGACCTCGGCGTAGTGGGCGCGGACCGCGGCGTCCTCGCACGGGTAGCCGTTGGGCGGCAGCAGCAGTACGGAACCGGCGCCCGCCTCCGCCGCCCGGTCGGCGAGGCGGCGCGACTGGGTGCTGTCGTAGGCGGAGACCCCGGGCATGACCCTGGCCCCGTCCCCGGCGGCCTCGATCGCGACGCGCACCACTTGGTCGCGCTCCTGCTCCGTGAGGGTCTGGTACTCCCCCAGCGAGCCGTTCGGCACGACGCCGTCGCAGCCGGCGTCCACGAGGTCGCGGACGTGGGCGGCGTACGCGTCGAAGTCGATGGACCGGTCTTCGCGCAGGGTGAGCGGCGTGGCGACCATGACGCCTCGCCAAGGACGGTTGCGGGCAGTGGAGTTCGTCGACATCTGGGCTCCCTCAGAGGTGTGGGATGACATGGACCGGCGAAGTGGGGACGGTAAAGGGGGACGGAGAAGGCCGCGCTCCCGGTGGCGCCCGGGAGACACGCGTGGCCCGGAGGGTCATTCGTCCTCGGGGCGGGCCGCGCGGGCGAGCGTGGCGAGCGGGACCGGGCAGGCGAGCGGCCGACGGTCCGGGGCTCCGGTCTCGGCCGCGCAGCCCGCCAGTTCCCGGACCGCGAATCCGCACGTCCGGCCCTGGCACCAGCCCATTCCGGCCCGGGTGAGGAGTTTGACCGTACGGCTGTCCCCGGCGCCGAGGTCGTCGACCGCCGTGCGGATCGCGCCCGAGGTGACCTCCTCGCAGCGGCAGACCTCCGTGTCGGCGGCGAGCCACTCGGTCCAGCCCGGGCCGGGCCGGTGCACGGCGCCCATCAGCTCGGCGAACGCGCGCATCCGCCGCCGGGTCCGGCGCAGCACCGCGATCCGGCGTGCGTCCCGGTCCCGGCTGCCGCCCCGGACGTCCCCCGTCACCGCGAGGGCCGCCAACTCGCCCTCGCACAGCGCGAGACGCACTCCGCCGATGCCGCCCGGCTCGCCCGCGGCCCAGACGCCGGGCACGGTGGTGCGCAGGTCCTCGTCGAGCACCAGGGCGGCCGATCCGTCGGCGCCGCACCGGGTCTCGCAGCCCAGTCCGACGGCCAGGTCGAGCTGGGGGACCAGTCCGTGGCCCACTGCCAGGGTGTCGCAGGCGATCCGGCGCCCGGTCCCGGGCAGCGGGCGCCAGTCGCGGTCCAGGCGGCTGACGGTGACGCCCTCCACCCGCTCCGTTCCGTGCACGGCGGTGACCGCCCGGTGGGTCAGGACCCGTACCCGGTGGCCCGCCAGCGCCGCGGAGTGCCGTATCCCCTCCCGGAGCCGGCCGGGGTCCGCGGCCAGCACGCGGGGAGCGCGTCCGTACGCCCCGTATCCGGCGGCCTCCACCAGTGCGGGCACCCGGGCACCGGCGCGCGCCAGGGAGACCGCGACGGCCTGGAGAAGCGGTCCGCTGCCCGCGACGACGACGCGCTGTCCCGGCAGCACCAGACCCGACTTGAGCATGGCCTGTGCCCCGGCCGCGCCGACGACTCCGGGCAGGGTCCAGCCGGGGAAGGGGAGTTGGCGCTCGTGGGAGCCGGTCGCGATGAGCAGTCGGCGGGCCCGGAGCGTGGCCGATCCCTCGCCGTCGGGGCCGGTGACGGCGTGCAGGGTCCAGTCCGCCCCGGTCCGCTCGACGGCCCATACCTGATGTCCGGCGAGGTGGCGGATCCGGCCCGCTTCCCGGTGGAGGCCGAGACGGGTGGTCAGCCCGGCGAACCGCGCCCAGCCGTGGTGCAGAGCCTCGGGCCGGGTGGCGCGCAGGCCGGGGGCCGGGGAGCGGTAGTACTGGCCGCCGGGCGCGTCGGCCGCGTCGAGGAGGATCACGTCGAGTCCGCCGTCGGCGGCGGTGACCGCGGCCGCCAGCCCGGCCGGACCGGCGCCCACCACCGCGAGCTCGGCGAAGTCCGGTGCGGGGGCGGAAGGTTCAGACGCGGAGGGCGAAGGTTCAGCGGTCGAGTCCGGCATGCCCGTCCCCCTCCTGGGTCGTGACCACATCACCGGGGCGGGCGGGCCGCAGACAGGCGCGCCTGCCGGGGACCCCGTTCACGGTGACCAGGCAGTCGAAGCAGGAGCCGATGCCGCAGAAGGCGCCCCGTGGCCGTCCGTTCACCCTGGTGGTGCGCCAGGTCAGGACGGAGTCCGACCAGAGGACGGCGGCGATGCTCCGTCCCGGCAGGGCGTGGACCGGGCGGCCGTCGAAAGTGATCTCGAACCCCGGCCCCGGCTCGGCGCCGGCCTGCGCGGCCGGGGTGCGGGCGGCGGTGCGTTTGCGGATACGTATCACCAGGGCTCCTGTCTCGGTGACCGGGCGGTCGGCGTGCCCTCGCGGCCGGGCTCGAAGGCGGCGTCGGACGCGGGGTCGAAGGCGGGGTCGAACCGGTCGGGCCGGAACGGTTCGGGGTCGATGGCGGGGTCCTCGCCCCGGATCGCCGCGACGACCAGTGCGGCCGTGGCGGGCGCCAGCCCGATGCCCGCTCCTTCGTGGCCGCAGGCGTGGAAGAGGCCCGGCACCCGGCGGTCGGGGCCGATCGCCGGCAGGTGGTCCGGCAGGTAGGGGCGGAAGCCGTGGTAGGCGCGCAGTACACGGGCCTGTCCGAGCACCGGGAAGAGCGCGGCGGCGGCTGCTGCCAGTCGGCTGATCACCGGCACGGACAACGTGCGGTCGAAGCCCACCCGTTCACGGCTCGCGCCGATCAGTACGGGCCCCGACGGGGTCCCTTCCACGACGGGCGAGGTCTGCAGCGCGGCAGAGCCGCTGGACACATCGGCCACGTACTCCGCCGCGTACACCTTGTGCCTGATCAGCCGGGGCAGCGGCTCGGTCACCAGCACGAAGCCGCGCCTGGGCAGCACGGGCAGTTCCACCCCCGCCAGGGCGGCCAGTTCGCCGCCCCGGACACCCGTGGCATTGACCACCGCGGGTGCGAGCAGCTCGCCCCGGCCGGTCCGTACGCCGCGCACCGCGCCGCCCGGCCCGGTGAGCACGGCCGTGACCGCCTCCCCCAGCCGGACACGGGCCCCGGCCTCACGCGCCGTGCGCAGCAGGTGCGCTGCCGCCAGAGCTGGTTGGACCTGGGCGTCCTGCGGGTAGAGGACCCCGCCCGCGAGGCCGGGTGCGAGGTGCGGTTCCAGTCCGGGCAGCTCGTGCGGGGCGACGGCGCGGGTCCGTACCCCCGCCTCCGTCTGTCCGGCCGCAGTCGCGGTCAGGGTCGCCAGCGACGCTTCGTCCGCCGCGACCACCAGGCCGCCCTTCTCCTCGAACTCGATCGCGGGCGGCAGCACTTGGGCGAGCTCGCGCCACAGGGAGGCGGAGTGCAGCGCAAGGTTCAGCTCGGGGCCCGGCGGCTTGTCGGAGACGAGGAGGTTCCCCTCCCCGGCCCCGGTGGTACCACCGGCGACGGGGCCACTGTCCACCACCGCGACCGCGAGTCCGGACCGGGCCGCGTAATAGGCGCAGGCGGCGCCGACCACTCCGGCACCGACGACGACGACGTCCAAGGGCTGTCTCGTGAACACGTCAGTAATATGTCACATTGCTCAGAGGCCGCCAAGAGGTCGTCAGCGCTCCCGATTTGACGATCCGTCATGGCGTTCCGGCGCTGCGTCACCGAAGCCGCACGAGGCGGGTGCGGGCGACGCGATGCCTGCGCATAGCAGTGTGGAGAGTGTGAAGGCTGCCGGAATCCGGCAGTGCTTCCGGCCGCCCTCACAGGCGACGATGTACACGACCGGCGGCGGCACACCCGCTCGCCGGTGCTCCGATCATCACTGCGTTCCGAAGGCAGGTCCACCCGTATGAGAATGACCCGTGCCGCTCTGGCCGTCGCGGCCACCGCCCTGACGCCGGCCCTCCTGCTGACAGCCCCGGCCTTCGCCGCCGGTGCCGCCTCGGCTCCCGCCGCCGTGACGGCGTCGGCAGCCACGGACGACCCCGGCACACCCGTGGACGAGATGTCCGAGGAAGAACTCCGTATCGCGATTCTCCGCATCATGGCGGACGAGGACAGCGGCAGGGGGGTCAACCGGGAGGGGAGCAAGGCCCTCGACGGCACGGTGGAGGACATGCGGGCCTTCCTCAAGACCGGCTACCGGCTGGCCCAGGCGGAGGACGACCGGGTCGCCATCGTCAAACTCCTCGCGAACCCGGCCAGCGGAAAGCGCGTCATCAAGGAAGTCAACGAACTCCTCGACAGCAACGCCACCCCGGAACAGCTCCGCGCCTGGCTCGAATCCGGCTACCGCCTCGCCCAGGCAGAGGACGACCGGGTCGCCATCGTCAAACTCCTCGCGAACCCCGCCAGCGGGAAGCGCGTCATCAAGGAAGTCAACGAACTCCTCGACAGCAACGCCACCCCGGAACAGCTCCGCGCCTGGCTGGAAACCGGCTACCGCCTCGCCCAGGCAGAGGACGACCGGGTCGCCATAGCCCGCATCATCTCCGACCCGAACAGCAGCAGCGCGCTCCGGGCGGCGGCCAGGGCCGCCATCGACGGCACTCCGGAGGAGCTGCGGTACTTCCTGGAGCACGGCCAGTACGAGGTGGACGCCTAGGACTCCGGCGGAGTGGCCGGGGCCCCGCGGGGCCCCGGCCGCTCCGGACCGAAGGGCTCAGGGGCGGGGTACGTTACGGAGGTTGGAGCGGGCCATCTGGACCATCCGGCCCACCCCGCCGTCCAGCACGATCTTGCTCGCGGAGAGCGCGAACCCGGTCACCATGTCCGCGCTGATCCTCGGCGGCATGGAGAGCGCGTTGGGGTCGGTGACGACGTCGACGAGCGCCGGTCCCTTGTGCTTGAACGCGTCCTTGAGGGCCCCTTCGAGCTGCTTGGGCTTCTCGACCCGTACGCCGTACGCCCCGGAGGCCCGCGCGATGGCCGCGAAGTCCGGGTTCTTGTTGGTCGTACCGAACGACGGCAGCCCCGCCACCAGCATCTCCAGTTCGACCATGCCCAGCGCGGAGTTGTTGAACAGTACGACCTTCACCGGCAGGTCGTACTGGACGAGCGTCAGGAAGTCCCCCATCAGCATGGTGAATCCGCCGTCCCCGGACATCGAGACGACCTGGCGGTTCCGGTCCGTGAACTGCGCGCCGATGGCCTGCGGCAGCGCGTTGGCCATCGAACCGTGGCTGAACGAACCGATCACCCGGCGCTTGCCGTTCGGCGTCAGATAGCGGGCCGCCCAGACGTTGCACATACCGGTGTCCACGGTGAACACCGCATCTTCGTCCGCGAGTTCGTCCAGGACAGAGGCCACGTACTCGGGATGGATCGGGACGTGTTTCTCGACCTTGCGGGTGTACGCGCTGATCACGCCCTCCAGCGCGTCGGCGTGCTTCTTGAGCATCCGGTCGAGGAACTTGCGGTCGGACTTCGCCTTCACCCGCGGGGTCAGACAGCGCAGCGTCTCGCGGACGTCCCCCCAGACCGCCAGGTCGAGCTTGGAGCGGCGGCCCAGGTGCTCGGGACGGACATCGACCTGGACGATCTTCACGTCGGTGGGCAGGAAGGCGTTGTACGGGAAGTCCGTGCCGAGCAGGATCAGCAGATCGCACTCGTTGGTGGCCTCGTAGGCGGCGCCGTATCCCAGCAGGCCGCTCATGCCGACGTCGTACGGGTTGTCGTACTGGATCCACTCCTTGCCGCGCAGCGCGTGCCCGACGGGGGCCTTCACCCGTTCCGCGAACTCCATCACCTCCGCGTGCGCACCCGCCGTGCCGCTGCCGCAGAACAGCGTCACCCGTTTGGCCTCGTCGACCATCCGGCAGAGCTTCTCGATCTCCGCGTCGCCGGGCCGCACGCTGGGCCGGGAGGTGACCAGGGCATGCTCGATGGTCTTCTCCGGTGCGGCCTGCGAGGCGATGTCACCCGGCATCGAGACGACGCTGACACCGCCCTGGCCGATCGCGTGCTGGATGGCCGTCTGGAGCAGCCGGGGCATCTGCCTCGGGTTGGAGATCATCTCGTTGTAGTGGCTGCACTCCTGGAAGAGCAGCTCCGGGTGGGTCTCCTGGAAGTAGCCGAGGCCGATCTCGCTCGACGGGATGTGCGAGGCGAGCGCGAGCACGGGTGCCATGGAGCGGTGGGCGTCGTAGAGGCCGTTGATGAGGTGCAGGTTTCCCGGTCCGCAGGAGCCCGCGCAGGCCGCCAGGGTGCCGGTGACCTGCGCCTCCGCGCCTGCGGCGAACGCGGCCGTCTCCTCGTGCCTGACCTGGATCCAGTCCATGTCCGCGTGCCGGCGGATGGCGTCGACGACCGGGTTGAGGCTGTCGCCTACGACCCCGTACAGGCGCTTGACCCCCGCGCGCGAGAGGACATCGACGAACTGCTCCGCCACGTTCTGCTTGGCCATGGGTGCGTGCTCCCTCTGCCTGTGCTCCGTGCACGTTCGGCTGTCCGGAACCCGGGGCACGAAACCCCGGCCGGACGGGTTCTCCGGAGTCCATCAACCCATGACCCGCGCGGTTACGCCTCCCAGACGCCGACGGCCGTGCGGTCGTCGGCGTATCCCTTGACCCTGAGCTGGGTGTCCGCGAGGAAGTCCGCGAGACCCGGCGCGGGGCCCGGGGCCCACCGTCCGGCCAGTTCGGCGGCGAGCTCGGGCTCGTCGCGCAGGGGGTCCGCCAGGCCGTTGCTGCACAGCAGCAGGGTGTCGCCCGGCCGGGCGACCGAGGCCCGGAACCGGAACGGTTCCGCGGGCGGCGGGACCGGGCTCTCGATGTACGGGGCCGGACCGGTGGCGATCCCCAGGTCCATGGTCAGCCGTTCGCCGTCGGGTCCGCTCTCGGGCGTCGCCGAGCCGAAGCCGACCACTCCCTCCCCGGCGAGTTCGGCGGCGTGCGGGACCGCCGGTTCGAGGTCCTGCCAGCTGCCGTCGCGCAGCCGGAAGAGCCCGCCGCCGCCGACGCCGAAGAAGACCCGGGTGCGGCAGCCGGGGTCCGCGGACAGCAGGAGGCAGCGCAGACCCGCGGTGTACTCGTGCGGTTCGAGGCCGAGTTCGGCGGCGCGGGCGCGGAGCCTGCCGTAGGTGCGGTCCGCCAGCCGGTGCAGTCCGGACTTCAGTTCGCCGCGGCGGCCCTCCCTTATGTCCTCGGAGAGCCGGGCATGGCTGCGCCCGACCGCCTCCGCGATCCAGCGGCAGGCGTCGGCGGCGGCCGGGTGCGCGCCCTCGGCCGTGCGCGCGCCGCCCGCGACGGCGACCAGGACGAGGGCGTTCTCGGCGGCGCCGAAGCGCACCGTGACCAGCGCGTCGCGCCGGGGCTCGCCCCGGAACCGCGCGGAGTCGCCGCGCACGGAGGCGGCCCGCAGGGTGTACGTGCCGTAGCGGGCGCCGTCGAGCACGGTGTCGGCGACGAGCGCGTGGATCTCGTGCGGGTCCGTGGCGGGCAGCGCGGTGGGCTCCGCGTCGTACGTGGGCGGCCTGGCACCCACGTACGAGACGGGCCTGTGCGCCTCCTGCTCCCGCTGTTCCCCCGCCCCGGCTTCGGGGGCGGCCGGGGCCGGGGCCGGGGTCTCCGTGTCCGCCGCCGGCCGTTCGTCCTCGTTCCGCTCGACGACGGGCCGCCTGGGCAGCGGCGGCACCTCGGCGTCCCGGCCGGCGGGCGGGCTCTGGTCGAGGCGGGGATCGGCGGCGGGCGGAGGCGGGGGCGGAGGGGGCGGGGGCGGCGGGGGCGGTGGTGGTGGAGGCGGGGGCGGTGGGGGCGGAGGGGGCGGGGCCACCGCGAACGTGCGGGGCCGGGAGATTCCCGCCGGGGGCTCCCAGGGAGCGCGCGGGGGCTCCTCCAGGGGTGGTGGCGGCGGAACGGGTGGCGCGACGCGTGGCTCCGGTATCGCCGCCACGGCCCCGTACGCCTCGGCGCCGTCGGGCCCCACGGCGTCCGACGCCGAGTCGAAGCGGTCGTCGAGACTGTCGGCCGCCTGGCTCGCCCCGGTGTCCGGGGCGGATTCGTCATACAGCCTGCGCCACCAGTCGTCCTCCTGGGCGGCGGGCCTCTCCCCCTGCTGACTCATGCCCATATTGTCCACCGCATGGGGCGTCGCAAAACGGATCATCCCGAAAATGTGGTGGGAGCACCCCACGGAAAAGGGTCCGCCGGGCGGCCCCACCCCCCACGGGAAGGACGCCCGGCGGACCGGTCGGGTGACTGTGCGTCAGCGCACGGCGTACGCGTTGGTCACGGTCTGGACGACGGAGTTGCCGTTGGCGTCCGTCAGCTCGGTCCGCAGGGTGACCGGCTCGCCGGCCGCGTCCGCGTGGTTCACGGTCGCGGTCCAGCGTCCGCCCCGCTGGGCGGTGGCGGCCTCGGTCCAGGTCTCGCCACCGTCGTACGAGTACGAGACCTTGGCCGCCGTCAGCTTGCCGGGCGTGTAGCCGGCGTGACCCGTGACGCTCAGTCCGATCTTCTGGCCGTCCTTCGCCGCAAGGGTCTTCATCCCGTCCGAGGGCAGGTCATAACCCGGGAAGAGCAGCGGGATGCCCTGCGAGTAGACGTCCTCGTCCCGGTGCGAACGGAACTTCCAGGTGGTCTCGGTCGCGGTGGACCGCTTCCACACGGCGGCGGGCTGCCCCGACTTCGCCGTCCTCATGGTGAGTTCGTACGCGGCATCGGCTGCCGGGACGGTGAACACCCCGGACGGCCAGCCGGACTCGCCGATCACCTTGCCGCCGCTGCTGAGCCGCATGCTGCCCATGTCTCCGAAGGAGCCCTGGAGACCGCCGTGTTCTGTGTCGCTCCAGAAGCCTGGGGCGACCCCGATCAGATTGTCCTGGCGTTCTGCGGCGAGCTGCTCCTCGCCCTGGTCGTCGCGGGGTGCGGACGGCACGACGACGCCCCGGTACCAGTCGGAGGCACGCTTCGAACCGGCTTTGTAGGTGCGGAACTTGTCCACCATGAACTCGCCCCAGGGGAAGCTGGAGGAGAGTGCCTGCTGCCAGTTGGAGTCGCCCGCCGTGTAGTACTCGGTGCGCTTTCCGGGTGCGGCGACGGTGTCGAACGCGCCGACACCGTAACTCGCGCCATAGGGGCGGGAGACGAGCAGAGTGTCGACGAAGTCCGTCTTGACGCCCATCGATTCATAGGTGGACTCGACCGCGCCGAGCGCCTTGTCCTTGACCTGGTAGGTGCGGTTCGAGGTGAGGTCGCCGTTCTCGGAGAAGGCCAGGTTGTAGACGAACGGACTGACGGCGGTGGCCTTCCAGCTCAGCTTCACCGGTCCGGCGGCCAGCGCCTCGGTCAGAGTCTTCGCCTCGTCTGCCTGGATGCCGAGCGAGGGCAGGGGCGCCGAGCCGTATCCGACGGACGGCTTCCAGGGGCCCGCTGACGGGCGGTGCGTGATGATCGCCACGGCACCGGCGGCCTTGGCGTCGCGCGCCTGGGTGACGATGGTGCCGTCGTCCGGAACTCCGACGAGCGCGATCTTGCCGGAGACTCCCGCGGCCTTCAGTTCCTCCGGGGTGCCGCTGCCGGCGTCGACGAGCGCGGCCCGGCCGGTGCCGTCGAGGTTGACGGAGCCGTTGGACGCCGTCGTGGGGTGGAGGGTGGCGCCGCCCACGACCGAGAGCTTCTCGATCTGCGGGGCGTACGCGCGCCAGAAGCTGTCGAACTCGAAGTCGCCGTCAGTGGCCTTGCCCCGGATGTCGGCCCGGTAGTCCTTGATGGCGCTGCCGCCTGCGATGGACCCGGCGTGCAGCCAGACGTCGTCCCAGCTGCGGCCGAAGGCGAGGGTGCCGCTACGGGTCTCGCTCGCCCGGTCCCTGGTCTTCACCTGGACGCGGTGCGCCTTGCGGGCGTCGAGCACCAGGGTGGTGTCCTTGGTGACGTTCAGCTGCGGCCTGGCGAGGTAGCCGACGGACTTGGCGAGGGTGCCGGTGGCGTCCTCGGGGTCGGCCGAGACGATGAAGCTGGAGACGAAGTAGGCACCGGGGCGCACCTGGTACACCTGGTCGGTCGAGCCGTCGTTGAACCGGCGCTCACCGCTCGCGGTGTCGGTACCGATGACGTCGAGGGACGACGAGCCGCCGGCGGGGGCCCCGTTGGTGTCGATCAGCTTGACGCGCAGGGTGACGGTCTCGGCGCCGACGTACAGCGAGAACGGGGTGGAGACCTTCACTCCGCCGGGGGCGGTGGCCAGGACCCGGCCGGTGACGTCGCCGTACTGGCTGTCGTGGAGTTTCGCCGTCGGGTCGAGCTTCAGCGGGACCTGGACCGTGGCTCCGGCCGGTACGGTGACGCTCTTCGTGCCGAGTGCGGCGACGGCGGACCCGACGGCCGAACCGTCGTTGCCGGTGACGCTCTGGAGCTTCAGTCCCAGCTTGACCGGCTTGCTGCCCGAGTTGGTGTACGGGACCTGGACGGTGGTGCGGTCGCTCTTGTCCTGCGGCCAGTTGAAGGTGCCGCCCTGGACGGCGGGCGCGCCGGTGACGGTCGTGTCGATGGCCGCCTTCACGTCGAGCCGGCCACCGCCGGTCTCGCGTACGTCACCGGGGATGTCGCTCTTGGCGGACGACACGAGTGCCGCCTTGACCTGCTGTGCGGTCCAGCCGGGGTGGCGTTCCTTGACGATGGCGGCGGCGCCCGCGACATGCGGGGTGGCCATCGAGGTGCCGGACATCGACTGGTAGGCGTAGATCCCGCGCCCGCCCGCCGCGGCGGCGGAGATGCCGACGCCGGGCGCGGTGATCTCGGGCTTGAGGGTGTGCGCGCCGATGGCGGGGCCGCGGCTGGAGAACTGGGCGGTGGAGTCGTCCCGGTCGACCGCGCCGACGGTCAGCACGCTGGGCGCGCAGCCGGGGGAGGAGACGGTGTTGAGGGCGGGGCCCGCGTTACCGGCCGCGACGACGAACAGGGTGTCCTTGCTCTTGCCGAGCTCCTCGGCGGCCATGCTCATCGGGTCGGTGCAGTCGGTCGGTGTCGCGCTGCCCAGGCTCATGGAGACGACGTCGGCCTTCTGGTCGACGGCCCACTGCATGCCCGCGATGATCCAGGAGGAGTCGCCGGAACCGCTGTCGTTGAGGACCTTGCCGACGAGCAGGTCCGCGCCGGGGGCGACGCCCTTCTGCTTGCCGTCGCTGGCCGCTCCGGAGCCGCCCACGGTGGACAGGGTGTGGGTGCCGTGGCCCTGGCGGTCGTCGGTGGTGTCGGAGTCGGTGAAGTTCTCCGACGCGCTGATGCGGCCCTTGAGGTCGGGGTGTTCGGCGTCGGCGCCGGTGTCCAGGACGGCGACCTTGGTGCCCTTGCCGTCGTACCCGGCGGCCCAGGCGAGGTCGGCGCGGATCTGCTTGGTGGACCGGTCGAGGCTGGCCTCGACCTTGCGGTCCAGCCAGAGCTTCTTCAGTCCGGCGGCGGAACGGGACCGGGCTCCGGTGACGTCGGCCCAGAACCCGGCCGCCTTCTCCTTGTCCGCCTTGAGCGCCGTACCCCCGATGGCCGGGAGGGCGATCCCGCGTTGGGCGCCGCGCGGGGTGGCGTGCGCACTGCGGGCGGCGTCGCCGGTGTAGGTGGCGATGAGCGGTACGGAGTCCGCGTGCGCGTCGTCGTAGCCCTGCCGGATCAGCCCGGTGACGTTGAAGAGTTCCTCGTCCACCGTGCCGGCGGCGAGCGCCTTGGCCGCGGTGGCCGGGTAGACGTAGAGGTCCTTGCCGGAGCGGCGGGTCTGCACGAGGGGGACGGTGCCGTCCGCGCCGGCCAGCGCGGTGGCCGAGGCGTTCCCCGAACTGTCCGTGTTCACCAGCACCTTGTCACCCGTGACCAGTGTCACGGTGACCGGCTCTGCCTGTGCGGCGGCAGCCGTCGCACTGCCGGTCAGCGGTCTCTTCGCGGTCGCGTCGTCCTGTGGCGCTGCCACGGACGGCGCGATCACCGTGACGGCCAGGACGGCGGCGGTGGCCGCCCCCAGTGCCGTACGCGATATCGGACGCATCGCTCTCCCCAAGTGATACCGGAACAGGCAGCGCAAAGCGCCGCATTCCGGAGGTTGTTGGTGCTGCGGTGGCGCCACATTGGCAGAGGGGCGGGCGGTACAGGGATGATGTGCCGAGGCGGGTTTACGCCGTGGCCGCTTTCCGCCACGACCGGTCGCCCGCGGAGTACGACATCACACGGAAGCACTGCGTCCGGGGAGGGGTCCGGGGATGCTGGGAGCCATAGGACTCGACGAGATACAGGAGTCGGCCTACCGCGCTCTGGTGGCGCTGGGCGCGGCGGAGGTCTCCGATCTCGCGCACCGGCTGGCCCTTCCGGAACCGGAGACCGAACGGGCGCTGCGCCGGCTGGAGCAGCACGGTCTGGCCGCCCAGTCCTCCGCGCGTACGGGGCGGTGGGTGGCGGCGCCGCCGGGGGTCGCGCTGGGTGCGCTGCTGACGCAGCAGCGCCATGAGCTGGAGCAGGCGGAGCTGGCGGCGGCGCTGCTGGCGGAGGAGTACCGGGCGGACGCCGCGGAGCCCGCCGTCCACGACCTGGTGGAGGTGGTCACGGGTGCGGGCGCGGTGGCACACCGGTTCCATCAGCTCCAGCTGGGTGCGACGAGCGAGGTGTGCGCCCTGGTCACCGGAAAGCCGATCGCGGTCAGCGGTCTCGACAACGAGTCGGAGGAGCGGGCCGCCACCCGGGGCGTGACGTTCCGGGTGGTCGTCGAGCGCGAGGTGCTCGCGCTGCCGTCGGGGATCCTGGAGCTGTCGGCGGCGCTGAGCCGTGACGAGCACTGCCGGGTGGTGGACCGGGTGCCGACGAAGCTGGTCGTCGCGGACGGCGCTCTGGCGATGGTGCCGCTGACCGGTCGCGGCGCGGAGCCGGCCGCCCTGGTCGTACACGCCTCCGGGCTGCTGGAGTCGCTGATGGGGCTGTTCGAGGCGGTGTGGCGCGAGGCGATGCCGCTGCGGCTCGGGGAGAGCGGGATGGTGCGGGAGGAGACGACCGGCCCCGATCCGACGGATCTGGAGGTCCTGTCGCTGCTGCTGGCCGGGCTGACCGACGCCAGCGTCGCGAAACAGCTGGAGCTGGGGCTGCGGACCGTGCAGCGCCGGGTCAAGGGCCTGATGGAGCTCACCGGGGTGTCGACCCGGCTGCAGCTGGGCTGGCACGCCTACGAGCGGGGCTGGGTGTCCCGCGAGCCGCGCGCCTGATCCCACTCCCCGCCGGGCCGGACCGACGGGCCTCCCGGGGCCGACGACGGGCGGGAGCGGCCGGACTCCTGCACGCTGGTCAGATGAGTGTGTGGCAGCTCGTCGCCGTCGGCCTGGTCATGCTGCTCGGCCTGATCGGCGTGCTGCTGCCCGGTGTGCCCGGCCAGGCGATCGTCTGGGCCGCGGTGCTGTGGTGGGCGCTGGCGGACAACACCCCGGCGGCCTGGGCCGTACTGATCGGCGCCACGGCCCTCCTCCTGCTGAACCAGGCGCTCAAACCACTCCTGCCGCCGCGCCGCCCGCGCGAGTCGGGGGCGCCGCGCAGGACGCTGCTGCTGGGCGGGATCGGCGCCATCGCGGGCTTCTTCGTCGTGCCGGTGGTGGGCGCGATCCTCGGGTACGTGGGCGTGATCTACGGGGCGGAGCGGATGCGGCTGGGCAGCCGGGGGGCGGGCTGGGCCTCGGTCCGCTCGGTGATGCGGGCCACCGGCTACTCCGTACTGGTCGAGCTCTTCGCCTGCCTCCTGGTGACCGGGGCGTGGGCCGGCGTACTGCTCCGGCACTGACGCGCCCGGGCGCCGGCGCCACCTCTTCGGCATCACGCCCTCGGCGTCACGTATTCGATGCCCGATCACATGGATAGAAACACATCGGATCTCTCGCATCCTATTGACGCTCCGATGGCGCAAGTCTACCTTCCGTGAGGACATAGCTCGGATGAATTACTGCGCCCGCCTGCGTACGAATCGCCAGGAGTTGCCTTGCCCACAGCACCGGATCCCGCCGCGCCCACCCGCACCGATTCCCCGTCGCCCGCGCCCTCCCGCAGAACCGTTCTCGCCACCGGTACCGCGCTCGGCGGCGCCCTCGTGGTGGGCGGCGCGGCCGTCCCGGCCCAGGCCGCCGCCCCGGCAGCCGCCCCGGCCGCGAGCACCGCCGCCCCGGTGACGGTGCACTCCCCCGCCGACAGCTGGAACACCGTCCTGGACGACGCGGACCTGCACTGGCAGAAGCTGCCGAAGACCTGGTACGAGGGCCCCTACCTGGGCAACGGCCGGCTCGGCTCCGGCATCTACGCGGAGCCCGGCGCCGAGGCCACCGCGATCCGGTTCAACGTCCAGCACTCCGAGGTCCAGGACCACCGCCCCGAGTACGGCTCGCTGTTCGGCCTCGCCCGGCTCCCGATCGGCCACTTCACCCTGGAACCGGCCGGCACCATCACCGGCGTCGACTGGCGGATGCGGCTGCACACGGCCGAGCTCCAGGGCACCGTCACCACCACCGCCGGCACCCTCACGCTCCGCGCCTTCGTCCAGTCAACCGGCGACGTACTGGCCGTCGAGGTGACCCCGAGCGCGGGCGAGAAGGCGTTCCGCTGGGTCTTCCACCCGGCCGAGGCGATCAGCCCCAGGGCCGCGTTCAAGCCGCTGCCCGACGGCTACACCGGCAACCCCCCGGCCGTCGTCGAGAAGCACGGCGCCACCTCCGCCGCCGTGCAGCCGCTGCTGAGCGGCGGACAGCACGTCACCGCCTGGCGCGAGCGCACCCGGGGCGCGGTCCGCACCCTGTACGCGACCGTCGCGCACTCCTACCCGAAGAACACCGCCCGCGACCGCGCGCTGCGCACCGTCACGGTCGCCTCCGCCCTCCCGTACACCCTGCTGTCCGTGCCGCACCGGGCCTGGTGGGACCGCTTCTACCGGAAGAGCTTCCTGTCGCTGCCCGATGCCCGGCTCCAGCGGTTCTACTGGATCCAGCTCTACAAAACGGCGTCGGCCGCCCGCAAGGACGCGCCCGTGATGGCCACCTCCGGCCCCTGGCTGGAGCCCACCCCCTGGCCCAACACCTGGTGGAACCTCAACGTCCAGCTGGAGTACTGGCTGATCCACGGCTCCAACCACCTGGAGCTCGACGCCGTCACCCGGGCCCTGAGCGAGTTCCGGGACCAGCTCTCCCGCGAGGTCGCCGCCCCCTACCGGGCGGACTCGGCGGGCATCCCCCGCACCACCGACCCGCAGCTGGTCAACGGGGCGGCCGTGGCCGACGGCGGGTATGGCGTCGGCATCCCCGGCCAGGACCCGCCCACCCCCGAGGTCGGCAACCTGACCTGGGCCCTGCACAACGTCTGGCTCTCCTACCGGCACACCATGGACCGCTCGGTCCTGCGCGACACCCTGTTCCCACTGCTGCGCAAGGCGGTCAACTACTACCTGCACTTCCTCACCCCCGGCGCGGACGGCAAGCTGCACCTGCCGGCCACCTTCTCCCCCGAGTACGGCGTCAACGCCCCCGACTGCAACTACGACCTGATGCTGCTGCGCTGGGGCTGCCGCACCCTGCTCGACTCGGCCCGGGAACTGGGCGTCCACGACCCGCTCACCGCCCGCTGGGAGGAGGTCCTGGCCAGGCTCGCCCCGTACCCGGTGGACGAGAACGGCTTCATGATCGGCGCCGGGGTGCCGTTCGCGATGTCCCACCGCCACTACTCGCACATGCTCGCCGTGTATCCGCTGTACGAGATCAACGGCTCCACCGACGCGGAACGCGCCCTGATCGAGAAGTCCCTCGCCCACTGGGTCGGCTTCGAGGGCGCGCTGCAGGGCTACACCTTCACCGGCGCGGCCTCCATGTCGGCGCTGCTCGGCAAGGGCGAGGACGCCCTGAAGTACCTGGGCGAGCTGATGAGCCGGTTCATCCAGGCCAACACCATGTACAAGGAGTCAGGACCGGTCATCGAGACCCCGCTGTCCGCCGCCCAGTCGCTGCACGACATGGTCTGCCAGTCCTGGGGCGACACGATCAGGGTCTTCCCCGCCCTCCCCGCCGCCTGGCGGGAGCTGACCGTGCACGACTTCCGTACCCAGGGTGCCTTCCTGCTCAGCGCGGTACGGGAAGGGGGCCGGACCCGCTGGGTGCGCCTCACCAGCGAGGCGGGCGCGCCCTGCGTCGTACGGCACGGCATCGAGGGCCCGGTCGAGGTCCGCGACGGACGCGGGCACCGGCTGAACCACGAGCGGCTGGCCGACGGATCGGTCCGCATCCCGCTCCGCAAGGGCGAATCGGCGCTGATCACCGCGGCGGGCGACCGCCCGGACCTCACCGTCCGCCCGGTCACCGCGAACGAACCGGCGCCCAGCTGGGGCCTGCCCGCCTGAGGCTCACACGGACACCCGGCCCGCCGACCGCGCGTGGCGTACGCCGTAGGAACGCCACGGTCGCCACCGGTCCGAGCCGGGTGTCCCGTACGGGTCGACGTCCGGGTCGCCCAGCGCGCGCATCCGGATCAGGGCCGCGGTCGCCGGTCCGACGCCCGGCAGCCGCGAGAGGGCCTGCTCGGCCTCCTCCCGGTCCGCGCCCGCGTCGAGCCGTACGCCACCGTCGGCCAGCGCCCCGGCCAGCGCCCGCAGCTCAGGACCGGGTGCCGCCCCGGCCAGCACACCCGGTTCGGGGAACACATGGGTGAGCCCGCCGCAGGGCATGTCCAGCCGCTTCCCGTACAACTCCACGAGCTCCTGCGCGGCCGCCGGACCGACCAGGGCCCGCACGGCGAACTCCTCGGGGTCCACGGTGCCCGGCGAGCGCAGCCCGGGGCGGGCGGCGACCCGCTGGGCGAGCAGCGGATCGGCGGCGAGCAGTTCGTCGACGGCGTACGGGTCGGCGTCCAGGTCGAAGAGCCGGCGCAGCCGCTGCACCGCCGTGGTCAGATCGCGCAGGTCGGTGAGGTGGATGCGGGCCTCCAGCCAGCTCCCGGCGGACCGCTCGTCCACGGCGGCGATGCCGGTGCCATAGGGAAGGCGCAGGGTGCGGCGGTAGGTGCGGCCGCCGGGCTCGCCGCTGACCTCCTCGATCCGGGCGACCGTCCCGGCCGCGAGCAGGTCGAAGACCTCGCGGGCGGCGTACGGTCCCCGGTGCGCGAGCCGGAGCGGGATTCCGGTGGTGCGCGCCTCCTTGACCGAGGCGCCCAGGCCGGTGCCCGCCTCCGCGCGCAGTTCGCTGGGGGTGCGGGCGTAGATCTGCCGGATCGTGTCATTGAACTGGCGCACGCTGGCGAAACCGGCGGCGAAAACGACTTCGGTGACGGGCAGGGCGGTGGTCTGGAGCAGTACCCGGGCCGTGTGCGCGCGCTGGGCGCGCGCCAGGGCCACGGGACCGGCGCCCAGTTCCGCGTTGAGCTGCCGCTGCACCTGCCGCGAGCTGTAGCCGAGCCGGCCGGCCAGACCGGGGACGCCCTCCCGGTCCACCACACCGTCGCCGATCATCCGCATGGCGCGGCCGACCACATCGGCCCGGACGTTCCAGTCGGCGGAGCCGGGCACGGCGTCCGGGCGGCAGCGCCTGCACGCCCGGAAGCCGTTGCCCTGGGCGGCGGCCGCGGTCGGGTAGAAGCGGACATTCTTCCGCTTCGGGGTGACGGCGGGGCAGCTCGGCCGGCAGTAGATGCCGGTCGTCTCGACGGCGAAGAAGAACTCCCCGTCGAAACGCGCGTCGCGGCTGCTCACCGCCTCGTACCTGGTCTCTTCGTCCATCACATCATCCAGTGTGCGGCACCCCGCAGCACCGCACTCGCGGTTTTCGGACGTCGACCAGGGTCCCGGCTACTGGACCCGGCCGCGCTTCGCCTCCATGGCGGCCCGGCCTTCGGCACCCTTGCGCTTCCAGTCGCGCCGGATCTCGTTGCGGAGCCGGGCGTCGGTCTTGGCGACGATGCGCTGGTTCTCGCGCAGCAGCTTGCGGTAGCTGTCCATGCGCCGCTCGGGCAGCGAACCGTCCGTGAGCGCCGCCTGCACCGCGCAGCCCGGCTCCGCCTCGTGGGCGCAGTCGTGGAACCGGCACCGTTCGGCCAGCGCCTCGATCTCGGAGAAGACCTGGCCGACGCCGGTCTCCGCGTCCCACAGGCCGACCCCGCGCAGCCCGGGGGTGTCGATGAGGACACCACCGGAGGGCAGCACCAGGAGATTGCGGGTCGTGGTGGTGTGCCGGCCCTTGCCGTCGATGTCACGGGTGGCCCGCACCTCCATCTCGTCGTACCCGAGCAGGGTGTTGGCGAGGGTGGACTTGCCCGCGCCGGAAGCCCCGAGCAGCACGCTCGTACCACCGGAGACGATCGCGGCGAACACGTCGACGCCCTCTCCGGTGGCGGAGCTGACGGGCAGCACCTGGACCCCCGGGGCGAGGCGTTCGATGTCCTGAACGAGGTAGGACAGCGTGGCGGCGTCCGGGACCAGGTCGGCCTTGGTGAGCACGACGATCGTCTCGGCCGCCCCGTCACCGGCGGATGCCCCGTCACGCAGCAGCGCGTCACCGCCGGTGCTGGACATGGCGAGCGCCAGGAACCGTTCGACCCGCCCCAGGTCGAGTTCCACCGCCAGTGAGACGCAGATGGCGATGTGGTCGACGTTGGTGGCGAGCACCTGCCCCTCGGAGCGCTTGGACGAGGTGGAGCGGACGAACGCGGTGCGCCGGGGCAGCAGCGTACGGACGAACTGCGGGTCGCCCTCCGGGTCGACGGCGGCCCAGTCGCCCGTGCAGACGATCCGCATCGGATCGCGGGGCACGACGAACGCGGTGTCGGCGCGGACGGTGCCCGCGGTGGTGACGATGTCGCACTGCCCTCGGTCCACCCGGACCACCCGGCCGGGCAGCAGCCCCTGTGCGGCGTACGGGGCGAACTCGGCCGCCCAGTCGTCGTCCCAGCCGTACGCGGCCAGCGGGTGCGACGGAGAGGAGGAGGAAGAGAAGGAAGAGGAGGAGATCGGGAGAGACAAGGGAAACCCTTCACAGGGTGGCCCCGGCACTGCGCACGGCGGCGCAGAAGTCAGAGAAGGTCAGCCGGCGGCCACGGGGGTGGGACAGACACACTTCGGCTCGTGGGCAGCGCCCACCGCAATGACAGTCATCAATGTCCTCACCTCCTGTGTTCACACACGGTCCGGGACCGGCGCTCTCGTCCCGCCGTCCGTAACGTCGCAAACGATAGCGCGGGGCGGCCCGGTGGCGTCAACCGAATTATCGCGACGCCCCGTCCCGGCGCACGCCACCGACGGTTCCGGAGCGCCGATATCCTGAACTATCCCTCGATCGAGTGATACGCATGAGGATCGACCGGTCACAGCCGGTTAGGGTGCCGGACATGACCTCCCCCCAGACAGCCACCGGAACCTTCACCCAGGCCCAGTTGGGCACCCTCAGCCTGATCGGCTGGAGCGGCGAACACCCCCACAACGGACGGGAAGTCGCCTTCCTGCTCGGGTACTCGCTCGGCGACGGATCGGACGGCCCCGCGGCCGGCGAGAACGCCATGCGCGTCGCGCTGGAGCGCAGCGGGCTGCACATCGGCGGCGCCCCGGTGCGCGCCGACGAGACACCCGGGCTCCCGGTGAAACTGCTCGTCCAGGCGGGTCAGGCCGTTCTGACGCTGCCTCACTTCACCGCCCAGTACCCGGCCCGGCCGGAGTGGCTGGCCGCCGCCCGCGAACAGGGTGAGGTGCAGGCGATGTTCGCCACTCGCCCCTGGCCGCAGGGTGCGCCGGGCAGCCCGGTGACCGAGGACTCGCTGCGGTCGTTCGCCGGGGACCCGGAGGTCATCGCGACCTCCGCGCACTGCGTGCTGCCGGTACGCACCCTCGGCTGACCGCCCCTGAAGCGCGCGATGCCCACCGCCCCCCGTGGAGCGGTGGGCATCGCGCGTTCTCGGGCGCCCCGCCGACGCGCGACGGGCGGCCCGGGACTTCCCGGACCGCCCGCGGCACGTGTGTCCGGCGTCAGTTGTTGGCGACGCCGTTCCCGGAGAGGACCGGGATGCCGTCCACCAGGTGCGACAGGGGCTCGTCGCCCTTGGCCTGGACGGAGTTGTCGGCGCACTGCTGGTTCTGCGGGTTGGACAGGACCTGGACGTCCTGGACCGCGATCGGAACGAGACCGATCAGCGAGCCGACGTTGGCCTTGACCGGCACGCCGAGGCAGAGGTCGTTCAGGGTGCCCTGGACGAGCTGGGCCTGCGGGCTGCCGTCGCCACGGGTCACGCTGTTGCCGTAGGAGGACTCGGCGCCGTTGCCGTTGACCGACGTCGTGCCCTGGTCATTTCCGATCGCCATGGCCGCGGGGGCCACCGCGGCGGACAGGCCGACCATGGACACGGCTACGGCCGCGCCGGCCATCATCTTCTTCATCACACTTCACCTTTCGGAACGCCCCGTTCTGGGACGTACTGATCAACCGCCTAAAGCCCAGACAGTTGCGCAGTACCACTCAAATGGGTTCGATCCCGCGTAAGTTCGACACCCTCTCGTCAACCCGGGAAGGCCTCGCCCGAGGTGCGCGCCGCCGGGACCAGCCCCGCGGTGCGGGGCGAACCGGGCTCCACGGGCTCCGGATCGCCCCGGGTCGCCTGCCATTCGGCGAGGAGGCGGTCGTAGATCGGTGTGACGCCTTCCGCGGGGCGGCGGCGGTCCTGGGAGCTCCTGCTGTCGTACTCGTCCATGAGGTGGCCATACCCGCTGCGGCGGAAAGCGCCCGGTGCCACTACGGCAACCGGCCCAGTGGACCAGCCCTTCCGGGGGGGCCGAGGGGCCGCGCGCCGGGAACGCGACATGGGGCCGCCCCGTCCGCGTGGACGGGCCGGCCCCATGGGGTACGACAGGTGGGACTAGTTGTTGGCGGCACCGTTGCCGGACAGGATCGGGATGTCGTCCAGGATGTGCGACAGCGCCTCGTCACCCTTGGCCTGGGTGGAGTTCTCGGTGCACTGCTGGTTCTGCGGCGACGACAGGACGTTGAGGTCCTGGACCGAGATCGGCACGACGCCGAGCAGCGAACCGGCGTTGACCTTGGCGGGCAGCGCGATGCAGGGCTTGTTGAGCGAGCCCTGGATGAGCGCGAACTGCGGGCTCCAGTCGCCGTGGGTGGCGGAGTTGCCGTACGACTGCATGGCACCGTTGCCGTTGACCGAGGTGGTGCCCTGGTCGTTGCCGATCGCCATGGCCGAGGGGGCCACCGCGGCGGAGACGCCGACGATGGAGGCGGCCACGGCCGCCGAGGCCATAATCTTCTTGATCATTGATCTAGCCCTTCTGGGTTTTTCTGTTGCCCGCTGACCTGAGCGCTTTGATCAACTCGCGGCTGCGGGAATGGTTGTGGCACTTCACTCGAACGGTGCGTCTGCCGTCCGCCCGTTCACGGGAGGCACCGCACCGGAGCGGTGTGGAACGCTTCGGACCGGCAACCGCCGCCCCGGCAGGGGTCAGCCGCCGAGCGGGAGACCGCCGACGAGCGGGGCGGCACCCTTGGCCGCACCGGTGGCCTGTCCGGCGATCTTGGTGACGGTGCCGTCCTTCTGCAGCTTGCCGGTGGCACCGTCGACGGTGTCGACGATCGGGTCGACGGCCTGCGGGGCCGCGGCCACCACCTGGTTGATCCCGCCGTCGAGGCTGAAGTTCGGAGCCGTCGCGGTGGTAACGGCGAAGGCGGGAGCAGCCGTTCCGAGAGCGACCACGGAGCCGGCAACGAACGCGGCGGTCTTCGCGTACTTCACTTTCAGGTTCCCTTCTGCGGCGGCAGCTGTTTCGGTCGCGTCCCCGCGCCGCACCAGCCTTCTTTAGCTGTGACTTCTGCCGCTTTCTCCATGGCTAACGACCCGATTGCGGCCGGGCAACTGGAGCTTTCCGCTTTTCTCGGAACGGCCCACCGGACCACTCGATCGATTGCATGACTAATCACTGAATCGAGTGTGACCGCGGGACAGCGGACGCGTTTCGGTGGTGGACTGTCGGTACTCCGTCCCGCGCGCCCGCCCGGATGTATGCCCCCAGCCGCCGGCGCACCGCGCCCCGGGCCGGTGGAAACGGCTCAGGCCTTTTCACCGTGTCCGGGCAGGGCCGCGAACTCCCGGGACGGAGAGCGCAGGAAAGAGGAAAGCCCCGGATCGCAGGAGATGCGATCCGGGGCAGACCGGCGCCGAGACGGGCTCGGCGGTACAACGATCAGGCGTTGACGCAGGTGTTGCCGAAGGCCGGGTTCAGCAGACCGATGACGTTCACGGTGTTGCCGCACAGGTTGACCGGCACGTGGATCGGGACCTGGATGGTGTTGCCGGACAGGACGCCCGGGGAGCCCACGGCCGCACCCTCGGCACCGGAGTCGGCGAACGCCGGGGCGGCGGCACCCATCGCGATGAGGGTTCCGGCGGCAACGGCGGCGATCTTGGTGTACTTCACTTTCAACCCTTTCTTTGACGGAGTCCGGAGCGGCAACGAATTTCGTGCCGCACGAGCGCGGGTTCTGACCACTCGTAACTCCGCCGCTGTAATTCGTAACGATTTAAGACGGTAAGCGAAACTCTTCCAGCCGAAGATTCCTCGAAGACCGCCCGAATGACGCAGTTCCGATCACGCGACGTCACCGTCGCGGTCACCGGACCGCTCACGGACGAGCCCCAAGGAGGGCAGCAGCAGGCCCCGGGCCGCGCGGAGGAGGAGCGCCGGCGGCCCGGGGCCTGTGCACAGCTGGATCAGCGGTTGCCGGCACCGTTGCCGGAGAGGACCGGGATGTCGTCCAGGATGTGCGACAGCGCCTCGTCGCCCTTCGCCTGGGTGGAGTTCTCGGTGCACTGCTGGTTCTGCGGCGACGACAGGACGTTGACGTCCTGGACCGCGATCGGGACGAGGCCGATCAGCGAACCGACGTTGGCCTTGAGCGGCAGGCCGACGCAGGGCTTGTTCAGCGAGCCCTGGACCAGGCCGAACTGGGGGCTGCCGTCGCCGTGGGTCTCGGCGTTGCCGAACGACTGCGAGGCGCCGTTCCCGTTGACCGACGTGGTGCCGCCGTCGTTGCCGATGGCCATCGCCTGCGCGGCGCCGAGACCGAGGATGGAGGCGGCAACGGCACCCGTAGCCAGGACCTTCTTGATCACGATGAACCCTTCTCGTACTGGATGCCCCGTACCGGAGCGCACTGACCAACTCGCTTCGGGACGTTTGGTTATGTCCATTCACTCGAATGCCGGGATTCGACGGACACGCGTACGAAAGATGCGAGTAAATGCACCACATATTCGTTTGCCATGTGTTTCGATTCGGGCCTCAACCTCCTTTCGGTCGAACGACGCAGAGCGCTGCCCAATGACTCGAATCCAGGAAGCGAACACCCCTTCGTAGTCCGTCCGGGTGGTCACATTATTTTCACGGATTTCACGTTTCCCTGTCACCCGGGCGTCGTTATGGGTGGAGTCAAGCCCGCCCGACGGGACGCTCACCCAGCAGTACTGGCATGCCCGACGGTTGCTGCACGGCTGATGAACGAACTGCGGGCGATACGCCCGCGCGAAATGTCCTAAGGAAGGGCAAGCAATGCGAAAAGCCTTGAGTAAAAGCGTGCTCGTCATGGCGGCGGCGTCAGGCATCCTGACCGCGTCCGGCGGCTACGCGTTCGCGGACGCCTCGGCCGACGGGGCCGCCATCGGTTCCCCCGGGGTCGGCTCGGGCAACACCGTGCAGGTGCCGGTGCATGTGCCCGTCAACGTCTGTGGCAACACGGTCAACGTGATCGGCGCGCTGAACCCGGCGTTCGGCAACGAGTGCGAGAACAGCGGCGGCGGATCGGGCAGCGGCGACGCTCAGGGCGCGAGCGCCAACGGCGTCGCGGCCAACTCCCCCGGCGTGCTGTCGGGCAACCTGATCCAGGCCCCGGTCGACGTCCCGGTCAACGCCTGCGGCAACACGGTCGACGTGGTCGGTCTGCTGAACCCGGCGTTCGGCAACAAGTGCGAGAACAGCGAGGGCGGGAACGAGACCCCGCCGCCGCCGACCCACCCGAAGCCCCCCACGCACCCCAAGCCGCCGACGCATCACAACCCGCCGCACCACAACCCGCCCACGCACAACCCGCCGAAGCCGCCGACGACGGGCCACCACCACCATCACCACAACGGCGACTGCCCTCCCGGCCACCACCACAACCCGCCGAAGCCGCCCACGCACAACCCGCCCCACCACAACCCGCCCACGCACAACCCCCCGCACCACAACCCCCCGACCCACAACCCGCCCACGCACAACCCGCCGACGCACAACCCGCCGACGCACGCCTGGCACCCCCACAAGCCGACGCACCACCACAAGCCGCCGCAGATGGCGCACACCGGTGCGAACGGCAACCTGGGTATCGCCGGTGGCGCCAGCGCCGCGATGGTGCTCGGTGGCGGCCTGCTGATGCGCCGCACCCGCAAGTCGCAGGGCTGAGCTGAGCCCGCTCCCCTGAGCGACGAAAGCCCTTGGAGGCCCGGTCGGACAGCGCACGCTGTCCGACCGGGCCTCCGTCGCGTCCGGCCCTCGGGATCGCCGTCAGACGCGGGAGAGCCCGGCCCGGTCCAGGTGGGCGGCGATGATCGCCGTCTCCTCGGCGTCCAGCGTGCGCATCGGCGGGCTCATCACGTTGGTGGCGATGATCCCGCGCAGCATGAGGGCGGTCTTGAACGCGCCGAGTCCGGCGGCGGTGGCGGAGACGGTTCCGGGGCGGGCGGCGCGGATGATGTCGAAGAGGCCGACGAGGCGGTCCTGTTCGGCGGTCGCCGCGGCCCAGTCGCCGCGTACGGCCGCTTCGTGGAGGCGCACGTAACCGTGCGGGTCGACGTTGCCGAGTCCGGGCACCGAGCCGTCGGCGCCGCCGAGCATCATCGCGTCGACGACCAGTTCGTGGCCGGTGAGCACGGAGAAGCCGGGCAGCTCCCGGGCGCCGATGACCAGCCGGCGGAACGAGCCGTCGTCGCCGCTGGAGTCCTTGACCCCGGCCAGTACCCCGTCGGCCGCCAGTGGCAGCAGCAGTTCCGGGTCGAGCTTGCTGTGCACGCAGACCGGTACGTCGTACGCGAGGAGCGGTACGTCCACGGCGGCCGCGACCTGCCTGAAGTGGCGGTCGATCTCGGCGTCGTGGGTGCGGGTGTAGAAGGGCGCGGTGACGACGACGGCGTCCGCGCCGAGCGCGGCGGCGCGGTCGGCGCGCTCGATGGCCCGGTTGGTGGTGGTCTCGATGGCTCCGACGAGGACCGGTACCTGGCCCGCGGCGGCCGCCGTGATGACCTCGATGACCTGGTCCTGCTGTCCGGGCGTCAGATAGGCGGTCTCACCGGAGCTGCCGAGGGCGAACAGCCCGCTGACACCACCGTCGATGAGATGCCCCACGACCCGCTCCAGGGAGGGGCGGTCGAGCTCGCCGTCCGCGGTGAGCGGGGTGACGACGGGCGGGATCACTCCCGAGTAGCGGGGGGTTCGGGCGGTCATGCGGTGCTCCTTGCGGACGGTACGGGGGTCGGGTCCCCGGCGGGGGACGCGGGGGTCTGGGGGTGGACGCAGTGCCAGCGGTGCCCGTCCGGGCCTTCGGTGCGGACCGGGAAGACCGTGGCGCACGCGTCGTCCGCCTTCCAGCAGCGGGTGCGGAACGGGCAGCCGGTCGGCGGGTTGGTCGCGGAGGGGACCGGGCCGGTGAGCACGATGCGCTCGGTGGTCTCCATCAGGCTGGGGGTCGCGGAGAGCAGCGCCTCGGTGTACGGATGCGAGGGGGCGCCCGCGACATCGGCCGCGCGCCCCTCCTCGACGACGCGGCCGAGGTAGAGGACGGCGATGCGGTCGGCCAGGTAGCGCACGGTCTGGATGTCGTGCGAGATGAACACCATGCCGAGGCCGAGCCGTTCGCGCAGGTCGACCAGGAGGTTGAGGACCTGGGCGCGGACCGAGACGTCGAGCGCGGACGTCGGTTCGTCGGCGACGATCAGTTCCGGTTCGAGCGCGAGCGCGCGGGCGATGGCGACGCGCTGGCGCTGGCCGCCGGAGAGCTGTCCGGGCAGTGCGGCCAGGGTGTGGCCGGGGAGGCCGACCAGGTCGAGGAGTTCCCCGACGCGTGCCCGGCGCTCCTCGCGGGTGCCCCGGCGGTGCACGTCGAGCGGGTCGCGCAGGATCTGCTCGACCGTGAGCCTCGGGTTGAGGGCGGTGGAGGGGTCCTGGAAGACGACGCCGACGGCGGAGCCGAAGTCGTCGCGCCGCTGGGTTCCGGACATCTCCCACAGGTCCTTGCCGTGGAAGGTGACCGTGCCCTCCGTGGGCTTCTGCAGACCGGTCAGGACCCGGGCCATCGTCGACTTGCCGCAGCCGGACTCACCGACCAGGCCGACGATCTCGCCGCGCTTCACCTCCAGGCTCGCGTCGGTGAGGGCGTGCACGGCGTCGCGGCGGAACACGCCTCCGCTGCGTGCCTTGTGACGTACGTGGACGCCGTCGAGCCTGATCACAGGGCGCTCCCTTCCAGCTGTGCGGCCTTCGCCGGGTGGTGGCAGGCGAAGCCGTGGTCGTGCGCGCCGGCGCGCGTGGTCAGTGCGGGGGTGGTGGTGCGGCACAGCTCGGTGGCGGCGCCGCAGCGCGAGGCGAACCGGCAGCCCGTACCGAAGCCCTGGGGTGCGGGGACGACGCCGCGGATCTGGTGGAGCCGTTCGGCGCCCGCCTCCAGCGAGACGACGGAGCCGAGCAGTCCGCGGCTGTAGTGGTGGGTGGGGGCGGTGAGCACGGACCGGGTGTCCCCGATCTCGGCCAGCCGGCCCGCGTACATCACCGCGACGCGGTGCGACAGGTCGCCGACGAGCGCGAGGTCGTGGCTGACGAGCACCATGGCGAAGCCGAGTTCGTCGCGCAGCCGGACCAGGAGCTCGACGACCTGGGCCTGGACGGTGACGTCCAGGGCGGTGGTCGGTTCGTCCGCGATGAGCAGCCGGGGGCTGCGGGAGAGCGCCATGGCGATCAGGACGCGCTGGCGCTGGCCGCCGGAGAGTTCGTGCGGGTAGCTGCGCAGGGTGCGCTCCGGCGCCAGGCCGACCAGGCCGAGGAGTTCGGCCGGGGTCTTGGTGCCGCCGCGTGAGGTGAGCTGCTTCAGCTGGGTGCCGACGAGTACGGACGGGTTGAGGGAGGAGAGCGCGTCCTGGTAGACCATCGCGATCTCGGGGCCCATCAGGGCGCGGCGTTCCTTCGGCGGGAGCTTCAGCAGGTCCCGGCCCCGGTAGAGGATCTCGCCGCTGACCTCGGCGTTGCGGGCGAGGAGGCCCATGACGGCGAGGCTGGTGATGGATTTGCCGCAGCCGGACTCGCCGACCAGGCCGAGGGTTTCGCCCTCGTGGACGGTGAAGTCGAGGGAGTCGACGACCGGGGTGGTGCCGTACCGGTCGGGGAATCGGATGGCGAGGTCCCGTACGACCAGGAGTTCGGCGGCGTCCTCCGGTACCGGGGCGATCGCCGGGCCGTTGGCGTGGACGCGCTCCGCGAGCTTGGCGAGGGCGGCGTCGATGTCCACGGTGGAGCGGGCCTCCACCGGGTCCGGTGCTGCGGCGGTGTGGGAGGGTTCCGCGCCCGCCCGGGGCTTCTTCGGGGCCGCGGAGGCGTCGGTGAGGCCCTCGGAGAGGATGTTCAGCGCGAGGACGGTGACCAGCAGGGCGAGGCCGGGGAAGAACGTGGCCCACCAGCCGCCCGCGAGGAGGATCTGCCGGCCGTAGGCCAGGACGCTGCCCCAGCTGGGGTCGGGGTCCTGTACACCGGCGCCGATGAAGGAGAGGCTCGCCTCGAAGATGATCGCCTCCGCGACCATCACGGTGGCGAAGACCATGACCGGGGCCATGCAGTTGACGGCGACGTGCCGCAGCACGATGTAGCCGCGCCGGGCGCCGATGACCTTCTCGGCCGCGACGTAGTCCTCGCCGTACTGGGAGAGGACGTTGGCGCGGACCACCCGGGCCAGTGACGGGGTGTAGACGAAGGCGATGGTGAAGATGATGACCGGGACGCTGGTGCCGAAGACGGCGACGAGTACGGCGGCCAGGGCGATCGGCGGGAACGACATCACCACGTCGAGGGTGCGCATCACGGACTCGTCGCCGAGCTTGCGCGAGGTGGCGGCGAGTGCGCCGAGCAGGGCGCCGGCGATCAAAGCCAGGGCGGTCGAGCCGAGGCCGATGACCAGCGAGTAGCGCGAGCCGTGCACGACGCGGGCGAAGACGTCGCGGCCGGCCCGGTCGGTGCCGAACCAGTGGCCGCCGCTCGGGGCCTGGACCGGGGTGCCGGTGGTGAGCGGGTCCTGGGTGAGGAGCGGGGCGAACACCGCGCCGAGGATGACGAGGAGCAGCACGCAGAGCGCGACGCGGGAGGTGACGGGGAGGGCGCGGAACGCGATGCCCGGTCGGGAGAGCTTGTTGGCCAGCCGGCCCGTGGTGAACATGTCACACCGTCCTGATGCGCGGGTTGACCAGCAGATAGAGCAGGTCGACGATGACGTTGACCACCAGGAACGCGATGGCGATGGTCAGTACGGTGCCCTGGACCAGGGCGACATCGCCGCCGGTGACACCTTCGAGGATGAGCTTGCCCATGCCGGGCAGGTCGAAGATCGCTTCGATGACGACGGCGCCGCTGAGCAGGTAGCCGACCTTGACGCCGAGCACGGTGAGCGGGGTGACGAGCGCGTTGCGCAGCACCGAGCGGATCACCAGGAACACCGGCAGGCCGTTGCCGCGTGCGGTGCGGACGTAGTCGCGGTCGAGCTCGGCGACCATCGAGGTGCGGACGAGCCGGGCGAGGGAGGCCGCGACGGGCACGGCGAGCGAGAAGGCGGGCAGGGCCATGGTGCGGAGCCAGCCGCTGAAGGAGTCGGCGGGGTTGGTGTAGCCGCCGGTCGGGAAGACCGGGGTGTTCAGCGCGAACTGCTGGATGAGCAGGACCCCGAGCCAGAAGGACGGGACGGCGACCCCGGCCATGGAGAGCACCCGGAACAGCTGGTCGGGCCAGCGGTCGCGGTACATCGCGCCGATGACTCCGGAGACGACCGCGAGGACGATCGCGAGGATCAGGCCGAGGATCGTCAGCTGGAGGGTGAGCGGGAAGGCGGCGGTGATCCGGTCGACGACGGGCTGGCTCGGCGGGACGGTCATCCCGAGGTCGAAGTGGAGCAGCTGGCCGAGGAAGTGGAAGTAGCGGACGGGCAGCGGGTCGTTGAGGCCGTTGGCGTCCGCGAAGGCCGCACGGGCTTCGGGCGTGGCGCTCTCCCCGAGCGCGTTGAAGGCCGGGTCGGCCGGCGAGAACTGCAGCACCACGAAGACGAGCAGCGCGATGCCGAGGATCATCACCGGCATCATCGCGACGCGGCGCAGCGCGAGCCGGAGAAAAGCAACCATCGTCGGGTTCCTTGCGGTTGGGCGGGCCGGTCCGGGACAGCGGGGTCGGTTGTCCCGGACCGGGCGATCCGGCGCCTGACGGGCGGCGCCGGCTGGGAGGGCGGCTCGGGGTCGGCGTTCGGTCAGGCGCGGCTGACGTCCAGGAAGGACAGTCCGGTGGTGGGCAGCGGCTTGAAGCCGGGCAGCGCCTTCTCGGTCCAGGCGGTGGGGAGTTTGCGGTGGAGGATCGGGTAGAGCGCGGCCTCGTCCGCGACGAGGTCGGTGACCTGGCCCCACAGCTCCTTGCGCTTCGCGTCGTCGCCCGCCTGGGCGGCCTTGTCGAGGGTCTGCTTGACCTTCTTGTACGCGGCGGACCTGCCCCAGCCGTAGCGGCTCTCGGGCCAGAAGCCGTAGTAGAACCAGCGCAGCAGCAGGTCGGCGTCGTTGCCGAAGACGGACGGGTCGCCGGGCGCGACGAGGACGTCGAAGTCCCCCTTGTCGACCTTGGCGTACTGGGCCGGGGACTGGGCGATGTTGAGGGTGACCTTGACGCCCGCCTGCTCCCAGCTCTCCTTCAGGAGCGGGGCGATGTCCTTGACCCAGCCGGTGTCGGTGGTCAGGACGGTGAAGGCGAGGTTCTTCACGCCCGCCTCCGCGAGGAGCTGCTTCGCCTTGGCCACGTCGTGCGTGTAGACGGTCGCGGCCTTGTGGTAGTCGGGGTGGGTCGCGGGCACGTAGCCGGTGGCGGCCGCGGCGTTGCCGACCATCGCGGTGGAGATGATCTTCTCGGTGTCCAGGGCGTAGTGCAGTGCCTGGCGCACCCGCTTGTCCGCGAACCGCTTGTCGGCGGTGTTGAACATCAGGAAGAGCAGCCCGAAGGACTGCACGGACTCCGTCCTCGCGTTGCCGGAGAGCCGCTTGACGTCGATGTAAGGGACGTCCTCGATGGCCTGGACGCGGCCCGACTCCATGGCGCTGACCCTGGCCGACTGGTCGGACATCAGGCGCCAGACCATCTTCTTGGCCTTGGCGGGGTGGGCGCCGTTGTACTTGTCGTACGCCTCGAAGACGATCTTGTCCTCGCGGGTGGCAGAGACGAATCTGTACGGCCCGGAGCCGACCGGCTTGGCGTCGAAGGCCTTCGGGTCGGGTGCCACGATCTTCTTCGGGACGATCCGGGCCACGGCTATCCGGGACGGGAAGAGCGCGAAGGGGTACTTGAGCTTGAACTCGACCGTGCCCGCGTCGACGGCCTCGACCGTGTCGATGAAGGGCACGAACTGCGCCATCAGCGAGGCGTTCTTCGGGTCCAGGATGCGTTCGAAGCTGAAGACGACGTCGTCGGCGGTGACGGCGGAGCCGTCGTGGAAGGTCGCCCCCTTGCGCAGCGTCGCCCGGTAGGTGGTGGCGTTGATCTTCTTCGGCATCTCGGTGGCGAGCGCGGGACGTGCCACGAGTGTTGCCGGATCGAGATCGACCAGGCCCTCGAAGATGTGCATGTTGGCGGCGTACGGGGTCGCGCCCGAGGTGATCATCGGGTCGAAGCCGGTCGACAGCGGATACGACAGACCGGCCTCGATGAGGTCGCTGCCGCTGCCCTTGTCCGTCGATCCGTCGGCGGTCGAGGACGGTCCGCCACAGGCGGCAAGGCTCGCCGTGATGGCGGCCGCGGCACCGACAGCACTGGTGTAACGCAGGAAGGTGCGGCGCTCGACACCGGCTGCTCTCAGCTCGGGCACGGGTCCTCCAGGGACTTTGAGGTGGGGCGTCGGGGGTGAAGACGGGCGGTGGATCGGTGGTTCACGGGGACCGCGGAACCTTAAGCATCAGACGTCAGATGTCTGATGCCTTGATAGCGTGGGAACGTAGCTTGACAATCGAGAGGGGTCAAGAGGTGGGGAGTTCACATATGTCCGGAACGAGGCCCGGCCGGCAGCTGCTCCGGCAGGAAGTCGTCGACGGCATCAAGCGGTACATCCTCGAAGAACGGCTCCGCCCCGGGGACCCGCTGCCCACCGAGCCCGCCCTGTGCGAGGCCCTCGGCGCCAGCCGCTCCAGCGTCCGCGAGGCCGTCAAGATCCTCAACGCGCTCGACATCGTCGAGGTCCGCCACGGACACGGCACCTACGTCGGCAGGCTGAGCCTGTCGGCGCTGGTGGAGAGCCTGACCTTCCGCGGACTGCTCTCCCCCGACGACGACTTCCAGGTGATGGCCGACCTGGTCGACGTGCGCGAGCTCTTCGAGCGCGGCATGGCCGACCGCATCGTCACGCTGCTCACGCCGGAGCAGCTCGACGCGCTGGACGGCCTGGTGGCCACCATGCGCGAGACCGGCGCGCAGGAGGGGCACGGTTTCGTGGACGCCGACCGGGCGTTCCACGCGCGGCTCGTCGCCCCGCTGGGCAACGAACTGATCGGCCAGCTCTCGATGGCCTTCTGGGACGTGTACACGATCGTCGCGCCGCATCTCGACGGATTCACCCACGCCGACGAGACGGCCACGATCGTGGCCCACCAGAACATCGTGGACGCCGCGCGGGCCAAGGACATCCCCGGCTTCATGCGGGCGCTCGGCGAGCACTACGCCCCGGTCAGGCGCCGGATCTCGGAGGCGCGGGCCCGCGGCGGCGCCAAGGGCTGAGCCCGCCGGGCGGCGCCCCCGGCAGGGCGAAGGGAGCTGGCCGCGACACCCCGGAGCCCCGCCCGGCGCACCCTTGACGGGTGCTGCGGGGGCTGCCTAGGGTCCGTGTGCCGACAGGACATCTGACGTCATCCGTCTGATGACCTGTCGCACACCCGGATCCGTACCTACGACGTGACGGCGCCCGGCTTCACCGGCCGGAGCGCGCGAACCCCTGGCCTGCGTCGTGGAGTTGCCGCCGCACAGACCCCAAGGGCCGTCCCATCTCCCACCCTTCGAGAAGCACCCCCCCTTCCGAGAAGAGAGATCGTCCATGCAGCGAACCGTCCCTGTCGCCCTGCTCAGTGCCGCCATGCTGGTGATCGCCGTGACCGGCACCGCCCAGGCCGCGGCGCCCGCCCCCGGCACGCTCACCTCCCAGGACCTGACCGTCGACGGCGTGGGCTCCCCCCACTACCGCATCCCCGCGCTGACCACCTCGGTCAAGGGCACCGTGCTGGCGGCCTACGACGCCCGGCCCACCCTCGCGGACCTGCCCTCCAACATCGGCATCGTGCTGCGCCGCAGCACCGACGGCGGTACGACCTGGCAGCCCCAGCAGGTGGTCCGCAAGGACGCCGCGCCCAAGGGATACGGGGACCCGAGCCTGCTGGTCGACCGGACCACCGGCCGGATCTTCCTGTTCTACGCGGCCGGGGTGAACCAGGGCTTCGCGGGCTCGGCCACCGGCAACGACGAGAGCGACCCCGACGTCCTCCAGGCCGACTACAGCTACTCGGACGACGACGGGCTGACCTGGACCCACCGCCGGATCACCAAGCAGCTCAAGGACCCGGCCTGGGCAGGGACGTTCGCCGCGTCCGGCGAGGGCATCCAGCTGCGCAACGGAGCCCACAAGGGCCGGCTGATCCAGCAGTACGCCGTCCGCATCAACGGCGCCAACTACGCGGCGAGCGCGTACAGCGACGACCACGGCGCGAGCTGGCGGATGGGCAAGCCGGTCGGCCCCGGCGGCGACGAGAACAAGACCGTCGAGCTGAACGACGGCACCGTCATGCTCAACAACCGCTCCGCGCCCTACCGGACGATCGCGTACTCCACGGACGGCGGAGCCACCTACACCCCGTTCGTCCAGGACACCGCGCTCCCCGATCCGGCGAACAACGCCTCGGTCATCCGCTACGCCCCCGACGCCCCGGCCTCGGACCCGCAGTCCTCCTGGCTGCTGTTCAGCAACACGGAGGACACCGGGTCGCGTCGCAATCTCACCGTCAAGATGTCCTGCGACAACGGCAAAACCTGGCCGATCCGGAAGGTCGTCGACCCCGGCGCGGCGGCGTACTCGACCCTGACCCGGCTGCCGGACGGCAGGGTCGGGCTGCTGTACGAGCGGGGCGACTACGAGCACATCACGTACGACTCGTTCGACCTGAAGTGGCTGGGCGGCACCTGTGCCGACGTCACCATCACCCCGCCCGCCACGCTGAGGGCGGGGACCGGCGCCGAGATCACGGTCCGGGTGGTGAACCGGATGGACGTGACCCGGAGCGCGGGCACCATCGATCTGACCGTGCCGAGCGGCTGGACGGCCCGGCAGACCGCGATCCCCGCACTCAACCCCGGCCAGGGCGCCAACATCAGGATCCCGGTCACCGTACCGGCCGGCGCGGCCGGCAGCGCCGCGCTCACCGCGACGTACCGTGCGGACGGCAAGCAGGCCCAGGGCACCGCGAAGGTGACCGTCTCCCCGTAACCGGCCCCGGGCCGTACGTCCAACGGCCGAAAGGCGGTTGGACGTGCCCCGGTGCGCGACCGTTCAATGGGAGCGACGCGCAGCGGGCGGGGCAACCGGGAAGTGGTGGTGGACGTGGCGGGAGCGGTCTTACGCATCGGGGTCGTCGGCGGGAGCATCGCCGGGTGCGCGATGGCCATCGCCGGGGCCAGGGCCGGCGCGGAGGTGACGGTCCACGAGCGCAGCGAAGCGGCCCTGGAGGACCGGGGGTTCGGCATCGCCATCCCGCCGGCGCTGCACCGGGAACTGGTCGCCGCCGGGTATCTGGACGCCGCCATGCCGACGGTCCCGGCGCCCTCCCGGCTCTGGCTCACCCGGCAGGACGATCGTCCGTACGCACGCGAACTGGCCCGCCAGGAAGGTGCGGTGACGGCCTGTCACTGGGGTCTGCTGTGGCGCACCCTGCGGGCGAACACCGGGGCAGCCGTGCGGTACCACCGGGGGCAGCCCGTCACCGGAGTGGGGCGTCACCCCTCGGGCGGCGCCGTGCTCCGTACGGCGGACGCGGAGCACGTCTACGACATCGTCGTCGGGGCGGACGGGCCCCGGTCCGTCACCCGGGAGGCCGTCGCCCCGGGGGTGCGGCCGGTTCCGGCGGGGTACGCCGTGTGGCGCGGCACGCTGCCGCTCGCCGAGCTCGCCGGTCATCCACGGGTGCTGGAGCTGGTGCGCGGCGCGTGGATCACGCTCGGCTACCGGGGCGGGCACGGGATCTTCTACCTGATCCCCGGCACCGCGCCGGAGTCCCGGCTGCTGGCGTACGCCATCTACGGCTCCCCTCCCCCGGCGACCTGGACCGCCGCGCACGAGACGTACGTACGGCACATCGCGCGGGAGCACTTCCCGGCGGACTGGGCCGCTCTCGTCGGCGGGGGCGAGCACACGTCCATGGCGTACCACCCGGTCACCGATTTCGACCCGCCCCGGGTGGCCGATCCGCCGTTCCTGCTGGCGGGCGACGCGGCGAGCATCACCAGGCCGCACACCGCCAGCGGTGCGACGAAGGCGCTTCAGGACGCGCTCTGTCTGGAACGCGTCCTGCGCGGGGCGCCGTCCTCCCCGGCCGAGGCGCTGCGCCGGTACGCGGCCGAACGGCGGCCCGAGGGGACCCGGCTGGTCGCCCTGGGGCGCCGGCTGGGGCACGCGATGGTCGAACGGACCCCGGACTGGGGGGCGATGGGAGCGGCGGAGGTGGCGGCGTGGTCCCGCGCGACGCTGGACGGCGCGGACAGTTACCTCCACGGGAGGGTGGACAGGGTGGAGGGGTGACGGGCCGGAACGCGATGGCCCGTCACCGGACGGGCCCGCGCTCGGTCACGCCGGGTCGAGCCGGGTGCGGATGCCGTCGAAGTGGGTGCGCATCGCCCGTACCGCGCGCAGGCTGTCGGCCTCCGCCACCGCCTCGACGATCTCGCGGTGCTGGGCGCAGGTGACCCACGGGTCCTGATGGCCGTCGTCGAGATCCTCGCGCACCCGGTCCATCGCCGCCCAGAAGGCGTCGAGCACCTCGCTGAGCAGGTGGTTGTCGAGCGAGGCGTACAGCGCGAGGTGGAAGGCCCGGTCGGTGGCGCGGGCGACCCGGCCGCTCTCCGCCTCCTCCTCCATCTTCGCCACGAGGGCGCGCAGCACGTCGAGGTCCTCGCCCGGGACCCCGGCGGCGACGGCGCCCACGAGCCCCGCCTCCAGGGCCTCGCGCACCTTCATCAGCTCGGCGAGACCGGGCTCGCCCTGGCGGTGGCGGACGGCCGCCCGGAAGGCGAGCCCCTCGGCGAACGGTGACAGCGAGAGCGAGCCGACGAAGGTGCCGAATCCGCGCCGGATCTCGACGACGTTGACCGCCTGGAGCGATTTGAGCGCCTCGCGCACCGAGACCCGCCCGGCACCGAAGAGATCCATCAGCTCGGCCTCCGTGGGCAGCGCGTCGCCCGGCGCGAGCCGGCGTTCCAGGATCAGTTCCTTGATCCTGCGCTCGATGTCCTGAGCCATGGTGGGCCGCGCCACAACGTCCTCCCGAGGTGCCGTTGCCCCTTGACCGGTCGCAGGAGCATCTGTTTAAGGTGAAGCTAGACATAGGACATCTTACGTCTCACGTCTCGATCCGCGTAGCCCGACAGGCCTCGGATCGGTATCCCGATCAGCTGGAGCCTCCACCATGTCTCTGACCGCACCCCTGCTCGGCGTAGTGCCGCCGGTCTGCACCCCGCTCGATCCCCGCGGGGAGGTCGACACCGCGTCCCTGGCCCGGCTCGTCGAGCACCTCATCGGCGGGGGCGTGCACGGACTCTTCGCGCTCGGCTCCACCAGCGAGGTCGCCTACCTGACCGACGAGCAGCGCGGCACGGTCCTGGAGACCGTGGTCAACGTGACCGACGGGCGGGTCCCGGTGCTGGCCGGGGTGATCGACACCACCACGGCCCGGGTCGTCGAGCACGCCAGGTCCGCCGCCCGGCTCGGCGCGGACGCCCTGGTCGCGACCGCGCCGTTCTACACCCGCACCCACGCCAAGGAGATCGCCGCGCACTTCCGCCGGCTGCGCGCCGAGGTGGACCTGCCGCTCTTCGCGTACGACATCCCGGTCGCCGTGCACAGCAAGCTGTCCGCCGCGCTGGTCCGCGAGCTCGCCGAGGACGGCACCCTGGCCGGGCTCAAGGACAGCAGCGGCGACGAGGGCGGGCTGCGCCGGCTCATCGTCGAACTCGGTGGCCGCGAGGGCCGCGCGCGGGGGCCGGTGCCCGGCTTCAGCATCCTCACCGGTTCCGAACTGACCGTGGACGCGGCGCTGCTGGCCGGCGCCGACGGGGTCGTCCCCGGCATCGGCAATGTGGACCCGGCCGGCTACGTACGGCTCTACGAGGCCGCGCGGGCCGGGAACTGGACGCTGGCCGCCGAGGAGCAGGAGCGGCTCGTCGCGCTGTTCGCCATGGTGGACGCCGGACCGGAGGCGGACATGGGCCGCAGCTCCTCCGCGCTCGGCTCGTTCAAGTCGGCGCTCCAGCTGCTGGGCGTCATCGACTGCGGCGACACCGCGTTCCCGCAGATCCAGCTGTCCGCCGAATCCGTCGCGCTGGTCTCCGGACTGCTGCGCGCCGCCGGTCTGCCGCCGGTCCGATGACCGTGACAGCACCGGGGACATCCACGTCACGGGCCGCGCGGACAGCGCCGGACGGCCGGCCCGTCGTCGGCCTCGACCTCGGCGGTACGAAGATCGCCGCCGCGCTCCTCGGCGCCGACGGCACGGTCCTGGCCCGGCACAGCCGCCCCACCCCGGCCCGTGCCGGTGCGGCGGCGGTGCTCGACGCGCTCGCGGCCGCGGTGGCCGAGGTCGATCCCGGCCGGGCCGCCGCGCTCCTCGGCATCGCGGCGGCCGGGGTGGTGGATCCCCGCACCGGCATGGTGACCAGCGCCACCGACTCCATCCACGGCTGGGCCGGCACCGCGCTGGGCGCCGGGCTCGCGGACCGTACCGGGTACGCGGTGGCCTGCGACAACGACGTACGCGCCACGGCCGGTCCGGAGCTCGCCGCGCTGAACGCGGAGCGGCAGGACCGCGGTTCGCTGCTCTTCGCCGCCATCGGCACCGGGGTCGGCGGCGCGATCGCCGTCGACGGGCGGATGCTGCACGGGGCGTCCGGCATCGCCGGGCACCTCGGCCATCTGCCCAGCCCGGCGGCGGCCGGACTGCCCTGCACCTGCGGGTCCACCGGCCATCTGGAGGTCATCGCCTCCGGGCCCGGTATCGCCGCCCATTACGAGCGGCTGACCGGCGCCCCGGTGGACCGGCTGGAGACCGTCGCCGTACGGGCCGCGCGGGGCGAACCGGCCGCCGTGTCCGCCATCACCACGGGCGCGGCCGCCGCGGGCCAGGTGCTCGGCGGACTCGCCAACGCCTTCGGCCCCGACCGGGTCGTCGTCGGCGGCGGCGTCCCGGGGATCGGCCCGCTGTACGGGGACGCCCTGCGCGCCGCGTTCGTCTCGGAGCTGATGGAACCGCTGCGCGGGCTCGTCCCCCGGGCGCCGCTCCTGGGCCACGACGCGGCCGTGCTCGGAGCGGCCGCCCTGACCACCACACTTCCCCTCCACCACCCGGGAGCCCACCGATGACCGCTCAGAACCTGGCCGCGCGGGACCTCGCCGCCGCCCTCCGGGGCAGGCTGATCGTGTCCTGCCAGGCCCCGCCCGGCGACCCGATGCGGGAGACCGGCACCCTGGTGCGCCTGGCGCTGTCGGCCGTCGCCGGTGGCGGCGCGGCGATCCGGGCCAACGAGCCGGCGGTCGTCGCCGCGATCGTGGAGGCCGTCGACCTGCCGGTCATCGGCCTCTGGAAGGACGGCGACATCGGGGTGTACATCACGCCGACCGTGCGGCACGCCCTGGCGGTGGCCGAGGCGGGCGCGGCCGTCGTCGCGGCGGACGCCACCGACCGGCCGCGCCCCGACGGCTCGGCGTTCGCGGACGTCGTGGGGGCGGTCCACGCGGCCGGCGCGCTGGTGATGGCCGACGTCTCCACCTTCGAGGAGGGCGTCGCGGCCGCCGCGCAGGGGGCCGACTTCGTCTCCACGACGCTCTCCGGCTACGTGCCCGGCACCCCGAAGCAGACCGGCCCCGATCTCGATCTGGTGGCCGCGCTGTCCGCCGCGATCGATGTCCCGGTCGTCGCCGAAGGCCGTATCAACACCCCGGAGGAGGCGGCCGAGGCCCTGCGGCTCGGGGCGCACAGCGTCGTCGTCGGCACCGCCATCACCGCCCCCACGGCCCTGACCGCCCGTTTCGTCGCAGGCATCGCCCAGCCCTAGGGCCGGGCCCCTCCCCCACCACGCGGGGCGGCTGTTCGAAGGAGAGCGCCGTCCCGCATCCTGGAGTCACCGTGCAGACCACATCACCCCCCACGCTCCCCTGGTACCGCCAGGTCAGCCGCACCCAGTGGAAGTCGTTCCTCGCCGCCTGGATCGGCTACGTCCTGGACGGCTTCGACTTCGTGCTGATCACCCTCGTGCTGACGGAGATCAGCGACGAGTTCGGCCTGAGCACGGTGCAGGCGGCCAGCCTGATCTCCGGCGCGTTCATCACCCGCTGGCTGGGCGGGGCGGTCCTCGGCGCGATCGGCGACCGGTACGGCCGCAAGCTCTCCATGGTGCTGAGCATCCTGCTGTACTCGGTGGGGACGTTCGCCTGCGGGTTCGCCTGGAACTACCACAGCCTGTTCGCCGCCCGGCTGGCGATCGGCATGGGCATGGCCGGTGAGTACAGCGCCAGCTCCACGTACGTCATGGAGAGCTGGCCCGCCGGAATGCGCAGCCGGGCCAGCGGCTTCCTGATCTCCGGCTTCTCGGTCGGCTCCGTGCTCGCCGCCCAGGTCTACAACTGGGTGGTCCCCTCGCTCGGCTGGCGCTGGATGTTCTACCTGGGTCTCATCCCGATCGCCATCGCGCTGTGGATGCGGCGCTCGCTGCCGGAGGCGGAGGAGTGGACGGAGTCCGTCGCGGAGCAGGGCGCCAGGCCCAATCCGTTCGCGCCGCTGTTCGCCACCCGCGCCCGGTCGGCCGCCAACACGGTGCTGGTCGTCGTCGCCACGGTCTCGCTGTTCCTCGTCTTCACACCCGGCGGCGCCGGCATGGTGCCCGTACTCTCGGTGATCGCCGGTCTCTCGCTCGCCGCGTTCGCCGTCCAACTGGGCGGGCGGCGGAGCTGGGTGCTCTACCTGTCGATGATCGTCACGCTGTTCTTCGCGTTCCTGTACTCGTGGCCGATCCAGGCACTGCTGCCGACGTATCTGAAGACCGAGCTGGGCTACACCACGGACCAGGTCACCGACGTCCTGTACTTCGCGGGCTTCGGCACCATGGCGGGCTGCTGGGCGGCGGGCTTCCTGGGCGACCGCATCGGGACGAAGAAGGCGTACGCGCTGACCCTGCTGGCCTCGCTCGCCTTCGTCTACCCGGTGTTCGCCGTGCACAACAACCTGCTGCTGCTCGGCGCGCTCCTCTTCCTCCTCCAGGCGACGAGCTTCGGCATCTCCGGACTCCTGCCCCGCTACATCGGCGGCCACTTCCCGACGGCGAGCCGGGGCGCCGCCCTCGGCTTCACCTACAACGTGGGCGCCCTCGGCGGAGCCGTCGCCCCGGTCCTGGGCGCGCATCTCGCCTCCGGCATGGACCTGGGGCAGGCACTGGCGGTGCTGACGTTCGCGGGCACGGTGATCGTGGTGCTGCTGGTCGGCTTCGACGTACCGGCCCGGCTGAACCGGCTGACGGACCCGGACTCGGCACCGGACCACCTGGCGGCACCGTCGCCCCGGAAGCACGTGCGGACAGGCCCCTGAGGGCTGTCCGGCATACGGCTTGGGTCAGGCCGCGATGCGCTCGAAGACCGCCGCCAGGCCCTGTCCGCCGCCGATGCACATGGTCTCCAGGCCGTACCGGCCCTCGCGGCGGTGCAGTTCCCTGGTGAGGGTGGCGAGGATGCGGGCTCCGGTGGCGCCGACCGGGTGGCCGAGTGAGATGCCGGAGCCGTTCACGTTGATCCGCTCCTCGTGGTCCTTCTCGCCGAGCCCCAGTTCGCGGGTGCACGCCAGCACCTGGGCGGCGAAGGCCTCGTTGAGCTCGATCAGGTCGAGGTCGGCGAGGGTGAGCCCGGCGCGGGCCAGCGCCGTGCGGGTGGCGGGGACGGGGCCGATGCCCATGGTGGCCGCCGGTACCCCGGCGCGGGCGAAGGAGACCAGCCGGACGAGCGGGGTGAGGCCGAGCCGTTCGGCGGTGGCGGCGCTGGTCACCAGGCAGGCGGCGGCCGCGTCGTTCTGGCCGCTGGCGTTTCCGGCGGTGACGGTGGCCGCGGGGTCGGACCTGCCCATGATCGGGCGGAGCCCCGCGAGTTGCTCCGCGGTGGTGTCGGGGCGCGGGTGCTCGTCGGCGGTGACGACCGTGTCGCCCTTGCGGGTGCGTACGGTCACGGCGACCGTCTCCGCCTCGTACCGGCCCTCGGAGACGGCCCGGCCCGCCCGCTGCTGCGAGCGCAGGGCCAGGGCGTCCTGGTCCGCGCGGCTGATGCCGTACTCGCGGCGGAGGTTCTCCGCGGTCTCGATCATGCCGCCGGGCACCGGGTGGTTGACGCCGCCCGCGGTGACCCGGCCCTGGGCGAGCGAGTCGTGGAGCTGGAGGCCGGGACCCTTGATGCCCCAGCGGCCGTCGTGCGTGTAGTAGGGGGCCGCGCTCATCACGTCGACGCCGCCCGCGATCACCACCTCGCTGAAGCCGGCCCCGATCTGCATCGCGGCGTCGAGGACGGCCTGGAGCCCGGAGCCACAACGGCGGTCGATCTGGGTGCCGGTGACGGACTGCGGCAGCCCGGCGTCGAGCGCGGCGACCCGGCCGATGGCTGGGGCGTCGGCGGACGGGTAGGCGCTCCCGAGGATCACCTCGTCGACCCGGTCCGGGTCGATTCCGGTGCGGGCGACCACCTCGGCGATGACGAGCGCGGCGAGTGACGCCGGTGTCTGCCCCGCGAGCGCTCCGCCGAAGCGGCCGATGGGGGTGCGCAGCGGTTCACAGATCACGACATCGTCTCTGGCGGGCACGGCGGGGCCTTTCGGGGAGGTGGGAGGGGGGCGGACGGTCACGGGGACGGTGCAGGCAGGGCGTCCCGCGCGACGGCGAGTAACGCGCTCAGGGCGGCGGTCGGGTTGTCGGCCCGCCGGGCCGGGGCCGCCTGACGGCCGATGGGCGGACCGGTGAGCGGGACGCGGAGGGATGGCGCAGTTCCATGTCCGCCCCTTGCTTCAGCTCCCATTGATCCATAAGTCGTCCCGATCCGACCTTAATTCGGTATTGGACACCGATCAATGGCCGCTGACACGGTGGGGCGACGCACCCGCGGGCCCCACGAAGGTCTGCGGGAGCCACCGGATCGAACCGCCTGTCCCCACCCCGAGAGGACCGTAACTGCCATGCGTATCAGGATCGTCGGAGCCGGAGCCATGGGCCGCGGCATCGCCCAGTGGGCAGCCGTGGCCGGACACACCGTCGAGCTGTGCGACGTACGGACGGAAGCGGTGACCGAGGCGGCCGGCTTCGTCCGCTCCATGCTGGAGCGGGCCGTGCGGAAGGGCCGGACGACCGCCGACGACGCGGCGGCCGCCGTGGCACGTCTCGTCCCGCTGGATGATCCGTGGGCGGCGGGCCCGGAGGTCGAGCTGGTCATCGAGGCCGTGCGGGAGGACCTCGCCACCAAGGCGGAGGTCTTCGGCCGGCTGGAGCGGGCGCTGCCGGGCTCCGCCGTCTTCGCGACCAACACCTCCTCGCTGTCCGTGACCCGGATCGCCGCCACGCTGAAGGACCCGACGCGCCTGGCCGGGCTGCACTTCTTCAACCCGGTGCCGCTGATGCGGATCGTCGAGGTCGTGCCCGGCGCGGCCACCCGGCCCGGCATCCCGCCGCTGCTCACGGAGCTCGTGGAGAGCTGCGGCCACCGCGCGGTCACGGTCGCCGACACCCCCGGCTTCCTCATCAACCACGCCGGGCGCGGGCTCGTCACGGAGGCGCTCGCGCTGTTGGAGGAGAACGTCAGCGACCCGGCGGGCATCGACCGGATCGCCCGGGACGTACTCGGCCTGCGGATGGGCCCGTTCGAGCTGATGGACCTCACCGGGCTCGATGTGACCGCCGCCGTCATCGACTCGATCTGGGAGGGCTTCCGGCACGAGGACCGGCTCCGCCCCTCCGTCCTGACCCCGAACCGGGTGACCGCCGGGCTGCTCGGCCGCAAGACCGGCAGGGGCTGGTTCGCGTACGGCTCCGAGGCGCCCGCCCCGGCCGCGGAGGCGCCGGTCTCCGGCGACGCGGACCGCCCGGTGCACGTCTTGACCGCCGGGCACGAGGACCGGGACGCCGCCGCGCTGCGCGAGGCGCTGACCGCCGCGGGCGCCACCGTCGAGCGGGGGCCGCGGCCTTCGGCCGGGGCGCTGGTGCTGGTCCCGGTCTGGGGCACCACGGTCGCCGCCGCGGTCGCCGCGCACCGGCTGCCCGCCGGACGCACCTTCGGTGTGGACCCGCTGCCCGCCACCGGGCGCCGCCGGGTACTCGCGGTGACGCCCGCCGCGGAACCGGCCGCCGCGCGGGACGCCCGCGCGGTGCTGGCACGGGCGGCGGACGGCGGCGAGCCGTTCGCGGTCTCCGTCGTGCGGGACACGGCGGGCACGGTCGCGCAGCGGCTGCTCGCCTCCATCGTGTCGGTCTCGGCGTCCATCGCGGAGCGCGCGCTGGCGGCCCCGGCCGATATCGATCCGGCCGTCACGACCGGTCTCGGCTACCCGGTCGGGCCGCTGGCCTGGGGCGACCGGATCGGCGCGGCCCGGATGCTGGAGCTGCACCGGGCCCTGTACGCGACGACCGGCGACCCGCGCCACCGCCCGACCCGCTGGGTCACCGAACGCGCCGCGCTGGGCCTGGCCCTGACGGACCCGGGCACCTCCCCGGAACAGTGCCTCGCGGCGGCGGAGGACGCGCTCCGACCGGTGTGACGGGGCGGTGCGGCGGGGGCGTGCGGTGCGGCGGGGTGGCCGGGGTGGCGATCCGTCGCACCGGCTCCCCGGCTCACCCCGTCAGCCGGATCAGCCCCAGCAGCACCACGGCGGTCACCGCGCCGATGGCCGGCACCCACGCTCCGGGGCGGCGGGGCTCAAGTCGGGGGCCCGGCGGCCCCGCCGGATCCAGCTGCCGGGCCCGCCGCACCCACTCCGTGGGCGGATGCGTGGGAACGCTCACCCGCCACGGCTCACCCGGGTCGTACTCGACGACCATCGACCGTCTGCCACGGGCGTCCTGCACGTCCAGCGGATGGCGCAGCCTCACCCGGAACGGCTTCCCGTCCTCGGGCATCACGGTGATGTCGAACTCGAACGCCGTCTCCGGCGAGGCCGGGTCGCCCGATGCCCGCCCGGTCGCCCTGTTGAACGCCCGGACGCCGTGCACCACCGCGGGCGCGAACGAGCGGGGGCGGCCCGCGCGCGGGCCCGGCGCGATGCCCGCCCGGGAGACCCTGCTGACCAGGTCGACCAGGACCAGGGCGGTCACCGTGGCGTTCAGCCCGATGAGCAGCAGCCAGCGGGGGCCGTCGACGGCCCCCTGGACCAGGGCGGTCACCGCTCCCCCGGTCAGCACGCCCAGCAGTGCGGTACGCGGGTTCACAGCAGGCCCTTCCGCGGTATCGAGACCCGGCAGTCCGCCGCGGAGCCCGGGTTCCGCGCGTCGTACAGCGCGACCGCCCGGCGCCCGAGCGCGTACCGGCCGACGACAGCGGGGAACTCGTGGCGCCCCCCGTCGGCGTCCTGGAAGCGGACCAGGACCCGGCCCCGCCCGCGCCCCACCCGGCTCCAGCCGTCCAGTTCGGCGTCGGCCGTGGCCAGCCGGCCGGCGAGGCGCAGCCGGTGCAGCCCGCCGGTCCGGCGCAGGCTGCTGACGGCGCCCCACCCGGCCGCGAGTGCGAAGACGGCGGCGGCTGTCCAGGAGACGGTGATCCAGTCCGCGACGGTGAGCCGGCCCACCAGCCATCCGGCGGACTCGTCCGCCCGGAGGTCCCCGGTGTCCACGGCCGTCTGCCAGCCCGCTCCGAATCCGGCGGCGGCGAGCGCGAGGGCGGCGCCGGGCGCGGCCCGGTACAGATAGCGCCGGGACATCAGCGCCAGCGCCGCTACGACCGCGAGACCCATGAAAGGCGCCCCGCCCGCGAGGTCGTTGGTCCCGCACGATTCCTCGTCACAGCTCCACACCACGTGCGTGCTCTCGGCCGAGACGACGTGGAACAGCATCCACACCTGCCAGGCCATCAGCACGCAGGCCACCACCAGGGGTACCTGGGTGGCAAACCGTCCCCGTGTCATTCCCTCGCCCCTCATGTCCCGGCCCCGTGACCCGGCCTCCGCTGAAGAACCTATGGCACGGGCCGGACATCGCCGCAGATGGGCGGAGGCATGACCGATTCGTCCAAGACCACGGTCGGTCACCGGCCTACGGTCGGACCATGACTCCACGACTCGACGCGATCGGCATCACCACCGCAGATCTGCCCGCATCACTCGCCTTCTACCGCCGGCTCGGCCTCGACATCCCCGCCGACGCGGAATCCGCACCCCATGTCGAAGTGACGCTCCCGGGCGGACAGCGCCTGCTGTGGGACACCGAGGACGTCGTCCGCTCCTTCGACCCCGAGTGGTCGGGGCCGAAGGGCGGTGAACGGCTCGGTCTCGCCTTCCTCTGCGACAGCCCGGCGGAGGTCGACGCCGTCTTCGCGGAGCTGACGGGCGCCGGATACCGGGGCCATCTGGAGCCGTGGGACGCCGTGTGGGGGCAGCGGTACGCCGTCGTCCTCGACCCGGACGGCTGCGCGGTGTCACTGTTCGCCGCCGCCTCCTAGCCGGATACCTCCCTGGAAGCCGCGAGGTATCCGGTCAGGGTGGTGCCGGCCAGTTCACGCACCTCACGGGCGAGGTGCGCCTGGTCGGCGCAGCCCGCCGCGAGCGCGGCGTCGGCGTACGGCGTTCCGGACCGTACGAGCGCCAGCGCGCGCTGGAGCCGCAGCACCCGGGCGAGTGTCTTGGGGCCGTATCCGAAGGCCGCCAGGGAGCGGCGGTGCAGCTGGCGTGCGCCGAGACCGGCCGCCCGTGCGGTGTCCGCGACGGACCGGCCGGCGTCCAGCCGCGCGGCGACGTACGTCATCACCGGGTCGGGGGGCGCGGTGGCGGCCGCCCTGCGCAGGGCGATCTCCTCCAGGGCGGCGGCCGGCTCCTCGGCCTGCGCGACCCGCTCGGTGAGCTCGCGGACCCGCGCGTCCGGCCACAGCCCGGCCAGCTCGATCCGGCGGTCGCGCAGTTCGTGCGCCGGTACGCCGAGCAGCGCGGGAGCCGTGCCGGGGGCGAAGCGGATGCCCGCGAAGCTGCCCCCGTCTCTCACGGAGGCGGGTTCGGCACGGGTGTCCGGGCCCGCGACGAGCAGCCTGCCGCCGATCCAGAGCAGGTCCATGCAGCCGTCGGGCAGCACCGGGTGGGCCGAGCCCGGTGGGACGGTCAGCGTCCACACCTTCGCGCCGTCGAGTCTCGACGCGCGCTCTTCGTACCGGTCGCCCATGCCACTAGTCTCGTCGAAGGACCGGCGCACGGAAAACGGACTCGATCGGCATCGCGGGGGCGGTCATGGCGGCACTGATGGAATTCACCACCGACAGCGGCGCGACGGTGACGGTCGAGGTCGACCGGCACGCTCCGGGGGCGCAGCTGGTCGCCCGGGACGACGGCAACGCCCTGGCCCGCTCGGGGCGCACCTTCGACCACGCGCTCCAGGGGATCCGGGCGGCGGCCGAATCGGCGCTCGCGGTGTTCCGGGACGGCACGCTGAAGCCGGACGGGGTGGAGATCGAGTTCGGTGTGAAGATCACCACCGAGGCCGGGGCCGTGATCGCGAAGAGCGCGGTGGAGGGTCATCTGACGGTCAAGCTGTCGTGGTCACCGGGTTCCACCCCGCCGCCTCAGCCGGCCCCCGCAGCCGACTGACGGCCGCCCTCATTCGCCGGGCTGGTACGGCTTGTCCGGCTCCTTCTCGCGGTTCGGCTGGAGCCTGGACTTCACGTCGTCGGGCGGCAGGAACCGGGACCACCGCTCCGGGAACTCGGACGGCATGTAGGGGCTGTCGCCCTCGTCCCCGTACTCGTCGTCCACATCCTCGTCCCAGCTCCCCGCCTGGGTGCGGGCCACGAACTCCGCCGCCTGGACCGCGCGCACCCGGTCGTTGGCCGCACGTGCCGCGGCCGTCGCGACCGAGGGCCACACCCGGTCGATGGCCGCGTTGACGGCGGCGCCCACCAGCACCGCGAACGCGGAGACGCCGATCCACAGCAGTACGGCGATCGGCGCGGCGAGCGATCCGTAGATCGTCGGGCCCTCGACCGTACTCGTGAGGTAGATCCGCAGCAGGAAGCTGCCCAGCACCCAGATCGCGAGCGCCATCAGCGCGCCGGGGGTGTCCTCGATCCAGGGCGAGCGGACGGGGACGGACACGTGGTAGAGGGTCGTCAGGAAGGCGATGGACAGCAATATGACCAGGGGCCAGTACATGACGCTTATCAGCTCGGTGCCCCAGGGGATGTACTCCACGACCCGGTCCGGGCCGACCACCAGGAGCGGCAGCACGATCGCGCCGAGCAGCAGCGCCACCACGTACAGCAGGAAGGAGAGCATCCGGGTCTTCACGATGCCGCGCTGGCCGTCGAGCCCGTACATCACGGTGATGGTGTCGATGAAGACGTTCACCGCGCGGGAGCCGGACCAGAGCGCGATCGCGAAACCGATCGAGATGACGTCGGGCCGGGCCCCGGTGGTGACGTCGGCCAGGAGCGGTTTGGCGAAGTCGTTGACGCCCCGCTGGGAGAGCATGGTCTGCGCCGCGCTGAGGATGTTGTTCTCGATGGAGGCGACCGTGGTGGTGCTGGTCCACTCGTCGACGTAGCCGAGCAGGCCGATCAGTCCCAGCAGCAGCGGCGGCAGGGAGAGCAGGGTGAAGAACGCCGCCTCGGCCGCGAGTCCCAGAATGCGGTACTCCATGCACGAGTTGACGGTGTCCTTGAGCAATTGCCAGGCCATCTGCCGCTTGGAGACGTTGCGGTAGAGGACTCGCGCCCGGTGGAGCCGGCCCGGTGGCCGCTCGGGTGTTTCATTTGCTGCCTGCACGTCCATACCGTATCGGCATGGCAGCCACCACCCACACAGTGTCCAACCAGCCCCCTCCCCTGCTCGGCTACGACGTCTTCTCCGCGGACCTCGCGCTCACCGAGGCCGTGGACCGGCACCTCGCGCCGGAGGTGCTCGACGAGGCGCGGGCCGAACTGGTCCGGCTCGGCCTGTCCGCCGGTTCCGCGCAGGCGCGGCGGTGGGGTGAGCAGGCCAACGAGAACCCGCCCCGGCTGCGTACCCATGACCGGTACGGGAACCGCGTCGACGAGGTGGAGTTCCATCCGGCCTGGCACCGGCTGCTCGGTCACGCGGTCTCCGCGGGACTGACCGACGCCTGGGACCGGCCGGGCGGGCATGTGCGCCGGGCGGCCGGTTTCCTGGTCTGGACGCAGGCGGAGGCGGGCCACGGCTGCCCGCTCTCGATGACGCACGCGGCGGTGCCCGCGCTGCGCACCGATCCGGCGGCGGCCGCCGTCTGGGAGCCGCTGCTGACCTCGCACGTGTACGAGGAGGGGCTGCGGCCGGCCGGGGAGAAGGCCGGGGTGCTCCTCGGGATGGGCATGACGGAGAAGCAGGGCGGCACGGACGTCCGGTCGAACACGACGCGTGCCGAGCCGCTGTCCGCCGAGGGTGAGTACCTGCTCACCGGGCACAAGTGGTTCTGCTCGGCGCCGATGTCCGACGGGTTCCTGGTCCTGGCGCAGGCGCCCGGCGGACTGACGTGCTTCCTGCTGCCCAGGGTGCTGCCGGACGGCACCCGCAACGCCTTCGCGATCCAGCGGCTCAAGGACAAGCTGGGCAACCGCTCCAATGCCTCCGCCGAGGTCGAGTTCGACGGTACGTGGGCCCGCCGGATCGGTGAGGAGGGGCGCGGGGTGCGCACGATCATCGAGATGGTGGCGGCGACCCGGCTGGACTGTGTGACCGGCTCCGCCGCGCTGATGCGGCAGGCCGTGGCGCAGGCGGTGCACCACGCCACCTACCGGAGCGCGTTCGGCGGGGTGCTGGTGGACAAGCCGCTGATGCGCAATGTGCTGGCCGATCTGGCGCTGGAGTCGGAGGCGGCGACGGTGCTGGCGATGCGGCTGGCCGCCGCGTACGACGCGGGGACGCAGAGCGAGGCGGCGTTCCTGCGGATCGCGGTGCCGACGGCCAAGTACTGGGTGACGAAGCGGTGCACGCCGATGGTGGGCGAGGCACTCGAATGCCTGGGCGGCAACGGCTACGTGGAGGAGTCGGGCATGCCGCGGCTGCTGCGTGAGGCGCCGCTCAACTCGATCTGGGAGGGCTCGGGGAACGTACAGGCGCTGGATGTGCTGCGGGCGATGCAGCGCGAGCCGCTGGCGCTCAACGCGTTCCTCTCGGAGGTCGGCCTGGCGCGCGGCGCCGATCACCGGCTGGACCGGGCGATCAGGGATCTGCTGACCGAGCTGGCGGATCTGGCCGGGATCGAGGCGCGGGGCAGGCGGCTGGTCGAGCGGATGGCCCTGGTGCTGCAGGGCTCGCTGCTGGTGCGCTGGGCGCCGCCGGAGGTCGCCGACGCGTTCTGCGCCTCGCGGCTGGGCGGGGACTGGGGTTCGGCGTTCGGGACGCTGCCGCACACCCTGGATCTGGCGTCGGTCGTGGAACGGGCGCGGCCCGTGGAGGGCTGACATCCGTCCTGCGGGCGCGCGGGGACAGCAACGGGAGGTGGTGCTGCGCCGACACGGCACCACCCCCCATGCTGTACACACCGGGCTGCGAGGCCGGGGCCGCGCCGTCCGGTGTACCGCCACTCTTGTACGGACCGGGGAGCGTCGCCAGAGTTGCAGAGGGTTGCAACCATTGTGTGGAGTTGCGGCATCGGGTCCCCGGCAGCGGCAGGATGGGGCCCCGCGTCCTTGACACGGGTATCAAGAGGCTCCAGGGGGGATCCGGCATGGAGGCAAGTCCTGTCGATGTGATGCGGCTGGCGGTCCGGGAGTCGGACCGGGCCGCGCGTCTGATCAACCGTGCCCGCGAGGCGCGGCTGGCCGGTGACCGCATGCCGCTCGCTCCGAGGGCCGAGATCGGCGACTCGTGGAACCGGGTGCTGCGCAGCGGGGTCGATCCGGAGAAGTCCACCCACAGCGTCCTGCTGGAGCCGGACGAGATCGAGCACCGGCGCAGGAGCTCCACGCTGGGCGAGGTGATGCCCTTGCTCGGTGACGCCCTGACGGCCATCGCGGACGCCTCGCAGCAGATCATGGTGGTCACCGATGTGGAGGGCCGGGTGCTGTGGCGCCAGGGCAATACGGGGGTGCTGCGCCGGGCCGACGACATCTGTCTGGCGGAGGGCGCCGCCTGGTCGGAGGAGAGCACCGGCACCAACGCGATCGGCACGGCGATCGCCGCGCGCGCCCCGGTGCAGGTCCACTCCGCGGAGCACTTCGTGCGCAGTCTGCACGGGTGGACGTGCGCGGCGGCCCCGGTGCGCGATCCGAGGGACGGCCGGCTGATGGGGATCGTCGACATCAGCGGCCCCGCCTCGACCTTCCATCCGACGACGCTCGCCCTGGTGGGCTCGGTGGCCCGGCTGGCGGAGAGCGAAATCAGGACCCGGCATCTGGAGTCCATCGACCGGCTGCGCTCGGTGGCGGCGCCGATGCTGTGCCGGCTGGGCGGCCGGGCGCTGGCGGTGGACGGCCACGGCTGGCTGGCGGCGGTCACCGGGATGCCGCCGGTGGACCGGCTGCCGCTGCCGAAGTCCCTGCGGCCGGGCCGGGTGTGGCTGCCCTCGCTCGGGATGTGCCGGGTCGAGCCGCTGCCGGGGGGCTGGCTGGTGCAGGTGGCGGACGGCGCGATGGACAGCCCGCCGCGCCGGGTCGTGCTCGACCTGAGCCGGCCGCGCGGCCTCGCGGTGAACGTGGTGAGCCCGGTGGGCACCTGGACGCAGCGGCTGTCCCCGCGCCACGCCGAGCTGCTGTTCGCGCTGGCGCTGCACCGGGAGGGGCGTACCGCCTCCGAGCTGGCGCAGGACATCTTCGGTGATCCGACCAGGACGGTGACGGTGCGGGCCGAGGTCTCCCGGCTGCGGCGCCATCTCGCGGAGGTGCTGGCGCACCGCCCGTACCGCTTCGGTGACGGGGTCGAGGTGGAGGTGATCCACCCGGAGCACCCGGGCGATCTGCTGCCGCGCTCGAACGCCCCGGTGGTGACCGCGGTGCGCGACGCGCGCTGAACGGTGTTCGCGCAGGTGGTGGCCGTCCGACTGCCGGGACCGGCTTGGGCCGGTCCACGCGGGCATGGTTTTCTGGCAGCCATGAGCAACCCCGAGCCCCCCGCAGAACCGACCGCAGAGGTGACCCCCGAGGTAACCGCAGAGGTGACCACAGAGGTGACCGTCTGGTCGCTGGAGCAGACCTCCCCCGATGATCTGCGGCCCTCCGCCGCACCGGAAGGGGACGTCCGGATCGTCCGGTCCGGGATACCGCTGCCCGAGTTCAGCCGCTTCCTCTATACGGCGGTCGGCGGTGACATCCGGTGGACGGACCGGCTGTCGATGACGTACGCGCAGTGGCAGGAGGCGCTGGACCGGCCCGGCGCGGAGACGTGGGTGGCCTACGCGGACGGCACGCCGGCCGGCTACATCGAACTGGACCCGCAGGAGGACGGCGTGGTCGAGATCATGTACTTCGGTCTCATCCCGGCGTTCCGGGGACGCCGGATCGGCGGCCATCTGCTCTCGTACGGGGTGGCCCGCGCCTGGGACCTGGCGGAGCGGTGGCAGGAGCGGCCGGCGACGAAGCGGGTCTGGCTGCACACCTGCTCCAAGGACGGTCCGCACGCCATGGACAACTACCTGCGCCGGGGCTTCCGGCTCTTCGACACCAGGACCGAGACCGAGCCCGAGGTCGCGAATCCGGGCCCGTGGCCGGGTTCCGGCCGGGAGCTGCTTCCGTAACCCGACACCCGGGGAAATGCGGGTGGTTGTCCGGTTATCCGGGTGGCCCGGCGCCCGTCGACTCAGTGACGGGCGCCACAGCGTCTCACCTGACGGGACAGTCTCGTCCACATCATGGATAGTGGTGGACTGCTCCGAGATTCGCGTGACACGCTTCCGTCATGTCTGGAACTGGAATTGCCTTGGTGAGTCGACGCCACGTCGACCTCGGCCGCATGTCCAGCGCCATCTGTCCGGCGAGCTGAGAGTTTCCAGCACCGCCGCGATCCCTTTCCTCTGCAAACCCTGCGCACCGCCGCGCCCAGACGCGAGTGTGCAGTTCAGAGCCGCCCTCCCGCAGTCCAGAAGGACGTACCGTCATGGCCGCTACCCCGGAACAGCCTGCGCCCGCCGCACCTCGCCGCAAGGCAGGACGCCACCGCGGCGAAGGCCAGTGGGCCCTGGGGCACTACACCCCCCTCAACGGCAATGAGCAGTTCAAGAAGGACGACGACAGTCTCAACGTACGGACACGCATTGAGACGATCTACGCCAAGCGCGGATTCGACTCGATCGACCCGAACGACCTTCGTGGACGGATGCGCTGGTGGGGCCTGTACACGCAGCGCAAGCCCGGGATCGACGGCGGCAAGACCGCGGTCCTGGAGCCGGAGGAGCTGGACGACCGGTACTTCATGCTCCGGGTCCGCATCGACGGCGGCCGGCTGACGGCGGCGCAACTGCGGGCGATCGGTGAGGTCTCGGAGAAGTACGCGCGGGGCACCGCCGACGTCACCGACCGGCAGAACATCCAGCTGCACTGGATCCGTATCGAGGACGTCCCGGCCATCTGGGAGAAGCTGGAGGCCGTCGGCCTGTCCACGACGGAGGCCTGCGGCGACTGCCCGCGCGTGATCATCGGCTCCCCGGTGGCGGGGATCGCCGCCGACGAGATCATCGACGGCACCCCGGCGGTCGACGAGATCCACGACCGCTACATCGGCAGCAAGGAATTCTCCAACCTGCCGCGCAAGTTCAAGACCGCGATCTCCGGCTCGCCCGTGCAGGACGTGGTCCACGAGATCAACGACATCGCCTTCGTCGGCGTCGTCCACCCCGAACACGGCCCCGGCTTCGACCTCTGGGTCGGCGGCGGCCTCTCGACCAACCCCCGGCTCGCCGAACGCCTGGGCGCCTGGGTGCCGTTGGCCGAGGTCCCCGACGTCTGGGCCGGAGTCGTCGGGATCTTCCGTGACTACGGGTACCGGCGGCTGCGCACCCGCGCCCGGCTGAAGTTCCTGATGGCCGACTGGGGGCCCGTCAAGTTCCGCCAGGTACTGGAGGACGAGTACCTCAAGCGGCCGCTGCTCGACGGCCCCGCCCCCGAGCAGCCCAGCAGCCGCTGGCGCGACCACGTGGGCGTCCACGAGCAGCAGGACGGCCGCCGCTACGTCGGCTTCGCGCCCCGGGTCGGCCGGGTCGACGGCCCCACCCTCACCAAGATCGCCGATCTGGCCGCCGCGCACGGCTCCGACCGGCTGCGCACCACCGTCGAGCAGAAGATGCTGATCCTCGACGTGGAGCCGGACCGGGTCGACTCCCTGGTGGCCGGTCTTGAGGAGCTCGGCTTCCAGGTGCAGCCTTCCCCGTTCCGCCGGGGCACGATGGCCTGCACCGGCATCGAGTACTGCAAGCTGGCGATCGTCGAGACCAAGGCGCGCGGCGCCTCGCTCATCGACGAACTGGAGCGCCGCATGCCGGAGTTCGACGAGCCGCTCACCATCAACATCAACGGCTGCCCCAACGCCTGCGCCCGCATTCAGACGGCGGACATCGGGCTCAAGGGCCAGCTCATGCTGGACGGCGACGGCAATCAGGTGGAGGGCTACCAGGTGCACCTGGGCGGTGCGCTGGGCCTGGAGGCCGGCTTCGGCCGCAAGGTCCGCGGCCTGAAGGTCACGTCCGACGAACTGCCCGACTACGTCGAGCGGGTGCTCGGGAACTTCCAGAAGGAGCGCGAGGGCGACGAGCGCTTCGCGACCTGGGCGGCGCGGGCCAGTGCGGAGTCGCTGTCATGAGCGAGCGCGCCGCACCGTTCCACTGCCCCTACTGCGGGGACGAGGACCTGCGCCCGCACGAGACGGGGCACGGGGCCTGGGAATGCGCTTCCTGCAACCGGGCGTTCCAACTGAAGTTCCTGGGCCTGCTGTCCCGGGGACTGGCGCGCAACGACGTTGGAGGGGACGGGATATGACGGACACGCTGCAAGTCGAGAAGCTCACGTCGCGGGAGCTCAGGGAGCTGGCCGAGCGGGCCGGACGCGAGCTGGAGGACGCCTCCGCGGCGGAGATCCTCGCCTGGGCGACCCGCGTCTTCGGGCCGCGTTTCTGCGTCACCTCCTCGATGGAGGACGCGGTCGTGGCGCACCTCGCCTCCCGGGCCCTGCCGGGCGTGGACGTGGTCTTCCTCGACACCGGCTACCACTTCCCCGAGACGATCGGCACCCGCGACGCGGTGGAGGCGGTGATGGACGTCAACGTCATCACCCTGACCCCCCGGCAGTCCGTCGCCGAGCAGGACGCCGAGTACGGGCCGAGGCTGCACGACCGCGACCCCGACCTCTGCTGCAAGCTGCGCAAGGTCAAGCCCCTTGAGGAGGGCCTGACTTCCTACACCGCCTGGGCGACCGGGCTGCGCCGCGACGAGTCCCCCAGCCGGGCGAACACCCCGGTGGTCGGCTGGGACGAGAAGCGGCAGAAGGTCAAGGTCTCGCCTATCGCCCGCTGGACCCAGGAAGACGTGGACGCGTACGTCGCGGAGCACGGAGTGCTCACCAACCCGCTGCTGATGGATGGTTACGCCTCTGTGGGCTGCGCGCCCTGCACCCGTCGGGTGCTGGAGGGCGAGGACGCACGCGCCGGCCGCTGGGCCGGGAGCGGCAAGACCGAGTGCGGGCTGCACGGCTGATGACGACTGATCAGGAGAATTCGATGAGCGTGACGGAGACGGGAGCCACCATCTGGCTGACCGGTCTGCCGAGCGCGGGCAAGACCACCATCGCCCGCGAACTCGCCGCGCGGCTGCGCGGCGAGGGCCACCGGGTGGAGGTGCTCGACGGCGACGAGATCCGGGAGTTCCTCTCCGCGGGCCTCGGCTTCTCCCGCGAGGACCGGCACACCAACGTCCAGCGGATCGGCTTCGTCGCCGGACTGCTGGCGGCCAACGGAGTGAAGGTGCTGGTCCCCGTCATCGCGCCGTATGCGGACAGCCGGGAGGCGGTCCGCAAGCGGCACCAGGCCGGGGGCACGGCGTATCTGGAGGTGCACGTCGCCACTCCGGTCGAGGTGTGCTCGGTGCGCGATGTGAAGGGGCTGTACGCCAAGCAGGCGGCGGGCGAGATCAGTGGGCTGACCGGGGTGGACGACCCCTATGAGGCCCCCGAGTCGCCGGACCTGCGGATCGAGTCGCACCAGCAGTCCGTGCAGGAGTCCGCGGCGGAGTTGTACGCGCTGCTGAGCGAGAGGGGTGCAGCGTGACGACCGTCGCGACTGTGTCGGAAGGCACCGCCAATCCGTACGCACTCAGCCATCTGGACTCCCTGGAGTCGGAGGCGGTGCACATCTTCCGGGAGGTGGCCGGGGAGTTCGAGCGGCCGGTGATCCTGTTCTCCGGTGGCAAGGACTCGATCCTGATGCTGCACCTGGCGCTCAAGGCGTTCGCGCCCGCGCCGGTGCCGTTCACCCTGCTGCACGTGGACACCGGACACAACTTCCCCGAGGTCCTGGAGTACCGCGACCGGGTGGTCGCCGAACACGGACTGCGGCTGCACGTCGCCTCCGTCCAGGAGTACATCGACACCGGGAAGCTCCGCGAACGCCCCGACGGCACCCGCAACCCGCTCCAGACCGTGCCCCTGACCGAAGCCATCCAGCAGCACCGCTTCGACGCCGTCTTCGGCGGCGGCCGCCGCGACGAGGAAAAGGCACGCGCCAAGGAACGGGTGTTCTCCCTGCGCGACGAGTTCTCCCAGTGGGACCCCCGCCGCCAGCGCCCCGAACTGTGGCAGCTCTACAACGGCCGACACGCCGCGGGTGAACACGTACGCGTCTTCCCCATCTCCAACTGGACCGAACTCGACGTCTGGCAGTACATCGAGCGCGAGAGCATCGAACTCCCGCAGATCTACTTCGCCCACGAACGCGAGGTCTTCAGCCGCTCCGGAATGTGGCTCACCGCGGGCGACTGGGGCGGCCCCAAGGACCACGAACGGACCGAGACCCGCCAGGTCCGCTACCGCACCGTCGGCGACATGTCCTGCACCGGCGCCGTCGACTCCGACGCCACCACACTGGCCGCCGTCATCACCGAGATCGCCGCCTCCCGCCTCACCGAACGGGGCGCCACCCGCGCCGACGACAAAATGTCAGAGGCCGCGATGGAAGACCGCAAGCGCGAGGGGTACTTCTAACATGACCACACCCACCCAGCTCGCCGACCAGCTCTCGACCACCACCCTCCTGCGGTTCGCCACCGCCGGATCCGTCGACGACGGCAAATCCACCCTCGTGGGACGACTGCTCCACGACTCCAAGTCCGTCCTCACCGACCAACTCGAAGCCGTCGAGGACGCCTCCCGCAAACGCGGCCAGGAAGCACCCGACCTCGCCCTGCTCACCGACGGACTGCGCGCGGAGCGCGAACAGGGCATCACCATCGACGTCGCCTACCGCTACTTCGCCACACCCCGACGCCGCTTCATCCTCGCCGACACCCCCGGCCACGTGCAGTACACCCGCAACATGGTCACCGGCGCCTCCACCGCCGAACTGGCCGTGGTGCTGGTGGACGCCCGCAACGGGGTCGTCGAGCAGACCCGCCGGCACGCCGCCGTCGCCGCCCTGCTCCGCGTCCCGCACGTGGTGCTGGCCGTGAACAAGATGGATCTGGTCGACTACGCGGAGCCGGTGTTCGCCGCCATCGCCGAGGAGTTCACCGCCTACGCGGCCTCGCTCGGAGTCCCGGAGATCACCGCGATCCCGATCTCCGCGTTGGCCGGCGACAACGTCGTGGAACCGTCCGCGAACATGGACTGGTACGGCGGCCCGACCGTCCTGGAGCACCTGGAGACGGTCCCGGTCAGCCACGACCTCACCGGCTGCCACGCCCGCTTCCCCGTCCAGTACGTGATCCGCCCGCAGACGGCCGAGCACCCCGACTACCGGGGCTACGCGGGTCAGATCGCCGCCGGGGTGTTCCGGGTCGGCGAGCCCGTCACCGTACTGCCCTCGGGCCGTACGTCGACGATCGCCGGGATCGATCTGCTCGGCGCCGGCGTGGACATCGCCTGGGCCCCGCAGTCGGTGACGATCCGGCTCACCGATGACGTCGACGTCTCGCGCGGCGACCTGATCGCACCCTCTGACGACGCCCCGGCCGTCACCCAGGACGTCGAGGCGACCGTCTGCCACGTCGCGGACCGGCCGCTCACCGTGGGCCAGCGGGTGCTGATCAAGCACACCACCCGCACCGTCAAGGCGATAGTGAAGGACATCCCGTCCCGCCTCACCCTGGACGACCTCTCCCAGCACCCGGCGCCCGGACAGCTCGTCGCCAACGACATCGGCCGGGTCGTCGTACGCACCGCAGAGCCGCTCGCGCTCGACCCGTACGCCGACTCGCGCCGCACCGGTTCGTTCCTGCTGATCGACCCGGCGGACGGCACCACCCTGTCGGCCGGCATGGCGGGCGCCTCGTTCGCCGCCGTGGTGCGCGCGGCGGCCCCGGCGGACGACGAAGCGGAGTGGGACTTCTGATGAGCGGGGACATCTTCTCGACCTTCGCGAAGGAGGGCGGCCGCGTCGGCAGCGGCGCCCTCGGCAGCGGGCAGGGCGGGGTCGCACGATGTGCGCGATGACGTACGCGCACTGCCTGCGCGCCCGGCAGCACCAACCGCACCGCCCGCAAAGCCAGTTCAGACGAAGACCTGCCGACCGCCCGGCCGCGCCCACCGCCTTAGCGGGGGCGTGAGCGCCGGGCCTCCGAGAGGAATCCCTCCCGTGTCTGCCCCACGTACCACGCTGCGCCGCAGCATCGTCGCTGCCGCCGCCCTGCCGCTGCTCGCCGTGGCGCTCACCGCCTGCGGTTACGGCTCCGACGCGAAGGACGACGACGCCAAGAAGGCAAACGTCTCCGCCGGCGGGAAGAAGCTCTCCGCGGACACCGTGAAGATCGGGTACTTCCCGAACCTCACGCACGCCACCGCCCTGGTCGGCATCCAGGAAGGCATCATCGCCAAGGAGCTCGGCTCCACCGAGGTCAAGCCCTCGACGTTCAACGCGGGCCCGTCCGAGATAGAGGCGCTCAACGCCGGCTCGATCGACATCGGCTTCATCGGCCCCTCCCCCGCCATCAACGGCTTCACCAAGTCCAAGGGCAAGAGCCTGCGCATCATCGGCGGTTCGGCCTCCGGCGGGGTGAAGCTGGTCGTCAACCCGAAGAAGATCAAGACCCTGGACGACCTCAAGGGCAAGAAGATCGCCACCCCGCAGCTCGGCAACACCCAGGACGTGGCGCTGCTCAACTGGATCTCGGAGAAGGGCTGGAAGGTCGACGCCCAGAGCGGCAAGGGCGACGTCTCCGTGGTCCGCACCGACAACAAGGTGACCCCGGACGCCTACAAGTCCGGTTCCATCGACGGTGCGTGGGCGCCCGAGCCGACCGCGTCCAAGCTGGTCGCGCAGGGCGCGAAGGTGCTCCTCGACGAGCGCAAGCTCTGGCCGGACGACAAGTTCGTGATCACGAACATCATCGTGTCGCAGAAGTTCCTCGACCAGCACCCGGACGTCGTCGAGGCGGTGCTGCGCGGTTCGGTCAACACCAACGCGTGGATCAACGCCAACCCGGACAAGGCGAAGGCGTCCGCCAACAGCGCGCTCAAGACGCTGTCCGGCAAGGAGCTGCCGGCCGACGTCATCGACCCGGCGTGGAAGTCCATCGCGTTCACCGACGACCCGCTGGCCGCCACGCTCGACGCCGAGGCCGCGCACGCGGTGAAGGCCGGTCTGCTGGACGAGCCGGATCTGAAGGGCATCTACGACCTGCGACCGCTGAACAAGGTCCTCAAGGCCGCGGGCAAGCCCGCCGTCGCCGACGCCGGTCTCGCCGTCAAGTAAGCACCCGCCCCGTTCCAGGATCTCCCAGGAGGTGACGACCATGGCCACGACCACGCTCACCACGGCCGAGGACCGCACGGCGGTCGGGCACGCCGCCCGCCTCGACCACGTCTCGAAGTCCTTCGGCGGACCGGAGGGGCAGCAGCTCGTCCTGGACGACATCACGCTCGATGTCGCTCCCGGCGAGTTCGTCACCCTCCTGGGAGCCTCCGGGTGCGGCAAATCGACACTGCTGAATCTGGTGGCCGGACTCGACCGCCCGTCCGCGGGGTCCATCGAGACCCCCGGCGGGCGGCCGGCCCTGATGTTCCAGGAGCACGCGCTCTTCCCGTGGCTGACCGCGGGCAAGAACATCGAACTGGCGCTGCGGCTGCGCGGCGTACCGAAGTCGGAGCGCCGCACCGAGGCGGAGCGGCTGCTCGAACTCGTCCGCCTGGGCGGGGCGTACGGCAAGCGGGTGCACGAACTCTCCGGCGGCATGCGGCAGCGGGTGGCGATGGCCCGCGCGCTCGCCCAGGACAGCCAACTGCTGCTGATGGACGAGCCGTTCGCCGCGCTCGACGCCATCACCCGGGATGTGCTGCACGACGAGCTGACCCGGATCTGGCGCGAGACGAACGTCTCGGTCCTCTTCGTCACGCACAACGTGCGCGAGGCGGTCCGGCTCGCCGAGCGGGTCGTGCTGCTCTCCTCGCGGCCCGGCCGGATCGCCCGGGAGTGGACGGTCGACATCGAGCAGCCGCGCCGCATCGAGGACACCGCCGTGGCGGAGCTCTCCGTCGAGATCACCGAACAACTGCGTGGGGAGATCCGCCGACATGGCCAGCACTGAGACCACCGCCAAGAGCGGCGCCGCCGGGGCGGGCGCCCCGAAGGACGCCGCCCAGGACATGGCCGGCCTCGAAGCGGGGCTCGACGCCCTGGACGCGGTACGGATCAGCCGGACCCCGGTGCGCCAGGTGCTGACGCAGAAGGTGCTGCCCCCGGTGGTGGCCGTCGCGCTGGTGCTCATCGTCTGGCAGATCCTGATCTGGGCGAAGGTCACCGACGACTACAAGCTGCCCTCGCCGTCCCAGGTCTGGTCCGAGGTGTCCGACGCCTGGGCCCAGGGCACCCTGCTCGGCTACATCTGGACCAGCGTCTCGCGCGGTCTCCTCGGCTTCCTCCTCGCGCTCGTCATCGGCACCCCGCTCGGGCTGCTGGTCTCCCGGGTGAAGCTGGTGCGCGCGGCGATCGGCCCGGTGCTCTCGGGTCTGCAGTCGCTGCCCTCGGTGGCCTGGGTGCCGCCCGCGGTCATCTGGCTGGGCCTGGACGACACGATGATGTACGCGGTGATCCTGCTGGGCGCCGTCCCGTCGATCGCCAACGGGCTCGTCGCCGGTGTCGACCAGATCCCGCCGCTGCACCTGCGGGCCGGCAAGACGCTGGGCGCCACCGGGCTCCGGGGCACCTGGCACATCGTGCTGCCGGCCTCGCTGCCGGGCTATCTGGCCGGTCTGAAGCAGGGCTGGGCGTTCTCCTGGCGCTCGTTGATGGCCGCGGAGATCATCGCCTCCTCGCCCGATCTGGGCGTGGGCCTGGGGCAGTTGCTGGAGCAGGGCCGTGAGACCAGCAGCATGTCGATGGTCTTCCTCGCCATCTTCCTGATCCTGATCGTCGGCATCGCCATCGACCTGCTCATCTTCAGCCCGCTGGAGCGGTGGGTGCTGCGCAGCCGCGGTCTCCTCGTCAAGAACTGAGCTACGGCATGACTTCTCCGGTCTTCCTCGTCATCGCCCACGGCAGCCGCGATCCCCGGCACGCCGCGACCGTGCACGCGCTCACCGCGCGGGTACGGGCGCTGCGGCCGGGGCTGCGGGTGGAGACCGGGTTCCTGGACTTCAACGCGCCGTCGGTGCCGAGGGTCCTGGAGCGGCTGGACGGGCAGGGCGTGAGCGATGTGGTGGCGCTTCCGCTGCTGCTCACCCGGGCCTTCCACGCCAAGTCCGACATCCCGGCGGTACTGCGGGAGGCGCGCGGCAGGCTGCCTCGGCTGCGGGTGCGGCAGGCGGAGGTGCTCGGCCCCTCGCCACTGCTGAACTCCGCCCTTGAGCGGCGGCTGGAAGAGGCCGGGGTCCGCCCCGGCGACAGAGGCTCGACCGGGCTCGTCCTGGCCTCGGCGGGCTCCACAGACCCGGAGGCGAGCGCAGTGATCGCTGAAATCGCGCGGGAGCTGCGGCACACCGGTTGGTGTTCCGTGCGGCCTGCGTTCGCCTCCGCATCCCATCCCCGTACCGAGGACGCGGTACGGGCCCTGCGGGCCGAGGGTGTGCGCAGAGTCGCGGTGGCCCCCTACGTGATCGCGCCGGGCCGCCTCCCGGACCGCATCGCGGCGGGGGCGGCCGAGGCCGGCGCGGATGTCCTGGCCGGGGTGCTGGGCCCGTCACCGGAGCTGGCGCGGCTGCTGCTGGACCGGTACGAAGAGGCCCGGGTACCGACCGCCGGGACGGCCTCGCTCAGCGCGTAGTCCGGCTGCGGACAGCTGGTCAGCCCACGTCGAGGCTGCCCGTGCGGGTGCGCTTGAGCTCGAAGAAGTCGTCGTAGCCGGCGAGCACCCGGAAGCTGTCGAACAGTCGCGCCGCCTCCTCGCCGCGCGGTACCGCGCGCAGGACCGGGCCGAACCAGACGGTCCCGTCGACGTGGAGGGTGGGCGTACCCACGTACGCGTCCGCCTCGGGGTCCTTGCCCGCGTCGTGGCTGCGCCGCAGCGCCTCGTCGTACGTGTCCGTGTGCGCGGCGGCGGCGAGCTCCGCGGGGAGGCCCACCTCGTCGAGGGACTGGGCGATCACCTCGTCGAAGTCCTCGTTCTTCCGCTGGTGGATCCGGGTGCCGTAGGCGGTGTACAGATCCCGCAGGACCGCCTCGCCGTGCCGCTCGGCCGCGGCCGCGGCGACCCGCACCGGTCCGATCGACTTGTCGACGAGGGCGCGGTACCAGTCGGGGAGTTCGTTGCCGGTGTTGTGCAGATAGAGGCTCATCACGTGGAAGCGGAGCTCGATGTCGCGCCGCTGCTCCACCTCCAGCATCCAGCGGGAGGTGATCCAGGCGAACGGGCAGGCCGGGTCGAACCAGAAGTCGACGACGGGCCTGCCCGTGTCCAGGGTGCTTTCCGGAACGTGCTCCGGGGTGCTTTCCGCGCTGCGGTGAGTGGTCATGAGAGGAGCCTAGCCAGCCGGTGGCGCAGTCTCCCGGGCCATTTGGCGGCTGCCCGGCTGGGCCATTCTCAGGCGGCGGTCCACTGCGGATCGCGGCCGCTGAGGGCGAGGGCCCGCTCGAACGCGGACCCCGGGTTGCCGACGGTGATCTCGGCGGCGAAGCCCTCGTACCGCCGGTAGAGCTCGGCCGTCTTCTCCACGGTCTTCAGTACGTAGCCGGCCGCGTCGTCGGAGAGCCGGAACTCCTGGCCGGTGGCCCGTGCGACGTCCCAGCCGTGCAGCGCCGTCTCCATGATGAGCATCTCGGCGGTGTCGGCGGCCGGGGACGCAGAGTCGCCCCGGCCGATGGTGCCCTCCCAGGCGGCCGGGTCGGACCAGGCGGCGACGGCGCGGTCCAGCTGGGCCGCGTACCGCTCGGCCCAGTCGGCGTCCGCCGTGAAGTCGCGCGTGGTGAGCTCCTCGGGGATCTCGGTGCGCAGGGCGCGGTGCTCCATGCCGTGCGAGGTGTAGAGCACCCAGTGGTTGACGAGCCCCCGGACGTCCCAGCCTTCGCAGGGGGTCACGGAGCTGTCGAGTTGTGCGGGACGGACGGCGCGGGCGACCCGGGCCGCCTCCGCTGCGCATTCGGTCATATGGGCGTGCTCGGTCTTCATGCACCCCAGGCTAGGACGGCGCCCCGCTGCGGATATTGAAGAAAAGCGACAGCCGGCGGGTGGATTACTGTTCCTTCCATGTTCAACGAGCAACGGTCCCCCGATGACACCTTCCTCCTCGGCGGCGAGCTGCCCGTGCGCCGTCTCGGCTACGGCACCGCGCAGCTGACCGGCCCCGGTTACTGGGGGCCTCCCGCGGACCGGCAGAAGGCGCTGGCCGTGCTCGGGGCGGCGGTCGACCGGGGCGTGACCCTCATCGACACCGCGGAGAACTACGGCCCCGGGGTCGCGGAGGAGCTGGTCGCAGAGGCGCTGCACCCGTACCGCGACGATCTGGTGATCGCGACCAAGGGCGGTGTGGTGCGCACCAGCGACAGCAGCTGGCACATCGCGGGGCGGCCGGAGGACCTGCGGGCGCACTGCGAATCCAGTCTGCGGCGGCTGCGCACCGACCGGATCGACCTCTACCAGCTGCACCGGCTGGATCCGCAGGTGCCGATGGCCGAGCAACTGGGCGCTCTGGATGAACTGCGGCAGGAGGGTAAGATCCGGTATATCGGTCTGGACACCCTTACCGCCGACCAGCTGGAAGAGGCGCTCTCCCTGACCGGGATCGCCTCGGTGCAGAACCGGTTCAATCTCCTGGACCGTTCGTCGGACGCGGTACTGAAGGTGTGCGAGGCCCACGGCCTGGCCTTCCTGCCCTGGTTCCCGCTGGCGAACGGCGCGCTGACCGGCGAGGGCGCCGCGGCGCTCGCCGGGATCGCGGAACGCCACGCGGCCACCCGTGGGCAGATCGCCCTCGCCTGGCTGCTGCACCACTCCCCCGTTCTGTGCCCGACTCCGGGCACCGGTTCGCCCGTTCATCTCGCGGAGAACCTCCGGGCCGGGGAGATCTTGCTGTCGACCGACGACATGAGCCTCCTGGAGGCGCTCGCATCCGCATGAAGGAGTAACCGCACGTGACCACCACCGCACCCCTCCCCCCTTCCTCGGCCACGGACCCGGTTCCGGTTCCGGTGATCAGGGCCGACGGCGTCACGCTCGTACGGGACGGCAAGGTCCTGCTCGACTCGGTCTCGATGACGGTGCGCGGCGGGGAGCACTGGGCGCTGCTCGGCGCCAACGGTGCGGGCAAGAGCACGCTGCTGGGGCTCCTCGGCGCGATCAGGCACCCCACCCGGGGCACGGTGGAGGTGCTGGGCCGCACCCTGGGGCGGGTCGATCTGCGGGAGCTGCGGACGCTGCTGGGGCATGTCGATCCGCGCCATCCGCTGCGCTCACCGCTCACGGTGAAGGACGTGGTGCTGACGGGGCTGACCAACTCGGTCGAGCCGGTGCCGCGCTGGTCGGCAAGCCCGGAGCAGCGGGAGCGGGCGGAGCGGCTGCTGGAGATGCTGGGCATGGGCGGCAAGGAGGGGTCGCGCTGGCCCGCGCTGTCGCAGGGCGAGCGGGGCCGTACGCTCATCGCCCGCGCGCTGATGCCGCAGCCCCGGCTGCTGCTGCTCGACGAGCCGGCCACCGGTCTCGACCTGGCCGCCCGGGAGCAGTTGCTGGACAGTCTGGACGCGCTCCGCGAGGAGCACCCGGAGCTGGCGACGGTCCTGGTCACGCATCATCTGGAGGAGTTGCCCGCCTCCACCAGCCACGCGATGCTGCTGCGCGGCGGGCGTTGCCTGGCCTCGGGTCCGGCGGACGAGGTGCTGACCACGGAGCGGGTCAGCGACTGCTTCGGTCATCCGGTGCGGATCTCCCGTACGGACGGCCGGTGGGCGGCGCGGGCCAGGCGTGCGCCCCGTGGCTGACGGTGCCGCCGCCCCGCTCAGGGGCGGTCGGCCTCCGGTCCGGTGACGAAGGGGGTGGCCTGGTGGTAGTAGAGCAGCCAGCCGGTGGCGGTGAGGCGCCACAGTGAACTGCGGTGGGCGCGCATCCCCTTGGCCTCGGTGTCGAAGGTGACGTGGACGAGTGCGTCCGCGAGCTGGACCCCGCGCATGCGGGACGCGGTGAGCTGTCCGGGGTGTGCGGCGGTGCCGGTGATGAGCGAGGTGATGACCGTGTCCCGGTCGCGGTGCCGGCCGGTGGTGTCGACCTCGTGGAAGTCGGGGTGCAGGACCTGGGCCAGGAGTTGGGCGGAGGCCCGTACCAGCGGGTCGAGGAGGCGGAGTTCGCCCTCGACCGCCGCGGCCACGCCGGGTGTCGGCTCGCTCACGCCTCCCCTCCGGTCATCTCGACGAGTTTCGCGACGGTGTTCCAGTTGCGCGAGGTTCCGGTGAGGCCCTTGTTGAGGGAGGGCCGGGAGAGGGCGGCGGCGAGCTTGGAGCGGCCGAGCCCGTCGGGGGCGTAGAGGTAGAGAGCGCGGTCACCGAGCCGGAATTCCTCGGGGCGGAAGGCGTCGGCGTCCAGCGGGGCGAAGCGGGCGGCGTCGACGGGCCGGTCGAAGTACGTGACGTGCAGTTGCCTGCCCTGGAGCTCCGCGGCCGGGAACGGGCAGGCGGCGGCCACTGCGGCGAGGTAGTCGGCGTCCCTCACCAGGCACTCCACCGCGAAGCCGAACCGCTCCTCGATGGCCCGCTCCAGCTCGGCCGCGAGGGTGTTCTCGTCGCCGGACGCGCTGCTGAAGACCGCGTTGCCGCTCTGCAGGTACGTCCCGACGTCGCCGTGGCCGAGTCCGGTGAGCAGGGTGCGGAGTTCGGCCATGGGGACCTTGCGTTGGCCGCTCACATTGATCCCGCGCAGCAGCGCCGCGTACATCGTCATGGGCACACCATAGGACGATCGGCCCGAGCCGTGCGGCCGCCGCGCCCCGTGGGGGAGGGCGCGGTGGCCGCCGGTTCAGGGAGCGGTGCTGTTACTCAACGACCTTCAGCAGCTTGTTCGCCGTTCCCGCGGTGGCGTTGCTGATGGCGTCCGGGGTGGCTCCGTCGGTCAGCGCCGTGGAGACCTCCGCCGGGGTGGCGTCGGGGTGTCCCGCCAGGTAGAGGGCGGCGGCACCGACGACGTGCGGAGTGGCCATGGACGTACCGGAGATGGTGTCGGACCCGGTGTCGCTGTCGTTCCACGCCGAGGTGATGTCCGAGCCCGGGGCGTAGAGGTCCACCAGCGAGCCGTAGTTGGAGAACGACGACTGCTCGTCGTCCACGGTGGAGGAGGCGACCGTGATGGCCTCGGGGACGCGTGCCGGGGAGTTCTCGCTCGCGTCGCCCGACTCGTTGCCCGCCGCCACTCCGTAGGTGACCCCGGAGGCGATGGACTTCTGGACCGCCGCGTCGAGCGCCTCGTCCGCGCCGCCGCCGAGGCTCATGTTGGCGACGGACGGGCCCTCGTGGTTGGCGGTGACCCAGTCGATGCCGGCCACGACCTGCTCCGTGGTGCCGGAGCCCGAGTCGTCGAGGACCCGGACGGCCACGATCTTGGCCTTCTTGGCGACGCCGTACGTCGCACCGGCGATGGTGCCGGCCACGTGGGTTCCGTGGCCGTAGCCGTCGTCGGCGTTGTCGTCGTCGTCCACGGCGTCGTAGCCGTAGCTGGCCCGGCCCTCGAACTCCTCGTGGGTGATGCGGACCCCGGTGTCGATGACGTACGCGGTCACGCCCTCACCCGCGCTGTCCGGGTAGGTGTAGGCGTTGTCGCCCGCGGTCTGGGTCTGGTCGATCCGGTCCAGGCCCCAGGACGGCGGGTTGTCCTGGGTGGCGTCGACGTGGAACTTCTTGTTCTGGACGACCTTGGAGACCGACGGGTCGGCGGCGAGCCGCTTGGCCTCTGTCCGCGAAAGACCGCTGGCGGAGAAGCCGTTGATGGCGGAACTGTAGTTGCGCTTCAGCTCGCCGCCGTACTCCTTGGCGAGCTTCGCCTTATCGGCCTTGTGGTCCAGCATGACTATGTAGCTGCCGGACACGGCGGTCGCCGCGTCGGCACCGTAGATCTTGCCCATGGCGGGGGCGGGTGCCGCTCCGGCCATGGGGCTGCCCAGCAGGGTGATACCGGCCGCGGCGGCCACGGCGGTGATCGCGGCGGTGAGCTTGATCCGGTGGGTGCGCTTGTGAAGTGCCATGAAGAGGGGTCTCCTCGTCATTCTTTGTGGGGGGATTGGCCCTCGGCCGGAAGATCTCCGGGGGCTGGCTCGAAACCCTTACTGATTGACGCGCACAGATCAAGACCCACTCTGCGGCTGGGACGTGCGGAGCCCGGTTTCGTCACAGGAATTCGACATCCCGCACCCAAGTCCGACACATCACTGGCCGTTACCGCCCGCACACCACGGCCGGGCCCTCCGGCCGGCCCGCACCCGCGATGTCATCGCTGATAGCGGGCCAGCACCCGGTTTCCGTCCTCGACCAGACGCTTCCTCAGCTCGGCCGCGTCGATCGCGCCGCTGTAGTACTCCTGGTACGCGGGGGTGGCGACCTTGTCCTTCCACTCCGGGTAGCCGCGCACGGACTGGGCGGGCGCGGAACGCAGTGCGCCCGCCAGCGCGACGCCGGTCGCCCAGCCCCGGTCCGGGGTGTGCAGCGAGGGGTCCGCCAGCGCATCCTTCCCGGTGGGCAGCATCCAGTCCCCCTTGGCGAGGCGCACCATGTTCGCCGGCCGCAGCAGGAAGTCGATGAACTCGACGGCCTCCTTCTTGTGCGGGCTGTCCTGCGCGACGGACAGGGTCTGCGGGCTCACGCCCTGGGCCGGGCCCGCGCTTCCGGCCGGGGCGGGCAGCACCGTCCACTCGAAGCCCTTCGGGGCCTGTTCGACCACCTGCTGACGGTAGGAGAACCCCAGCGGCACCATGGCGTACTTGCCGCCGAAGAGGCCGGGAAGGGTGTCGCCGCCGCCCATGCCGAGCGCGGTGCGGGCGGCGCTGTGCTCTGTGTTGACCTGGTCGTGGATGGTCCGGGGGACGACGAGATCGCCGTCGTCCATGGCGAGCGTGACCTTTCCGTCGGCGCCTCGGTGGAACAGCTCGCCGCCGGCCGAGAGGCCGAGGTTGAGCGTGACGGAGACGGGTTCCTTGAGCGGCCAGGCGACTCCGTAACGGCCCTTGCCGGTGAGCTTCTTGGTGACCTGTGCGAACTCCGTCCAGCTCCAGGGTTTCTCCGGGGTCGGGACGCGGACCCCGGAGGCCTTGAGGATCTTGGTGTTGGCGATCAGGACGCGCGGTTCCTGGAGGAAGGGGACGCCGTAGACGCCGCCGTCGAAGGTGGTGGTGCGCCAGCTCCGCTCCGGGATGTCGGCGGTGAGCCGGCCGGGCAGCAGGGTGCGCAGGTCGGCGAGGTAGCCGCCGTAGGCGAAGTCCGCGAGGTCGTCGGACGCGTCATGGATGACGTCGGGTGCCTCGTCCCCCTCGAAGGAGGTGAGGAGCTGGTCGTGGACGCTGTCCCAGCTGCCCTGGACGTACTGGACCCGGACGTCGGGATGGCTCGCGTTCCACTCCCTCACCAGCTGCTTGTTGGCGTCGACGGACTCCTTCTGCCAGGCCAGCGACTGGAAGCGGATCGTGATCCTGCCGTCCGTCCCGCCGCCACCGCCCCCGCCGCATCCGGTGAGCAGCAGCGCCAGTGCGGTGGCCGCCGCGGCTGCCGTACGTACCACCGCGCGCATCAGCTCTTCACCGCCCCGGCCAGCATGCCGCCGGTGATCCGCCGTTGGATGACGGCGAAGAGGACGAGCGAGGGGAGGGTGGCGAGGAACGCGGCGGCGGCGAGCGGCCCGAGGTCGCTGGCGCCCTCCGCGCCGAGGAAGTGGGTCAGTACGACCGGCAAGGTCTGCTTCTCCGGTGTCTTGAGCAGGACCAGCGCGAAGAAGAACTCGTTCCACGCGGTGATGAAGGCGAAGAGCGCGGTGGCGACGATGCCGGGGGCCAGCAGCGGCGCGGTGACCGAGACGAGCGTCCGCAGCCGGCTCGCGCCGTCGACCGCCGCCGCCTCCTCCAGCTCGGGCGGCACCGCCCGTACGTATCCGACCAGCATCCACAGCGCGAACGGCAGCGACCACACGACGTACACCATGATCAGCCCCCACAGTGTGTTGATCAGATGCAGGTACTTGAGCACCAGGAACAGCGGAATGATCAGCAGGACGAACGGGAACGCCTGGCTGACCACCACCCAGCCGGTGGCTGCGGCGGAGAGCCGCGAGCGGTGGCGGGCCATCACATAGGCCATCGGGGTGGCGATGACGACCGCGATGATCCCGGCCGAGACGGCGGCGATCAGCGAGTTGGCGGCGGCCCGCAGCAGCGGCTGTTCGTCGAACGCGGCCCGGAAGTTGTCGAGCGTCGGGTGGTGCGGGATCCAGGTGGGGTGCAGGGAGCCCAGCTCGGGCGCCGGTTTGAAGGCGGTCGAGATCAGCCAGAGGAACGGGAACGCCAGGAACACCAGGTAGCACAGCAGCGCGAGGTACTGTCCGGCCCGCACGGACCCGCGGGTACGCATGCTCATCGGTCCTCGCCTCCCCCGAGCCGTCCCACCAGATACACGGCGAGGATCACGGAGATCACCGCGACCATCACACAGCCCATCGCCGCGGCGTAGCCGAACTGTCCGTACCGGAAGGCCTCTTCGTACGCGAAGAGCATCGGCAGCCGGGTGCGGCCGCCGGGGCCGCCGTTGGTCAGTACGTAGACCAGGGCGAAGGAGTTGAAGTTCCAGATGAAGTTGAGCGCGGTGATGGAGAGGGCGACCGGCCTGAGCGCCGGCCAGGTGACGGTACGGAAGCGGCGCCAGGCGCCCGCGCCGTCCAGGGCGGCGGCCTCGTGGAGTTCGTGCGGGGTGTTCTGCAGGCCGGCCAGCAGGGCGACCGTGGTCTGCGGCATGCCTGCCCAGACGCCGACCAGGATCACCGCGGGCAGTGCGGTGGCGAGGCCGGTCAGCCAGTCCCGGCCGTCGCCGAGGCCGAGATCGCGGATGGTCTCGTTGAGGATTCCGGCGTCCGGGTTGTAGACCAGCCGCCACATGATGCCGACGACCACCTCCGGCATCGCCCAGGGGATGATCGCCAGCGCCCGCGCCAGCCACCGCATCCGCAGGTTCTGGTTGAGCAGCAGCGCGAGGCCGAGGGCCAGGACGAACTGCGGGACGGTGACGCCGACCGCCCACACCAGGCCGATCCGGAACGAGTCCCAGAACAGTCCGTCGTGCAGCAGGTCCTGGAAGTTCAGCACCCCGGTCCACTGGGTGGACCGGGTACGCCCCGACTGGGCGTCGGTGAACGCCAGCGCGATGCCGTAGAGCAGCGGGCCGACGCTGAGGACCAGGATCGGGAGGAGGGCGGGCAGTACCAGGAACCAGGTACCGGCGTTCCGGTTGATCCGCGCGGGTCCCTCGCCATGCCGGCCGCGCGGCGGGCCGTCCCGCCCGGACCGCACGGTTGCATTCGCCAATGTCACGTAAACGACCCCCTTGCGTCATTCGACCGGCTTGGTACCGTTCCGGCCGCTCAGGTGGCCTCCGCAATCGTGCTGAGGCCCCGCCGGTTCGTCAAGACAACCTGCACGGATGCGAAAATCGGATCCATGAACGAGATGCGAGCGCGCGAGGTACTGACCGCTGCCGGGCACCCCGGCGACGCGGAGTTGCTCGCGCTGGGCGAGAACGCGGTGTTCGCCGTGGGTGACCTGGTGGTCAAGATCGGCCGGGACGCCGTGCGCAGCCCGGAGCTGCGCGAGCGGGCCGAGCGCGAGGTGGCCGTCGCACGCTGGCTCGCCGCGTCCGGCGTCCCCGCGGTGCGGACGGCGGAGCCCGCGGCCCGGATCGTCGAGGGCCACCCGGTGACGGTGTGGCACCGGCTGCCGGAGCCGGTGCGGCCGGCCGAGCCGAGGGATCTGGCGCCGCTGCTCACCGCGGTGCACGCGCTGCCGGCCCCGGCGGGCCTCACCCTGCCCCGGCGGGAGCTGCTCGGCGGGGTCGAGCGCTGGCTGACCCTGGCGGGCGACACGATCGACCCGGCCGACGCCGCGTATCTGCGCGAGCGCCGCGACGGCTTCGCGACGGCCGCCGCCGCGCTGGTGCCGCACCTGGACCCGGGCCCGATCCACGGTGACGCGCTCCCGCGCAATGTCCATGTCGGTCCGGACGGCCCCGTCCTGGTGGACCTGGAGACCTTCTCCACGGATCTGCGCGAGCACGATCTGGTGGTACTGGCCCTCTCCCGTGACCGGTACGGGCTGCCGGCCGAGGCCTATGACGCGTTCACCTCGGCGTACGGCTGGGACGTCCGGGAGTGGGACGGCTGCGCGGTGCTGCGCGGGGCGCGGGAGACGGCGAGCTGCGCGTGGGTCGCGCAGCACGCGCCGGCCAACCCGAAGGCGCTCGCGGAGTTCCGCAGGCGGGTGGCTTCGCTGCGCGACGGGGACACGGCCGTGCGGTGGTACCCCTTCTGAGTGTTATGTCCTCAATCGCCGGACGGGCTCGATTTCATTTCGAGCACCGGCTCCCGCACCGGCCAGCGGCCGTCGATGACCGCGTCCGCCGTGCCCTTGCGGCGCAGGAACTGCTGGAAGTCGGCGGCCCACTCCGCGTACCAGGCGATCTGCCGTTCGTGGAGCTCGGCCGCGGACAACGCGGCCACCGAGCCGTGCCGGGCGGCTATCGCGTACGCCACCCGCACCGCGGCCAGCGCGTCGGCGGCGGCGTCGTGCGCTCCCCCGTGCACGACGCCGTACTCGACGCAGACCGCCTCCAGATTCCGCTTGCCCTTGCGGTAGCGGTCCACCGCACGGTCGATGGTGTACGGGTCGACGACCGGGCCGATCCCCGCGCCGTCGAGCCGCTCGCTCAGCGACGGCAGTCCGTGCCGGTGCAACTCCGCCGTCAGCAGCGTCAGGTCGAAGGCGGCGTTGTACGCGACGACCGGCACGCCCTGGCGCCAGTAGTCCGCCAGGGTCTCCGCGATCTCGTCGGCCACCTCGCGCACCGGTCGGCCCTCCGCCGCCGCCCGCTCGCTGCTGATGCCGTGGATCGCGGAGGCCTGTGCGGGGATCCGGATGCCCGGATCCGCCAGCCAGGTGCGCTGCCGCTCCGGCTCCCCGTCGGCGGCGCGGACACCGATGACCGCGGCCGTCACGATCCGGGCCTCCAGCGGCTCCGTACCCGTCGTCTCCAGGTCGAAGCCGACCAGCGCATGCCGATGCCAGCTCATCCCGTACCTCCTTCGTGGTGCTTCCCCCAGGTGACGACCACCCTCGCACGGGCCACTGACAGCACCCTCCTGAGGTCCGTACTGGGTCAGGAGACCGGCCGGGAGTCCGTCCACACGGATTCGAACTCCTCGCGGTACGTCTCGAACAGGCCGTGCTCGCTGTCCTGCCCGGCCCGCACCACCGCGCGGCCGCCGCCCCTGAGCACCAGCACCGGCGCCTCCATGCCTCGGGCGCGGCGCAGATACGTCTGGACGACCCCCACCGCGTCGGCGCCGTCGCCGTCCACCAGGTAGGCGGTGAAGCGCGGGGTCTCGTCGAAGACGTGGATCTCGAAGGCGCCCGGGTCCCGGAGCTTGGAGCGGACCCGGCGCATGTGGAGGATGTTCATCTCCACCGTCCGGCTCAGCTCCCCCTTCTTGAGCCCCAGCTCCCGTTCCCGGCGCTTGACCGCGCTGCTGGCCGGGTTGATGAAGAGCAGCCGGACCCGGCAGCCCGACTCGGCCAGCCGGATCAGCCGGCGGCCGGAGAAGTTCTGCACCAGCAGATTGAGCCCTATGCCGATCGCGTCCAGCCGGCGCGCTCCGCCGAAGAGGTCCTCCGCGGGCAGCTGGCGCTGGAGCCGCACCCGGTCGGAGTGGACGGAGACGACGTCCGCGTACCGGTCACCCACCAGCTCCTCGACGGCGTCGACCGGGAGCCGGTCGGCGGACGGCACAGAGGCGCCGCTGCCGAGGATCTCCAGCAGCCGCGCGGAGGCGCGCTCCGCCTGGGCGAGCACCGCCTCGTTGAGCGCGCGGTTGCGGGAGACCACGTTGCGGGCGACCTCCAGTTCGTCGAGGGCCAGCTCGACATCGCGGCGGTCGTCGAAGTAGGGCTCGAAGCAGGGCCAGTGCTGGACCATCAGCTCACGCAGCTGAGGCAGCGTGAGGAAGCTCAGCACGTTGTCGTCGGCCGGGTCGAGCAGATAGCCCTTGCGGCGGGAGACCTCGCGCACGGCGACGGCGCGCTGCACCCACTCCTGTCCGGCGGGTCCCGCCGCGGCCACCACCCAGTCCTCGCCGTGGACCGGCTCGTAGATGGGCTGGAGCACCGCGGCCACCACGGCGCGCAGCCGCTGCTCCACGAGATTCAGCCAGATGTAGGCGCGCCCGGCCCGCTGCGCACGGGTGCGCACCTCGCTCCAGGCCTCCGCGCCCCAGTCCAGCTCGGCGCCGATCTCCAGCGGCCGGGCGAGCGAGACCGCGCCGGGCGGCACATCGGTGGCGTCCCCCTCGTGACCAGCGTCACCTGGGGGCAGCTCGAAGCCTCCCGAGCTCACCCGCACACCGCCTTCCACTCCCCCACCAACGATCAAGGAAGGGTACTCCGGGAGCGGGAGCCGGTGCAGCCGGATGCGCAGGCTCCTTCTTCAACTCCCCTACGGATCAAGCCTGTTCTCCGGGACGAGATCTGCCGTAGTGAGCGGATTCATAGTGATTAAACACCCCATCGCAAGCCGCATACCGGGCAGTGGGCAGAACCGGCCCACCGGATTCGGGTTCCGGGCGACAAGAAGGGGCCCGAAGTTGACCGGACTGTGCGACGCCGTCCCCCGATTGCCGGTCGGTCCTAGGTAAGGGCCGCCCTTTCGGGGAAGATCTGGCAGGGAGCCCGCATTCCCCAGGCAACCGCATCAGAGTGGAAGAGTCGAAATCTATGCAGGTCTGGCCGGGACAGGCGTACCCCCTCGGTGCCACGTACGACGGCGCCGGGACCAACTTCGCGGTCTTCTCGGAGGCCGCCAACCGAATCGAGTTGTGCCTGCTGCACGACGACGGCTCCGAGACGGCGGTGGAGCTGCGGGAGACCGACGCGTTCGTCCGGCACGCCTATCTGCCCGGGGTGATGCCGGGTCAGCGGTACGGGTTCCGGGTGCACGGGCCGTACGAGCCGCAGCGCGGCGCCCGCTGCAACTCCGCGAAGCTGCTCCTCGACCCGTACGCGCGGGCGGTCGCCGGGCAGATCCAGTGGGGCGAGGCGGTGTACGGCTACCCGTTCGGCCGGCCCGACGCGCGCAACGACCTCGACTCGGCGCCGCACACCATGACGTCCGTCGTGGTCAACCCGTACTTCGACTGGGGCGACGACCGGCGCCCCCGTACGGACTACCACCGCACGGTCATCTACGAGGCCCACGTGAAGGGCCTGACGATGCTTCATCCGGGGCTGCCGAAGGAGCTGCGCGGTACGTACGCCGGGCTGGCGCACCCGGAGGTCATCGCGCACCTGACGGAGCTGGGCGTCACGGCGATCGAGTTAATGCCGGTGCACCAGTTCGTACAGGACCACCGGCTGGCGGACGCGGGGCTCGCCAACTACTGGGGTTACAACACCATCGGCTTCTTCGCCCCGCACAACGCCTACGCCTCCTGGGGCGACCGGGGCGAGCAGGTGCTCGAATTCAAGCAGGCGGTGCGGGCGCTGCACCAGGCGGGCATCGAGGTGATCCTCGACGTGGTCTACAACCACACGGCGGAGGGCAACCACCTGGGTCCGACGCTCTCCTTCCGGGGCCTGGACAACGCCTCGTACTACCGGTTGACCGACGATCAGCGCTACTACATGGACACCACTGGGACCGGGAACTCCCTGCTGATGCGCTCCCCCCACGTACTCCAGATGATCATGGATTCACTGCGGTACTGGGTGACCGAGATGCATGTGGACGGCTTCCGCTTCGATCTGGCCGCCACCCTGGCCCGCCAGTTCCACGAGGTGGACCGGCTGTCGTCGTTCTTCGACCTGGTGCAGCAGGACCCGGTGGTCAGTCAGGTGAAGCTGATCGCGGAGCCGTGGGACGTCGGCGAGGGCGGCTACCAGGTGGGGAACTTCCCGCCGCTGTGGACCGAGTGGAACGGGAAGTACCGGGACACGGTCCGGGACCTGTGGCGCGGTGAGCCCCGGACGCTGGCCGAGTTCGCCGGGCGGCTGACCGGCTCCTCCGACCTGTACCAGGACGACGGCCGCCGGCCGCTCGCCTCGATCAACTTCGCCACCTGCCACGACGGCTTCACCCTGCACGACCTGGTCTCGTACAACGACAAGCACAACGACGCCAACGGCGAGGGCAACCGGGACGGCGAGAGCCACAACCGGTCCTGGAACTGCGGTGTGGAGGGCGAGACGGACCGGCCGGAGGTGCTGGAGCTGCGCGAACGGCAGATGCGCAACTTCATCGCCACCCTCATGCTGTCGCAGGGCGTGCCGATGCTGAGCCACGGCGACGAGTTCGGCCGCACCCAGCTCGGCAACAACAACGGCTACTGCCAGGACAGCGAGCTGTCCTGGGTGCACTGGCCGGACCCGTCCCAGGCGGCGGCCGACGACGAGAGCGACGGCGAGGAGGCGGCCGAGCCGGGCGGCGACGGGCTCTCCCGCAGCCTGCTGGAGTTCACCCGGGCGATGGTGTGGCTGCGCCGCGACCATCCCGTCTTCCGGCGGCGCCGGTTCTTCCACGGGCGGCCGGTGGAGGGCACGCACGACGAGCTCTCCGACATCGCCTGGTTCACGCCACAGGGCCAGGAGATGACCCAGCGGGACTGGCAGGCTGCGCACGCCAAGGCCCTGACGGTCTTCCTGAACGGGCACGCCATCTCGGAACCGGGTCCGCGCGGCGAGCGGATCTCCGACGACTCCTTCCTGCTGATGTTCAACGCGAGCGCGGAGACGCTGGAGTTCGCCGTCCCGATGAACCACGGCCGGCAGTGGCACGTGGTCGTCGACACGGCGCGCCCGGCCGGAGTGCTGACCGGCGCCGGTCCGAAGGTGGCGGCGGGCGATCGGGTGACGTTGGTGGGCCGGAGCATGGCGGTGCTCCAGCGGCCCGCGTAGGGAGAGGGCGCGTGCTGCCGGGCCGCCGGTCAGGCTCTGGTCCGTCGCGAGGTGACACAGGCGGCCCGGAACTGGGTACGAACGTCTTCATGACGCCTTCCGCCACGTACCGGCTCCAGCTCCAGCCGGACTTCCCGTTCTCGGCCGCCGAGGACGCCGTGCCGTACCTCGCCACGCTCGGCGTCTCCCATCTGCACCTGTCCCCGGTGCTCGAAGCGGTGCCCGGCTCCACGCACGGCTACGACGTCGTCGACCACGGCCGGGTGCGCGCAGAGCTCGGCGGTGAGGAGGGGCTGCGACGGCTCGCCCGCACCGCCCGGCGCCACGGGCTCGGGCTGGTCCTGGACATCGTGCCGAACCACATGGCCGCGGACCCACGGCACAACCACGCGCTGCGCGAGGTCCTGCGCGACGGGCCCGGCTCCCCGTACGCCCGCTGGTTCGACATCGACTGGGCGGCGGGTGACGGGAAGATCCTGCTGCCCGTGCTCGGCGGCCGGCTCGGCGACGAGATGGACGGGTTCCAGGTCGATGGGGACATGCTGCGCCACGGCGAGCAGGAGTTCCCGCTCCGCGCCGGTACCTCCGGCCTCGCCCTGCCCGAACTGCTGGACGCCCAGCACTACCGGCTCTGCTGGTGGCGGCTGGCCCGCACCGAGCTGAACTACCGGCGGTTCTTCACCATCTCGGACCTCATCGGGGTCCGGGTGGAGGACCCGGAGGTCTTCGCCGCCACCCACGCCAAGATCCTCGAACTGGTCAGGGACGGGACCTTGGAGGGGCTGCGGATCGACCACCCCGACGGGCTCGCGGACCCGGCCGGATATCTGGAGCGGCTCTCCGCGGCGAGCGGCGGCGCGTGGACCGTGGTGGAGAAGATCCTCACCGGCCCGGAACCGCTGCCGGCCGGCTGGGCGGTGGCCGGAACGACCGGGTACGACGCGCTGCACCGGATCGACGGCCTCTTCACCGACCCGGTGGGCGCGGCGGAACTGCTGGGCCACTACCGGGAGTCCGCCTCCCCCGCGGGCGACCGGGGCGGCTACTGGCAGGCGACCGTGCGCCGGGCCGCGTACCGCGTCGTCACCCATGAGCTGGCCGCGGAGACCGCGGCTCTGACCCGGCTGGCGTCCCGCGTCTGCGCCGAGGACCCCGCACTGCGCGACCACGCCCCGTGGGCGCTGCGCACGGCGGTGCGTGAACTGCTGGTCCGGGTGCCGGTCTACCGCCCGTACGTGACGGCGGGCGGACCCTGCACGGAGTCGGCCGGGGCGACGCTGGACGCGACGGCGGTGAGCGACGCCAAGGCGGTGTTCGCGGTACGGGAGGAGGCGTCGGCCGTCGATGTGGTGCGGGAGATGGCGCTGGGGCGGCTCGGTCCTGGCGGCGACCGGGCGGCGTTCTGCGACCGGTTCGCGCAGACGGCGTCCGCGCTGCGGGCCAAGTCGGTCGAGGACACCGCGTACTACCGGTACGTGCCGCTGATCTCGGCGAACGAGGTGGGCGGCGATCCGGGCAGACCGGCGGTGGACCCGGCGGACTTCCACGCCTTCTGCACCCGCCTCGCCCGGGACTGGCCGGCCACCGGCACCGCGCTGACCACGCACGACACCAAGCGCAGCGCCGATGTCCGGGCCGCCGTCGCGGTGCTCTCCGAGTGTCCGGGGCGGTGGTCGCGGCTGGTGGCGGAGCTGGCCCGGACGGCCCCGGCGGCCCCCGATCCGCAGCTGGCCTGGCAGGCGTGGCAGACCGCGTTCGGCTGCGTGGGGCTCCCGGCCGGTGAGCAGGCGGCGCGGCTGGCGCCCGCGCTGCTGAAGGCGGTGCGGGAGTCGGGTCTCTTCACCAGCTGGACCGAGCCCGATCCGGTGTACGAGCGGGTGATGTCGGACTTCGTGGCCGCCGGTCCCGGCGCCGCGACCGGCCCGGCGCGCGAGCTGCTCGCGGAGTTCGCGGCGACGCTCGCCCCGCACGTCCGGGCCAATGTGCTCGGCGCGGCGCTGGTGCAGCTGACGATGCCGGGGGTGCCGGACCTCTACCAGGGCACCGAGCGCGAGTACCTGGCGCTGGTCGACCCGGACAACCGGCGGCCGTTCTCGCCGCCTTCCCCGGACGCGCCCGCCTCCGCGAAGGAGGAGCTGACGGCGGCGGCGCTGCGGCTGCGGCGCGAGCGGCCGGAGGTGTTCGGGGAGTCGGGGACGTACGCCCCGCTGGCGGCCTCCGGACCGGCGGCCGGGCACTGTCTGGCCTTCTGCCGCTCGGGCGAGGCCGTCACCGCGGTGACCCGGCTGTCGCTGCGGCTGGCGGAGTCGGGCGGCTGGCGCGGGACGGAGCTGGCGCTGCCGGACGACGGGGTGTGGCGGGATCTGCTGGCGCCGGGCCGGGAGTTCTCCGGTGGCACGGTCGCGGTGGCCGAGCTGTTCGACGAGCGGCCGGTGGCGCTGCTCAGCAGGGTCGCACCAGCAGGGACCTAGGACCCCGGGTGAGCAGGCCGGTGGCGGACGGCCGGAATCCGTCCGCCCAGCGGAGCCCCGGCATGGCGGCCAGCAGGGCGCGCACCCCCTGTTCGGCCTCCAGCCGTCCGAGCACCACGGCCGGGCAGCCCGCCGGGCCCGCGGTGGTGCGGCCCTGGTCGCGGCGGAACGGGTCGAACAGGTCCGGTTCGGCGAACCGTTCCGGATCGCGTCCGGCCGCGCCGATCAGGCAGGCGACGGGGGCCCGTGCCGGGAGGGTGCCACCGCTGAGGGTGACCTCTGTGAGGGTGCGCCGCAGGACGACCTGGACGGGCGGGTCCCGTCGCATGGTCTCCGTCCAGGCGCGGCCGGCGAGCGCGGGTTCGACGCGCAGGGCGGCCAGCAGGTCGGGGTCGTCCAGCAGGTTGGCCAGGAACGAGGCGAGGGCCGTCTCACGCAGTCCGGTGTGCCGGGTGCAGGGCCCGTCGCCCGGATGGGCGGGGTCGCCGTTACGGGTGAGGAAGGGGCCGCTGCCCGCGGGCAGCCAGCGGCAGAACTCCTCGACGAGATCGGCCTGCCGCCGCCCGGCGATGCGCCGGGCCAGCACGAACGCGGTCCGCTCGACGCGCTCCGCCAGGTGCGGGGGCACCGTGCCGGTGACCACCGTGTACCGCTCGCGGGGCAGGCAGCGGGCGCTGCCGTGGCAGAGGCCGAGCGGTGCGGGGCCGCCGCGCGGCGCCCCGTCGTGCGGGAAGCCGGTGAACCGGGGGCCGGTGAGCGCGGTGACCACGTCGTCGTACCGGCTGACCAGCCAGGCGCCCAGCGGGGCGTCCCAGCAGAGCGGATGCTCCTCGCGCAGCACCCGGTAGAGCCGGTACGGGTCGCGCGCGGCGCCGGGGGCGAGGAGGCTCGGCCCGGCTCCCGCGCGCGCCGAGCGGGACGGCCCGGCGGGGCGGTGGTCGGGCGAGGGCGTCGGGGCGGGTATGCCTCCTGGGGCGTCGGCCTGCATCCGTACCCCCGGCGGTCGGTGCGCCGGTGTGCGGCGCGGTCCCCCTCAGGGGATCACCCGGACGGGCCCGCCGCAGTCGGCGCGCGGCCGTCCGGGTGACGGGGAGCGCCGCGCGGACGGGGCGGGGCGCGCCGTACGGCCGGGCGGAACGGGGCGTGCCTTACGGCTGGCGGCGGAGTCCACCTGGCCGGACGGGCGTCACGGGCCGGGCCGGGGGCCCGGTGGCCGGGACGCGGCCAGCAGCTCGGTGAACGCGGCGGCGGCGCCGGTCAGTTCGACTCGGGAGAACACCGCGAGCGGCCGGGACCACGGCGGATCCACGGTGAGCACCGCGCAGTCCTCCCCGACGGCTCCGCGCACGACGTGCGCGGGGGCGGTCGCGATGCCGACCCCGGCGGCGGCCATCCGTACCGCGGTCGAGGTGTGCTCGGTCCGCACCGCCGTGCGCGGTACGAAGCCTGCTTCGGCGCAGACCCAGTCCAGGAAGGGCCGGCCGCGCACGACGGCCTCCATCGCGCACCGCACCCAGGGGCGGTCCGCGAGCTCCTGGAGACGGACGGAGGAGCGTCCGGCGAGCCGGTCGTCGAACGGGACGACCAGAACGATGCTCTCCTCACCGATCGGGACGAGCGGGCCCGGCCACTGGGCGGGCGGCGGGCCGACGGCGAGGTCGGCGGTGCCGCGCTCGATCTGTTCCTCCAGGGCCTCCGTGGTGGCGTACTCGTGGAGCACCAGGCCGACGCCGGGGTGGCGGGCGCGCCAGCGGGCGAAGACCTCGGGGAGGATGCCGACGGCGATCGCGTGCACGGTGGCGATGTGCAGTTCGCCGCCCTCCGCACCGGCCGCCGCCCGTGCCGCGCGCCGGGCCTGGGCGGCGCTGCGCACGGAACGCTCGGCGTGCGGCAGGAAGGCGCGGCCCATCGGGGTCAGCCGCACGCCGCGCGGCAGCCGTTCGAGCAGGGCGCCCCCGACGGTCCGCTCCAGGGCCTTGATCTGGTGGGACAGCGCGGGCTGGGTGACGTGGAGCAGCTCGGCGGCCCGGGTGAAGGAGGTCTCCTCGACGACCGTGACGAAGTACTCCATCTGACGCAGGCTCATCGAACCGCTCGCCGCCCTCAGCCATAGACGTTGTTCATCGTTGCCACACAAACATTGCCTTGGACTCATGGCAACGGTGCGGCGGAGGGTGGGAGCCATGACACAGACGGAGAAGGTGACCGAGACCGATGTGCTGGTGATCGGCGGGGGGACGGGCGGTTACTCGACCGCGCTGCGGGCCGCGGCGCTCGGTCTGCGGGTGCTGCTCGTGGAGCGCGACAAGGTGGGCGGCACGTGTCTGCACCGGGGCTGCGTGCCCAGCAAGGCGATGCTGCACGCGGCGGAGTTGGTGGACGGTATCGCGGAGGCCCGTGAGCGGTGGGGGGTGAAGGCGACCCTGGAGTCGGTGGACTGGCCGGCGCTCGTCGCGACCCGGGACGACATCGTGGACCGCAACCACCGAGGGGTGACCGGCCATCTCGCGCACGCCGGGGTCGAAGTGGTGCACGGCAGAGCGGAGTTGACGGGTCCGCGCGGTGTCCGGATCGGCGGGTACGGGGAGGTCGCCGCCCGGCGCGGCATCGTGCTGGCCACCGGGTCGCGGCCGCGCACCCTGCCGGGTCTGGCGGCCGACGGGCGGCGGGTGGTCACCAGTGACGACGCGCTGTTCGCCGCCGGTCTGCCGGAGTCGGTGCTGGTGCTGGGCGGCGGGGCGATCGGCGTCGAGTACGCCTCCCTGCACCGCTCGATGGGGGCCCGGGTCACCCTGGTGGAAGCGGCGGAGCGGCTGGTGCCGCTGGAGGACGCCGATGTGTCCCGGCACCTGACACGCGGGCTGAAGCGGCGCGGGATCGATGTGCGCACGGGTGCGCGGCTGCTGGAGGCGACCGTGCTGGAGGACGGGGTGCGGGCCGCTGTCCGGACCCCGCGCGGTGAGACCCGCACGGTGGAGGCGGAGCGGCTGCTGGTGGCGGTGGGCCGGGTTCCGGTGACGGACGGTCTGGGGCTGGCGGCGGCCGGACTGTCCACCGACGAGCGGGGCCATGTGGTCCCGGCGGACTGGGACCGGCTGGAGACGTCGGTGCCGGGCATCCACGTGGTGGGCGACCTGTTGCCGCCGCCGTCCCTCGGGCTGGCCCACGCGTCGTTCGCGGAGGGCCTGTTGGTGGCCGAGACACTGGCCGGGCTGCGTCCGGCGCCGGTGGACTACGCGGCGGTGCCCCGGGTGACTTACTCCGCCCCGCAGACCGCCGCCGTGGGGCTGTCCGAGGCCGGGGCCCGTGACGCCGGGCACGATGTGGTGGTCGGCACGATGCCGCTGACGGCGGTCGCCAAGGGCATGGTGCACGGGCAGGGCGGGATGGTGAAGGTGGTCGCGGAGCGGGACGGCCGGGTCCTGGGCGTGCATCTCGTCGGGCCGCACGTCTCGGAGATGATCGCGGAGAGCCAGCTGATCGTCGGCTGGGACGCCGAACCGTCCGACGTCGCCCGTCATGTGCACCCGCACCCGACGCTCTCGGAGGCGGTCGGTGAGGCCTTCCTGACCCTGGCGGGCCGTGGGCTGCACCAGCGGGCGTGAGGCCCTACACGGGTGGCCTCAGCGCGGGGGCGGAGAGCCGGAACATCATCGTGCCGAAGCTCACCTGGTCCCCCTCGCGCACCGAGACCGTCCCCGTGACGCGCTGCCCGTTGACGCAGGTGCCGTTCGTCGAGCCCAGGTCGCGCAGCAGCCAACGGCCGCCGTACACGGTGAGTTCGGCGTGCATCCGGGAGACGGTCTCGTGGCTGAGGCGCAGCCCGTTGCCCGGGTCCCGGCCGATGAGCAGGGGGTACGGGCTCGGCGCCGGGAGCAGCAGCTTGGGGAGCCGCTCCGCCCACCAGGCCCTGCGCACCCGGCCGGGAAAGCCGGAGACCCCGCTGACGACCCGGATCAGCTGCCGCGACAGGCGGCCCCCGGTGTCCAGATCGGCGGTGAGTGCCGCCAGTTCCTCCGAGCGGTTCGCGGTGAGGGCCAGTTCCATGCGCCGAATGAAGGTGTCGTGGGAGAGCCTTCCCTGCGCCGCGCCTTCTCTGAGCACGCCGAGAACACGGTCGCGCTGGGCGTCGGACACCCGCGCGGGATACGTGTGGAACTCGAAGGAGGACGTCACAGGGACAAGTGTCGGGCCGATGGCCCCAACGTGTCCAGAACGGCCGTACGCCCCCGCCCGGATATTCGCGGGCGCCCGGAGCGGGACGTTGCTACCGTCTGCCGCCGTGCCGCCCCGACGACCGCCGGGGCGCCCCCGTGATTTCTGGAGACTTTGTGCCCGCTGCACCACTCGAACTGAACATCCGTCCGCTCGCCGGCCCGCAGGAGCTGGATCTCTTCCGGCGGCTGCCGTACGTCCTGGACCACGAACTGGCTGACGACCTCGACTCCGGCCGGCGCCGCCCCGAGTGGATGTGGGTGGCGCTGCGGGGCGAGCGGGTGGTGGCGCGGATAGCGTGGTGGAGCCAGGACGGCGAGGCGCCGCTCTTCCTCGACTTCTTCGATCTCGACGACACCCTGCCCGAGCCGGAGCGCGGCGAGGTGGGCCTGCGGCTGCTGGAGACGGCGAGCGCGGCGGTGCTGCCCGCCGCCGGTCCGCGTCCCGAGTACAACCGGTTCGTCCCGCCGGACTGGCGCGAGGACCCGGTGGTCCGTGACGCCGTGGAGTCCCGGATCCGGGTCATGGAGCGCACCGGTGCCCGGATGCTGGTCGAGCGGCTGCGCCTGGAGTGGCGCGCGGGCACCCCGGTGCCCGCCGACAGCGGTCGGCTGCGGTTCCGCCCGGTCGCCGGGCGCGCGGACCTCCTCGCGCTGATGGCGCCCGTGATGGAGGGCACGCTCGACGCGCACGGCCGGCAGGACCTGGCCTCCGGACTGTCGCCGCTGCGGGCCGCGGAGAAGCACTACGACGAGGAGCTGGCCCGCTACACCACGCCGAAGGAGTGGTGGCGCGTCGCGGAGCTGCCGGACGGCGAACCGGTCGGCTTCGTGATCCCGGCCCGCAACAGCTACAACCCGATCATCGCGTACATCGGTGTGCTGCCCGCGCACCGGGGCCACGGCTACATCGACGACCTCCTCACCGAGGGGACCAGGGTGCTCGCCGGGCAGGACGGGGTGGAGCGGATCCGGGCCGCGACGGACCTCGGCAACGTGCCGATGGCGAAGTCCTTCGAGCGGCTGGGGTACGTCAACTTCGAGCGCGCGTTCGACATGGTGTGGGACTGAGGAACCCGCCGCCTACGCTGGCCGTGACCGCTTGGAGGAGCGCATGGAACGAGACAGCGTCGACGAGGACTTCGTCCGCACCCTGGTCCGGGGCCGCTATCCGGAGCTGGCCGGTCTGGAGATCCGGCGGGTGGCCTCGGGCTGGGACAACCAGCTCTGGCGGCTCGGGGACGAGCTGGTCGTCCGGCTGCCGATGACCGAGCGCGCTCCCGAGCTGCTGCGCAAGGAGTTCCGGTGGCTCCCGGAGCTCGCCGGGCGGCTGCCGCTGCCCGTGCCGACGCCCCGGTTCCTGAACGAGCCGGACGCGCGCTTCCCCCGGCCGTGGACCCTGGTGAGCTGGGTTCCGGGCGAACCGGCGGACGGCGTCGAGGTCACCGACGCCGCCCGGTCCGTGGCGAACCTCGCGGGGTTCCTCCGCGCCCTGCACCGCCCCGCGCCGGCCGACGCCCCCACGGACCCGGGGCGCGGCGGCTCCCTCGCCACGGTCGCGGACGACTTCGAGGCCCTGCTCGCCGGGGTGGCGGAGGCGGTCGACGTGGCGCGGGTGCGCCGGGTGTGGGACCGGGCGGTCGCGGCGCCGCGGTGGACCGGGCCTGCGGTCTGGCTGCACGCCGATCTGCACCCCGCCAACGTCGTCGTCGCCGACGGCGCGATCTCCGGCATCGTCGACTTCGGTGATCTCTGCGCCGGTGATCCGGCGGTCGACCTCGCCGCCGCGTGGAAGCTGCTGCCGCAGGGCTCCGACGGCGACTTCTTCGAGGCGTACGGGGGGACGGACGAGGCGACCGTGCTGCGGGCCCGGGGCCGGGCCGTGCTCAAGGCGCTCGTGCTCGTCTCGGTGGGTCAGGCGTGGGACCGGGGTCTGCCCGGCGGGCAGCCGACCTGGGGCCGGGCCGGCCGTCGGGTTCTGGAGCGGGTCTTCGCCTCCGCCGCCTGAGGGCGGATGTCAGGCCCGGTCCGCGCCGGTCGGCCGTTGACCGGCGCCCTGCCGCTTCTGCTCCCCGATCATGTCGCGGTACCAGCCGTACGAGTCCTTGGGGGTGCGGCGCAGCGTCTCGTAGTCGATGTGGACCAGCCCGAAGCGCTTGGCGGCCCCCTCGATCCACTCGATGTTGTCGGTGAGCGACCAGGTGAAGTAGCCGCGTACGTCGACACCCGCGTCGATGGCCGACCGCAGCGCGTTCAGATGGGCGTCGAGGAAGGCTATCCGGCGGGTGTCCTCTGCGGGTTCGTCGATGGCGCAGCCGTTCTCGGTGATGTAGAGCGGGGGAAGCCGGTCGCCGTAGCGGCCGTTCAGCTGGACGAGAGTGTCGCGCAGCCCGTCGGGGACGACGGGCCAGCCGAAGTCGGTCGTCTCGTATCCCTTGATCTCCCGTATCCCGAAGGGCAGTTCGGCCGGCATGTCGAAGCCGGCGAAGGTGTCGAGGGCGGCGGCCGCAGGAGCGCCGACGAGTGTGGGGTTGTAGTAGTTGACCCCGTACCAGTCGAGCGGGGTGGAGATGGTCCGCAGGTCGTCCTCGACCGGGCCGGGCATCAGTGCGGCGAAGTTCTCGTCGGGGTAGCGGCCGGTGAGGAGCGGGTCGGAGAAAAGCCGGTTGGTGAGGGTGTCGTACAGCTCTGCGGCGAAGCGGTCCTCCTCGCTCTCGCTCGCGGTCCAGACCGGGGAGTGGGAGACGGCGATGCCGATGTTGCCCGCGCCCGCGGCCCGGAGCGCGCGGACGGCCAGGCCGTGGGCGAGGAGCTGGTGGTGGGCGGCGGGCAGGGCGTCGAAGAGGAGGGCGCGGCCGGGGGCGTGCTCACCGAGTGCGTAGCCGAGCATGGTCACTTCGGCGGGTTCGTTGATGGTGATCCACATGGGGACGCGGTCCGCGAGGCGTTCGGCGACGACGCCGGCGTACTCGGCGAAGCGGTAGGCGGTGTCCCGGTTGAGCCAGCCGCCCGCCTCGTCCAGCGGGAGCGGGGTGTCCCAGTGGTAGAGGGTGGGGGCCGGGGTGATCCCGTGTGCGCAGAGCTCGTCGACGAGGCGGTCGTAGAAGTCGAGCCCCTGGGCGTTGACCGGCCCGCTGCCGCCGGGGACGACGCGCGGCCAGCTCACCGAGAAGCGGAAGGCGTCGGCGCCGAGGCCGGCCAGCAGGGCGACGTCCTCCCGGTAGTGCCGGTGGAAGCCGGTGCCCCGGGTGGTGTCGGCGCCGTCCTTGATCCGTCCGGGCCGCGCGGCGAAGGCGTCCCAGCCGGACGGCCCCTTGCCGTCGGTGTCCGCGGCCCCCTCGGTCTGGAACGCGGAGGCGGAGGCCCCCCAGATGAAGCCGGGCGGGAACATCGGAACAGTCATCTCGGCCTCCACAGCCGTGAGGAAGACCGACCGGCAATCGGGGGCGGTCCATGAGGGAGTGCGTATGGCAGAAGTCGGCAGGGCAGTGATCAGAACCAGACCTTAATCGCCAGTAACGGGCTCGATCCAGTGTCGTTGGTCGGTGATCGCGGCTTCTGCCGACCATGGCCAGGGGCGAGGAGACGAGGAGCGTCGCATGCTGTTCGACGTATGGGCACCGGATGCGGAGTCGGCCGCGCTGTGGCTGGCCGGTGAGCTGCGGTCCATGGGGCGCGATCCCGTACGGGCGGGCTGGTGGACGGCGGATGCGGAGGCGGGGGACGGCGACCGCTACGGCTTCTCCCTCGACGACGGCCCCGTGCGACCCGACCCCCGCTCGCGCCGCCAGCCGGACGGGCCGGACGGTGAGAGCGCGGTCGTCGACCACTCCGCTTACGCGTGGCGCTCCGACTGGGCCGGGCGCGGGCTGCCGGGCGCCGTCCTGTACGAGCTGCACGTCGGCACGTACACGGCGGAGGGCACCTTCGACGCGGCGGCCGAGCGGCTGGGGCATCTGGCGGAGCTGGGCATCACCCATGTGTCCCTGATGCCGGTCTGCCCCTTCCCCGGTGTCCACGGCTGGGGGTACGAGGGGGTGTCGCTGTGGGCGGTGCACGAGCCGTACGGCGGCCCGGAGGGGCTGAAGCGCTTTGTCGACACGGCGCACGGGCTCGGGCTCGCCGTCGTCCTGGACGTGGTCCACAACCACCTGGGCCCGTCCGGCAACTATCTCCCGCACTTCGGCCCGTACTTCACCGAGACGCACCACACCCCGTGGAGCGCGGCGGTCAATCTGGACGCCCCCGGCTCGGACGAGGTGCGGGCGTTCCTGCTGGGCAGCGCGCTCGCCTGGCTGCGCGACTACCGGCTGGACGGGCTGCGGCTCGACGCGGTCCACGCGCTGGCCGACACCCGGGCGCTGACGTTCCTGGAGGAGCTGTCGGCGGCGGCCGACGCGCTCTCCGCCGAACTGGGCCGCCCGCTCCCGCTGATCGCGGAGTCCGACCTCTGCGACCCGCGCACGACGACGCCGCGGGAGTCGGGCGGCACCGGTCTGCACGCGCAGTGGAATGACGACTTCCACCACTGTCTGCACACCGCCCTCACCGGCGAGTCCCAGGGCTACTACGCGGACTTCGCGGTCGCCCCGCTGGCCGCGCTGGCGAAGACCGTGTCGGGCGCCTTCTTCCACAACGGCACGTACTCCGGATTCAGAGGCCGCACGCACGGCCGCCCGGTCGACGTCACCCGTACCGCCGCCCACCGCTTCGTCGGCTACGGCCAGACCCACGACCAGATCGGCAACAGGGCGCTCGGTGACCGGCTCGCCGCCTCCCTCTCCCCCGGCCTGCTGGCCTGCGCGGCGGCGCTCGTGCTCACCGGGCCGTTCACGCCGATGCTGTTCATGGGCGAGGAGTGGGGCGCCCGTACGCCCTGGCAGTTCTTCACCGACCACACGGACCCCGAGCTGGCCGAGGCGGTGCGCAGCGGCAGGCGGCGGGAGTTCGGCGCGCACGGCTGGGCCGAGGAGGACATCCCGGACCCGCAGGACCCGGCCACCCGGGACCGCTCCTGCCTGGACTGGGACGAACCGGGCCGGGAACCGCACGCCCGGCTGCACGCCTGGTACCGCGAGCTGATCGCGCTGCGCCGCGCCATGCCCGACCTCTGCGACCCGGATCTGGCGACGGTGAAACCGGCGTACGACGACGAGGCCCGCTGGTTCGCCTTCCGCAGGGGCGATCTGCGGATCGCGGTGAACCTGGGCGGGAAGCCCGCCGCGATCCCGCTCGGCGGCGGCCGGCACCGCGGCGGCGGGGGCAGGGTGCTGGCCGCCTGGCAGCCGGTCGGGACGCCCGGCGCGGACGGCGTGCTGCACCTCCCGGCGGAATCGTGCGTGGTGCTGGCCGACGACTGAACCGCGACGGAGCCCCGGCCGTGACCGCCCCGGCGGCTACTCGACGATCGCCAGCTCGCGGGCGGTGGCGTTGAGGCGGCGCCCGCCGTCCTCCGTGACGGTCACGATGTCCTCGATCCGGACGCCGAAGCGGCCGGGCAGATAGACGCCGGGCTCCACGGAGAAGCACATGCCGGGGACGAGCCGCTGCTCCTCGCCCTCGATCATGTACGGGGGTTCGTGGGTGGTGACGCCGATGCCGTGGCCGGTGCGGTGGATGAAGCGGTCGCCGTAGCCGAACTCGGTGATGACGGCTCGGGCGGCCCGGTCGATGTCCTGGCAGGCGGCGCCGGGCCGGACCGCGTCGCAGCCTGCCGCCTGGGCCTCCCGCACGATGTCGTGGACCCGCTGCTCCTCCGGTGTGGGCTCGCCGACGTGGACCGTACGGGAGGTGTCGGAGCCGTAGCCGTGCTTGAGGCCGCCGAAGTCGAGCACGACCATGTCGCCGCGCTCGATGGTGCGGTCACCCGCCTCGTGGTGCGGGTTGGCGCCGTTGGGCCCGGAGCCGACCACGGTGAAGTCGACCTGGGAGTGCCCGTACTCGGTGAGCAGCCGGGCCAGGTCCGCGGCGACCTCGGTCTCCCTGCGGCCGGAGAAACGGACCTTGAGGATCTCCTCGTACGTGGCGTCGGCGGCGGCCCCCGCGGCGGCGAGCCGGTCCAGCTCCGCGGCGTCCTTCACGGCTCGCAGCATCGGCAGCGCCTCGGTGAGGGAGGCGTACGAGGTGCCGGGCAGCAGCTGCTGGAGGCCGAGCAGGTGCATCGCCCAGGCGTTGTCGCTGATCCCGAACCGCCCCTTCGCGTCGAGCAGCGGCGCCGTGACGGCGTACGGGTCCTTGCCGTCGGTCCAGTCCCGCAGGGTCAGCGCGGATGCGCCGGCGCACTTCTCCGCGTCCGGCGCCTCCAGTGTCGGTACGACCAGGACGGGGTCCTGCCCGGCCGCGAGGACGAGGAGGGTGAGGCGTTCGGTGTCGGCGGTGGGCCGGTATCCCGTCAGGTGGACCATGTCGGGTCCGGGTGCGACCAGGACGCCGGCGAGCCCGGCGGCGGCCGCGCTCGCGGCGGCCCGCTCCATCCGGGCCCGGTAGTCGTCGGCGGTGAACGGCGCGGGCTGGTTCGGGCTGGACATGCGGACCTCCTGGCGGCGCGGAACGGCTCCCCCGCATCCTGCCCGGTGCGGGGCGTCCCGCGCGAGCGGTCGGGGGCGGCGCCGGTGCGGTTCTTCACCTGCTCCCGAGCCGCACGACGAGGTCGGCCCGGTCCCGTCCCCGGGCGACGAGCCGGGCGTTCGCCTCGTCGGAACCGGCGACCCAGCGCTCCGCGTACGGGCGGGGCTTCCCGAACCGCACATGCCGGTCGACGAGCCGGCGCACCCGTACGTCCTGGTCGAGTTCCAGGTACCACGCCTCGTCGAGCAGCCCGCGCACCGGCGCCCAGCCGCCGTCCGTGTGCAGCAGGTAGTTCCCCTCGGTGATGACGAGGGAGATGTCCGGGCCGACCGGGACGGACCCGGCGACCGGCTCCTCCAGGGCCCGGTCGAAGGCCGGGGCGTACACGACGGTGCCCGGTTCCGGTGTCCGCAGCCGGCGGAGCAGGGCGGCGTACCCGGCGGCGTCGAAGGTGTCGGGCGCGCCCTTGCGGTCCGCCCGGCCGAGCCGTTCCAGTTCGGCCTGGGCGAGGTGGAAACCGTCCATGGGCACGAGCGCGGCGAGCGGTCCGAGGGAGTCGGCCAGCTGTGCGGCCAGGGTGGACTTCCCGGCTCCCGGCGGACCCGCGAGGCCGAGAACACGGCGCTCCCCGGTCAGGGCGAGCCGACGCGCGCGGGCCGTCAGCCCGGTGAGGTCACTGGTCTCCATGGCGGATATTGTCCCGCTACGGGCCCGGCGGCCGCCCTTCCGTCCCGCGAGGAATCCGAGGAAACCCATGTCCCACATCGCCCTGGTCACGCTGGTCGTCCGCGACTACGACGAGGCACTCGCCTTCTACACCGACGCCCTCGGCTTCGAGCTGGTCGAGGACACGGAGCGGGGCGACGGCTCCCGCTGGGTGGTGGTGCGCCCGCGCGGCACGCAGGGCACGGGGCTGCTGCTGGCCCGCGCGAAGGACGGGGACCAGGCGGCAAGCATCGGGGCGCAGACCGGTGGCCGGGTCGGCTTCTTCCTGCACACGGCGGACTTCGCGGCCGACCACGCACGCATGCTGGCGGCCGGGGTCCGGTTCCTGGAGGAGCCCCGGCACGAGGTCTACGGTTCGGTCGCGGTCTTCGAGGACCTGTACGGCAACCGCTGGGACCTGCTCCAGCCCGCGTGAGCCCACCCCCGCGAACAGCAAATGAGCAATACCAAGCAGTGCCTGCGCATTACTGAAATCTCGGTGGCCGGGCGGGGAGAGTGGCTCTGTACGCCACCCGCTTCACCGAGGAATCACATGTCGCAGGACCTTTCCCCGATATCACCCGACCGCGCCCTCGAAGCCAGCGATGCGCTCGTGTCCCGGCGCCGGGGTGTGCCCATGCTCGTCTCACTCCGTGCCGCCGCCGCACCCGGCCCCCGCGGCGCCGACGACGGCGGGGCGGCCGCCTCCCCCGCCGCCTCGCCCGCCGCTTCTCCCGCCGCCTCCCCCGCCGACGACGAGCTCGCGAGCGCGTTCGCCGCGTACCACACCCGTCTCGGCCCGTCCCCGGACGGCGAACCGGCGGTGATCCGCACGCTCCAGGCGCTCGCCTACGCGACCCTGGGGCCGGACCGTGCAGCTGCCCGGCCCTATCGGGAGGGCGAGCGGGAACCCTCCCCCGCACGGCCCTTGTCGACCGCCCGCACGGTCAGCGCCTCCGGAACCCGGGCGGACCTGCGCGCGGGGCAGTTCCTGCGCGTGGTGAATTACCACAACACCCCGCTCAGCTGGAAGGACGAGCTGGTCGCCGAGCTACGCGGCTACGCACGGGAGTTCGAGAGTGTCACGGTCGCCGACCTGGAGCGCTTCTCCGGCACCGGAGTCTGGCACAAGGACCGGCCGGGCCTGCTCCCCGTCTTCTACGAGGGCTACCGCGACAACTACGAGGTGGCCGCCGCCGCCTGCGAAGAGGCCGGCATCACCGGGTGGTTCTTCGTCTGCACCGCGTTCGTGGACACCCCGGTCGAGGAGCAGTACGACTACGCGCTGGCCCACCGGATCAAGCTCGTTCCGGAGAACCCGCGCGCGGAACGCATCGCCATGAGCTGGGCGGAGGTCGCGGACCTGCACCGGCGCGGGCATGTGGTCACTCCGCACACGGCCTCCCACGCGCTCGCCCGCACCGTGCGCACCACGGCGGACATCGAGCGGGAGGTCATCGAGCCGAAGCGGCGGATGGACCGGGCCACAGGCGGTTCCGCACTGTGCACGGCTTGGCTGGAGGGCACCGACTGGACCGGGGAGTCGGCCGCCGACCAGGCCCTCCTCGACGCCGGGTACCGCTACGTGTTCGGCAACACGATGGTCAGGCGGCTGCCGGGCTGACGACGGTGGCGCCGGCCGCACCCTTCGCGGTGCGGCCGACGCCATCGTTCCCGGTGTGGAGTCAGCCCAGGTACTGGATCATGGTGTTGCCGAACTGGTAGCGGTATCCGGCCTCCCGCAGCGCCGCGTCCACCACCGGGTTCGCTCCGTACGGGGTACCCCAGAGGAAGGCTGTGCAGGCCGCGTCCTGCCCGGTCACCGCGTCCATGCGGCGCTTCGGCTCGAAGATCTCCCGTTCGAGGTCGGCCTCCGTGCGCAGGGCCGCCGCCTCCGCGTGGTTCGCGGTGTGCGGGGTGACGACATGGCGGCGGCTGAGCGCGGCCACGTCCTCCCACGTCATGGCGAGCCGCTCGCCCTTGCGGTTCTCCTGGACGAGGTCGATGTCATGCGCGTTGGCGTAGTCGAACTGCTCCTCGACGGGCACGTCGAGGAAGGCGGTGCAGATGAAGAACCAGGCGGTCAGCCCGGCTTCCTCGGCCAGGGGCGCGGCGACCTCCGCGTTGTTGCGGTAGCCCTCGTAGAAGACCGGGATCACGCCCGGCCGGTCCTTGTGCCAGTGGCCGGTGGAACGGAAGAGGTCGAGGTCTTCGAGCGTGACCGACGAGAAGGACTCGGCCAGGGCGCCCAGTTCGCCGCGGATCTTCTCCGTGTCGGCGTGCGGCGTGTTGTGGTAGTTGACCACCCGGATGTAGCGGCCGGCGCGGAGAGCTTCCTCCTGGCCGGAGAAGGAGGGGAGCGGGGAGTGAGTGGCGCCGGTCATCGCTGGGCCTCGTCCTTCCGGGCGGCGGGGGGTTCAGGGGTGAAGTGGGCGGAGGCCAGCACCTGGAGCACCTCGATCAGGGCCGGTTCGGCGTCGTCGGCCGCCTCGGGGGCGAGCGACTGCCGGTAGTGCCGGAACAGGCCGGCCAGTTCCTCGTCCCCGGCCTCCGGCGGTCCGGGGTCGAGCGGCGCGTCGTCACCGGACGACGGCACCTGCAACGCCAGGTACATGGGGATGCCCTCGCGTTCGAGTACCCGCTCGCCGAGTGCGGTCAGCAGGGCGCGCGGATCGGGAACGGGCGTGTGGTGGTGGGAGGGAGAGGTCATGGGTGAACTCCTGTGCCGTGGTGGTGCGAAGCTGTGGGGCGCGTACGGAGCCGGCGGCCACCGCGTGGGGCCGAGCGGACGGAGGCGCTCGACGACCGCCGCCGCGACGGTGGCATGAGCCGGTTCAGGCGGTGACGACCGTGCCTCCCTGCTCGGTGAGCGTGCGGGAGACCGTGTGCTGGGGGCCGGCGTCGGTCACCAGGGTGGCGACGCGGTCCAACGGGGCCAGCCGGACCGGGCCGCGCCGCCCGAGCTTGGATTCGTCGGCGAGCACGACGACCCTGCGGCCCGCCGCGAGCAGGGCCCGGTCGGTCTGGGCCTCGTCCACGTGGGCGCCGGTCAGGCCCGCGTCGATGTCCAGGCCGAACGCGCTGGTGACGATCTGGTCGATCTGGAGCTCGCTGAGCGCCCGCTCGACCAGATGCCCCAGGAGCGACTGTTCCCGGTGGCGCAGCACACCGCCCAGCACGATCACGTCCACCGCGGTCGTGGCGGAGAGGACCTGGGCGATCGGCAGCGCGTTCGTCACCACCGTGAGGCCCCGGCGCTCGCCCAGGCGTGCCGCCAGGGCCTCGGTCGTGGTTCCACCGCTGATGAGGACGGTGCTGTGGTCCCGTATCAGGGGGAGGGCCGCATGTGCGATGCGGCCCTTCTCCTCCAGTTGGACCGCCGCGCGCTGGGGCTGGTCGGGCTCGGCGGCCCCGTCCAGTGTCGTGGCTCCGCCGTGCACCCGGCGCAGCATCCCCTGGTCCTCAAGGTCCCTGAGGTCGCGCCGGACGGTCGAGGGGCTGATGCGCAGGAGGTCGGAGAGCTCCTGCACGTTGACGGTGCCGCGCCTCCTCAGCCGCGTCAGCACGGCGTGCCTGCGCTGCGGGGCCAGCAGGAACTCAGTAGCCATGGGTCCTGTCCACCAGGTTCACCAGCTCGCGGCCGGTGAGGTAACGCTCGACGTTGGTGCCGACGAGTTCGAGGGTCTGCTCCTCGTAGTCCGGCGCGAACCCGGCGACGTGCGGGGTCAGGAGCACGCCCGGCTCGCGCCACCAGAAGTGGCCGTCGGGAAGCGGTTCCTCGTCGAAGACGTCGAGGGCCGCCCCGGCGACGCGGCCGGAGCGCAGCCCGGCGCGCAGCGCGTCCTCGTCGACGATCCCGCCGCGCGACACGTTGATGACCATGGCGCCGTCCTTGAGCGCGTCCAGCGCCGAGGCGTCGATCATGCCCCGGGTCTCCTCGGTCAGCGGGCAGGTGACCACCAGGTAGTCGCACCGGCCCAGGAAGGCGTGCAGCTCGTCCGGGGTGTAGAGCTCGGCCTGCGCGGCGTCCGTCGCGGGGCTGCCGAAGAACTCACCGGCCCGGGTGCCGCGACCGCGCTTCAGGCCCAGCACGGTCATCCCGAACTGGCCCGCGAGGCGGCCGATCTCCTGCCCGATGCGGCCGTAGCCGACGACGCCGACGGTGGCGCCGCGCAGCCGGCGGGGCATCAGGGTGTTCCAGCGCTCTTCCAGTGAGGGCCAGACACCACCCTGCTGGATCTCGATGGCCCGGGGCAGGCGGTGCGCCAGCCCCAGCAGCATCATCATGACGTACTCCGCCATGGGGACGGGCGAGATCCCGCCGATGGAGGTGAGCGGCACGGGGAGGTCCCATGCGCTCGTGCCCTTCAGGTGGTCGGCGCCGGAGGTGTCCAGCTGGACCCAGCGCAGGTGCGGCGCCGCGTCCGCGGACTCCGGGAAGACGGAGCCGGTGTGCAGGATCTCGGTACGGCGCCAGACCTCGTCCGGTATGTCGGCCGCGGACTTGGCCTGGATCTGGGTGACGGTGAGTCCCGGGTGGCGGGCACGCAGCCGGTCCAGCCACCAGTCGGGGAAGGAGAGAGTGCTGAGGTAGTGGACGGTGGTCGGAGCGGTCACTTGATTCCCGATCGTGCGAAGCCCTGGACGAAGTACTTCTGGAAGCACAGGAAGAGAACGACCATGGGCAGGATGGAGAGCAGGGCCAGCGCCATGATGGCGCCGTAGTCGGCGGTGTACTGGCCGTTGACGAACTGCATGCCGACGGACAGCGTGTACAGCCGCTCGTCCTTGAGGACGGTGAGCGGCCAGGCGAAGTCGTTCCACTGGCTGAGGAAGGTGAGCAGCGACAGCACCGCGATGAGCGGCTTGCACAGGGGCAGGACCACGTGGAAGAAGGTCCGGAGCTGTCCGGCACCGTCCATCCGGGCCGCCTCGATGACCTCGTCCGGAATCCCGAGCATGAACTGCCGGGCCAGGAAGACGCCGAAGGCGGTGGAGGAGGCGGGGACGATCACGGCCCAGAAGCTGCCGAACATCCCCATCGCGCTGACGAGTTTGAACTGCGGCACCATCAGCACCTGCACCGGCACCGTCATGGTGCTGAGCATGACCAGGAAGATCAGGTTCCGGCCGCGGAAGCGCATCTTGGCGAAGGCGTATCCGGACAGCAGGTTGCAGGAGACCGTGATGAGCACGACCAGCGAGGTGATGACGGTCGAGTTCATCGTCCAGGTCCACACGGGCAGCCGGAAGACGCGGTGGAAGTTGTCCAGTGTGGGTGCGCTGGGCCACCACCGCAGATGCGGTGTGTGCAGGTCCGCCAGGGGCGAGAAGGCGACCAGGATCATCCAGAACAGGGGCAGGGCCATGGCCAGGCCGATCAGTGCCGCCGCGACGGCACGCAGAACGCGTGCGCGGTCGCGCCGGTGCGACGGCTTCGGCTGTACGGGCTGGGTTGAGGAGATGACGGACATCGGCGTCCTTCGTGACGGGGTGGGAGGGCTGCGGCGAGGAGAGGTCAGCCGACCGTGTCCCTGTTGCGGCTGAAGCGCCACTGGAGTGCCGTGAAGATCATGACGATGACGTACAGCACGATCCCGATGGCGGCGGCGTAGCCCTGCTGCCGGCTCTCGAAGCCGTTGCGGTACGCGTAGGTGATCATGACGTCGGTCGCGTGGCCGGGGCCGCCCAGGGTCATGACGTACACGGTGTCGAAGACCTGGAACGAGTAGATGACGTTCATGATGAGCAGGAAGAACGTCGAGGGGCCGAGCAGTGGCACGGTGATGTGGCGCAGCCGCTGCCAGGGGCTCGCCCCCTCCAGGTCGGCGGCCTCGTACATCTCGGGTGAGATTCCCTGCAGACCGGCCAGGTAGATCACCATGTTGAAGCCGACCCGCATCCACAGGGTGATCAGGACCACCGAGGCCATCGCCGCGGTGCCGCTCGTCTGCCACGGGGCGGCGGGAAGACCGAAGGTGGCGAGCAGTTTGTTGAGCAGACCGATGTTCTGGTCGAACATCAGGGTGCCGATGAGAGCGGTGGCGACGCCCGAGATGACCATCGGCAGGTACACGAGCGTGCGCCAGAGCGGTCGGGCGGGCATCACCTTGTTGAAGAGCATGGCGACGGCGAGTCCGACCGCCATCTCGACGGGGACCGTGGCGACGCAGAAGATCCCGGTGTTCAGCACGGTGCGCCAGAAGACCGGATCGCTCACGAGCTCGCGGTAGTTGGCGAGTCCCGCCCAGGTCGGCGAGGACAGGCCGGTGCTGTACTGGAAACTCAGGACGACCGTCATGACCAGCGGGACGAGCAGGAAGACCGTCACCAGGATCAGGTTGGGTCCGAGCGTGCAGTAGGCGGCCAGCGTGTCGCGGTAGCGCGCGATCCACTTCGTGGGCGGCGGGGAAGGCGGGGCCTTCACGGGGGCGGGCTTGCGTGCTTCTCGTGGCAGCGAGGCGGTGGTGGCCATGGCAGCTCCAGGGGCGGGAATGAGAGGGCCTTACGCGGAGGCCAGCGCGGAACGGGTGGACTCGGCGATGTTCCGGAGCGTCACTTCGGCCGGCTGGCGGTTGACGAAGGCGGCCTCCAGTTCGTCCTGGAGCGCGGAGTTGATGCGTCCGAAGGAGGGGACGGCGACCTGTGCGGTCATGGCCGGGGTGAGGGCGGTGGCCTGTTCGGCGTAGACGGGCATCAGGTCGGACCGCACGGCGTAGTCGAGCGGCTGTGTGATCAGGGACTTCCGGGTGGGCAGCACGACGCACTGCTCGCAGAAGCGCGCCATGTTCTCCTCGTTCGCCAGGAACTTGAGGAAGTCGGCGGCCAGTTCGGGGTTCTCGGTGGTGCGGGTGGCGACGACGGCGTTGCCGCCCAGATCGGTGGCCGCGTAGCGGCCGTGCGGCTGGAAGGTGACTCCGTACAGCTCCTTCTTCAGCGCGGGGTCGATGGTCGGCAGCAGGAAGTCGCCCGCGAAGCTCATCGCGACCGTGCCGGCGGTGAAGAGCGCGTCGGGGTACGCGGCGCTCTTGACCGAGCTGTTGGGCGGGACGAAGCCCTCCCGGAAGAAGTCCTGCGTGTAGCGCAGGGCGCGCAGACCCGCGGCGGACTCGATCGCGGGCGCGGAGAGGTCCTCGTCGAGGATTCTTCCGCCCGCTTCCCACAGCCAGCTCAGCCAGCGGAAGGCCCCGGCCTGCTGCCAGCCGTAGACGAAGGGATAGACGCCGTGCACCTTCTTGCGCAGTCGTGCGCATATCTCGGTGAACTCGTCCCAGGACCAGGCCTCGTTCAGCGACTCGGGCACCTCGGTGATGCCGGCGGCCCGGAACATGTCCTTGCGGTAGAGCACGGCGGTCGTGTCGGTGTGGTGCGGGACGGCGTAGGGCCGGCCCTCGTGGCACACGGCCTCCCACAGGGCGGGCAGGAACGCGGCGCGTTCCGCCTCGCCGAAGTAGGGGCTGAGGTCGAGGAGCTGGCCGCTCGCGCTGTACATCCCGAGGTTCGCGTAGTCGCACCGGAACAGGTCGGGGGCCCGGCCGCCCGAGAGGAGTGCGTCCATATTGGTGTACATCTGCTGATACGGCTCCATGCGTATCCGCACCCGGATCCCCCGGTGGAGGCGTTCGTACGCACGGGCCAGGGCCTGGAAGGCGGCGATCTCGCTGTCGGCTCCCCACAGCGAGAAGGTGAGGGTGTCGGCCCCGGCCGAACCCGTCTCCGAGGGCTTGAATCCGGCCCGGCGTGCGAAGCCGACCGCGCCCGCGCCTACCGCGGCCGCACCCAGCACTGCTCGTCTGGCGACAGCCATGGCGCACATCCTTCAGGGGTCAAGAGGGGTTTCGGCCTCAGACGGCCTCGATGTCTGTTTTGTAGTCTGCGCAACCAAGCTCAGTCAATATCAATCAGAGAATGATTTTTATTGCTCACTTTTTCTTGACGCCTCTGAGGAGCGCGCTTAGCCTTCGGGCGGATGACGAGCCCCCTCGGCGGTACGCCGCCGCAGCGCCGGGCACCGGCTCCGCAGCCTCTTCGGGGCGCGGAAAGCCTCATCCCGCACTTCGGAGACAAGCCCCGGAGAACCTCCCTGACCTCGGGAAGAAGGAGCACGCACATGCCTGTGATCCAGGTGACCGCCACATCCGCCAAGGACGACGCGACGGACGCCGCGCGACTGACGTCGCTGTGCTCGGCCGTGGCGGATGCCCTGGGGCTTCCGCCCTCAGGCGTCGTGGCGGCACTGTGCGCGAGTGCGGTGACGAGTACCGGCAGCGGCGCGATCAACGGTTGGCCGCTTGCCGTCATTCATGGTTCCGACCGGGGCGAGGAGGCCACCCGGAACGCGCTGGCCGCGGCTGCGGCGGCGCTGGCGGACGGCTGGGGAACCGCACGCGGGGACGTCTGGGTCGAATGGGCGACCGCGGGGGGTGCGGTCAGCCACTGAGCCGCCGCTGAACTGCCATTGAACTGCTGCCGGCCCGCCGCCGGTCAGGTCCGGATCACGTCCACCCCGGCCGCGCGGAGGGCCGCCACGTCCTCGTCGGGCGCCGACGCGTCGGTGATCACCCGGTACAGCGTCGCCGCGGACGCGACCCGGACCGGGCCCGAGCGTCCGAACTTCGACCCGTCGACCAGGGCGGTGATCCGTCGCACCCGTGACAGCAGCCAGCGGTCGGTCTCGGCCTCGTCCACATGGGCACCGCTGATCCCTGAGCCCGTTATGCCGTACGCCCCGACGAACGCCTCGTCCACGTGGAGTTCGTCCAGTGCCTGACGGGTGAGATGGCCCAGCAGGGACATCTCACGGTGCCGCAGGTATCCGCCCAGCACCACGGTGCTGATCTCCTCGTGCTGGGCGAGTTCACCGGCCAGGTGCAGCGAGTTGGTCACCACTGTCAGCTGGTCGATGCCTCCGAGGAACGGCACCATGGCCGCTGTCGTGGTGCCGCCCGTGATGAGGATGGTGGCGCCGGGCGCGATGTTCTCCACGGCCGCGCTCGCCAGTTTGCGCTTCTCCCAGGGGGCGACGTCGCTGCGCTGCGGGCGGTCCGGCTCCTCCGTCTGCACCGCCTCCGCCATCGCGCCGCCGTGCGTGCGGTTGAGCAGGCCCTGGGCCTGGAGGGCGGAGAGGTCTCTTCGGATGGTCGAGGAGCTGACCTCCAGGGACGCGGCGAGCGTGGCCACATGTGCGACACCTTCCGTCCGCACGACCTGGAGCAGCCTCTTCCTTCGCTCGGCGCCCAGCATGAACCCGTCTCTCTCCCTTGCGGCAGGCGGCGCGGGGTCCGGTCGGGTCCCATCACCGCGATGTGCTCCTGTGGCCGGCACTCCGCCCACAGGAGGTGCCAGCCTATTACCTGGGATTGCTCACCCTTGCCCGAAGAGGACGCCAGGCAGCCCGCCCGAGCACCGGCAGGCGTGCTTCATCCGGGCCGCTCCCCCCACGGACGGACCGCTCCGAGCACGGAGTCCTGTTCGGCCGGGGCGTCGAGCAGGCCCAGAGCGGCGGCGGAGATCTCCTGCGGTGTGTGCCACCGCGCACCCCCGGCGTCGCGGTGCCAGCCGAGGACCAGCCGGCGGCAGTCCTGGGCCGGCCAGGCCGGGGCCGGCAGGCTGTCCGGCGTCCACCGCCCGGCGCGCCCGGCCTGCTCGGTGGACGCTTCCGGTGCCGCCCATCGGCTCGTCAGGACAAGGACGACGGGACCACCGACGACGAGGTCCCGGGTGAGCGCCTCAAGCGCCGCGGGAGTTCCCGAAGGGGCGTAGACGAGGGCGCCGGTGAGTCCTGACCGGCCGATGGCGCGGTGGAGCACACCACCGAATCCCGGCGCCGTCACATCTGCCACGAGCGGACCGACCCGGCCCGGGGTTTCGGCCACGAGGCGGCACAGGTCGTCCTCGGACCTCGCCACCGCCGTCACGGCGGAGCCGCGCGCCGCGAGGGCCGTCACGGCAGGCCGCAGGATGCGGGTCGCGCCGACGACCAGCACATGTCCGGCGCTCGGGCGGGTGAGTGGCGTCATCGGTTCGTGAGGCTCGCGCATCGGCGGCACCTTCCGGTCTCTGTCGGCTGTGCCGTGATCGGGGACGAGGAAGCGGTGTGAGCATATCCGTCACCCAGTATGCTCGTTTCTGCTCATTGACGCGCATTAATGAAACAACTAAGGTCCGCTGTGGCGCTGCCGGCTGTCGGCCCTGGAACGCGCCCCCTTCTCGTCGGCCGGCCCCTGAGGTATCCCATGGCTGCTGCACCCCCGACTCCCCTCCGTACCGCCCTGCCGCCTCCGTCCCGTGGCGGGCTGGGACTCGCACAGGGGCGCTACGGCGCCCGCGGGAATCTCGAACTCATGCTCTGCGACGAGCGCGACGGGCTGTGGGTCCTCTGGTTCAACTGTGACCCGGAGGACACCGCCCCCGATCCCGGCGGCCCGCCGCCGGGCGAGTGGAGCGGCGGACTGCGCTTCGCGACAGGCCACCGCTACGACGAGGTCGCCGTCGTGCAGAGCGGTCACGGCCCCCACCACCTGGAGATCGTCGCCCGCTCCGGCGCGACGCCCCACCGGCTGCGCTGGAGCCCAGAGGCCGCCTTCACCGCCGAGGCACCACCGCCCGGCGGGGCCGCGAGCTCGGTCGCGGAAGCGGAGGGCACCGACGGTGTCCTGTGGGCCGGCGCACTCGGGGTGGACGGGGTACCGCGTCTCTTCCGCGCCGACACCACCGCCTACCCGCGCCTGGCGTGGCGCGAGGAGCCGGTCGCGCTGCCCCGGCCGGCCGACGGGCCGTGGAAGGGGATGCTCCTGGTCCCCGGAAGCGGCGGGGAGCGGCCGGACATCGTTCTCACGGGGGCGGCGGGCGGAACGCACCTCGGCCCGTCCGGCGCTCCTCATCCGCTCCCGGGCGCGGAGACCGCGGCCGCGGTGACCGGACCTGACGGGGAGCCGCTGGTGTACCTGTCGACCGGCGGCCCCTGGCTGGATGCCCTGCGCCCCGGACGGTCCGGAGACGGGTACCGGCTGTCCCTGCCCGGCAGCGGGCAGGTGACGGCCCTGGCGGCTACGGCTCTCGCCCATGCCGAGGGCAGCACCGACCTCGTGATCCGCCGCGGCGGCCAGCTCTGGCACCTGCGGGACCGGGGGCCCGAGGGCAACGCCTCCGCCGCCCCCGTCGTCAGCCGGCTCACACCGACCGCGACCGGGGAGCCCCGGCCCGTGCACCGCTGCTCCTGAGCCACGTAGCCAGGGGCGCCACCGGCGCTCCCCCACCACCTCTCACCCATCACCAGCATCAGCAGAGACAGACCAGAGGAATCATCATGCGCATACTCATCGTCGGCGCCGGTGGCGTAGGTACCGCTGCCGCCAGGATCGCCGCCCGACGCCCCTTCTTCGAGCACTGCGTGGTCGCCGACTACGTTCTGGAACGGGCCGTCCAGGCGGCCGACGCCACCGGCGACCCCCGCTTCGTCGCTGCCCGGATCGACGCCTCCGACGAGGACGCGGTCACGGCCCTGCTCCGCGAGCACGGCTGCGACGTCATGCTCAACGCGACGGACCCCCGTTTCGTCATGCCGCTGTTCCGCGCGGCCCTGAGCGCGGGCGCTCACTACATCGACATGGCGATGTCGCTGTCCCGCCCCCACCCGGAGCACCCCTACGAGCAGACCGGTGTGATGCTCGGCGACGAGCAGTTCGCGCTGGCCGCCGAGTGGGAGAAGGCCGACCGCCTCGCGCTGGTGGGCATGGGCGTCGAGCCCGGACTCTCCGACGTCTTCGCCCGGTACGCGGCCGACAACCTCTTCGACACCATCGAGGAGATCGGTATCCGCGACGGTGCCAACCTGACCGTCGAGGGCCACGACTTCGCCCCCTCGTTCTCCATCTGGACGACGATCGAGGAGTGCCTGAACCCGCCGGTGGTGTGGGAGCGCGAGCGCGGCTGGTTCACCACCGAGCCGTTCTCCGAGCCGGAGGTCTTCGACTTCCCCGAGGGGATCGGCGAGGTCGAGTGCGTCAACGTCGAGCACGAAGAGGTCCTGCTGATCCCCCGCTGGGTCGACGCCCCCCGCGTCACCTTCAAGTACGGCCTGGGTCAGGAGTTCATCGACGTCCTGCGCACGCTGCACAAGCTGGGCCTGGACAGCACCGAGAAGGTGCGCGTGGGTGACGTCGAGGTGTCCCCGCGCGACGTGGTCGCCGCGTGCCTGCCGGACCCGGCCGGCCTCGGCGACCGGATGCGGGGCAAGACCTGCGCGGGGACCTGGGTGAAGGGTGTCCGCGACGGCGCTCCCCGCGAGGTGTACCTCTACCACGTGGTCGACAACGAGTGGTCGATGGCGGAGTACGGCTCCCAGGCCGTGGTCTGGCAGACCGCCCTCAACCCGGTGGTCGCGCTGGAACTGCTGGCGGGCGGGCAGTGGCAGGGCAGTGGTGTGCTCGGCCCCGAGGCCCTGCCCGCGGAACCCTTCCTCGACCTGCTGAAGGCGTACGACGCCCCGTGGGGCCTCCGCGAGCAGTAGGAGCACAGCAAAGACGCGACGGCCGCGACCAGCCCGCGCGCCGCCGGTCGATCTCCTCCGGACCGACGCACAGGTCCAGCGTGCCCTTCGCGGAGTCGACGACCACGGTGTCACCGTCCGCCACCAGGGCGATGGGTCCCCCGTGCCACGCCTCCGGGGCCACGTGGCCGATCACCAGCCCGTGCGAGACGCCGCTGAACCGGCCGTCGGTGACCAGGGTGACGGACTCCCCGAGCCCCTGCCCGACGAGCGCACCGGTGATCGACAGCATCTCCCGCATGCCGGGGCCGCCGGCCGGGCCCTCGTAGCGGACGATCACCACGTCGCCCGCCTTGATCGCGCCGTCCTGGATCGCCGCGAAGCACTCCTCCTCGGAGTCGTAGACGCGCGCGGGCCCTTCCCGTACGAAGTCGGGCCGGCCGCCCAGCTTGAGCACACAGCCGTCCGGGGAGAGCGAGCCGCGCAGGATGGCCAGGGCGCCCGCCGGCTTGACGGGGTGGTCGATGCTCGTGACCACGGCCTGCCCCTCCGTCTCCACCGCCGCGGCGGCCACCTCCGCCGGGGTGCGGCCGTCGACCAGGGTGACCGTGTCGCGCAGGACCCCGGCCTCCAGCAGTCGGGCGGCCACCAGCGAGGTGCCCCCGGCCCGCCACAGGTCGGCAGCGGTGTACGGGCCGGCCGGCTTGAGTGCCGTGATGATGGGCACCTCACGGCACAGCGCGCCGATCTCGTCGATGGCCAGGTCGAGTCCCGCCTCGCGGGCGACCGCGAGAAGGTGCAGGACGGCATTGGTGGAACCGCCCATGGCGGCCACCGAGACGATCGCGTTGTGGAGGGCGTCCGCCGTCAGGATGCCCGAGGGCCGCAGGTCGCGGGCGAGTACGTCGAGGGCGAGCTCTCCCACGCCTTCCGCGGCTGCCTGCTTCTCCTTCGCCGTCGCGGGGATGTCCCCCACTCCGAACGGCGCGAGCCCGATGAAGTCGGCCACCGCGCCCATGGTGTTCGCCGTGTACTGCGCCGCGCAGGTGCCGGCCCCGGGGCAGGCGTGCCGGGCGAGATCGTCCACGTCCTCCTGGCTGACCGTGCCGACCGCCCGCTCGCCGAGGGCCTCCCACATGTCCTGGATGGTCACCTCGCGCCCCCGCCACGTCCCCGGCATCATGCTGCCGCTGTAGAGAAGGACGGAGGGGATGTCGAGACGCGCCATGGCCATCATGGCGGCGGGCACCGTCTTGTCGCATCCGACGATGCAGACCAGGGCGTCGAACTGGTGCGCGCGCCCCATCAGCTCGATGGAGTCGGCGATGACCTCCCGGCTGACGAGGGAGGCGCGCATGCCGGGCGTCCCCATGGTCAGGTTGTCCGAGACGGCGATCGTGTTGAACTCCATGGGTGTCCCGCCCGCCCGGCGCACCCCGGTGGCAACGTGTCGTGCCAGGTCCCGGTGGGTCAGGTTGCAGGGCATCGTCCCGGTCCACGTCGAGGCGATGCCGACCGTCGGCCGGCGCATGTCCTCGTCGCTCAGGCCCATGGCGTACAGGTGTGAGCGGGCCGGTGCGCGGTCCGGATCGTCGGCGATGTTCATAACGGCTCCTTTGGGGCGTGAAGCGGTCTCCTCCCTCGGTGGAGGGAGTGCCGGGAGGGGCGTCGGCTCGTGCCGTCAGCCGGTGACGTGGATGCGGTTGCTCAGCAGGCCGATCCCCTCGACCTCGACCTCCACGACGTCCCCGTCCCGCAGCCAGAGCTGCGGGGTGCGGCCCATGCCGACGCCGTGCGGGGTCCCGGTGGCGATGACGTCGCCCGGGTACAGAGTCATGTAGCGGGACAGGTAGGAGATCGTCTCGGCGACACCGAAGATCATCTCCTTGGTCGAACTGTCCTGCACGGTCGTGCCGTTGACGCGGGCGCTGATGGCGAGGTCCTGCGGGTCGGACACCTCGGACGCCGGGACGATCCAGGGGCCGAGCGGGCAGAACCCGTCGAAGTTCTTGCCCCGGAACCACTGCACGTCGGAGAACTGCGCGTCACGCGCGGAGACGTCGTTGGCCACGGTGTAGCCGAAGACGTACGAAGGGGCGTCCTCCACCGGCACGTCACGCGCGGTGCGGCCGATCACCACCGCCAGCTCGGCCTCCCAGTCGAGCTGCTCGGTGGTGCCGCGGGGCACGGACACGGCGGCGGTCGGGCCGGTCAGGGTGTGGGCCGTCTTGACGAAGGCGAGGGGCGCCTCGGGGGTGGCGAGGCCGGTCTCCCTGATGTGGTCGGCGTAGTTCAGCCCGATGCAGATGATCTTCTGCGGACTGGCGAGCGGGCTGAGCAGTTCGACGTCGGCCAGCGGCACGCCGGGCACGTCGGCGCCGAGCCGCTCATGGGCCGTGCCGTCCGCGATCAGGTCCCGCACGGCATCGGCCATGTGCCGCTGCTCCTCCGGCACGGCGGGGAACACCGTGTCACCTTCGACGCGGGCGGCGAACACCCGCCCCTGGTGGCGTACGCGAGCTATCTTCACTGTCTCTCCAGGCTGGTCGGTGTGGTTACGCGGTCGCGCGGTCACGCGGTCAGAAGAAGCGCGGGAGGAAGCGGCGCTGTGCCTCCAGCAGTTCGTCGGTCAGCGCGGCGGCGGCGTCCCGGGAGGTGACCGCGCCGTCCGCGATCATGGCTTCGACGGTCAGGTCGCGGTCGCCTGTCATCGCGGCCTCGACCGCCAGGTCGACGGAGGTCAGCCGCCGGGCGAGGATCGCGGTGAGCGGCGCCGAGAGGTCCGGCACCTGTACGGGGCGCAGCCCGCGTGCCGTGGCGACCGCCGGGATCTCCAGCGCGGCCTCGGACGGCAGGCCGGGGACGGAGCCCCGGTTGGGGACGTTGACCGAGAACATCTCGCGGCGGTCGAAGGTGATCGACCGGATGATGGCGATCAGCTGTTCCTGCTCACCGGTGGAGCGGTCGAAGGCGGCGTCGTCCAGCGGGACGTCACCGTCGGCCTGGACGCGCATCGAGCGGTAGCGGTCCTCGCCCCACTGGAGGATCTCCGGGACGGAGAAGGCGTCGACGCCCAGCTTCTTGCCGTAGTAGTCACCGCCCGCCCAGCGCTCGGGGAAGAACTCCACGACGTGCCGGTCGTTGGCGGCCGGGTAGGCGCCGTAGGTGCGGAAGAACTCCCACGAGAACGGGTTGTGCCAGGCCTTGCCGTTCTCCCAGATCGCGCCGATGTCCTCGGGCTGCGGGGGCTCGGCGAGCTCCTTCTCCATCTGGGCGCGCACGTCGGGCCAGATGTCGCGGCCCTGGTGGCGGAAGTCGTAGATGAACGTCAGGTGGTTGATGCCGGCGTACAGCGTCGAGGTCTCCTCGAAGGGCAGCCCCGCGAAGGCGGCGAGCTCCCGCTGCACGTGGTGCATGCCGTGGCACAGCCCGACGACCTCGGCACCCGCGTAGCGGGTCATGGCCTGGACGTTGGCCGTCATCGGGTTGCTGTAGTTGAAGAAGTACGCCTGCGGGGCGAGGTCGACGATGTCCCGTGCGATGTCCACCATCACCGGAGTGGTGCGCAGCAGCCGGGAGATCCCGCCGGGCATCACGGAGTCGCCGACCGGCTGGAAGACCCCGTGCCGCTGGCAGATCTCGTGGTCCGTCTGCCAGGCGGGGCGTCCGCCCACTCCCACACACGTCACGACGTAGTCGGCGCCGGGCAGTTCGCTGCGCCGGTCGGTGGAGGAGCGCACGGTGATACGGGCCTGGGCGCCGCGGGCCTCCACCATGCGCTCGGCGAGGCGGGTGGCGATGGCGAGGGCCTCGGGGTTGACGTCGACCAGCCGGATCTCCCAGCTGCCGAGGTCATCCGCCGTGATCAGGTCGGCGAGCAGACCGCGGGTGAAGACGGCGCTGCCCGCACCGATGAGAACGAGTGAGCGTCGGCCGAGCTTGCTGTCGGACACGGGATGTTCCTTTCGTGGGCGTCCCGTCGCCGGCCCGGTGCCGGGCGGGCGACGGACAGTCAGGGGGCTCGGGCCCTCGGAAGGGCCGCGGCCGGGCGGATCAGACGGAGCCGTCGGGCTCTCCGGGCGGCAGGGGCAGGGTTTCCCCGGCCCGCTCGCTCAGTGGCTCGCCCGCGAGACGGGCGGCGAGCAGGGCGGCCCCGATGACGGGCGTGTGGCGCGGCCGGCGCGTCTCGTAGCGTTCCGGGGCGGCCGCGAGTGCCGAGACGAAGGCCTCGCGTACCTGTGGCACGCCCAGGACGCCGCCCGACCAGGAGACGGGTACGGGGTGTTCGGGGGCCGCGACGAGCTTTCGCCGTGCGGTTCGGGCGAGTTCCGCCAGTTCCTGTCCTGCTTCGGTGAGGATGCGCGCGCAGGCGGTGTCCCCCACGCGAGCGGCTTCGGACACCTGCCTGCTCAGGGCGGCGACGTCGGTGCGGCCGGGGCGGGCGAGGAGCATGGCGTCGATGAGTTCCAGATCGGTGCCGAGAGCGAGATGGCGGCGCAGAATCTCCGTCAGCGGTCCCGGAGGATTCCTGCCGTCACTCCTGCGGGTGAAGAGGTTCAGCCCCCGGAGTGCGATCCAGTGCGCGGAGCCCTCGTCGCCGAAGAGCTCTCCCCAACCGCCGACGCGGGCCTCTCGCCCCTCGATGACGCCGTACGCCATCGAGCCCGTCCCGCTGATCACGTTGATGCCGTCGGCGAGCCCGAGTGATCCCGCCCATCCGCACACCATGTCGTTGCCGACCCCGTAGCGGTCGTGGCCGAGCACCTGGGCCGGCAGGGCGTCCAGGGCGCGGGTGAGCGGCACGGACTCCCCGTGTCCCGGCAGTCCGAAGTAGGCGTGGGTCAGCGCGTCGGCGTCCGTGCCGGCTTGCCGGCAGACCTCCGTGATCCCGCTCCGCAGCACCTGCCGGGCGTTCTCCAGGCCGTCGGGCCCGAGGGCGGGTGAGGTGGAGGGCTGGAGGGCCTCCGCCCGGACGGTGCCGGCCGCGTCCACCAGGCAGAAGGCCGTCTTGGTGCCGCCTCCGTCGACTCCCAGATACATGTCGTACTTCCTTCCGGTGGAACGGCCGAGGGTTCAGCACGTGGTGAAGGGGTGGACCGTGACGCCCTGCACCACCCGGTTGACCTCCCCGTCGGGGAACGGGTTGTCGGGGGTCACACCGCAGGCGAGCGACGCGTCCAGGGCGAGCAGCTGGGCGTACAGCACGGCGGGCAGGGCCAGCGCCGCGTCGTCCGCCTCCGCCATGCCGGGCACCAGCCAGGTGGCGGCCTCGGGCAGGCCCTCCGGCTTGCCCGCCACCGCCACGACGTGGCCGGCGGGCAGGGCCGCGGTGAGTTCGTTGAAGATGTCGAGGTCGTACCGACGGGTGTAGGGGTCGTTGGAGATGTAGACAACGACCCCGGTCCTGCCGCTGAGGAAGGCCTTGGGGCCGTGCCGGAAGCCCAGCGACGAGTCGGCGAGGGCGGTGACGGCTCCGCCGGTCAGCTCCAGCAGTTTGAGGGCGGACTCGCCCGCGAGCGCCTTCAGCGCGCCGCTGCCGAGGTAGACGAAACGCTGGTGCTCGACCCGGGTCAGCGCGGCGACCCGGCCGGTGACGTCCTCGGCCAACAGCGCTTCGGCCGAGGCCGCGCACGCGTCGAGACCGGGGACCCGGTCCGCCCCGAGGGTGTGGAGAGCGGCGAGGAGCATGCAGGTGAGGCTGGAGGTCATGGCGAAGCCCTGGTCCTCCGCCTCGGCGGGCGTCAGCAGCACGTAGGAGTCGGTGCGCTCCCCGTGCCGGACCGCCAGGGCGCCCCGGTCGTTGCAGGTGATGACCAGGTGCGCGCAGTGGTCGAGCAGTTGGTCGGCCAGTTCGGTGGCGGCCGCGCTCTCGGGGCTGCCGCCGGAGCGGGCGAAGGACACCAGGAGGGTGGGCCGGGTCCGCTCCTCGAAGCACCCGGTGGGGTCCGCGACGATGTCGGTCGTGGCCAGCGCTTCGACCGTGCGGCCGGTGGCTGCCGCGAGGGCCGACCGTGCGATCTGGCCCGCGTACGCGGAGGTGCCCGCGCCGGTGAGGACGATACGCAGCCGGGGGTCGGCCAGCAGAGGGGCCAGGAAGGCGTCGAGGGCGGGGCGTTCGGCGCTCAGCCGGGTGACCATCTCGGCCCAGAGCCTGGGCTGCTGGCGGATTTCGCGGTGCGTGTGGGCGGCGCCCTGGGGAACGGCGGCCGGGCGGTTGTCGGTCAGAGGGACGGGGGCGGCATTCACGCGTACTCCTTGGAGCGTGGGGCGCAGGCGCGGTCGTAGTCGCGGAGGACGTCGCGGACCCGGTCGACGACGATGTCGTGGGGTCGCGGTGCGAGTTGTCCGGCTCGGATGCGCGCGTACTGCGACGGCAGATGTGCGGAGAGGAGAGCGAGAGGCAGCGGGGCGGCCTCAAGGTTGTCGAGAAGCTGTCGCTGGGCGGCCGCCGTCTCGGGGTCCGTCCAGTAGTAGCGAATGCGGTCGCTGTAGCCGTACAGACGGTTCAGCCGCCGGCTTCGCTCGTCACCGGCGGCGTACTCCTGCCACCAGTGGGGTTCCTCCAGCATGCGGCGGTCGACCACCTCGACGAGGTGGGAGAGCCGGGAGCTGTCCACCACCTCGCGTTCGATCGCGGCGAGGGCGAACAGGGCCTCGCGCAGCGCGAAGGTGAGCCCGGGTCCCACCTTGAGGACGGCCCAGTGGTCCCGGACCAGTTGGGCCAAGGCGCCGGGAAGCTGGTAGTCGGTCGAGTGTGCCTCGAAGACGATGCCGGGCTCGTCGTCCAGGACGGTGCGCAGTTCGGCTGTCCGGTCGTCCCGGTAGTCGACGACGCCATGGTGGTCGAATTCGACGCCGGGCTGCACGACGAGCGCCATGACGCGTCCCCGCATCCCGCTCAGCCCGGCCGCCGCGAAGGCCTCGTGGTGGGCGCGGAGGGTCTCCCGCGCGGCACGGGCCGAGGTGGGCGGTGCGTCGTGCAGGACGTGGTCGGCTCCGCCGGGAACGGGAACCTCGGTGCCGATGACGTACCGCAGCCGGTCGGCCTGCGGCCCGGCCGCGTCCTCAGCGACGCGGATGAGCTGCGATGTCCGTTCCGCCACCACGTCGTCCGTGAGCGGGAGGCTCTCACCCGCGCACGCGAAGCTGCAGTCCAGGTGAATCTTGGTGAAGCCCGCTTCGACGTAGGCGCGCACCAGGACTTCGGCCTCCGCCATCGCCTCGGCCGCGGGCAACGCCCGCCAGCGGTTGGGACCGAGGTGGTCGCCGCCCAGGATCAGGCGGTCGCGGGACAGCCCGTGGGCGTCGGCCGTGCGATGGACGAGGTCCCTGAAGTCCGAGGGGCGCATCCCGGTGTAACCGCCGTACTGATCCACCTGGTTCGACGTCGCCTCGACGAGAAGGAGGCGCCCCTCGTCCCGCGCCTGGAGCACAGCGGCCTCCAGCACGAGGGGATGGGCACTGCAGACGGAGGTGATGCCATGGGACAGACCGGCTTTCTGGTCTCGTACCAGTTGGTCCAGCAATTCTGACATGTACGCCCGCCCGTTCGATGAATCAGGGAAACATTCGCCTGAACGCAGATTACTGGTATGAGCCAACCCCGTCAAAGGTCTCTATCTGGTATGCTTCTGGTATGCCTAATCGTTCGGATTCAGAGCCCACCGGTCTTCACCCCGAGACGCAGCCGCTCTACGCCCTGGTGGCCGGGCGCCTGCGGGAGGACATCGCCAGCGGCGGCATGAGCACCGGGGACCGGCTCCCCTCGGAACGCGTCCTGGCCGAGCGCTACGAGGTGTCGCGCGTCACCATGCGGTCGGCTCTGACCCGGCTGTCCGACGACGGGCTGATCGCCTCGTCACCGGCGCGCGGCTGGTTCCTCCACGAGGGCCGGACTCCGGCCCCGGCGCCCCCCTCCCCGGCCCGTCCGAGTGCCGGCCGCGCGGTGCAGGGCTTCGCCGACTACGCGTTGCGGCACGGGCTCGCCGTCCGCACCCACGTGCTCGAATCGGGAGTGCGCGCCGCCACCATCACCGAGGCCGAGGAGCTGCGCATCGCTCCGGGCGCGCCACTCTTCACCATGCGGCGGCTGAGGTTCCTGGACGATCTGGTGGTGGTCGCGGAGTACAACCGCCTGCCTCTCGCGCTCTGCCCGGTGCTGCCGGAGACGGACTTCACGCGCGCCTCCCTCTACGCGACCCTCCGTCAGGCCAGCCCCCCGCAGGTGCCGTACGTCGCGGACTACTCCGTGGAGGCGCGACAGCCGAACGAGGAGGAGAGGGGCCTGCTGGAGATCACCGATGTCACACCGGTGCTGGTGGCGACCCAACTCGCCTTCAACCAGGACGCGAAGCCCCTGGAGCTCACGGCAGCCATCTACCGCGGCGACCGCTACCGCTTCCGCGCCTCGATCACCGACTGAGTGCACCGGCCGGGGCACGAGCGCGGCCGGCGGGGGCCGGGCCGACGAACTCGGCGCGCGCGTCCGAGAACGCGCTTCCGCGCCTCCCGGGGCTCCTACGGTTCCTACGGCGCGAGGGTCTTGAGCCAGTCCTCGACCGTGATGACGTCCCCCCAGCGCGGGAACAGGTTCTCGGTGAGGACCCGGTGCAACTCGGGGTCGGTGTCGTGGCAGGCGTCCACCAGGACGGTGAGGCCGAAGTCCCGGTCGACGGCGGAGCACAGGGTGGACAGCACCACACCGCTCGTGGCGATGCCGGTGACGACGAGGCTGTCGATGTCCCGGGCCCTGAGCACCAGATCGAAGTCGCTGCCCGAGAACGCGCTCCCCCGCCTCTTGGTGATCACGGCGTCGCCCGGCCGGGGTGTGACGTCGTGGTGGACGGCGGTGCCGGCGGCGCCCTCGGTGAACAGGCCGTCCCGCACGATCTCGGTGATCACCCGGTTGCGCGGGCTGACCTCCGGATCGCCGGCCGGCAGCGCGATGGTCACGTAGATCACGGATATGTCCGCCGCGCGGGCGCCCTCGATCGCCCGGTTCAGGCGCGCCAGATATTCGGTGCCCGCATCGGCGATGTCCACGATGTCCCGCTGGACGTCCATCACAAGGAGCGCGCTCTTCGTCATGCCTGCTGTCCTCTCGTCACGGGGTAACAGCGGCAAGTCTGGCCGTACGGGCGGCACGGCGGTGGAGTTTCCGGACATCCACCGCGCGGCCCGGACCCCGCGTCTCAGCCCGTGCCGCGCCCCAGCCCGACCCCGCCCGCCGCCCCCGCCAGCGCGTCCAGCACCGGGGCGATCAGCGGGTGCGCCTCCGCGCCTCGGCGTACCGCCGCGAAGACGCGGCGCGTCGGGGCGCTGCCGTGCACCGGGCGGACCACCACGCCGGTCAGGGCCATGCCGCGCAGCGCGGATCTGGGGACCAGGGCCACCCCGGCATCCGCGCCGGCCAGTGCGACCACGGCGTGGAAGTCGTCGGAGGAGTGTTCGAGGGCGGGCTCGAAGCCCGCGTACTGGCAGGCCAGGACCACCACGTCGTGGCACGGGTTGCCCGGGTAGGGGCCGATCCAGGTGTCCTTCGCCAGATCGGCGATCGCCACCTGCTCCTGGTCCGCCAGCCGGTGGCGGACCGGAAGGACCGCGTCGAACGGCTCCGAGTACAGCGGCACCCGGGTCAGCCGGCGGTCGTCCTCGCCCGGTGCGCCCCGGTACTCGACGGCGACGGCCACATCGACCTGGCGGTCCAGCACCATCGGGACGCTCGCGTCGCCCTCCGCGTCCTGGACCCGGACCCGGATGCCGGGTGCGGACTCGCCGAGGGCGGCGATCGCGGGGGCGAGGACCAGACCGATGCCGGTGGCGAACGCGGCGACCGTGACCGTCCCGGCGTCGCCCGCGCCGTAGGCGGCCAGCTCCGCCTCGGCCCGCTCCAGCTGGGCCAGCACCGCGTTGGTGTGGGTCAGCAGGATCTCCCCGGCCGAGGTGAGCCGGGCTCCCCTGGCGTTGCGCTCGACCAGCCGGTGCCCGGTCTCCTGCTCCAGCGCGGCCAGCTGCTGGGAGACGGCGGAGGGGGTCAGGTAGAGCGCGGCGGCCGCGGCGGTCACCGTGCGGTGATCCGCCACCGCACGCAGAATGCGCAGCCGCCGTGCATCGATCATGTGCCTATTGTCCCAGGTCGCGAGGGATGCCCCCGCCGGGCCTCACTCCCCCAGCGCTGCCCGCGCGTCGACGAACGCGTCCACGGCACGGTTCACGTCCGCCGTGGAGTGCGCGGCGGACAGCTGGACGCGGATACGGGCCGCGCCCTGCGGGACGACCGGGTAGGAGAACCCGATCACGTACACACCGCGCTCCAGGAGAAGCTCCGCCATCCGGCCTGCCTTCGCCGCGTCCCCGATCATCACGGGGGCGATGGCGTGGTCGCCGGGCAGGACGTCGAAGCCTTCCGCTGTCATCCGGGTACGGAAGAGCGCGGTGTTGGCGTTGAGCTGCTCGCGCAGGTCGCCCGCGGACTCCAGCAGGTCGATGACCTTCAGGGAGGCCGCCGCGATGACCGGGGCGAGCGAGTTGGAGAAGAGGTACGGGCGCGAGCGCTGGCGCAGCAGGGCGACGATCTCGGCGCGGGCGGCCACGTAGCCGCCGGAGGCACCGCCGAGCGCCTTGCCGAGGGTGCCCGTGATGATGTCGACGCGGTCCATCACGTCGTGCAGCTCGGGCGTACCGCGCCCGCCGGGGCCGACGAAGCCGACGGCGTGCGAGTCGTCGACCATGACCATGGCGTCGTAGCGCTCCGCCAGATCGCAGATCTCGCGCAGCGGTGCGACGTAGCCGTCCATGGAGAACACGCCGTCGGTGACGATCAGCCGGCGCCGGGCTCCGGACGCCTCCTTGAGCTGCTGCTCCAGGTCTGCCATGTCGCGGTTGGCGTAGCGGAAGCGCTTGGCCTTGCACAGCCGGATGCCGTCGATGATCGAGGCGTGGTTGAGGGCGTCGGAGATGACCGCGTCCTCCGGGCCGAGGACGGTCTCGAAGACACCGCCGTTGGCGTCGAAGCAGGAGGAGTAGAGGATCGTGTCCTCCTGGCCCAGGAAGGAGGAGAGCCGCTGCTCCAGCTCCTTGTGGACCTCCTGGGTACCGCAGATGAAGCGGACCGAGGCCATGCCGTAGCCCCAGCGGTCCAGTGCCTGGTGCGCGGCGGCGATCACGTCGGGGTGATCCGCGAGACCCAGGTAGTTGTTGGCGCAGAAGTTGAGCACCTCACCGGGGCGGCCACCCGAGGTGACGGCGACGGTGGCGGACTGCGGGGTGCCGATCACGCGCTCGGGCTTGTGCAGCCCGGCGGCCTCGATCTCTTCGAGGGTGGTGCGCATGTCGTCGCGTACGGAGTCGAACATGAGGGGTGTCTCCCGGCTCGGTAGCTGGATACTCGGTAGCTGGATACGGGGGTGGTCAGACGGTCCAGTCGAGGATGACCTTGCCGCCGCGTCCGCTCGCCGCGTCGTCGAAGGCCGCCTCGAAGTCGCGGTAGCCGTAGCGGCCGGTGATCACGGGGGCGAGGTCGAGGCCGCCCTCCAGCAGCACGGACATGGCGTACCAGGTCTCGTACATCTCGCGGCCGTAGATGCCCTTGACCGTGATCATGGAGGTGACGATCCGGGCCCAGTCGACGGCGAACTCCTCCGACGGCAGTCCGAGCATGGCGATCCGGCCGCCGTGCGTCATGTTCGCGATCATGTCGCGCATCGCCTCGGGGCGGCCGGACATCTCCAGGCCGATATCGAAGCCCTCGCGCAGTCCCAGCTCCCGCTGGCCGTCCGCGATGGTCTGCTCCCCGACGTTGAGCGCGAGGCTGACGCCGACCTTGCGGGCCAGGTCGAGACGGGCCTCGCTGACGTCGGTGATCATGACGTTACGGGCCCCGGCGTGCTTGGCGACGGCGGCGGCCATGATGCCGATCGGGCCGGCGCCGGTGATCAGGACGTCCTCACCGACGAGCGGGAACGACAGCGCGGTGTGCACGGCGTTGCCGAACGGGTCGAAGATCGCCGCGACATCGAGGTCCACGGGGACCCGGTGCACCCACACGTTGGACGCGGGCAGCGCGACGTACTCCGCGAACGCCCCGTCGCGCCCGACTCCGAGCCCGACCGTGGAGCGGCAGAGGTGGCGGCGGCCGGCCAGGCAGTTGCGGCACTTGCCGCAGACCAGGTGGCCCTCGCCGCTGACCAGGTCGCCCACCGCGATGTCGACGACGTCCGCGCCGATCGCGGCGACCTCTCCGACGAACTCGTGGCCGAGGACGAGCGGCGTCTTCACCGCCTGCTGCGCCCAGCCGTCGTAGTTGCGGATGTGCAGGTCGGTACCGCAGATGCCGGTACGGAGCACCTTGATGAGTACGTCCGAGGGACCGGTCTCCGGCTCGGGAACGTCCATCAGCCAGAGTCCCGGCTCGGCCTTCTGCTTCACGAGTGCCTTCACGGCTGCGGCTCCCTGTACCTGGTACGGCGTTGAGCTCCCCGGGCAGGGGGCATGCCTGAGGAAGCCTGCGGCCCGGGGAGGAATGAGGGGACGGCGTGGCAGCGCGCTTGTACCGGCTGCCGCGCACCATCCTCCGCCGTCACGGAGAAATCTGCCGTACCGCGCGCCCCAGGTCCATCGAGGTTTTCTTAAGCGCGGCCGCAGCTCCGCTTCACGCCCGGGCCGCGCGGGCGGGAAGCGACCTGCTCCATCCGGGGGGCTCCGGGGATTACGGGGCGCCGGGCCGGGGTCACTCCTCCCGCAGGAACTCCCTGATGTGAGCGGCGAGACGTCCGGGCTGGTCCTCCGGGATCAGGGTGTAGCTGTCCTCGATCTCCACCAGCTCGCCCCTCGGCAGCAGCTCGGCCAGCCGGCGGCCGTGTTCCGGCGGCATCACCCGGTCCTGCGCCGCCCAGGCGACCAGCGCCGGCCGGTCGAAGGTGCGCAGCGCCTCCGCCCAGCCCAGCAGCTCCGCCCTGGGCGGCACGCCCAGCACGTACTTCCGCAGGTCGCGGCGGATCTCCTTCGAGGTCCACAGCGGCCGGAACCAGCCGTCCATCACCTCGTCCGGCACCGGCCTCCTGGTCATCAGGCCCCAGGTCATCGGCAGCCGCCGCATCGGCTTCAGCCTCAGCAGCGCGAAGGCCGCCCGCAGGCCGCCCGGCATCCTGGCGGAGGCGTAGAGGTTCTTGCCGGGCAGGCCGGGCGGGAAGTTGTCGAACGCCTCGCATGAGGTGATGACGAGCCTCCCGATCCGCTCGTCCCGGCCGTCCGCCACCAGGGCCTGCGCCCCGCCCCAGTCGCTCATCACCAGGGTGACGTCGGTGAGGTCGAGCGCCTCCAGGAACTCCGCGACCAGCCGTGCGACGCCGAGGACCGACAGATCGGCGTCGGGCTTCATCGGACGGCGGTGGGCGCCGAGCGGCAGGGTCGGGACGATGCAGCGGTGGCCGCTCCGCAGATCGGCGACCACGTGGCGCCAGAGCGTGCCGTCCATCGCGACGCCGTGCAGCAGTACGAGGACCGGGCCGTCGCCGCCGGTGTCCTCGTACTCCACGGCCCCGGCGGACAGCTCCAACACACCTGCGGAAGGCCCGGGTTCACCCATCTGGCACCCCTTTCACGGTTTCACGGGACAGCTGCGCACGGTCACCGTACCGATCCGTACAGGCCGAGGAAGCGGGCCCGCCCGTCGTCGATCCGGTAGAGGAAGATGCCCTCCTTGCGCGGGACCAGGTGGCTGCTGTCGAAGGCCAGCCGTCTGGTGATGCCCCGGTGCTCGGTGCGGAAGACGCGCTGGGCGATTCCGCCGCGCAGGGCGTCGGTGGCGCTGGTGGTGGCGGCGGCCCGCGCGATCAGGCCCACCGCGTCGTAGGCCTCTGCGGCCCAGGTGGCGGGCGGCGCACCGAACCGTTCGCGGTGCGCGGCGGTGAAGGCCTTGGCGGCGGGCAGGGCGGTGGGGTCGGTGTAGGCCTCCGCGAAGACCCAGCCCTCTGCGGCCCTGCCCGCGTCCCGGAGGAAGCCGGGCGCCAGGACGGGCCCGGTGGACAGGGCGGTTCCGGTGAATCCGGCGGCCACCAGCTCTGTGGCGCATTGGGCGCCCCGGGCGGGGGATGTGCCCGCGTAGACGACCGCTCCGGCCCCGGCGTCCAGCACGGCGCGCGCGGCCGGGGCGAAACTGCCGGTGTCCGCCGCGACGGTGTGCGTGGTGACGGTGATGCGGGACGTCTCCGTGTCCCGGAGCGGGTTGGCGGCCATCCAGCTGCCCTGCGGATCGGCCCGGTCCTCGATGACCACGGCTTTCCTCACGTGCTGGACGTTCGCCATGTGGTCGATCAGTCCGGAGGCGAGCGAGGAGTCGTAGGGGCGCAGTACGCAGAGGTGCGCGGAGTCCGCCGCGTCGGTCGCGTACCGGGCGGCGACGAGGACCTGGGTGAGACCGGCCTTCGCGTAGCGGCCGACCACCGCCGCGGCGGGGACGTCGACGGTGGGGCCGATGACCGCGAGCACCGCGGGGTCGGCGGCCAGCCGGTCCGCGACGGCGAGGGCGCGGGTGGCGTCCCCCGCGTCGTTCTCGATGCGCAGACCGAGCCGGAAGGCCTTGTCCGTACGGGAGTTGTGGTCGTCGACGGCGATCCGGACGCCCCGTTCATGGGCGAGGCCGACGGCCTTGCCCGGTCCTGTGGTGTCCGTGTGCAGCCCGATCGTGTACGTGGGGAGCGCGCGGGGCGTCGCCCCGGTACCGCTGCCGCCGCGCCGGGCGGCCAGCCAGGCGGTGGTGCCGCCGCCCGCGAGCAGGACCGCACCGGCGGCCCCGGCGGTGAGGACCCGACGGCGGCTCGGGCGGTCCGGCGCCGGGGCCCGGTCCTCTGCGGGGTGCGGGGGTTCCGGGTCCGGCAGGGCGAGGGCGGCGGCGGAGCGTTCGGCAATCACGGCGGACAGGCCCGGCACCTCCCAGCCGGTGCCGTCGCCGACCGTGAGCAGCCGTCCGGCCGCCGCCGCCGTCGGGCGGTCCGCCGGGTCCTTCGCGAGACAGGCCGTCACCACCGGGAGCAGCGCGGACGGCAGGCCCGCCAGGTCCGGTTCGCCGTGGACGGTACGGAAGAGCACCCCGGCCGCCGCGCCGTAGCCGAACGGGCGCTGCCCGGTCGCCGCGTACGCCAGGACGCAGCCCAGCGAGAACACGTCGCAGGGCGGTCCGACCGGCCCCGCGGAGGCTTGTTCTGGCGCCAGGTAGCCGGGGGTGCCGAGCACCGCGTCGGTCGCGGTGAGCGCGGTGGCGCCCTCGTGGCGGGCGATGCCGAAGTCGATGAGCCGGGGCCCGTCGAGGGCGAGGAGCACGTTGCCGGGTTTCACGTCGCGGTGCAGGAGGCCCGCCGCGTGGACCGCGCCGAGGGCGGCGGCGAGGCGGGCGCCGAGTGCCCGGACCGTCGCCACCGGCAGGGGGCCGCGCTCCTCGACGGCCTCGCCCAGCGAGGGGCCCGGCACGAACGCGGTGGCCAGCCAGGGCTCGCGGGCCTCGGTGTCCGCCCCGGTGACCGGGACCACCCAGGGGCCGGTGATCCGGGCGGCGGCCTCGGCCTCGCGGCGGAACCGGGCCCGGAATCCGGGGTCGGCGGCGTGCTCGGCGCGGATCACCTTGACGGCGGCGAGCGCCCCGCCCGCGGAACGGGCCAGGTAGACGACGCCCATGCCGCCCGCCCCGAGCCTGGCCAGGGTGCGGTACTCGCCGATGGCGCGCGGGTCGTCCGGGGTGAGAGGGCGCATCCGGGTCAGGTCTTCTCGGCCTGGGGCGCGGCGCCGAGGTGGACGAAGCGCCCGTCCCGCACTCCGTAGAGGTAGGCGTCCCTCCCCTTGAGCCGGTGCAGCTCGTCGAAGGCGTAGGTCCGGGAGACGCCCTTGTACGAGGATCCGGCGATCTTCGCCACCAGGGCGGTCCTGGTCGGCCGCACCGGCTCGGCCCCGTTTCCGGCGAGGGCGGTGACGGCTGCGGTCGCGAGCCCGGCCGCGTCGTACGCCTCCGCCGCCCAGTACGCGGGGGCGGAGCCGTAGGCCGAGCGGTGGGCGGCGGCGAACTTCGCGGCGCCGGGGGCCGTCGCGTCGGTGTAGGGCGCGGTGAACTCCCAGCCCTCCGCGGCCTGTCCGGCGTCCTTGAGGAAGTCCGGCCGCATGGCCGTGTGCATGGCCATCCGGGGGCCCTTGAAGGGGGTGCCGTCGAGCGCGCGTGCGGTGCGGGCGGCCCCGGCCGCGTCGCCCGCGTAGAAGAAGGCGTCGCTGTCGTGCCGGAGCATGTCCTCGATGACCGGGGCCAGGTCCTTGGTCCCGGCGGGGACCACGCGCGGGTAGGTGGTGCCGGTGGTGATCACGCCGGTCTGCATGTTGGTGAGGTAGCCGACCTGGTAGGCGGACTGGCCGCCGACCCGGTCGAGCAGCACCCCGAGCCGTTCGACGTCCGGGCGGAGCACCAGCCTCCGGATGACGGGCGCGCACAGCACGCCGTCGGACGGGACCGCCTGGAAGAACGACCTCTTGGAACCGGCCTGATAGGCCAGCAGCATCGAGGAGACGGAGATGATCGGCAGCATCGCCTCGTCGTAGGTGGTGAGGACCGCCTCCGTGGTGTGGTCCCCGGTGGGTCCCACCACGGCGAGCACGTCGCGGTCGCGGGTGAACTGTGCGGCGGCCCGGGCCGCGCGCTTGACGTCGCCACCGTCGTCGATCGCCTTGACGGTCAGGGTGAAGGGCTTGTCCGCACGGGAGTTGAACTGGTCGACGGCCAGCCGCACCCCGCGCTCCTGGGCCCGTCCGGCGGCGCTCTGCGGGCCGGACAGGTCCGCCTGTACGCCGATGATCCAGGCTCGTTCGCCGGACTTGGCCGCCCCGGCGCCACCGCCGTCGTCGCGCAGCCATTCCCGTACGGCGAATCCGCCGCCTGCCGCGATGACGACACCGGCGCCCGCGAGCAGCAGTCTTCGCCGGCCGGGAAGGGCCGGGGACGGCGGCGTCGCCGGGTCGGCGACGGTGGGTTCGATGCCGGGCAGGTCGAGCATGGCGGTGGACCGGGCGGCGATCAGCGCCACAATGTCGTCCGGCAGCCAGTCGATGGAGCCGTTCGGCGCGTCCTCGGTGATCCGGGTGTCGAGTTCGGCGGCGGTGGGCCGGTCTGCCGGCTCCTTCGCGAGCAGCGCGCCGAGCAGTTCGCGGAGTCCGGGGTCCTGGACCCCTTCGAGGTCGGGTTCGTCGTGCACGGTCCGGTAGAGCAGCGCGTCGACGGCTCCGCTGCCGAACGGCGGCCGTCCGGTCGCGGCGTACGCCAGGAGGCAGCCGAGGGAGAAGACGTCGCTCGCCGGTCCGGCCGCCGTGCCGTCCCCCGAGGCCTGTTCCGGTGAGAGGAAGCCGGGGGTGCCGACCACGATGTCCGCGGCGGTGAGCGCGGTGGCGTCGGTGGCCCGCGCGATCCCGAAGTCGATCAGGCGCGGCCCGTCGACCGTGAGGAGCACGTTGCCCGGCTTGACGTCGCGGTGGACGAGTCCCGCCGCGTGCACGGCGGTCAGGGCACGGGAGAGCAGCCTGCCGAGCACCCGGACGCTGCGGGCGGGCAGCGGCCCGCACCGGGCGACGGCCTCCGACAGGGCGGGCCCCGGCACGAACGCCGTGGCGAGCCAGGGGCGCGTCCCCTCCGTCTCGGCACCGGTGACCGCGACCGCCCAGGGGGTCTCCACCCGGCGCGCGGCCTCGACCTCGCGGCGGAACCTGGCCCGGAACTCCTCGTTCTCGGCGAACTCCGGGAGGATCACCTTGATCGCGGCCAGGGCTCCGCCGTCCGTGCGGCCGAGGTAGACGACGCCCATGCCACCGGCACCGAGCCGGCCGAGCAGCCGGTGTCCGCCGATCGTCGAGGGGTCTGCGGGACGCAGCCGTTCCATCACGCTCTCCGCTCTCTCAGCTCTCAGCTCTGCTTCTCGACGGCCGACTTGAGCCGCAGCAGCATGGCTGCCTGGGCCTGGTTCGTCAGCCGGTCGAGTTCCTCGTCGGTCCGCCCCTCGGCCCCTTTTCCGGTCACCGCCACGGTGAACTGGAGGGTCTGGGCCTGCTGCCAGACATACGGGAAGGGGCCGCCGAGCGTGGAGCTCCGGTACTGCCCGATCTCGGTCAGCGCGTCCGCGGAGTTCACCTGGCCGCTCTCGCCCTGCGGCAGGGTGGCGGCGACCAACGAGCCGATCTGTTCACCCTTCTGGAGCTGCTGCGTGGGGCAGCGCATCGTCTCCTCCACCGATTCCGCCATCTCCCACCGCGCGCCCTCGCGGTCGCGGTGCACGGTGACGACGGCGGAGAGCCGTACCGGCCCCTTCCCGTCGGCGGCGGGCACCTCGAAGGAGCGGCTGCGGGTGGCCAGCACGCTCGACAACGGCTTCCGCTGCTCCCAGACGCAGTCGGTGCGGAGGACCGGCCAGGTGGCCGGATCGCTCTCGTACGGGCTCCGCCTGGTCACGTCGGGCCCGAAGCTGGCGGGGTCCGCGATGACCCGGTCGATGAGGGCGAGCGCCTCGCCGGGGGACGTGGGCAGCCTGGCCGGGTCCGCCTGGATGTCGCCGGTGTCCTCGATGCCCGAGGTGGTGTCCGGGGCCGGTTCCGAGGTGGCGCCGCCGGTCGCCCGGGGGCTCTTGCCCTCCCCGCCCGGACTCCCGCCGCCGCTGGAACACGCCACCAGCACCAGTGGAGCCAGCAGCAGACTTCCGTACCTGCGTATCGGCCCGCCGTACGCCACGATCCGCCACCCCGTCTCCCCGAAGACCACCCCGATCCTATGATCGCGGGCCCGTTCGGGGCGGCGGTACGCGAAACTGTCGCACCCTCAGGACGCTTTCGTTGCAGCCCACTTACCGTTCCGCACGGTGCACCGACGGCGGGAGCCCGGCGCGCTCCGCCGATCGGGTGACGCCCCCGTGGGCGGCCCCCCGGCCCACTACCCGAACAGCTCCGCCCCGATGGCCCGCCTCCGGGGCCCGGGGTCCACTGGGGCCGACCCGCCTCACTCGTGCGGGGAGCCGGACGACCGAGGAGTACCGATGAAACGCCACACCAGGACGGCCGCAGCGCTGGCCTCCGCGACCCTGCTGGCCGCGGCGGCAGCCGGATGTTCCGGGAGCGGATCCGACAGCGGCGGCTCCGCCGGTACGGACACCGGCAGCCTGAACAGCGCCCGCCAGGCCGACGTGCCCGCCGCGGCCGCCACGTCCCCCAGCGCGTCCCGGTCCCCCGCCCCGACGGTCTCCCTCAGGAAGGGCACGTACGGCAGGACCCTGGTGAACGAGAAGAAGATGACGCTCTACGTGTTCGACAAGGACACCAGGAACAAGTCCGAGTGCAACGGGGACTGCGCCAAGGCATGGCCGCCGCTGCTCGACAAGGAGACGCCGACCGCGGGCACCGGGGTCAGCTCGAAGCTGCTGAAGACGACGACCCGCAGCGACGGGAAGATGCAGGTGACCTACAACGGCCACCCGCTGTACCTCTTCAAGGAGGACAAGAAGGCCGGCGACGCGAAGGGCCAGGGCGTCGACGCGTTCGGCGCCAAGTGGTACGTCATCAACGCCAAGGGCAAGCAGGTCACCACCGCGCCCACCCCCAAGCCGTCGAGCAGCGGTAGCAGCAGCAGTGGCACCGGCAACGGGTACTGACCCCCGCCGGTCCGACCCACGCACCCCCGGAGACGCCATGCCGTTCCCGTTCCGTACCGGCCGGACGCGGTTCGCCGTGGCCGCCGCCGCCCTCACCCTCTCGCTGACGGCCCTGGCGGGCTGCTCGGACAGTGGCGGCGGAGGCGGCGGCAGCTCGTCGGCCCCCGCCACGCCCCCTTCGCTGGTCCCGGCCACGACGTCACCGCCCGCCGGTGGTGGGGTGAAGGTGAGCATCAAGGACTTCAAGTTCCGGCCCGCCAAGCAGACCGTCGCGCCCGGCGCGAGGATCACCGTGACGAACGACGACACGACGACGCACACGATGACCGCGACCAAGGGCAAGGCGTTCGACACCGGCGACATCGCGCCGGGCAAGTCGGCCACCTTCACCGCCCCGTCGAAGGCCGGCGCGTACCCGTACGACTGCACGATCCACCCCTTCATGACGGGGACCCTCACCGTCAAGTGAGCCCCGGACGCCGCCCGACGGCCACCGGCGCGAATGGAGCCGCAATGTCCGCAGAACTCCCCGTCACACCGGACGCGCCCGCACGCGGGGGCGGCTCGGGCCGCTTTCCGCGCGGTGCGGCCCGGGTGCTCGCGGCGGCCGGTCTCGCCGTCGACGCCTATGTGCACGCGCACCTGGCCGAGCGGTACGACGCCGTCATGGCCGACATCAGCCAGGGCACGCTGTTCCGGATCGAGGCGGCCATGGCGGCGCTGGCCGCGCTGCTCGTCCTGGTCTGGCGCCGTTGGCCGGCCGACCTGTTCGCCTGGTCGGTCGCGACCGGCGGTCTCGCGCTCCTGTTGATCTACCGGTACGCGGACATCGGCGCCTGGGGGCCGTTCCCGAACATGTACGAACCGGTCTGGTTCACCGAGAAGCGGGTCACCGTCGTGGCCCAGGCGGTCGCGATGGTCGCCACGGTGTACCTGCTGCTCTTCCGGCCGGGGCCCCGGACCCGCGACGGCCGCGCGCACTGAGCACCCACACTTCACACGTCCGAGGAGACCGTGACGATGATCGGGCCCGAGAGCCCGGTCGCCGCCCGGACCGAGTCCGCGAACACCTCGGTCGCCCAGGCGGCCACATCCGTCGACCACTCGCGCGCCTCGCAGCGGTAGGCGAGCGCCCGTCGCAGCCCCTCTGCCTGCACCACTCCGGCCAGGGGCTGCGCCAGCCCCGGGGTCTGCACCGCGGCTGCGGGCTTGAGAGGCTCGACCGCCAGATACCCATAGGTGCGTTCGAGCGCGGCGTCGCGGATCTCGGCCGCCCGCGCGCCGAGGTCCGCCGAGGGCAGGGCCGACACGGTGACCGTCAGCGAGGCCGCACCGGAGGGGTCCGCGAGGGCGAACCAGTCCGCGACCTCGGCGAGTTCGACGCGGGCGTCCCCGGCGCGGTGCAGCGGCACGAGGGCGTGCGTACCGGTGAGGCGGACGGTCCCGACGCGACGCAGCGCGTCCGAGAGGACCGTGATGACCGGCAGCACGGGGAGGCGGCGGGGCCGCTGCCGCCTCCCCGGAATGTTCAGGGGCCGGGGAAGCGACGACTGGAGCCAGGCCAGCTGACGGACCTGCCCGTCCTGCGTCCAGTCGCCGTCGGCGTCGTTGTGGTCCCAGAGGTTGTCGGTGGCGGGCCCGTCCGTGAGGACGGTGGAGCTCCAGGCGTAGGCGGAGGCCCGCTTCACGGCGAGGCTGAAGACGTCCTCTTCGAGGTCGAACTCGGCGTTCACCCGGTCGATCCAGGGGTGCCGGTCCAGAACCCCGTGGAGTCCCACGATGAGGGTGGCGCCCGGACCGGTGTCACTCAAGGTCGTACTCCTGGATCGAGCGGGTGTTGGCACCAGGGAATCAGACGCCGCACCTGACCGTGACCGGCTTCGTGTAGGCCTTCTCCGGCGAGTCGGCCACACCGATGAGGTCGACGTCGATCTTGGTGCGCCACTGGCGCTTGCTGCGGTTCGCGCACTTCTTGCGCGCGACGACGCGACGGGCGCTGCCGCCGTTGCCGGACTTGAGGTTCTTCGCCTTCCTGGCGACCGAGTGCCACTTCTTGCCGGACTTCATCTGGAGCCAGATGGTGACCTTGGCCTTGGTGCCGGGGCCACTCACGTGGGTCCACCAGGCGTGGGCCGACGCCGTGCGTGGCGGAGTACTCGAAATGTGTACGCGATCACCGTTGGTGACGAAGACGCCGGGTCCCTTCGCGGTGGCCGGCGCGGCCGCCGCGGGAACTGCGGAACCGGCGAGCAGCACGGTGGTCAGAGCAGCCGACGTCAATAAGGTGCGCGTGCGCATAGGTGTGGCCCTCCCCGTTTCCCGTGTGCGGCCGACAGGAACAGCGCCGTCCGCGCGTCTATCACGCTAGGGGGAGACAACGCCGGGAAGCAATCACACAATTGATGGCTAACCAGCGACTTTTCGTACGAGCCTCCGAAGGGTCATCGGATCAGGACCTGTCGCGCGGCCAGGGCCGTCCGTCGAGGCGTTCGATGTCGCGGTTGAGCCGGGCCAGGTTGTCCGCGAGCTGGGCGGCCTCCTCGGGCGTCCAGTCGGCCAGCAGCCTCCCGAGGCCGTCCAGGTTCTCCGACCGGTCCCGGTCCAGGCGCCGCGTGCCCTCCTCGGTGATGACGAACTTCCGGGCGATGCCGCCCTCCGGGTCGGGGATGCGCTCGACGACACCGGCCCGCAGCATGGCGGCGGTCTGCCGGTTCAGCGTCGAGGCGTCCAGGCCGAAGGCGTCGCGCAGATCACCGATGGACATCGGGCCCTCGACCTGGATACGGCTGAGGAGGATGTAGGCACTCCGGTCCAGCCGTCCGCCGCCCCGGGAGGCGAGCAGGTTCATATGGCGGCCGAGAAGCATGGTCTCGAACTCGATCCGGTCCACAGGCATGTCCACGCGAGGCTTCCTTCGACTGCGAGTGCGGGCCCGCCTCCCTGCCGGGAAGGCCGCCTCTCTGTACAGATATACCACGGATTGTATGCATGCTGCATTCAATGTGCATAGGCCACTAGCAATGCATGCTACACATCAATTGCATGGCACATCCCGCCTACGGGCCGGACCCCGGACCCGGCCGTAGACTCGCCGGATGGCGAAGTATTTCGATGTACACCCCGAAAATCCCCAGCGGCGCACCATCAGCAACGTGGCCGACAGCATCCGCTCGGGCGCGCTCGTCGCGTATCCGACGGACTCCTGCTACGCGCTGGGCTGCCAGCTCGGCAGCCGTGACGGCATCAGCCGCATCCGCGCGATCCGCAACCTCGACGACCGCCATCACTTCACGCTCATGTGTCAGAACTTCGCCCAGCTCGGGCAGTTCGTGCACATCGACAACGACGTGTTCCGCACGATCAAGGCGGCGACGCCCGGCCAGTACACCTTCATCCTTCCGGCGACGAAGGAGGTGCCGCGCCAGCTGCTGCACCCGAAGAAGAAGACCGTGGGCGTCCGTATCCCCGACCACGCGGTCGTCCAGGCCCTGTTGGGCGAACTCGGCGAGCCGCTGCTCTCCAGCACCCTGCTCCTGCCCGACGAGGAGGAGCCGATGACCCAGGGCTGGGAGATCAAGGAGCGGCTCGACCACGAGGTGGACGTCGTGGTCGACTCCGGCGACTGCGGCACGGAACCGACCACCGTCATCGACTTCTCCAGCGGCGAGCTGGAGATCGTACGCAGGGGCGCCGGTGACACGTCCCGCTTCGAGTAACCGCCCCGGCTCCGTCACCTCCTGATTCAGGACCGGCCGTCCGCCTGCCACGTGCCGAACTCCCAGGCGGGATGGGCGGCGCCGAGATACGGCAGGCGCTCGTCCCAGTCGGCGGCGGACAGGGCCGCCGCCGGCCGGACGGTGATGTCGCCCGCGTCGTCGATGCCGAAGCCCCAGGAGAACCCGGCGAGCGGCAGCACCCAGCGCTGTTCACGGTCCAGCGGCGTATGGGCCAGGAAGCTGTGCGCCAGCCAGTCCAGGGGCCGGCGTTCGGCACGTGACGGTGCGTCGAACAGGGTCGGGCTGTGGCCGAAGAAGGCGTACGGGGACGGCGCGTCCTCGAACAGGATGAACGGGTCCATCTCGAACTCGGCGCCCCCGCCGGCGTTGTCCGTCGAGCGGACGAACTGGACCCAGCCGAACATGGCCCGGTATCCCCTGCCTGGATACGTCACGGTGGACGTGCAGCACGGAAAGCCCCGCATGGCCGGGTGCTTGCCGATCGTCCGCGGATCATCGACCTGCTCAACGGCTATGGTCACGCTGCCGGTCTCACCGTCGTGGGTGAAGGGAAGAATCATTATTCCAGCCTGGCGAGGGCTTGCCATCGGGTACAAGGCCGCCACGCCCGCCCTCCGCCCCGGCTTCTCGCCGCAAGGGCACGCGGGGACTTGATAGCGTCGCCCCAGCGACTGCGGAACTCTCCCCGCCGGGGTCGTCGCTCAGCCGGGTCGGCGCTGCCACCACGGGACAGCGGGTGCGGGTGGCAGGGGACCTTCATGGCAGGGACGAAGAGAGCCGACGCATGAGCCTCGCGCAGTTGCACTACACCTCCGCAACGGCCGGGGACGGACCCGAGAGCGGCGAGGACGCGGAGATACCCGCCCGTTTCAGTGCGGTTGACGCGGCGATACCCGCGGCGGCGCTCACCGAGGCCGGACCGCTCCTGGCCTACGAGCCGCCGGCCGGCACCGCCCGCCAGGTCACCGAGAACGCGCTGCGCGCGCTGCCCGAGTCGCTCAGCTTCAGCGTGCTGTCCGACGGCAGCCATCTGCTGGCCCGGACCGTGCCGGTGCGCACCGCGCAACTGTCCTCGCTGCGCTTCCACGCCCACGCGGTCCACCTCCCCGCCGGTACCCGGCTGCCGGGCGGGATGCTCCCGATCACCGCCTGCCGCTCCGCCCGCTGGTCCGCCGCGACCCCGGACCGGATTCCGGCGGTGGACCCGGTCACCGCGCTGTCCGTCGCGACGGGCCGCGCCGGTGACCGTGAGGGGCTCAACGACTTCGCCGTCTCGCGCGGCCCCTGGCTCGCGGGCGTGCTGGCCGATCTGCGCCGGCTGAGTGAGCCCGCCGAGTCCGCAGGGTCCGCCGAGCCCGTGAAGGTCGTGCTCGTCGAGCGGCAGAGCGCGGACGTGGCCCGGTGGATCGCGCTGGCCGCCGCCGTCCTGCCGCCTTCGAGCGCCGAGCGGCTGACCTTCACCACGTACGCCCGTCACCCGGAGCGCGCCCCGCAGCGCGTCGTCGGTGTGCTGCCGCAGGACGCGCACGAGCTGTCGGGGCCCGGATACCGGGTGCACACCTGCACCGGTCCGCGCCCCGAGGGGACGGTGGACGACGCCTGGGCGGAGACCGCGGCCCGGATCTGGCGGAGCCGCGCCCCTGAGCTGTTCCGGGAGGCGGCCGAGCTGCCCGGCGAGCCGTTCGCCGCCGGGCCGGTCGCGGTGACGGCCCTGTGCGCGGGCATCGCGCTGGGCCCCTGCGGGCGTGCCGCGGCCGCCGGCTGGGCGGCCGAGCGCCCCTACGCGCTGGACGCGAAGCGCACCCGGCAGCTCGTCGACGCGCTGACCGCGGCGGGCGTCGACGACCGCACCGGGGCCGAGTTCGACGCGGCGGGGCGGCTGTTCGCCGCGCTGGACGGCCGCTCCCCCGCGACGACCACGGCCCCGCTGGCCGCGATGCTGGTGACGGAGGCGGTACGGGGCGGGAACGGTTCGGTGGAGCTGCCCGGCCGCACGGCCTTCAGCGGTCCGCAGGGCGCGGCCGTCGCCTCCGTGCTCGGCCCGGAGATCGTCACCGAGCTGAGCGGCCCTGGGGCCGGCCTTGACGTGGCCCGCACCGTGCAGCTGCTCCGGGTGGCCCGGCTGCTCGGGGTGGACTGCGCGGAGCTGCTGCCCGGCGTCGTACGGCGGCTGGCGGCCGCCCTCCTCGCGGACGACCGGGACGCGGCCGCGCCGGACTCCCCCGGCTGGGCGCCCGCGCTGCTGGAGCTGATGGACGAGCAGTTCGACGTACGTACGGCGCTGCTCGGCGCACTGGACCGGATCGCCCCTGAGGACCCGGCCGGGGCGGAGCGGCTGCTGGGCCGGGTGGCACTCCCGTTCACCGGTACGCAGCTGCTGCCGCACCTGCGGATGTGCGCGGAGTCGCCCGAGGCCAAGGCGGCCTGCGGCGACGACCGGGTGGGCGCGGTGCAGCGGGTGCTGCGGGCCGCCGGGATGTCGCCGTTCGCGGAGCCGCTGGTGCTGCGGACGGCGGTGGGCCTGGTGTGGGAGTCGGGCGCTCCGACGGTGGCCGAGGCCCGGCTGCTGCTGGAGGCCGCGACCTCTGACGCCCACCGGGCGGCCGGCACCTGGTCGCATCTGGTCGCCGCCGCGCTGAACGGCCCCGAGGAAGAGGAGGAGGCGCAGCAGCTCGCCCACGACCTGCTGCGCGGCTTCCCGCAGGAGATCACGGGCCGGGAGCGCGGGGCCCTGCTGCTGCTGGACTTCGCCCGCGAGCTGCGGTCCGGGGAGGCGGAGCCGGAGTGGGCGCAGCGGGTCCGCGCGCTGCGGCCGGGTGCCGAGCCGGTGGAGCCCGGGGTGCTCGGCCACGCGTACGGCGCCCTGGCCGGGCGGCTGCTCGCCCCGGACGGGCCGGACGCCGAGCTGTACGCCCTCGCGCACAGCGCCGACGCGGATCTCATCGCCGCGTACGACCGGGCCGCGCACGGCCCCGACGTCCGGGCCAGGCTGGCGGCGGACCCCGGCTACGCGGCCGGCTGCTTCGCCGTTTGGACGGCCCACCCGCACGCCGGGGCCGAATGGAGCCGGACCACCGCCGCCCTGCTGGAGGAGGTGCTGCGCCCCGCCGTGCGGGCGCTCTCCGCCGACGGGGTCGCGGCCGTGGAGGAGGCCGTCGGGCGCTCCGGCAGCAGCGGCCGGGCCGAGGCCTTCCGGGACTGGAACCGTCGGAGCCAGGGCACCCTGGGCCGGCTGGGCAGGCGGCTCGCGGGCCGGGTCCGCCGGGGCTGACGGCCGCCGGACGCGGGCGGTCCCGGAGTGTCGCGGGCGCCTCACCGAGCCCGGTAACCTGGGGCCTACCGATCTCGTGGGCCACCTGGCGGGCTGCGTGAACCCCAGGAGGAACAGATGACGACGAACCGTGGGCGCAAGGACGTGATCCGGGACCGGATGGCCGCGACCGGTGAGTCGTACAACGTGGCCGCCCGCAACCTCAAGGCGATGAAGGACATGGGCGCCACGCGTGAGGCGGTCCTCACCCAGCGGTGGCGCCCGGCCGAGTCGCTCGACGTGCCGTGTCCCTGCGGCGGCACCTGCGAGCCCGGCGAGACGTGCGAGCACTGCCACGCCCGGCACCGGCACGTGGCGCGCTACCCGGGAAGCGCCACCGAGGTGGAGACGTGGGTCGACCGCTACGAGTGCACCGGCTGCCCGGCCTCGTACACACTGCTCGTCCAGTTGCCGGGACGGCCCTGGGGCGTGGCGGAGACGGTGATCCAGGGCGGTTCGGCCGAGGAGGTCGTGCGGGCGCGGGTCTTCCCCGGCGTGGTGCACCCGCTGCTGAAACCGGAGACCGACGAGGCCTGAAGGCTTCGCGCGGGAGGATGTCCGGCCGGGCGTGTTTCCGGGCCGGTCGCTGCGTAGGATCCTGCCCCGGGAGCCGTCGGGCACACCGCCGGGTCGCGACGCCCCGGACACGACGATCGAAGGGGGCCGCTCGGTGCGCGGAGAGGTGCTCGAAAGCCGCTACCGGCTGGTGGAGATGCTCGGGGCCGGCGGTATGGGCCAGGTGTGGAGGGCGGTCGACTCACGGCTCGACCGTGACGTGGCCGTCAAGGTCATCACCCAGACCCCCCTCACGACCAGCCAGTCGGCCGCGCGGTTCCGTCAGGAGGCACGGGCCACCGCGCGTCTGACCCACCCGCACATCGTGACGATTCACGACCACGGCGAGGCGGCCGTCGCGGGACACCAGGTGCTCTTCCTGGTCATGGAGCTGGTCCCCGGCCGCTCCATGGCCTCCTTCACCGCCACGGAGCGGCGGAGCGTCGAGTCGGTGGTGGCCTGGGGGCTCCAGATCTGCGCCGGCCTCGCGGCCGCCCACCGCGCGGGCGTCGTCCACCGGGACATCAAACCGGCGAACGTCATGGTGTACGGGGACGCCGAACACGACCTGAAGATCTGCGACTTCGGCATCGCCCGGCTGATCGAGGAGTCCGGGACCGGGCTCACCGGCACCGGGGCGACGATCGGCACACCCGCCTACATGTCACCGGAGCAGGTGCGCGGCGACCGGACCCTCGACGGGCGCAGCGACCTCTACTCGCTGGGCTGCCTGCTGTACGAACTGCTCGCGGGCAGACCGCCCTTCGAGGGGGCCGGCTGGTCGGTGCTGGCCCAGCACCTCAACGGGACGCCGGAACCGGTGAGGAGCCTGCGGCCCGACGTTCCGGACGCCCTCGACCGGCTGGTCGTCTCCCTGCTGGAGAAGGACCCGGACCACCGGCCCGCCACGGCCGAGGAGGTGTCGGAGCGCCTGCGCGGGGTGCTGGACCGCCCCGGGGACGGGCCCCCACAGGTACCGGATCTCGTCGGTGCCGCGACGATCGATGCCCCGCGCCGACCTCAGGCAGAACCTCAGCGGCCCCCCGAACCGGAGCCGGTGACCCCCGCGCGGCCGGCCGCCACGCCCACAGAGCCGGACCCGGCCCCCAAGCCCGCCGTCCCGCAGACGATCCCCCGGGCCGGGCGGGAGTCGTCCTGGATCGCGCTGCTCACCACCGGCGCCCTCTGGTCCCAGTTCGCGCTGCTGACCGGCTGGGCTCCGGTCTGGACCCTGTCCCTGTGCGTACCGGCCTTCCTGGTCGCCGTGGCGGCCGCCTTCATCGGGGCGCCCAATGTGGCGGCGGACGACCGGGAGGGGACAGACGTGGGCCTGCTCTTCGTGGCGATGCTCTGCACCGTGCTCGCCGTCGTGTTCCTGCTTGTCTGGCCCCCGTCGCCGTGGTGGACGGCGCTGCTGTCCGCCGTGCTCGGCGCCCCCGTGCTGTTCTTCGGCGGCATGGGAGTACGCAGCGGCGTCGAGGCCGTGATCCGCAGGGCACCGTGGCAGACCGCCGCCGGCACGACCATGGGTCTGCTCAACGGCACCGTGCTGGCCGGCCTGCTGGCCGCCGGGGGCGAGGTGTCCGTACTTCTCTCGATCGCGGCCGGTGCGGGAACGTGGGTGGTCTTCGCACTCGTGAGCACCCTGCTGATGCCCCGGGGCGGGGCACCAGCAGTGGCGCGGGCGCAGGCCTGACCCGCGCCCCGGCTCAGCTTCCGTCGGGCGTGAGCCGCAGCGAGATCGAGTTGATGCAGTACCGCTGGTCCGTGGGGGTCGGGTAGCCCTCGCCCTCGAAGACGTGGCCCAGGTGCGAGCCGCAGCGGGCGCAGCGGACCTCGGTGCGGACCATGCCGTGGGTGCGGTCCTGGATCAGCTCGACCGCGTCGCTGTCCTTCGGGTCGTAGAAGGACGGCCAGCCGCAGTGCGACTCGAATTTGGTGTCGGAGCGGAACAGCTCCGCGTCACAGGCGCGGCAGGAGTAGACGCCCGTCGTCTTGGTGTCGGTGTACTCGCCGACGAAGGCGGGCTCTGTGCCGGCCTGGCGCAGCACCGCGTACTCGGCGGGGGACAGCTGCTCCCGCCACTCCTCGTCGGGCTTGTCGATGTCGTACGGCACGGTGGCTCCCTCAGCTCGACAGGTGGTCCAGGATCTGCGGGCCGAGGTCCGTGACGTCGCCCGCTCCCATGGTGAGAACGAGATCACCGGGCTTCGCCATTCCCGCGACGGCCCCGGGGACCGCGGCCTTGTCGTGGACGGCGGTGACGTCGGCCCCGGCGGCGCGCGCGGCGTCGATGATCAGGGTGCTCGTGATGCCGGGGATCGGGTCCTCGCGGGCCGGGTAGATGTCCAGCACCACGGAGGCGTCGGCCAGTGCGAGGGCCTGGCCCATTTCGGTGCCGAGCTCCTGGGTGCGGGAGAAGAGGTGGGGCTGGAAGACGACCAGGAGGCGGGCGTCGGCGGCGGCGCCGCGCATCGCTTCGAGGTCGGCGGTCATCTCGGTGGGGTGGTGCGCGTAGCTGTCGATGACCTGGACCCCGGCGGCCTCGCCCTTGAGCTGGAGGCGGCGCTTGACGCCGGTGTACTTGCCGAGGGCGGAGGCCAGGTTGTGCGCCGGGATGCCGAGGGCGACGCCCGCGGCGAGGGCGGCCACGGCGTTGAGCGCGTAGTGGCGGCCGGGGACGGAGACGGTGAAGGTGAGGTACTTCCCGTTCAGGACGACCGTGACCTCGCTGGTCAGGCCGCGCTGGTTGATCTTCTGGACGCGTACGTCGGCGGTCGCGGCCTCGCCGTAGGTGACGACCTTCAGCTGCGACTGGTCGCGCACCCGGCGGGTCAGCTCGACGGCGCCCGCCTGGTCGGCGGAGACGACGAGGGTGCCGTCGGGGACGATCTTGCCGACGAAGGTCTCGAAGGAGTCGTAGATCTCGTCCATCGAGGCGTAGTTCGCGTGGTGGTCCAGCTCGACGTTGAGGACGATCGCGACCTCGGGGTCGTACTTCTGGAAGCTGCGGTCGCTCTCGTCGGCCTCGGCGACGAAGATCTCGCCCTCGCCGTGGGTGGCGTTGGTGCCGGGTCCGGCGAGGTCGCCGCCGATCGCGTACGAGGGGTCGAGGCCCAGCTCGGTCAGGGCGACGGCCAGCATCGATGTGGTGGTCGTCTTGCCGTGGGTGCCCGCGACGGCGATGGGCCGCACGCCCTCCATCAGCGAGGCGAGCGCGTCGGAGCGGTGCACGACGGGGATCGAGAGCTCCCCGGCGCGCACCAGCTCCGGATTGTCGGCGCGGATGGCACTGGAGACGACCACACAGGTGGCGTCGTCCGCCAGGTGCCCGGCGGCGTGCCCGATGTGGACGGTCGCCCCCAGCGCGCGCAGCGCCTCCGCGGTGGGCGACTCCTTGGAGTCGCTGCCCGCGACCTTCGCGCCGCGGCTGGTGAGGATCTTCGCGATGCCCGACATTCCGGCGCCGCCGATGCCGATGACGTGCGGCCGTTCCATGGCGGCGGGGATGCCGGGTGCCATCTGTGCTCCTGCGTGCTGGTTGCGGGTTTCGAGTTGCGGCCGAGGGCCAACCCGGACCGCAGGGTCAGCCTATTCGCTGTGCGCGAAGAGCTTGAGCACCGGTACGCCGACCTTGTGCCGGGCGCGGGACGCCCAGTCGCGGTGGAAGAACTCCTCGACGTAGTGCGGCGCGGTCAGCACGATGACCTCGTCGGCCTCCGACTCCTCGACCACGGATGTGAGCTTGTCCAGGGGGTGGGTCTCGATCACTTGTCCGACGGCTTCCGAGCCCGACTGGCGCAGGGCCTCCAGGGACACTTCGAGCGCGAGTTCGGCGGACTCCCTGGCATTCCTGCCCTCCGGTTCCTCGCTCTCACGGGCCGCTTCCTTCAGTTCGCCCATCGCCAGGTCGTCGATGGCCCGCAACAGCACATCCGCCTGGTCACCTCGTGGCTGCATCAGCACGACGAAGGAGATCTCCTCCTCCCCGTGCAGAGTGGTGACGAACTCGACGTCCTCGGAAGTGAGGGGCTTCTCGATCATCAAAACGCTGGTGAACACCACAGGCGCCCTTCTGCTTCAGTGACCGTCGCCGGCCACTGCTGAAACCATCCTTCCCCGTGCTCGCACGGGGTCCGCGTTCCATTCTGCCCACCGAACGCTAACCGGAACGGTATATTCCGCTGATTGTCAGATCCGACGGTACCGAGAGAAGAGGAACCCGGCCTCTTCCAGGACCGATGCCAGGGCGAATCGTTCCGGCACGGCGACCGAGGGGCCGCCCGCGATCCGCTGGGCGTCCCCGGCGGTCAGCATCGGCGCCAGCGTCAGGCACATCTCGTCCAGCACGCCCGCCGCCACGAACTGACCGAGCAGCCTGGGGCCGCCCTCCGTCAGCAGCCGCCGGTGGCCCAGCCCGGCCAGCTCCCGTACGGCCCTGGCGGGGTCCACCCGGGAGCCCTCCCCCGCGATGACCACCTCCGCGCCCGCCGCCCCGGCCGCCGCGATCCGGTCCGGCGGCGCGCCCGCACCGGTCAGCACCAGCGTCGGGACCAGCGGCGAGACGAAGAGCGGGAGCGAGAAGTCCAGGTCCAGGCTGCCGCTGACCACGGCGACGGCCGGGGCGGGCCCCTGCCCGGCCGCCTCCCGCCGGGCCGCGAAGGCATCCCGGGCGCGGGCGGGCCGGTACCCCTCCAGCCGTACCGTCTCCGCGCCCGCGATCACCACGTCCGCGAGCCCCCGCAGGGTGCCGAAGATCCGCATGTCGCTCGCGCAGGAGATCGGCTGCGAGCGGCCGTCGTGCTGGGCGGCCCCGTCGAGCGTCGACACCATGTTGGCGCGCAGCCAGGGGCCGTCGCTGTCGGGGTAGGCGTAGGCGTCGGCGAGGGCGTCCAGGCTCCACTCGCCCCGCTCCTCAGCCGCTGTCAGGTCCGTCACAGGGAACAGGCGTCGCATGTCAGGCAGTCTGGCACGCCCGTAAGGTAGACAGTTGTGTCGTCCTCCCACGCCGTGCCGGGGCCCAGCCCCATAGCCGAAACGGCCCCGCTGTCCCTGTGCGCCCTCGAACCGCGTGTCCCCGCCGACCGGCTGGTCGCGGAGATGGTGCCGCCGCCGCGCTTCGATTCGGTGCGCTTCGATACGTACGTCCCCGACCCGAACCAGCCGAGCCAGACCGAGGCGGTCGAGGTCCTGCGCGACTTCGCCGCCGGGCTCGGCGGGGCGCACGCGTCGGGTGAGGGCAAGCGCAAGTGGTTCGGGAAGAAGGCACTGGCGCCCTCCGGCCCGCGCGGGGTCTACCTCGACGGCGGCTACGGCGTCGGCAAGACCCATCTGCTCGCCTCGCTCTGGCACGCCACGCCCGCCGCCCCGTCCCTGAAGGCGTTCGGGACGTTCGTCGAGCTGACCAACCTGGTGGGCGCGCTGGGCTTCCAGCAGACCGTGCAGACGCTGAGCGGGCACCGGCTGCTGTGCATCGACGAGTTCGAGCTCGACGACCCGGGCGACACGGTGCTGGTCTCCTCGCTGCTGAGCCGGCTGGTCGAGGCGGGGGTGGCGCTGGCCGCGACCTCCAACACGCTGCCGGGCAAGCTCGGTGAGGGCCGGTTCGCCGCCGCCGACTTCCTGCGCGAGATCCAGGGGCTCTCCTCGCACTTCCGCCCGCTGCGCATCGACGGCGAGGACTACCGGCACCGCGGCCTGCCCGATGCCCCGCCGCCGTTCTCGGAGGAGCAGGTCACCCGGGCCGCATACGCGACGGAGGGCGCCAGCCTGGACGACTTCCCCTCGCTGCTGGACCATCTGGCCCGCGTCCACCCGAGCCGGTACGGCGCGCTGACGGACGGTCTGCGGGCGGTGTGCCTCACCGAGGTGCAGCCGGTGCCCGACCAGTCGACCGCGCTGCGGCTCGTGGTGCTCGCGGACCGGCTGTACGACCGGGAGGTCCCGGTCCTCGCCGCGGGGCTGCCGTTCGACCGGCTGTTCAGTGAGGAGATGCTGAACGGCGGGTACCGGAAGAAGTACTTCCGGGCAATCTCCAGGCTGACGGCACTGGCACGCGACGCAAAGGGACTGGTGGCGCAGTAGGTTCGGGGGCGTAACACCGGCCGGGCACGACGGAGTGCCCAGCCATCTCCGTACAACCGCGCATTCCGTTCGAAGGGAACCAGCATGGCTACCACGCGTCAGGCGCACACGGTCTGGGAAGGCAATCTGACCGAGGGCAAGGGCGTCGTCGCCCTCGATTCCTCCGGCATCGGGGAGTACCCGGTCTCCTGGCCGTCCCGCGCAGAGGCGCCGAACGGCAAGACCAGCCCGGAGGAGCTGATCGCGGCGGCCCATTCGAGCTGCTTCTCGATGGCTCTCTCCCACGGTCTCACCGGGGCCGGCACCCCGCCGGTCCGGCTGGACACCAGGGCCGAGGTCACCTTCCAGCCGGGCACCGGCATCACCGGCATCCACCTCACCGTCGAGGGCGAGGTGCCCGGTCTCGACGAGGCGGGCTTCGTCAAGGCGGCCGAGGACGCGAAGGCGAACTGCCCGGTGAGCCAGGCCCTGACGGGCACGACGATCACGCTGAGCGCGTCGCTCGCCTGAGGCACTTGCCGGGCCGCCGAGAGGCGCTGAGGGCCCGGGACACGCATGAGGCCGGTGACTCGCATGGTTCCCGCGCGGGGTTACGCGTGGTACACACGTGCGGGTCACCGCTCCTGTCCCCCACAGGAAGTTGCCTCATGTCATCCGCAGCAGCACAGCAGCCCGCGACACGACGTCAGGTCCTGGCAGGCACCGGCGCCGCCGTCGCCTCGGTCGCCTTCGCCGGGGTGTTCACCGAACTCTTCGCGGGTACCGCCGCCGCCCACGGACACGCCGGCTACGGCCCGTTGGTGCCCGACCCCGACGGACTGCTCGATCTACCGAAGGGCTTCCGCTACCGGGTGCTCTCCCGCGAGGGCGACCCGCTCCGCTCGGGCGAGGGCCCGGTCCCCAGCCACTGCGACGGCATGGCCGCGTTCGCCGGCCGGCGCGGACACGTCCGGCTGGTGCGCAACCACGAGAACCGGGCCGACGCGGCGATCGCCGTGCCGGTCGTCGAGGGCCTCACCTACGACCCGATGGGCAAGGGCGGCTGCACCGCCCTGGAGCTCGACAGCGACGGCCACGTCCTCTCCGAGCGCGTCGCCATCGCCGGCACGGCGGTCAACTGCGCGGGCGGCCGCACCCCTTGGGACACCTGGCTGACCTGCGAGGAGACCGAGGACAAGGCCGGCACCAACGGCTACACCAAGGATCACGGCTACATCTTCGAGGTGGACGGCGCGGACCCGCGCCGCACCGGAGCCGTGCCGCTGACCGCGATGGGCCGCTTCCAGCACGAGGCGATCGCGATCGATCCGCGGAGCGGTGTCGTCTACGAGACCGAAGACGCGTTCGACAAGCCGTTCGGGCTCTTCTACCGCTTCCTGCCGGAGAAACCGCTCGGCGGCACGGGCTCGCTCCGGGCCGGCGGCCGGCTGGAGGCCATGCGGGTGCCGGGCGTCCCCGACCTCTCGGCGGTGCGGGAGACCGGGACGAGCTTCGAGGGGATCGAGTGGGTCCCCGTACCGGATCCGCAGGCCGCACAGACGCCCATCCGGTTCCAGGACTTCGGGCCGAAGGGGATCACCCACGGCCAGAAGCTGGAGGGCTGCTACTGGGGCGGCACAAGCGTCTACTTCGTCTCCAGCTTCGCCCACAGCGCCGAGGGGTCGGCCGCCGACCACTTCGGACAGGTATGGCGGTACGAGCCGAAGCGGCGCCGGCTGACCCTGGTCATCGTCTTCGGACCAGGTACGGACATCCAGCTGCCCGGCGAGTCCCCGGACAACATCTGCCTGGCCTCCGACGGCGGACTGATGGTGTGCGAGGACGGTGGTGGCGCCCAGCACGTGTTCGGCCTGACCAGGCGCGGTGAGGTGTACCCGATGGCGCGCGGCAGGCAGAACATCGGAACGCCCGGGAAACCGGAGTGGGGCGAGTTCGCCGGGGTCACCTTCGCCCCGGACTACCGGACGATGTTCATGAACTGCTACACCCCCGGCACGACGTTCGCCGTGACGGGGCCGTGGCGCTGACCCACTGAGTCACAGTTGATCAGTTATTTTCCGATAATGACATCTTCTGTACGGAGAATGACTGCTGTGACCGTTCTGGGAATGGTCCTCGGAGGCGCCCTCGCAGGCTGCGGGAGCGCCTCGGGGGGCTCCTCCGGCGACCGGCCCGCAGCCGCCCCGGCCGCTCCCTCGGCCGTCTCGGGAGCCCCGTCGAAGGCCCCCTCAAGCGCTCCCCCCGCCGCCGCGAAGCCGCCCAACTTGGCGCCGGGCCCGGAAGGCCTGGCCCGCGTCTTCGAACGGGGCCAGAAGAGCGCCGCCAAGGTCGTCGCGCTCAGCTTCGACGCCGATATGACCGCCGACGAGGGCCCCCGCGCGGCCGGGGGCGAGCACTTCGACAACCCGGAGCTGATCGCCCTGCTGCGCCGGCTGAAGGTGCCCGCGACGGTCTTCATGACCGGCCGCTGGGCTGAGGAGTACCCCTCGCAGGCCCGCGCAATCGGCACGGACCCGCTCTTCGAGATCGCCAACCACTCGTACAGCCACTACGCCTTCACATCGCCCTGCTACGGGCTGCCGACGAAGGAGTCCGACGAGGTCGGCGGCGAGGTGCGGCGGGCCTTCGGCGCGATCCGGAAGACCGGCGCCCGCAATGTGGTGCCGTACTTCCGCTTCCCCGGCGGCTGCTACGACGACGCCTCGCTGCGCGCGCTCGCGGCGCAGAAGGTGACGGCGGTGCAGTGGGACGTCGTCAGCGGCGACGCCTTCGCGACGGACGCGGACGCGGTGGCGGAGCAGGTGCTGGACGGCGTGCGGCCCGGTTCGCTGGTGGTCATGCACTGCACCCGCAGCGCGGCGCCGGTCACCGGCCAGGCGGTCGATCAGGTGGTGCCGGAACTGCGCAAGCGCGGATACCGCTTCGTGAAGGTGTCCGAGCTGATGCGCGGCTGAGCACTCCCCGGGCCGGGGCCTCAGCCCGAGCAGGCCGTGCGCTGGGCCTCCTGCCACTCGCAGACCGGGCAGAGCGTGATCCCCCTGACCGACTCGGCGTACTCGGTCGGCTTCCGGCACAGCACGCACTCCGCGAACGGCGGCCCGTGGTCCGGCTCGTCCACGCCCTCGTCCACGCTTTCGTTCACTTCGTCATGCGCGCCCCGGTCCATGGCAGGAGCCTACTCAGCCGCGTACGGAAGTGAGCTTGCAGGCCAGTGCGAGCGCCGCCGCCGCGACGGCAGCGGCACCGGCGAAGGGGAGGACCGGCGTATGGACGGTGCCGGTCAGCGAGCCGGTGACCAGCCCCGTCACCGCGTACTTCGCGGGCGATCCGCCGGTCACCAGGGCCAGCAGCGCGGCGAGCACGGTGGCGGCGAGGGACCAGCCGCGCCGGTGCAGCAGCGGACGCGTGCACAGCGCCCCGACCGCCGCCCCCAGCAGGACGCAGCAGCCGGCCGCGAGCAGCCCGGCGAGCCCGGCGGACGGCAGCGGGACCCGGACCGTGTGGCGGGCGTCGGCCGGATCGCTGATCAGCAGCACGGCCGCGGTCGCCGCCGTGCCGAGCAGCCCGGCGCACCCCAGCGCCGCGAGGAGCGACGCCAGATGGGCCCTCGGCCGCCCGCCGGCCGCCGCGGCGACGACGGTCCGGGCGGCGGACGGTTCCTGGCCGACGCAGATCCGCACGAGCCACGCGGTGACGGGCAGCAGCCCGGCCGCGGTGTAGCCGAGCGAGTCCAGCACGGGCTGCCCCGGACGGATGCCGATGCAGAGGAAGGCCAGGTACAGGAGCACCGGCGCGAGCCAGCGCTGCGCCCGGAGCAGCAGGGCGGCCTGGTACCGGACGAGCGCGGTCATGACACCTCGCCGGGGGCGGTGGTGGCGGCGGGGGCCGGGGCGGCGGCGTCGGCCTCCGCGGCCGGGGCGGAGGCGGAGGCGGCCTCCGCGGCCGGCGCGGGCGCTTCCGGCAGTGGTACGAGCCGGTGGATGTGCCAGGGCGGGCGGGCCGTGAGCAGCGCGCTCAGCAGCGCGTCGGAGTGCGCGGCGGCCACCGTCAGCCGCAGTGCCCCGTCCTCGCCCTCCGCCTGCTCGGGGTCGCCGGGCAGGCCGGCCGGGAGCGGGCTGCCCGGCGGGCCCACCGCGTCGATCCGTACCCGGGGGCAGGTGCTTGTCCCAGCCGGGGCCAGGGCGTGTCCCTCGACGCGGAACACATGGCCGGTGGCGCCCGCGAGGCGGTGCGGGTCGTGGTCGACGAAGACGACGGTGGCCCCCGCCGCGACCCGCTCGACGACGGCCCGGTCCAGCTCGTCGCGGGCCGCGCTGTCCAGGCCGGTCCAGGCCTCGTCCAGGACCAGCAGTTCCGGCTCCGCCAGCAGCGCCTGCGCGACGGCGACCTTCTGGCTGGTTCCCTTGGACAGCTCCGCCAGCGGGGTGCGGGCATGGCCGGCCGCGCCGAAACGGGTCAGCCACGCCTCCGCGCGCGCCGCCGCCTCCGCCGTGCGCAGCCCGTGGACGCGGCCGAGGTGGACGAGGTATCCGGCGGCGGTGAAGGGCAGCGCCGCCGGGAACCGCTCGGGGACGTACGCCGTGCGCGGCCGGTCTCCGGAGATCCGGCCCTCGGTCGGGGCGTCGATGCCCGCGAGGAGCCGCAGCAGGGTGGACTTCCCGGTGCCGTTGGCCCCCTCGATCCGGACCAGGGCGCGCGCGGGCAGGTCGAGATCGACCCCGCGCAGCACCCACGGGCCCGCCAGTCCGTACCGGCGGCCCACGCCCCGCAGCCGCAGGATGTCCGTACTCAGTTCGCGGACGCCTTCTCCGGCTTGACCTCGCTGGGCCGGACGATCACGAACCCCTCGCCGTCGAGACGCAGCTGGACGGCCTCGCCGGAACCGCCGCGCAGCATCGAGCCGACGCTCTGCGAGCGGTGCAGCGAGGTGGTCAGGTGGGCGCTCCAGCCGACGACCGCGTCCGTGTCGACGCACACCGGCTGCTGCGGCGTGACGGGGATCACGATGGGGTTGCCCTCGCACATCAGGCCGAGCTTTCCGTACCCGGTGAAGACGCTGTTGAAGAGGCCGCCGCCGGTCATCCCGGCGCCCTTTACCGTCTTGATCTCGTAGCCGAGTGTGGCGTCGAAGCACAGGACGTTGCGGCCGTTGATGGTGAGGACGTCGCCCTGCTCCATCTCCACGATGAAGCAGTTGGCCGCCTCGTGCGCGAACCACGCCTCGCCCTGGCCGCGCACCACCATCAGCGGCAGGCCCTCGCCCGTGACGGCGCGCTTGAGCATGCCGCCGAGCCCCTGCCCCTTGCGTTCGAACTGGAGGTCGCCCCGGAAGGCGATCATCGACCCCTGGCGTGCGTGCATCTCGCCGCCGACCGCGTACTTGATCGATTTGGCGTTCTGCAGGGTCATCCCGGGGGCGGTTGCCTGCTCCGCCATGTGCTCGCTGGAGAATAGATCGCTCTTCATGCGGTGCATCCTCACCCGGAGGGATTCATTCCGCCAAGAGCCGGATTCCGGACGACTGGCAGACTGGACGGGTGAGCAGCAACGACACACCCGTATCCCCGTCCGAGACCGCCGGCCTGCCTGCGGACAGCCCCTTCCGCCCCGAGCGGACGAACCGGGACGAAGCACAGCAGTACGTGCTCCCGCTGGTCGTCCACATCGAGAAGGCGGCTCCCCCGGCCCGCACCGATGCCCTGCGCACGGCGGCCCGCGCGGTGTTGGTGATGCTCTCCGACGAGCGCTCCGTGGGCGAGGGCGAGTGGGCGCAGGCGATGCGGGACTGGCAGGACGCCCGGATCCGCAAGGTGGTGCGCCGGGCGCGCGGAGCGGAGTGGCGCAAGGCCTGCGCGCTGCCCGGGATCACGGTCACCGGCGAGAGCGCGGAGGTGCGGGTGTTCCCGCCGGTGCCGCTGGACGGCTGGCCCAAGGAGCTCGCCAAGCTCCAGGTCTCCGGCACGGAGCTGGACGACCCCGAGCCGCCCGCCGCACCCGACCTCACCGGGCCGGTCCTCTGGCTGAACCCGGAGCTCGACATGTCGGCGGGCAAGGAGATGGCGCAGGTCGGGCACGGGGCCCAGCTCGCCTGGTGGGATCTCTCCGAGCCGGAGCGCACGGCATGGCGCGAGGCGGGCTTCCCGCTGTCCGTCGCCACGGCGGCCGGGGACCGCTGGCGGGAACTGGCGGTGAGCGGGCTGCCGGTGGTGGAGGACGCCGGATTCACCGAGATCGCCCCCGGGAAGACCGTGGTGGCCGAGGGCGCCCACCGCGTCGGCTCCCTTCCGGCGCTGCCCCGGCCATGAGCACGCGGGGGCAAGCACGCGGGGTCTGCCCGGAAAGTCGCGGGCCCCGGGAACCTCAAATCCAGCTCTGAACGTCCCTCTTCCCGGATTCACCGCCGTGTGCCGGGGCCATGACACCTGCACGGAGTGGAGCAGTAGGGGGACACCATGAAGCTGGGTATCGGTATCGGCTGGCGGCCGGAGATCGCCGACGAGGTGGAGGCGCTGCCGGGGATCGACTGGGTGGAGGCGGTCGCGGAGAACCTCTGCGCCGACCATCTGCCCGCCTCCCTGACGCGGTTGCGGGAGCGCGGTGTCACCGTGGTGCCGCACGGGGTATCGCTCGGGCTCGGCGGGGCGGAGCGCCCGGACCCCGGCCGGCTCACCGCCCTCGCGGAGCGGGCCGCGCTGCTCGGCACGCCGCTGGTGACCGAGCACATCGCGTTCGTACGGGCGGGCGGACCGCGCACCGGTTCCCCCGTACTGGAGGCGGGGCACCTGCTGCCCGTGCCGCGCACCTGGGCCGCGCTGGACGTGCTGTGCGAGAACGTGCGGATCGCGCAGGACTCGCTGCCGGTGCCGCTGGCCCTGGAGAACATCGCGGCGCTGATCTCCTGGCCGGACGAGGAACTGACCGAGGGCCAGTTCCTGGCCGAGCTGGTCGAGCGCACGGGGGTCGGGCTGCTCATCGACGTGGCCAACCTGCACACCAACCACGTCAACCGGGGCGAGGACCCGGCCACGGCCCTGGACGAGCTGCCGGTGGAGGCCATCGCGTACGTGCATGTGGCGGGCGGCGTCGAGAAGGACGGCGTCTGGCACGACACGCACGCCCACCCCGTCACCGCACCCGTCCTGGACGTCCTGGCCGAGCTGCGCTCCCGGGTCAGCCCGCCCGGGGTCCTGCTGGAGCGCGACGACGACTTCCCGCCGGCCGCCGAGCTGGCGGGCGAGCTGGACGCGATCCGGGCCACGCTCGACGCGGGCCGGGCCGGGGCGCCCCGGACGCGGCCCGCCGGCCCGCCGGCCTCCTCCGCCCCGATCCGGACCCCTGCCCCTGATCGTGCCCCGGTGAGCGGGGCCGCCGGTCCGGACGCCGTCCGGGACCGGGTCGCGGTGGCGCAGGCCTCGCTGCTCTCCGCCCTGGTCGCCGGCGCCCCCGTACCGGAGGGCTTCGACCACCACCGGCTCGGGGTGCAGAGCCGGGCGCTGGCCGCCAAGCGTGCCGATGTCGTCGCCAAGGTGGCGCCCGAACTCCCGGAGATCCTGGGCCCGGACTACCGGGACGCGTTCCTCGCGTACGCCAAGGCCCGCCCGATGTCCGCCGGTTACCGGCGCGACGCGCTGGACTTCGCGGAGCAGCTGCTCGTCGCGGGCCGTCCGGAGGACAACGCCGCCCGCCGCCGGCTGACGTACTGGTGGCAGGACCGGGCCGCTCCACGCCCGCCCCGCCGCACCACCCGGCTGGCGCGCGCCGCCCGGTCCGTACTCGCGGGGCGATGACATGACCTCAACGAGCATCGTGGCCCTGCTCATGGTGATCGCCGTCGCGGTCTCCTCGACTCTGCTGATCAGGGCGGGCCGCCGCGCGGGGCACGGCCCCGGCGGCCCAGTCCTTGACCTCTACGAGGTGGCCTTCCTGAACGGCGGCCCTGCCCGGGTCGTGGACACCGCGCTCGCCGCCATGCACGCGGACGGTCGGCTGGCGGTCGGTGGGCCCGGCATCGTCACCGTCCAGCGGCCCGTGGCGCACGACCCGGTGGAGCGGGCCGTGCTCCAGGAGCAGGCCGCGGCCCTGAGCGGTGCGCTGTGGAACCTGCGGGTCGCGACGATGCGCCATGCCGCGGTGCAGGAGATCGGCGACGGGCTGGCGGCGCGCGGTCTGCTGAGCACGCCCGGGGAGAGCCGGGCCCGGAGCCGCTGGGGTATGGCGCAGGGGGTGCTCTGTCTGCTCGCCATGCCGGTCTCGTTCGCGGTGACCATGCTGGAGTTCACCTCTTCGGACTCCGTCGGCGAACAGGGCTTCCCGTTCTTCGCGAAGGTGTTCCTGCCGCTCATCGTCGGAACCGTCATCGGCTTCGCCTGCTCGGCCGCTTCCCGGTTCCGGATCACCAAAGCGGGCCGCAGGGCCGCCTCCGCGTACCTCGCGGCCAACGGGTACCGGACAGAGCCGGCCCATCTGGTGGCGGTCGCGGGGCCGCGGGCCGTACCCGATCCCGAGCTGCGGGCGCAGCTGCTCGCCGCGGCCCGGGTCAGGTCCGCCTACACGTCCACCCCTTCGCACCAGTTCTCGGGGGCGTCCGGCGCCCCGGTGGTCGCGGCAGCGTGGTGCGCGGGTACGACGCCGGGCGGTGGCGGGTGCGGAGGCTCGTCCGGGCACGGCGGCGGCAGCGGGTGCGGTTCGGGGTCGAGCTGCGGTTCCGGCTCGGGGTCCAGCTGCGGAGGCGGAGGCGGGTCCAGCTGCGGCGGCGGATCCAGCTGCGGCGGCGGATCGAGCTGCGGAGGCGGGTCCAGTTGCGGAGGCGGGTCGAGCTGCGGCAGCAGCTCATGACCGGCCGGGAGGCCGGCAGGCCCTGAAACGACGCCGGTGCGGCGCGCAGGCTGCGCGCCGCACCAGGAGCCGAACCCGGTGTCGCTGGAACGGCGGGCGGCACACAGTGCCGCGGTGCCCGCCGTCTGATCTTCCGGGTTGGGGTGATCGGAACCCGCTCGCTACGCGAGCCCGGCCACCAGGTCTGCGACCGACTTGCGCCGGCCGGTGTAGAAGGGCACCTCCTCGCGGACGTGCATCCGCGCCTCGGAGGCGCGCAGGTGACGCATGAGGTCGACGATGCGGTGCAGCTCGTCGGCCTCGAACGCCAGCACCCACTCATAGTCGCCCAGCGAGAAGGAGGCGACGGTGTTGGCGCGCACGTCCGGGAAGCCACGGGCCATCTTGCCGTGGTCGGCGAGCATGCGGCGGCGGTCCTCGTCGGGCAGCAGGTACCAGTCGTAGGAGCGCACGAAGGGGTACACGCTGATGTAGTCGCGCGGCGTCTCGTCGGCGAGGAACGCCGGGATGTGCGACTTGTTGAACTCGGCGGGGCGGTGCAGCGCCATGTTCGACCAGACCGGCGCGAGGCTCCTGCCCAGCCGGGTGCGCCGGAAGAGGTTGTACGCCTCCTGAAGGGCCTCCGACGTCTCGGAGTGCCACCAGATCATGACGTCGGCGTCGGCACGCAGCCCCGAGACGTCGTAGGTGCCGCGAACGGTGACGTCCTTGGCGGCGAGCTGGTCGAACAGCTCCTGCACCTCGCCGGAGTACGCGGCGCGGTCCGTGTCCGCGGGCAGCACGTCACGGAGCTTGAAGACGGACCACAGGGTGTAGCGGACGACGTCGTTGAGGTCCTTCGCCTTCTTGCCGGCGTTCGGGCCCTTGCTTGATGTCACAGTCTCGGGAGCACTCATACGGCTATTGTCCCGCCTCGCTCCCTGTGCCCTGAACCAGGGTCGGCGTGGCGATGATCTCTCCCACGCTCTCCCCCGTCGTCGCTCCCGCGCCCGCTCCCGTGATCTCGTCCCGGATCTCGTCCGCGGCGCGTTGGGCGCTCGCGACGCACGCCGGGATGCCGACCCCGTCGTAGACCGCGCCGCAGACCCGCAGCGCGGGGAGCTTGGCGACCTCCTCGCGGATGCGGGCGACCCGGCCGAGGTGGCCGACGGGGTACTGGGGCAGTCCGCCGATCCACCGGGTGACCTCGGTGGCCACGGGCGGGGCGGCCAGCCCGGTCGCCGCCGCGAGATCGCGTCGTGACACGTCGACGATCTCCGCGTCCTCGCGGTGCAGATGGTCCTCCTCGCCGTACCGGCCGACCGAGGTCCGCAGGAGGAACAGGTCGGGCGACGCGTCATCGACCCACTGCCACTTCCGGCTTGAGAACGTGGCGGCCTTGATGGTGCGGCCCTCGACCGGCGGCACCAGGAAGCCGGAGCGCCCGTCGAGCGTTCCGGCGGCGGTCACGTCCGAGCGGCGGAAGGCCATGGTCACCAGGGCCATCGACGCGTACTCGACGCCCGCCAGCTCGGCGGAGGCGGCCGGTGACTCGGCGGCGAGCAGGGTGGAGGCGGACCAGGCGGGCGCGGCGAGGACGATGCCGTCGGCGGGGATCACCCGGGTGTCGGTGCGGACGTCCCAGCCGCTCGCGGTACGGGTCAGGCCGAGCACCGGGGTCTCGGTGAGGATCTCGCCGCCCCCCGCGCGTACGGCGGCGGCGACCGCGTCCGGGAGGGTGCCGATGCCGCCGGCGATGCCCTGGAAGACCGGCCCGGTTTGCTGCCGGGCGGCGGCCTGCTCCTGGAGGCGGGTCACACCGTCGAGCAGCGAGCCGCCCCGCCGGGCGATCTCGAAGAGCTGGGGTACGGCCGCGCGCATCGAGATCCGGTAGGCGTCGCCCGCGTAGACCCCGCCGAGCAGCGGTTCCACCAGCCGGTCGACGACCTCGCGGCCCAGCCGGTCGGCCACGTACGCACCGACCGCGACATCGTCCCCGACCTCGGTCGGGGTGAGGTCCCGCTCCTGCGCGATCCGGGCGAGCCCCTCGGGCGAGAGCACCTCGCCGAGCGCCGCCGGGTCGCCCGGAACGCCCATCACATGGCCCTTGGGCATGGGGCGCAGCGCGTCGCGCGTCCACAGCGAGGCGGTGGCCGTGGCGGGGGGCTGGAGCCGGTCCGCGAGGCCGACGGCCCGTGCCAGGCCGACCGCCTCCGGACGGCGGGCCAGCATCGATTCGGCGCCGAGATCGACCTGGACGCCCGCGACCTCGCCGGTCCTGAGTTTGCCGCCGAGCCGGTCGGTCGCCTCCAGGAGGGTGACCCGCAGCCCGGTGCCGAGGAGCCGTTGGGCGGCCGCGAGTCCGGCGATGCCGCCGCCGATGACGACGACGTGTCCCGTGGCCCTGTCCGAGCGGTTTGCTGAACGCTGCATACCCCCACTCTCTCAAACCTCTTCCGAGTCCTGACCGTGACCGCTTCGAAACCGGTATCGGGCAACCCCGACCGGCCCCTCGTACGTCAAATTGCCACCACCAATCACCCGTCCTGGGGGGACAGTTATGCACGCAGCACCAGCCACGCACACGGACAGACATCCGGACCGTCAGGGGCGTCGGGACCGTCCGGGCCTTCCGGGTGCGCGCCGCAGGCAGATCGCTCTCGCCGCCGGACTGCTCACCGCCGTGCTGGCGTTGAGCGGCTGCGGCGGGGCCGGTGACAGCTCCGGGAAGAACGCGGACCGCCGGGCCGCCGCCCCGGCGCAGCAGGACGGCGCGGGTTCCGGCACCGGGGGCGCGCAGCAGGGCACGGGCGGTTCGGCGGCGGCGAAGAAGCCGAATCCGTCGGCCGCCGCCCATGTCATCCGTACCGCCTCGCTGTCCGTGGAGGTGAAGAGCGCACCGGAGGCGGCGGCGGCCGCGCGGGTGACGGCGGAGGCCGCCGGGGGTCTGATAGCCGACGAGAAGACCGAACAGGTCGACGCCCACCGGGCTTCCTCGCACGTCGTGCTGCGGGTTCCGCAGGGCGAGTACGACAGTGTGCTGCGGGAGCTCTCGGGTACGGGCAAGCTGCTGTCGCGCACATCGACCGCCAAGGACGTCACCGACCAGGTTGTGGACGTGGAGAGCCGGATCGCGAGCCAGCGCACCAGTGTGGCGCGGGTGCGCAAGCTGATGGACCGGGCCGACCAGCTGTCCGATGTGGTCTCGCTGGAGGGTGAGCTGAGTAATCGTCAGGCCGCCCTGGAGTCGATGCTGGCAGAGCAGGCCTCGCTGAAGGACCGCACGTCGTTGGCCACGATCACGCTCAACCTCTCCGAGCCGAAGCCGCACGCGAAAGCGGTGGCCGACGACGACGAGGACGGTCCGGGGTTCCTGGACGCCCTGAGTGGTGGCTGGCATGTGTTCGTGACGGTGATCAAGTGGCTCGCGATGGCGCTGGGCGCGGCGGCCCCGTTCCTGGCCGTGGCCGCCGTCGTGGTGGTGCTGTGGCAGCGGCTGGGCCGCCGGGGCGGGAAGGCGGGCCCGGAGGGCGAGTGAGCGCCTCCCGGGGGCGCCCTGGCCCGCCCGGGCCCGTGGCGCCGTAGCGTGGGCCTTCGGACGGGGTACCGAAGGGACTGGCATGACGGCGGAACGACTGGTGGTCATCGGCGGGGACGCGGCGGGCATGTCCGCCGCGTCCCAGGCACGACGGCTCAAGGGCCCGGACGAGTTGAGCATCACCGCCTTCGAGCGGGGCCACTTCACCTCGTACTCCGCCTGCGGCATCCCGTACTGGGTCGGCGGTGACGTGGAGGGGCCGGACGAGCTGATCGCCCGCACCCCGGAGGAGCACCGGGCGCGGGACATCGATCTGCGGATGCGCACCGAGGTGACGGAGATCGATGTCGCGGGGCAGCGGGTGCGCTCCCTGGACCGGGAGTCCGGCGAGACGGCCTGGACCGGTTTCGACAAGCTGGTGATCGCGACGGGCGCCAGGCCGGTGCGTCCGTCGCTGCCCGGCATGGACGCGCCCGGGGTGCACGGGGTGCAGACCCTGGACGACGGACAGGCCCTGCTGGACTCCCTGGACCGGGCGACGAGCCGGCGCGCGGTCGTCGTGGGCGCCGGTTACATCGGGGTCGAGATGGCCGAGGCGATGCTGAAGCGCGGCTTCGAGGTGACCGTGCTCAACCGGGGCGAGCAGCCGATGGCGACGCTCGACCCCGACATGGGGCGGCTGGTCCACGACGCGATGGACGGCCTCGGCATCACCACGGTGAACCGGGCCGAGGTCACCGCGATCCGGACCGGGCCGGACGGCCGGGTGAGCGCCGTGGAGACGGCGGACTCCTCGTACCCGGCGGATGTGGTGGTCCTCGGTATCGGCGTCGAGCCGGAGACGGCGCTGGCCCGTGCGGTGGGGCTGCCGGTCGGCCCGCACGGCGGGCTGCTCACCGATCCGTCGATGCGGGTGGCCGGCCACGACAACATCTGGGCGGGCGGCGACTGCGTGGAGGTCCTGGACCTGGTGGCGGGCCGTACCCGGCACATCGCGCTGGGCACGCACGCCAACAAGCACGGCCAGATCATCGGATCCAATGTCGCCGGCGGCTACGGCACGTTCCCCGGGGTGGTCGGCACGGCGGTCAGCAAGGTCTGTGATCTGGAGATCGCCCGCACGGGGCTGCGCGAGAAGGACGCCCGCGCGGTGGGCCTGCGGTTCGTCACGGCGACGATCGAGTCGACGGGCCGGGCGGGCTACTACCCGGGGGCGCGGCCGATGACGGTGAAGATGCTCGCGGAGTACCGCACCGGCCGGCTGCTGGGCGTGCAGATCGTGGGCCGGGACGGGGCGGCGAAGCGGGTGGACGTCGCGGCGGTGGCGCTGACCGCCGGGATGACGGTGGAGCGGATGACGTCCCTGGACCTGGGTTACGCCCCGCCGTTCTCGCCGGTCTGGGACCCGGTCCTGGTGGCCGCCCGCAAGGCGGTGACGGCCGTACGCGAGGCGGGCACCGCCTGAGGGCGGCGCCCGGCCCCGGTGGTTCAGCGGACGGTGTTGGTGTGGACGTACTCGACGAGCCGCGTCAGCGCGTCCGGGTCCATGTTCGGCGTCACGCCGTGGCCCAGGTTGAAGATGTGGCCCTCAAGACCGGCGGCCGCTTCCAGCACCTCCTGGGTCTTGGCCTCCACCGCCGCGGTCGGCGCGAACAGCACGGAGGGGTCGAGGTTGCCCTGAAGTGCCTTGCCGGGGCCTACGCGGCGCGCGGCCTCGTCCAGCGGGACCCGCCAGTCGACACCGACGACGTCCGCGCCGGCCTCGCCCATGAGGCCGAGCAGTTCACCGGTGCCGACGCCGAAGTGGATGCGCGGGACGCCGTACGACGCGACGGCGTCGAGGACCTTCGCGGAGGCGGGCAGCACCGAGCGGCGGTAGTCGGCGGGGGCCAGCGCGCCCACCCAGGAGTCGAAGAGCTGCACGGCGGAGGCACCGGCCTCGATCTGGACCTTGAGGAAGGTGCCGGCGATCTCGGCGAGGCGGTCGAGCAGGTCGGCCCAGAGCTGCGGGTCCCCGTACATCAGGGCCTTGGTGTGCTCGTGGTTGCGGGACGGGCCGCCCTCGATCAGGTAGCTGGCGAGGGTGAAGGGGGCGCCCGCGAAGCCGATCAGCGGGGTGGAGCCCAGCTCCGCGGTGAGCAGGCCCATGGCCTCGGTGACGTACCAGACGTCCTCGGGGGTGAGATCGCGCAGCCGGGCCAGGTCGGCCCGGGTACGGATCGGCTCGGCGATCACCGGTCCGACGCCGGGCTTGATGTCGAGGTCGATGCCGATCGCCTTGAGGGGGACGACGATGTCGCTGAAGTAGACCGCGGCGTCGACCTTGTGGCGGCGTACGGGCTGCATCGTGATCTCGGCGGCGAGCTCCGGCATCGTGCAGGAGTCGAGCATCGAGATGCCTTCGCGCACCTTCAGGTACTCGGGCAGCGAGCGCCCCGCCTGGCGCATGAACCAGACCGGCGTGTGCGGTACGGGCTCGCGGCGGCACGCCTTGAGGAACGCCGACTCGTGGGCGGCGGAGGTCTTCGTCTGCTGGCCCGAAGGGCGATCGTTGGCACTCACGCACAGAATCTTCGCACGCGCGGGGAAGGAGCCCGGCCCCGCATGGGTGTCCCTCCCTGCGCGAGGCTCCGGTTCCGCCTACTCTTCCCCGCATGGCTCCGGCGCAGGGACACTTCTCCGATCAATCCGATGGTGCTGACAGCACGGACAGTGCGGAGGGTGGTTCCGTCCCGCCCGCGTTCCGTTCGGCGGTGGACGCGCTGCGCTCGGCGCGGCTCCGCCCCGAACTGGAGGTGGAGCCGACGCGGCCGCCGAAGCGGCTGGCTCCGCACGCGTACGCGCTGGAGGCGGCCGTCGTCGACGGCGAGGACGATCTCGCGGACGGCCGGCTCGTCCTGCTCCACGACCCGGCCGGGCACGATGCCTGGCAGGGCAATTTCCGGCTGGTGACGCTGGTACGTGCCGAGCTGGAGCCGGAGATGGCCTCCGATCCGCTGCTCCCCGAGGTGTGCTGGTCGTGGCTGACCGGTGCGCTGGAGGCGCGCGGGCTCAGCTACGGGGAGGCGGGCGGCACGGTCACCCGGGCGAGCTCGCACTACTTCGGCGCTCTGGGGGCGCGGCGTCCCGCGACGCAGATCGAGATCCGGGCGTCCTGGACGCCCCGCGAGGGGCGCGGCGGGGTGCCGGACACGGCGGCGCACCTGATGGCGTGGGGCGACCTGCTGTGCCAGATCGCCGGTCTGCCGCCGTCGGGCCCGGCCGACGCGGCGGTGGTGACGCTGCCGCAGCGGCGCGGGCCGCAGGTTTCGTAGAACGGACGCGCAGACAGACGGACGGACGGGCGGACAGAGCCCGGAGGTACCGCCCTCCGCGTTTCGTGACACTGCGTCATAAACCTCGCACAGGCACCGGCTCTCTTTTCGTACAATCGATCGCATGTCCTATTTGCCCGAATTGTTACTCACCAAATCGTGATCTTCCTCTAAAGGAGCGGGCTTCCGGTGCCGAAGAGGTCAATGACCCTTCAAGCACGGTTCGCCCCGGCTTCATCCCCGAGCCGCCCCGTACCGCCACTCCCCCAGGAGGCCTGGTGTCCGTTCTCCTAGAGCAGCCCGCAAGCCTGGTCGCCTACCGCCCGAACAAGCCGACGGCCATGGTCGTCGTGGCCGACCCGCGCGTCCGTTCCACCGTCACCCGCCATCTGTGGGCCCTCGGAGTACGTGACGTCATCGAGGCGTCGTCCATCGCGGAGGCCCGCCCCCGCGTCGGCAACCCGCGCGACATCTGCGTAGCCGACGTCCATCTGCCCGACGGTTCCGGGCTGACCCTGCTGTCCGAAACCCGAGCCGCCGGCTGGCCGAACGGCCTCGCCCTCTCCGCCGCCGATGACATCGGCGCGGTGCGCAACGCCCTCGCGGGCGGCGTCAAGGGCTACGTCGTCACCGGCACCCGTACCAACATCGGCCACCCCACCCGTCCCGGCGTCGCCCCCATCGGCGCCAACGCCGCCCGCATGCACCGCCGTCCCCCCGGCACCCCGAGCCACCCGGGCGGCTACCGCGAACTGTCCGGTCGCGAGGTGGAGGTCCTGCGGCTCGTCGCCGAAGGGCAGTCCAACAAGGCGATCGGCGTCTCCATGGGCCTGTCCGCCCTGACCGTCAAGAGCCACCTCGCCCGAATCGCCCGCAAGCTCGGCACCGGAGACCGCGCAGGAATGGTCGCCGTGGCCCTGCGGACGGGCATCATCCACTGAACGACACCCCCGCCGGTGTGCAGAAATGCGGATCCGGCTGGTTTACGTGCATCGGCGCCCGTCGACGGAACGTTCCGTCGACGGGCGCCGCGCATACACAGATACCCTTGACACGTGACCGACGCCCAAGAGACCGCAGCAGACACTTCACTGCGAACCACCGGGGGCGCCCCCCCGGACGACGTCGCCCCGGCGCCGATCCCCTTGCTCGAACCTCGCGAGGGCATTCCACCGGTGGTGGCCTCCGACGATGCCCTGGCCGGGGTGATCGCCGCCTTCGCCGCGGGCTCCGGCCCGGTGGCCGTCGACGCCGAGCGCGCCTCCGGCTACCGCTACGGGCAGCGCGCCTATCTCGTCCAGCTGCGCCGCGAGGGCGCGGGCAGCGCGCTCGTCGACCCGGTCGGCTGCCCCGACCTGTCCGGACTGGGCGACGCGCTGCACGGGGCGGAGTGGATCCTGCACGCGGCCACCCAGGACCTGCCCTGTCTGCGTGAGATAGGGATGACGCCTACCGGGCTCTTCGACACCGAGCTGGCCGGGCGGCTCGCGGGCTTCCCGCGCGTCGGCCTCGGCGCCATGGTCGAGAACGTGCTCGGCTACTCGCTGGAGAAGGGCCACTCCGCCGTCGACTGGTCCACCCGCCCGCTGCCCGACCCCTGGCTGCGTTACGCGGCGCTCGACGTCGAGCTGCTGATCGATCTGCGCGACGCCCTGGAGGAGGAGCTCGACCGGCAGGGCAAGCTGGAATGGGCGCGGGAGGAGTTCGCCGCCATCGCCTCCGCCCCGCCCGCTCCCCCGCGCCAGGACCCGTGGCGCCGCACCTCCGGGATGCACAAGGTCCGCCGCCGCCGCCAGATGGCGGTGGTCAGGGAGCTGTGGAACACCCGCGACCAGGTCGCCCGGCGCCGCGACATCTCGCCCGGCAAGGTGCTCGGGGACGCCGCGATCGTCGAGGCCGCGCTGGCGGTCCCGGCCAACGTCCAGGCGCTCACCGCGCTGCCCGGCTTCGGCCACCGGATGGGGCGGCGGCAGCTGGAGCAGTGGCAGGCCGCCGTGGAGCGGGCGAAGGAGCTGCCCGAGACGGAGCTCCCGCAGCCCGGCCAGCCGCTGACGGGCCCGCCGCCGCCGCGCGCCTGGGCGGACAAGGACCCGGCCGCGGCCGCGCGCCTGCACGCCGCGCGGGCCGCGGTGTCCGAGCTGGCCGAGCGGCTGCACATGCCCCAGGAGAACCTGATCACGCCGGACACGGTGCGCCGGGTGTGCTGGGAGCCGCCGAAGAATCCGACCCGGGACGCGGTGGAGAACGCGCTCGCGGGATACGGCGCACGGCACTGGCAGATCGAACAAGTGGCCCCGCTGCTGTTCGGCGCACTGACCCCGGAGGCCTGAAAAGGCATCCGCCAGGGGCGTATTCACGCCAGGTTGTGCGGCCTTCGGCCGCTCACTCCGCGCCACATGGCCCGGACGACCCGATTTGGGGGCCGTCCGGGCCATTTCGCGTGTGTGACCTTCACCGCTCCCGGCACCAGGACTGGGCAGTCTGGTTACCCGCAAGTAGCATGAGCGGTGGCGGCACGCTTCCGGGCGTGCCCCGCAGCAGTGCCACCCCGCACCCTGGAGGAGAGCCACCGTGCCTCGTACCATCCGGGACGTCGTCTTCGTCGACGGCGTCCGCACCCCGTTCGGCAAAGCGGGCCCGAAGGGCATCTACCACGAGACCCGCGCCGACGATCTCGTCGTGAAGGCCATCCGGGAGCTGCTGCGCCGCAACCCGGACCTGGACCCGGCCAAGATCGACGAGGTCGCCATCGCCGCGACCACGCAGATCGGCGACCAGGGCCTCACGCTCGGCCGCACCGCCGGAATCCTGGCCGGTCTGCCGCAGTCCGTCCCCGGTTACTCCATCGACCGCATGTGTGCGGGCGCCCTGACCGCCGTCACCTCGACGGCCGGTTCCATCGCCTTCGGCGCGTACGACGTCGTCGTCGCCGGTGGCGTCGAGCACATGGGCCGCCACCCGATGGGCGAGGGCGTGGACCCGAACCCGCGCTTCGTCTCGGAGAAGCTGGTCGACGAGTCCGCCCTGTTCATGGGCATGACCGCGGAGAACCTGCACGACCGCTACCCCACGATCACCAAGCAGCGCGCCGACGCTTACGCGGTGCGCTCGCAGGAGAAGGCCGCCAAGGCGTACGCCAACGGCAGCATCCAGCAGGACCTGGTGCCCGTCTCCGTGCGCCGCACCAACGCGGAAGCCGGTGAGACGGGCTGGGGCCTGGTCACCGCCGACGAGCCGATGCGTCCGGGCACCACGATGGAGTCCCTGGCCGGTCTGAAGACCCCGTTCCGTCCGCACGGCCGCGTGACGGCCGGTAACGCCGCTGGGCTCAACGACGGCGCCACCGCCTCGCTGCTCGCCGCCGAGGACGTCGCCCGTGAGCTGGGCCTCCCGGTGAAGATGCGCCTGGTCTCCTACGCCTTCGCGGGCGTCGAGCCCGAGGTCATGGGCTACGGCCCGATCCCGGCCACGGAGAAGGCCCTCGCCAAGGCGGGCCTGTCCATCTCCGACATCGGGCTCTTCGAGATCAACGAGGCGTTCGCCGTGCAGGTGCTCGCCTTCCTGGAGCACTACGGCATCGCGGACGACGACGCGCGCGTCAACCAGTACGGCGGCGCCATCGCCTACGGCCACCCGCTGGCCTCCTCCGGGGTCCGGCTGATGACCCAGCTGGCCCGCCAGTTCGAGGAGCAGCCCGAGGTCCGCTACGGCCTGACCACCATGTGCGTCGGCTTCGGCATGGGCGCCACGGTCGTCTGGGAGAACCCGCACTTCGACGCAGACGGAGGCAGCAAGTGAGCTCCACCACCGAGCTTCTGAAGGGTGCGGCCGAGCTGTTCCCGGGCGAGGTCGTCACCCAGGCGCACGTACGCCACCTGGACCTGCCGGGAGGCGCGGGCAACTTCGCCCTCATCACCCTGGACAACGGCCTGGACCACACCAAGCCGACCACCTTCGGACCGCAGTCGCTGGCGAACCTGAACGCCGCGATCGACCAGGTCGAGAAGGAGGCCGCCGAGGGCACGATCACCGGCATCGGCATCACCGGCAAGCCGTTCATCTTCGCGGTCGGCGCCGACCTCAAGGGCGTCGAGCTGCTCAAGGAGCACCAGGACGCGCTCGCCATCGGCAAGGGCGGCCACGACGTCTTCCGCCGGCTCTCCGGACTCGCGGTCCCGACGTTCGCGTACTACAACGGCGCGGCCATGGGCGGCGGTGTCGAGGTCGGTCTGCACTGCTCGTACCGCACGGTCTCCAAGGCGCTGCCCGCGTTCTCGCTGCCCGAGGTCTTCCTCGGCCTGGTCCCCGGCTGGGGCGGCTGCGCGCTGCTCCCCAACCTGATCGGCGCGGACCGCGCGGTCTCGGTGATCATCGAGAACTCGCTGAACCAGAACCGTCAGCTCAAGGGCAAGCAGGTCTTCGAGCTCGGGATCGCGGACGCTCTCTTCGAGGGCGCCGACTTCCTGGAGCAGTCGCTGATCTGGACGGCGGACGTGCTCAACGGCACCCTCACCGTCGAGCGCCCCGAGGTCGACCGCGGAGACGCCTGGGACCAGGCCGTCGCCCGCGGCAAGGCCATCGCCGACTCCAAGGTGCACGGCGCCGCCCCGGCCGCGTACCGCGCTCTGGAGATCATCGCCGCGGCCAAGGACGGCGACCTGTCCGCCGGCTTCGACCGCGAGGACCAGGCCCTGGCGGACCTGATCATGGGCGGCGAGCTGCGCTCCGGCATCTACTCGTTCAACCTGGTCCAGAAGCGCGCCAAGCGCCCGGCCGGTGCCCCGGACAAGAACCTGGCCCGCCCGGTCACCAAGGTCGGCGTGGTGGGCGCGGGCCTGATGGCCTCGCAGCTCGCCCTGCTGTTCCTGCGCCGCCTTGAGGTGCCGGTCGTACTGACCGACATCGACCAGGAGCGCGTCGACAAGGGTGTGGGCTACGTCCACGCCGAGATCGAGAAGCTGCTCGGCAAGGGCCGCATCAACCAGGACAAGGCCAACCGCCTCAAGGCCCTGGTCTCCGGTGTGCTGGACAAGGCGGAGGGCTTCTCCGACGCCGACTTCATCATCGAGGCGGTCTTCGAGGAGATCGGCGTCAAGCAGCAGGTGTTCGCGGAGGTCGAGGCGGTCGCCCCGGCGCACGCGATCCTCGCCACCAACACCTCCTCCCTCTCGGTCACCGAGATGGCGTCGAAGCTGAAGAACCCCGAGCGGGTCGTCGGCTTCCACTTCTTCAACCCGGTCGCGATCCTGCCGCTGCTGGAGATCGTCCGCGGTGAGCGGACCGACGACGCCTCGCTGGCCACGGCGTTCGGTGTGGCCCGCAAGCTGAAGAAGACCGCGGTGCTGGTGAAGGACGCCCCGGCGTTCGTCGTCAACCGCATCCTCACCCGCTTCATGGGCGAGATCCAGAACGTCATCGACGAGGGCACCCCGGTCGAGGTCGCGGAGAAGGCCATCGAGCCGCTCGGCCTGCCGATGTCCCCGCTGGTGCTCCTGGAGCTGGTCGGCCCGGCGATCGGTCTGCACGTCTCCGAGACCCTGAACCGCGCCTTCCCGGAGCGCTTCACCGTCTCGCAGAACCTGGCGGCGGTCGTGAAGGCCGGCAAGCGCGGCTTCTACGTCTACGACTCCGGGAAGCCGGAGCTGGACCCGGAGGTGGCGGCGCTCCTGAAGCAGGGCGACTCCGTCCTGTCGGAGGAGCAGGTCCGCGACCGCGTCCTGGACGCGGTGGCTCAGGAGATCGGCCTGATGCTGGACGAGGGCGTCGTCGCCGAGGCCCAGGACATCGACCTCTGCCTGATCACCGGCGCGGGCTGGCCCTTCCACCTGGGCGGGATCACCCCGTACCTGGACCGCGAGGGCGTCTCCGAGCGGGTCAACGGGAAGAAGTTCCTGGCGCGGGGCGTGGCGAGCGTACCGGCGTAAGTCACCCGGCCGGGCTTGCGAGGGGCCGGTCGCAGCAGTGGAAGGGCCGTACGGGACATGTCCCGTACGGCCCTTCCGCATGTGGACGCACGCCGGTCGCGCGGACCGGTCCGGTGGGCCGGGGCGGGAAGCGTGGGGTTGACACCTCCAGCTAATGGCATTAGCTTTCTGGCTAACGACATAAACAACGGGGAGTGGACATGACCGAGTTCCTGGACACCGACGGCGGCCGGCTCGCGTACGACGTGACCGGTGAGGGCGCGCTGATCGTGCTCGCCCACGGCATGGGTACCAACAGAAGCGCCTTCCGCGAGCTGACGGCCCTGCTGGCGACGGCCGGCTTCCGGGTCGCCAGCATGGACCAGCGCGGGCACGGCGAGTCCAGCACCGGCTGGAGCTCCTACACCCGCACCGACGCGGCGGCGGACCTGCTGGCCCTGATCCGGCACCTGGGCGGCCCCGCCGTCATCATCGGCCACTCCTTCGCGGGCGGCGCCGCCACCATCGCGGCGGCCGACGAGCCGGATCTGGTCAGCGCGGTCGTCGAGCTGGGCCCGTTCACCCGCGCGCAGAAGATCGACATGGGCGCGCTGCTGTCCAACGCCCGCTACCGCAAGGGCATGTCGCTGCTCATGGCGACGGGCCTGCTGCGCAGCGTCGGGGTGTGGAAGCGCTACCTGGACCACGCCTACCCCGGCACCAAGCCCGAGGGGTACGCGGCTCACATCGCCGCCCTGGAGGCCGACCTGCGCAGGCCGGGCCGGATGGCGGTCGTCAGCAAGATGGGCATGTCCGCGCCCACCGACGCGGGCGACAAGCTGGCCGGCGTCCGCTGCCCCGCCCTGGTCGTCATGGGCACCCTTGACCCCGACTGGGCGGACCCGAGGGCCGAGGGAGAGGGCATCGTGGCGAGCATGCCCGAAGGGCTCGGGCGGCTTGAGATGATCGAGGGAGTGGGCCACTACCCCCACACACAGGCCCCCGCGGAGGTCGCCACCGCGGTGCTGGCCTTCCTCAAGGACACCGCCCGTGCCTAGGGCCGCGCTGTCCCCGGACGCGGTCGTCGCCCTCGCGCTGGAGGTCGTGGACGAGGGAGGCGCATCCGCCCTCACCCTGTCGGCGGTGGCGGGCCGGGCGGGCGTCGCCACCCCTTCCCTCTACAAGCACGTGCGCGGTCTCGCCGAACTCCGCGTCCTCGTCTCGGCACGGATCATGAACGACATGGCGGACGCCGCGGGCCACGCGGTGCTCGGCCGCTCGGCCGACGAGGCGATCCGCGCGTTCATGGAGGCCTGGCGCACCTACGCGCGCCGCCACCCGCACCGCTACGCCGCGCTGCTCCAGAGCCCCGAGCCGGGTACGGCCGAAGCCGGGGAGCGGCTGCTCGGCATCATCCACGCCACGCTGCGCTCGTACGGCCTGACGGACTCGGCGGCGATCCACATGATCCGCTGCCTGCGCGCGGCCGTCCACGGCTTCGCGGTCCTCGAAACCGGCGGCGCGTTCGAACTGCCGGAGAGCCTGGACGAGAGCTACGACCTGCTCATCCGCATCGTGACGGCGGGGGCACACACTCCGCCGCCGAACACGGCCTAGCGTCGCCACCCCAGGGGTGCCCGGCCCGGCGGGCCTGCAATTGGTCTGTACCAACACTGGCCAAGCTCTTGCCAGAATCCACGCGCCTGGGCAGGATTTGGCTTGCGATCAGGCAGGGAATCACCCGCTTTCCCGCCCATTGTCGCGCTCTGGTATCTGCGGCGTCCGTGGCACCCCATGGGACTCCGCCCACCGAAGCCGGATCGTTCCGCTCCACACTCTCCACGCACATGAACCTCTTCCCCAGACACATCGTCATCGGACGAAGGAGCCCTCATGTTCACGAAGTCCCTGCCCAGGAAACACGGTCTCGCCGCTGCCGTCGCGGTCGCGGCGGCCACAGCCGGTCTGACGCTGGCCACGGCGCCCGCCGCCCAGGCCACGCCCGGCAACTGCACCGTCTCGTCCGGGAGCAGCCTTTCCAGCCTGTGCACCAGCGGTACCGGTCAGCACCGGATTCACGCCGTGCTCAACCCGCTCGACCCCAGACTGCCGCAGCGCATCGTGCTCGGTAACTGGGCCCCGGTCGGCCAGACTTCGGTCGCCTCCAACCCGTGGGGTGCGGGGTACGTCGTGAACGCGTGGGTAGACCTCGCCGACTGAGCATGTCGCAGAAGGGCCGGGGCCCGGCTACCGTCGCCGCCTCCGGACGGTCTTCACAGCGCACGCCATTCGTCGAAGCCGAGCCCCGGCCCGTCCGTCTGGCGTGCCACCCGGGGCGCCCCGTCCATGCCGACGGCGGCCATGACCACCCGGCCGAGCGCGTCGTGCGTCAGGGCCGGGGTGCCCAGGCAGGCCGCGCCGGTGTCCGACCACCACACGCCGCCGGACTCGTCCTCGGTGACCCCGACCCCGACGGCCACCGCGCCGTTCGCCCCGCGGTGGGCCAGCACCGTGCAGTCCAGCCCGTCCAGCTCCGTGCGGATCACGGCGTGCCCGCCGTCGCCGGGCGTACCGCCGAGCTCCATCGGCGAGCCGTCGGCCCGGTGCGCGACGACACCGCCGGCGGGGTCGGTCCAGAAGTACGTCGCGCGACCGGGTGCCGTCTCCAGTACCGCGAGCGACCCCGGGCTGACCGCGAAGGGCGAACGCCGCACCTCGCCCCAGCCGCCACCGGGCTTCTCCTGCTGCCAGTGCAGCGTCTCCTTGTCGGTCGAGGCGAAGATCTCCAGACAGCCGGAATCGAGCGCCACCACGGCGGGGACCTCCTTGATGCGCGTGCAGCGCAGGTCCTCCCAGCCGCGCCACTTGCCGTCGGCGCGCTCCCGGCGCACCATCATGCCGCCGCGCCCGTTGCGGGCGGCGACGTGCACCTCTCCGGAGGCGTTCACCACGACGACGGGCGCGCCGAACCTGCTGCCGACATCGGCTTCCTTGTGCGGGTTGCGCAGCGAGTTCCAGGACGAGACCGGGCGTCCCGTCTGGTACTGGATCGCGTGCACGATGTCCACGGTGACGCCGCCCGAGGCCGCGGGCCGTTCGCGGCGGCCGGCGAAGTGCACGTAGCCCTGGGAGTTCTGCGCCACGGACAGATGCGTCAGTTCCGGCAGCCGCACCACATCGGGGGCGTCCCACTGCGGACCGCCGGGACGCGTCTCCGACCAGCGGCGCAGACCGCCGTCACCGGCGACGTACGCGGTGAGCCGGCCGTCCTTGCCGCGGGTGAGCCAGATGCCGCTTAGCGCCGGGGCCCCGGGAGCAACCTTCGAGGTCGCGCGGGCATCCTGTCCGAGCATGATTCTGCGATTACCTTTCCAGAACTTACATCCGACAACTCGCGCACAAATTCGAACCTGTTACATCCTAAACCCCGGAAAGAAGGGGTATTCCGGGGTGCACCAGCGTACGATTCGCGGCCGGAACAGGCCCCGTTACGTGCCAGGGGCCGTCACAATCCCGCTGTGGGCCCCGTGCGCACACCAGTTGTGAGGACTCCTTCAGGATGAGCCAAGACGCCAGCACATCTGACAGACAGAGTTCCCCGGAAAGTCCCCGCCGCGGGCGCGGGCGCGAACGGACGCGCGGCCGGCGAATACGCCGGGGGCTCCTGCTGTCGGTCCTGGTGATCGTCATCGCCGCGGGCGGGACAGCGTACTGGCTCTACAGCCGGCTCGACGGAAACATCAAGGGCGTCGACATCGACAGGGCTCTCGGTGACGACCGCCCCGAGAGGCTCCCCACCAGCGGGCAGAATCTGCTGGTCCTCGGCTCCGACTCGCGCGCCGGGGCGGAGAACAAGGCGCTGGGCGGCGGGGGCGGCGTGAGCGGCGCACGCTCCGACACCGCGATGGTCGTGCACATCCCCGAGGGCCGCAGCAGGGCCATCGCCGTCTCCATCCCGCGCGACACCCTGGTGACCCGGCCCGAGTGCGTCACGTCCGACGGCTCGACCATGGGCTCCGCGAACCGCGTGATGTTCAACTCCGTCTACTCCCAGGTCGGTCCGGCCTGCGTGGTCAAGACCGTGGAGAAGATGTCCGGGGTCCGTATCGACCACTACCTGGAGATCAACTTCGCCGGATTCAAGGACCTCGTCGACGCCATAGGCGGCGTCACCGTCGATGTGCCCCAGGATATCCACGACAAGGCCTCCGGACTCGACCTCACCGCCGGTCCCCACAAGCTCGACGGCACCGAGTCCCTGTCCTACGTCCGCACCCGTTACGGCATCGGGGACGGCAGCGACCTCGGCCGGATCGGACTCCAGCAGCAGTTCCTGCTGGCCCTCCTCGGCGAGGTCAAGTCGAAGGACCTGCTGGGCAGTCCGGCCAGCACCTATCGGATCGCCAACTCCGCGACCAAGTCCCTCACCACCGACGAGGGCCTCGCCTCCCTCAAGTCGCTGAGCAAATTCGCCCGTTCGATGAACGGCGTCGACCCGGGCTCGATGGACACCGTCATGCTGCCGGTGGCGTACGACCGGATCGACCCCAACCGCGTGGTGCCGGCGCAGCCGCAGGCCGGGGCGGTCTGGAAGGCGCTGCGCGAGGACACCGCCATCCCCGCGTCCGCCAGGAAGTCGCCCGCCACCGGCGGCTGACCGCCCGGCGGCGTTCAGCTGCCGCGTTGGACCCGGCTGTGCTTGCGGCCGTAGACGAAGTAGATGACGACGCCGATGACCATCCAGATGCCGAACCGCAGCCAGGTCTCGGCCGGCAGGTTGAGCATCAGCCAGACGGACGCGGCGACCGAGAGGACCGGGATCAGCGGGACCCACGGGGTGCGGAAGGCGCGGTGCAGCTCCGGGCGGGTGCGGCGCAGGACCATGACACCCAGGGCGACGACCACGAACGCGAAGAGCGTGCCGATGTTCACCAGGGTCGCGAGCTCGTCGATGCTGGTGAATCCGGCGACGACCGCGATGATCACGCCGAGCAGGATGGTCGGGCGGTACGGGGTGTGGAAGCGCGGGTGGGTCTTGGAGAAGAAGCGCGGGAGGAGTCCGTCCCGGCTCATCGCGAAGAACACCCGGGTCTGGCCGAGCAGCAGGATCATGCAGACCACGGTGAGGCCGACGGCCGCGCCGAAGCTGATGATCCCGGCGTAGACGGGGTGGCCGACCGCCTTGAAGGCGTCGGCCAGCGGGGCGTCCACGGAGAGTTCGGTGTAATGCTCCATTCCGGTGACCACGATCGATACGGCGACGTAGAGCGTGGTGCAGATGAGGAGCGAGGCCATGATGCCGCGCGGCATGTCGCGCTGCGGAACCTTGGTCTCCTCGGCCGCCGTGGCCACCACGTCGAAGCCGATGAAGGCGAAGAAGACGACGGAGGCGGCGGTGAAGATGCCCATGACGCCGAAGTTGGTGGGCGCGTACCCGAAGATCAGCTGGACGAGCGGCGCCTGCAGGCCCGATCCGGCGGACTGCGGCTGCGCCTCGGGGATGAAGGGCGAGTAGTTCGCGGTGTCGATGAAGAAGAGGCCCGCGATGATCACGATCAGCACGACGGCCACCTTGATCGCCACCACGACGGTGGTGACCCGGGCGGAGAGCTTCATGCCCAGCACCAGGATGACGGTGAGGATCAGGACCAGGACGAACGCGAGGATGTCGAAGCCGAATCCTTTCGTCGCGTCGGTCCCGGAGAGCGCGTTCGGCAGTGACCAGCCGATGTTGTCCAGCAGTGAGCGGACGTAGCCGGACCAGCCGACCGCCACCACCGCCGTGCCCAGCGCGAACTCCAGCACCAGGTCCCAGCCGATGATCCAGGCGACCAGTTCACCGAGCGAGGCGTAGGAGAAGGTGTACGCGGACCCGGCCACCGGGACGGTGGAGGCGAATTCCGCGTAGCAGAGGGCGGCCAGGGCGCAGACGACGCCCGCGACCACGAACGCGATGGCGGTGGCGGGTCCCGCCGTCTCCTTGGCCACCTTGCCGGTGAGGACGAAGATCCCGGTGCCGATGATGACGCCCACTCCGAAGACCGTGAGGTCCAGGGCGGAGAGGGACTTCTTGAGGGCGTGCTCCGGCTCCTCGGTGTCGCGGATGGACTGTTCGATCGTCTTGGTCCTGAACAGCCCGTCCCGGCTGGGGGGCAGGTCCTGCTGCGTGCTCACCGGCGTACCTCCACGCACTCGTCGTGGGTGCCATGATTCGGAGATTCGGACCGGCTCGCTCCCGGCACGCCCCGCAGGACGGGATTTCACGCGAATGGGCCGGTCGGACCACCCGTGGAGGGTGGGCGACCGGCCCATTGGTGGAACCGCGTTACGGATCAGTCCCGGACGGGCTCCGCCACGGAGCGGCTCTCCGCGTCCGTCTCGTAGCGGCCGTCGAGCTTGGCGACCAGACCGGTGACCTGACGGGCGATGTCCGGTGCGGTCAGCCCGATCTCGGCCATGACCTCCTTGCGGGAGGCGTGGTCGAGGAAGACCGGCGGGATGCCGAAGTCGCGCAGCGGTACGTCGACGTCCGCGTCGCGCAGCGCCTGGGCGACGGCCGAGCCGACGCCGCCGGCCCGGCTGTTGTCCTCGACGGTGACGACGACGCGGTGCTTCGCGGCGAGCGGCGCCATGGCCTCGTCCACGGGCTTCACCCAGCGCGGGTCGACGACCGTGGTCGAGATGCCCTGGGCGTCCAGCAGATCCGCGATCTCCAGGCACATCGGGGCGAGCGCGCCGATGGAGACGAGCAGGACGTCGGGCCGGGAGGTACCGGGCTCGCGGAGCACGTCCATGCCGCCGGCCGTGGAGACGGCCTTGACCGACGGGCCGACCGCGCCCTTGGAGAACCGGACGACCGTCGGGGCGTCGTCGACCGCGACGGCCTCGCGCAGCTGGGCGCGGACCTGGTCGGCGTCGCGCGGGGCGGCGATCCGGAGCGAGGGCACGCACTGGAGGATCGACATGTCCCACATGCCGTTGTGCGAGGCGCCGTCCGTGCCGGTGACCCCGGCCCGGTCCAGGACGAAGGTCACGCCGCACTTGTGCAGGGCGACGTCCATGAGGACCTGGTCGAAGGCGCGGTTGAGGAAGGTGGCGTAGACCGCGAAGACGGGGTGCAGGCCGCCGGTGGCGAGGCCCGCCGCGGAGACCGCGCCGTGCTGCTCCGCGATGCCGACGTCGTAGATCCGGTCCGGGAACGCCTTCTCGAACTTGGTCAGGCCGACCGGCTGGAGCATGGCCGCGGTGATCGCGACGATGTCCTCGCGCTCCTTGCCGAGCTTGACCATCTCCTCGCCGAACACGGAGGTCCAGTCGAGTCCGGAGGTGGCGACGGGCAGGCCGGTGTCGGGGTGGATCTTGCCGACGGCGTGGAAGCGGTCGGCCTCGTCCAGCAGCGCCGGGGTGTAGCCGCGGCCCTTCTCGGTGAGGCAGTGGACGATGACCGGGCCGCCGAAGCGCTTGGCGCGCTGGAGCGCGGACTCCAGTGCCTCCAGGTCGTGTCCGTCGATCGGGCCGACGTACTTCAGCCCGAGGTCCTCGAACATGCCCTGCGGGGCGATGAAGTCCTTGAGGCCCTTCTTGGCGCCGTGCAGCGTCTCGTACAGCGGCCTGCCGACGACGGGGGTGCGCTCCAGGAGGTCCTTGCCGCGGGCCAGGAAGCGTTCGTAGCCGTCGGTGGTGCGCAGGGTCGCCAGGTGGTTGGCGAGGCCGCCGATCGTCGGCGCGTAGGAGCGCTCGTTGTCGTTGACGACGATGACGAGCGGGCGGTCCTTCGCGGCGGCGATGTTGTTCAGCGCCTCCCAGGCCATGCCGCCGGTGAGCGCCCCGTCACCGATGACCGCGACGACGTGGTCGGGACGCTTCAGCACCTCGTTGGCCTTGGCGAGGCCGTCGGCCCAGCCGAGCACCGTGGAGGCGTGGCTGTTCTCGATGACGTCGTGCTCGGACTCGGCGCGCGAGGGGTAGCCGGAGAGGCCGCCCTTGCTCTTGAGCTTCGTGAAGTCCTGGCGGCCGGTGAGGAGCTTGTGGACGTAGCTCTGGTGGCCGGTGTCGAAGAGGACCTTGTCCTTCGGGGAGTCGAAGACCCGGTGCAGGGCGATGGTCAGCTCGACCACGCCCAGGTTGGGTCCGAGGTGTCCGCCGGTCTTGGAGACCGCGTCGACGAGGAAGGTCCGGATCTCTTCGGCGAGCTGCTCCAGCTGCTCGGGGGTGAGCCGGTCCAGGTCACGCGGTCCGCCGATGCTGGCCAGCAGATCCCATCCGTCGCCCACCACCGCCCGTGCATGACGCGCTTCGCGCGGCTGTGTCACCGTGCCTCCTTGCGATTGTGCTGGTCGAGCATGCCGATCCGATGAGTCTAATGTTCCGTTCGCCGCCACGGACATCGGGCGGGCGTGTGCTGACCCACCGGTCCCGGGCCGCGCGGCCGGGCCGACCGGTCCCACCTGTGCGTTCGGGGCGCGTCGCGAATGGTTCCGGACGGGCACTGTGACGGGAACGACGCCGCGGATTCAGGCCCGCGCCTCCGCGAGCCGCCGCATCACCCCGCGCGCGCCCCCCACCAGGACCAGCAGAACCGCGACGGTGTAGAAGGAGTCCGGGGTGTGCCAGCCGCCGTTGACGTCCGCCAGGAAGGCCGGGTCGAAGAACTCCCGCCGGTACAGGATCCACGCGAGCGGCAGCGTGAACGCCGCCTCCGCGGCGATGTTCCACACCGCGAGCGCCCGCGTCGGAGCCCGCACCGCCCGGATCACGTCGAGCGCCACGAGTCCGGCGAGCCCGGCCAGGACGGGCCAGATCCAGCCCGACCAGAGGCCCGGCTCCAGCACGTCGAGGTGGACGCCCGCGTCGGTCCGGTACGGCTGCGCGGTGTGCTGCCACACGATCAGGGCGATCAGCAGCGCGTGCCAGGCGGTACCGGCGTACGCCAGCGCGCCGCGGCTTCCCGGCGCACGGGACTCGGGCAGCTCGTCCGGCGTCCAGAGCGCCCTGCCGGGTGCGCCGGGGCGCTTGCCGGACCGCTCGGCCAGGGCGAAGACCACGGTGAGCCAGGCGACCAGCTGGGCGCCGAGGGAGAGCACCGTCCCCACGGCCCCGCCGATCACCGACGCGGCTCCCCGCCCGTCCACGACGTCGAGGACGGCGCCGACCGCGGTGACGGCCGGCAGCACGGCGAGGAGCAGCACGGTGAGGAGCCGTACGTACGCCGGGTAGAGGCCGGGCCCGATCAGGGTGAGCGGCCGGTCCGCGTAGCCGGCGGCGAGCCGGATGGGGTCGCCCATCTCGGTGAGTACCTCGCGTTCGGCGGTCGCCGGGTCGTTGGGCCCCCTGGCCTCGACGGTGTCGGCGATCGTGGCGGACAGCTCCTCGGCCACGTCGCCGCGCCGGCCGGCCGGGATGCGCCGGACGACCTCCGCGACATAGCGGTCGGTCAGCGTCCCGGTGCCGGGCGCACTCGGCGTTCTCATCGGTCCTCCCCCTTGGTCAGGCGTGCTATCGAGGCGTCCAGGGCCCGCCACTCGCGCAGCAGCCCGGTGCGGACCCGGGCTCCCTCGGCGCTGATCCGGTAGAACTTCCGCGGCCGGGACTGCTCGGTGTTCCACTCGCTGACGAGCAGCCCCTGTTTCTCCAGGCGCCGCAGCAGCGGATAGAGGGTGTTGCCGTCCACCGCGATCCCGGCGTCACCGAGCGTCTCCAGCAGTGCGTAGCCGTACCGCGGTTCTTCCAGGAGGGCCAGGCAGGCCAGCACGACCGTGCCGCGGCGCAGCTCCTGGGCCTGGCTGAGGATCAGTTCATCGGTGCCCACGCCTGACACGATACTGTGCGCCGCACACTAATGTCACCAGTGAGGGTGACCGCCCGTACCGCGAACGCGAAAGTGCCCGGCGCCCCCCGAAGGGGCGCCGGGCACTGCCGTGTTGAGGTGCGGGCGCCGTACTAGGCGCGGCCCGCGGTCTTCTGCGTGCGACGGGAGACCGAGTCGATGACCACGGCGGCGAGGAGAACCGCGCCGGTGATCATGTACTGCACGGCGTTGGCCATGCCGATCATGTTCAGGCCCTGCTGGATCGACTGGATGACGACCATGCCGAGGAGCGCGGACCAGACCTTGCCCCGGCCACCGAAGAGGCTGGTGCCGCCGATGACCGCGGCCGCGATCACCAGCATCAGGGTGTTGCCGCCGCCGACGCTCTTGGTGGCGCCGCCGGAGAGGCTGGCGATGAAGAGTCCGCCGAAGGCGCCCAGCGTGCCGGAGAGCGCGAAGACGATGATGCGGATGCGGTCCACGCTGATACCGGCGCGGCGCGCGGCCTCCGCGTTGCCGCCGACCGCGAAGACCTGGCGGCCGAAGGTCGTCCGGCGGGCCACGAAGTCCGCGATCACCAGGACGGCGAGGAAGAGCACCAGGGCCAGCGGCAGACCGCGGGCGCCCTCGGGCTCGTTCAGGACGTACGCGACGACGAAGCACAGGACGGCGACGACGGCGGTGCGCAGCACGATCTCGGTGACCGGGCGGGCGGGCAGGTTCGCGGCCTTGCGGCGCTTGCTGTCCACCAGCAGGGACACGGCGTACGCGATCACGGCGACCAGGGCGAGGCCGTAGCCGACGGCCTTGTCCTCGAAGAAGTAGTTGGTGAGGTCCTCGACGACACTGCCGGACGGCGTGTTGATCGAGCCCTCGCCGCCCATCATCCAGTCCTGCAGACCGCTCCAGCCGAGGAAGCCGGCCAGGGTGACGACGAAGGCAGGCACCCCGATCTTCGCGAAGAAGAAGCCGTGCAGGGCGCCCAGCGCGGTCCCGGCGAGGACGGCGGTGAGGATGCCCAGCCACTCCGGCCAGCCGTGGTTGACGTTGAGCACGGCCCAGGTGGCCGCGCCGACACCGGCGACGGAGCCGACCGAGAGGTCGATCTCGCCGAGCAGCAGCACGAACACGATGCCGACCGCCATGATGCCGAGGCCGGAGCTGTACACGGCGATGTTGGCGACGGAACTGGCGGAGAGGAAGTTGCTGTTCTGGAACTGGAAGACGATCGCGATGACGATCAGTCCGACGAAGACCGGCAGCGAGCCGAGCTCACCGCCGCGCACCTTGCGGGTGAACTCCGACCAGTAGCCCTTGAAGCCCTCCTCGCGGATGAGCAGGCGGGGGTCCACCGCGGGGACGGTCGCCTGGGCCGGCACCGTGGCACTCTGCCCGGCCTTCTCGGTCTTCTCGGCGGAAGGCCCGGGGGTCTTGGCGAGGTCGCTCACTTTGCGTCCTCCTTCGTGACTGTGCGTGCCTGGCGGCGCGTGACGGCATTGTCCGTGGCGCCGGTGATGGCGGCGATGACCTCTTCGTGGGAGGTGGTCGCGACGTCGAAGACGCCGTTGTTGCGGCCCAGACGGAGCACCGCGACGCGGTCCGCGACGGCGTTCACATCGGCCATGTTGTGGCTGATGAGGATGACGCCGTGGCCGCGCTCGCGCAGCCGCTCCACGAGGTCGAGGACCTGGGCGGTCTGCTCGACGCCGAGTGCGGCGGTCGGCTCGTCCAGGATGACGACCTTGGGGTCGCCGATCAGGGCGCGGGCGATGGCCACGACCTGGCGCTGGCCACCGGAGAGCGAGGCGACCGGGATGCGGACGCTGGGGATCCGGATGGACAGGGTGTCCAGGAGTTCCTTAGCGCGCTTCTCCATCGCGATCTCGTCGAGGACGGAGACGCTGCGGAGCTCGTTGCCGAGGAAGAGGTTGGCGACGACATCGAGGTTGTCGCAGAGGGCCAAGTCCTGGTAGACGGTGGCGATTCCGAGGTCCTGGGCGTCGTTCGGCCGGTTGATCCGGACCGTCCCGCCCTCCCACTCGATGGCGCCTTCGTCGATCGGGTGAACACCCGAGATGGTCTTGACAAGGGTTGACTTGCCGGCGCCGTTGTCGCCGACCAGGGCAACCACTTCGCCGGAATGAATCTCCAGGTTCACATCGGTGAGCGCCTGAACGGCGCCGAACCGCTTGGAGATTCCGCGCAACGCCAGCACGGGCGTAGCGGACACGTGAATCATCTCCTTCGCCGCCTGACCGGCGGGGATGGTGCTGCATTGCACAGGGGGTGCCGGTTCGGGCCGTCGGACCACCGTCGTCGCCTGATGGCCCTTGGGGCCTGGGGCGGCGGCAGTCCGACGACCGGATCCGGTGAGGAGAGTCCGGCCCCGCCCCCGCTTTGCGGGGCGTTGACGGGGCGGGGGCCGGACTGGCAAGGGGCGCCCCTGGGGGCTCGCCCGCCGGTGTTACTTGATGCCGGCGGCGTCGCACGCCTTCTTGTACTCGGGGGTGCAGATCTCGGAGGCCTTGTAGACCTTGTCCGCGACGATCGTGGAGCCGATGTTCTCCTTGGTCACGACCGTGGCGTCGTACAGCCGCGACGGGATGGCCTTGAACTCGCCCGAGAGGCTGTCGACCTTGGTGTTGACCAGGTCGTCGAACTTCTCGCCCTTGAGGAGCTTCACCGCGATGCCCGCGGTGGTGTCCGCCTGCGGCTTGATCTGCTTGTAGATCGAGAAGGACTGCTCACCCGCGAGGATGCGCTGCAGACCGGCGAGCTCGGAGTCCTGGCCGCCGACCGGGACCTTCACACCCTGCTTCTTGAGGGCGGTGATGATGCCGCCGGCCATGCCGTCGTTCGCGGAGTAGACGCCCTGGAAGCCGTTCTTGCCCAGCGAGTCGAGGGCGGCACCCATCTTCTTGTTCGCCTCGTCCGGCGACCAGTCCGGGATGTCCTGCTCGTAGACGACCTTCTTGACCTGGGTGTCCAGGACGCTGTGCGCGCCCTTCTTGAAGAAGGGGGCGTTCGGGTCGAGCGGCGAGCCGTTGATCATGACGACGTTGCTGCTCTTCGCCTTGTCGCCCAGCGCCTTGACGAGCGCCTCGCCCTGGAGGCGGCCGATCTTCTCGTTGTCGTAGCTGATGTACGCGGAGATCGGGCCCTCGGCGAGACGGTCGTACGCGACGACCTTCACGCCCTTCTTCTCGGCCTGCTGGACCCAGGACTTCACGGCCTTGTAGTCGACCGTGTCCAGGATGATGACCTTGACGCCCTGGGTGACGAGCGAGTCGAACTGCTTCTTCTGCGTCTCGGCGTCGCCGCCGGCGTTGTTGTACTTGACGTCGCAGTCCGAGCAGAGCGCCTTGATCTTCGCCTCGATCATCGGGCGGTCGAAGGTCTCGTAACGCGTGGTCTTGTTCTCCGGAAGCAGCAGGCCGATGGTCTTGCTGTCGCCACCGCTCCCGCCGTCCTTGTCGTCGCCCGCCTTGCCACAGGCTGCGAGGGAGACGGCCATGGAAACCGCGGCCGTGCCTATGACGATGCGTCGCGTCATTGCGTTCATTACGGGTGTGCCTCCCTGACGAGGCCGCAGCGTTGCGGCCGAGGTGGCCAGAAGTCAACTCGGCCGCAGAGCCAGCGTCAAGGAGTAAATCCTTAACGAGATGACAACGGTGCCATTCGTTATCTAAGTGAAGGCAGGAGTCGCCGTAGGGAGGGTGCTCTCCAAAAGGGTTGAATCCCCCATCTCGCTCAGCACGAGGGCGAGCGCGCCCAGCACCTCGGCCCGGCCGCCGAGCGCCCCGGGAAGCACCGAGAGCTGCCGTGCGGCGCTGGGGATGGAGTAGCGCGCGACCGAGTCGCGGATCGGCCCGAGGACCAGTTCGCCGGCCTCCGCGAGCGAGCCGCCGAGCACCACCCGGCTGGGGTTCAGCAGGTTGCAGAGGTTCGCCACCCCGCTCCCGATGTGCCGCCCGACGTCACCGATCACCCGGCGGCACCCCGGATCGCCCTCACGGGCCAGCTGGACCACCCGCTCCATGGTGAGATCGGGGCCGTGGCTGGGCTGGAGCAGCGGCAGCACGTACCGGGCGGCCGTGAACGTCTCCAGGCACCCCCGGTTGCCGCAGCGGCAGACCGGGCCCGATTCGTCCAGGGTGATGTGGCCGATCTCGCCGGCCGTGCCACCGGGGCCCCGGTAGATGTGCCCGTCGATCACCAGACCCGCGCCGACACCGCTGGCGACCTTGATGTACGCGAGGTCGCTGACCCCCCGGCCGCTCCCCCAGACCAGCTCCCCCAGCGCCCCGAGGTTGGCGTCGTTGTCGACGTAGACCGGCACCCCGAGGCGTCCGGCCAGCTCTTCCCTGGGGTTGATGCCCGTCCACCCCGGCAGGATCGACGTGGAGCCCAGCGTGCCGGACTCGACGTCGATCGGGCCGGGTACACCGAGGCCGACCCCGATCACCTTGCCGGGACTGATCCCGGTCGTCTCGATCAGCCGGTTGACCAGCTGTTCCGCCCGTCCGAAGCCCTCGGCGGAGGAGGCGTCCACGTCCAGCGGCTCGGACTCCTCGGCCAGCACCTGGTGGGCCAGGTTGCCGACCGCCACCCGCAGGTGCGTGTGCCCGAAATCGACGCCGATGACGATGCCCGCGTCACCGCTGAGGGAGACGCTGCGCGCGCGGCGGCCGCCCGCGGAGGTGGGGGTCACCTCGACCGTGCCGCCCTCTTTGAGTTCGCGAACGATATTGGAGACGGTGGCCGCGGAGAGGCCCGTGCTCCTGGCGATCTCCGCCTGGGTGAGTGACCCCGCCATACGTACGGCGCGCACGACCCGCTCAAGGTTGGCGCGATGCAGAGATGTCTGCGACCCCGGAGTCTCCATCGACTCTCTCACTCCTGCCATATTCTCCAACATGTGAACTCTAAGCTGAGCGTTTTGGGGTACTCCCCGTCAAGACCTTGAGCAGTCGAAGCCTCGGATGAGCACCGGACCCTCGCACGTCGACCCCTGCGAACTCCCCCGTAAACAGACGAACCGCCCGCCGGCGAGGATGCCGGCGGGCGGTTCGGTCGTTCGGTGCGCGCGTTCGAGGAGTTACTTCACCGCGCCTGCGGTGAGGCCCGCCACCACCTGGCGCTGGAAGATGATGTAGGCCGCGAGGACCGGCAGCATCGCCATCACCAGACCGGCGAAGAGCCCGGACCAGTCGCCCTTGTAGCCCTGCCCGTTGGCCAGTTCCACCAGGCCCTGGGAGAGCACCCGGTACTTCGGATCGGTGTTCAGCACCGTTGGCAGCAGGTACTGGTTCCACTGCCCGAGGAAGTTGAAGATACCGACACTGATCAGGCCGGGCTTCGCCATCGGCAGCATCACCTGGAAGAACGTCCGGGTGTGCGAGGCACCGTCGAGCATCGCCGCCTCCGCCACCGAACTCGGCAACGAGCGGAAGAACGAGGTGAGGAAGAAGACGGTGAACGGCAGCGAGTACGCGATGTAGACCATGATCAGTCCGTGCCGCGTGTTCAGCAGGCCCATGTTGTTCATGACGAAGAACAGCGGGACCAGCGCCAGGATGATCGGGAAGCTCATCCCGCCGATGAACATGTAGTAGATGAAGCGGTTGCCGGGGAAGTCGAACCGCGCCAGTACGTACGCCGCCATCGAGCCGAGCAGCAGCGTGCCGATGAGCGAACCGCCCACCACCAGAATGGTGTTGAAGAAGTAATCGCTCATGTGCGCCTGACTCCAGGCGCGCGACCAGTTCTCGAAGTGAAGCTTGTCCGGCAGCGCCCACGGCGTCGACAGGATCGAGTCATCCGTCTTGAACGAGGCCATGATCGCCCAGAGCAGCGGCATGACCACCAGGATCGCCCAGATGACCAGCACACCGTGCGAGAAGACGTTGAGGACCTTGCCCTCGCTGCTCTTCGCCTTCTCGGCCGGTGCGGGCGCCTTGGACACGGGGGCCGGTTCCGTCACCTTATCCACGGGAGGGGTGTCAGTGGCCTTCACGTGTGCTCACCTCGTACTACTGTCGAGCCGGCCGCCGCGGCCGGGCTGTCTTGCCTGCTGGGGGTCCGGGCACCGCGCCCCGGGGAGCGCGGCATCAGAACTCCAGCCGCTCGCGCCGGCCCAGTCGCATCACGATGGCGGCGAACGCCATGGTGATGATGAGCAGTCCGACACCGATCGTCGTCGCGTATCCGGCCTGACCGTCACGGAACGCCGTCTGGTAGACGTACAGCGGCAGGACGGTGGTCGAGTAGTCGGGGCCGCCGGGGCCCACGGTCATGACCTGTACCGCCGTGAACGCCTCGACCCCGAGCGCCAGGATGCCCATGTAGACCCAGCCCGACTGCACGGTGTCCCAGAGCAGCGGCAGGGTGATCCGGAAGAACGTCGTGACGCGGCTGGCCCCGTCCAGGAGCGCCGCCTCGTAGAAGTCCTTCGGAATGGACGCCATTCCGGCGGAGAAGAGGACGACGAAGAATCCGACCGTCGACCAGATCAGCACCGACATGACGCAGATGAGCGCCAGGCTCGGGTCACCCAGCCAGTCCGGCTGAATGGAACCGAGACCGACTCCCTTGAGCGCCGAATTCAGCATTCCACTGCGCGGGTTGAACGCGAACTGGAACAGCAGGGCGACGATGACGATCGACAGCACCTGCGGGAAGAAGTAGGCGATCTTGTAGAAACCCGAACCCCGCACGCCGGAGACTGCGGCGTTCTTGCGCCGCCGGCCTCCGACATTGAGCATGAAGGCGAAGAAGAGCGCGAGGCCCAGCGTCACCAGCGGCAGCAGCAGCACGAGCAGCAGGCTGTGCTGCAAGGACTTCCAGAAGATGTCGTCCTTCAGCATCCTGGTGTAGTTGTCGAAGCCGACCATCTTGAAGTCGGGGCTCAGACCGGTCCAGTCCGTGAACGAATAGTAGATGGCCTGGATGAACGGCCAGATGACGAAGACCGCGTACAACACCAGTGGGACTACCAGGAACCCCACAATGAAGCGGTACTTGCCGTGCTGCATCGTTTACCGACCCCGATCTTTCCGCGGGTGCCGCCGCTGGTGACGGTTACTCACTGGTGCTTGTAGTGCTTGATGGACTGGTCCTTGGCCGCGGCGTCCGCGTAGGCCTGGATCTTCTTGATGGCTTCCGCGGGCGTCAGACGCCCGGCCATCATCTCGCCGAGGCCCGCGCCGATCTGCTCCTTCTGGAGCTTCACGTACCAGTCCTGCATACGCGGGTTGACCACGTTGTCGCCGGCCTTCTTCAGCGCGTCGACACCGGACTGCATGGCCGTGGACAGGGTCAGTCCGTCGGTGCCGCCGTTGAAGGCGCTCAGCGACTTGACCTGCTTGGTGAAGTTCTTCGAGGACGCCTCGGAGAGCATGATGCGCAGCTGCTCCATACCGCCCTCGGGGTTCTTCGCCTTGGCCGGGATGATGAACGGCTCGCCGCCGGACGCCCAGATGGTGCCGAAGGGCAGCTTGTCGGACGAGTCCAGGCCGGACGGCGCCGCGACCATCATCTTGAAGTCCTTGGGCGTGGTCGGCGCGGCCTCGTTCTCCACCCACGAACCGTTCGGGATGAAGAGTGCCTTGCCCTTGGTCCACTCGGTCTGCGACTGGATGTGGGTCAGGCCCGCGGTGCCCTTGAGGATGTAGCCCTTCTGCTGGAGCTCGTAGTACGCCTCGAACGCGGCCTTGACGGCCGGGTCCTTCCAGGCGTTCGGCTCCAGGTTGTCGATCTTGTCGAGAACCTCCCGGCCGCCGATCTTGGCGATGAACGGGTAGAGCGAGAACGGAAGGTAGTAGGGGTACTTACCGGCGTACGTCCAGCCGGCGATGCCCTTCTTCTTCGCCTTCGCACACAGGGCGAGCATGTCGTCCCAGGTCTCGGGGTACTGGGCGTCCAGACCTTCGAGCGCGGTCTGCGAGTACCAGACGCCGTAGACCGTGTACGCGTAGTACATGATCCAGACCGGGTCGCCGTCGAACTGACCCATCTCCAGCACGCCCGGCCGCAGGGTGTCGCGGACCTTCTTGCTCGGGTCGTCGTAGGACGGGGCGTCCATCAGCGGCGTCAGGTCGAGCAGCTGCTTCTTGCCGACGAGGACACCCATGTCCATCTGCTCGGCGCCCGAGTTGTCGATCAGGTCCGGCGGGGTGCCGCCGTTGAAGCGCGGCTGGAGCTGCGACTGGATCTTCTGCGTCGCGGTGTGCTTGACCTTGGCCTTGGGGAAGGCCTTGGTGTACTCCTTCTCGGCGTCGATGGCGTACTGCTCGCCGAAGCCGCCGTTGAAGATGACCACGTCGAGACCGGCCGTGTCATTGACGCCCAGCGGGTTCTTCGCGCTGGTCTTGCCCTTCTTGACCGTGTCGTCGCCGCTGCTGTCGCTACTCGCACACGCCGACAGGAAGCTCATTGTCGGAACGGTGATCAGACCGAGTGCGGCAGACCGCTTGATCACGTCGCGACGGCCAAGGCCCTCATTCTTGCGGGCGGAGGTGGATGCCATGCTCAAGTCCTCGCCTTCTCCAGGACTCAGGCGGTGTTGTACCGGTCGCCCATCGATATTCGCCTCAGGCGAAGGGCCCCGCCACCGCGGTCAGTTGCGCTTGGGTGGTGCAGATTGCAGGCTAGCCATTGCAGTGGGGGGTGTAGGGGGAGGGGCCAGCCGACGCACCTGTGGCGCGTCGAGTTGCCCGGACCCCGTTGTCCCCCTTGTCGCACAGATGAGAAAAACCTGTGCAGACGCCGACAGGTATAGTCCACTTGCGCCCAACTGAGCAAGATCGAATGCAGGTTTGAGCGGCAGTCTTTCCCGAGTTGAGACCTCGCGGATACCTCGGCACCGCACGGCCTCCGCCAGATGTAACGATTTCCGCAATACGGTTGATTCGGAACCGGGCTTCCATCCAACACCCTTGACACCACCAGGCACTTCACTTCCTACTGGTTCTTGCGCACGCTTCTGACAACGTTGTCCAAGCGCACTTCCTCGGAAGGAATGGCTCGGCATGCAGCCCCGACACGGTTCTCGCAAGAGACAAAACAGTACGGTCGCGCTGATCGCGGCTTCACTGGTCCTGGTCGTGACAGCCCCCACCGCGGCCGCCGCTCAGTCGGCCGGGTCAGGAGAAAAGGGTCATAAGCCTGCGGGCGACCGAACTTTCAGTTCCTCCTTCGAGGAGGACGAGAAGCAGCCGGACTGGCGTAATACCGTCGAAGAAGGCCCGGACGGAAAGAAGCGGACATCGGGTGTCGATGGCGGCTTCTCCGCCGGAATACCGGGCAATGTGACCGACAAGGTCACAGACGTCCGCGCGAGTGACGAGAACACCGGCGGCGGCGAGGTGAAGGAAAACCTCGTCGACGGTGAATCCGGTACGAAGTGGCTGTCGTTCAAGCCCACCGCCTGGGCCGAGTTCGATCTGTCCGAGCCGGTCAAGGTCGTCACCTACGCGCTGACCTCCGCCGACGACCACGACGAACGGGACCCGAAGGACTGGACGCTCCAGGGCTCCGAGGACGGCAAGAGCTGGACGGATCTGGACACCCGCACCGGCCAGACCTTCTCCGAGCGCTTCCAGACCAAGTCCTACGACTTCACGACGGACAAGGCCTACCAGCACTTCCGTCTGGACATCACGAAGAACAACGGCGCCGCCGACGCGACCCAGCTCGCCGACGTCCAGTTCTCCGACGGGGACACCTCCGCCCCGGCCCCCGACGACATGCGCAGCCAGATCGACCGCGGCCCCTCCGGCTCCCCCACCGCCAAGGCCGGCGCGGGCTTCACCGGGAAGAAGGCACTGCGTTACGCGGGCACCCACAAGGCGGACGGCCGGGGCTACTCGTACAACAAGGTCTTCGACGTCAACACCGTCGTCACCCGGGACACCGAGCTGTCCTACCTGGTCTACCCCCAGATGGGTAAGACGGACCTGTCGTACCCGGCCACGCACATCGCGGTGGACCTGGCGTTCACCGACGGCACGTACCTGAGCGACCTGCACGCCACCGACTCCAACGGCGGTCTGCTGACCCCGCAGGGCCAGGCCGACGCCAAGCGGCTGTACGTCAACCAGTGGAACAAGGTCGACGCGCGCATCGGCACGGTCGCGGCGGGCAAGACCGTCGACCGGATCCTCGTGGCGTACGACTCCCCCAAGGGGCCGTCGAAGTTCCAGGGGTGGATCGACGACGTCAAGATCGCCCCGAAGGCTCCGGAGAAGCGCAAGGCGCACCTCTCGGACTACGCCTCGACCGTCCGGGGCACCAACTCCAGCGGCAGCTTCTCGCGGGGCAACAACTTCCCCGCCACCGCCGTCCCCAACGGGTTCAATTTCTGGACCCCGGTGACCAACGCCGGTTCGACGAGCTGGCTGTACGACTACGCCTCGGGCAACAACGCGGACAACCTGCCCACCATGCAGGCCTTCAGCGCGAGTCATGAGCCGAGCCCCTGGATGGGCGACCGGCAGACCTTCCAGCTGATGCCCTCCGCGGCCTCCGGCACCCCGGACGCCTCCCGCGAGGCACGCGCGCTGCCGTTCAAGCACGAGAACGAGACGGCGAGGCCCCACTACTACGGGGTCACGTTCGAGAACGGTCTCAAGGCCGAGATGACGCCGACCGACCACGCGGCGCGGATGCGGTTCACGTATCCGGGCAAGGACGCGAGCATGGTCTTCGACAACGTCTCCAACGACGGCGGGCTCACCCTCGACCCGAAGACCAGCTCCTTCACCGGGTTCTCCGACGTGAAGAGCGGCGGCTCGACGGGCGCCACCAGGCTCTTCGTCTACGGCGTCTTCGACGCCCCCGTCACCGGCAGCGGCAAGCTGTCCGGCGGTGGCGGTGACGATGTGACCGGCTACCTCCGCTTCGACGCGGGCAAGGACCGAACAGTCAACCTGCGCCTCGCCACCTCGCTGATCAGCGTCGACCAGGCGAAGCAGAACCTGGCCGCGGAGATCCCCGCCTCGCGCTCCTTCGACCGGGTCGAGCACAAGGCCCAGGGCGCCTGGGACGACCTGCTGGGCAAGGTCGAGGTGGAGGGCGCGAGCGCCGACCAGCTGACCACGCTGTACTCCAGCATGTACCGGCTCTACCTCTACCCGAACTCGGGCTTCGAGAAGGTCGGCGGCAAGGACAAGTACGCCTCCCCGTTCTCCCCGCAGGTCGGCTCGGACACCCCGACGCACACCGGCGCGAAGATCGTGGACGGCAAGGTGTACGTCAACAACGGCTTCTGGGACACCTACCGGACGACGTGGCCGGCGTACTCCTTCCTCACCCCGAAGAAGGCCGGCGAGATGGTGGACGGCTTCGTCCAGCAGTACAAGGACGGCGGCTGGATCTCCCGCTGGTCCTCGCCCGGCTACTCGGACCTGATGACCGGCACCTCCTCCGACGTCGCGTTCGCGGATGCCTACGTCAAGGGCGTGAAGTTCGACGCCGAGGCGGCGTACGACGCGGCCCTGAAGAACGCCACGGTGGTCCCGCCGTCCTCCGGCGTCGGCCGCAAGGGCATGGCGACGTCCCCGTTCGTCGGGTACGCCGACACCACGACCCACGAGGGCATGTCCTGGTCGATGGAGGGTTACGTCAACGACTACGGCATCGCGCAGATGGGCCAGGCGCTCTACAAGAAGACGCACAAGCAGCGCTACAAGGACGAGTCCGAGTACTTCATGAACCGGGCCCGCAACTACGTCGAGCTGTTCGACGACAAGGCCGGCTTCTTCCAGGGCAAGGACGCCAAGGGCGACTGGCGGCTGCCGGCCGACCAGTACGACCCGCGGGTGTGGGGCTACGACTACACGGAGACCAACGGCTGGGGCTACGCCTTCACCGCCCCGCAGGACAGCAAGGGCCTGGCCAACCTGTACGGCGGCCGGGACGGTCTGGCCAAGAAGCTGGACACGTACTTCTCCACCCCCGAGACGGCGGGTCCCGAGTTCGTCGGCAGTTACGGCGGCGTCATCCACGAGATGACGGAGGCCCGTGACGTGCGGATGGGACAGTACGGCCACAGCAACCAGGTCGCGCACCACGTCGCTTACATGTACGACGCGGCCTCCGAGCCGTACAAGACGCAGGAGAAGGTCCGCGAGGTCCTCGGCCGCCTGTACACGGGCAGCGAGATCGGCCAGGGCTACCACGGCGACGAGGACAACGGCGAGCAGTCGGCCTGGTACCTCTTCTCCTCGCTCGGCTTCTACCCGCTGGTCATGGGCAGCGGCGAGTACGCGATCGGCTCCCCGCTGTTCACCAAGACCACGGTGCACCTGGAGAACGGCCACGACCTGGTCGTCCGGGCACCGAAGAACAGCGCGAAGAACATCTACGTCCAGGGCCTGAGGGTCAACGGCAAGAAGTGGACCTCCACCTCGCTGCCGCACGACCTGCTGGCCAAGGGCGGCGTGCTGGACTTCGACATGGGGCCGAAGCCGTCGGCCTGGGGCACCGGCAAGGACGCGGCACCGGTCTCCATCACCAAGGACGACAAGGTGCCCTCGCCCGCGAAGGACGCCCTGAAGGGCGCGGGCGCCCTCTTCGACAACACCTCGGCGACCTCCGCCCAGGTCGAGTCGGTGGAGCTGCCGGCCCCCGCCGGCACGAAGGCGGTCCAGTACACGCTGACCTCGGACGCGGCGGCGAAGGCGCCGACGGGCTGGGTCCTTCAGGGATCGGCGGACGGCACCACCTGGAAGGACCTCGACAAGCGGTCCGGACAGTCGTTCGCCTGGGACAAGCAGACCCGGGTCTTCTCGGTAGCGGCTCCGAAGGCGTACGCGAAGTACCGGCTGGTGAGCACGGCGGCGGCGACGCTGGCGGAGATCGAGCTGATCTCCTGAGTCACCCGCAGACCGCATGAGGACGGGCCGCCCGCACACCGGGCGGCCCGTTCCGATGTGTGCGGGCGGGTCCGTCGTACGCCGGAGCTCTCAGGAGCGCTGTTCCGCCTTGTCCCGCAGGGCCTGCTCGACCGCATCGCGCACCCGCTCCTCCTCGCGCCGCGCGCGCCGGACGCGTGCCCGGCGGACGAGCACGAAGGCGGCGACGGCCCCGCCCAGGACGAGGACCAGGAGCAGCAGGAGCGTCCAGGGGACGGCCCAGCCGTGGGCCGTCGTCCGGACGGGGCCGAGGGCGCGGGTGGAGTTGGCGGCGTCGGTGAGCAGCGGGGTGACGGCGACGGTGGCCGTGAGCCGCAGGGCCGGGGTGACGTCGTGGACGGGGACCGTGACCTTCCAGCGCTCGCCGGGCAGCAGCTCCGGCGGCGCCGCGATCGCGCCGGCCTCGGTGCTCAGCGTCCCGAAGGGGCCGGTGAGGGTGACCTTCTGGCCGGCGGAGAGCAGCGCGTTGCCGGTGTTGTGGAGGCTGTACGTCACCGTGGCGTCGCCCGTGCCGAAGGGGTTGGCGGTCCCCCGGTAGCCGATGTGCACGTCCTCGACGGCGAGCGCGGGCTTCAGGGCGCCGCTGACGCGCAGCTTGATCCGGATGCCGAGGCGGCGGTCGACCGTGATGCCCTCGCCGTCCCCGGGCTGCTTGAGCGAGGTCAGGATGCCGCCCACGTAGTCGCCAGGGGGTGCGTCGCTCGGGACCTTCACCGTGAAGGGGACCTCGGCGCTCTTGCCCGGGGCGATCCGCACGCTCGCCCGGTCCGCCCGCACCCAGGCGCCGATGGAGCGGGATTTCTTCCCCCCGGTGAGCAGGTCGAGCTGGCCCTTGTCCGTGGTGAAGCCGTCGGCCGCGTAGACGGCGAGGTTCAGCGGGTCGGTGCCGTGGTTGGCCACGACGAGGGCGTCCTCGGCCTCACCGCCGGGGTTGACGGTGTAGCCGAAGCTCGACCGGTCCTCCCCGTAGTCGTTGGCGGCGGTCCGGACCGTCCAGGTGACGTCGCCCTCGGCCGCCCGCGCCGGGCCGGTGGAGGTGCCGAACGCCAGGGCCGCGAGAAGGAGGACGAGGAGGGCGGTGCGGCCGGCGGCGGTGCGGCGAGGTGGTGCCACTGCGTGCATGGGGTCTCTCTCGGGAACGGCGGCGTGGCAGGCTGCGGCGTACCGGAGCCTGCCACGCCGGTGGAGCGGGGAGGGTCAGCTGCTCAGCGCGGTGATGGTGAGGGTGGCGCGGTAGCCGCCCTTCTGGACGGAGTCCGGGATCTTCAGATCGAGATCGGCGCCCAGCCTGGCCGTACCCCGGGCGTGGCCCTGGGGTGCGGAGCCGAGGCCCCGGGAGAGGGCCAGGCCCTCACCCTTGCCGCCGTAGCCGGAGGGGACCGAGGCACCGGCCTTGGCTCCGGCGCCCTGGTCGAGGAGGTAGGGCGACCAGCCGAGGTAGGAGCCCTCGAACGTCTTGTCGGCGTCCTTGAACTCGCTCACGCCCGCCGAGACCGCCCACGGGGAGAGGGACCTGCGGGTGTCGGAGACGAGGATCGGGTTGATCTTGCCGGAGGCGGTGAAGTGGTCACCGTTCTCCTCCTTGGCCGTGCCGAGGTCCACCAGGCCGTTGTAGCCGTCGATGGTCCAGCCGAACTCGCCCGGAGCCGGCTTCGGCACGTTCACCTGGAGGGACTGGCCGTCACCGTTGTACGGGTGGACGCTCACCTTGTCGACGACCGAGCCGACGGGCTGGGCGGCGGTGGTGTTCTTGCACCAGTCGCCCTTGGAGACCTGGGAGTTGGGGGCGTCGCAGCTGCCGCTGCGGATGTTCTCCACGACGAGCTTCTCGTCCCGCACCTGGACCTTGACGTAGCTGCGGACGTGCTCCTGGTTCTGGACGGAGTTGTACCAGTAGCTGTCCGGGTTCAGCGGGTCGGCGCCGTTGCCCGCGCCGCTGGTGCCGCTGGAGTCGGGCGGGGTGATGTCGTAGTACTTCGAGCCGGAGGCCGAGTTGGCCGTGACGTAGAGGACGCCGCCGGGGCCGGGGTAGACATCGGCCGCGCCGGGCTGCTCCGCGGGGTCGGCCTTCTCACCGTTCTTGATGAGGTAGCTGCGGGAGTAGCTGTGGTCGTGGCCCTGGAGGACCATGTCGACGCCGAGCTTGGAGAAGGTCGTCGGGAAGTCGACCCGGCGGGCCTTGTTGTCCTTGTCCTTGGCGTGCGAGGCCGGCGAGTAGATCGAGTGGTGGTAGACGAGCACCTTCCACTTGGCCTCGGAGCCGTGCTCGTTGATGACGTCGGTGACGTACTTGGTGTGCGCCTCGTCGCCCCCGCCGCCCTGGGAGGTGGCGTAGCTGTTGCTGTTGAGGTCGATGAACAGGACGTCCTTGTAGATGTACCAGTAGTTGCCGCCGGACGTGTCGGACGCCGGGTTGCCGTTGGCGTACAGCGCACCGGAGTTGTCCGTGTTCGGCGTCGAGAAGTGCTGCTCGTACGCCTTGCCGCCGACGTCGTGGTTGCCGATGGTGGCGGCCCACGGGTACTGGCGGAGCTGGTCGGGCGCCAGGAAGGAGTTCCACTGGGACTCGTTGTTGGCGCTCTCGACCTGGTCGCCGCCGGAGACCAGGATCTCGGCCTCCGGGTTGGCCTTGGTGGCGACGTCCAGGGTGTCCTGCCAGCCGGCCTGGTCCTGTGCCAGGTCCCCGGAGGAGCCTATCTGCGGGTCGCCGAGGAAGAGGAAGTCGTACTCCCCCTCGAAGTCCTGGGTCGTGAAGGAGTACGCCTTGGACCAGTTGCCCTCGGTTCCGACGCGGTAGGAGTAAGCGGTGTTCTCCTTGAGGCCGGTGAGCGTGGCGCTGCGGTTGTAGCCGCCGCTGGCCGCGATGTTCTTGGCGCCGAGGGCGTCGAAGGCGGCGGAGTCTGCGGGGAATTCGCCACCGGTGAGCTTCGCGGTGGGGGCGAGCTGGACCTTCTGGGCGGTGTCGGCGGAGGAGTACCAGCTGACGGTGCGCTGGGCCTCGTTGGCGCCGACGCCCAGGACGATCCCGGAGAGCGTGGCGGATTCCGCCGCGGCCGCGGGTGCGGCCTGACCGGCCGTGAAGGCCACGGCCAGCCCCAGGAGGGCGGCGGTGGCGCCGGTGGCCACACGGTGCCGCACAGGCCCTCGGGCCCGCTGGGAAGCGTTCGTTCTCATGAAGTATCGATTCTTTTGTGTTCAAACGGTGTGCGTGAAGTGCACACACGAAGGAGGACACCAAGTTCTCCGCACCGGGTGAACGGCGCACGAAGGCGATCGGGGCGGCGTCTGAACATCACCGCTGACCTGGGGTTCCTACGATCCGGTCACACGCTGCGCGAACCAGGCGAGGCCCATGGCGGCCACTCCCGCCGACAGCGCTCCGGTGACCCACCGGGCGGCCCGCGGCGAACGGCGTCCGAGCAGCAGGAGGAGCGGGAACAGTACGGCGATGAAGCCGAGTTGGACGGCCTCGATGCCGATGTTGAACACCAGCAGGGACCACAGCAGGGTCCATGACCAGGAGGCCTCGATGCCGAGCGCGCCCGCGAAGCCGAGACCGTGCACGAGGCCGAAGCAGAACACGACGCCGAGCCGGGTCCACCCGGCACGGTCCAGGGCCAACCGGCCCCCGCCCGCCGCCGGGGCCTCCATGACCTGGGCGCCGCCCCGCCCCAGGCGCCACAGGTGCCAGCCCGCGACCACCGCGATGGACAGCGCGATGACCGGCTCCACCAGCCCCGCGGGGACGTCGACCAGCCCCAGGGCGGCCAGCAGGAACGTCACCGAGTGGGCGAGGGTGAACGCGGTCGCGGCGAGGACGATTTCGCGGGGCCGCCGGGATCCGGCGATGAGGGCGAGCAGGAAGAGGATGTGGTCGGTGCCCGTCAGCAGGTGCTCGGCGCCGAGGCGGAAGAACTCCCAGAAGCGCTCCGGCCAGGACTGGCTGATCGGGAAGGACGGGTGGCCGCTGTCGAGGGCGGCGCTGCCGGTACGGCCGTCGACGTCGTAGGTGACGATCGTCTTGGTTCCCTTGACGTAGCCCTCCGGGTCGGCGAAGAGGGTGCTGCGGATCTCGTGGTCGCCGGTGCCGTGTCCGGCACAGGTCCAGTCGAGCGTGAGCAGCGCGTAGGGAACGCCCTCCTCCGTGCCCATCCGGAACCCGCCGACGGGGGCTGCCTCGCAGCCCGTGCCGCCCGCGGCGACCGAGAAGCGCCGGGTGACGTAGTCGACGACGGTCGCGCGGTGGGAGTCGAGGGCCGCGGCGCGGGCGCGGTCGTCCCCGTCCTCGAACGCGTCGGTTCCGGCGCGGAAGAGGGGGTCGTCGGAGCCCGCGTCGGCGGCGGAGACGACGAGCAGGTCGTACTCCAGCTTCAGTTCGGTCCGAAGCGGGCCGTCACCGTCGGCGGTGACGTGCGCGTACACGACGGAGGTGAAGCCATGGGCGGCGGCGGGCCCGGCGGGGCCGAGGAAGAGGAAGGCCGCCGCGGCGAAAACGAGCAGCAGGCGGCGGACACGGTGCGACATGGATCTCCTTGAGGGTTGCCCGTGCACCGTGCTGGTCGCGGATGAACCGAGGCCGACCGGTCAGCAAACCATGAGAAAACATATGTTCGATGCGGGTCGGAACGGTGGAGATCGTGTGGAACGGACCCGCAGGATGGGGGAATTACCGCTCCGCACCGGCTCCGCCCCGCCCCCGCCGGGCAGCCGTCCCGCTTCCTCCCGGAGGACGATCGCCTTGCACCGCCCGCCCCTTGCCGCCGTACTGGTGGTGGCCGCCGCCCTGCTCACCGGATGCGCTTCGGGTGACGACTGGTCACAGCGGCGCCCCAGCCCCGCCGCCGTCGGCGCGCTGGGTGCGGGCTTCACCGAGCCCGGCAGGTCACCCGCACCGGAGTCGACCCTCACACCGAGTCCGGGTTCGTGGTCCGGGGTCCGGCCCTCGCCCGGCTACCGCGTCGTCCTGCTCGGCGCCGGCGGGGACCGGCCGGCGAAGGCCCTGGCGAAGGCGGTGAAGGAGTGGGCGAGGGAGACGGGCGTGGACCTGCGCACCGTGACCGCTTCCGGCGCCGCCGACCTCCTGCCCGCCGTCACCCGGGCGTTGGAGATGCACCCGGATCTCGTCGTCAGCGCGGGCAACGACCTCATCGATCCCCTGACGACGGTCAGCCCGAGCCATCTCGCCCAGCGGTTCCTGGTCGTAGGGGCGGAACTCGCCGAACCCACGGAGAACGTGACGGCGGTCAACTGGCCCGGCGCCTCGTTCCGGGGGGAGGGACTCGGCACGGCCTCGACGTACGACCCCGCCTCGTTCACCGAGGCCCGCTGCGCGGCCGCCGTCCGGGCCGGCGCCGCGGCGGTGCTGACGGGGCACACCGGGATCGTGGTCCGGCTGGACGGGGTCCAGTGACAGGCCGTCCTCAGGCGCGCACGGGCGGCCGGTATCTCCCCACGAGACGCCGGCCGCCCATGCTCTGCGGATCAGCAGTTGGGAGCGCTCCCAAGTACTGATCCGGGGAGATTAGCGCGGCGGTGCGGGACTGTAAACGCCCCGGCGGGAACTCCCCCGACCACACCGGGCGTCATGAAGATCATGACGGAATCGGACGACATGATGCTCGACGAATTCAGCGAGATCTGGGAGGACGTACGGCAGAACTACCAGGAGTGCCGCAACAGCGGCTACGACCGGACGGTGCTGGACTGCGCCGACTGGCTCGCCGCCGACCCCGGCGGCGAATCCGCTTACGTGTGGACGATCGGGCTGACGATGATGGCCCCCTACCTCACCTGGCTGCCCGGCGAAGGGGTCGTACAGCAGACCGTATCGGCCCTGCGAGCCGCCGACAGGGCGCTGCGCGCACGGGATTGCGCCCATGACTCGCATCCGTACCTGAGTCATGACGACGAAGAGGACGAGAACCTCGCCGAGTTGCTTCCCGCGCTTGAGGACGAGACGGCCGACTGGAAGGAGGACCGCCCTCGGAGCGAGTGGCGGTGCCCGCTCAACGCGGCCGGATTCGCCCGGATAGCCCTGGACATCATCGAGCCCGGCTCCGTCACCGATGTGCCGCCCCGGCTGCCGATGGACGCCAAGGAAACGATCAGCACGCTCTCCGCGCTGCTGCACGGGTACCCGAAGCCGTGGACGGACATCGACGACGAGATCAGCGGCCAGTCCTCCGAGCTGTCCGCCGCGGCCCCGGCGGACCGGGCCGGACGTCTGATGGTGGTCAGGGCGGTGACCTGGTACGCGGTCTCCGGCATGGTGCGGACGAAGTCGGTGCTCGACGGCCTGATCGAGGCCGTCGAGGAGACGCTGCCGCACTTCGCGGACGCCGACTGCGCCCACGACGGGCACCCGGCTCTGCCGGACAGCGGGCCGGTCGCGGCGGAGCTGGGCATCGAGCTGAGCAGTGCCGGCGGACGGGGCCTCTACGAACAGTCCCGCATCACGTCGGGCCGGAACCCACCGCTGGACCAGGTGGTGTGTCCGGTCCTCATGGCGGAGATCGCCGACGAGACACTCGCGCTGCTGCGCGAGCGGCGGGACGAGCTCTTCGGCGAGCGCGACACCTCGCACGCCGACGCCGAATACCTGCGGGCGGACGGCCGGCTGGACATCGAGAAGCTGATGGAGCGGACGGATCACAAGAGCTGGAACGAGAAGTACGCCGATGACCTGGCCCTGTGGGCCGCCCGCCGCCACGCACGGTCCGACGAGCGGGACCGCGCGGTGCTGCTGCTGGTGGCCCGCCAGGCGGTGTCGAACTCGTACCCGGGCCCGCCGCTCTCCGTCGTACGGGGCGTCCTGAGCACCATGCGCGCCGTCGCCGCCGCTCCGCTGCCCGCCGAGTGCCCGCACGAGGACGAGCACCCGACGATGCGGTACGCCAAGTTCCGCCTGGGAATGGCGCACTTCTGGGACCCGGAGGAGTTTCCCCCCGGCCCGGAGAGCCGCAGCCCGGAGTCCTGGACGTGTCCGCGGTTCGCGGCGTCGGTCGCCGAGGACTGCGTCGCCCAGCTGAAGGGCCTGTACGAGGACGACGAGCTGTCCGACGCGGGCTGACCGGACGGCCTCGCGGACACGGCCCGGAGCCGTGTCAGGGCTGGGAGGCATCCGGAACGGCGGTGGGGAAGAGGCTCTCGGGCAGCGACACGTTCCACGCGGTGATGACCGGGTTGCCGTGTTCCCTGCCCAGCCGGGAGACCGCGCCCGTGGCGAGCTGGAAGAGCGTCCCCTCGGCAGGCGACAGGCCCAGATAGCGGGCGGTCAGAACGCGCAGGAAGTGCGAGTGTGCCACCAGCACGATGTCCTCGTCCCCGGCGCGTCCTGCCGCCTCCCCGACCTCCGCGAGCACCCGGTCGGCCCGCTCCCCCACCTCCACGGGGGTCTCACCGGGGTGCGCCTCCGGACCGGCGGCGACACCGTCCGTCCAGAGGTTCCAGTCGGGCCGGTTGACGCGGATCTCGTCCGTGGTGATGCCCTCGTAGCCGCCGTAGTCCCATTCGCGCAGCTCGGGCGTGATCCGGGGCGCGGCGAGCCCCGCGAGCTCGGCGGTGCGCCGGGCCCGTACCGAAGGGCTGACCAGCGTGAGGGCGATGTCGCGGTCCGCGAGCAGCGGCGCGAGGGCGCGGGCCTGACGCTCACCGAGGGGCGTCAGGGGCAGGTCGGTGTGGCTCGTGTGCTGCCCGTTACGGGACCACTCGGTCTCGCCGTGCCGGATCAGGATCAACTCGCCCATGTGAAGGCCATCCGCTCTCGGTGCTGTTACCGCTCATGTGCTGTCGATGGTGCGAACCCGCTGGTCCACGATCCCATTCCGGCCGTGGTGCGGCGGGCGGGCGCGCCCACCCGGTTTCCCGTTCGGAAACACCGACAGGGGGCTGTCGCCGCGGGCCCCCAGAGTGGGCGGGGCCGGGACGAGCCCGGCGGAAAACGTAAGGGATGTACGTCATGGCTCAGTTCAACGCGGTCGCCTGGTTCGAGATCGGCACCGCCCGCCCGGCGGAGGCCGAGCGGTTCTACGGGGACGTGTTCGGCTGGACGGTCGCGCACGACGACACCAGGAGCACCGACCAGGCGTACCGGATCATCACCACGGGCGACGGGGAGGGGATGAACGGCGGGATGTTCGCGACCGAGGGCGAGATGCCGGACTACGCGGTCTTCAGCGTGCTCGTCGAGGACGTCGAGGCGACCTGCCGACGGGTCGAGGAGGCGGGCGGCAGCGTTCAGCGCGCGCCGCACGTCAATTCGGTCGGGGTGACCTTCGCGCATCTGCTCGATCCGGCCGGCAACCACATCTCGGTGTTCACGCCGCCGTCCGCCGGAGCCTGATCCGGTCGGCCGAGCGAGGGCTCAGCTCAGCGAGAGCTGGTGCACGACGCCGTACGGGACGTCGATGTCCTCGCGTCGCAGCTCCCTCGGCTCCGGCACCTCTGCCGTGACGTGGACGGAGACGATCCGGTCGGTGCGGAAGGCGCGCAGGGCGTCCCGCAGCCGGCACCAGGCGAGCAGGTACCAGTGGCCCGTCTTGCCGATGTATCCGAGCGGCTCGATGTCGCGCGTCGTCGTGGCGCCCTCGCGGTCGCCGTACTCGATGCGCAGCACGCGGCCGGTGGACAGCGCGTCCGCCGCTTCTCGCGGCCCCCGCGCGGGCGCGGGCGCGTCCACCGGTCCGAGCAGGTGGACGCGCCCGGCCATGTCGTGCGCGGCGGCCGCGTCGTCCTCCCCCATGGCCGCGACCAGCTTCCGCAGCGCCGCCGCGGCGGTGCTGCGGAACGGTGTCCCCTCCATCCCGCGCAGCGCCACCGCCATCGCGACCGCCTCGCCGGGGGTGAGGTTGACCGGCGGGAGCGTCCGGCTCCGGTCCAGGCAGTAGCCGCCGGTGCGGCCGGGCTCGGCCCAGACCGGCACGCCGGCCTGGAGCAGGGCGCTGATGTCCCGCTCGATGGTGCGCGGGCTGACCTCGAAGCGGTCGGCCAGCCAGCGCGCGCTGCGCGGACGGGGTGAGACGGCGCGCAACTCCTCGACCAGGGCGTAGAGGCGATCGGTCCGGTTCACCCGGCCCAGTGTAAGGAGTGTCCGTAAACCCGTTGACCGAGAGTGGTCAAGGCGTGAGAGGGTCGCCCGGGTCGAAGTCAACGGCGTACGAGGGATGGTGTGTGGTGGTCGGCCCGGACGTGACCCGAGACCTGCGAGTCGAGGAGGCCCGGCCCGATCCGGCACTGTGGACGGCGGACTTCCGCTGGTTCTTCACGGCCCGCACCACTTCCCTGCTGGGGGACGCGATGCTCCCCGTAGCGATCACGGCCGCCGTGATCCACGCCGGGTACGGGGCGAGTGGTGTGGGTTACGCGCTCGCCGCACTCGTGGCCCCGTTCGCGGCACTGATCATCTTCGGCGGGGTGATGTCCGACCGCCTGGGTGCCCGGCGGCTGATGGTCGTCTCCGACGCGGCCCGGCTGTGCTCCCAGGGGCTGCTCGCGCTGCTGTTCCTGCTCGGCACCCCTCGGCTGTGGCAGATCCTGGTGCTGCTGGCCCTGATCGGGGCGGGCAGCGCGCTCTTCCAGCCGGGCGTCGCCAGCATCACGCCGCTCATCTCCCAGGACGTGCAGCGGGCAAACGCCACCCTGCGCATCTCGGAGTCCGTCACCGTCGTCATCGGGCCATCCCTGGCGGGCCTGCTGCTGGCGGTCTCCTCGCCCGCCGCCGTGGTCGCCCTCGACGCGCTGACCTACGCGGCCAGCGGCGCGTGCCTGCTGCGGCTCCGGTCGGTCCCGATGGGCCCGGTCGAGCGGGGCGGTGAGACCTCGTTCCGGGCCGATCTGGTGGAGGGCTGGCGGGAGTTCAGGTCCAGGACCTGGCTGTGGAGTGTCATCGTCGTCTTCATGCTCTGGCAGCTGGCCGGGGCCGGTCCCACCACGACCCTGGGCAACAGCATGCTCGTCACCGACTACGGGGCGTCCGTGTTCGGGCTGGTCATGTCTTCCCTGGGGGCGGGGAGCGTGCTGGGCGGGATCATCGCGATCAGGCTCCGCCCGAGGCACCCCCTGCGGGCCGGGGCCTTCTCGATGATCCTCTGGGTGCTGATGCCGCTGGGGGTCGCCCTCGACCTTCCCGCGCCGCTCATCGCCGGGTGCTACGGGGTGAGCGGCATCGGCATGGCGTTCTGGGTCGTCATGTTCCACACAAGTGTGCAGACCCACATCCCGCAGAACGTCCTCGGCAGGGTGCACGCGTACGACGCGGCCGGCTCCCTGGTGATGAAGCCGGTCGGGCAGGCGGCGGCCGGCCCCCTCGCCCTCGTCGTGGGGGCCGGGCCGCTGCTCTACGTGTCCGCGTCCATGGCGATCGTCGCCTGCGTCCTGCTGCTGGCGATCCCGGCCGTGCGGGGCCTGAAGCGCGTGGAGCGCTAGGGCGTGTCCGCTTGGTCGCGTCGTCCGCCCGGAGGGCGGGCCCGGCGGGGTCCGGTGCGGGCTGATGGGTGGGCGACGGCGGACGGGGACGCGGAGGGTCACCCGGACGCTGATCCGCTGTCCGGGAGCGGGAGGGGCTCGGCCTCGTACCGGTCGGCCGCCGCCTTCGCCTCGGCCAGTACGGCCTGGTCGGTGAGGCGGTCGGCACGAACGACGACATCGACGCCGGCCGGGGTGAGGAGCGACCGGGTGAAGGCGATGACGGCCCACGCGTCGTCCTCACCCGTCTCCCTCACCTCCCACACGCTCGTCAGCACCGCCAAGAGGCCCTTGCCCCGCCAGCGGTAGACCGTGCCGGGGCGAGAGGTCAGCCGGGTGTCCGTACCCGGGATGCGGCGCGTTCGGCCCCGCACCCGGTACGCGACCTCGTCCCGCATCCGGGGCGCGCCCGAACTCCCGCCCGGCAGTGGGGTGTAGGTGAACGTGGCGTCGGTGCGTCTGCCGCCTCGCCACATGGGGAACGACGAGCACACGATGTGCCATGTTCCGGCCAGCCGTTCGGGGTTCGCGTCCACGTGAGCCATGAACGGGAGCCTACGGGCACTTCCGGGCGGGCCGACGCGCCGTCACCCGGCCCCGCATCCGACGGGTCGTCCAGCCGCCCGGTCCTTGCGCCGCCGCACGGTGCGCGACCCTCGGATACCCCGGGCTCACCCTCGTACCGGACTGTCCGACACGGCGGACAGCGCCCGGATGGCACCCGCACCTGGTTGCGAGCCGAGAATGGGGGAAGCCGGACAAGACGCCCCTTACACAACGGAAGCAGGAACCGTCGTGACCACCTTCGTCATCACCGTCCCCGGAACTTTCGTCACCGGGATCTCCGACACCTCCCGTGCGGCACTGAAGGAGGCGCTGGCCAAGCGGCACACGGACGTGAGCAGAAGCGAGGGGCTCGACCTGCTGACGCTCAACGACGACGGCACCTTCTCCATCCGCCTGGAGGTCGAGGCCACGGACCGGTACGAAGCGGAGCTCGAAGCGGCGGGACTGGTGTCCACGGCGCTGCGGGAGACAGGGGTCTCGGCGCAGGACGCGCCGCTCGGAACCCCGGTCGTCACGGGAATCGACAGCGACCTCGACAGCGACCTCGACAGCAAGCGGACACCCTCAGGCGACTGAGCCCGGACCGTACGCCGGCCGGGCTGCCGGTGATCCGTCGGCCGGGTGTCGGTGGCGGCTGACACCTTGATGCCGAGGGTGTCCCGCGGAACAGCCGCGGCCGCGCCCGACGCAAGGCCTGTGCCTCGGTCCGCCCACGGGTTCCAGAACGCGTGCTGCGAAGCGACCGGCATCTGCTTCGCGCCCCTCGTCACGGCGCCCCCGGTGCCGTGACGGATCGGGCCGCCGTACCGGCTCGGCCCATGACGACGTCCAGCGACGTGTCGCCGACGACAACGACCTCATACGGCCGGTCCATGTCCGCCGTGACGCGGAGCGTGCCGCCCGTGCGGACCAGTTCGTACGTGGCGGCGGGTGCGCCCGTGAGGTCGGGGACCGTCACCGTGCGGCTGAAGTCGCCGGTGCCTTCGGGGGCGTACACGCGCAGCTCCAGGTTCCGCGTCCAGTCGCCGTCGGGGCGGGCGGAGTCCGCGCCGAGCGGCAGGACCGCGCCGGGACGGACCAGGAGCGGGAGGCTGTCGAAGCCGTATGTGCCGTGGTGCCAGCCGGGGCCGGTGACCGTCTCGCCGGTCAGGAGGTGGGTCCAGGTGCCCTCGGGGACGTAGTACTCGACCCGGCCGTCCTCGCTGAAGACCGGCGCGACCAGGAGGTCGGGGCCGAGGAGGTACTGCCGGTCCACCGTGCGGGCGGCCGGGTCGTCGGGGAACTCCAGCAGCAGGGGCCGCATGGTCGGGACGCCGGTGCGGTGGGCCGCGACGGCGGCACCGTACAGGTACGGCATCAGGCGGTGCTTCAGCTCGGTGAACTGCCTGGCGACCGCGACCGCTTCGTCCCCGAACTCCCACGGCACCCGGTAGGACGAGGAGCCGTGCAGCCGGCTGTGCGAGGAGAGCAGGCCGAAGGCGAGCCATCGCTTGAAGACAGCAGGGTCAGGGGTGCCCTCGAAGCCGCCGATGTCATGGCTCCAGAAGCCGAAGCCGGACAGGCTCAGCGAGAGGCCGCCGCGCAGGGACTCGGCCATCGCGCCGAAGGAGGACCAGCAGTCGCCGCCCCAGTGGACGGGGAACTGCTGGCCGCCGGCGGTGGCGGAGCGGGCGAACAGGACCGCCTCGCCCTGGCCGCGCTCCTTCTCAAGGAGTTCGAAGACGGCCTTGTTGTACAGATGCGTGTAGTAGTTGTGCATCCGCTCCTGGTCCGAGCCGTCGTGCCAGACGACATCGGTGGGGATGCGCTCGCCGAAGTCCGTCTTGAAGCCGTCGACGCCCTGGTCGAGGAGGGTCTTCAGCTTGGCCTGGAACCAGGCGGTGGCCTCGGGGTCGGTGAAGTCGACCAGCGCCATACCGGCCTGCCACTTGTCCCACTGCCAGATGTCGCCCTCCGGGGTGCGGACGAAGTAGCCCTTCTCCGCGCCCTCCGCGTACAGGGCGCTCTTCTGCGCGATGTACGGGTTGATCCAGACGCAGATCCGCAGCCCCTTCTCCTTGAGCCGGGTGAGCATGCCCACCGGGTCCGGGAAGGTCTGCGGGTCCCATTCGAAGTCGCACCACTGGTACTCGCGCATCCAGAAGCAGTCGAAGTGGAAGACGGAGAGCGGGATGCCGCGCTCGGACATGCCGTCCACGAACGAGGTGACGGTCGCCTCGTCGTAGTCGGTGGTGAACGAGGTGGTGAGCCAGAGGCCGAAGGACCAGGCCGGAGGCAGGGCCGGGCGGCCGGTGAGCGCGGTGTAGCGGGTGAGGACGTCCTTGGGCGTGGGGCCCGCGACGACGAAGTACTCCAGGACCTGGTCCTCGACGCTGAACTGGACCTGGCCGACGGCCTCGGAGCCGACCTCGAAGGAGACCTTGCCCGGGTGGTTGACGAAGACGCCGTAGCCGCGCGAGGACAGGTAGAACGGGACGTTCTTGTACGCCTGTTCGCTGTTGGTGCCGCCGTCGGCCTGCCACATGTCGACGACCTGGCCGTTCTTGACGTACGGGGTGAACCGCTCGCCGAGGCCGTGGATCGTCTCGCCGACGCCGAGGGCCAGCTGGGCGAGCATGTGGTGGCCGCCGCCCGCCACCGTGGCGAAGGCGGTGCCCTTGCGTCCGGCGGCGGTCAGCAGGCGGCCGTCCGCGCCGAGGAACTCCAGGCCGAAGTCGCCCTCCGTGGGCAGCCGCAGGGTGAGGGGGCCGCTGGTGAGTTCGGCGGCCGGGCCGTCGCGGCGCGTGGTGGCCGTGGCGTCCTCCGTCGCGCCGGGCAGCGCGAACTCCGGGCCGGGACGGCGTCTGCCCGCGAGGTGGGTGACGCGGACACCGATGACGCCTTCGGCGGGGGCGAACGCCTCGACCGTGATCAGCGGCGCGTTGAGCGTGTCACCGCGCCGCGTCACGCGCTTGACGGCCGCGTGGGCGGTGAGCCGGTCGGCGTCGAGCCGCAGGTCTCGGAGCTCGGTGGCGTACGAGGCGTCCACACCGTCTCGCATCTGCCAGAAGCCGTCGGTGAACTTCATGGGGGTCTTCCTTAGCCGGTACGGGGGTGCGGGGGCACCGGGGGCAGCCAGGTTTTGATCGTACACAAAACAAATGTTTTTCGAAGCGCTTCGACTGTTCGCGAATGAGTACCTCAGCGAGCCGCGAGCGGACCCGGCAACCCGCACCCCGCTCTCGGATTTCCTCCGAGTAACCGGTCCGTCACGGGGAAGGCCTAGAAACCGGCGCCGGGATGCCGTATTAGTACTGCCAGGAAACAAATCGCTCGCAACGGCAGCGTGGCTGTCCGGGCATGTCGACAAGAGGCAGCAGCATGTCGAACCGCTTCAACCCGCGCCTCCCGGCTCGACAAGCCGGCGCGGCCCACCGCCGCCGACGGCGCGGCCGAGCGCTCGATGGCGTTCGAGGCCCTGGACCAGCTCGCCACGGAGCACCTGCTCGGCGTCGGCTGACGCCCCCGGGGTGTCCGGCCACCGCCGCCGGGCCCCCTTCGCACCCCTCCCACCCAAGGGCACCCTCGTGACAGCACCTTCCCCGGACGGCCTGCGCCAACGGCGCCGCCGTCACCACCGGCGGGTCACCGTTCCGCTCACCGTCGTCTCCGCGCTGGTCGGCGGCGCGGTCCTGTCCGGCTGCGGGCAGCAGCGGGACCCGGACGTGTACACCGTCATGAACTCGTCGACCGACGAGTCCTACCACCGCTGGGACGCCCAGACGCTGGCCCGGTGCGGCAAGCGGCTCGGGGTGACCATCGAGCAGCAGAGCGTCCCGGCCGCCCAGGTGATGACGAAGGCCCTGCGGATGGCGTCCTCGAAGTCGCTGCCCGACGTCCTTCAGCTGGACGCCTCCGAGATGCCGACGTTCGCGGAGGCCGGCGGCCTGATCCCGCTGAAGGACCTCGGGCTGACCACCACCGACATCCCCCGGGGGATCGTCGACTTCGGCTCGTACGAGGGGACGTACTACGGCGCGGCGCGCACCGTGAACACCCTGGCGCTGTTCTACAACAAGGACACCCTGGACCGGGCCGGTCTGAAGGTGCCCACCACCTGGGCCGGGATGCGGGCGGCCGCGAAGAAGCTCACCACGGGCAAGCGGTACGGGCTGGCGCTCAGCGCGGGCGGCGCGGAGGACGGGGTCTTCCAGTTCACTCCGTTCATGTGGTCCAACGGCGGCGACGAGACGAAGCTCGACAGCCCGCAGGTGGCCGGGGCGCTGGACTACTGGAAGAGCCTGCTCAAGGACCGTTCGCTGTCCAAGTCGACGGTCAACTGGACCCAGGCCGATGTGAACGACCAGTTCATGGCCGGGAACGCGGCCATGATGATCAACGGCCCGTGGCAGGTGGAGACCCTCAACACCAAGAAGGCGCTGCACTGGGGCATGGCCCGGATCCCGGTCCCGAGGGCCGGGGACGACTCGGTCGGTCCGCTGGGCGGCGGGATCCTGACCGTGCCCAATACCGGTGACGGCGCCCGGGAGAAGATGTCGGCGAAGATCATCGGCTGTATGTCGGGCGAACAGGAGCAGATCACCTACGCGCTCAACAGCTGGATGGTCCCGGCCAACGAGAAGGCCGCCGCCGTGTGGCGGAAGAAGGTCCCGGAGCTGGCCGCCCTCTCCGGCCAGGTCGCCACCGCCCGCTCGCGCACCGCGAAGCTCGGCGCGGGCTGGTCGTCCGTCTCCCTCGCGCTCCAGAGCGCCTTCCAGTCCGCCCTTACCGGCGAGTCGAGCCAGGCCGCCCTCAAGCGGGCCCAGCAGCGCGCCACGAGCGGGAACTGAGGTATCCGAACCATGTCGACCGCCACCGCTTCCGCGGCCGCCGCTCCGGCGCCCGTGACCACGAAGGCCGCGAAGCCGCCGAACCCCGCGCGCACCCGCCTGCGCAGGCGCCTGGCCCAGTGGGGATTCATCGCCCCCGCCGTGATCTTCATGGCGCTGTTCTTCGGCTATCCGCTCGTCCGCAACATCGTGATGAGCTTCCAGGACTACTCGCCGTCCACGTTCTTCACGGGCAGGTCCCCGTTCAACGGAACGGACAACTGGAGCAACGTCTTCAACGACGAGCTCTTCGGCAAGGCCCTGTGGCACACCATCCTGTTCACCGTCGGCTCGCTGATCGGGCAGTTCTGCGTCGGTCTGGGCCTCGCGGTGTTCTTCAGCCGCCGCTTCCCGCTCAACGGCATCCTGCGGTCGCTGATCCTGCTGCCGTGGCTGGTCCCGATGGTCGTCTCCGGTGTCGTCTGGCGGCGCATCCTCGACCAGGACACCGGCGTCCTCAACTCGTTCCTCGGCACGGTCGGGCTCGGCGACACCCCGTGGCTGACCAGCCCCGGCATGGCGCTGGTCTCGGTGGTCCTGGTGAACATCTGGATCGGGATCCCGTTCAACATGGTGATCCTCTACGGCGGTCTCCAGGAGGTCCCCAAGGAGCTGTACGAGGCCGCCTCGCTCGACGGCGCCTCCGCCTGGCGGACGTTCCGCTCGATCACCCTGCCGATGCTGCGGCCGGTCATCACCGTGGTGCTGGTGCTCGGCTTCATGTCGACGGTGAAGGTCCTCGACCTGATCCTGGCGCTCACCGACGGCGGCCCCGCCGACTCCACACAGACGCTCGGCACCCTCACGTACCAGAACTCCTTCGTCCAGCTGGACTTCGGAGCGGGCGCCGTGGTCGGCAACATCCTGATCCTGATCTCCGCCGTGTTCGCGGTGTTCTACCTGCGGGCCAACCGCAACGAGGGGAAGTGACCGGCATGGCGAGCACTGTGCGTACCCCCGCCGCCACGCGTCTCACCGGCCGGCCGAAGCGGCACTGGGGCGCCACGGTCTTCGGCGTCGTGGTGCTGTGCGTGATGCTGTTCCCGCTGTACTGGATGGTCAACACCGCGCTCCAGCCCGAGTCCGGGCTGCTGGAGGTCAGCCCCTTCCCGCACAGCCTGGACCTGTCGGGCTTCCGCTCGGCCGTCACGGACCAGGGGCGCAACCTGCTGACCTCGCTGGCCGTCGCGCTCGGCGCGGTGGTGATCTGTCTGGCCGTCGCCGCGCCCGCCGCCTACGGGCTCGCCCAGTTCAAGCTGCCCGGCACCAGGACGATCGTCTTCTCCACCCTGATCACCCAGATGGTGCCGGGCATCGTCATCGCCAACGCCCTGTACAGCGCGTACGTGGACATGGGCCTGGTCAACTCCTACGCCGGGCTGATGCTGGCCGACGCCTCGCTCGGCATCCCGTTCGCCATCGTGCTGATGCGCTCCTTCATGGTGGCCATCCCGCGCGAGGTCATCGAGGCGGCGGAGGTGGACGGCGCCGGACGGTTCCGTACCTTCGTGCGGGTCGTGCTGCCGATGAGCCGCAACTCCCTGATCACCGCCGGGCTGTTCTCGTTCCTGTACGCGTGGAGCGACTTCATGTTCGCGCTGACGCTGAACACCACGGACGACGTGAAGCCGATCACGCTGGGCATCTACCAGTACATCGGTGCCCATGTCGGTGACTGGGGCTCCGTCATGGCGGCGTCCGTGCTGTCGGCGATCCCGGCGGCGGTCCTGCTCGTCCTGTCGCAGAAGTACATCGCCGCCGGGATCACCGGCGGCTCGGTCAAGTAAGGACTGCGTACCCATGAGTGAGTTCCCCGTGTTCCCGCCCGGCTTCGTCTTCGGCGCGGCCACGGCCTCGTACCAGATCGAGGGCGCCGCGCGGGAGGACGGCAGAGGCCCGTCCATCTGGGACACCTACAGCCACACGCCGGGGAGGACCGACGGCGGTGACACCGGTGACGTCGCCTGCGACCACTACCACCGCTACCCGCAGGACGTGGCGCTGCTGCGCGAACTGGGCGTGGACTCGTACCGGTTCTCCATCGCCTGGTCGCGTATCCGGCCGGACGGCGGCGGCGCGGTCAACCGTAAGGGGCTGGACTTCTACTCCCGGCTCGTCGACTCGCTCCTCGAAGCCGGCATCGAACCGGCCGCCACCCTCTACCACTGGGACCTGCCCCAGGCGCTGGAGGACCGGGGCGGCTGGCGGGTACGCGAGACCGCGGAGCGGTTCGGGGAGTACGCCGGGATCATGGCGGAGCACCTGGGCGACCGGGTGCCGCGCTGGATCACGCTCAACGAGCCCTGGTGCAGCGCCTTCCTCGGCTACTCGGTGGGCCGGCACGCGCCCGGCGCGAAGGAGGGGCGCGGCGCGCTGGCCGCCGCGCACCACCTGCTGGTCGGTCACGGCCTGGCGATGAGGGAGCTGCGGGCGGCGGGCGTCCGCGAGGCGGGCATCACGCTCAACCTCGACCGCAACGTCCCGGCCACCGATTCGGCCGCCGACCTGGCCGCCGTCGTCCGCGCGGACACCCAGCACAACCTGGTGTGGACCGAGCCGATCCTCGCGGGCCGCTACCCGGCCACGGAGGAGGACACCTGGGGCGAGCTGATCACCGCGCAGGACTTCCGGCGCGAGGGCGATCTGGAGCTGATCTCCCGGCCGATGGACTTCCTGGGCATCAACTACTACCGCCCCATCGTCATCGCCGCCGCCCCGCACCGCGAGGCGGACCCGGCGCTGCGGGTCGCCACCGACAACCGGTACAGCGAGGGCGAGTACCGGGGCGTGCGGAGGACAGCGATGGGCTGGCCGGTCGTACCGGAGTCCTTCACCGATCTGCTGACCGCGCTGAAGGAGGCCTACGGGGACGCGCTGCCGCCGGTGCACATCACGGAGAACGGCTCGGCGGAGTTCGACACGGTGGACGCGGACGGCTCGGTGCGCGACGCGGACCGGGTCGAGTACCTGCGCACCCATCTGGCCGCGCTGCGGGCGGCGATGGACGCGGGGGTGGAGGTCCGGGGCTACTACGTCTGGTCGCTGCTGGACAACTTCGAGTGGGCGCTCGGGTACGCGAAGCGGTTCGGGATCATCCGGGTCGACTACGACACCCAGGAGCGCACGCCGAAGGACAGCTACCGCTGGTACCAGCAGCTGATCGCCGCCCACCGGAAGCAGGGGTCCTTCTGATGAAAAACGCCGGTTTCGGACCCGAAATCGTGACACGATTCGGCTGAATCCGTGGCCCGCCGCCACCGAGGGGCGGGCCACGACCGATCACGATCCATGGAGCACTTCGTGGCCGAAACCGCTGGCCGTATCCACCGACGCACGGCCGCTCGCGCGGCAGCCGCCGCGCTCATCGCCGGCCTCGTCGCCACCGGCACCTCCGCCGTGGCCGCCGGCTCCCCGCAGCCGTCGGCCGCGGCCGCCGAGCCCGCCCAGGCACCCGCCGCAGCGGCGGCGGCAGCCGTCGTCACCCCCAGGTTCGCCCTGTACGGCGCCAACTCCGCGGGCACCCTGTACGCGTACACCGGAAACGGGAAGGGCGGGCTCAGCGCCCGCGCGAACAAGGGCTCCGGCTGGACCGGTGTCAGCGCCCTGTTGCAGGTCGACAACGACGGGAAGGCCAACGGCTACAGCGAGGGTCTCTGGTTCCGGGAGACCAACGGGAACGTCGGCTACCTGAAGTTCGAGGGCGAGAAGCCGGTCAAGGTCGGCTCCGGCTGGAACATCTACGACAAGCTGGTCTCGCCGGGCAACATCGGCGGCGCCGCCGCGGGCGATCTGCTCGCCCGCGACGCGAAGGGCGACCTGTATCTCTACCTCGGCCACGGCGACGGCACGGTCACCAAGCGCCTCAAGGCCGGTTACGGCTGGAACGTCTACAGCGAGATCGCCGGCAACGGCGACCTGACCGGCGACGGCAGGAACGACGTCGTCGCGCGGGACAAGTCCGGCGTGCTGTGGCTGTACAAGGGCACCGGCAGCCAGAAGGCGCCGTTCGCCGGCCGCACCAGGATCGGCAGCGGCTGGAACCAGTACGACCGGCTGGTCTCCACCGGTGACATCAGCGGGGACGGCCGCACCGACCTCCTCGCCCGCACCGCCAAGGGCGAGCTCTACCTGTACGAGGGCACCGGCAAGGCCGCCGCCCCGTACCGGGCCAGGGTGAAGGTCGGTACGAGCGGCTGGGACGGCTACAAGTTCCTCTTCTGATCCGACGAGGTTTCAGCAGGGCCGGAACACGCGGGAGGGCCGCATCCCCGTCGCGGGGATGCGGCCCTCTCCTCGTACTGCCCGCCGGTCCTACTTGCGGATCAGGCTGCGCAGCACGTACTGCAGGATGCCGCCGTTGCGGTAGTAGTCCGCCTCACCGGGGGTGTCGATGCGGACGACGCCGTCGAACTCGACTCCGGTGTCGGTGGTGACCTTGACCGTGGTCGGCGTGGTGCCGTTGTTCAGCTCGGTCACGCCGGTGAAGGAGAAGGACTCCTCGCCGGTCAGGCCGAGGGACTCGGCGGTGTGGCCCTCCGGGAACTGGAGCGGGAGGACGCCCATGCCGATGAGGTTCGAGCGGTGGATGCGCTCGTAGGACTCGGCGATGACGGCCTTGACGCCGAGGAGCGCGGTGCCCTTGGCGGCCCAGTCGCGGGACGAGCCCGAGCCGTACTCCTTGCCCGCCAGGATGACCAGCGGGGTGCCGGCGGCCTGGTAGTTCTGCGAGGCGTCGTAGATGAACGAGACAGGGGCATCGCCCGCAGCAGCAGCCTGGGTGAAGTCGCGGGTGAAGCCGCCCTCGGTGCCCGGCGCGATCTGGTTGCGCAGGCGGATGTTGGCGAACGTGCCGCGGATCATGACCTCGTGGTTACCGCGGCGCGAGCCGTAGGAGTTGAAGTCACGGCGCTCGATGCCGTGCTCCGTGAGGTACTTGCCGGCCGGGGTGTCGGCCTTGATCGCACCGGCCGGGGAGATGTGGTCGGTGGTGACCGAGTCGCCCAGCTTGGCGAGGACGCGGGCGCCCGTGATGTCGGAGACCGGGGTGGTCTCCATCGTCATGCCCTCGAAGTAAGGGGGCTTACGGACGTACGTCGACTCGGCGTCCCACTCGAAGGTGTTGCCGGTCGGGATCGAGAGCGCCTGCCACTGGGCGTCGCCCGCGAAGACGTCCTCGTAGGACTTGTTGAACATGTCCTCGCCGATGGAGTTGGCGACGACGTCGTTCACCTCGGCCTCGGACGGCCAGATGTCGGCGAGGAAGACGGGCTTGCCGTCCTGGTCGACGCCGAGGGCGTCCTTGGTGATGTCGACCTTCATCGAACCGGCGATGGCGTACGCGACGACCAGCGGCGGGGACGCCAGGTAGTTCATCTTGACGTCGGGGTTGATCCGGCCCTCGAAGTTACGGTTGCCGGAGAGCACCGAAGTCACGGCCAGGTCGTGGTCGTTGACCGCCTTGGAGACCTCTTCCGGCAGCGGGCCGGAGTTGCCGATGCAGGTGGTGCAGCCGTAGCCGACGAGGTTGAAGCCGACCTTGTCGAGGTACGGGGTCAGGCCCGCCTTGTCGAAGTAGTCGGTGACGACCTTCGAGCCCGGGGCGAGGGTGGTCTTGACCCACGGCTTGCGGGTCAGGCCCTTCTCCACGGCCTTCTTCGCCACGAGCGCCGCGGCGACCATGACGTACGGGTTCGAGGTGTTGGTGCAGGAGGTGATCGCGGCGACGGTGACGGCGCCGTGGTCCAGCTCGTACGACGTGCCGTCGGGGGCGGTCACGGTGACCGGGTTCGACGGGACGCCGTTGTGCGCGGCCGGGGCGTCGGAGGCCGGGAAGGACTCCTTGCCCGCCTCCTCGTCGTCCGCGACGTAGTTGCGCACGTCCTGGGCGAACTGCGCCTTGGCGTTCGCGAGGACGATGCGGTCCTGCGGGCGCTTCGGGCCGGCGATGGAGGGGACGACCGTGGAGAGGTCGAGCTCCAGCTTCTCGGAGAAGTCCGGCTCGGCGGCCGGGTCGAGCCAGAGGCCCTGCTCCTTGGCGTACGCCTCGACGAGCGCGACCTGCTGGGCGTCGCGGCCGGTCAGACGGAGGTACTTCAGCGTCTCGTCGTCGATCGGGAAGATCGCGGCGGTGGAGCCGAACTCCGGCGACATGTTGCCGATGGTGGCGCGGTTGGCGAGCGAGGTGGCGGCGACGCCCTCACCGTAGAACTCGACGAACTTGCCGACGACGCCGTGCTTGCGGAGCATCTCGGTGATGGTCAGCACGAGGTCGGTGGCGGTGGTGCCGGCCGGCAGCTCGCCGGTCAGCTTGAAGCCGACGACGCGCGGGATGAGCATGGAGACCGGCTGGCCGAGCATCGCGGCCTCGGCCTCGATGCCGCCGACGCCCCAGCCCAGCACGCCGAGGCCGTTGACCATGGTGGTGTGCGAGTCGGTGCCGACGAGGGTGTCGGGGTACGCCTGGCCGTTGCGGACCATGACAGTGCGGGCCAGGTGCTCGATGTTCACCTGGTGGACGATGCCGGTGCCCGGGGGGACGACCTTGAACTCGTCGAAGGCGGTCTGGCCCCAGCGCAGGAACTGGTAGCGCTCCTTGTTGCGGCCGTACTCCAGCTCGACGTTCTGCGCGAACGCGTCGTTGGTGCCGAACTTGTCGGCGATCACGGAGTGGTCGATGACCAGCTCGGCCGGCGCGAGCGGGTTGATCTTCGTCGCGTCACCGCCGAGCTCCTTGACGGCCTCGCGCATGGTGGCGAGGTCGACGACACACGGCACACCGGTGAAGTCCTGCATGATCACGCGGGCCGGCGTGAACTGGATCTCCTGGCTGGGCTGAGCCTGGGAGTCCCAGCCACCGAGCGCCCGGATGTGGTCGGCGGTGATGTTCGCGCCGTCCTCCGTGCGGAGCAGGTTCTCCAGCAGCACCTTCAGGCTGTAAGGGAGGCGCGCGGAGCCCTCGACCTTGTCCAGCTTGAAGATCTCGTACGACTCGTCGCCCACGCGCAGCGTGCTGCGGGCGTCGAAGCTGTTCGCCGACACGACAGTCTCCTTCATCAATGTGCGCGTAACTCCGCGCCGCGCCTCACTTCGGCGGGCGCCGCGTGGTGCTGCCTACAGTCACTCGGAGCATCCGCTAAGGTAGGGCTTAGTTAGGTAACCCTTACCGTGCGGCGGCCCGCTGTGCGCCTTCGGCATATATCTCGATGTCGAGATAACTCTAGTACATCGCCGGGGAACGGTCATGTCGGGGCTCGCCTGTCGCGTGTGCCTCATCCCCGACGGGGGGCGAGCTGTGCGCGCACCCACGCGGGATCGGGGTTGGTGTGGGGCAGGCCCGCGACGAAGACGGTCGGCACGGTCTCGTTGCCGTCGTTGACCGCCCTGACCGCCGCGGCTGCCTCCGGGTCGCGCCAGATGTTGACCCAGTGCATCCGGCCGACGCCGCGGCCCAGCCGGATGCGCAGCCGCATGCAGTACGCGCAGCCCGGCCGCCAGTAGACGACCGGCCGGCCGTCGGCCGCGCTGCGGCGCCGCGCCTCCCGCGCACCGGTCGATCTCGGGAAGATCAGGGGCGAGTGCAGGCCGGCGAGCGCCAGGAACACCAGCAGGAGTGCCACCCCCGTGCCGGTGTTCCCCTCCAGGATCGATCCCGTCGCGACGGCTGAGCCGCAGAGCAGGTAGAGCATCGGCAGGATCCAGGCGCGCGTCATGGTGGAGCAGGCTACCGATGGGCCGAACCACCCGCCCGGTCAGGGCTGTCGGGACACCACCTCGGGATACTCGGCGGAGGGGCCGTCGAAGAGGGGTTGCGGGATACCCCGCAGGTGCAGGTCGAAGAAGGCCGCGACGTAGTCACGGGTGATGCGCCACCCCTGTTCCGAGGGCAGCGGCACGGCGGCGTCCGACAGGCCCAGTTGGTCAGCCAGGTACGGCAGGTCCGTGAAGGAGAAGTGTCCGGCGCCGGCCACGGTCAGCCAGCGCTTCCAGCCCTCCAGGTGCCGCCACGCGTCGGACCAGTCGCCGGTCGCGCTGCCGGGGCTGTGCGAGTCCTCGGCGCCGAGCATCATGAAGGGGCGCCCCCCGAGCCCCGTCGCGGCGGGGCTCACGAAGAAGTCGCCGTCGAGGTCGGCCCCCGCCCGGACGCGTCGGTCGCCCGCCATGGTCGCCGCGGCGGCCGCGCCCCCGATCGAATGCCCGGCCATGCCGATCCTGGCGGGATCGATCGCCCGGGACAGCGCGCCCGCCTGCCGGCCGTGCGTCAGCTCGTCGATCACGAAGGACATGTCCTCGGCCCGGCCGCGCACGGCATCGGCCCACTTCTCGTCCGCCTCGACCTGCTCGCACGCCGCGCAGGTCAGCACGCGGCCGCCGGGGAACGCGGTGCCGACGGATTCGTAGGCGTGGTCGACAGAGGCGACGACATAACCGCGGCTCGTCAGGTCCTCGGCGATCGAGGTGAGGGTGGCGCGCGGCATCGAGAACCCCGGGGAGAGCAGGACCAGAGGGAAGCGCCCCCGCGCCGGGGAAGCCCCCTCCCGCTCATGGGTGTCCGTCCGGGCAACCGTTTCCGGGGGCACGACGCCGTCGAGCCCCCGCGCCACCAGGAGGAGTCGCGCCTCCTCTGTCGTCATGTACGGCGCCGGCGAGCCGCTCCCCGGACGGGACGGGTACGTCACAGAGACCATCAGTTCCCGGTCACCGGCCGACGGCACCCACGGGTCCGTACGGCGGTGGTCGACCAGGTGCAGGGTGCGCCGGCCCACCGTGTACGGGCCGGTGGGATCGGGCAGTTCCAGCGCGTTCGCGGGGGCGACCCGGGACGGAGGCCGGGGAGTAGGGGCGGCGGAGGCCGGTGCGGCGCCCAGGAGCGGGGCGGACAGGGCGAGGACGAGCAGCGCGGCGGCGCCGGCTCTGTGATGTCCGGTAGTGGTCATGCGCCCAACGCTAGGCAGCGGGTGGCTCCAACACATGCTGCTACGGGGCGACTTGCGCGTACCTCCGGCGTCGGACCCCCGTCGGACCGTGGTACCACTCCCGCGCTCAGCCGGTGAGCCCCTGGTCCGCACGCGCGGGGATCTGGCGGTGGACGTCGGCCAGCAGGTTCCGCATCGCGATGCGGAAGATCTCGGCCTGATGGCCGCCCAGGAACGCGGCGTGCCCGAACACCTCCAGGATGACCAGCCCGTTGAGGTGCCCCCACGCACTCAGCAGCAGGGCGGTGGCGGGAGGCGGCAGCCGCCCCGGACCGTAGTGCGGCAGCTGCTCCAGATACGCCCGGAGCTCGGCCGAGAGCGCGGGGGTCTCGGCGGCGGCGAGCTGCGCCACGGTGAACCCGTCGAACATCTCGCGCTCGAAGATCGAGCTCATCCGGCGCATCGCCAGCGTCGTCGGACCCTCGACGGGAGCCGCGTAGTCCCGCAGCGGCGTCCCGTAGAGGAGCTGGAAGCGCTCCGGGTGGGCGACGGCCCACCGGCGGTAGCCCTCGGCCGCGATCACCAGACGCGGCAGGCCGGGGCCGTCCGGGGCGGCGTCGTCCGGGGCGGCGTCGTCCGGGGCGGCGTCGACGGCGGCCTGTACGGCATCGGCCAGATCCCCGTACGCCTTGGCGATCAACTCCGTGACGAGGGCCTCGCGGCTCGGGAAGTAGTGGTACAGAGCCTGCACGGTCATTCCCAGACCACGGGCGACCGCGCGCAGCGACAGGGCGGCGGGGCCGCTCTCGGCGATGTGCTGCTCCGCGGCGTCCAGGATCTCCCGGGTCGCGGCGGCCCGGCGGCGCTGGCGCAGGGTCGGCGGGGCCGTCATGTGTTCGTCGGCAGACATGGGGCGACCGTACGGCGGCCACCGCGAGCGGGGCAAGGGGAACTTGTCGGCCGTGAAGAAAATCTAACACTGCCAAATCTTCTTGCTCCTCACTAACGTCACTCGTGGCTCAGGCCGTTCGGGCCGTCTTCCCATCCGGACACCTCCCGTAATGGACACCTCCCATGCGGACATCTAAGGAGATCGTGCGTGTTTGAACGCATAGCCGAACTGGCGATCCGCCGGCCCCGGTTGATACTCGTCGTCGCCGTCGTGGCCGTTGCCCTCATGGGCGTCCTGGGCTCCGGCGCGTTCGGCAAGCTGCTCGGCGGCGGCTACGACGACCCGGCCTCCCAGTCCACCCGGGCCGGGAAGGTCATCGACGAGAAGTTCGGCGGGGAGACGAACCTGGTCCTGCTGGTCCGCGCCGCAGAGGGCCGCGTCGACGCCCCGGCCGCGCGGCAGGACGGCCGGGACCTGCTGGCCGGCCTCAGGAAGGAGAAGAACCTGGAGAACGTCGTCTCGTTCTGGGACACGGGCAGCGCCGCTCTCCGCTCCGACGACGGCCGCGAGGCCATGGTGCTCGCCCATGTGAAGGGCAACGACACCGAGCGCGACGAGAACGCCAAGAGCGTCATCGACGCCTACACCGGGCCGTACAGGGACGGGCTCACGGTCCGGGCGGGCGGCGCCGCAGCCGTGACCAGCGAGATGGGCACGCAGTCGGGCAAGGACCTGCTGCTGGCCGAGGGCATCGCCGTACCGCTGACCCTGGTGCTGCTCCTGGTCGTCTTCGGCAGCGCGGTGGCCGCCCTGCTGCCGCTGGTGATCGGTGTCATCGCCATCGCGGGCACGTTCGCGGAGCTCTTCCTCCTCGGCAGCGTCACCGATGTCTCCGTCTTCGCGGTCAACCTCACCACGGCGCTGGGGCTGGGCCTCGGCATCGACTACGCGCTGCTGATGATCAGCCGGTTCCGGGAGCAGCTGGCGGCCGGGGCGGGCGTGGACGACGCCGTCAGGCGGACGGTGAGTACCGCGGGCCGTACCGTCGCGTTCTCCGCCGCGACCGTGGCGGCCGCGCTCGCCGCGCTCCTGGTGTTCCCGCAGTACTTCCTGCGCTCGTTCGGCTATGCCGGGGTGGGGGTCGTCGCCATCGCGGCCTTCAGCACCCTGTTCGTCATGCCCGCCCTGTTCGTCGTGCTGGGTCACCGGGTCAACAGCGGACGGATGCCGTGGTCGAAGCCCGGCCGCGCCGGCAACCGGGCACCGGTGTGGGGCCGGCTGGCCGGTGCCGTCATGCGGCGGCCCGCCCTCACCGCGCTCCCCGTGCTCGCGGTCCTGCTGGTCGCGGCGAGCCCGCTCCTCGGCATCACCTTCGGCACACCGGACGAACGCGTGCTGTCCTCCGGCGCCGAGAGCCGCCAGGTATCGGCGGTCCTCCAGGAGAAGTTCGACGGAAACGACGACGCGGCCCTCCACGTCGTCATCGACACCTCGGTGAGCCGGGCCCCGCTGGCCTCGTACGCGGCCGGGCTGTCCGGCCTCAAGGGCGTCGCCCGGGTCGAGACCAGTGCCGGAACCTACGCCGACGGACGGTCCACGGCCACCGGCGACCCCGCGCTCGGCCGTCCCGACGCGCAGCGGATCAACGTGGTGAGCGCCCTGGCGCCGAAGTCGGACGCGTCCCAGGCCCTGGTCGGCGAGGTGCGGGCGCTCGCCCCGCCCGCCGGAACGCACGCCCTGGTGGGTGGCACGGACGCCGTACTGGTCGACGCCAAGGGCGCGATCGCGGACCGCCTCCCGATCGCGGTGACCCTGGTCGTCCTCACCACGTTCCTGCTGCTCTTCCTGTTCACCGGGAGCATCGTCCAGCCGTTGCGCGCGCTGGTGCTCAACATGGTCAGCCTGGCGGCGACCCTCGGCGTCATGACCTGGATCTTCCAGGACGGCCACCTCTCCTCCCTGCTCGGCTTCACGGCCCAGCCGATGGAGGTGTCCATGACCGTGCTGATGTTCTGCATCGCGTTCGGCCTCTCCATGGACTACGAGGTCTTCGTCACCAGCCGGATCAAGGAACTCCACGACCTGGGCGAGGACAACGAGAGCGCCGTGACCAACGGCCTCGGGCACACCGGACGCATCGTCAGCGCGGCCGCGTGCCTGCTGGCGGTGAGCTTCTTCGCCTTCGGCACGGCCGAGCTCAGCTTCATGCAGCTGTTCGGCCTGGGCAGCGGCCTCGCCATCCTCATCGACGCCGTCGCGGTACGCGGCATCCTGGTGCCCGCCGCGATGCGGCTGCTCGGCCGGTCCGCCTGGTACGCGCCCGGCTTCCTGCGCAGGGTCCACGGACGGTTCGGCCTCAGTGAGGGCGGCCCCGCGCCGGAACCCGCCGCCGGGTCGCCCGGGTCGCCGTACGCGAAGGACCCGGCCCGGGTCTGACCACGCACGGTCTTCTCCCCCGCGAGGAGTGCCCGCTTCCCGACCCCCGGGAGGCGGGCACCCGCGCGGCACCGGGCATGGTGGACTTCGGGACTTCGGGACTTCGAGTCCGGCGGACGGAGACAGCGACAGTGAGGCGGGCATGACCGAGCGCGGCGAGGACCAGGGGTATCTGCTGGACAATCAGCAGTCGGAGGCGGGCATCAGGTTCGGCGCGCTGGCCGAGCTGTTCGACCCGGTGACGTTCCGGCACATCGACCGGATCGGCGTCACCGAGGGCATGCGGTGCTGGGAGGTCGGGGCCGGCGGCCCCTCCGTTCCCGCAGGTCTCGCCGAACGGGTCGGCGCCACCGGCCGAGTGGTCTGCACCGACATCGACGTGTCCTGGGCCCGGGAAGCCGCCTCGGACGTCGTCGACGTGCTGCGCCACGACGTCGCGGCCGATCCCCCGCCGCCGGGCGGCTTCGACCTGGTGCACGCCCGGCTGGTCCTGGTGCACGTCGTCGACCGGGCCGAGGCCCTGCGCCGCATGGTCCAGGCGCTGCGCCCCGGTGGCGTGCTGCTCCTGGAGGACGCGGATCCGGGGTTGCAGCCCCTGCTGTGCCCGGACGAGTCGGGCCCGGAGCAGCGGCTGGCCAACCGCCTGCGGTCCGGGTTCCGGGAGCTCATGGCGGGGCGCGGGGCCGATCTCGCGTACGGCAGGACCCTGCCCAGGCGGTTGCGCGAGGCCGGCCTGCTCGATGTGCGGGCGGACGCCTACTTCCCGATCACCTCGCCCGCCTGCACCGTCCTTGAGGCCGCGACCGTCCGGCAGATCCGTGACCGGCTGGTGGCGGCGGGGATCGCTTCCGACGCGGACATCGACCGCCATCTCTCGAACGTCGCCAGCGGGGAGCTCGACCTGGCGACGGCCCCGATGATCTCGGCCTGGGGCCGCCGTCCGCAGAGCCCGTAAGCCGGCCCGTCCGCAGACCCGTCCGACGGGTCAGGATTCGAGAAGCGCCCGATGCGAACCGTGCCTAATCTGACCGCCATGGACATCACCATTCACACCAGCGTCCTTCCGCACGACGATCCGGACGCGTCCCTGGCCTTCTACCGTGACGCCCTCGGTTTCGAGGTCCGCAGTGACGTCGGTCAGGGACGGATGCGCTGGATCACGGTCGGGCCGCCGGGTCAGCCCGACACGTGCGTCCTCCTGGCGCCCCCGGCCGCCGACCCCGGGGTCACGGAGGACGAACGCCGCACCATCACCGAGATGATGGCCAAGGGCACCTACGGGTGGATCCTGCTGGCCACCCGGGACCTCGACGCGGCCTTCGAGAAGGTGCGGGCGGCCTCGGCCGAGATCGTCCAGGAACCGACCGAGCAACCGTACGGAATCCGCGACTGCGCCTTCCGCGATCCCGCGGGCAACATGGTCCGCATCCAGGAACTCCGCTGAGAGCCGAGAGGTGATCGCTCGTGTGCCAACCCTCGTGGGCGCGGGCCCGCGCCCAGGACCAGCTGCTGCGCGAACTGGCCCTCCTGCGCCGGGTCCGCGACCGGATGGACCGGGAGTACGCGCAGCCGCTGGACGTAGGGGCGCTCGCCCGAGGCGTCCACATGTCCGCCGGGCAGCTCAGCCACCGGTTCCGGCAGGCGTACGGCGAATCGCCGTCCGCGTACCTGATGACGCGTCGTACGGAGCGCGCCAACAGGAATCGGGACGCCTTCGCCCCGGAGGCCGCCCCGCCGGCGCTCACGCCCTGACCGGGTTGCCGCCTGCCGCCGGCTGCCGGGCCGCGCCTACGCGGACGTCCGCCGCCGGACCAGCTCCTTCTCCTCCTCCGGCAGCGCGTCGGCGACCAGCAGCCGGGGGAGCAGGTCGCCCTCCAGGGTCATGGCCCGGAAGACGAGGGCGACGGTCACGTCGTGATCCGGCCGGTGCACGATCTCGACCGGGTCTGCGGCACGGATCTCGCCCGGCTCGATCACGCGCAGGTAGGCCCCGGGCAGCGCGGCCCGCGTGAACCGCTTGAGCCAGCCGTCACGCCCCAGCCAGCCCTGGAACGTCCCGCACGGGATGCGCGGACAGGACACCTCCAGGACCACGTCCGCTCCGATCCGCCAACGCTCGCCGATCAGGGCGCCGTTGACGTCCACCCCCAGGGTCGTGAGGTTCTCCCCGAAGACCCCGTCGGCCAGCGGCAGGCCCAGCTCGGCCTGCCAGCCGTCGAGGTCCTCGCGGGCGTAGGCGTAGACGGCCTGGTCGGAACCGCCGTGGTGCTTCACGTCGTAGACCCGGTCACCGGCGAGGCCGACCGCGCCGGTGCCCTTGGGGCCGGGGGCGCTGACCGCGACCGGTCCGGTGACCGGCCGCTTGTCGATACCGGTCGCGCTCAGCCCCTTCCAGGGGTTGGGGCGGGGGCGGCCGATGTTGACCGAGAGCAGCTTCATTCCGGGGACCATACGACCGCCTCGGCGCCGGGGCGACACGTTTTCCCCGGCGGCCGGTGCCGCGGGAGCACCCAGATGGACGCGCTCCGGGTGCCGGACGGGCCCGGCGGGCGGACCCTGGAGCCGGGTGGCGGGGGCCGTGCCACGCCGTGCTCCCGCACACCTGCCGCACTTTGGCCCGCGCATCGCCCCGCACGGCAGCCCCGCACCGCGGGCCTGCACCCGCCGTCACTCGAACACCACACCCCACCAACAGGCTCATCTCATATCTGAGATAGCCTTTCGGCATGTCAGATGACTACCTCGTACGTATCGGCAAGCTCATCCGTGACGCCCGCCAGCACCGGGGCTGGACACAGAGTCAGCTCGCCGAGGCGCTCGCCACCAGCCAGAGCGCCGTGAACCGCATCGAGCGCGGCAATCAAAACATCAGCCTTGAGATGATTGCCCGCATCGGTGAAGCACTCGACAGTGAGATCGTGTCGCTCGGCTATGCCGGGCCCATGCACCTGAGGGTCGTCGGCGGGCGCCGGCTGTCCGGCGCGATCGACGTCAAGACCAGCAAGAACGCCTGCGTGGCGCTGCTCTGCGCCTCGCTGCTCAACAAGGGCCGCACCGTGCTGCGCCGGGTGGCCCGCATCGAGGAGGTGTACCGCCTCCTGGAGGTGCTGAACTCCATCGGGGTGCGCACCCGGTGGATCAACGACGGCACCGATCTGGAGATCGTCCCGCCCGCCCGGCTCGACATGGACGCCATCGACGCGGACGCCGCCCGCCGGACCCGGTCGATCATCATGTTCCTCGGTCCGCTGCTGCACCGGACGGACCAGTTCAAGCTGCCGTACGCGGGCGGCTGCGACCTGGGCACCCGGACCATCGAGCCGCACATGATCGCGCTGCGCCGGTTCGGTCTGGAGATCGCCGCGACCGAGGGCATCTACCACGCCCGCGTCGACCACACCGTCACGCCCGGCCGCCCGATCGTGCTGACCGAGCGCGGCGACACCGTGACCGAGAACGCCCTGCTGGCCGCCGCCCGGCACGACGGCACCACCGTCATCCGCAACGCGTCCTCCAACTACATGGTCCAAGACCTCTGCTTCTTCCTGGAGGCACTGGGCGTACGGGTGGACGGCGTCGGCACGACCACGCTGACCGTGCACGGCGTGCCGACCATCGACATGGATGTGGACTACTCCCCCTCCGAGGACCCGGTCGAGGCGATGAGCCTGCTGGCCGCCGCCGTCGTCACGGAGTCCGAGCTGACGATCCGCCGGGTACCGATCGAGTTCCTGGAGATCGAGCTCGCGGTGCTGGAGGAGATGGGCGTCGACTGCGACCGCACCTCCGAGTACGCGGCCGACAACGGGCGCACCCGGCTGGTCGACCTGACGGTCCGGCCCTCCAAGCTGGAGGCGCCGATCGACAAGATCCACCCGATGCCGTTCCCCGGCCTCAACATCGACAACGTGCCGTTCTTCGCGGCCATCGCCGCCTCGGCCCACGGCCAGACCCTGATCCACGACTGGGTCTACGACAACCGCGCCATCTACCTCACCGACCTCAACCGCCTCGGCGGCCGGCTCCAGCTCCTGGACCCGCACCGGGTGCTCGTCGAGGGCCCGACCCGGTGGCGCGCGGCCGAGATGATGTGCCCGCCCGCGCTGCGGCCGGCGGTGGTGGTGCTGCTCGCGATGATGGCGGCCGAGGGCACCTCCGTACTGCGCAACGTGTATGTGATCAACCGTGGTTACGAGGAGCTGGCGGAGCGGCTGAACTCGGTGGGCGCCCAGATCGAGATCTTCCGGGACATCTAGGCCGTGTCCGCAAAGTCGCGTCGTCCGCCCGGAGGGCGGGCCCGGCGTCGCCGGGCAGGCGAGACTTCGCGGACACGGCCTAGGACCTCTCGCGTCACGTGCCGCCGCACCTGTCCCGTGCGGCGGCACACGCCTGCCCCGGCCCCGGGCCCCGGCCTCTGGGTCCGGGGCGGTTTTCATCGCCGGAAACTTCCGGGTGGCGCGGGGCCGTTCCCGCAGTTCCACCCCCTCCGCACTGGTCTGGACCATAGCTGGAACCCGTACCCCCTTTACACCGCGAGCCCATCCATGCGTCACTCATGACACGTTCACATCAAGAACACTCCGCGCATCGCACTCCCCCCAGCACTCCCCCGCGCTTCCCCGCACCTCCCCCACCGCACCCCACGCGCACATACGACGAGCCGCCGGCTACGCGGGTAGATCCGCACGTGCCGGCGGGCACCTCTGGATACCGTCCCACCCCCTCGACGCACCAGGAGGCACCCGTTGTTATCCCGAATCCGCAGTCCCCGGTCCGTCCGTCACAGACTCGTGGCGGCCGCCGCGCTGGCCATGAGTGTGGCCCTCGCCCCGATCATGTCCGCGGCGCCTGCCGCGGCCCGGCCGGCGCCCGTCGGCAGCACCATTCCCCTCGGTGACGGCTACATGGGCGTCGGCTACACCGAGGACGGCAGGACCTTCCGGCCGGACACCGGACAGCTGCGGCTCGACGCGGAGGGAGCCTCCCCGCAGCTGGCCGCCACGGTGCCGGGGATCGACGTCTCCCACTACCAGGGAACGATCAACTGGGCTTCGGTGAAGTCCGCCGGGATCCAGTTCGCCTACATCAAGGCCACCGAGTCGACCACGTACCGGGACACCGCCTTCAACGCCAACTACCTGAACGCCTACAACGCCAAGGTGATCCGGGGCGCGTACCACTTCGCGCGGCCGAACCTCTCCACCGGCGCGGCGCAGGCCAACTACTTCGTGGCCCACGGCGGGGCCTGGTCGAAGGACAACCTGACGCTGCCCGGCATGCTCGACCTCGAAGGCGGCTGCTACAGCAAGTCCACCGCGTCGATGCGCACCTGGATCCTCGACTTCTACAACACCTACAAGGCGAAGACCGGCCGGGACGTCGTCATCTACACCAGCGCGAGCTGGTGGAACACCTGCACCGGCAGCTGGACCGGCATGTCCGCCAAGAGCCCGCTCTTCGTGGCCCACTGGACCAGCGCCTCCAGCCCCTCCATCCCGGCGGGCTTCCCGTACTGGACGTTCTGGCAGTACACCGACTCCGGTTCGGTGGGCGGCATCTCCGGCGCCGTGGACCGCGACCGCTTCAGCGGCACCAGCGCGAGGCTGCTGGCACTGGCCAACAACACTCCCTAGGCACGGGCGCGGTGGGCGTCGCGGCCGGGCATCACCCGTACGGACCGCGCCCGGTCGCCACCCCCGGCCGGCCGTTCCACGATCGGGGTTCGGTCAACCGAGGGGAGATGTCCGGTCGTGGACCCGCACAACGGTTACGAGTGGCAGGCACAGCAGACCGGCCAGGTGCCGCAGGAACCATCGCGCCCCCGCGTCGACACCGCACGGCTGTGGGCGGGGGGCGCGATGACGGCCGTCGTGGCGGCTCTCACCGCTGTCGTGGGGCTGCTGCTGATCCGCGGGGTGCTCGGGATCGCGGTCTTCGCACCGGAGGGTGACGGGGCGATGGGTGACGCCTCGACGGGGGTGCTCGCCGCCGGGGCGGCCCTGAGCGCCCTGGTGGCGACCGGGCTGCTGCATCTGCTGATCCTGGCCACGCCCCAGCCCGGCACCTTCTTCGCCTGGATCGTCACGCTCGCCACCGCCGTCATGGTGCTGCTGCCGTTCACGACGTCGGCGCCGCCGGCCGCCATGGCGGGCTCGGCGGCGCTCTACCTCGCCATCGGGATCACGATCGGCTGCCTGCTGTCAGCCGCGGGCCGCAGCGCGATGCGCCAGGAGTACTGACCACGCCCTAAGGCGTGTACCGGGCGTCACTGCCGTACAGCTCCCTGGTGAACGCGGAGACGTCGGCACTGCGGTCGGCGCCGTCGAGGTTGTACGTCAGATAGACGCCGTACCCCTCGCTGACGGTACGGCGGGCGAGGTCGGCGGCCGTGCTCTGCGAGGTGCCGCCGATCTCGACCGCCGCCGGGGACAGCTTCGACTTGGGCAGCGCGATGCCGGGGACCTGCCAGCTGCCGTAGTAGGGGTTCCAGGCGTAGTCGAACGCAGACGAGACGTCCACGCCGTCGTAGGAGAGCCGCGAGGCGGCCGGGCCGATGTTGTAGAGGCTGATGATCTTGTCCGGCATGTTGCCGCGCAGCGCCGTCACCAGCTGTACGAACGAGCTGTCGTTGGGCTGGCCCGTGCCGTTGTTGCCGTAGTCGGCGTACTCGTCGTCGAAATCGATGCCGTCGAGGCCGTACTCGGCCACGGTGTCCGAGAGCTGCGTCGCGAACGCCGAAGCCGTCTGCTGGTTCGGGAAGTTCGCGAAGCCCGCGCCCTCGTGGTTGCCGAGCACCGAGAGGACGACCTTGATGCCCTTCTCCTGCAACGGCCGTATCTCGGTGGCAGCGTTGTCGAGGACGCGCTGCACGTTCTCGTTGAAGTGCAGGTACGCCGCCTTCGTGCCGGTGTCGTAGTTGATGTTCGCCGCGAAGATCACGGCGACGTCGAAGACGTTGCCACCGTCGGCGAGGGTGTACTTGCCGACGTTGAGCATGCTGTTGTTGTTCACCTCGACGTACGCCACCGAGGTCGGTCCCTGCTTTGTGGGCGCCGGAGCGGGAAGGGGGGCCGCGCCGGCCGTGGCGGTCGTGCCGAAGGCGAGGGCCGCGACGGCCGAGAGCGCGAGCGCGGCGGTCCGTACTCTGCTGCGTACCGGAGTGAGCATCGTTGATCGGTCTCCCATCGCATAGGCCGGCGCCACGGACCCGTTCGGGAGCGCCGGACGATCGCTCCCGACCCTTCCGCCTCCGCCACCGGTTCCCGGGAACCTTGCGCGAACCCTCACGACTCCCACCCACGCTCCACAGCAGTCCGGCGGCCGGCTGGTCCTACGGAGCCGGAACCCCCCGGGCCGCCAGGAGTTCGGACAGCCTGTCCAGCGGCAGCGCCTGGACGTGATGGCCCGCGCGGCCGGTCATCGAATGGGCGCCGGTCAGCACATTGAGCACCGCCTCCTCCACCGACTCGACGACCGCGCCGTAGAAGGGGTCCATCCGGCCCCACGGCACGAACCGCATCGACTCGTACGGGGCGCTGTCGTCGTCGGAGGGGAACGTGCTGTTCAGCGCGGACTCGTTGGCCGTGGAGAAGGCCAGGAAGATGTCCCCGGAGAAGTGGCTGCCGGTGGTGCCGGTACGGGCGAGGCCCAGGGTGACGCGTCGGGCCAGCGCCTTGCACTGACCCGGCAGCAGCGGTGCGTCCGTCGCCACCACCACGATCACCGAGCCCGCACCGGGCGGTACCTCACGTACGCCGTCGGGGGCCTGTTCCGGGCGGTCCGGCAGTTCGAGGCCCACCGGCACACCGGCCACCACGAGTTCGCGCCGGGCACCGAAGTTGGCCTGGACGAACGCGCCGACGGTGTAGCGGTCGTCGCCGTACTCCACCACCCGCGACGCCGTCCCCGAGCCGCCCTTGAAGCCGTAGCAGCGCATCCCCGTACCGCCGCCGACGCAGCCCTCCGTGACCGGACCGGAGGCGGCCGCGTCGATGGCGGCCGCGGCGTGGCGGGACTCCACCGCCGTGCCGTGGATGTCGTTGAGGTGACCGTCCCAGGTCTCGGTGACCACGGGCAGCAGCCATTCCGGCGCCATGCCACCGCAGTTGGCGCGCACCCACTCGACCACGCCGCGGTGGACCGGGCCCACCGCGTAGGTGTTGGTGATGAGCACCGGCACGGCGAGTGAGCCGCTCTCCTCGATCCAGGCGGTGCCGGTCATCTCGCCGTTGCCGTTGAACGAGTGCCACCCGGCCGCGCAGGGCAGCCCGACCCCGTCCCGGCCGCGCGGCAGCAGCGCGGTGACTCCGGTACGCACGTCGTCGCCCTCGCGGAGGGTGACATAGCCGACCTCGACACCGGGCACGTCCGTGATCGCGTTCCACCGGCCCGGCTCGCCGTTCAGTGGGATGCCCGACTCGCGTGCCCTCTTACGGTTCTCGTCCACGGACATTCCCCTCACGCCGTCGTCAGTGATCAGTGATGAGTGGTGCGCGCAGAGGATACGGGACCGGTTCGGCGGCTGCTGCTGTCAGCTCTCCTCCGTCAGTTGCTCGTCCAGTTCGTCGAAGAGCAGCTCGCCGTGGTCGACCTGGCCGGTCCGGTACGCGGAGCGCGCGACCAGGTGCGCGGCGACCGGGCCGGTCATCAGCTGGAAGAAGCCGATCAGCGCCAGGGTCGCCAGGTCCATGCCGCTGCGCAGCCGCAGCGCGACCCCGGCCAGCACGATCAGCATGCCGAGGGACTGCGGTTTGGTCGCCGCGTGGCTGCGGGACAGGACGTCCGGCAGCTTGAGCATGCCGATCACGCCCAGCAGGCAGATGGCCGCGCCGAGGAGGACCAGGACCGCGCCGGCCGTGTCGGTGATCTGGAGCCAGACGCTCATGGTGTCTCCCTGCCCGGCCCCTCGGGACCGTCGGCGCGCGCCCGGCCCGGCGGCCGGTCGCGTACGGCGATGAAGCGCGCGATGCCGACCGAGCCGGTGAAGCCGAGGAAGGCCAGCACCAGCATGATCGGGAAGTAGAACGGGTCACGGGCGAAGGCCGACTTGGCGCCGAGCCCGGCGATGATCAGGGCCGCGCAGACGTCCAGCGAGATCGCCCGGTCCAGCATGGAGGGGCCTCGCCAGATGCGGGTCAGCAGCCCCGCTCCCGCGATGACGATCACGACGACGGCCGCGATGAGCAGCCCCCGGTCCACGACCTCCGGAACGCTCATGCGTCCTCCCCCCGGTCTTCCGGCCGGTCGCCGGTGTGCGGTGCCGTCGGTGGTGGACCGGCGACGCGGGCGATCTCGTCGCGGGTGCCGAAGGCCCGTACGGTCAGCTCCTCCATGCGCCATACCGAGCGGCGGGCCGCGTCCAGTTCCGCGGGCCGGTCGGCGTCCAGGACGTGCAGGAAGACGGTGGCCGTGGCGCGGCGCACCTCGACGACGGAGCCGCCGGGCACGTTGGACATCGCGACGGCGGTCGCCGTGAGCATCAGGTCCGAGCGGCAGCGCAGTGGTACGGCGATCACGGCGGCCCGGTGCGGATGGTCGGCGAAGATCTGCCGGGTGACCTTCACGCCGGAGGTGTACATGTCGTAGAGCAGGAAGGCGGCCAGCCGCAGGATGCCCCAGGGGTGCAGTCGGAGCCCGAGGTCGACCTGCGGGAGCGGGAACGCCAGGCAGACCGCGACCGCCACCACCGCCCCGGTCAGCACGTTGGCCCAGTGCAGCCCGGACCAGAGCAGGACCCAGATGACGGTGAGCCAGGCGATCAGCGGCAGATCGAGCACGCGTCGGCGGCGGCCTCGGAACTCGCAGCTGAACGGCGGCAGGTCCTTGTTCCGGTAGGAGAACCTGATGAGTGGTCTCACCGTCCGAGCACCGCCTCGATATAGGGGGAACGTGCCAGCAGTTCGGCGGCCGAGCGGTCGGTGTACGAGGTCAGCGGACCGGCGAACACGGTGAAGGCGAGCCCGAGCGCGACCGTCGCTGCGGTGGCCCAGGTCATCGGCCTCGGCAGCTTCGTCGTGGTGGTGACGGCGTGGCCGTGCAGGGTGGCCGCCACCGCGCGCCCGGCCGGCTGGTGGCGGATCCGTACCCCCTCGTCGCCGGTGCCGGGCATCCGGTCCGGGCCCTCGTCGGCGTCGCTGTCGTCGTCCTCGTCGGACTCCAGGACGGTGCCGTCCAGGGCCTGTCCGGGGGGCGCGGCCCGCCAGAACGCCAGGTTCCAGACCTTGGCCATCACGTACAGCGTGAGCAGGCTGGTCGCCGTCGAGCCGATGACGAGGATCCAGGCCCAGACGCCGCCGTCGGCGACACCGGCGCGCATGAGTCCGAGCTTGCCGATGAATCCGGACAGCGGCGGGATTCCGGCCAGGTTCATCGCGGGTACGAAGAAGAGGACGGCGAGCAGCGGGGCGGCCCTGGCGATGCCGCCGAGCCGGGTGAGTTCGGTGGTGCCGCCGCGCCGTTCGATGAGCCCGGCCACCAGGAACAGCGTGGTCTGCACGGTGATGTGGTGGACGACGTAGACGATCGCACCGCCGTACGCCTGCCGGGTGGCGAGGCCGATACCGAAGATCATGTAGCCGATGTGGCTGATGAGGGTGAAGGAGAGGAGCCGCTTCAGGTCGGTCTGGGCGACGGCCCCCAGGATGCCGACGGCCATCGAGGCGAGGGCCGCCGCCATCAGCAGGTCGCCTAGCCGGTTGCCGGGGAAGAGCAGGGTCTCGGTGCGCAGCATGCAGTAGACGCCGACCTTGGTGAGCAGTCCGGCGAAGACCGCGGTGACCGGGGCGGGCGCGGTCGGGTAGGAGTCGGGGAGCCAGGCGGCGAGCGGGAAGACGGCGGCCTTGATGGCGAAGACGGTCAGCAGCATCGCCTGGATCAGGGTCTGGACGCCCAGCGGGAGTGCGGCCAGGCGACCGGCCAGCTGGGCGAAGTTGGCGGTTCCGGTGGCCGCGTAGGTCATCGCGATGGCGGTGAGGAAGAGCATCGAGGAGAACAGCGAGATGATCACGTAGGTGGAGCCCGCGCGGACCCGGGGGCCGGTGCCGCCGAGCGTGAGCAGTACGAAGCTGGCGACCAGCATGATCTCGAAGCCGACGTAGAGGTTGACCAGGTCACCGGCGAGGAAGGTGCAGGAGACCCCGGCGACCAGGATCAGGTACGCGGGGTGGAAGACCGCCACCGGTGTCTCCTCGTCCCGGTCGGCCATGCCCTGGCCGAGCGAGTAGACGAGGACGCAGAGGGTGACGGCGGAGGAGACCGTCAGCATCAGCCCGGAGAGCCGGTCCGCGACCAGCGTGATGCCGAGCGGCGGCGCGAAGTCGCCCAGGTGCACGGTGAGCGGTCCTTCGATGTCCGCGTCGATCATCAGGGTGACCGAGAGCCCCAGCACGGCGGTGAGGACGGCGACGCTGATGAAGCGCTGGAACTGTTTGAGCCGGGTGCCGAAGGCGAGGCTCAGGCCGGTGGCGCAGAGCGGCAGCAGCACCGGCAGCGGGACGAGTGCGTTCACCCGGTGTCTCCTCGGTTCGGGCCGTCGGGGCGGGGCGGGTCGTCAGGGCGGGGCGGGTCGTCGGGCGTGGAGTCGGTGGCGGCCGCCGCGTAGTGCTCCGGGTCCGCGCCCAGGACGTCGTGCCACAGGTCACCGGAGGCGTCCCGGCCGCGGGCCTGGAGGGCGCGGTCGGCGCGCAGTCTGGCTCTCAGCCGGCGGCGCTCCGCGCGGTAGCGGCGGCGTTCCTCTTCGGTGCGGTCGGACTCGGAGCGGTACCGCTCGCGCAGTTCGTCGCGCTCCCCCAGTACCTCGGCGCGCAGCACGATGCGCCGGTCCTCCAGGTCGTCGTGGACCTCGTCCGTACCGTTCAGCTGGTGGCTGCGGTAGGCCATGGCCAGGAGGAACGCGGTGGTGGCGAGTGTGATGACGATGGCGGTGAGAGCGATGGCCTGGGGCAGCGGATCGGTGACCTTGCTCAGCGCGACGCCGTAGAGCAGGGGTTCGCGGCCGGCCGTTCCGGTGGCGGAGAGGACGAGCAGGTTGATGCCGTTGCCCGCGATCACCGCGCCCAGCAGGATCCGGGTGAGCGGCCGGGTGAGCATGAGGGCGCCGCCGACCGCGCACAGGACCGCGGCGGTCGCGAGGAGGGAGGCGCTGACGGTCATCCCGCGCCTCCCGTCCCGGGCGCCGGTCCTGGTCCGGCCGCCAGGTCCGCGGCCTCCTGCGCGGCGGCCCGCTCGATCTGCCGGTCGACCTTCGCGCCGAGGGCCCGCACGATGTCCAGCACCACGCCCAGCACCAGGAGATAGACACCGAAGTCGAAGATCACCGGCGTACCGAAGTGGTACGCACCGATCAGCGGCAGGTGTCCGTAGTACGTCCAGGCGTGCAGGACCGTTCCGTCGGCGAGGCCCAGCAGGGCGACCCCGGTGGAGAGGAAGAGGCCGAGGCCGGTGAAGAGTCCGGGCTGCAGCGGGGCGGCCTCGGCCAGTTCGAAGCGGCCGCCCGCCAGGTAGCGGACGATCAGCGCGACTCCGGCGACCAGTCCGCCGACGAAGCCGCCGCCCGGCATGTTCTCCGCGCAGAACAGCAGGTACACCGAGAGCACCAGGATCGGGTGGAACAGCAGCCGGGCCACCACCTCGAAGACGACGGAACGGTGCTCGGGCGCGAGCGTGGCGCCGGCCGCCAGCCAGCCGCGTTCCGGCGCCCCCTCGTCGCCGTGCGGCAGCCCCGGCAGCCGGGGCGCGGTCAACGACCAGGCGGTGTGCCCCTCCCGCTCCGGGGGCGCCGCGGCTCCCTCGGCCCGGCGGTGCAGATAGATCAGGCTCGTCACACCGATCGCGGCGGCGGCCAGCACGGCGGACTCCCCCATCGTGTCCCAGGCCCGCAGGTCGACCAGGATGGTGGCGACCACGTCCTTGAGGCCGTGGTGCGCGGTCTCCTCGACCATGGCGGCGCCCGCCGGACTCGCGGTGCGCGCGGCCGCCGCGACCCAGACGGCCACGCTCAGGGTGGCGGCCGCGGCCAGTGCCACCGGGATGCGCCCGGCGCGGCGCCAGCTGCTGACCGACTCCTGGAAGTGCACCGGCATCCGTCGCAGCACCAGCACGAACACGATCATCGAGACGGTCTCCACGCAGAACTGCGTGAGTGCCAGGTCGGGCGCGCCCTGGACGACGAAGAGCAACGCGGTCCCGTATCCGGTGAGTCCGGCGAGCACCACGGCCTTCATGCGGCGTCTGACGGTGAGGCAGAGCAGGGCGGCGGCGCAGGTCAGCACGGCGACCGCGCCTTGCAGCGGTGCGTCCCAGAGCCGGGGCGCGGCCGCCCCCCGCCAGGGCCGGTCCGTGGCGAGCACGGCCAGCTGCCCGCCGAGCATCACCAGCAGCGTGGTGGCGAGGTAGACGGAGAGCGAGCCGCGCTGGACGAATCCGGTGATCTGGAGGGAGAGCCGCTCCAGGCCGAGCAGCAGATGTCCGAAGACGTTGTCGGCGGTCGGCCAGGCGATCCTCCGGGAGAGCCGGGTGACCGCGCCGCGCCAGGCGAAGAGCGCGGCGCCGCCCGCCACGGCGACGGCGGAGAGCAGCAGCGCGGTGCCGAATCCGTGCCAGAGCGCGAGGTGGTAGGGGTGCGCGGGGGCCGGGAAGGTGTCCGCGTAGGCGCTCAGCAGGTGGTCGGTCCACCCGACGCCGGGGCCGAGGACCAGCCCGCAGGCGGCGAGCAGCGCGGGCGGGGCGAGGAAGGCCCAGCCGACCCGGTGGACCGGGGTGTCGGTGACGCCGGGCTTGCGCAGGAAGGCCCCCCAGACGAACCGGACGGTGTAGGCGACGGTCAGCATCGAGCCGGCGACGGTGATGCCCAGCGCCCAGCGGTCCGCGGTGTCGCCGTGCAGCAGCGCTTCGAAGGCCGCCTCCTTCGCGGCGAAGCCCAGCAGCGGGGGGATCGCGGCCATGGACGCGGCGGCGATCACGGCGACGGCGCAGACGTGCGGCAGCGCCCGTCCGACGCCGGAGAGTCTGCGCAGGTCCCGGGTGCCGGTCGCGTGGTCGACGATGCCGGTGACGAGGAACAGCGGCGCCTTGAACAGGGCGTGGGCGAGGATCATGACGGCGGCGGCCAGTGCCGCGTCACGGTTGCCGATTCCGGCGAGCAGGGTGAGGAAGCCGAGCTGGCTGACGGTGCCGTAGGCGAGGACGAGTTTGAGGTCGTTGAGGCGCAGCGCCCGCCAGCCGCCGAGCAGCATGGTCGCGGCGCCGAGGACCATCACGACGGGCCGCCACACGGGGACATCAGCGAATCCGGGTGCCAGCCGGGCGACCAGGTAGACACCGGCCTTGACCATGGCGGCGGCGTGCAGGTAGGCGCTGACCGGGGTGGGCGCGGCCATGGCGTTCGGGAGCCAGAGGCTGAACGGCCAGATCGCGGACTTGGAGAGCGCTCCGCACAGGATCAGCACCACGGCGACCGAGACGGCGACGCTCGTGCGGGGCGGGTCCGCGAGGATCGCGGAGATCCGGTAGGTGCCCGCCGCCTGACCGATGATCAGGAAGCCGATCAGCATGGCGAGGCCGCCGAGGGTGGTCACGGTGAGCGCCTGGAGGGCGGATCTGCGGCTGTGCCGGTGCTCGCTGTTGTAGCCGATCAGCAGGTAGGAGAAGACCGTGGTCAGCTCCCAGAACACATAGAGCGTGATCAGGTCGTCGGCCAGGACGAGCGCGAGCATCGCCCCGGCGAAGGCGAGCAGGTTCCCGGCGAATCCGGCCAGTTGCGGGGTGTCGTCGGTGAAGTACGAGGCGCAGTAGAGCAGGACGAGCGTGCCGACACCGGCCGCGAGCAGCACCATCAGTTCGGCCAGCGCGTCCAGGCGCAGGCCGAGGGCGACGTCGTAGTCCGGGATCCACTGCCACGACCAGGTGACCGAGGCGCCGGAGGCGGCGGTGTCCCACTGGGCGAAGGCCCAGCAGGTGGTGGCGGCGGGCGGCAGGGCCAGTACGACGAACGCGCGCGTGCCCAGTCGCCGGACCAGCGGGTGGGCGCACGCGGCCAGGACGAAGTGGCAGACGATGAGCGCGGTCATACGGCTCCGCGGTTCGGTCCGCCGCACGGTGTTGCAGAACAGGCAAAGGGCACTAAATACAGATATATCCCTGAACCGGCTTCACCCGTACGGCGCGCCGCGCCCACCCGTGCGCACTCAGATCGGTCACCACGGCTCCGCACCGCTCCGCGCGTAGATGGTGAGTCCGTGATTGTTCGGTGTTGCACATGTGAGGCCGCTTACTTTTCATTTTTACAGTGTGGCTAATATCTATCTGTCGAAGTTCTAAACGGATTTGACCAGTCGTGAGACTGGCATCATCGCCAAGGAGCATCCCCTGCGCACGCGCGCGTCTCGGCGGAGCGACTCGACCACCATGTCGCTGCGGACAGCCCTGCTCGTACTGGCCATCGTCCCCGGTGTCGCACTGGCAGCCCTCTGGGCCGTCACCAGTGGTCAGACTCTGCTCGACTTCCAGACCCAGGCAGCCCAGGGGCAGTTGGCCCAGAAGGCCGGCCAGCCGTCCAACATCGTGTACTACAACCTGCAGGAGGAGCGTCGGCTGAGTGCCGAGGCACTGGCCCGCCGCGGAGGAGCCACCGACGCGCTGAGCAAGCAGCGCAAGCTGACCGACGAAGCGATCACCAGCTTCCAGACCCTCTCCGACATCGACACCGGCGACGCACCCCGCGAGGTGCGCGACGCGGTCGCGCGGGCCCGCCAGGCGATCACCCAACTCCCCGCCCAGCGGACCCTCGTCGACGAGGGCGACGGCGATCAGCAGAAGGCCGTGTACCGCTACTACACGGATCTGATCACGGTCGATCTGCAGCTGTTCACCGCGCTCAGCCATGTGGACAACGGCAAGATCACCACGCTCTCGCAGCCGCTGGTCGACCTGTTCTGGGGCAAGGAGATGATCTCCCGGACGGATGCCCTGCTGGCCCGTGGCTGGCCCGACGGCAAGATCAGCACGGCGGACCTCCAGGAGGTCCGGCAGGCCGTATCCGCCCAGCCGTTCCAGTACTCCTCCAAGGTCGCCCCCTACCTTCCGCCGGACGAGAAGGCGATGTGGGACGAGATCGCCGCCAGTCCCGCCTGGAAGACCAAGACCCAGGTGGAGACGCGGGTGCTGCGTCCCGCCGATCCGGACAGTGCCGGATTCGTCAGCCTCGGCGTCAAGGAGAAGACCTGGCGCGGCGCGATGGACGATCTGACGCCCCAGCTGAAGAAGCTGATGGAGCACCGCACCGCGATGGTGGTCGAGAACGGCAAGGACAGCGTCATCTCGCTGCTGATCAGGGTCGTCCTGACCACCGTGGTCGGTCTCCTCGCGGTCATCGCGGTCATCTGGTTCACCTGGCGCCTCACGCGTAACCTGCGCCGCCGTATCGGCGGGCTCCAGGAACGCGCCGAGGAGCTGGAGAAGACGCTGCCCGATGTGGTCGACCGCCTCTCCAAGGGCGAGCGCATCGATGTCGAGGCCGAGGCCCGTGCCATCACGCCGGACAGCGGGAGCGGCAAGTCCGACGAGCTGACCCAGCTGGGCAACGCGCTCAACCTGGCCCGCACCAGCGCCGTGCAGGCGGCCGTCAGACAGGCCGACCAGCACCGCGGCTTCGAGCGGCTGCTGCAGCGCATCGCGCGCCGCACCCAGCAGTTGATCGGCCAGCAGCTCAAGAAGCTGGACGAGCTGGAGCGCAAGCACGAGGACCCCGAGGTGCTGGACGGCCTCTTCGACCTCGACCATCTCACCGCCAGGCTCCGCCGCTACGAGGAGAACCTGGTGATCCTCGCCGGCGGCTCCCCGCACCGGCGCTGGCGCAAGCCCGTTCCACTGCTGGACGTCATGCGTTCCGCCCAGGGCGAGGTACAGGACTACCGGCGCGTGGTGCTGGACCTGGACGGCACCCCGTGGCTCACGGAGCGGGCCGTCGGTCCGGTCTCCCATGTGCTCGCCGAGCTGATCGAGAACGCCCTCAGCTTCTCCAGGCCGCCGAGCCCCGTCGAGGTCAGGGCGGCCCGGGTGAGCCGGGGCCTGGCCATCGAGGTCGAGGACCGCGGCCTCGGCATGGACGAGCAACAGCTGGCCGACGCGAACGAACTGATGAGCCGTCCGCCCAGGATGGACGTGCTGGCGCACTCCGACGACATCCGGCTGGGCCTGTACGTGATCGCGCGCCTCGCGGACCAGCACGGCCTGCGGGTGGAGTTCCGTCCCTCCGCCTTCGGCGGCACCCGCGTCGTCGTGCTCGTCCCGGACGCGCTCACGGTCACCGAGCCGCGCACCGGCCCGGTGGGCGTACCGTCCCCGGAGGCCGCCCAGCCCTCCGCGCCCGCGTCGCCGGTCGCGACCGGCGACGCGGAGGCGCTGCCCACCCGGGGCCGGGGCCAGGCCCTCGCCGGGGTCACCGCGCTGCACACGTCCGGCGCACCGTTCGACGCGGCGGCCCCGTACAGCGTGGCGGCCGAGCCCTTCCCGGACGGGCAGCGGCCACCCGCACCCGCCGTCCAGGCGGAGAGCACCCCGGAGGGCACCCCGGAAGCCACTACGGGCGCCCCGGCGGGCGACCCGTTCGGCGGCTCCTTCGGTGACGCCCCCGGCTCCTTCGGGGACTCCCCCGCCTCCTTCGGCGGCTCGTCCGACGGACGCGAGCACCCGTACCCGCCGTACACCGCTCCCGTACCGGCGCCCGCGCCCGGCCCGGCTCCCGGCACCGCGTCCACTCCCGGTACGTCTCCGTACGGTTCCGCCGGGCCGGTGTCCCCGTACGGCGGGTCCCACCAGGACCCGTACGACCGGGACGAGCAGCCGTACATGAAGGCAGAGGGCCAGTACCCCGTACCGCACCAGTCGTACCCGACGCCGGAGGAGCCGTACATGACTCCGCAGCAGCCGTACCCCGGCCCGTATCCGGCGGGCGCCACCGGGCGCGCCGGGGGGCTGCCGGTGGCCGAGCCGGACCATCCGGCACCGCCGTCGTCCGCGATGGCCCCCGGCGGCGGGGCCGGCCGGCCCGCGCTGCCCGCCGCACCGGCCGCGGAACCTCCGTTGCCGCGCCGGGTACGGCAGGCCAGCCTCGCGGACGAGCTGCGGATCGACCCGGCCGCCGGGTCCACCGCGCCGCAGCCGCAGAGCCGGGACGAGACCCCGCTCCGACGACCGGCGCCCCGAAGGGCCGGCGCCGCGATCGGAGCCTTCCAGCGCCGTTCCCGCGCCGCCCGCGCGACCGACGAACCGCCGACGGATCCCGGCCCGCCCGCCCACCTCCCCACGAGAGAAGAACGGTCATGACACGCACAACCGCCACTCATCAGGACCTCGACTGGCTGCTCGACGGCCTCGTGGACTCGGTGGCCGAGACCCTGAACGCCGTGCTGCTGTCCGACGACGGCCTGGTGGTCAGCCACTCGCGCACCGTCGAGCGCGCGGACGCGGAGCGGCTGGCCGCCATCTGCACCGGCCAGCAGAGTCTGGCCCGGGGCGTCGGGCAGCTCTTCAACGGCGGCGGCGTGCACCAGGTGATCGTCGAACTGTCCGACCTGTGGCTCTTCATCATCTCGGCCGCCCAGGGCACGCACCTGGCCGTCGTCGCCTCCCAGGAGGTGGACGCCGAGATCATGTCGCTGGCCATGCACAACCTCGTCCAGCAGGTCGGCCAGAAGCTCAGCACCCCGGTGCGCGGTGAGTTCAACGCCTTCGGCGGCGGGGACGGGCCGCACGCGTGACCCCGCACTGGGAGGACGAGGAGGAGGACGGGGCGGGCACCATGGTGCGCCCGTACACCATCACCCGTGGCCGGACCGCTCCCGAGCGGGACGACTTCACCCTCATCACCGTGCTGACGACCGCACACGACCCGAGGGACGAACACGGCGCGGCGGCCCGGCCCGGCCGGCTCCAGCCGGAACACCGGATGATCCTGGAGCGCTGCCTGCGTCCCGCAGCGGTCGCCGAGGTGTCGGCCGACCTCAACCTCCCGGTCTCGGTGACCAAGATCCTGCTGGCGGACCTGGTGTCGCACGGCCTGTTGCTCGCCCGCGCCCCGCTCTCGGTGGCACGGGCGGCCGGCGGTGCGGACATGGGCGTGCTGGCCGCTGTTCGCGACGGACTCCGGAGACTCTGAGTAAAGATGACAAGCAGTCAGGCGGCCCCGGCCGCCGTCAAGATACTGATCGCCGGCGGCTTCGGCGTCGGCAAGACCACCCTGGTCGGCGCGGTCAGCGAGGTCGCGCCCCTGCGTACCGAGGAGTTCCTGACCAAGGCCAGCATCGGCGTCGACGATCTGGCCGGTGTCGGCCAGAAGGACACGACCACCGTGGCACTGGACTTCGGCCGGATCACGGTCAGTCCCGAGCTGGTCGTGTACCTCTTCGGCACACCGGGCCAGGAGCGCTTCTGGTTCATGTGGAACGACCTGGTGAACGGCGCGCTCGGCGGCGTCGTGATCGCCGACACCCGCCGGCTGGAGACCAGTTTCGCCTCGATCGACTTCTTCGAGAGCCGCGACATCCCGTTCGTGGTGGCGATCAACTGCTTCCACGGCCACAACACCCGCACGGCGGACGAGGTGCGGGCGGCGCTCGACCTCGATCCCCATGTCCCCCTGCTCGTCGGTGACGTGCGTGAACGGCCGTTCGGCCGGGACGTGCTGCTGGCCCTGGTCGAACACCTGATGAGCCTGCCGGTCGCGGCCGGCTGACGTGTCCTCCGGCCCCGGCCGGTACCCGCTGATTCCCGTTGACTCCCTCTCTGGAGAGACCCGATATGGCAACACCCCTGCGCGTCCTGGTACACGGCGGCGGCATCGGCGGGCTGACGCTCGCCACCGCCCTGGCCCGGCGCGGCCACACCGTCGAGGTCGTCGAGCTCCGCGACGAGCTCGACGCGCTCGGCGTCGGCATCATCCAGCCGTCCAACGCGCTCCACGTCATGCGGGAGATCGGGGTGCTCGACGACTGCCTGAAGGCGGGCTTCGAGTGGGAGGTCCTGACCATCGCGGACCCGGCCGGGAACACCCTGGCGGAGATTCCGCAGCCCCGGATGGACGACGCGCCGTCCAACAACGGCATACCCCGCCCCGCGCTGGCCCAGGTGCTCGGCAACGCAGCCCAGGCGGCCGGCGCCACGATCCGCTTCGGCGCCACCATCGCGGAGCTCACGGACGACGGCCAGGGCGTCGACGTCACCCTGTCCGACGGCTCGGCCGGCCGCTGGGACCTGGTCGTCGGCTTCGACGGCATCGGCTCACCGCTGCGCACCCGGCTGTACGGCGAGCGTTACGCCCCCCAGTACACGGGATTCGCCAACTGGCGGGTCACCGTGCCCCGTCAGGACCGGGTGCGGGGCGTCGTGATGAGCACCGCGGGCCAGGCGGCGAAGGCGCTGCTCACCCCGATCACGGAAGAACTGATGTACCTGGGCACGGTGTTCCCGGAGTCCGAGGACTTCCGGCCCGACCCCGCGAGGTCCCACGAGCAGCTCAAGGAGCGGCTGCCGATGTTCTCCGGTCCGGTCGCGGAGGCGCTCGCCACGGTCACCGGCCCGGAGGACGTGGTGTACTCGCGGATCTCCCAGGTGACCGTCGAGGAGCCGTGGCACGTCGGCCGGGTCGTGCTGGCCGGTGACGCCGCGCACGCGAGCACCCCGCACATCGCGCAGGGTGCGGCGATGGCCGTGGAGGACGCGCTGGTGCTCGCCCAGTCGCTGGACGCCGAACCGGACCTCGCGGCCGCGCTCGACGCCTGGGAGGAGCGCCGCCGTCCCCGTGCCATGTGGGTGCAGGCGATGTCGCGTGCCGTGCTCAAGCAGGAGACCGGCGGCGAGACGACGCCGGAGGAGGACGAGCTGCTGAAGGTCGGCATCCCGGGCGCGGCCCACGTGCTGGTGAAGCCGTACTGACTGCCCGGACAGTTCGGATCCCTCGGACGGGCCGCGCGGTTCAAGCCGCGCGGCCCGGTCAGGGCAGCACCGCCGTCCCGTCGATCTCGACGAGTGCCTGCTCGTCCCAGAGCCGCACCGCCCCGATCACCGCCATCGCGGGGTAGTCGCGGCCGGCCAGCCGCCGCCAGATCCGGCCCAGTTCCGCGGCGTTCGCCCGGTAGTCGGCCACGTCGGTGGCGTACACCGTGACCCGTGCCAGGTCCGCCGGGGCGCCGCCCGCCGCGCGCAGGGCGGCGAGCAGATTGGTGAGCGCGGTGGTGAACTGCTCGGGCAGGGTGGTCCCGACGATGTCGCCTCGCTGGTCGAGCGCGGTCTGTCCGGCCAGGAAGACCAGCTGACTCCCGGTGACGGTGACCGCGTGCGAGAAGCCCGCGGGCGGCGAGAGTTCGGCGGGGTTGATGCGGTGGATCGGGCTCATGCGGACGGCTCCCGGTTCGCGTACAGCTCCTTGGCGATGATCGTGCGCTGCACCTCGCTGGCGCCCTCGTAGATCCGTGGGGCGCGGACCTCCCGGTAGAGGTGTTCGAGCAGGTGGCCCCGGCGCAGGGCGCGGGCGCCGTGCAGCTGGACGGCCGTGTCCACGACGTACTGCGCGGTCTCGGTCGCGAACAGCTTCGCCATGGCGGCACGGCGCGGGACGCCCGGCTCCCCCGCGTCGTACGCGGCGGCGGCCGAGAGGACCAGCAACCGGGCGGCCTCGGTGCGGGTGGCCATCTCGGCGACCTGGTGGGAGACGGCCTGGAGGCCCGCGAGCGGGCCGCCGAACGCGGTGCGGGTCGCGGTGTGCTCCACGGTGGCGTCGAGAGCGGCCGCGGCCATGCCGACGGCGAACGCTCCGACGCTCGGCCGGAACAGGTTGAGGGTGTTCATCGCGACCCGGAAGCCCCGGTCCGGCTCGCCCAGCACGTCGTCCCGGGTGACCGGTACCCCGTCGAAGGCGAGGGCCCCGATCGGGTGCGGCGAGAGCATGTCGAGAGGGCTGCCGGTCAGCCCCGGACGGTCGGCCGGGACCAGGAACGCGGTGACGCCGCGGGCTCCCGCGTCCTGCGTCGTACGGGCGAACACGGTGTAGAAGTCGGCCTCCGGGGCGTTGGAGATCCAGCACTTCTCGCCGGTCAGCCGCCAGCCGTCCGCTGCGGGCGCGGCGTCGAGCGCCAGGGCCGCCGCGTCGGAGCCCGCCCCCGGCTCGCTGAGCGCGAACGCGGCGACGGCGCGGCCCGCCCGGACCTCCGGCAGCCAGCGTTCCCGCTGGGCCGCCGTGCCCGCCTGGACCACGGGACAGCTGCCGAGGCCCTGGAGCGCGAGCGCGGTCTCGGCCTCCGTGCAGCCCCGGGCGAGGGATTCACGCAGCAGGCAGAGGTCCAGTGCGCCGGAACCCAGCAGCCGGTCCAGCAGCCCGAGCTCGCCGAGGGCGGCGACCAGCGGACGGTTCACCCGGCCGGGCTCGCCCTTCTCCGCGAGCGGGCGCAGCCGCCGCTCCGCGAGGGTGCGCAGTTCCTCGCACCAGGCGGTCTGGGCCGGATCGAGCGAGAATGCCGTCATACCGGCGCCTCTCTTGTCGGAGTCCCGTCGGAGTTCCGTCGGATGCTGTACGCGGTGCCGTTCCTTACCCGGTGCCGCTCTTGCGCGCCTTGCCCCGTAGCCAGTTTTATCGCGGACCGTTGACTACCGTCACCCAAACGATACGCTCCAGAGGCGACAAGGGGGCGAATCCGTCATGGACCCGAAGACCTCAGCGCACATCGACACCTTTGCCAGGGACCACCTGCCACCCGAGGACCAGTGGCCGGAGCTGGTCTTCGACCTGCCCGAGCTGCGCTATCCGGACCGGCTGAACTGCGCCGTCGAACTCCTGGACCGTACGACCGAGCGCTTCGGACCCGACCGTGCCGCCTTCCGCACGCCGGACGGCGCGGTGCTGAGTTACGGGGCGCTGCGCGAACTGGTCGACCGGATCGCCCACGTCCTCACCTCGGACCTCGGGGTCGTGCCCGGCAACCGGGTGCTGCTGCGCGGCCCGACCACACCCCACCTCGCCGCCTGCTGGCTGGCGGTCCTGAAGGCCGGCGCGATCGCCGTCACCGTACTGGCCCAGCAGCGGGCCTCCGAGCTGGCCACGATCTGTTCCATCGCCCGGATCAGCCACGCCCTGTGCGACGCCCGCTCGGTCGACGACCTGGCCAGGGCGGAGGTTCCGGGGCTGCGGATCACCGCGTACGGCGGTGACGCGCCGGACGACCTGCTGCGGCTGGCCGCCGCGAGACCGGGCCCCTACCGGGCGGTGGACACCGCGTCCGACGATGTCGCGCTGATCGCGTTCACCTCGGGCACCACCGGCCGCCCCAAGGGCTGTATGCACCTGCACCGCGATGTGCTGGCCATCGCGGACACCTTCTCCCGGCACGTCCTGCGGCCGGTCCCGGACGACGTGTTCGCCGGTTCCCCGCCGCTCGGCTTCACCTTCGGGCTCGGCGGGCTTGTGGTCTTCCCGCTGCGGGCCGGCGCCTCCGCGCTGCTGCTGGAACAGGCCGGCCCCAAGCTGCTGTTGCCGGCTCTCGCCGCCCACCGCGTCTCGGTGCTGTTCACCGCGCCCACCGCCTACCGGGTGATGCTCGACGGGCTCGACGGGCACGACCTCTCCGCCCTGCGCCGCTGTGTCTCCGCCGGTGAGAACCTGCCCGCGGACACCTGGCGGGCCTGGTACGAGCGGACCGGTCTGCGCATCATCAACGGCATCGGCGCCACCGAGCTGCTGCACATCTTCGTCTCCGCGGCCGACGACGCGATCCGCCCCGGCACCACCGGCGTCCCGGTGCCCGGCTGGCAGGCCCGGGTGGTGGACCGGGACGGCGCGCGGGTACCGGACGGCGAACCGGGGCTGCTGGCCGTACGGGGGCCGGTCGGCTGCCGCTATCTCGCGGACGAGCGGCAGCGGGACTACGTACGGCACGGCTGGAACCTCACCGGCGACACCTATGTGCGCGACGACGACGGCTACTTCCGCTACGTGGCCCGCGCCGACGACATGATCATCTCCTCCGGCTACAACATCGCGGGCCCCGAGGTCGAGGACGCCCTGCTGCGCCACCCGGAGGTGGCGGAGGCCGCGGTGGTGGGCCGTGAGGACGAGCTGCGCGGCCGGATCGTGGCGGCGTACGTGGTGCTGCGGGAGGGCTCCGCGCTCTCGGCCGACGAGTTGCGCGCGTTCATGAAGACGGAGCTGGCACCGCACAAATGCCCCCGCCTCATCACGTTCCTGCCCGCACTCCCCCGTACCGCGACGGGCAAACTGCAACGGTTCCGGCTGCGTAGCGACGGCCGGGGTGCCGGCCCCGGCGCGCCGGGCCGAGAATGATCGTATGGCCGAACCGCACGCACCCCGCTCGCTGATCGTCACCCTCTACGGTGCCTACGGCCGGACCCCCGACGAGGCCCCGCTGCCGGTCGCCGGGATCGTCCGGCTGCTCGGTGCCGTCGGCGTTGAGGCCCCGGCCGTACGGTCGTCCGTCTCCCGGCTGAAGCGGCGCGGACTGCTCGTCGCCGCCCGGACGGCGGACGGCGCCGCCGGGTACGCGCTGTCGGCCGACGCCCGCCAGCTGCTCGACGACGGCGACCGGCGCATCTACCGGCACCCGGCCCCCCGGCCCGACGACGGCTGGGTGCTCGCGGTGTTCTCCGTACCGGAGGCCGAGCGCGACAAGCGGCACCTGCTGCGCTCGCGGCTCTCCCGGCTGGGTTTCGGCACCGCCGCCCCCGGTGTCTGGATCGCCCCGGCGGGGCTGTACGACGAGACCCGGCACACCCTGGAGCGGCTCGGACTCGCCCCGTACGTCGACCTGTTCCGGGGTGACCACCTGGGCTTCGCCGCCACCGGCGACTCCGTGGCGCGCTGGTGGGACCTGACGGCGGTGGCCCGGCTCCACCACGCCTTCCTGGAGCGCCACGAACCCGTGCTGCGGGCCTGGGACTCCCGGCCGGACGAGGTGCCGGACCCGGAGGCGGCCTACCGGGACTACCTGCTGGCGCTGGACTCCTGGCGGCAGGTGCCGTACGCGGATCCCGGGCTGCCGCCGGAACTGCTGCCGCGGGGGTGGCCGGGCACCAGGTCAGCGGAGGTGTTCGGGCGGTTGCACGAGCGGTTGCGGGACGCCGGGGCGGAGTTCGTCCGCGGATAAACCGGCTGCGTCCGCGAGGCCCCGCCCGGCAGAATGCGCGTGCATGACATGGACTTTCACCGACGACGTCGACGTCTTCCTCGACGCGGCCGGCGCCTCGCTGGCGGCCCGGCCGGCCGAGAACACACTCGTGCTGACCATCACCGCGGCCCTTCGCCGCCACGGTCCGCACGCCTTCGGTGAGCATCCCCCGGTCATGGGCTGGTGGCGCGGTCCCGGGGGCGAGGTCGCGGGCACCCTGGTTCACACACCGCCCTATCCCGCGTCGTTGAACACGCTCGCCCCGCAGGCGGTCGGCCCGCTGATGGCCGCCCGCCCGCTCACCCGCGTCAACGCGGACCGGGCCGTCGCGGAGGCGGTGGCGGCCCACTGGCCCGCGCACCGTGTCGATGAGGAGGAGCGGCTCTACCGGCTGGGCGAACTGGACCCGCCCTCCCCCGCGCCCACCGGCCGGGCGAGGGCCGCGACCCCCGCCGACCGGGAGCTGCTGCTGGGCTGGTTCGCGGCGTTCAGCGCCGAGATCGGCGGGCCGGCCACGGGGGCCGGCCATCACGAGCGGGCGGTGGACGAGCGGACGGCGGAAGGCAGGCTGACGCTCTGGGAGGACGGCGGTGTCCCCGTGTCGATGGCGGGCGTCTCGCTGCGGCTCGCCGGCACGGTCCGCGTCGCTCCCGTCTACACCCCGCCGGAACACCGAGGCCGCGGCTACGCGGCGGCGGTGACCGCCGAGATCAGCCGTGCGTCCCGGGAGGCGGGCGCGGCCGAGGTGCTGCTCTTCACCGATCTGTCGAATCCGACCAGCAACGGCGTGTACACCAGGATCGGCTACCGGGCGGTCTCGGACCGGATGCTGGTCAGCGTGGCCGCCGACGACGACTGAGGTACGGGGCGCCGGGGGGGCAGCCACGCGTGCCCGCCGCTCAGCCCAGGGTGAGCCGCGGTTTCGGTGCGTCGGTGCGGCCGGCCGGCGGGGTGCGGCTGCCCGCGCGGTACGGGAGCGGCCAGGGCGCGCCGGGCCCCGGGTAGCCCTGCTCGGCCGCCGCGTGCAGCGTCCAGTGCGGGTCGTACAGGTGGGGGCGGGCCAGGGCGCAGAGGTCGGCGCGGCCCGCCAGCAGCAGGGAGTTGACGTCGTCCCAGGAGGAGATGGCGCCGACCGCGATGACGGGCACGCACAGGGTGTTGCGGATCCGGTCGGCGTACGGGGTCTGGTAGGAGCGGCCGAACTCGGGCCGCTCACCGGGGACGACCTGCCCGGTGGAGACGTCGATGGCGTCGGCGCCGTGCGCGACGAACGCGCGGGCCATCCCGACGGCGTCCTCGGCCGTGGTGCCGCCCTCGGCCCAGTCCGTGGCGGAGATCCGGACGGTCATCGGCCGGTCGTCGGGCCACAGCTCCCGGATCGTGTCGAAGACCTCCAGCGGGAAGCGGAGCCGGTTCTCCAAGGTGCCGCCGTACGCGTCGGTGCGTTGGTTGGTGAGCGGGGACAGGAATCCGGAGAGCAGGTAGCCGTGGGCGCAGTGCAGTTCGAGGAGGTCGAATCCGCAGGCGTCCGCGCGGCGGGCGGCGTCCGCGAACTGCCCGCGCACGGCGTCGAGTCCGGCCCGGTCCAGGGCGTGCGGGATCTGGCTGACGCCTTGGGCGTACGGGATCGGGGAAGCGGCCGTGAGCGGCCAGTTGCCGTCGTCCAGCGGCTGGTCGATGCCGTCCCACATGAGCTTGGTGGAGCCCTTGCGGCCGGAGTGGCCGAGCTGGACGCCGATGGCGGTGCCGGGTGATCCGGTGTGCACGAAGTCGGTGATCCGGCTCCAGGCGGCGGCCTGGTGTTCGTTGTAGAGGCCGGTGCAGCCGGGGGTGATGCGCCCCTCGGGGCTGACGCAGACCATCTCCGTCATGACGAGCCCGGCACCGCCGAGCGCCCTCGCGCCCAGGTGGACCAGGTGGAAGTCGCCGGGGACGCCGTCGGTCGCCGAGTACATGTCCATGGGCGACACGACGACGCGGTTGCGCAGTTCGAGGCCGCGCAGCCGCAGCGGGGTGAACATCGGCGGGGTGCCGGGCGGGCAGCCGAACTCCTCCTCGACGGCGGCGGTGAAGGAGGAGTCGCGCAGCCGCAGGTTGTCGTGGGTGACGCGGCGGCTGCGGGTGAGGAGGTTGAACGCGAACTGGCGGGGCGGCTGGTCGACGTACGTGCCCAGATCCTCGAACCAGCGCAGGCTGGCCGCGGCGGCGCGCTGGGTCGATTCGACGACGGGGCGGCGCTCGCTCTCGTACGCGGCGAGCGCCTCGGGCAGTCCGGGCTGCTCCTCGACGCAGGCGGCGAGCGCGAGGGCGTCCTCCACGGCGAGTTTGGTACCGGAGCCGATGGAGAAGTGCGCGGTGTGGGCGGCGTCGCCGATGAGGACCGTGTTGCGGTGTGACCAGTGGGCGTTGACGACGGTGCTGAAGGTGAGCCAGGAGGAGTTGTTGGACCGCAGCGGCCGGCCGCCGAGTGCGGCCTCGAAGATCGTGGCGCAGTGCCGGATCGACTCGGCCGGTTCGCAGGTGTCGAATCCGGCGGCCCGCCAGACCTCTTCGCGCATCTCCACGATGACGGTGGAGGCGTCCGGGGAGAACGGGTAGCCGTGCAGCTGCATCACGCCGTACGCGGTCTCGGCCGTCTCGAAGCGGAAGGCGTCCAGGGCGAAGTCGGCGGCGAGCCAGATGTAGCGGCAGCGGTGGTCGCTGACGCGGGGGCCGAAGCTGTCGGCGTGGGCCTCGCGGGTGGCGCTGTGCACCCCGTCGGCGGCGATGACCAGGTCGTGGGAGGCGGCGAGTTCGGCGGCGGGCGGGGCCTCGGTGCGGAAGCGGAGCCGCACCCCGAGGGAGGCGCAGCGTTCGTGCAGGATCTCCAGGAGGCGTCGGCGGCCGAGCGCGGCGAAGCCGTGGCCGCCGGAGGTCTGGGTGTGGCCCCGGTGGACGATGTCGATGTCGTCCCAGCGGACGAACTCCTTCTGGAGCGCGCGGTGGACGGTGGGGTCGGCGTGTTCGATGCCGCCGAGCGTCTCGTCGGAGAGGACGACGCCGAAGCCGAAGGTGTCGTCGGGGGCGTTGCGCTCCCAGAGGGTGATCTCGCGCTCCGGGCCGAGCCGCTTGAGCAGGGCCGCGGCGTAGAGCCCGCCGGGGCCGCCGCCGATGACGGCGATGCGGTGCGGGCCCGCGGGGTCCCCGGTGCCGGTGGTTGTCACCGGCCCCGCCACTTCGGCAGCCGCTTCTCGGTGAACGCGGCGTGGAACTCGGCGTAGTCCTCGCCGTGCATCAGCAGGGCCTGGGTGGCGGCGTCCATCTCCACCGCCGCGGCCAGCGGCATGTCGAGTTCGGCGGTGAGGAGCGCCTTCGTCTGGGCGAGGGCGAGCGCGGGGCCGTCCGCGAGGCGGCGGGCCAGCTCGGCGGCCCGCTCGTCGGCATGGCCCTCCTCCGTCAGCTCGCTGATCAGCCCGATGCGCTCCGCCTCGGGGGCGCGGACGGGGTCGCCGAGCATCAGCAGTCTGGTGGCGTGGCCGAGGCCCACCACCCGGGGCAGCAGGTAGGCGGCGCCCATGTCGCCGCCGGAGAGCCCGACGCGGGTGAAGAGGAAGGCGAACCTGGCCGTCGGGTCCGCGATCCGGAAGTCGGCTGCCAGCGCGAGGACGGCGCCCGCGCCCGCGGCGACCCCGTGCAGGGCCGCGACGACGGGGAAGGGGCACTCGCGCAGGGCCCGTACCACCTGGCCGGTCATCCGGTTGAAGTCCAGGAGCTGGGCGGTGTCCATCGCGAGGGTGGCCCCGATGATCTCGTCCACGTCGCCCCCGGAGCAGAAGCCGCGCCCCTCACCGGCCAGCACCAGGGCCCGCACGGAACGCTCCCTGGACAGCTCGGCCAGCAGATCGCGCAGATCCGCGTAGGCGCCGAAGGTCAGCGCGTTGAGCTTCTCCGGGCGGGCCAGGGTGACGGTGGCGACCCCGTCGCGCGTGGTGACCCGGAGGTGGCGCCAGTTCTCCGTACCTGGCGCGGAGCTGGGAAACGGGCTCATGGAGGGTGGTCCCCTTCAGCCGTCGGGCTGCTGCTTGCGTCGAATTTATCACTCGTACGTGACTTCCGTCACGAGTGCGCGATAGATGACGCGGAGTGTGAGGCCTCGGATACGTGGAGCGGGGAACGCAGTGACGAAAGTCCCCCTTCGTACCGGTCGACAGCCCCTTGTCCGAGCCGCGATGCTTCGTACGGTTGAACCGAGAAGCAATGCGTTCCAGGAACGTTTCGACTCCGAATGGAACCCCCCGCCGTGCCGCCCGATGTCCCCGCTCCCGCCTCCTGGCGGATCGCGCTGCCGCACACAGCCGCGGCCGTGCCGATCGCGCGCGCCCTGATCCGTACGGCTCTGGCGGACATCGAGGCCTCCGCGGACAGCGACACCGCCGAACTCCTCACCGCCGAGCTGGTCGCGAACGCGGTGGAGCACACTCCGGGCGACGAGCCGGTCGAGCTGGTGGTGGAGCTGCTGCCGACCGGCTGCCAGGTGGAGGTGCACGACCGCGATCCCGCGCCGCCGGGCGATCTCTCCCGCCCAGGCCCCGGCAGCGAGCCGGACCCCTGGCAGGAGCACGGCCGGGGACTGCTGCTGATCCGCACCCTCAGCGCGTCCTGCGGTCACCGCACGACGGAACAGGGCAAGGCGGTGTGGTTCACCCTGCCGTCCCAGGCCCGCCCCGTGGACTGACGGACCGGCGGGACAGCTCTTGGGGGGGCCGACGCGTCCTCTACGGATCAGGCCCCGGTCCGGCCCGCCAGCCGTGACCGGCTCCGTCCGTAGCAGGCGTACAGCACCGCACCGGCCGCGAGGAACACCGCGAACTGCACCCAGGTCGTCCAGCCGGTCCCGTACATGAGGTAGACGCAGAAGCCGACGCCGAGCAGCGGGCCGACCGGGTGCAGCGGGATCCGGAACGCGCCCCGCACCTCGGGGTTGCGGCGGCGCAGCACGATCACCGCGACATTGACGGCGACCATGGTGGCGAGCGTGCCGATCGTCGTCAGGTTCACCACCACGTCGAGTGACGAGAAGGCGGCCGGTACGGCGAAGACGGTGGCCACGATCCAGGTGTTGGCGACCGGCGTCGAGGTGCGCGGCGAGACCCGTTCGAAGACCCTCGGGACCAGGCCGTCGCGCGACATCGACATGAGGATGCGGGTCTGCCCGTACATCACCGCGAGGACGACGGAGGCGATGGCGACTATCGCGCCGAAGGCGATGATCCCGCCGCCGATCGTCGAGCCGGTGACGCGGTCGACGATCAGCGAGAGCGCGGCCGGCTTGTCGGAGACGGCGTCCGGTCCGAGGGCGCCGATGGCGGCGAGGGCGACCGCGCAGTAGAGCAGCGTGACCAGGCCGATGCAGATCATGATGGCGACCGGGATGTTGCGCCGGGGGTTCTTGACCTCCTCGCCCGCGGTGGTGATGGCGTCGAACCCGATGTACGAGAAGAACGCCAGCGACGCCCCCGCGGTGACCCCGCCCGCGCCGTGCGCCGCGAACGGGGTGAGGTTGCCGTGCTCGAAGGCGGTGAAGGCGATGGCGCAGAACATCACCAGGACGGTGATCTTGAGGACCGCCATCGCGGCGGTGGCCCCGGCGCTCTCCCGGATACCCCGCACCAGCAGGGTGGCGGCCATCATGACCACGATGACCGCGGGCAGGTTGATCACGCCGCCGTCACCGGGTCCGGAGGAGAGCGCGGCGGGCAGCTGCCGTCCGAAGAGGCTGTCGAGCAGCTCGTTCACGTACTGGCTCCAGCCCACCGCCACGGCGGAGACGGATACCCCGTACTCCAGGAGCAGGCACCAGCCGACGAGGAAGGCGACGCGTTCACCGAGGGTGGCGTAGGCGAAGGAGTACGAGCTGCCGGACACCGGGATCGCGCTGCCCAGTTCGGCGAAGGAGAACGCGGTGAAGATGCAGGTGATCGCGGCGAGGACGAAGGACAGCACGACGGCCGGGCCGGCCTCGGCGACGCTGTCGGAGAGGCCGACGAAGATGCCGGTGCCGACGACGGCGCCGACTCCGAAGCACACGAGCTGGAAGAGCCCCATGGTGCGCTTGAGGCCGTGCCCCTCCAGGTCGGCCCCCGACTCCGCGATCAGCTGGTGGGGGTCCTTGACGCGGTAGGGCGGTCCGGGCAGACGCAGGGGGCTCACGGGGCTGTTCTCATCTCTGGTGGCGCATGTGGGGGGGTGCGCCGGGGGCCGTGGGGGGCCGGTGGGGCGCACGAAAATGGGGTTCGAGCGTGCGAGCTCGAACCCCACCAACGGCACCATGATAGATACCCATGCGCATGTTCACCCAATTGAGCGCATGAACATACGGTCTGTCCTGATCAGCGCCCGGCCAGCGTCGCGACCAGCACCGCCTTGATCGTGTGCATCCGGTTCTCCGCCTCGTCGAAGACGACCGAGTGGGCCGACTCGAAGACCTCGTCGCTGACCTCCAGCTCGGTCAGACCGTGCCGGGCGTGGATCTCCCGCCCCACCTTGGTGCCGAGATCGTGGTAGGCCGGGAGGCAGTGCAGGAACTTCACGTCGGTGTTGCCGCTGGCCCGCAGGACGTCCATGGTGACGGCGTACGGCGCGAGGGCGGCGATGCGCTCGTCCCAGACCTCCTTGGGCTCCCCCATCGAGACCCAGACGTCGGTGGCGATGAAGTCGGTGCCGCGCACCCCCTCGGCGATGTCCTCCGTGAGCGTGACGGTCGCCCCGCTGGCCTCCGCGAGCCTGCGGGCCTCCGCGACGATTCCGTCGGCGGGCCAGTAGGCCTTCGGCGCGACGATCCGCACGTCCATCCCCAGCAGAGCGCCCGTGACCAGGTAGGAGTTGCCCATGTTGAACCGGGCGTCACCGAGGTAGGCGAAGGCGGTCCGCTCCAGCGGCTTCGTGCTGTGCTCGGTCATGGTGAGGCAGTCGGCGAGCATCTGGGTGGGGTGCCAGTCGTCGGAGAGCCCGTTGAAGACCGGCACCCCGCCGTACTCCGCCAGCTCCTCGACGGCCGCCTGGCTGTCGCCCCGGTACTCGATCCCGTCGAACATCCGGCCCAGCACACGCGCGGTGTCCTTCACCGACTCCTTGTGCCCCATCTGGGAGCCGGACGGGTCGAGGTACGTGGTGGCCGCGCCCTGGTCGGCGGCGGCCACCTCGAACGCGCACCGGGTACGGGTCGAGGTCTTCTCGAAGATCAGCGCGATGTTCCGGCCGCGCAGCCGCTGCACCTCGGTCCCCGCCTTCTTCGCGGCCTTCAGCTCGGCGGCCAGGTCGATCAGGCCGCGGAACTCCTCGGCCGTGAAGTCCAGCTCCTTGACGAAGTGGCGGCCTGCGAGGTCTATGGCCATGGTGACTGCTCCTGGGTCGGGCGGGGGGACGCATACGGTAACCCTGGAAGTCTATACGATGCAATGCATCGCTATACAGGGCGTTGGGGGCGTCCTCCCGCCCGCCACGCGCTACACCGGATCGCGCACCACCGGGCAGCTCATGCAGCGGGGCCCGCCCCGGCCCCGGCCCAGTTCGCTGCCCCGGATCTCGATGACCTCGATCCCCTCCTTGCGCAGGTGGGCGTTTGTGGTGGCGTTGCGCTCGTAGGCGACGACGACGCCGGGCTCGACGGCCAGCACATTGCAGCCGTCGTCCCACTGCTCGCGCTCGGCGGCGTGCACGTCCTGGGTGGCGGTGAGGACCCGGATCGCGTCCAGCCCCAGCGCCTCCGCGATGGCGCGGTGCATGTGCTCGGGCTGATGGTCGGTGACCTTGAGATCACGCGGGCCGTCCCCCGGCTCGATGGTGTACGAGCGCAGCATGCCCAGGCCCGCGTACTTGGTGAAGGTGTCCCCGTCGACCATCGTCATCACCGTGTCCAGGTGCATGAAGGCCCGGCTCTTGGGCATGTCGAGCGCCACGATCGTCCGGGCGGACCCGGCGTCGAAGAGCCCGCGGGCCAGCATCTCCACCGCCTGCGGGGTGGTGCGCTCGCTCATCCCGATGAGGACGGCGCCCCGGCCGATGACCAGCACGTCGCCGCCCTCGATGGTGGAGGGGTAGTCGTCCTGCCCCTGCGACCAGTGGTGGAAGGCGCCCGCGTCGGGGCCGGTGAAGAGCGGATGGTGGCCGTAGATCGCCTCGAAGTGGACGGTCTCGCGCTGCCGGGCCGGCCAGCGCATGGCGTTGATGGACACCCCGTCGTAGATCCAGGCCGAGGTGTCACGGGTGAAGAGGTGGTTCGGCAGCGGACCGAGCAGGAAGTCGTCCAGGTCCATGACGTGGAAACGGACCGAGGTCGGCTCCCGGAACCGCCCCAGGAACTCCCGTTTGGTCATCCCGCCGACCAGCGCCTCGCAGAGCTCTGCGGCGGTCAGCTCCTCGAAGGCGGCGCGCAGGTGTTCGGTGGCGAGCGGGCCGTACTCCTTCTCGTCGAAGACCCGGTCCAGGACGAGGCGCCGGGCCACCGGGATCTCCAGCGACTCCTGGAGCAGGTCGCCGAAGAGGTGCACCTCCACCCCGCGGCCGCGGAGCACGTCCGCGAACCCGTCGTGCTCCTGGCGGGCCCGGCGCACCCAGAGCACATCGTCGAAGAGCAGCGCGTCCTTGTTGCTCGGGGTGAGCCGTTTCAGTTCCAGATCGGGGCGGTGCAGGATGACGCGGCGCAGCCGCCCGGCCTCGGAGTCGACATGGAATCCCATGCCCACATCCTCACCGCGCGGAGCGCCGTTCACCCGGCGAATCGCCTGCCGGTTCCGGCCCGGTCCGCCACCACAGGCGGCGGACCGTTACCGGAGGCGCCGGACCGTCACTACAGGCGGGGGTCCACCGGCTCCGACTCCAGGGCCAGCACCGCGAACACCGCCTCGTGCACCCGCCACAGCGGTTCGCCGCCGACCAGCCGGTCCAGGGCTTCGAGCCCCAGCGCGTACTCGCGCAGGGCGAGCGAGCGCTTGTGGCCGAGGAACCGGCCGCGCAGCCGCTCCAGGTTCTCCGGGCGGGTGTACTCGGGTCCGTAGATGATCCGCAGGTACTCCCGGCCGCGCACCTTGATGCCCGGCTGGACCAGCCGCCCCTTGTCGTCCTTGGCGAACGCGTCGAGCGGCTTGACCACCATGCCCTCGCCGCCGCGGCCGGTCATCTCCCGCCACCAGTCGGTACCGGAGCGCACCGACGCCTCGTCGGCGGTGTCGACGACGAGCCGCCGGGTGACCTGGAGCAGCCCCGTGGGGTCGTGCTCCACCAGCCGGTCCAGCCAGCCCAGCTGCTCGTCATGGGGGACGGTGGCGAGCGAACGGCCCCGCACCGCGAGGACCTGGAACGGAGCCAGCCGCACACCGTCCAGTCCCTCGGTGCTCCAGCAGTAACGGCGATAGGCCTCGGTGAACGCGGCCGCGTCCTCTGCCCGGCCGCGCTGCCGGTCCGCGAGCGCGCCGACGTCGATGCCGCGCTCCGCCGCTGCCGCGAGGGCGGCCTCCGCCGCGGGGAAGACGGCTCCGGACGCGGCGCCGACCGCCGCGTACTGCGAGCGGAGCAGTCCGGCCGCCTTGAGGGACCAGGGCATCAGCTCGGCGTCGAGCAGTACCCAGTCGGTGTCCCACTCCTCCCACAGACCGGCGGCGGTGACGGCCGCGCGGAGCCGGCCGAGGACCACCTCGGTCAGCGCGGTGTCGTCCAGGAAGGGGCGTCCGGTGCGGGTGTGCAGGGCGCCCGTCGGGCCGCCCCCCGCCGCGGCACCGGAGCCGGCGTCCCCCGTGCCGAAGCGTTCCCGCGCCACGTCGGCGTCCCGGCAGACCAGGGCGACCGCCCGCGAGCCCATGTGCTTCTCCTCGCACACGACCTTGGCCACGCCGTCCGCCCGGTACTGCGCGAACGCCTCGGCCGGGTGCTCCAGGTAGCCCTCCTCCTTCGAGGTGGCCGTCGGCGCCATGGTCGGCGGCAGGTAGGCCAGCAGCCGGGGGTCGACGGCGAACCGGCTCATGACCTCAAGCGCGGCTGCCGCGTTCTCCTCGCGCACCGCGATCCGGCCCATGTGCCGGGTCTCCACGATCCGCCGGCCCCGCACGTCGCCGAGGTCAAGCGGACGGCCCTCGTGGCCGCCCGGCGCCTCGGAGGCCAGCGGCTTCGCCGGCTCGTACCAGACCCGCTCGGCCGGTACGTCGACGAGTTCACGCTCCGGCCAGCGCAGCGCGGTCATCTTCCCGCCGAAGACGGCGCCGGTGTCCAGGCAGATGGTGTTGTTGACCCAGGAGGTGGTGGGTACGGGGGTGTGGCCGTAGACGACGGTGGCCCGGCCCCGGTAGTCCTCCGCCCACGGGTAGCGCACCGGCAGGCCGAACGCGTCGGTCTCGCCCGTGGTGTCGCCGTACAGCGCGTGCGAGCGGACCCGTCCGGAGGTGCGCCCGTGGTACTTCTCCGGCAGCCCGGCGTGGCAGACGACCAGATCGCCGCCGTCCAGCACGTAGTGGCTGACGAGCCCGTCGATGAACTCACCGACCCGCTCGCGGAATTCCGGGTCCTTGCTGTCCTCCCGCTCCAGCTGCTCGACGGTCTCCGCGAGTCCGTGGGTCTGCTGGACCTTGCGGCCCTTGAGGTAGCGGCCGAGCTTGTTCTCGTGGTTGCCGGGCACGCAGAGCGCGTTGCCGTCCGACACCATCGACATGACGCGGCGCAGCACGCCGGGGCTGTCGGGTCCGCGGTCGACGAGGTCTCCGACGAAGACCGCGGTACGTCCCTCCGGGTGCGCGCCGTCCGCGTAGCCGAGCTTGCCGAGGAGGGTCTCCAGCTCGGAGCTGCAGCCGTGGATGTCCCCGATGATGTCGAACGGGCCGGTGAGGTGGCGGAGGTCGTTGTAGCGGCGCTCCCGCACCACTTCGGCGTGTCCGGCCTCGTCCTCCGTGCGCAGGATGTGGACCTTGCGGAAGCCCTCGCGCTCCAGTCCGCGCAGCGAGCGGCGCAGCTCGCGGCGGTGGCGCTGGACGACATGGCGGCCCATGCCCGCCCGGTCGGGGCGGGCTGCGTTGCGCGACTGGCAGACCTCTTCCGGCAGGTCCAGCACGATCGCGATGGGCAGCACGTCGTGTTCCCTGGCCAGCTTCACCAGCTGCCGGCGGCTCTCGGGCTGGACGTTCGTGGCGTCGACGACGGTCAGCCGTCCGGCGGCCAGCCGCTTGCCCGCGATGTAGTGCAGGACGTCGAAGGCGTCCCGGCTGGCGCTCTGGTCGTTCTCGTCGTCGGCGACCAGGCCCCGGCAGAAGTCCGAGGAGATGATCTCGGTCGGCCTGAAGTGCCGGTGGGCGAAGGTGGACTTGCCCGAGCCGCTCGCCCCGATGAGGACCACGAGGGAGAGATCGGTCACCGGCAGGACGCGCGGGACGCTCCGACTGGTGCTGTCACTCGTGCTCTCGTCGGTGCTGTCTCTGGCGCTGTCGTCGGTCCCGCTCATGCGGCTTTCGCCTCCTTCTCCTTCTCGTCGGCCGTGGTCATGGTGAACACGGCCATCTGGGTGGGCGGCCCCACCTCCGGGTCGTCGGGTCCGATGGGCACGAACTCCACCCCGTACCCGTGCCGGTGGGCCACCTCGCCCGCCCAGTCCCGGAATTCGGCCCGGGTCCATTCGAAGCGGTGGTCACCGTGCCGGACGTGCCCGGCCGGGAGCGTCTCCCAGCGGACGTTGTACTCGACGTTCGGCGTGGTCACCAGGACGGTGCGGGGCCGGGCCGAGCCGAACACCGCGTACTCCAGCGCGGGCAGCCGCGGCAGGTCGAGATGCTCGATGACCTCGCTGAGCACCGCCGCGTCGTACCCCTTGAGCCGCTTGTCCGTGTACGTGAGCGAGCCCTGCTGGAGCGTCACGCGAGCGGCCTGCCGCTCCCCCATCCGGTCCAGCTTCAGCCGGCGGGAGGCGACGGTGAGGGCGCGCATCGAGACATCGACCCCGACGATCTCCGTGAAACGCACGTCCTTCAGCAGTGCCTGCACCAACTGACCCTGCCCGCAGCCCAGGTCGAGCACCCGGCTCGCTCCGGCGCCGGTCAACGCGGCCAGGATCGCGGTCCGCCGCTGCTCCGCGAGCGGCACCGGCCGCTCCTCCGTATCGGTCGTCTCGTCGACCGCGTTGTCGACGCTCTCGACGTCCAGGTCGTCCGACTCCGCGAGCCGGACCAGCTCCAGCCGCTCCATCGCCTGCCTCGTCAGCCCCCAGCGCCGGGCCAGATACCGGCTGGTGATCAGCTTCTGCTCGGGGTGATCGGCCAGCCAGCCCTCACCGGCGCGCAGCAGCTTGTCCACCTCGTCCGGCGACACCCAGTAGTGCTTCGCGTCGTCGAGCACCGGCAGCAGGACGTACAGCTGCCGCAGCGCGTCCGCCAGCCGCAACTCGCCCTCCAGCACGAGCCGTACGTAGCGCGAGTCCCCCCACTCGGGGAACCGCTCGTCCAGCGGTACGGCCACCGCGTCCACCCGCGACCAGCCGAGCGGACCGAAGAGCCCCCGCACCAGCTCGGCACCACCACGGGCCGGCAGTGCGGGCACCTCGATCCGCAGCGGCAGCGTCCCCTCGGCCCGCTCGGGCATCGCCCGGCAGGTGCCGCTCAACGCGGACTTGAAGACGGTGCTCATCGCGACGGACAGCAGCGAGGAGGCGGCGTACGGGCGGTCGTTGACGTACTGGGCGAGCGCCGCGTCGGGGGCACCGCCCCGGCCCTTGCCCTTGCCCTTGCGCACCAGCGCGACGGGGTCCACCTCCAGCAGCAGGGCCGCCGTGCAGCGCTCCGCGGACGCCTCTGGATAGAAGACGTGCGCGGTGCCGTGGGAGGTGGAATACGTCTGCGCCTTCCCGGGATGCTTGTGCAGCAGGAATCCGAGATCGGTGGCGGGACGCTCCGGGTTGCCGGTTGTGCTGATCGTCAGGAACACGCGTCCGAGTATGGTCCGGTTCGCTCCCTCCCACCAGGCAATTTCAGCCCGGCCCCGTTTCTTCCCGCCCTCCTTTCCGCGCTCCCTCCCGGCGTCCTTCCCGGCGTCCTTCCGGCCCTCCTTCCGACCGTCCTTCCCCTTCGTTCGCCGCCGCTGGAGCGAGCAGCGCGGCCAGCTCCGCGATGGTGTCCGGGCCGACCCGGCAGCAGCCTCCGACCAACCGGGCACCCGCCGCCCGCCAGGCCAGGACCCGGCCGGGATCGAACGTGGCGCCTCCGGTCCAGCCCCGTCCCCCGGCATCCCAGTGCTCCCCGCTGTTCGGGTAGACCACGACCGGCTTCCCCGTCACCTCCGCCGCCGTACGCACCGCGCGGTCCGCGTCGGCCGGATCGCAGCAGTTCACCCCGACCGCCATCACCCGCCCGTACCCCGCAGCGAGGCCGAACGCCTCCTCCAGCGGCTGTCCCGCCCTGGTCTCCCCCCTCGCCACGGTGTAGGAGAGCCAGACCGGCAGCCCGGTCCCCTCCGCGACCCGCAGGAGCGCCTCCGCCTCATCGGTGTCCGGCACCGTCTCAAGGGCCAGCGCGTCGGGCCCTGCGGCGGCCAGCGCCTCGATCCGGGGGCGGTGGAAGCGTTCCAGCTCCCGGACCGAGAGCCCGTACCGGCCCCGGTACTCGGCACCGTCCGCCGTCACCGCCCCGTACGGGCCGACCGAGGCGGCGACCCACACATCCCGCTCCACCGAAGCGGCCGCCCGCCGGGCCAGTTCCACACTTCGGGCGAACAGCGCGGCCGCCTCCGCCCGCCCGGCCCCGCGCCGCCGGAACCCTTCGAAACTCGCCTGATAGCTGGCGGTGATCAGCACCTGCGCACCCGCCCGCACATACGCCGTGTGTGCCTGTTCGATCTGCTCGGGCCCGTCGGCGAGCAGCCGGGCGGACCACAGCGCGTCGGACAGATCGCAGCCCTGCGCCTCCAGCTGGTTGGAGAGGCCCCCGTCGAGGAGGACCGTCCCCGCCGCGAGGGCGTCCGCGAGGGTCCGGGACGGCTCCCCGGCGAACGGCCGGCCCGAGGCGCGGGCACCACGGCTGGAGGCGTGGCCGTCACGGCCGGGATCGCGGGCGGGCTGCACGGGTGTTCCTCCGGTCTCAGGTGAGCTGGGACTGGACCTGCGACGAGATCAGCTCCAGGTGGTCCAGGTCGTCGAGATCCAGCACCTGGAGGTAGATCCGCGAAGCGCCGATGGCCTCGAACCGGCCGATCTTCTCGACCACTTCGGCGGGCGAGCCCGCCAGGCCGTTCGCCTTGAGCTCCGACACGTCCCGCCCGATGACGGCGGCACGCCGCGCGACCTCGGCGTCGTCCTTGCCGACACAGACGACCAGGGCGTTGGAGTACACCAGGTCGTCCGGCCGCCGGCCCGCCGCAGCGGCCGCTTCCCTGACCCGGCCGAACTGCTGCTCGCTGTCCTCCAGACCGGCGAAGGGGATGTTGAACTCATCGGCGTACTTGGCGGCGAGCCTCGGCGTGCGCTTCGCGCCGTGCCCGCCGATCAGTACCGGCACCTTGGCCTGCGCCGGCTTGGGCAGTGCGGGCGAGTCGGTGAGCTGGTAGTACGTGCCGTCGTAGCTGAACGTCTTGCCGACCTCCGTCGACCACAGCCCGGTGATGATCGCCAGCTGCTCCTCCAGCCTGCCGAACTTCTCCTGCGGGAACGGGATGCCGTACGCCTTGTGCTCATCCTCGAACCAGCCCGCCCCCAGGCCCAGTTCGACACGGCCGCCCGACATCTGGTCGACCTGTGCCACCTGGATGGCGAGCACGCCGGGGAGCCGGAACGTCCCCGCCGTCATCAGCGTGCCGAGGCGGATGCGCTTGGTCTCGCGCGCCAGCCCGGCAAGGGTGATCCAGGCATCCGTCGGGCCGGGGAGACCGTCTCCCCCTCCCATGCGCAGATAGTGGTCGGAACGGTAGAAGGCGTCGAAGCCGAGGTCCTCCGTCGCCTTGGCGACGGTGAGCAGGGTGTCGTAGCTCGCCCCTTGCTGGGGCTCGGTGAAGATTCGAAGATCCATGGATCCATCCTGCACCCGCGGACTCCGCCCATCCCTCTCCCGCCTCCATTCGCCGCCGCGGTGTCCGGATCGCACCGCCGCAGGGGCGCCTCAGGGCCGCCCGGCAGCCGGGCCCGCCGGTCCGTGCAGCACTCCATGGGGGCCGTCCCGCTCCCTGCTGCGCTCCAGATCCTCCCGCCGCTCACGGTCCCGTTCGTCGAGGAGCCGGAGCATTCCGTGGACCCGGTCCGTCGACTCGTCGGCGGCGTCGATCGCCTCCATGCACTGCCAGTACAGGCCCTGTTCATCCGTCTCGCACGCCACCCCGACCAGAGCAATCCCCACCTCCCCGAGCAGCGAGCCCAGCCCCGTCAGCGCCGCGCGCGGGTCAGCCACTTCGGAGAGCTGGGCCGCCCTGGCCACCCCGGCCCGCGCCGCCGGGTGGTCCAGTGCCCCGTTGCTTCTTCCGCCGATCTCACTGAGGCCTCCCGCCTCGCCCCGTAACTCCTTGGGGCCGCTCGCCGCCAGTCTGCTGCCGACCGCCTGCGCCAGGGCCTGGGCCTGCCAGGCCTCGGCGATGATGTCCGGCGTGCCCCTGCTCCGGGCCAGCGCCTGCCTGATGACCGCTACCAACCGCTCCGCTTCCATGTGTTGCCCCCGTTCGGTACGAAAACCCGCTCACCTCTTTCATTACCCACAGTGAGGGCGGTGGTACCGGAAAGCCAGAGGATTTCGGAAATCTGTGGACACCTTGTCGACTGTGAATAAGTCGATCACTCCGAAGAGTGACGATCGGCTGTATCCGAGCCCTTCGTGGCCGGGAAGCGCGCCTCATTCCGCTCGATCTTGGCCGCCAGCGCCGCGAGCGGGTCGATGTCCAGTACCGCGCAGAACTGCAGCAGATAGGCGAGGACATCAGCGACCTCGTCCGACACCCGGTGCGCGGAACCGGGCTCCTCCATCACGCGGGCCGACTGGTCCGGCGTCAGCCACTGGAAGATCTCCATGAGTTCGGATGCCTCGACGCTCAGCGCCGATGCCAGGTTCTTCGGGGTGTGGTACTGCTCCCAGTCGCGTGCGGCCGCGAAGGCGGCGAGTCGTCGTTGCAGGGCGGGTACGTCGAGTTCTGTCACGGTTCCAGGTCTACCACCGTCGCCCCGGCCGTCCCGCGGGCCCGTGCGGCACCCGCCTCCGTCACCGTGCCGAGCAGCCTGACCCGGCCGCCGGCCACCGCGGAGGCCGCCTCGGTCAGCAGCTCCCGGCTCTGCCGCCCGTCCAGGTCGCGGTCGAAGCCGTCGGCCAGCACGGTGCGGGTCTGCAGGGCCGCCGGAACCTCGGAGCCGTCATCCGCCGGACCCGCCCCCGGGCCCATGAGCAGGGCCACGCCCAGTGCCAGGTAACGCAGTTCGCCGTCACCGAGCCGTTCCAGCGGCGTGCCGGGTCCTTCGCCCCTGGCCAGAACCGCGCGGACCCGTCCGTCCGCGAGCCGCTCCGCGCGGAGCCCGGTCACCGGGCGGGCACACCCGGCATCCGCCAGCGCGACCAGCCGGGCATGCCGCCGCCCGTACACATACCCGCTCCCGTATCCGGCTCCATCGCCACGCCCGCCCCCGCGCCCGCTGTACGCGGCGTGCAGAACGGCCGCGAGGTTTCCGCAGTCGCGGCGGAGCCGGTCCTCGACCGGCGGCACCGGTGTCCGCATCCGATGAGGCCTCGGTTCGCAGACGAAGGCCGGGCGCAGAGCGACCACAAGTTGCTCTGCGGCGGCCAGCACCTGTAGCTGGCCCGGCGTCCGGCCCGCGACCCGCAACGGCAGCAGGGCCGTGCCGAGCCGGTCGTCCGGTAGCCGTTCCCGCGTCACCGGGAGCTCGTCTGCGGTGTGCCAGGCCGCCTGGAGCGTCGGCTGACCCGGATCGCGCAGCGCGGTGCTGAGCAGGGTCACCCCGGCCAGGGTCAGTCGCTCCCCGACGATCCGCAGGGTGGGCTCGGCCTGGACGGCGAGTTCGAGCCTGACCGGGCCGGCCGGCCCGTCCGCCGTGCACCCGATCCGGAAGCCGCGCCGCCCCTGCCGGTCGGCCCCGGACCCTTCGGGCACGCACCCCGCCGGATCGGGGAAGACCTCGCCGAGCGGCGCCCCGGCGGCCAGCCGGGACAGCGCCTCGTAGGCCCGCAGCACACTCGACGTACCGCTGCCGGAAGGACCCGCGAGGAGGGTCAGCGGGGCCAGCGGCACGACCGTGCCCCGGTGCGCCGCGAAGGCGCGGAGCCGCAGCTCGGTCACGACAGGTCCGGCACAACGCTTCGACCACCGGGCCGAGTCGGAGCCGGGAGCGGAGCAGAGTGACTGCGAAGCATCGGCGCACAGAGGATCGGCGTCGGGAAGATGGTCGGCATGGAGGCTGGGTGCGGTCATGCCAAGGACCGTATGCACCCGCCTCCCCGCCGAACCGTTCCGCCGGATCGCTCGTCCTTCCATCGAAGGAACGACCTCTCCCGCTCGCATGGCACGCCGCTCACCGGGGTAGACCGCGACGTGCTTCAGGCCCCCGGCACACCCGCCGCCGTCACGCCCTCGACCTCCATGCCGATGGGCGACAGGAGGAAGACGTTCCGGTCCACCCGGTGCATCCCGCTGCCGAGACCGAAGACGACACCGCTGGTGAAGTCCAGGATCCGCTTCGCCACATCGGGTTCCGCGCCGGTCAGATCGAGCAGCACCGGGACCTGCCCGACCAGGTACTCGGCGACCTCGCGCGCGTCCGCGAAGACCTGTACCCGCAGCACCACCATGCGCCGCTGCTCGGCGCTCTCCCGCTCCTCCGGGACCGTCCGGTGGTCCACCCGGGAGGGCCACTCGTTGCGGCTGCGCAGTGGTACGACCTGGGCCAGTCCCTCCCACTGCTCGTCGGTGACGTCATACCTGTCGTACCTGCTCACCGGACCACTCCGTCTGTGCATCGTTCGGCGTTGCGCCGGCTGCGCTCACTGTTCATCGGGCAATTCTCTCGCCCCTCACCCGTTCGGCCTACCAGCGACACGGTTCAGGACCTGATCGACACCTTCGGAAGTCTGCCGGAGACGGTCGCGGAGCCCTCGTCCGGGCCAGTGGCGGGTGTCGTGTCGAGCGGTGTGAAGCGAACCGGAAGGTGTGCCAGGGCCCGGTGGAACGGGCCGGGCCGCCACAGCAGTTCGCTTACCGGAACGGTGAGTTCCGCGTCGCACAGCTGGCTGGTGAACTGCTCGATGGCGGTCATCGCGATGAGCAGCGCGGGCTGCTTGGCGGGGCACCGGTGCGGCCCGGCCGACCAGGCGAGGTGGGCGCTGGCCCCGGAGCGGACCCCTTCTTCCGGGGGGACCGCCTCGGACTGGGTGTTGGCAGCGCCGAAGGAGACCAGGACCAGTTGTCCGGCGTGCAGCCGTACTCCGTGGAATTCGGTGTCGTGGCGCGGGTAGTGCGCGGCGAGGTTGGCGATCGGCGGTTCCTGCCACAGGACCTCGTTGATCGCCTCGTGCGCCGTCATCGCTCCGCCGTGCAGCGAGCCCGCGTACCGCTCGTCGGTGAGCATGTGCAGGATGGAGTTGCCGATCAGGTTGGTCGTGGGGTCGTGGCCCGCGCTCATCACCAGGGTGATCTGCCGGACCGTCTCGTCGTTGTCGAGACGGGCCGGATGTGCGAGCAGGTACGAGGTCAGATCGCGGCGCGGACGGGCACGCCGGTCGGCGACAAGGCGGGTGACGACGTCGACGAGGTCGGCGTACGCCTCGGCGGCGCCCCGGGCCGAGTTCGTCATGCCACCGACGCCGTCGATGATCCGTTCGCCGTCGTCGGGGCCGACGCCGAACCAGGTGATGAAGACATGCAGCGGGAGCCGTCGGGCGTACTGGGCGATGAGGTCGCCGGTGCCGGTGGCGGCGAACTCCCCGATGAGCTGCTGGGCGACCCTCGCCACCTCCGCCCGCAGGATGTGCGGTTCGATGAGCGCGAGGCTGTCGTTGATGGCTTCGCGGTAGCGGGTGTGCTCGTCGCCGTCGCTGAACAGCGCGGTGGGGCGGTGGCCGAGCACGGGCAGCACCGGCGAGTCCGGCGGGACGGTCGCCTGCCAGTCCCGGGGGTCCTTGCTGAAGGTGTGGGTGTCGCGGAGCAGGTCGACGGCCGCCTGGTAGTCCGTGACCAGCATCGCCTCCACGCCGGGCGCGATCCGGACCGGTGTCAGGGGGCCGTCTTCGCGCAGCCTGCGGTAGTGGCCGTGCGGGTCGGCCGCGAAGTCGGGGCCGTACAGCGCGACGGGCTGCGGCGGCTGTACGAACAGGGTCATGACGGGTCCTCGGGTCGCGGCAGTCGGGTCAGCACGTGTTCGGCCAGCGCGATCAGGGCGTCGATGCTGCCGCGCCGTTCCCGGGCGTCGCACTGGATCAGCGGGGTGCCTGGGGCGAGGTCGAGATGTTTGCGCAGCACCTCGTCGCTGTGGGCGGGCGCGTCGGGGAAGCGGTTGACCGCGACGGCGTACGGCAGCCCCTGCTCCTCCACCATGTCCATGACCGCGAAGGAGTCGCCGAGCCGCCGGGTGTCCACCAGGACGAGCGCGCCGAGCGCGCCCCGCGCGATGTCCTCCCACAGCGGCAGGAACCGCTGCTGGCCGGGGGTGCCGAACAGGTAGAGCACCAGATCGTCCAGGACGGTGAGACGTCCGAAGTCGATGGCGACGGTGGTGGTGGTCTTGTCGGGGAGCCCGGCGGTGTCGTCGAGCAGGGTGCTGGACTGGGTCATCGCCTCCTCCGTATGGAGGGTGGCTATTTCGGAGAGCGTACGGATCAGGGTCGTCTTGCCCACGCCGAAGGGACCCGTGACGACGATCTTCATCAGGGTCCGGGCGGCCGTCGGCAGGTAGCCGACGCCGGTCCGGTCAGTGGAGGGAGCGGAGTCCAACGAGCAGCCTCTCGACGAGCGACCGGTCGATCTCCCCGGCACTGGGTATCGGCGGTCGGGTGAGCAGAAGTCCGGCGGCCGCGAGGTCCGTGGCCAGGAATACGGTGGCGCTGACCGGCAGGTCCAGATGGGCCGCGCACTCGACGACGGTGAGCGCGCCCGGTGCCAGCAGTTCGCACAGCCTGCGCTGTTCCGAGCCGCTGTCCGGGGGCAGAGCCGTATCGGTGCGTACGAGCACGGCGAGCCGGTCGAGCGCGGGGCCGGCGGGCCGGGACCGGCCGCCGGTGACCAGATAGGCGGGGATCAGACGGCGTCCCGGTCCTGAGCTCATGGCCGGGTGGCGGCGTCCGGTTGGCGGGCGGGCGCGTGCATCGCCCGGGTCAGCGCGGTGACCTGCACCTGCATCTGGTAGGCGATGTCACCGAGTTTGGCGCCGGGTTCGGCGAAGAGGGCGAGCGTGGTGTTGTTCCCCGCCGGTACGACGACGGCGAAGCCCAGATCGGATTCGACGACCGTCTGGGCCAGTTTCGGTCCCTCGGCGTCGGTGAACGCCGTGGTGAAGGCGCGCGCCGCGGCGTGCAGCGTGGCTGTCATCGCGGCGACCCGTTCGCCGGACGCCCGGTCGAGGCCGGGTGAGGCGCCCTCGATGAGGCCGTCACCGGTGGCGACCACGGCATGCTGGACTCCGGGCAGCTCCAGCAGCGGGGTCAGCACCCATGCGAGGTCGCCGGTGGTGGGGCTGGGGGCGCTCACGTCTCGTCGTCTCCTTGGTCGTCCTGGTCGCCCAGGTGGTCGTGGCCGTCCGATTCCGGTGCGGGGGCCCGCCCGGCGACGCTCCTGCCGTTGAGGGTGCCCTGCTGGAGGGCCGCCCAGGAAGACTCCGCCTGCTCCGGTGTACGGGACACCTGTCCGGCGGCAGGGACGGTGGCGGGCGCCGGGGCCGGGGCCGGCCGGGGTGCGCGCCGCCGCCTGCTGGGCAGGCCGGCCGGTTCCGCTACGGGATTCGCCCTCGGCGGGTCCTGCGCGGGCACGACGGGGGCGCCCTCCTCGGCCGGGGCGGCCGGGGCGGCCTGCGCCGACACGGGTGCCGGGGCCAGCGCGGAGAGGGTCCGGTCCTCCTTCAGCACGGTCAGCAGATGTGCGGGAACACGCAGGATGGTCCGCATGCCGCCGAACGGCGAGGCCTCGATATGGCAGTGGAAGCCGTACTGCGTCACCAGCCGGCCGACGACCGCGAAGCCGGTCTGCGGCGGGTCGCCCAGCTCGGTCAGGAGCACTTCCGAAGGGCCTGCCAGTAGCGCGCGGGCCCGGTCGAGCGCGTCCTCGTCCATGCCGATGCCCGCGTCGTCGACGACCAGGAACGCGCCCCGGCCGCCGCTCTGCTGGAGCGTCACCGTCACGTCGGTGTCGGGGTGGGAGTACGCGGTGGCGTTGGCGAGCAGTTCGGCGAGGGCGATCGCGAGGGGCTCGGCGGCCCTGGCGGCGAGCGCGATCCGCTCCTCGCGCAGGTGGTTGGCCACCTTGATGCGCTCGTATCCGGCGACGCGGGACTGGGCCCCGAGCACGATCTCGACGAGCGGGGAGTTCTGCCGGGCCAGGCCGGGCCAGGCGTCGCAGAGCACGGCGGTGGACTGGGTCCGGCGCAGCGCCAGTTCGTTGCGGAAGTCCAGTTGCAGGATGCGCGGGTCGTCGTACTCGTGCTGGAGCTCGTGCAGCAGTTGCTGGGACTGGTTGAGCAGCGACTGGATCTTGGCCGAGGTGCCGCGCATCGCCGCGCGGGCCGCCGCGTCGACGCGCTGCCGCTCCTCGATGACGGCGGTCCTGGCGGCCTGCACGGCCTCGGTGAGCAGCCGGGCGGCTTCGCCGTCCACCTCTGCCGCCTCCCGCAGTCCGGGGACCTGGGCGCTGGAGTGCGAGAGGGCGAGCGCGGCGGCCGGGATGCGTTTCTGGGCCAGTTGCCGGATCTCCTCGACGAGCGCGGCGGTGCGGGCCTCCGCCGCCTTCATCTGCCGTTCGGTCAGCTCTGCGTGGGCCACGGCGAGCTGTTCCGAGCGGGCGGACCCGTACGAGCGCGCCGTCGCCGCCACGGCGGCCACGACGGCGATCACCGCCACGATCCATCCCATGCCGTTACCGCGTTTCTGTCGTCGGGCCGGCCCTCCGGCCGGGGCGGCGGCGGAGGACCGGACGGTCGGCCCGGCCCGGGGGCCGGACGGGTGGCCCGGCCTGTGCGGCGGGCCGGGCGCTCACTCCACCGCGCCCGCGGGCTCACGGGCCGGCTCCGCTTCCCGGTCCAGTCCCTGCTCGGCTCCCTGTTCCGCTTCCTGCTCCACTTCCCGGGCGAGCACGGCCACCTCGGTCATCACCTGGAGCACGCCCGGCATCTCGGATCCGTCGAGCTGCCGGTACTCGCTGCCGATGGTCACGAGCAGCCGCTCGGGGAGGCCGAGTTCGGGGTGGCGGCCCTCGCCGATCACCCGGCGGGCCGCCTCCGGGGCGGGCACCCCGGCTGCGTGGAGGGCGTGGGCCCGCTCCCGTACGTACTCCAGATAGGCGATGTGGTCGCGTACCCCGGCCCGGTCGAGGACCGGGCCGTGGCCCGGCACGATCGTCTCGGCTCCGGTGGCCAGGATCTGTTCGCAGGCGGCGATCACGTTGCTCAGCGGGCCCGCCCAGTGGATCGGGTGGTCGCCCGGCTGCCCGGGTGTCGAGGAGAAGATGATGTCGCCGCTGAACACGGCGCTCTGAGCGGGCAGATGGACCATCAGGTCACCGGTGGTGTGCGCGGGCGGCAGGGCGGCGATCCGGACCGGGTACTCCCCCAGGGTCAGTTCGAGCTCCCCGGTGAAGTAGGTGGTCGGCCGGACCGGTTCGGTCCGCGACCAGTCGAACGAGCCGAAGTGGCGGCCGAGGTAGGCGCCGAGCGGCCCTGCCGGGTCGCTGCCGTTGACCAGGGCGTGCTGCTGCTTCGGGGTGGGCTCGTAGTGGATGTGGTCCCGGGCCTCGCGGGTCGCGATGATCTCCGCGTCCGGGAGCACGCCGGCGCCCCAGAAGTGGTCGCCGTTGGCGTGCGTGACGATCACCCGGTCGACGGTGACGCCCGCGGGCAGCAGTTTCGTGCTCTCGGCCAGGAACTGTCCCGCCAGTACCGGGTCGTACGGGGTGTCGATCCAGAGCGCGCCCCGGGGCGAGACGAGCAGGCCGCAGTTGGCCAGCCCCCACCCCCGCTTCGGTGGGAGCCATGCGTGCAGGCCCCGGCCCAGGTCTACGACGTGCCCACCCGTGATCGACATGGACGCGATTATGCCGACCGGTTTCCGGTCGCGCGTTCGAAATCGGACACTGCAACCACTTACTGGCTTGAAATCGCCGTTTCGTGCCACCCGGAACGGCTGATCGGTGACCGTCCGAGAGCAGCGGAGTCATCCGCCTTACGGGATTATCGGGATGAACCAGTTGATACAGCGCACCCAATGACTCCTTCTTCGCCATTACGCAGCGAGCGGCCGTCAAACCGGAAGAGGCCGATTACCCACCGAGCATGACTCAAAACAGACGTCACCGGCCCCCGGCAGGGCGGGGGCGCACGGGTGGTGCGTTTCGTGCGGTGAAAAGGCCGGACAGAGCCGCGGCACGGCTCTGTCCGGCCCTTCAGGTCCCGGTCAGATTCCGGTCAGATTCCGGTCAGATCCTCAGGAGCGGACCTGGCCGCGTTCGAAGTACGCGATCAGCTCGGGGTCGAGGGCGGGTACGTCGTACGGCGCACCGCCCTCACGCAGCGAGCGGGTCGCGAGCACACCGGCGGCGACGCTCATCCGGGCGGCGACCGGCGAGGTGTCGGTGACGCCCCCGTCGCGCACGAACCGGCAGAACTCCTCCATGATCCGGCTGTCACCGCCGCCGTGCGAGCCCTTGGCCTCCGGCACCCGGTAGGTGATGTCGGCGTCCGCGCGGTAGCCGCTGGGGCCGGTGTTCCAGACCTTGACCTCGTCGCCGGGGCTGTCGCCGAAGTTCTCCAGCCGTCCCTCGGTGCCGATGACGGTGTAGTTGCGCCAGTAGTCCGGCGTGAAGTGGCACTGCTGGTAGGCGGCGACCACGCCGTTGTCGAGCTGCATGTTCATCACCGAGACGTCCTCGACGTCCACGATGTGGTGCAGGTCCTTGCGGGCGGTCGGCGGCCAGTCGAACTCGCGCAGCCAGTTGTCCGGGCGCGGGGTGTCCGGCTCGCGCCGCGGCAGGTCGCCGTAGACCATCAGGTCGCCCAGCGCGTTGACGCGCTGCGTGTAACCGCCGGCCAGCCAGTGCAGCACGTCGATGTCGTGCGCGGCCTTCTGGAGGAGCAGGCCGGTGGTCCGGGTCCGGTCGGCGTGCCAGTCCTTGAAGTAGTAGTCGCCGCCGTAGCCCACGAAGTGGCGTACCCAGACGGTCTTGGGCTCGCCGATGTCGCCGCGGGCGATGATGTCGCGCATCAGCCGCACGACACCCATGTGCCGCATGTTGTGGCCGACGTAGAGCCGGGTCCCGGTCTCGTACGCGGCGCGCAGGACGTTGTCGCAGCTCTCGACGGTGATCCCGAGCGGCTTCTCGACGAAGACGGCCTTGCCCGCCCGCAGCGCGTCGATGGCGATGGCCTCGTGGGTGTCGTCCGGGGTGGCGACGATGACCGCGTCGATGTCGTCCCGGCCGAGGAGCAGCTTGTAGTCCTCGACCGCGACATCCGTACCGAAGCGCTCGGCCTCGCGGCTGCGCACCTCGGGGTCGAGGTCGCAGACGGCGGTGATCGCCGAACCCTGTCCGGGGTGGTGGGCGGACATCGCGATGGAACGGCGCAGGCCGAGTCCGATGACGCCGAGTCGAAGGTCTGACACGGGGATCCCTTCTCTGTCTGTACGGGTGGTGCGGGTGGTGCGGACGAGGATCAGATCCCCGGCCCTGGATTACTTTCCGGCGAGCGAGGCCTCGAACTCGGCACGCATCTTGTCACCGCCGCCGGAGCGCCACTTGGCCAGCTGCTCCTTGAACGCGGAGATCGGCTTGCGGCCCGCGACGATGTCCAGCTGACAGTCGCTCATGGCGGTGGTGAGCGAGGGGCTCTTGCTGGTGGACGTGTCGGAGAAGTGGCCGCTCGTCGGGTTGGACTGGCTGATCTTGAGGAGTTCCTGCTGCCAGCCGTGGATCTTTCCGGCCAGCTCCGGCTGTCCGGGCAGGTAGATGTACTCGGGTCCGGCGGCGAGGAAGGCCAGCGGCATCGCCGTGGTCACCGCCTCGGAGTTCCCCTTGGGGGTGAGCTTGACGTCGCCCTTGGCCGTGCGGGTGAAGTGCTTGCCCTCGACGCCGTTGTCGAGGAAGAGGCGCTCCTCCGTACCGAAGGGGGCGGCCAGGTAGTCCAGGACGCCCAGCAGCATCTTCACGCGCTTGGTGTCGGCCTTCTTGTTGATGGCGGTGTAGCCGACGGAGCCGTAGCCCATGCTGTAGTGCGGCGTGGCGCCTTCCTTGCCGGCGAACGGCACGATGACGCCGAACGGGAAGTCGTACGTCTTGGCGTCGACCAGGAAACTGGGGAAGGACTGGACGTAGGCTCCGAGGCTGCCCTGCGCCATCTTCTCCATGGTGGTGGAGAGGTTGGGGTCCGGCCAGAAGAGTCCGGCCTTGGCCACCTTGACGGCGAAGGCCAGGGCCTCCTGGTACTCCTCCGTCTCGTACTGGTGGGTGAGCTTGCCGCCTTCGAGGCGCCAGGAGGCGGGGGCGCCGAACCACTGGGCGAACTGGCCGATGTGGTTCACGTACGCGGGTTCCAGGACGTACTTGTTGCGCTTGGTGTCGAGGAGCTCCTTGCCCTTGGCGAGGAAGTCCTCCGCGCTGCTGAACTCGGCTCCGCCGACGGGCTTCCAGAAGTCCTGGTTGACGACGTAGACCTGGCCCATGGACCCGTAGGCGACGGTGACGCCGCGGATCTTGCCGTTGACCACGGCGGTCTTCCAGGCCGTGGTCGGCAGGTTCGCCAGGTTCGGGTAGTCCTTCACCGCGTCGCCCGAGAGGTACGGGGTGAGGTCGTGGAACTTGGCGTCCAGCAGCTCGGGAACGCGCTGGATGCCCTGGTTCGGCGGGAACCAGACCAGGTCGGGTATGTCACCGCCGGCCATCATGGCGTTGAACTTCTGGAGGTAGGCGTCCACGCCCTGGTCCACGACGATCGTCATGTCGAACTGAGCGCCGAGCCGCTTGTTCAGCTCCTGCCAGTAGGCGTTCTTGCCCTGCGGCGGTGCGGGCGTGGTGAACGTCTCGGTGAGGGCCGTGATGCGGCTGCCGTCACCGGGCGCCTTGGCCACCGACTTGGTGAGGGCCTTGGGGTAGCGCAGGTACGTGGCGTCCAGACCGGCCGCGTTGCCCGCCAGGTCCGCGGGGGCGGTCTGCACTGCCGCGTACGTCGGCAGCTTGAGCTTGGCCGACGCCTTGGAACCGCCCTTGCTGACCGTGGCACCGCTGCCGCAGGCGCTCAGGGTCGACAGCCCGGCCACGGTCAGGCCGGCGATTCCCGCGGCGCCCATGAAACCGCGCCGGGACAAGTTGGTGGACATGGGGCTCCTTGAAAGGTGTGAAGTGCGTGGCGGCGACGAAGGCGGTGGGCGGATCAGCCCTTGATCGCCCCGGTGAGAACGCCCTTGACGAAGAATTTCTGCAGGAAGGGGTACACGCAGAAGATGGGCACGATGGCGATGATCAGCACGGCCATCTGCAAGGACGTGGCCGGCGGGATCGAGTGGACGCCCATGGCCGACGCGTTGATGCTCTGCCCGTTGAGTACGTAGCTGCGCAGGATCACCTGGATGGGGAACTTGCCGGAGTCGTTGAGGTAGAGCACCGCGTTGAAGAAGCTGTTCCAGTACCCGACCGCGTAGAACAGCCCGACCACGGCCAGGACCGCCTTGGAGAGCGGGAGGACGATCCGGAAGAGGACCGTGACCTCACCGGCGCCGTCGATCCGGGCCGCGTCGTACAGCTCCTCCGGGATGCTCTGGAAGAAGGAGCGGACGACCACGATGTTGAACGCGTTGAGCAGCACCGGAAGGATCAGCGCCGCGTAGGTGTCCAGCATCTTGAACTGCTGGACCGCCAGGTACGTCGGGATGATGCCGGGGGCGAAGAGGAACGTACCCAGTACCAGCAGCAGGATCGGCTTGGCGAGGACCGTGCCGGGGCGCGAGGTCCCGTAGGCGATCAGCACCGTGCACGCCAGGCTGAGCGCGGTGCCGACCAGGGTGATCCCGATGGAGACGAGCGCGGCCTGCGTGACGACCCCGCCGGACAGCACGACCCGGTAGGCCTCCACCGTCGGGTGGTGCGGCAGCAGTACGTAACCGCCGTTCGCGTTGAGCTCCTCGCGGCCCGCCAGGCTGGTGCCGATGGCGAGGACGAACGGGTAGAGCACGATCACGGTGAGGACGATCAGGGCCAGGCCCTTGGCGCCCTGCCCGTACCAGTGGGGACGCTCCATCCACGGCGGCCTGCCGTTGGAGGCGCGCAGGCCCCCACCGGCCCTGGGGCCGAACCTGGCACTGCGCAGCCGGGTCGCGACGGACTGCTGGCTCATCGGTAGACTCCCTGCTCGCCGAAGCGGTGGGCGAGCTTGTTGGCGGCGAGGATGAGGGCGAAGCCGATGACGCCCTTCATCAGACCGGCGGCGGTGCTCATGCCCCAGTCGCCGTCCACGACTCCGTGGAAGTACACATAGGTGTCCATGACTTCGGAGGCGTCCGGGCCGACGGCGTCACGCTGCAGGATGATCTGCTCGAAGCCGACCGAGAGGATGTCGCCGAGCCGCAGGATCAGCAGCATCAGGATCACCGGCCGGATGCCCGGCAGGGTGATGTGCCAGATCCGGCGGAGCCAGCCGGCGCCGTCCATCGCGGCGGACTCGTACTGGCCCATGTCGATCGAGGCGATGGACGCCAGGAAGATGATCGTGCCCCAGCCCGTGTCCTTCCAGATGGCCTGCGCGGTGATCAGCAGCTTGAAGGTGCCGGGGTCCGTCATCACGTTGCCGATGCTGACGCCGTGCTCCATAAGCAGCGTGGTGACCGAACCCGCGCCGCCGAGCACCTGCTTGAACATGGCCACCACGACGACCCAGGACAGGAAGTGCGGGAGGTAGACGACGGTCTGGATGAACCGCTTGATCTTCTCGCTGATCAGCGAGTTGAGCAGCAGGGCCAGGGCGATCGGTGCCGGGAAGTACAGCACCAGCTGGATCGCGGTGATCTGGAGCGTGTTGGATACCGCGCTCCAGAAATCCGGCTCGGCCAGCAGCGCGGTGAAGTTCGAGAGCCCGACGAACGGGCTCTCCTTGAAGCCCAGGAAAGGCTGGTAGTCCTGGAAGGCGATGACGTTGCCCGCGAGCGGCAAGTAGAAGAAAAGCGCAAAGTACAGAACACCGGGCAGGCAGAAGAGCAGAAGCGCTCTGTCCCGTTTCAGCCGGTGTCGGAGCGGCTGCCGTATCCGGTTCTTCTTGGGCTTCTTCCCGGCGGGCAGGTCGGCGCCGTCCGGGTCGCGGGGCTGCGGCACGGACTGCCGCACTGCTGTGACCGGCACATCTGCCATCGTCACAGGCACCTCCAGGGCTGATGGAGCGAGAGAACGTCCCGCATACGTGGAGGCGGGCCGCGTCCCGGAAGGGGTGCGGCCGCTGCTCCTTCACGGCGACAGGCACATAGTTCACGACAGCGCACCCGAATGGCAAGAGTTGTTCATTTCGCAGAGGTAACGAACATCTATTGACATCCAAAACCCACAACACGCAGCACATCGGCACACCCCGTGGATCGAAATATGCACAGAAGAGGCACAAGGTGGTCGCGAAGCGACCGTCTTCGGCGCTGCCGACCCGTCAAATCCGGCCTATGGATGCTTGGTTGTGATCGATCGCGCACGCACAAGCGCACGTTCCAGCACGGCGGGACCCGGCCGAGGGGGCACGCGAAACGGCGGGCCGCCGCACCCCAAGGGTGTGGCGGCCCGCCGTTGGGCCGAGCCCGGACGGCCCGGACGGCTCGGACGGCTCAGACGGCTCAGACGGCTCAGACGGCTCGGACGGCTCAGACGGCTCGGACGGCTCAGACGGCGATGACAGTGACGCCGGCCTCGGTGAAACGGGCCGTCGCCTCGGCCGGGATCCCCTTGTCGGTGACCAGGAAGTCGATCAGCCCGAGGTCGAAGACCCGGGCGAAGGCCCGCTTGCCGATCTTCGAGGAGTCGGCGGCCACCACCACCCGCTGGGCCTGCTGGGCGAGCAGCCGGTTGATACTGGCCTCGCCCTCGTGGTGGACGTACGCACCGCGTTCGGTGTCGATGGCGTTGACGCCCAGCACGGCGACGTCCAGCGTGATCTCGCCGAGTACGCCGCTGGCCAGCGGGCCCGTCAGCTCGTACGACTGGGGCCTGGCCACCCCGCCGGTCACCACGATCTTTATCTGCGGCCGGATCACCAGCTCATTGGCGATGTTGAGGGCGTTGGTGACCACGGTGAGGGTCGGCTGTCCCGACGCCCCCGCGACGGCGTCCCCCACCAGGTCGGAACGCACGGCGAGCGCGCGGGCGACCTCGGTGATGGTGGTACCGCCGGTCAGCCCCACCACTTCGCCGACCGCGACCAGCTCGGCCACGGCACGGCCGATGGCCTGCTTCTCCGGGGCGTTTCGCCCGGTCTTGTAGCGCAGCGCCAGCTCGTAGCTGACACCGTGCGCGACCGCGCCGCCCCGCGTACGGGTGAGCAGTTGCTGCTCAGCGAGCTGGTCAAGATCTCGGCGGATGGTCGCCGCCGAGACATCCAGCACCTTCGCGGCGTCCTCGACGTCCACCCGGCCATGCTTGCCTACGAGCTCCAGCAGTGAGTTCCACCGGGTATCCCTGGACACGTGCACTCTCCTCACAGGTCCGGCCGCATGCGCCCATCCCCTTGGGTGGCATCACCGGACTCGCGCAAGCGTCGCACAAGGCCCTCGCGAGTCAAGTCAGCTGCAAGGGAAATGCTTGATAATGCTTGCACGTCCCGTATATCGTGCGTTTACGAGCATCCCATCACCAGTACGGAGTGCAAAAGTGTCATTTGTCGAGATCGAGACAGCCAGTCAGCCGGACTGCTGGCGTCGCGCCGCGGATCTGGCGCAGAGCCAGGCCTCCGTACTGCCCGCGTCCGGTGAGCGGATCGCCGTGGTCGGCTGCGGCACCTCGTTCTACATGGCTCAGGCGTACGCCTCGCTCCGTGAGGACTCCGGCCAGGGCGAGACCGACGCGTTCGCCGCCTCCGAGTTCCCGTTCGGCCGCCGCTACGACCGGGTCGTGGCCCTCAGCCGTTCCGGCACCACGACCGAGGTGCTCGAACTTCTCGACAGGTTGCGGGGTGTCACCCCGACGGTGGCCATCACCGGCGACCCGCAGACCCCGGTGATGACGTCCGCGGACGCGGTCGTGGTGCTCGACTTCGCCGACGAGCAGTCCGTCGTGCAGACCCGCTTCGCGACCACGCTACTGACCCTGCTCCGCGCCCACCTCGGTCTGCACACCGACTCCGTGGTCCGCGACGCGGAGACGGCGCTGGCCGAACCGCTGCCCGAAGGGCTGCTGGACTGCACCCAGTTCACCTTCCTCGGCCGCGGCTGGACGGCGGGTCTCGCCAACGAGGCCGCGCTGAAGATGAAGGAGGCCTCGCTGTCCTGGACGGAGGCGTACGCCGCGATGGAGTACCGCCACGGCCCCATCAGCATCGCCACAGAGGGCACCGCGACCTGGATGTTCGGCACCGCGCCGGAGGGACTGCGCGAGCAGGTCGAGGGGACCGGCGCCCGCTGGGTGGAGAGCGGTCTGGACCCGCTGGCCGAGCTGGTCCGCGTCCAGCGCCTGGCCATCGCCCGCGCCGCCGCCCGCGGCCTGGACCCGGACAGCCCGCGCCACCTCACCCGTTCCGTGGTGCTGGCCGACGCCTGAGCCGGTGCCGGACATCATCGAGCACCCCTGCGTCACTGCCGCGGGCGGGCACCGCGCGGACGCCTGGACGGGTTTCCGCGCCGCGCCCGCGCGCGGCAGTGACGCAGGGGTGCTCGTGCTCTCGGGGTCCAGCGGGCGGGTCGAGGAGGAGCGGTGCCGGCTGCTGGCCCGGGAGGGCTTGGCCGCCCTCTCCATCCGCTGGTTCGGCGGCCCCGGACAGCCGCCGGGCATCTGTGAAGTCCCGCTGGAGACCTTCGTGTCCGCGCTCGGCCGGCTCCGCGCGGACGGGGCCCGTCGCGTCAGCGTCCTGGGTGTCTCCAAGGGCGCGGAGGCCGCACTGCACCTGTCCGTGCTCCAGCCCGGCATCGACGCCGTGGTGGCGCTCTCCCCCACCTCGCTGACCTGGGCCAACATCGGCCCCGGCCGCGACGGTTCGGCGGCGCCCCACCGGTCCTCCTGGACCTGGCGCGGGCAGCCACTGCCGTTCGTTCCCTACGACACCGGCTGGACGGCCTCCGAGCCGGCGGGCGCCCCGGTCTCGGTCCTCGGCTGGTACGAACAGAGCGTGCGGGCCCGCCCGGACCTGCTCACCGCCGCGGCCATCCCGGTGGAGCGGTCCGCCGCCGAACTCGTGCTGGTCGCGGGCGGTGACGACCTGATGTGGCCCTCACTGCGGTACGCGCGGGAGCTGGCGGCCCGGCGGCGGGCGGCAGGCCTTCCCGTCCGGCTGGTCACCCGCGCCGACGCGGGACACCGGCCCCGGCTGCCCGGCGAGGGGGCCGTGCCCGCGTCCAGCGCATTCCGGCACGGCGGCTCACCGGCGGCCGACGCGGCGCTCGGAGCGGCCGCCTGGCCGCACATCCGCCACGCGCTCCTCGGCCCGCGCCCCGGTCGTACGGACCCGGCCAGGGAGGCCGCCACCGGCCAGGACCCCGCGTCATCCGCCGGTCAGGGCCCCGCGTCGGCCGCCGCCGGTCAGGACTCCTCGAAGTAGGCGTCCAGGACCGCGTCGAAGCCTTCCGTCCACTCCTTCAGGCTGCTCCTGGCGGCCGCCTCGACCTCGGCGTTGAACCACCGCATGCTCGACATGTGGACCGTGACCGTGAACCTGCGGCCGAACCGGGCCGGCTTCAGCTCCACCGCGCCGATCTCGTCCCAGCGGAAGTCGGCCTCCTGGTCGTCCAGCGTGAACCGGATGCCCTCACTGTCCGCGGTGATCGAGCCACGGCGGTCGCTCACCTCGAACGCGGGACCGTCCTCGCCCGTGTTCGCCTTCTCGTCCTCGTCCTCCTCGTCGTCCGCCGCCTCGGCGACGGCCTCGCCGTCGGATTCCGCCTCGGCGGACGCGGCGTCCTCGGGCACGGCGTCCTCGGGTGCGGGCTCCTCGGTCGGCTCCGGCTCCTCGTCCGCCTTTCCGGTGGCTCGGGGGGCCGTGAGACCAGGGATGTACGCCGGGTCTGTCCCTGCGGCGTACGCGGGCTGAGTGTTGGGATCTATGCGCTGCTCCACGGCGGGCAGTATGGCCGACGAACCTGTACGGGGCCAGTAAGACCGTGTTCACCCCGCCGGTTCGGGGGTCGCCGCGGACGGATGAACCGACCGGCCGGGCCTCACGGGCCGGGCGGAAGCCGGTGGATGCGGTTCAGTTCCAGCGGGGCGGGCGGCGGGAGGGGTGCGGCGTGCTCGGCCCGGAGGGACTGGAGCAGGTAGCCGGTGAGCCGCCGGGACGCGGCCGCGGAGACCTCCGGGGAGTCTCCGGCGACGCCGTTGTTCGCCAGCAGCAGGAGCGTGACGTCGCTGGGGTCGAAGTCGGCGCGGAGCTGCCCCGACTCCTGCGCGCGCCGCACCAGTCGGGCGATGCCCTCCTCCGCGCGGACGCGCTGTCCGTCGATGTCCACGGCGTCGGGAAACCGGGAGAGGAACGCGGCGGTGAAGCCCCGGTCGGTGGCCTGCATCGCGCACACCTTCTCGATGAGCGAGCGGAAACCGTGCCAGGGGTCGGGGTCCCGCAGTGCGGCGTCGAGGGCCGCGACGCACACGGCGAGCTGCTCGGAGAAGGCCTCAGTGACAAGTGCGGCACGCGTGGGGAAACGACGGTAGAGCGTGGCGACCCCGACACCGGCCCGGCGGGCGATCGTGGTGACGGGCACGTCGATGCCGTGGGCCGCGTAGGCCTCCCGGGCGGCTTCCAGGATGCGCTCACGGTTGTGCCGGGCATCGGCCCGCAGTCCGGCCGTGGCGGGGCGCTTCCGAGAGGGCTGAGCAGGCATGTCTCTCACTTTACGGTAAGTGGAAGGTGTCATCCACTTAGCCTGTTAGCTTGAGGAGAAGGAAGCGGAAACACCATTCCGCTTACGGTTCCCGAGGCAGAGCAGGACAGGACACGTGGACGAGATGCGCGCGGCCCTCTACGACCGGTACGGCCCTCCGGAGGTGCTGTATGTGGGCAAGGTGCCCGTGCCGGAAGCCAAGCCGGGCGAGGTACTGGTCCGCGTCCGGGCGGTCGGGCTGAACGGCGGTGAGCTGTACGGCCGGGCCGGAAAGGTACGCCTGGTGACGGGACGCCGATTCCCCCAGCGCACCGGGATCGACTTCGCGGGCGAGATAGCCGCGCTGGGCCCGTCCGTGACCGGGGTGCGGGTGGGCGAGCAGGTGTGGGGCGTTCTGCCCCGGCGGATGGGCAGCGCGGCGGAGTACGTGGCCGTCCCCGCGCGGAAGGTCTCGCCCGCCCCGGCCAACCTGACGCCCGAACAGGCCGTCTCCCTGGTGGCCGGCGGCACGACGAGCCTGACCGCGCTGGTCGACAAAGCCGCCCTCAAGCCCGGCGAGCGGCTCCTGGTACGCGGGGGCAGCGGCGGGGTCGGCAGCGTCGGGGTCCAGATCGGCAAGTTGCTCGGCGCCCGCGTCACCGCTCTCGCGGGGGCGAAGAACCTCGACTTCGTCCGCGGCCTGGGCGCCGACGAGGCCTTCGACTACCGGACGACCGGCCCCGCCGAACTGGGCGCCTTCGACGTCGTCCTGGACACGGTCGGCACCCTGCACCGCGACTTCCGGCGACTGTTGGCCCCGGGCGGGCGCATGGTGGCCGTGTCCTTCGACATCGAGCACACCTTCCGCTCCCTCGCCTACCTCCTCGCCTCGGCCCGCCACGGCTCCGGACGCGTACGGTTCTTCAGCGGCAACCCGGACACCGAACTGCTGACCCGGCTGGCCCGGTACGCGGAGGACGGCAGTATCCGCCATGTCGTGGACACCGTCCGCCCTCTCGCGGACATCGCGGACGCCCACCGCGCGCTGGAAGCGGGCGGCGTACGCGGCAAGCACATCCTGCGGGTCGAGGAGTGAACCGCATGGACGGTGTCAGTACCAGCCGGCCGTGAGGGGCGGGTCGCACAGTTCGAGGACCACCTCGCCCGCCTCCGAGGTCGCGCCGCCCACCGGCCGGACACGGTCGCCGACGCTCACCAGGTGGGGCGCCGCGCCCACGATCCGGCACCGGTACACAAAACCCTCCGGGAAGCGGACCAGCGACTCGTTGCGCATCACCCGCGAATAGCGGTTCACGACGCTGGACCGTACGACGACGCCGTGTCCGTCGCTGCGTTCCGGTTCGAGATCGCTCGACGCGCAGACGGGGCACAGCAGTTTGCGGAACGAGGCGGTGCGGCACCATCGGCACCGCTGGTAGACCAGCCCCTCCACGGTATGCGGATCCGCCGTGTCACCGGCCGTCCGCCCCACATCGGTTCCGGTACTGAACACGTCTCGGCCTCCCGCGCTCGACTGGGTGCGCCGCACCGCCGGCGACGGCACTCCGGCACCGTATGGCACTTAGTGCCAGCGCGTAAAGGTACTGAGTGCCGAAAGTTGCCGAAGCCCCCTTCGACCGGCCCTCGACCGGCCTCCCGCCGGACCCTCCACCGTTCCTCTGCCGGGCCTTCAGTCCTGGCCGAGAGCGGACTCGATGCGCTGCACCACCCGCCACATGGGGGCGCCCTTCGCCGCGACCATCACGATCACCTCGTCGTCGGCAGCCGTCACGGCGGGCCGTGCGGACGCGCTTCCCCACACCGTGCGGACGAGTTCGAGCGCCCGGTCCACCTCGGCGCCCGCATCGCCCTGGCCGCCCGAACGCAGCCAGGACCGGAGGCCGTTGTTGTGCGCGGCGACCACGGAGGCGGCGATCACCTCGGCGCGCAGCGCGGCCTCCCTGGTGCCGTCGCCGCGCCGCTCCAGATAGCCGGCGAGGGTCCGTTCGTAGCGGCGTACGACGGAGAGTTCATAGGTGCGCAGACCGGGCACCTCCCGGGTGAGCCGGTAGCGCTGCACGGAGAACTCCGGATTCACGGCGTACATCCGCAGGACGAGCCGGGCCGCGTCACACACCGTGTCCACCGGATCGCCGTCACCGGCGACGTCCAGGAACGCGGTCATGTCCGCGAGACACCGCTCGTGATCGGGGAAGACCGCGTCCTCCTTCGACGGGAAGTAGCGGAAGAAGGAACGCCGCCCCACCCCCGCCCTGGCGACGATGTCGTCCACCGTGGTCCGCTCGAACCCGCGCTCCATGAAGAGCCCGAAGGCAGCCTCCGCGAGCACGTCACGCATGGGCGGCTTCTTGGCAGGTCCGCGGTCATCGGTCATGGCGGAAACGTAGCACCAGAAGCAGTCGTCCGGCACTGCGTACCTTTACTCGGGGTACTGAGTGCCATAAGGTCGGATCACGAACCGCATCAGTGAGGAGAGCCGGCGTGAGCTTGAGGATCGTTGTCTGTGTGAAGTACGTGCCCGACGCGACCGGTGACCGGCATTTCGCCGATGACCTGACGTTGGA